>NZ_JBITDZ010000007.1:0-424862 GCF_044454705.1 Actinoplanes sp. NPDC051494
CCCCCCCCCCCCCCCCCCCCCCCCCCCCCCCCCCCCCCCCCCCCCCCCCCCCCCCCCCCCCCCCCCCCCCCCCCCCCCCCCCCCCCCCCCCCCCCACGACCGTGCAAGGATCACCGCATGCTGAGCAAGGTCGGCCAGGCGGTCCTGGGCATCTTCCTGATCGTCGCGGGCACCGGCCACCTGACCTTCGCCCGCGACGCCTTCCGCGCGCAGGTGCCGCCCTGGCTCCCGCTCGACCCCGGTTTCGTCGTCGTCGCCTCCGGCATGGCCGAGCTCGCCTTGGGCCTGGCCCTGCTCACCATCTGGCGGCAACCCGCCCGTGGCTTCCTCGGCGCCGTCGTGGCCACCTTCTTCGTCGCGGTCCTGCCCGGCAACATCGCCCAGTTCACCGAGCACCGCGACGCTTTCGGCCTCACCACCGACACCGCCCGCGCGGTCCGCCTGCTCTTCCAGCCGCTCCTCGTCCTCTGGGCCCTCGCCACCACCTCCGCGCTGCGGACCCTGCGCGCCGGGCGGGTCAGTCCCGGCGCATCAGCTGGACCATCTGCTCGGCCAGCGGCGCCAGCTCGGCCCGGAGACGTTCCGCCTCCACCGGGGTGACCACCACCGCCGGGTCGAGGTACGCGCGGGCGGCCACCCACTGCCGGCGACGGCCCGCCGGCGGATGATCGGCCAGCAGCGAGGCGTCCTCCCGGATGGACAGCTGGCGCAGCACCGGCAGGAGCCCGGCCCGGCGCTGCTGCACGTCGGCGAGCAGGTCGCGCCACCGTCGCGCCGCTTCCCCGGCCGGCACGCGCGGGTGCAGCAGGTCGGTCAGCCCCGGCAGCAGGACCAGGACGTCGAGCGCCTCCATCGCGGCCCGGGACCCCGCGGCCCGGACCGACATGAGGTCGGCCCGGACCTCCGCGCGACGGTCCTGCCCGGCGGCGAGCAGGAACATCCCGACGTGGGCGCTGAACAGCACGAACGACACCAGCCCACCCACGACCTGCCACGTGGCGAACAGCAGCGGCAGTGGGCCGGCCAGTCCCCTGTCCTCAGCGCTGCCCCGGGGCGGGGCGACGATCCTGGAGAGCGCGCCGAAGACGGTCCGGGCGGGCTGCTCGAGAAGCCGGCGGAGCCCGTCCTCGTGCGCCAGGTGACCGAGCTCGTGGCCGATCACCGCGACGAGCTGCTGCTCGGTCAGGGCGAGGATCACCGGTAGTCCGAGCCGCAGCACCCTCGTCCGTTTCCAGCCGACCACCGCGGCCGACGCGTTGAACTCGGTGTTCACGACCAGCACGTCCGGCATCGGCGCCCCGATCCGTTCCGCTGTCCGCGCGACGAGCGCCACCAGCGCCGGCGCGTGGCCGGCGTCCAGCACCCAGCCCCCGGCAACGGCCTCCTTACGGCTGCCGAGCCGGGGCCGGAGCACCCAGGCCAGCGCGAGCAGCGCGGCGCCGGCGGCGATCGGCGGCAGCAGCCGGCCGGTCACGATCAGCCAGATCCCGGCCGCCGCCGTGGCCAGCACCCCGGCGCCCAGGACCAGGGAGACCGCCAGCAGCACCACGTGCCCGGCGGTCACCCGTCGCCCGACGGCCTTCTCGTCGAGCCCGGCCAGCACCCGGTCGGCCCGGAACCCGGCCCGCCGGTCGAGCCGCAGCATCCGCCGCCCGAACCAGCTGCCGCCGTCCGGGGCGAAGGCGTCGAGATTCCATTCGCAGGAACCGCACCACGGGGGCGTTTCGTCCACCGTCACCAGCACCCCGGCACATTGGGGGCAGACCCCCGTCGATGTCAGCACCGGGGCATCAGATCAGGTGGGCCGCGCGCCACATGCGGTAGAAGGGGGTGCCGTCGGGGAGGTGGATGGCGAACGGGTGCAGGGTCCGGTATCCGTGGCGGCGGTAGAGGCGGATGTTGTCCTCGTTGGTCGCTTCGAGATAGGCGGGCACCCGGAGCCGGGCGTGGGTGTGGTGCAGCAGGGACGTGCCCAGGCCGGACCCGCGATGGTCCGGGTGGACCGCGAGGAAGGCCAGGTGCCAGTGCGGTTCGGCCGGGTGGTGCTCGCCGAGGAGCCGGTCGAGGGTCTGGAAGGCGGGCAGGCGGGGGCCGGCCAGGGCGGCGAGTCTGCCCTCGTACGCCGGATCGGGTGCGGCCGTCCGGGTGCGGTCGAACCAGACGGCGGCCGCTACCGGCGTACCCGAGGGCCCGGGGATGACGTCGATCGTGCCGGCGGCCGGGGCAGCGTCGGTGACCAGCGCGAAGAAGTCCGTCATGACGCGCAGACGGTCGGTGTCGTCCGGGACCAGCGACCGGTTCTGGTCGAGGTCGTCGAAGGCGAGCGCGATGAGCGCGGCGATCGCCGGGAGCTCGGCGGGCCGGGCCGGGCGGATGGCGCCGGTCATGCGCCACCACCGAGGAACGGGAAGCCGAACGAGCTGCGGCTGCGGGCGCCCCAGCCGATGCCCTTGTAGACCTCCGGGCGGACGCGGCGCAGGATGACGGCCCAGGCGGCACCGGCGGCGGCCAGGACCGCGAGTGCCAGCGGGACCACCCAGGTCGGGCCCGAGCCCGGTGGGACGCCGAACAGCGTGGCGATGGTGGTCAGGGCGACCGTGGTGATCACCGCCAGCAGCATGGTCGCGGTCACCGGGGCGACGATCCGGCGCCAGACGTTCTCCGTGCCGGGGTCGCGGGCGAAGTAGGCGAGCACCGCCGCGGAGGTGACCGTGATCAGCAGCAGCACGCCGATCCCGCCGGTCGTGCCGCCCCAGAAGAACAGCTGGACGAGCGGATCCCAGCCCAGGACCGCGTACGTGATGATCACGACCAGGCCGAACGCGGACTGGGCGAGCGAGCCGTTCTTGGGCGCTCCCGTGCCGGGGACCGTGCGGCCGAACGCGCGGGGCAGCACGCCCTCGCGGCCCAGCGAGAACGTGTACCGGGCGATGATGTTGTGGAACGAGATCATCGCGGCGACCAGTGACGTCAGGAACAGGGCGTGGCCGAGGTCGACGGCGGTGCCGCCCAGGCGCCCGGCGGCGAGGGTGAAGAACAGCTCGGGGCCCTCGGCGGCGGCCCGGCCGACGACGCCGGGACCGGCCGCGGAGATCATCGTCCAGGACGAGAACGCGTACAGGACGGCGATGAGCGTGATCGCGATGTACGTGGCCCGGGGCACCGTGCGCCGGGGGTCACGGGATTCCTCGCTGAACACGACGGACTGCTCGAACCCGACGAAGCCGGTGACCGCCATGACGAGCAGTGCGCCCGCACCCGCCCCGGTCAGGTTGCCCGGGTCGAGCGCGGCCCCGGAGGCCCGGAAGCCGGCGGTGCCCAGGTCGGCGACGCTGAACACGAGCACCAGGGCGATCTCGGCGACCAGCAGGGTGGCCAGCACCTTGCCGTTGACCGCGACGTCGCGGACGCCGAGCACGGCGACGAGTGCCCAGGCGGCCAGCGCGATCGCCCACCAGGGCGGCTCGACGCCGAACCAGCCGGCGAACAGGGGCGCGGCGATCGCGCCGAATCCTCCGTACGACGCGACCTGGAAGCTGTTGTAGGCGGCGAGCGCGACCCAGGCAGCGGCGACCCCCGGGGGCCGGCCGAGGCCGCGGGCCACGTACGCGTAGAAGGCTCCGGCGTTGGCGATGTGCCGGGCCATCGCGACGTAGCCGATCGAGAACACGGCCAGCACGAGGGCGACGGCCAGGAACGCGACCGGGACGGCGAGCAGGCCGGTGACCGCGAGTCCGGTGGGGACGACGCCGGCGACGACGGTGAGCGGCGCGGCGGCCGACATCACGAAGAAGACGACCGCGGCGACACCGAGCCGGTCGCGGGCCAGGGCGGTCGAGAGCCGGGCGGGCCCGGTGGAAGTGGGGTGTGGCACAGGGGTTCTCCTCGGGAAGGGGTTCAGGCCCGGCGGGCCATGACGGCGTCGCCCACTGCCGCTTCGGCGTGGCCGACGAGTCGTTGCAGCGGCGGCGGGAGCCGGCGGCGCAACTGGTCGAGCAGGTGGTCGCGCCCGCGTGGGTCGAGCGTGGCCAGGGCGTGCTGGTCGAGGCCGGTGGCGAACACCAGCCCGGTCAGCACGAGATCGGGTACGCCGAGCAGCTCGCGGCGTTCGGCGGCGACCCGGATCCGGGTCGCCGGCAGCCCGGAGACGACCGAGTCGACCGGGTCGAAGCTCAGCCGGGAGCCGAACAGGCCCCGCCGGACGGTGCGCCGGGTGAGCCCGGCCCGGGTGAGCCGGCGGGCGACCAGGTCGGTGGCGACACCGGTGGACAGGAACGCGATCCAGTCCCGGACGCCGCGGCGCTGTTCGCGGGTCAACTGGTCGAGGACGGCGGCGCTGGCCACGTCACCGGTGGGCCGGTGGTCGACCACGCTCAGGCGGTCGTCGTGGATCTCGAGACGGCGCCAGAGCACGAGCTCGCCCAGCAGCGCGCCGGCCAGGCCCAGGCCCAGCGTCGCCGGCGTGAGCACGCAGCGGGCGCGGACGGTGTCGTGGGCGGCCAGGTACAGGTCGTCGGCAAGCGACACGGATTCCCCCGGGGTCATCGGACTGGCAACGTGAGGCAGTTTGGCATTCACGGGACTAGATGCGCAACGCCTACTAGACATGAGTCAACTATTTGGCCGAAAAACATCCGTACGTGGTGTCCTGGTTTAGTTGACGGCTCAACTAAAACGTCGTACCGTGGAGTCAGTTACTTGAAGCATCAACGGAGGCGACCCATGAGCACCCTGCCCGCGCTCTTCATCAGTCACGGCGCCCCGCCGCTGGTCGACAACCGCACCTGGGTCGCCCAGCTCCAGGAACTGGCCGCCGGCCTGCCGCGCCCCAAGGCGATCCTGATGGCGTCCGCGCACTGGGAGTCGGCCCCGCTGATGCTCGGCGCCACCGAGCCGGTGCCGCTGGTCTACGACTTCGGCGGCTTCCCCCAGCGGTACTACGAGACGCAGTACAAGGCGCCCGGCGCCCCCGAGCTGGCCGCACGCATCGAGAAGCTGATGCCCGACACCGAGCGGGTCGCGCGCACGAACCGCGGCCTCGACCACGGGGCGTACGTACCGCTGACGGTCATGTACCCGGACGCCGACATCCCCGTCCTGCAGATGTCACTGCCCACCCTGGAGCCGGACCGCCTGCTCGACCTCGGCCGCCGGCTCGCCCCGCTGCGCGACGAGGGGGTGCTGATCGTCGGCTCCGGCTTCACCACCCACGGTCTGCCGTTCCTGCGGGACTGGAGCGAGGACGCCAAGGCCCCGGGCTGGTCGCGCGAGTTCGACGCCTGGACCGCCGAGGTGCTCTCCCGCGGCGCGGTGGACGAGCTGGCCGACTTCCGCCGCCTCGCCCCGGGCATGCCCTACGCCCACCCGACGATCGAGCACTTCGCCCCGATGTTCCTGACCCTGGGCGCGTCCAGCGACCCGGAGCAGAGCACCGAGCAACCGATCGACGGTTTCTGGATGGGGCTGTCCAAGCGCTCGTTCCTGGTCAGTTGATCTAAAGGTCAGACGCTTCCACCTGCGCCTTTTCAGGATCTTCCCAGTCTGAGCAGGGATTCTTGTGGGTATCACGACCCCGCACATCCCTTGCAACGACGTCCGGAGGTTCCTCCCTCATGCTTGAGGTCACCGCGCTCGGCTGGACGCTGACCATCGGGGTCATCGTCGCCCTGCTCGCCCTCGACCTGACCCTCGGCGTGCTGCGCCCGCACGCCGTCGGGTTCCGCGAGGCCGCCGCCTGGTCGGTCTTCTACATCGCCGTCGCACTCGCTTTCGGTGTCGTGTTCGCCCAGGTCGCGGGGTGGGACTACGGCACCGAGTACTTCGCCGGCTACATCGTCGAGAAGAGCCTGTCGGTCGACAACCTCTTCGTCTTCGTGATCATCATGAGCACGTTCGCGGTGCCGGAGAAATACCAGCAGGAGGTGCTGACCTTCGGCATCATCATCGCGCTGGTGCTGCGGGTCATCTTCATCGCGCTCGGCGCGACGCTGCTGTCGCTGTTCTCGTTCATGTTCCTGATCTTCGGCCTGCTGCTGATCTACACCGCGGTGCAGCTGTTCCGGCACCGCGACCAGGATCCCAGCGTGGACGACAACGTCCTGGTCAAGGCCAGCAAGCGACTGTTCCCCGTCACCGACGAGTACCAGGGCGGCAAGCTGTTCGCCCGCATCGACGGCAAGCGCATGGCCACCCCGCTGTTCATCACGCTGATCGCGATCGGCAGCTCCGACCTGCTGTTCGCGCTCGACTCGATCCCCGCGGTGTTCGGCGTGACCGAGGAGGCGTACATCGTCTTCGCCGCCAACGCGTTCGCCCTGCTCGGTCTGCGCGCCCTGTTCTTCCTCGTGAAGGGCCTGCTCGACCGGCTGGTCTACCTCTCGACCGGCCTGTCGCTGATCCTCGCGTTCATCGGCGCCAAGCTGGTCCTGCACTGGCTGCACGAGGACGTCTGGCACGACGCCCCGCAGATCAGCACCCCGGTCTCGCTCGGCGTGATCCTGGTGGTCCTGACGGTCACCACGGTGGCCAGCCTCCTGAAGACCCGCAAGGACCCGTCGGCCAAGGCCCACGCGGGCAGCCTCAAGGCACACGACAACCAGCAGGACTGATCACCGGCTCAGGAAGGCCCCGGCAACGGCGCCGGGGCCTTTCTGCTGTCCCGGACGACGCTGCACCGGGCCACCGGTCGCGGGGTGTAACAAAGAAGCCCCCGGCCGTCGGCCGGGGGCTTCTCGTCTGGCGGTGTCGCGGTCAGCGACTATAAGCACTGCCCGCGGGCCAGGCACGCTGGCGTTCGTAGTCCTGGTCGTTGAGGATCTCGCGGATCTGGTGGGTCTCCTCCGGGGTGTGCCGGCTGAGGATCAGGTCGAGCTCCGCGCGCTCCGCGGGGGTCTGGAAGGCCGCGAGCTCAGCGCACAACTGACGGTGGGCGCGGCGCTCGGTGCGGCGGTGGGCGAGGGTTACCTGGACATCTTTGATCATGGTCTTCAGTGGCATCGTGCGTCTCCTCACGGGCAGTCACGTCGAGGCGTCATCGCCGTCGAGTACCAGCGTCGCCGAGGCTCGCGTCATCGCCAAATCACCCAGGTAAAACCCTCGCGAGGAAAGTGACCGGGGCCACGGAAACCGTGTTGCGCGGGTCACTCTGCGTGGTCTTTGTGCTGGTCAGCGCTCCGAGGTGTTTTGCGCCACTACAGAGCTTAATAAGCCCTCAGGTGCTGCGACGCAGGTCACGAAGCTGCGTGATCCGATGTGGACACCCCCGCGGGCAGGCGCTGCGACAGCTGGGTGCGGGAGCGGACCCCCAGCTTGCGATAGACCCGCGTCAACGTCGCCTCGACCGTCTTGACGCTCAGGAACAGCTGCGACGCGATCTCCCGGTTGCTCGCCCCGTCGCGCACCAGGCCCGCGATCCGCGCCTCGGTGCCGGTCAGCCCCAGGTCGTCGGCCGGGGGCGCGGTGCTCCCCTCGGTGCGCGCCAGCACCCGCTCGGTCTGCTCCGTCCACGGCTTCGCGTCCGCGGCGAGGAAGATGGCCAGCGCCGCGCCGATCGCCACCCGGGCCGCGGCGTAACGGCGCCGGCGGCGTTCCGCACCGCCCTGCACCAGCAGCGCGTGGGCCTGCTCGAGCGGCTGGTGCAGACCCTCGAAACGCTGGGCCGCCGACTCGGAGAGCCGCACCGCGGAATCCGGCTCCCCGCTCTCCGACAGCACCATCGCCGCGGCCCGGTCCAGATAGCCGTCCAGGGCCGGGCCGGCGCCCAGGCGGGCCGCGGCCCGCCGGGCCTCGATCAGCGTGGCGGCGGCCTCCCCGTGCTCCCCCAGCGCGGCCAGCCCGGCCGCGAGATCCCCCTGCCAGCGCACGATCATCGGGTCGGGGGCTCCACTGAGGTCCCGCAGCCGCCGCAGCGCGGCCACCCCGGCACGGGCGTCCCCGGAGCGCACCTCCGCCTGGCCCAGCGCGTGCAGGTTCCGGCGCAGGTAGAGCCCGTCACCCTCCTGCTCCGACGCCCGCACGCCCCGGCGCGCGTACCCGGCCGCGGCGGCGAGACTGCCCCCGGCCAGCTCGGCGACGGCCGCGGTGTACCAGGTCGGGCCGGGACTCAGCCCCGCCCGCCCGGCCGCGGCGACGGCCCGGTGGGCGTACCCCAGGGCGTCGCGGCACCGGCCCGCCCGGGTGGCCACCTCGGAGAGGCTGCGCAGCACCTCGACCAGCGCCTCGCCGGCCCGGTCGCGTTCCGCGAAGGCCAGCAGGACGAGCAGTTCGGCGCGGGCCTCGTCGAGCCGGTCGTCCATCATGGCGAACCGGGCCGCCGCATACCGCGGGCTCATGTGCAGCCAGCCCGGCAGGAGCGGGGCCGGCAGGTCGAGGGCGCGTTCGAGGGTACGGTGCCAGACCGCCTCCCCGCGCAGCCGCTGCAACTGGGCCAGCGCGCTCAGTGCCATCGCCTCGGTCGTGGTGTCCCCGGCCCGGCGGGCGGCCTGCGCGGACGCCGCGGCGTGCCCGGCGGCACCGTCCACGTCGCCGACGATGAACGCGGCCCACGTCTGTCGCAACAGGACCGGGGCCAGCAGCACCGGGTCCGGGCCGGCGTCGTGCAGCGCCGCGGCGAACGTCTCACCCATGTCGGCGAGCGCCTGCCCGGCCAGGTCGAGCAGGACCAGGCGGGCCCGGACCCGGTCGGCCGCCGGGGCGCCGGGCGCCGCGATGACCGATTCCGCGGCCCGGCCGGCGATCTCCGGGGCCCCGGCCGTGGCGGCGGTGCACGCGGCCGCGACCAGCCAGTCGAACCGCTCGGCGGCCAGGCTGCGCGGGCACCGGTCGGCGGCGAGCAGGTACAGCTCCGCGGCAGTGCGCCCGGCACCGCGGGCCAGCGCCCGCCCGGCCGCGGCGACCAGATCCCGGGCCACGTCGGCGTCCGGGCGGCCGCTGCGCAGGGCCCGGTGCCGCACCGCGACGGTCTCGTCCAGGGCCGCGTCGGCGAGCGCGTCGTGCACCCCGGCCCGGCGGGCCGCCCCGGCGTCCTCGGCCAGCACGACGGCGAGCGCGGGCGGGGTGAACCGGACCACCTCGCCGTCCAGCTCGACGATCCCGGCCACGGCGGCGGCCCGCAGGTCCCGCGCGGCGTCCTCGCGCCCGGCCCGGACCAGCGTCGGCGTGCTCGCCTCGGTCGCGAGCGCGGCCACCAGCAGCGTCGACGCCACCACCGGGGGCACCGCGTCGAGGCGGCGGCGCAGCACGGCCCGCACCGGCTCGGGCAGCGGCGCGGCCCGCCACTGCGGCCCGGGGGCGACCGCCCGGGCCAGCGCGAGGGCCAGGAACGGGTTGCCGCCGCTGGCCTCGTGCAGCCGGGTGGCCGTCCGGCAGGGCAGGCCCCGGGCCTCCAGCAGCGCGGTCAGCTCGTCCGGGCCGAGCGCCGGCACGACCAGATCGGCCACCGGCGACGGGCACAACCGGACGGCCCGGTGCGCTCCGGTGCCGCCCGGATGGCGCTGCGCGGCCACCACCCGCACCCGGGGGCCGGCCCCGCGGCGCATGGCGAAACCGATGAACCCGGCCGACTCCGCGTCCAGCCACTGCACGTCGTCGAGCACCAGCAGCACCGGCGCGGTGCGGGCACAGTGCGCGAGCAGGCCGGGCAGCACGAGCCGGCGGGCCAGCGCGGGGGCGCCCGCCCGCGGGATGGCACCGCGGCGCAACCCGGCGAGGGCCGTGCGGTGCGCGGGTGGCAGCGCCCCGGCGGCGTCCGGCGGCAACTGCGCGACCAGGTCGGCGATCCCCGCGTACGGCAGCAGTCTTTCCGCCTCCGCGGGCCGCAGCCGGACCACCAGCTCGCCCCGGGCGGCCGCGGTGGCGGCGACGACGTCGAGCAGCGCGCTCTTGCCGATGCCCTCGGGCCCGCGCAGCGCGACCCCGCCACCGGCGGCCAGCCGGGCCTCGACGGCCGACAGCAGCGCCGCCCGTCCCGCGAGGACGTCCTGACCGGGGGAAGGCCGAGTGACCATACCCGCCACCTCCCTGGGTAGATGCCGATCGATCCGCATCAGCCTAGGGAGGTGGCGGCCCGCACATCAACAACAGTGCATGAGTCGACACTTTTCGCCGGTCAGGTCCCGCAGGCCTCGGCCCCACCGGCACCGCGCGCGACCCGGGCCAGCAGGTGCCGCAGCTGGGCCTGCTCCTCGGCGGACAGGTCGCCCATGAGGGCCGCCTCGACCCCCCGCAGCGCCGCCCGCGTGGTGACCAGCAGGGCCCGGCCCGCACCGGTGGGGATGACCTGGCTGCGCCGGCGGTCCCGCGGATCCGGGCGCCGCTCGACCAGCCCCTGCCGCTCGAGCCCGTCGACGACCTGGGTCATCGCGTTCTTGTCGATGCCGAGCCGCTGCCCGAGGGCGACCTGTGACGACGCCTGCTCGGTCGTGACGGCGACCAGCACCTGGTAACCGCGGGCGCCGCCCGGGACCCCCGCGACGGCGCCGGAGGCGGTCCGCCCGAATCCCGCGTACATGGTGTGGAGCGACCAGCCCAGCTCCGCCTCGATGCCCTCCGTCGTACCCATGCCGGGATCTTACCTTGACATGATCGTCCCATATAAGGATCATCCTTTGCCAGGACGATCCTGATCGGGGATCGTCAACCGCCATCTGAGGACGCCGACATGATCACCCCGTTCACTCTGGACATCCCCGACGCGGACCTCGCCGACCTGCAGGAACGCCTGCTGCGCACCCGCTGGCCGGACAAGGAGACCGTGGACGGCACCGCCCAGGGCCCGACGCTCGACAAGATCCAGCGGCTGGTGCACCACTGGGCGACCGGCTACGACTGGCGCCGGGCCGAGAAGCTGCTCAACGGCTGGGGGCAGTTCACCACCACGATCGACGGCCTGGAGATCCACTTCCTGCACATCCGGTCCGGGGTGCCCGGCGCCCGGCCGCTGCTGCTGACCCATGGATGGCCGGGCTCGGTGCTCGAGTTCCGCCACGCGATCGGCCCGCTCACCGACCCCGTCGCGCACGGCGGATCCGCCGGGGACGCCTTCGACCTGGTCATCCCCAGCCTCCCCGGCTTCGGTTTCTCCGGGCACCCCACCGCGCCGGGCTGGAACCTGCGCCGGACCGCGACCGCCTGGGCGACCCTCATGGCGCGCCTCGGCCACCAGCGGTGGTTCGCCCAGGGCGGCGACCTCGGCGCCGTCGTCACGGCGGAGCTCGCCGCACTGCAGCAGACGACCGGGATCGGCCTGGCCGGCATCCACCTGAACATGGCGCTGTTCGCGCCGACCGACGAGGAGATCGCCGGGGCCGACGACGCCGAGCGCGCGATGCTCCAGGAGAGCGGCCACTACTGGCAGGAGCTCTCCGCGTATTCCCAGCAGATGTCGACGAGGCCGCAGACCATCGGATACTCCCTGACCGACTCGCCGGCCGGTCTGGCGTCGTGGATCTACGCCATGTTCCAGGACGTGGGCGGTTCGCACGGCGAACACGGCGACGCCGAGAAGCTGTTCTCCCTCGACGACATGATCGACGACATCATGCTGTACTGGCTGCCCAACGCCGCCGCGTCCGCCGCCCGGATGTACTGGGAACAGCAACGCGGCAACTGGACGGCCCCCGGCACCGTCGAAGCGCCGATCACGGTGCCGGCCGGGCTCAGCGTCATGCCGGGCGAGTACGTCCGGCGCTCGCACCGCTGGGCGCGACGCCGCTTCACCGACCTCGTGTTCTTCGGCGAGGTGGCCCGGGGCGGGCACTTCGCGCTGCTCGAACAACCCGGACTCCTGGTCGCCGACATCCGCGCGACGTTCCGGGACCTGCGCTGATCACCCGCGCCGATAGGCTCGGGCGGTGACGAGCTTCTTCCGCCGCGTGGGCGGGCACCGGTTCCTGGCGACCGAGCTGACCGGGGGTGCGTGGGCCACCGACGAGCAGCACATCGCACCGATGACCGGGCTGATCGTGCACGAGGCACAGCGGCACGCCGCCGCCCGCGGCCCGGACGACCTGGTCATCGGCCGGATCAGCATGGACATCCTGGGCGTGCTGGAGGTCGGCGAGTTCGATCTGACCGTCGAGGTGCTGCGCCCGGGCCGCACGATCGAGCTGCTCGAGGCCGTGGTCGTCGCCCGGGGCCGGCCGGCGGTCCGGGCCCGCCTCTGGCGGATGGCCCGGCACGACACCACCGCCGTCGCCGGGGGCGCGCCGGACGCCCTGCCGGACCCGGCGGCGCTGCCCCGGCACCCCATGTCGGACGTCTGGCCGGGCGGTTACATCGGCGCGATCGACACCCGCGCGGCCGGCGAGGTCCGGCCCGGCCGGGGCATCGCCTGGGTCACCACCGGGACGGAGCTGGTGGCCGGCGAGCCGGTGAGCCCGCTCGCGGAGTTCGCCAAGCTGATCGACACGGCCAACGGCATCGCGGTCCGGGAGTCACCCAAGGAATGGATGTTCCCCAACCTCGACCTGACCGTCCACCTGCACCGGCAACCCACCGGGCGCTGGGTCGGCCTGGACACCACGGTCGTGTTCGGCCCCGACGGTCAGGGCCTGACCAGCACCACCCTGCACGACGTGCACGGCGCGGTGGGACGGGCCGAGCAGATCCTCACGGTCCGGCCGCTCTGAGGCGCTACTTGCTTCTGGTGACCGTCGACGCGGTGACCGTACCGTCCGGGTCCGCCGCTCCCTGGACGGTGACGCTGTCGCCGGTCCTGACGTCCTTGAGCTTGCCCGCCGAGGCGGTCCGCACGTCGGTGTCGCCGCTGGTGCGGACCGTCACCACGGTGCCGTCCGTGGTCTCGACGTAGATGGTCGTGCCGTCCACCAGCTTGACCGTGCCGGTGGTCGGCCCGGCGGCGGCAGCGGACGCCCCAGGGGCCGCCGCTCCGGGTGCCGCGCCGCCGCCGGAGTTCTGGCCGCCCGCGTTCTGGCCGCCGACATTGCCGCCGGGATAGCCGCCGCCGCTGAAACCGCCGCGTCCGCCCTGCTGAGCGCCGGCGCTCCGGCCACCCGCGGTCGCGGCGGTGCCGTAGTTCTTCTGGACCTGGAGGCCGCCGGCGAAGCCGCCGAGCAGCAGCACCGCCGCGCCGAGGTAGACCGTGCCGCGGTTGTGCCAGCGCCGGGGTGCGGCCTTCGCCAGCTCGGCCGCGAGGCCCGCACCGGCCTCGGACCGCGAGGCGAGCTCGGGGGCGGGCAGGACGGCGGTGTCGTCGTTCGAAGGGGTCACAACGGTCCTCACTCGTAGCGCAGCGCGTCGATGGGGCGCAGCCGGGCGGCGCGGCTGGCCGGCAGCCCGCCGAAGAACAGTCCGATGGCGATGGACACGCCGAGCGCGAGCCCGACCGAGCTGGGCACGATGACCGGTTTCACCCCGACGATCTCGAAGCTGCTGCCGATCAGCGCGGTCGCCACCCCCAGCGCCCCGCCGAGCACGCTGAGCAGCGTGGCCTCGATGAGGAACTGGGTCAGGATCACCCGGCGGGGCGCGCCGAGCGCCTTGCGGATGCCGATCTCACGGGTCCGTTCGGTGACCGTGACCAGCATGATGTTGGTGATACCGATGCCGCCGACCAGCAGGCTGATCGCGGCCACCGCGCCGAGCAGCGTGGTGAAGGTGTCGGCCGTCTCGGTCTGCGTCGCGAGCAGCTGGGACGCGTTCTGGATCCGGTACGGCGTGCTCGACCCCGTGGTCGGCAACCGCTGGTCGAGGATCGTGGAGACCTGCGACTGCACCGCGTCGACCTTGCCCGGGTCGGTGGCCTCGACGAGGATCGAGCTCAGGGACCCGTACCCGGTGAGGACCTGGCGCACCGCGGAGAGCGGGGCGACCGCGGTGTCGTTGCTGTCCTGCACGCCGGTCGAGCTCTTCTCCTGCAGCACCCCGACGACCGTGAAGAGGGCGCCGCCGACGGTGACCTGCTTGTCGAGCGGGTCGACACCGGGGAACAGCTCCTCCGCGACCGTCTGCCCGATGACCACCACCCGGCGGCCCTGGGCCTCGTCGTCGGCGGTGAACCCGGAGCCGGTGCCGACCGGGGTGTTCGACGCGGCGAACCAGCCCGGCGTGGTGCCGACGAAGCTGCTGACGTCGTGGTCGGTGCCCTCGTACGTGACGGTGGCCGACGCGCTGACCACCGGCGAGACGGACGCGACGTCGGGAGCCAGGTTCGCATCGACCAGCGCGCCGGCGATCTCCGTGGTCAGCGCGGTGCTGGTGGAGCCGCCCCGGCCGGCGCTCATCACGGTGATCGTGTTGGTGCCCAGCGCCTCGATCCGGTCACTGATCGCCTTCGCCGAGCCGTTGCCGACTGCGACGAGCAGGATGACCGCGGCGACACCGATCAGGATGCCGAGCATGGTCAACGCGGATCGCAGCTTGTTCGCCGACAGCCCGCGCAGCGCGAACCGCACCACTTCGAAGAAGCTCACAGGGAGTGCCGTCCTGCCAGGGAGAGGATGGGCGCCTGGCGGCGGTCCATGACGATGTCGCCGTCGACGAGGCGGATCAGGCGTTTGGCCCGGTCGCCGACCTCGGGTTCGTGGGTGATCAGCACGATCGTCCGGCCGGCGGCGCTGAGCTGGTCGAACACCTCGAGCACGTCGTCGGTCGAGCGGGAGTCCAGGTTGCCGGTGGGCTCGTCGGCGAGCAGCAGGGCCGGCTCAGTGACCAGGGCCCGGGCCACCGCGACCCGCTGCTGCTGACCGCCGGAGAGCTGGTTGGGCTCGTGCCTGGCCCGCTCGGCCAGGCCGACGACGTCCAGCGCGGCCATCGCCCGGCGGCGGCGTTCGCGCGGCTTGACCCCGGCGTACGCGAGGGGCAGCTCCACGTTCGCCACCGCACTCGTACGCGGGATGAGGTTGAACGCCTGGAAGATGAACCCGATGAGACGGTTGCGGGCCAGGGCGAGCTGCCGGTCGGCGAGCTTGCTCACGTCCACGCCGTCGAGCAGGTACTCCCCCGAGGTCGGCACGTCGAGCGCGCCGAGGATGTTCATCAGCGTCGACTTGCCGGAGCCGGACGAGCCCATGATCGCCACGTAGTCGCCGCGGTCCACGGTGAGGGACACGCCGCGCAACGCGTGCACGGTGGCTTCGCCCGTACCGTAGATCTTGCGCAGTTCGCGGACGTCGAGCACCGGGGCGGTCATCGGCCGGGCCCGCCCTGTCCGCCGCCACCCTGGAAGCCGCCGCCGCCGGGGCCGCCGCCACCACCGGTCAGGCCGCCGAAGCCGCCGCCGGTGTTCCCGCCGGTGGTCGACGTGGTGGTCGTCTTGATCACGACCTGTTCGCCGGCGGTGAGCCCGGAGGTGACCTCGGTGGCCTGGTCGCCCTCGAGGCCGATCTCGACCGAGCGGGTCTGTTCGACGCCGTTGGCCAGCACGGTGACCGTGTGCCGGTTGCCGACCGAGGTGAGCGCCGCGGAGTTGACGTACAGCGCGTCGGTGACCTCGCCGGTGACCACGGAGACCGAGACCGTCTGGCCGGGCTTGGCGCCGGTGGGCACCTTGTCGAGGCTGAGCGTGACGCCGTACGTGACCACGCTGTTCGACGTGGTGGCCTGGGGGTCGACCGCGACGACCTTGGCGCTCTGCTCGGTGCCGCTGAGCGCGTTCCAGGTGACCGTGGCGGTCTGCTTCTCCTTGAGCTTCGTCGCGTCCGCCTCCGCGAACGGCGCGGTGACCTGCAGCTTGCTCAGGTCCGCGAGGTCGATGAAGCCGTCGCTGGTGCTCGTCGCGGTCGCCGCGGACGATCCGGCCTGCTGACCGCCGCCACTCGACGAGGTGGAGCCGGTGGAACTGCCCAGCGTGCCGTTGACCGCGACCACGGTGCCGGCCATCGGCGCCTTCAGGGTCGTGCCGGTCACGCCCGCTTCCGCCTCGTTCACGGCGAGCTGGGCCTGGGTGACCTCGTTCTCCGCGGTGCCGGTGTCGGAGCCGGCGTCCTCGGCCCGGGCCAGGGAGTCCTGGGCGGCGTCGAGGTCGGCCTCGGCGGCGTCCAGCGTCCGGTTCGCCGCGGCCGGGTCGACCTTCGCGAGCACCTGACCCTTCTTCACCTTGTCACCGACCTTCACCGAGATGCTGGTGACGGTGCCGCCGGTGACGAAGCTGGCGCTGGCCGAGCTGGCGCTCTCCAGCGAGCCGTCGGCGGACACGGAGGCGGTGACGGTGCCCTGCTGGACGGGTACGGATCGGGTCGAGGCGGCCGCGGCGGTGCCGGTGTCCGGGCCGGACAACGTCTCGTACGCCCAGAAGGCGCCACCGGCGAGCAGGAGCCCTAAGGCGGCGTTGACCGCCACGGAGGGGCGGCGCAGGGAACCCAGGCGGGGGGCAGGCATGCCGGGTAGTCTGGCGACGCCCCCTCAAGGGAGGTTCGGCGTAACCTCGGAGCCACCTATGAAGCGTGGTCCGGCAGGAGCACGCGGAACGTCGCGCCGCCGCCGGGTGACGGGTCGAGTTCGACCCAGCCGCCGTGCCCGTCGACGATCGCCGCCACGATGGACAGGCCCAGCCCGGATCCCCCGCCTTTCGCGCGGCTCCGGCTGGAATCGGCCCGGTACAACCGTTCGAAGACCCGCGGCGCGTGCTCGGCGGGCACGCCCGGGCCGTCGTCCGACACCTCCAGAACAGCCATCGGTACGCCCGGAGCGACCGTTCCCGAGCTGACCGTCCCGGGGCGGGGCACATGATTCTCGACCCGGCCCACGCGCACCACGACCCGCGCCGGTCGCGTGGTGTGCTGCAGCGCGTTCGCGACCAGGTTCGTCGCCACCTGCCGCAGCCCGTGCTCGTCGCCGAGCACCGTGGGTGGCTCGAACGTGTCGCTGTCGTCGTCCAGCCCGGCCAGCCGTACCGGCCGGTCCGGCACCCGGGCATGGGCGTCGCGGATGGTGTCCGCGGCGATCTCCAGCAGGTCCACCGGCCGCAGCCTCGGCGGGCGCTTCTCGTCGAGCCGGGCCAGCAGCAGCAACTCCTCGACCAGCACGCCCATCCGGCCGGCCTCGCCCTCGATCCGGCTCATCGTCTCGTCGAGCTGGGGCCCCGGCGGGGCACCACCACGCCGGTACAGCTCGGCGAACCCGCGGATCGAGGTGAGCGGGGTGCGCAGTTCGTGCGAGGCGTCCGCGACGAACTGGCGCAGGCGGTGCTCGGAGTCCGTACGTGCGGAGACCTCGGCCTCGATGCGCGAGAGCATCAGGTTGAGCGCGCCGCCGAGCCGGCCCGGCTCGGTGTGCGGGTCGGTGTCGGCGACCCGGCCCGAGAGGTTGCCCGCCGAGATCGCGGTGGCCAGCTCCTGCATCCCGGTCAGCGGGCGCAGCCCGAGCCGCACCACGAACGCCGCACCGGCCGCCAGCAGCACCAGCACGAGCAGCGTGACACCGGCGTCGATGAGCAGCAGCCGGTCGACGGTCTGCTGGACCTCCGACATCGAGGCCCCGATCACCGCGGCTCCGCCGGTGTCCGGGATCGCGACCGCGCGCAGCCGCCACTCGGCACCGCCGTCGGCCGCGGTCACGGTGTACGGACCGCCGTCCGTCCTCGCGAGGACGTCCGCGAGCGGCAGCACCGGCGGCCGGGAGGCGTCCGCCGTGGAACTCCGCGACGGGTCCAGGCCGCCGTCCGCCGTGTAGACGTACATGACCTGGTCGGCGCCGAGCCGCTGCGCGCGCCAGGAGGGGAAGCCGTTGACCGGCGGGGACTCCGGGCGGCTGCCCATCGCGAACGGGCGGGCCATCCCGGTGAGCTGTTCGTCGATCCGGTCGCTCAGGTAGCTCTTGATCAGCACCAGACCGGCGACGTTGGCCAGCACCAGCGCCACCGCGGCCAGCGCGCCGACGACCAGCACCAGCCGCGAGCGCAGGGTCCAGTGACCCCACCGCCGCATCCTCACTCGTCGCCGCGCGGCATCCTGAGCGCGTACCCCACGCCGCGGACGGTGTGGATCAGCGGCGGATCGGTCTTGTCGATCTTGCGGCGCAGGTAGTAGACGTAGGACTCCACGATCCGGCCGTCGCCACCGAAGTCGTACTTCCACACCCGGTCCAGGATCTGCGCCTTGCTGACCACCCGGCCCGAGTTCACCATCAGGTACTTCAGCAGGTTGAACTCGGTGGGCGACAGGTCGATGAGCCGGCCGGCCCGGCGCACCTCGTGGGCGTCCTCGTCCAGCTCCAGGTCGGCGTACCGCAGCACCGCCGGGTCCGGCGCGGCGTCCAGCTCGGGCTGGCTGCGCCGCAGGATCGCCCGGATCCGCAGCACGACCTCCTCGAGGCTGAACGGCTTGGCGACATAGTCGTCGGCGCCGGCGGTGAGCCCGGCGACCCGGTCCTCGACGGTGTCCCGCGCGGTCAGGAACAGCACCGGCGTGCTCCGCCCGGCGGCCCGCAGCCGCCGGGCCACGTCGAAGCCGTCCAGGTCCGGCAGCATCACGTCGAGCACGACGAGGTCCGGGTCGAAATCCTCGACCGCGGCCAGCGCGCCGTGGCCCGACCCGGCCACCCGGACGTCGAAGGCGACCAGGCGCAACGTGGCCGAGAGCAGCGCGGAGATGTTCGGTTCGTCGTCGACCACCAGGACCCGGGTCGGCCGGGCGGCCGGGGGTTCGGCGACGGAGGTGGAACCTCGGTTATCGGGATGCACCCGAAAGGGATATCAACGCTACCTATGAGTTGGCCATGAAGAGGTTGGGAGCCCGCTGAGGTCACCACGACCGGGTCACGCTCTCACCCTCCGTGAGCCCGGAGGTGATCTCCGTGTACTGGTCGCCCCGCAGCCCGACACCGACGGTGACCTCGGCGCCGTCGCGCAGCACCGTCGCGCTGTCCCCGGCGACATCGTGCACGGCGGTGCTCGGCACCCGCAGCACGTTCCCGGCCGAACCGGTCGTCACCCGCACCGCGGCGCTCTGCCCGACCAGCAGGTCGTCCGGGGCGTCCGCGAACGACAGCACCACCCCGTAGCGGACCAGGGTGCCGTCGTTCGTCCCCACCGGGTCCACCTGCACGACGGTCGCGCCGAGACTGTCCGCCGTCCGGTCGGCGAGCGTGACGGTGCCCTTCTGCGCCACCGCGAGCCGGTCCGCGTCGGCCTCCGGGAAATCGGCGCTGACCTGCATGTCGTACACATCGGCCAGGCTGATGAACGTCGAACCGGAACCGACCTGGCTGCCGACCTTGCCCGACACCGACAGCACCCGGCCGGCGATCGGCGCGGTGATCGTGGTGCCCTCGAGATCGTCCTCGGCGTTCTCCAGCGCGACCTGGGCCTGATTGACCCGCTGCTCGGCGCTGAGCACCGCGTCGCCACCCTGCTGGCCGCCAGCCTGCTGGCCGCCACCCTGCTGGGTCTGGGCGCCGGTGGCGCAGCTGCCGGCCCGCGTGGTCGTCGCCGGGGCGCCACCACCGCCGTTCCGGGCCGGTGCGGTCGTCGTGACCGGCGCGGTTGTCCTTGCGGGCGCGGTCGTCTTGACCGGCGCGGTCGTCTTTACGGGCGCGGTCGTCTTCACCGGCGCCGTCGTCTTGGCCGGGCTGGTCGTCACCGTCCTGCTCGGACCGGCCGTCGCGGTCGGCGAGGGGGTGGGCGACGCGGTGGCCGGGCTCGGATCCGCGTACGCGGCCGGCGCCACACACCCGGTCGCCGGGGTGCTCGCCGTGCTGCTGTCCTCCTCGGCCTGCGCCTCCCGGGCCTCGGTCAGCGCGTCCTCGGCGTCGGCCAGCGTGTCCTGAGCCGAGTCGACCGCCGCCGCGGCATCCGCGTCGTCGATGGTGGCGAGCTCCTGCCCGGCCGTGACCACCGTGCCCGCGCGCACCCGCACACTCTCCACCGTGCCGCCGACCGCGAACGCGAGCCCGCGTGTCGTCGCCGGCTGCACCGTCCCGGTCGTGGCGACCTCGGTCGTCACCGCACCCCTGTCCACCGCGACGGTGGCGGCGGCCGCGGCGGGTTCGTCATCGGCACCGGCGGTCACCGCCCGTGCCACCCCCGCCACCAGCACCAGAATCAGCACCACGCCGGCCGTCAGCCACACCCGACGCCGGTTCACCCCGCGCCAGGCGGTCAGGCCGTTACCCATGACGGCGAAGTGTTCCGGTCCCGCCTCGCCGCGGGCTCGGTCCCGCCTGGGAGTTGCCTAGGAGCGCCCGGCCGGCTCATAGCCAATTCCGAGCAACATCCGACGTTGCGTGCAGGTGTGGCGTCTTCTCTGAACCGTCGTGTCCGCGTACGCAAGGAGAAAACCCGTGCCGATCAACCGAACAACGACCCCGCGCCGCCTCGCGGGCCTGCTCGTCGCGTCCGCGGCACTGCTCATCACGGCGGCCTGCGGCGGCGACTCGGACACCGGCACCACGGCGTCCGGCGGCGGCGACGGGAACGACGCGTTCGCCGCGTACACCAGCTGTCTCAGCGAGAACGGCGTCACCGTGACCATGCCGTCGGGCATGGCCCGCAACCGACCGTCCGGCGGAGCTTCCGGCGGCCCCCAGGGCGGCGGCTTCCCCTCCGGCGGCCCCCAGGGCGGCGGCTTCCCCTCCGGCGGGCCGCAGGGCGGCGGCTTCCCGTCCGGCATGCCGCGTCCTTCGGGCAGCGCGGGCGCCGGGATGCCGGGTGGCGGCGGCTTCCCGGGTGGCGGCGGCATCCGCAAGCCCGCGGGCGTCGACGACGCGACCTGGGAAAAGGCCCAGACGGCGTGCTCCTCGCTGCGGCCGAGCGGGCGCGCGGGCGGCGGCAACGGCGGCAACCGGCAGGGCGGCGGCAACGGCATGAGCGCGGCCTACCGCACCTGCCTGCAGGACCACGACGTGACCATCGGCGAGGGCGGCCTGGCCACCACGGACCCGACGGTCAAGGAAGCCATGGAAGCGTGCAAGGCCCTGGCCCCCACGGCAAGCCCGTCCCCGACCTCCTGACCGTCCCACCCCCACACAGCGCCGGCGCGTGCCCCCGCGCCGGCGCTGTCCCCCTGCCGGGTGCGGCGGTCAGAAGTCGGGGATGTTCGACTCGAGATTGATCCATCGGTCGGTGAGCTGACGGCGGCGGCAGGCGACGAGATGCCCGGCGAGGATGGCCGGCTGCCCCCCACGGACACAGACATCCGCGCCCGCGGTCAGCACCCCGGCGACCAGTTCGGCCGCGGCGTCGTCGTCCACCAGGGCAACGATCCGGGTACGCCCGGGAAGCACCGCCCTGGCCCCGGTGACGTCACCTTCCCTGGCCCCGCTGACCAGCACGATGTCATCAAGGCGCACCTCGTCGAGGCCACCCGCGTACCGCACGGACCAGCCGGCGGGCAGATGCGCGGCCAGCCCGGCCACCCGGCCGTGGTAGCCCAGGACGGACACGACCGGGTCAGGTCGCCGCCGGTTGAGATCGGCGGCGGGACTCACCGTCGAGTTCGGCGCGAAAGCCGCGTTCTGATCGTTGCGGTTCAGCTGCACAAGCATCTCGGACTCCCCCGGGCCGTCTTCCGTTCCCTGCACCCCCTCTACCTTTCGCCCTCAGCCTGAGCCCCACGTGTGCGAAACCTGTGGGTCCGTTGACAACCCATCGAGGGGATCACCCAGCCCCGATCAAAGAGACACGCGCAGTGACGCCGTCGCGGGGTCAGGCCGATTCCCGCACCACGATCCGAACCACATCGTCGAGGTCGAGAACCGGCTCCGGACCACCCTGGACCGCGGCTACCAGCGCGGCGGCCAGATGCGCCGCCACCGCCTGCTGGTCGGTGACCACGGTGGTCAGCGCCGGCTCCGCCAGCCGCGCCGCGACGATGTCGTCGACCCCGACCACGGCAAGCTGCCCCGGCACGGCGACACCGGCCCGGCGGGCCCCGGCCAGGACCGCCAGCGCCACCTCGTCGTTGTAGGCGCAGACCCCGGTGACCCCGGCCGCGACCCACCCCCGGACCACCACCGAGGCAGAATCCGGATCGAGACGCACCGTACGCGTATCCGGGCCCCGGACCCCCAGCGCGGCACACCCCTCGCGGGCCCCCTCCAGCCGGGGCTCGGCGAACGCCCGCACCCGGTCGTCGCCGGGATACGCGTACCCGATCACCGTGTGCCCCCGTCCGCCGAGAAACCTGGCCTGAAGCCACCCCACCCGCCGTTGCGACCCCTCGAGCCGAGCTCCCGCCGGTTGCCCTTGCGCACCGCTCCCGGACCGGCCCAGGAGCACCACGACGAGGGCGACCCCGGCCGCGCTCATGGCCTCGATCTCCGGGGCGGAGAAATCCGCGAAGGCAAGGACCGCCGCCGGGGTGATCGCCTTCCACAGTTCGCTGATCGGCCGGTCGGCGCGCGTCGCCGGATGGGCCACCAGCGTCAGCCCGGCCCGGCCGAGCTCGGCCGACAGGTTCGCGAGCAGGGCCCCCACCTCCGGACCGATGGGCCAGTCCGGCAGCAGGCAGAGGACCACATCGGAGCGCCCGGTCCGCAGCGCCCGGGCCGCGGCCGAGGGGGCATAGCCGAGACTCGCCGCGGCCGCGAGGACCCGGGTCCGGGTCGCGGGCGAAATGGTCTGGTGCGGGGTCGCATTGAGGACGTAGCTGACGGTCGCCCGGGAGACCCCGGCCGCCCGAGCGACATCAGCGCTGGTCACCCGCGGCATCGAAGCACCCACCCCCAGCCTGTCACCGGACGATCTCTCCACCATGGCCCATCGAACCACCGGCCCGCCACCACCGCTCGCCCAGCGCGGCCCCGGCGGCTTGCGGGTCATTGTTCCGGCGCAGGTTTCGGATCGGTTACATTGCCTTCAGGACTCATCGAAGAACCTGGATGGCTGAGATGACCGACCAGTTCACGATCGTGACCGACCCCGTCGCCGATTCCGTCGGCGTGTCCGCGCTCTTCGCGGTCCTCCCCCTGCTCACCCTGTTCCTGCTGCTCGGCGCCCTGCGGATGCGCGCCTGGCTGGCCGGGCTGATCTCGCTCGCCGTGGCCCTGGTGGTGGCGGTGGCCGTCTACGCGATGCCGGCCGGGCAGGCGGTGCTGTCGGCGACGGAGGGGGCCGCGTTCGGGTTCTTCCCCATCCTCTGGATCGTCATCAACGCCATCTGGGTCTACAACCTGACCGTCGTCAGCGGACACTTCGACGTGCTGCGCCGCTCGATGGCACGGGTCAGTCCCGACATGCGGATCCAGGCCATCATCGTGGCCTTCTGCTTCGGGGCACTCCTGGAGGCACTGGCCGGATTCGGTACGCCGGTCGCGGTGACCGTCGTCATGCTGATGGCCCTGGGTTTCCCGCCGCTGCGAGCGGCGTCGGTGGCCCTGATCGCCAACACCGCCCCGGTGGCGTTCGGCGCCCTCGCGACGCCGATCGTCACGCTCGGGACGGTCACCTCGGGCGCGAGCGACGACGCGCGGCTGACCACCGAGACCCTCGGAGCCATGGTCGGCCGGCAGACGCCGCTGCTGGCGGTGGTCGTACCCCTGGTCCTGGTGGCGGTGATCGACGGCCGGCGCGGGGTCCGCCAGACCTGGCCGGTGGCGCTGGTCGCGGGCGTGGTCTTCGCGGTGGGCCAGTTCCTGGCGTCGAATTTCATCTCGGTGCCGCTCACCGACATCATCGCGGCCCTGCTGGCGGCCGCCGCGGTGGTCCTGCTGCTGCGCGTCTGGCAGCCGGCCGGGTCCCCCCGGCTGACCCGGCCCAGCGACCCGGCCCGGCCCAGCGACCCGGCCCAGCCTTCCGACCCGGTCCAGCTCAGCGACCCGGCCCAGCCTTCCGACCCGGTCCAGCCTTCCGACACCGCCCACCCCCGCGATCCGGCCCCGGCGTCCCCGCCCGCTCAGCCATCCGGGCCGGCCCAGCCATCCGGGACGGCTCGGGCAGCCGGGCCGGCTCGGGCAGCCGGTCGGGGTGGGCCGCGGGTGACGGAGGCGCCAACGGCTGCACGGGGTGAGGTTGCCGGGCGGGATTCGGCTGTCGAGGTGGCGCGGGCCTACGCTCCGTACCTGATCATCATTGCTATTTTCTCGGTGGCCACTCTCGGGCCGGTGAAGGCGGCACTGGCGGAGGCGCCCTGGACGGTCGCGTTCGGGTGGCCGGGGCTGGAGGTGCTCGGCGCGAACGGCAAGCCGCTGGCCTCCACCACGTTCACGCTGGGCTGGCTGCCCGCGGCCGGCACCCTGATGATCCTGGCCGGAGTGCTCACCGCGATCGTGCTGCGGGTGCGTCCCGGCCGGGCGCTGCGGGCGTACGGGCGGACCTACGTCGAGCTGCGGCATGCTGTTGTCACCGTGATGGCGGTGCTCGCTCTCGCGTACGTGATGAATCAGAGCGGCCAGACGACCACGCTGGGTGAGTCGCTGGCCGCCACCGGGAGTGCTTTTGTGTTCCTGGCGTCGATCCTGGGGTGGATCGGGGTGGCGGTGACCGGCTCGGACACGTCGGCGAACGCGTTGTTCGGCGCCCTGCAGGTGCAGACCGCCGCCGGGGCCGGGCTCGATCCGTTGCTGCTCGCGGCCGCGAACTCGTCCGGCGGGGTGCTCGGCAAGATGATCAGTCCGCAGAATCTGGCCATCGCGGCGTCCGCGGTGGGGATGGCCGGCCGGGAGGGGGACATCTTCCGGCGGGTGGTCGGCTGGAGTCTGCTCCTGCTGCTGGTGATGTGTGTGCTGGTCACCCTGCAGGCCACGCCGGTGCTGGGCTGGATGGTCCCCTGACGAGGAAGCGGCACGGCAGGTTGACGATTCGTGAATCGTTAAGTTCCGTCACATGAAAGAAGCGTTCCGGACCGGACCGGCGCCGTCCGCCGTGTCACCCTTGTCCACCAGACAGGTCGACAATGCGTCCGGGGAGGCACCATGGCCAGACGCGTTCACCTGCATGTCGGCGCGCCGAAGACGGGCAGCACCTATGTGCAGAATGTGCTCTGGAAGAACAGGGATGCGCTGAAGAAGGCCGGCATCCTGCTGCCGGGGTCGGTCGCGGCCCACGACCAGGCGATGACCGATCTGCGCTCGGTGCCCTGGCGGGATCCGGCGTCGACCTGGACCTGGGACCGGCTGGCGGCCGAGGCGGCCGCGTGGCCCGGTGACGTCGTCATCACCAACGAGGGGCTGGGCGGGGCCACCGCCGAGCAGGCCGAACGGGCCGTACGCAGCCTGGCACCGGCGGAGGTGCACGTCATCGTGGCGGGCCGCGACCTCTGGCGGACGTTTCCCTCGGTCTGGCAGCAGGGCGTCCGGGCGCGCAACGTCGGGCGCCTCGACGATTTCCTCGGCGCCGTCGAGCAGGGGAAGAACGACGCCTTCTGGGATCACACGACGAACCGGATGCTGATGCGGTGGGGCGATCTGGTGCCGGCCGACCGGCGGCACCTGATCACCGTGCCGCCGGCGGGGACCCCGCACGACGTGCTGTGGCAGCGTTTCGCCCGGGTCATCGGGATTCCGGAGGGCGTCTGCGTCATCGCGGCTCCCCCGGCGAACCCGTCGCTGGGTGCGGCCGAGATCGAGGTGCTGCGCCGGGTGAACGCGGCGCTGGGGGACCGGTATCCGCACCGGACGCCGTACCAGAAGGTGGTCCAACGGCATCTGGTCGACGCCGTGCTGAAGCGGGCCCCGAACCGGGTGCGGTTCGGCGTCGGTGCGGGCCGGGCCGGCTGGGTCCTGGATCTGGCCGACCGGCAGATCAAGGAACTCGACGGGTATCCGTGCCGGGTCGAGGGGGATCTGAGCGAGCTGCGGCCGGCCACGGTCGATCGGCATCCGTCACCCGACGAGCTCGACGACGGTCAGATCCTGCAGGCCGCGATCGAGAGCATCGTCGGGCTGCTGGGGCAGGCCGACGCCCTGCATCAGCAGGCCGCGGCCCCGAGGACGTTCGCACGCCTCCGGAGCCGCGCGGCGCGGGGGCTGCGCCGCGACCGATAGACGGGGTACGCCCAGGGTCAGCCGACAGCGACGGGTTCGGCCGGCCGGGAGCGGCGGTCGAGGGTGAAGCTGACCGCGGCCAGGGCGAGACCGATCACGGCGAGGACCACGCCGACCCAGGACGGCGCGATGTAGCCGAAACCGCGGGCGATCACCAGACCACCCAGCGCGGCGCCGAGGCTGTTGGCGATGTTCATGGCGGACTGGTTGACCGCGGCGCCCATCAGCTGGGCGCCCGGTGCCACCGTGATGAGCCTCGCCTGCAGGGCCGGGCCGAGGAAGAGGCTGGTCGCGCCGATCAGGAACGCGCCGGCGAACAGGCCGATCGTGGTGCCGGCGGCCAGGGCGAAGAAGACCAGCGAGGCGATCACGCAGGTGAAGCCGATGAGCATCGCGCGGCGCAGGTCACGGTCGGCGAACCAGCCGCCGAGCGCGTTGCCGACCGTCATGCCGAGGCCGACCGCGACCAGCACCCAGGGGACGGTGCCCGTGGACAGGCCGGTGACGTCGGTGGTGATCGGGGCGATGTAGCTGTCGACCGCGAAGAAGCCCGCGAAGCCGACCGCCGCCGTCGCCGCCACCAGCCACACCTGAGGGGTACGCAGCGCGTTCAGCTCGGCGCGTGGCGAGCCGCCCTCGGCCGCCCGCACCTCGGGCACGGTCAGCGCCACGGCGAGCAGGGTCAGCAGGAAGACGCCGGCGATCACCAGGTAGGCCACGCGCCAGCCGGACTGCTGGCCGAGCCGGGTGATCAGCGGGACGCCCACCACGTTGGCCGCGGTCAGGCCGCTGAGCACCGCCGCGAAGCCGCGGGCCTCGTTGCCGGGGCCCATCAGGGTGGCGGCGAGCAGACCGGCCGCGCCGAAGTAGGCGCCGTGCGGCAGCGCCGCGACGAACCGGGCGACCAGCACGAGCTCGAACGTGGGGGCCAGCGCGGACCCGATCGTCCCGAGCACGAACAGGACCAGCAGGCCGAGGACCAGTTTCTTGCGGGGCAGGCGGGCGGTGAGCGCGGCGATGGTGGGCGCGCCGACGACCACGCCCAGCGCGTAGGCGCTGATCATCCAGCCGGCCTTGGCGACCGCGTCGGAGGAGGAGGCGGCGTATTCGGCGGGCAGCAGGCCGCGGGCGATCTCGGGAAGCAACCCCATCGCGACGAACTCGGTCAGGCCGACCGCCACACCGCCGAGGGCGAGCGTGAGCAGGGCGGTCCAGCGGTGACGGGGGCTCAGATGTTCCACGGGAGCGACTTTAGCAACGCTGTTGCTTTAAAGGGTAGTGTGATCCCATGCACCGCACCGCGGCCGACCTCACCTTCCTGCGCGATTACAACGAGGCGCTGGTCATGGCGCTCGCCCGGACGATGCGCACGTTCGAGCGCGGCACGGTGTCGGACGCCACCGGCCTCACCCCGCAGGCGGTCTCCAAGGTCCTCGCCCGCCTCGTCGAGGAGGGGGTGGTCGCTGCGGCCGGGGTGCGCCGGCCGGCGATCGGCAAGCCGGCCGGGGTCTACGAGCTGGTGGCCGCCAGCCGGTACGCGATCGGCGCGCACGTCTCCCGGCGTACCCTCCGGTTGGTCCTGACCGATCTCGCCGGCGCCGTGCTGTGGTCGGCGGTGACGCCGCTGCCCGCGGATTTCACGCCGGGGCAGCTCGTCGACCGGATGGCCGAGATGATCTCCGCGGTGCGGGCGGCGCACGACATCGACGGCCGGCTGACCGGGGTCGGCATCGGCATGATCGGCCCGCTGGACCACGCGGCCGGCACCGTCCGCGACGCCCACCGGATGCGCCACTGGCACGACGTGCCGCTCGCGGATTTCGCCGCGGACGCCCTCGCCCTGCCGGTCCACCTCGACAAGGACGTCACCGCGGGGGTGACCGCGGAGGCCTGGCGACGGGGGGCCGCATTCCGCGACGCCGCCCTGATCATGGTGGAGTCGGGCGTCGGGGCCGGGCTGTGGCTGGGCGGGGCCACCCATCGCGGCGCGCACACCAACGCGGGCGAGTTCGGCCACACGGTCGTCGCGATGGACGGGCCGCCGTGCGTGTGCGGCCGCCGGGGATGCCTGGAGGCGGTGCACGACCTCGCGGCCGCGGCCGGCGACATCGACCGCGCCGCCGCCGTGCTGGCGGTCGGCGTGGTCAATCTGTTGCAGACCCTCGACCTGGCCCATGTGGTGCTGGCCGGAGCCGACCTGCTGCGCCACGGCGAGGTCTACGCGCGCGCGGTCGCCGAGGCGATCCGCACCCAGGTCCCGCGGGCGGACTGGCTGACCGTCGAGGTGACGCTCTCCAGCCTGGGCGAGGACGTGATCGCGGCCGGCGCCGCGATGCAGGTCCTCGACGCCCGTTACGGCCTTCCCGGGCTGGCCCCGCTCTGAGGAGGGCTCAGCGCGCGTTCCAGGTGTCGATGGCCGGCTCGCCGTGGTCGAAGCCGAGCGTCGAGATCGTCGCCGTGTCGAGCTTGAGCAGAGCGCCGCCGCTCGCGGGCAGGCCGACCCACCGGGCACCGGCGACCCGCAGCGCGTGGCCGTGCGCGATCAGCGCGACGTCACCCTGGTCGAGCAGGCCCCGGGCGTGTTTGAGCACCCGGTCGAGCCGCTGCGCGATCTGCTCCGGCGACTCCCCGCCCGGGGCGCCGTCGGTCCAGAGCCGCCAGGACGGCGTGGTCTCGTGGATGGTCGCCGAGGTGATGCCCTCGTAGTCGCCGTAGTTCCACTCGGCGAGGTCCTCGGTGGTCTCGGTGACGGTGAGGCCGGCCAGCTCCGCGGTGCGCAGCGCCCGCTTGCGGGGGCTGGAGATCACCGCCGCGAACGTGCGCCCCTGCAACCGCTTGCCGGCCTCGCGGGCCTGCTCCTCACCGGTCGCCGTCAACTCCAGATCCGTGTACGACGTGTGCCGCCCGTTGGCGCTCCACTCCGTCTGCCCGTGCCGGATGAGCACGATCTCGCCCATGATGCCCCCTATGGTTCCCAATCTTTGTACCCCGCCAGGGGCCCCCGTGCCGCGAGATCTCCCCCACGTCAGGTCCCGGCGAGCATGTCCTCGAACGACGCGGTCAGCGCGAACGGGTCGGTGACCACGGCCGGCTCGCGGCGGTCGATCTCGCGGACGAGCTCACCGGCCGCGCGGGCGACCCGGGTCCGCAGGTCGTCGTCGGCGCCCCAGTCGTCGGTGGCCGCGAAGACCGCGGTCGCCGTGGTCGCGGCCCGCAGGTACGCGAACATGGGCCGCAGGGCGTGTTCCAAAGCCAGCGAGTGCCGGCCCGTGCCACCGGTCGCCGCGAGCACGACCGGCTTGTCCACCAGCGCGTCCTTGTCGAGCACGTCGAAGAAGGACTTGAACAGCCCGCTGTAGGAGGCGTTGAAGATCGGCGTCACCGCGATGATGCCGTCGGCGGCCGACACCGCGTCGATGACCTCCTCGAGCGCCGCCGGCGGGAAGCCGGTCAGCATGTGGTTCATCAGGTCGTGCGCCACGTCGCGGAGTTCGACGACGCGCACGGAGAGGTCGGTGCCGAGGCCGGCGGCCTGGTCCACCGCCGCCGCGGACAGCCGGTCCGCGAGCAGGCGGGTGGACGACGGCTGGCTCAGGCCCGCCGAGATGACGACGAGAGAGCGGGTCTTCATGCTGCGGCGACCTCTTCCTGACGAGAAGCGGCGAGACGGGAGGCGGCGAGCAGGGAGGCGTGGGTCGGGGCGTCCGGCACGTGGGCCGGCTTGCGGGCGGCGAACTCCTTGCGGAGCACCGGCACGACCTCGGCACCGAGCAGGTCGAGCTGCTCGAGGACGGTCTTGAGCGGCAGTCCGGCGTGGTCCATGAGGAACAGCTGGCGCTGGTAGTCGCCGACGTACTCGCGGAAGCCGAGCGTCTTGTCGATGACCTCCTGCGGGCTGCCGACGGTGAGCGGCGTCTGGCTGGTGAAGTCCTCCATCGACGGGCCGTGTCCGTACACCGGGGCGTTGTCGAAGTAGGGCCGGAAGGCCTTCTTGGCGTCCTGGCTGTTCTTGTTCATGAAGACCTGGCCGCCGAGGCCGACGATGGCCTGGTCCGGGTCGCCGTGGCCGTAGTGCGCGAACCGCTCGCGGTAGAGCGCGATCATCCGCTGGGTGTGCGACGCCGGCCAGAAGATGTGGTTGGCGAAGAAGCCGTCACCGTAGAACGCGGCCTGCTCGGCGATCTCGGGGCTGCGGATCGAGCCGTGCCAGACGAACGGCGGGATCTCGTCGAGCGGGCGCGGGGTCGAGGTGAAACCCTGCAGCGGCGTACGGTACTTGCCCTTCCAGTCGACGGTGTGCTCGCGCCAGAGCTTGTGCAGCAGCGCGTAGTTCTCGATGGCGAGCGGGATCCCGGCGCGGATGTCCTTGCCGAACCAGGGGTACACCGGCCCGGTGTTGCCGCGGCCCAGGGTCAAGTCGACGCGGCCGTCGGCGAGGTGCTGCAGCATCGCGAAGTCCTCGGCGATCTTGACCGGGTCATTGGTCGTGATCAGCGTGGTGGCGGTGCTGAGCTGCAGCGTCGACGTCTGCGCGGCGATGTAGGCGAGGGTCGTCGTCGGCGAGGACGAGAAGAACGGCTCGTTGTGGTGCTCACCGAGCGCGAAGACGTCGAGGCCGACCTGCTCCGCGTGCTTCGCGATGGTGACGATGTCCTTGATGCGCTCGGCCTCGGTCGGCGTGTGACCGGTGGTCGGGTCGGTGGTGATGTCGCTGACGCTGAAGATCCCGAACTGCATGACCGGCTCCTGTACTTCCCCGCCGGGACCGTGCCGTCCCGGACTGCCCCGCACAACCTCTTTGACTCGGCAATTATTTCACAGTCAAAGATCTCCCGTGAAGTGCGGTCCGGGTCACACTCCCCGAGCGGCCATCGAGGTTCCCACCTTCCCCGGCATCCCACCCCAGCCCCGGTCGAGCCACACGGCGTCATGAGCAGCAGCGGGCGCAGCGCCTCTTCATATTGATACTCGTACATTCTTTTAGGCCCTGACGTGCACCCCCTCACTCGTTCGAAGTAGTTGTCGCGGGACTAGTGCTTTCGGAGTACGCTATCGCCCACGCCCGTGGATATACACCCGATTCGGCTGCCACGAACGGGTATCCCGGGAACAATAGGGCGATACCCGCACGCCGCGTCCGGCGTTACACCTGTCGCGTCATGTGAAATCGGCCGCTCGTCGATGTGCGCACCAGGGCCCTACGCTAAAAGAGGCGGCGAGTCCGCTCGAACCGCCGGAGGAGATCGACCCGTGGCTGATCGCGTCGCAGCAGAGAATCGCACCACCGTGTGGGCGCAGATCGGCAACGGCGACGTCGACTGGGACGAGTTCGACTCCGCGGCCTACTTCGATCACAACTACGGTCACCTGCGCCCCGACGACGAGCAGATCATCGAGATCGTCGCCGACTACTTCCAGTCCCGCAAACCACGCGACGGCTGGCGCGACCGCGCGATCGACGTGGGTGCCGGCGCCAATCTGTACCCGGCGCTGACCATGCTCCCGTTCGCCGCCGAGGTGACGCTCTACGAACGGGCCGCCACCAACTGCGACTGGCTGACCGCGCAGACCGCCGTACCCAACGAGTCCTGGTTGGACTTCTGGGCGCATATCATGCGGGGGCGGCCGGACTACGCGGACATCAAGCGGCCGTTCGATCTGCTGCACCGGCGCGCCCGGGTGACGCGGGGCAACATCTTCGGGCTGCCCACCGATCAGTACGACATCGGCACCATGTTCTTCGTGGCGGAATCGATCACCACCCGCACCGACGAGTTCGAGCGGGCGACCCGGACGTTCATCAACTCCCTGCGGGCGGGATCCCCGTTCGCGGCGGCATTCATGAAAGACTCTTCCGGCTATCAGGTGGGCCGGGTCAGTTTCCCCGCCTGCTCGGTGGACGAGAACGACATCCTGCGCGCGCTCGGCAAAGTTGCGCGGGATGTCACCATCACGACAGTGGAAAGCAACGATCTGCGCGACGGTTACGGCGGCATGGTCGTTGCCACGGGACGTAAACGCTTGTAAAAGGCCCACGGACGGGTAGGTGTCAGCGCACCGATGCAGATCCAGCCACGTCAACAACTTCTCGATGTCTGGCGCGCCACGGTCAGACTCTCCTATCCCGACGGAGCATGGCACTTCGGTGGCCGCGACGGCGCGAATTCGATCAGTGACGCCGAACAGTTGCTCTGCATCATGGCACCGGCCACCGAGATCCCGCTCTTCCGGCTGGACGACCCGGACGCCGCCAACCGGGACGTGCTCGACGCGCTCGGCGCACTCGGCGACAACATCCAGGTGCCGCAGCGCCTGATCCGGACCCTCACCGAGTACTGCAACCGCTACACCGCGCCGGACGGCACGCCGATCTTCGCCGGCGACACCTATTTCCTCGGCGAGGGCGCGGGCAACGGCCTCAGCGACGAGCAGCGCTCGCTCGACGTGGTGGACTCGTTCTCGATCAGCGTGACGCTGATGCTCGCCATCGCCGGCTTCACCCGGGTCTTCCGTCAGGTCGTCACCCGCACGCGGCTGCTGGAGGAGATCGACGCGCTGGAGATCATGGCCGGCAAACGCCTCACCGCCGCCATGGTGGGCCTGCTGCGCAGCTTCGCGGTCAACGTCTTCTCGGCCGAGGACAAGTTCGGCCAGGAACTCGTCCGCATGGTCAACCAGGAACGGCGGCCGTCCCGGGTCGTGGTGGAGGAGCTGCGCGAAGCGCTCCGGGAGATCAACGCCCGGCTGCGCGACGACGTCACCATCGGATCCGGCGCCGCCGAGAGCGGTGAACTCGACCTGCCCAACCGCCTGTTCGAGTGCGGATGGAGCTGGGGCATCGTCACCGACGCACCGGAGATCGAGACCTCCGACGTCGGGCGTCAGCTGAACGGCGTGGCCCAGAACGCGCCCTACCTGTACTTCACCACCGTGGCGCTGGACGCGATCCAGGCCCTGTCGTCCGAGCGCACCCGGCTGCTCGGCCTGCTCGACGAGGCCCAGTCCAAGCTGGCCCAGGCGCTGCAGCTGCGCTTCGAGCTCACCCGGTCCTACTGGGCGACGATCGCGACGTACGGATCGGGTCGCTGGCCGCTGGAGGACCTGCCCTGGCGCACCACCGACGGGATCGAGAACGACTACTTCACGCTGTTGGTGACCGGCATGGTCATGCAGAACATGGTCGCGAACCGGGCCTCCAACGCCGACATGTCCCGGGTCGCCTCGGTGCTGGAGGAGGTGGCCAACCGCAGCCGGATCACCCGCCGCTCGTCGAAGCTCGAGGCCGCGCTCGACGTGCACCACCCGGGCCTGCGGTTCCCGCTGGAGGGCAGCGAGGACGCCGGCGGACCCCGGCTCGCGTGGACGGTCGCGGACATCTCGCCGCTGCTGCTCAAACGGACGCTAAGCCTGGCCGGCCTGCTGTCCGAGGGCACGTCCCGGAGCCTGCTGCTCGACCTGTCCGACGAGATGTGGAACCACCTGGCGAGCCGGGCGCTCTCCGACGGGCTGCCCGGCGGGCTCTGGGACCAGCCGACCGGCGTCTTCCCGCAACTCGACGTGAAGTACACCGAGGCGTCCTGGTACTACACCAAGCGGGTCGTCGACTGCCTGGTCACCGCCGCGCAGTTCATCAACGAGCCGCCGTTGCGCAGCGATCTGCTCGCCCAGATCGCCGCGGACCTGCTGAACGAGGCCGAGCACCTGTACGACCGGGAGCTGCTCAACAACTCCACCGACAGCGGGCGCTCCCTGGCCGAGCAGCTGAAACAGATCGGTGTCGACCTGAACCGGGCACGGGCGGTGCGGCGCGAGCGTCCCGGCGTCGCGGTGGCGGTGACCGAGGAGGTCCTGCGCAAACTGGACCGGCTCTCCGCCGCGCGGCGCGCCACGACGGGGACGGTCTGACGTGCTGATCTTCGCGACGTCCGACAAGGGCGGTACCGGCCGCTCGGTGACCAGCAGCAATCTCGCGTACCGGACGGCTCTGGACGGTCTTGACAGCTGCTATCTGGACTTCGATTTCGGCAGCCCGACCTCCGGCGCGATCTTCGAACTGCCCCAGCTGACCGCCGGGGTGGACTCCGGCGACGGTCTGCACAACTACTTCCTCGGGCACATCGCGCTGCCCCGCCGCGTCGACGTCTGGGCGGAGTCGGAACGTGACGTGCTGCGCAGCCGTCCGGCCGGGGCGGGCCGGCTGACGCTGCTGCCGGGCGACCGGGGCGGCGGCGAGTTCCAGGCGACCCGGGCCATGGTGGACCGGTGCGTCGAGCTGTTCCTGCGCGTGTCCGAGGAGTTCGACCTCACCATCGTGGACCTGAGCGCCGGTCGTTCGTACGCGACCGAGATCGTGCTGGCGGCGACGGCCCGGCCGGAGCTGGCCGGGGTCAACGCCCGGTGGCTGGTGTTCCACCGCTGGACCCGGCAGCACATCATCGCGGCCGCCGGGCTGGTCCGGGGCCAGCACGGGCTCCTCGACGCCGGTACCCAGCAGGGCCACGACCGGTGGGCCCTGCAGAACGCGATCCGGTTCATCCGGACCGCGGTGCTGAACCCCGCGGCGCAGGGTCAGGAGGGACTGCGCCCCGAGCAGCTGGCCTGGCTCGACCGGTGCAACCGGCGCCTGCACGAGCTCGCGGGCAGTCTCGGCGTCGGCCGGTCGGTGCTGCTGAGCGAGATCCCGCTCGACCCGGTGCTGCAGTGGCAGGAGCAGCTGCTGTCCAACGAGGATGTGCTGCTGCACGGCACCGCCAACCAGGAGACGGTCGCGGCGTTCGAGCAGCTGGCCAAGAAGATCTTCGATGACGACGCGTGGGTGGGGTTGTGACGCTGCCGGCCTACGAGGTGTTCACCGAGGAGTCCGCCACCCCCGTCATCCGGTCCGTGCCCCTGGCCCACCTGTCCGTCGAGCTCGGCCACCTGTACATGGACGATTTCGAGGCCGGTCCGGCACACCTGCTGGACCAGTTCCGCCTCGTCGCGCCCTGGGCCGCCGCGGCGCGCGGGATCACCGCGGCCGAGTTGCCCGAGCGATCGACGCCCCGGATCAGCACCTGTTTCCTGATCGACGACTACTTCAGCCGCTTCAGCACCCCGGACAAGGTGGTGGCCATGCTGGCGAGCACCGCGGCGGAGGCCGGCCTGGAGATCGACTACGTGGCGCGGGAGTCGGGCTGCGCCGTGGCCGAGGGCGTCGAGCTGGCCCGCATCGTCGAGCATCACCTGGTCAGCGAGCCGCCCGAGGGGGCCACCGGGTCCCGGCCGCCGGTGTCGGAGAGCGGCTGGCTGACCAACGGGGAACGCTCCCCCACCACCGGGCCCGGCTCGGCCATGAGCGCCCGGCCCGAGTGGCGCCCGCCGCGGCAGAGCGCGGTCAAGAACCACTCCATCTTTCTCGACATCGAGCTGTGGCGTGAGGAGGCGGGCGACCGGTTGTGGTCCTGCCCGTTCCTCGCCGCGGTCTGGCAGCTGCAACGACTCGGTCTGGTCCGGCATCTCGGGGAGCCGGTCGCCCCGCCGAGGATGCTGTCGCTCGACGAGCTCCCGTCGGACTGGGACGCCCTGCCGCCGGTCGTGCAGCTGAACCCGGACGCCGCGCCGTTCCGGGCCTACCGGACGTTCTCCGTGCTCGGCGCCCGGTTCCTGCCGATCGAGGTCGCGGTCCGCACGATCCTGGGGCAGGTGGCGATCGCCGCGCCGATCGAGGACCAGCTCCGGGCGCGCGCCCGGGGTGAGCGGATCACCCTGCCCGGCGAGTTCGTCGACCGGATCCGGTACGCGTTCATGTGAGCCCGCGCCGCTCAGACCACCGCCGGTTCGGTCGAGACATCCCACAGGTCGGCGAAGAGCTGGGCGCATTCCTTGACCCGGTCGATGGTCAGCACGAGCCGGGTCTCGGAGATCTGGGCCAGCTCGGGGTCGTTGGTCAGCGTCGGTGTGGTCTCGTACGCGAGTGTGTCATCGAAGACGATCATGTCGCGGACCTGCACCTTGAGGTGCGGAGGCACGTCGGCGCGGGCGAGCAGCCGGACGTGGATCTGCATCCGGCGCTGCTCGGCGCAGACCCGGAGCAGCGCGGGGTCGTCGGCGGTGCCTTGCGCGTCGAGGACGAAGATCCGCCGGACCCGTTTGCCGGCGGCCGCGACCCGCCGCTGGGCGTCGAGGTACCGCTGACCGATCTCGCTCTGCCAGAGGCCGTGGTCGACGGCCGCCATGCTGATCGCGTCGATCCCGATGGTGGCGGTCCGCGTCAGGCCGAGCAGCCACTCGCGGTCCTCGCCGTAGTAGGTGATCGTGCCGCCCTCGGCGAGTTGTTTGAGCAGCCCGGCCGTCTCCTTGATCTTGGCCTGGACGAAGTGCTGGACGATCCGGGGCGCGTCCCGCGAGATCCGGGTCGAGTTCTCCACGAGCTCGGTGACCACGTCGGCGTCCAGCGCCGAATTGTCGATCTTGCGATACAGCTCGGTCGCCTTGCTGATCTGAGGGAACGTGTCGTCGACGAGCCGGCGCATCGCCACGATGCTCTCGGCCTCGATACGCTCCAGCGCCGCGAGCCGCTTCTCGAAGTCGGCCAGGAACCGGATCAGCAGCGCGATGCCCCCGATCAGCACGGACAGCGTGATGCTGATGGCCTGCGGCTGGTTGAGCGCGTTGGTGATGAGGAACGTCAGGCCGCCGGTGGCGACCGTGGTGAGGACCTTGCGGGTCACGCTCGAGGCGTTGCCGGGCGTGACGACCGCCGAGGTCATCGCCGCGGGCCCACGGCGGCCAGCGCCGCGACCGCACCGGCCGACAACTGGTCCCTGATCCGGCGCACGACCGTGTCCCATTGCCGGCTGAAGCCGGGACGGGCCTCCAGCGTGGCCCAGACCCCCGCGGAGTACGCGTCCCCGCGCGCGTCCGGCATCCACAGGTGCAGCAGGTAGTCGATCACGGGACTGAGCCGGTTCAGAACGTCGTCGCGGGCGAGCACGCCGGGCGCGGCCTTGCGGACCGCCTCCAGCAGCGTGGTCAGCAGCCAGTCGTGCAGCGCGATGTCCTCGCAGAGCGCCGCCAGCGCCTCGACCGGCTGGTCGGTCACGGTCAGCTGGACCGTACGCAGCGTGTCGCGGCCGAGCCCGAACCGCACCGCGCCCTGCCCCTCGTCGCAGGCCACCCACCGCACGCTGGTCCGCGCGCTGCGCAGCCGGGACGTGCCCGGCCGCCCACCGGCCCGCTGCACCTGGTCGAGGGCCCGGGACGCGACCTCCCGCAGGCCCAGCGGGGACGAGCCGGCGGCGAGGACCCCGGCCAGCTCGCCCGGGCGGACCTTGCCGATGGCCTCGATCACGCCGGGCCGGGCCAGGTAGTGCGACCAGGACTGCCGGGCGGTGCCGCCGGCCCGCGACACCGTGGCGTACGCGGAGCCCTGCACCACGTGTCCACCGGTGATCGCCGACCGCTGCAGCACCGTGCCGACACCGCGCACCTGCCGTGCCGACCCGGCGGGCACCAGTGCGCAGTCGACCCCGATGGGCACCGCGGGGGAACGCACGTAGGAGATCGGCCGCCGCGAGACCAGCACCGGCTCGCCGGCCACCAGGTCCACCAGGCGCTGGGACTCCTCCAGGGTGACCGGGTCACGCCCGCGCAGGAGTCCGGTGTGCACCTCACCAACGATGAGCATCTGCCCCCCAGGTGTGACGCGGTACGCCGATTGGATCGCATCCGATCGCTGATTGCAACAATGAGTATTGACGCATACCCGTTCCGTAGATCTCGCTATCACCCGGCGCGGCCCTCGACAACCCGGGCACGCCTTAGTCCGCAGCCGCCGGATATTCACGTTCGTCATCAGCACAAGAGGAAACCGACGGATAACGTCGAAAGATGACCTCTGCCCGACCCGATCTTCTCATTATCGGCGCCGGCATATCAGGCATGACCACCGCGGTGCGCCTGGCCGAGGACGCGAGGGGGTTCCGCGTCCGGGTGGTGGCCGAGCGCCGGCCCGAGAGCAGCACCTCGGCCGCCGCCGGCGCCATCTGGGACCCCATATACGCCAATCATCCCGAGGTTCCCGCGTGGAGCATGTACACGTACGGCGTACTGCGCGACCTGGAACGCGCCGGGCGCCCCGGGGTGCGGCTCGTCGACGGGGTGGAGGCGTCCCGGCGGGAGATCGCCACCCCCGGGTGGGCGACGTCGCTGCCCGGGTTCCGGGAATGCACCGCGGCCGATCTGCCCGACGGATTCCGCAGCGGCTGGTGCTATCGCGCGCCGATCGTCGACATGCCCTCCTATCTCGCCTATCTGGAACGGCGCCTGATCGCCGCCGGGACCACGATCGAGACCGCGCGGTTCGATTCGCTGGACGAGGCGTTCGAACAGGCCGATGTCGTCGTCAACTGCAGCGGGATCGGCGCGCGGGAACTGGTGCCGGATCCGCTGGTGGAGCCGATCCGGGGGCAGCTGGTCGCGGTCCGCAACCCGGGGGTGACGGAATTCTTCGCCGAGCACACCGACGAGCTGGAGGAGATGACGTACCTGCTCCCGCAGGGCGACGTGCTGCTGCTCGGCGGCAGCGCCGACAAGGACGTGGACGACCTGGTGCCGGATCCCGAGGTCGCGCGCGGCATCGTCGAGCGGTGCGCCGGCGTGGTGCCCGCGGTCGCCGGCGCGACGGTGCTCGGGCACCGGGTCGGGATCCGGCCGCAGCGTGAGCAGATCCGCGTGGAACGGGTCGAGGCCGGTGGCGGGCGGGTCGTGGTGCACAACTACGGGCACAGCGGCGCCGGGGTGAGCCTGTCCTGGGGCTGCGCCGAGACGGTGGCCGGCCTACTCGCCGGTGACCTGTAGCGGGAGCCCGACGAACGTCGCGAACGGTTCGAGTGCCGCCTCGGCGCGTTTGCGGGCGGCGGCCGTGAGCGGCACCAAAGGCGTGACCTGCACGGTGACCGCCTTCTTGCCGAGAGTGCGTTTCCAGATGGCGGCGACCCGGCCGTTCTCGACGAGCGTGGACTGGAAGATGCCGTTCCCGCCGGGGACCACGGCGGTGAAGTGGGCGTCGTCGAGCAGCATCGAGCGGTCCTTGTAACCCAGCATGTATTCGTCGAAGCCCGGCAGCGCCGCCCAGTCGTCCAGGGCCACCGGGTCCGGTTCGAGCAGAGCGGGATCGACGATCATCGGGACCCCCTCGACGGTGACGGTGGTGAGGGCGTCGCCGGCCAGGGTGATGCCCTTGCGGACGTCGGTGAGGGTCAGACCGGTCCAGCGGGCGAGATCCGCCGGGGTGGCCGGGCCGTGACTGCGGAAGTAGCGGTGCGCGATCAGCGCCAGGGCCTCGTCGCGCGACGGGGTGGCCGACCGGGGCACCCACTCGTCGAGCAGGACGAACGTCTGTTCCTTACCGATGTGCGGGGCGATGCACGTGACGCCCAGCTGACTCGCGTACCAGAGGAGGTGGTAGCCGAGCTGACCGCTCACCTCGACCCCGGCGTCGTTGAGGGCCGTCAGGCACTCGGCCCGGGTGAAGCGGCCGCCGCCGGTCAGGGCGGTGCGCAGGACGTCGACGGCCCGGTCGGCGGTCTTCTCGGTGAGGCCGATGATCTCCCGGCGTTTCGCGGCGCCGGAGAGGGCCCGCACGCCCATCACGTCGAGCATCCAGTGCGCGTCGGCGGGTGGCACGAGGTGGACGGTGCCGCGCATGGGCCAGGTGCGGATCGCCTCGCGCCGCTCGAGGGCGGCGTCGATGTCGGCGCGGACCGAGCCCGGCAGGCGCACGCCCAGCGACCACAGACCGCTGGCCATGTCCTGCGCCTGCATCGCGCCGAACCACTCGACGATCTCGGCGACACTGCCGAGGCGAATCTCGCGCGTCAGCAGCAGGCTGCGCATCCGCACGGCCAGGGCCTGTTCCATGGTCAGTTCCACAGAACAGGACCCTAGCGTCTTATCTAGCGGCCGCGCTGGTTGCGGTAACGGGCGATCAACGCGTCGGTGGACGAGTCGGTCGGCGTGTCGGACGCCGTCGCCGCGGTGAGCAGCGGCGCCAGCTGGTTGGCCATGACCTTGCCGAGCTCGACGCCCCACTGGTCGAACGAGTTGATCTCCCAGATGACGCCCTGGGTGAACGTGATGTGCTCGTACAGCGCGATGAGCTGGCCGAGCACCGACGGGGTCAGCTTCTCGGACAGGATCGTGGTGGTCGGGTGGTTGCCCGGCATGACCTTGTGGGCCACGATGTCGGCGGCCACGCCCTCGGCCTCGATCTGCTCGGCGGTGCGGCCGAACGCCAGCGCCCCGGTCTGGGCGAAGAAGTTCGACATGAACAGGTCGTGCATCTCGCCGGTGTCGTGGTTGGGCACGCTGAACCCGATGAAGTCGGCCGGGATCAGCTTGGTGCCCTGGTGGATCAGCTGGTAGAAAGCGTGCTGCCCGTTGGTGCCGGGCTCGCCCCAGAAGACCTCACCGGTCTGGAAGCCGACCGCCGAGCCGTCGAGGCGTACGTGCTTGCCGTTGCTCTCCATCGTCAGCTGCTGCAGGTAGGCCGCGAACCGGTGCAGGTACTGCGAGTACGGCAGCACCGCGTGCGACTGGGCGCCGAGGAACGTGTCGTACCAGACATTGAGCAGGCCCAGCAGCGCCGGCACGTTCTCCTCGAGCGGCGTGGTGAGGAAGTGCTGATCGACGGCGTGGTACCCGGCCAGCAGCTCGCCGAACTGCTCCTTGCCGATCGCGATCATGACCGAGAGGCCGACCGCGGACGGCAGCGAGTAACGCCCGCCCACCCAGTCCCAGAAGCCGAACATGTTGGCGGTGTCGATGCCGAAATCGGAGACCCGCTGCGCGTTCGTGCTGACCGCGACGAAGTGCTTGGCGACCGCGGACGCGTCCCCGCCCAGGCCGGCGAGCAGCCAGTTGCGCGCCTCGGTGGCGTTGGTCAGCGTCTCCTGGGTGCCGAACGTCTTGGAGACGATGACGAACAGCGTGCTCGCCGGGTCGAGGTCGTGGGTCTTCTCGTACAGGTCGGTCGGGTCGATGTTGGACACGAACCGGCACTCGATGCCCTGCTGCGCGTACGCCTTGAGAGCCTCGTAGGCCATCACCGGACCCAGGTCGGACCCGCCGATGCCGATGTTGACGACGGTCCTGATCGACTCGCCGGTGGCGCCCTTCCACTCCCCGGAGCGGACCTTGTCGGTGAACGCGCCCATCCGGTCGAGGACCTCGTGCACGTCGGCCACCACGTCCTGGCCGTCCACGACGAGCGTGGCGTCGCGCGGCAGCCGCAGCGCGGTGTGCAGCACGGCGCGGTCCTCGGTGACGTTGATGTGCTCACCGGCGAACATCGCCGCGGTGCGCTCGCGCAGCTTCGCCTTCCCGGCGAGCGCCACCAGCGCGCTGATCACCTCGTCCGTGACGAGGTTCTTGCTGTAGTCGACGTAAAGGTCCGCGACCTGGGCGGTGAGCCGCTCGCCGCGCCGCGGGTCGCCCTCGAACAGTTCGCGCAGGTGCACACTCGAGAATTTCTCGGCGTGCCCCTGCACTGCCTGCCATTCCGCGCTGTCGGAAACGTGTTCGCTCATTGCCTTGACTCTCCCGCCTGAACCGACCTATTCGGTGCCATCGTGGCACGGATCCCACCCCCCTGCCGCAATTACTGGGGGGCGAGACCGGTCACAGAGATCAAAACGGGGCTCAGGGCCGAAAGGATCAGAACGCGTACGGACCGAAGCGGCCCCAGGCGACGAACGCGGCCAGGAGCAGGAGCACGACATTGGGAGCGAGCGCCTGGAACTCCTTGCGCCGGGCGTGCACGACGATCGCCCCGATCATCATCAGCACCAGCCCGGTGGCGGCCAGCGGCACCAGGATCGTCGCGATGTCGAGCAGCGCGGGCAGGATCAGGCCGACCGCCGCGGCGATCTCGAGGCCACCGATGACCTTCGGCGGGAACTCGTCGACCCAGCCCATGCCCGCACCCTTGAGCGCTTCCTTGTCCTTGAGCACCTTCATGGAGCCGGCGGCGAGGAAGGCCGCAGCGAGCAGACCAGCGACGATCCAGAGCGCAATATTCACGGTGATGCCTTTCAAGGAGTTGAACGTTCCACTGAAACTTAGGGGTTCAAGGTTGAACGGTCAACCCACTGTGACATGAACGTTCACGCTAAACTGGTGGGGTGCCCGACGACGTGAAATGGCTCGACGACGACCAGCTGCGAGACTGGAAGCGGGTGGTCGGCCTGCTGGTGCTCCTACCGGCCGAGCTCGACAGCCAGATGCAACGCCAGGCCGGCCTCACCCAGTTCGAATACACCGTGCTGGCCGCCCTCTCCGACGCCCCCGGCCGCACGATGCGGATCAGCACCCTCGCCCAGCTGGCCCAAGGCTCCCTGTCGCGCCTGTCCCACCTGATCAAACGGCTCGAGACCCGGGGCTGGGTCCACCGCACCCCCGACCCCGCCGACGGCCGCTACACCAACGCCACCCTCACCGACGCCGGCCGGCAGCTCATGGTCACGATCGCCCCCGGCCACGTCGACCTCGTCCGCCGCCTCGTGATCGACGCCCTCACCCCGGCCCAGCTGCGCAAACTCGGCGAGATCAGCGAACGCATCATCAGCAACATCAACCCCGGGGAGAACTGCCCGGGGTGAATCGCTACTCGCCGCCGGCGGCTTCGCGCCGGGCGGCGGCCTCAGCGGTCCACAGCAGGGCGGCGTTCTCCAGCGCGCTCTTGTGGTACGCGGAGAGCTCGTCGCCGCTCCAGTACGTCTCGACCTGCGGGTAGCGCACGCGCTCCTCGCCCAGGACCACCTGGGTACTGCCGGTGAGATCCCACGCCGGCCACCCCGGCGCAGCCTCGATGAGGAACACCCGCTGCGCCTCCACGGGCGCCCCGGACGCGGCGAACCGCCAGGCCCGCCGCACGGCCACCACCCCGCCCTCGAACGACAGGTCGTTGACCGTCTCCTGATCGGTGTCATCGGTCAGCACCATGGCGAGATCCGCCAGCGACGCCAGCTCCGGCCCGACCTCACGCAGGTCGAACGTGCTGCCACCGCTCAGGTCGAGCCGCAGTGGGACACTCCCGGCAGAGACGGCCAGCACTTCTGCCGACACCGGAGAGAACACATGACCGGTCGGTGGCAGCGGCTCCGCGGAGACCGGAATCAGCTCGATGCCCTTCGCCTCAGGGGCCAGCCCACGCAGCAGCTCAAACTCGTCCGGAGTCACCGACACGCCCAGCTGGGCCAGTGAGGCGCTCAGCGCGCCGGACAGCAGAAGCAAGTCACCGTCGCACAGGACCTTCCGGGTGTAGCTGACGAACTCATCGGGAACCCGCCCGGCCAGCCGCAGCAGCAACCGGTGCATCGCGGCCCGCTCAGCCCACCCCTCGCCAGTCTCGGTCATTCACCGAACTGCTTACCGTAGGCGACGAGATGGACCGCGTCATCGGTGCTCTTCAGAAGGTCGGCCTCATCGACATCGGGGACGACGTACCCGCGTTCGCGGATAAGGGCGAGGAACTCCGCCGGCAGGGTCACATGGTGACGGGACACATAATAGGGAAGGTCGTAGCGCCACATCCAGTCGCCGTCGGTCATGATCGAATCACCGCCCATAACAGTCCGAGACGGATCGAAGACGTCCCTGTCCGCACTTATCGCGGAAATAAGTTGGTAGCTTGCCCGCAGGTAGGCCAAGACCTGTTCCACGTCAGGCAACGGCTCCTCCCCGACATTGTCATGGATGCTCGGCTGAGGCGTCGGCGGCCGAATTTTGCCCAGCTCAGCGAACATTCCTGCCAACTTCATCGTTTCCCGCCTCCCGGCCTGAACGACTCCCAGGTGCCGTCCTTGAAGATGATCACTGGTCTTTCATCGCCACCCCGGTTCGGTACTCCCACCGGCTGGGTCGGCGCCAGAACCCGAACCCCCAACGCATCAGCGACCCGTTGCGCCGCACTGAAACCCTCGAACTCCTTGAGCCCTTCGGGCAACAAGAACTCCTTGTCCAGCCGAGCGGAATGACAGGAGATCAGCCGCACGGGACCGCCGTCCCAATGCGGGTTGTGCCGGATCGCATCGGCGATATGGCCCGCGTTCGTGTCGTTCGAGAACCCGATTTCACCGTCCGCCCTGACAAGTCCGGGTATGAACTTCCCGTCAGGTTTCCCATGCACGACCACATCATGATGACCGGGCACCGGTTTCGCATGGTCGAAGTTCGACATCGTAGCCGCGTCATACCCGATAGCCGTGGCGTTGGGCCGGTAATAGACCGGCTCTCCCCCGGGCAGGAACGAATCCGGAGTGCGTTCCGGCGGACGCGGGAATTCCTCGGGATGACTGTGCCGATATCGCTGGTCACGGCGAGTACCTTCGGGCTCGGCGGTGCTGAACGGGCCGGCATCGTGGTACGGCAGCGGCGAGTACTGACCGTCACCGGTGACCACGAGCGCGTCCATGACCGTGACGTTGCCGCTGTCCACGTTGCCGTTGTGCGAATACAGCGGGCCGGTGTCGCTGACCCGGCGGACCTGCGGATCCAGGTAGACGATGGTCCCGTTCTGATTCACCGCCGCGAACGCGTGGGTCCGCCCACCCTCGGACCTCGTGGTGACGAACGCGAATGAACCATGCCCGGAATTCAGCAGATGGTTGTGCAGGTTCCGCTGGGCGAGCTGCACTGCCTGCCGGGCATCCTGCGGGTCGAGGTCGCTGACGTCCGGGCACAACCCCTGGAACCGTCCACCGGTCGTCGCCTGGATCCGCGAGAGAACATTCCGCTCCGCGCCCATCGGCCGGTCCGGGTCACCGTCGTGATAACCGTCGAACGTACGAGGAGCGGAAACCCGGGGCCGCCCGTGCACGTACGTCTCGTACAGTGAAAGGACTGTGTCACCGCAGTTGATCGACCGGGTCGGATCAACCTCCGGACCACCGTCGTTCATCAGCCCGAACCACTCCCCGTCCCGGGGATCGGCCTGCCGCAGAACCCGGCCCTCCGCGTCGCGCGGCATGGCCCGCTCCAGGTCGGTCTGATGCACGGCCAGCGGGGGCCGTAACCCACCCCGCTCGTTGTAACGCCGCGACATGTCGACCGGCCGAGGTCGGTCATCCCCGGTCAGCGCCGAGCGATCATCGGTCTCCACCGGCCCGGGCGCAAGATCACCCGGATCCTCATTGACCCGATGCCACTCCGGCCCATCAACCTCGACATCCCCGACCGGCGCGGTGCCCCGCTCCACCGCGATCGCCTGATCCCGGAGGTCCGCCGAAGCCTCCAGCGCCACATCGGACAACGCCCGGTAGCGCTCACCATTGGCGTCCTGCCCGTCGCCGAACGCGAGGGAGGCCTGGCGGGAAAGGTTCTCGGCAACCTCCTCCTCGCGTACCGACTCCCGCCGCAGATCCCGCCCCAGCTCCTGCCGATGATTCTCGGCAAACTCAGCCCGTTGCTGGTTGAGCGCGTACTGATAGGTGGCCCGTGCCTCGGCCTCGGCAACCTCCCGTGCCCCCGCGTCCGGTTTGGTGCTCGGCCCAGGATCGGGCGCCGGCGCATCGGGGGCCAGCGCCATCCGGATCCGGTCAGCCTGGTCCCGCGGCTGAGGATCGAGCACCGAGAGCCGGTCCAGATCAGACAACGGCGCCGGCCTCTCCACGGTCGGCTCTGTGAAACTCAAGCTCACATCGTCGGAGATAGGCTGGACCGGCTGACTCTGCTGGACCGGGGGCATGTGCGGAGGTCCCGGTGGCGGCTGCTGATTAATCTGCGTCTGCACGACGGGCTGCACGGGCGGCTGTGGCACAACCACAGGGTGCGTTGCTCGGAGGCTGCCCTGGACCAGGTTGGTGTTAGGGACGAACATCGGGTTGCCTTGGCCGTCGACCATGATGGCGGCGAGCTGAACGACGTTGTTGTCCTGGGATACTCCGTGGTGGCCGTAAAGGGTTCTGACGGCACCCTGGGCTGGCTGGCTCGAATCAACCAACTGGTTCGTCTGCGTGTCCAGGTAGAGGATCGTGCCGTTGTGGTTGACCGCGTTCCAGGCGTGACCCCCACCGCCCTCCCAGTAGGTGATGACCACCGCGCACGAACCCGGGCCCCCGTTGAGCAACGTCTGGTGCAACGCGTTGAAGCCCTGGTCGACCTCAGCCTTGGCCTGCGCCACGGCCTTGTTGCCGACCCATGGGGTGATCTCGGTATGCCAGCTGTTCATTGCCAGTTCGGCACGCCTGGGCCCTTCGGCCTCACCGTTCATCTGGATGGTCGGGTGGCCGACCACGTACGAGTCGAACGTTCGGGGCGCCGCAACGCGTGGCCGACCATGCACATATGTATCGAAGAATGACAATGAACAGTCCAGGCAGTTGTTACCACGCGTGGGATCAGCCGTTGGACCACCGTCGTTGATGAGGTGCCGATACCCGCCGGTACGCGGGTCCACGGCACGCATCGGGTCGCCGTTCGCGTCCCGGGGCATCGCAAGCTCCAGGTCGACCTGATGCTGACTTAACGGTGGACGCAATCCGCCCTCGTGATAATAGTTACGCAGCGACGCAGCAGACGGCGGATGACCGTTGCCGGTGAGCGCGGACCGTTCGGTGGTTTGCACCGGCCCAGCCGCGAGTTGCCCGAGGTCGGCATTCGCCCTTGTATGATCCTGTGCGGTCAGTCGAAATTCATAGCCACTGTTCGGGTTCTCGACATTTTGACGATCTTGCTGAAGTTTCCCCGCCGTTTGGCGGAGTTCGTCCAGCTCCTGCTGCTGGTCTCGTGCAGTGACCAGATCCCCGACTTGAACCGCGTAGTTTCTGGAACTGAGGGCGACACCTTGGTCGTAGCGGTTCTGGTAAAGAGCCGAGTCAAGTCGTTTACGTTCGGCGTTCAGCGCATCGGGATAGACCGTCAGCTGGGTATTTGCCGAAGCGTCGAAATACTGCCGCTCCGCGAGGTCCTGTTGTGGGGTACGGCCATTCTGACCCGGAGCGCCGGGCGCACCTGGAGGCGCAGTGCCGATGAACGGTCCCGACGGGTCGGGTCGCACACCGTCGGCGCGGGGGTTCGTAAGCGGTGTATCGGCGGGAGAGGCCGGTCGTACTGGCGGCGACTGGTTCGCGGGCGGTGCTGAGGACGGAGAGGACGGAACGGAAGGATTCCCGGGTGGAGCCGGATTTGCTGGGGCAGTGATCGAGGACGGGTTCGTCCGGATCGGAGCGACGTCCCGGGGTGACGTTGCGGAAGGTCCCGGAGACGACAGCGGCGCGATGACCAGCGGGGCACTGCTACGAGGGGTCAGATCCGGCCGTACGCCCCCGTTAGGGGCAGCACCTGTAGTGGACGTGTTTGGGGGCGTACCAGCAGGATTGGTCAATGGGCCGCCGGGAGACTGCGGTCCACCAGTAGTGGGGTTGGTGGTGAGATTTTGCGGTGAGTTGACCGTCGACAACGACGGCGAAGAATTCGCTGGTGAGGGCAACGGTCCGCTGATCATTGGGCCCCCAGCGAGAGGGCTGGCATTCAGCGGACTGTTAGGCAGTGAACCAGCGGGACCCGCCGAAGGAGTGGCCGTTGTGGGGTTCGTCGTCACCGATCCGGGTGAGGACGGCGTCGAGGTCGACAGTGGCGATGACGCAGGCGCCGGGCCGGTGTCGACGTGTCCGGCGGGTGCGTCCATCGGCGGGGCGATGGATGACAGGCTCACACCCGTGTCCGATGGGGTTGCGTGGGCAATCGGGTCCGTAGCCGCAGACACACCGCCGTCGGACGCCACGGTCGCGTTGACTTGCACAGGGCCGGCATCCGTGGCGATGCCGACGGCAGGGGCGGACGCTGTGCTCACCGCGGAAGCAGCAGTATGCGAGACCGGCGTGGAAGCGGGTGCCGCCGGCGAGGCCGCCGAATGCGACGCGGCGGAAGATGCGGGCAAAGACGATGCCGGGGCGGACGCGGACGGGGATGACGTCGGAGAGTCATTGCCCGAGGCATAGCTGACCGGCGAGGCCGGGGACGACGAAGCCGGGCTCGACGAGGCGGGGCTCGATCCCCCGCCCGCGTAGTCACCGGCCGGTGAGACGACCGGGTCTGCGGCCGACGAGGGCAGGCGGACATCACCGGACAGGCCGGACGGCAGGGTCGGGACGCCGCCGTCCAGGCTGCTCAGGTCGAGGTTGCTGAAGTCTCCCCGCGCGCCGCTGATGGCAGAGCCGCTTGCTCCCGAGACCGCTGACTTCGCGACGCTCTCGAAGCTGGTCGGGAGGTTTCCGGTGGCCGCCGCGCCGCCGAATTCGCCGAGGACCTCGGCGGCCGCGCCGCGGAGCAGGCTGTTGTTGCCGTGGCCCGCGCCGATGTGGGCGCCGCTCGCCGCCGCGCCGCCGGCCGCTCCCGCGGCGGTCGACCAGGCGAGGTCGCTGCCGTCGATGCCGTCGCGGCGGCCGGTCGTGTTCTGGTAGGCCTGGATGCCGAGGTTGGTCGCGAATTCCTCACGGGCCTCGTCGAAGCCTTCCTCGAGTGCTTCCTTGCCGAGTTTGCGCAGGCCGGCCTTGGTGGTGAGCTGCTTGGCGGCGCGCTTGCCGGCTTCCTTCAGGGTGGCCTTGAGCGCCTTCTTGCTGAGCTGGGCGAGCAGTCGCTTGAAGATCTGCTGGATGGCGTACCGGGTCGCGGCGATCAGGCCGCCGGCCGCCGGGGAGGCCGCGCCGAGGGTGAGCGCGACGGTCACCGCGAGGCCGATCAGTTCGATGACGAACAGGCCGAGTTCGATCCAGGCCTCGATCTTGGCGCCTTCGATGTCGCAGCCGCAGCTCTCGACCATCTTGCCCATCTCGTCGGCGAACTCCAGCAACGAGTTGAGCGGGGCGTCCGTACCCTGCGAGATCTTGTCCCAGGCCGCGGCGAACGCGTCGATGGTGACGCCCGAGCCACCGTACGCGCCGATGACCTCGGCGGCGGCCGCGTAGGACTCGTCGCGGGGGCCGGCGAGTGTGGACGTGATCTCGTACCACTGGTCGGCAATGTCCCACGTGGTTTTTTCATTGCCTTCGGGCCAGTCGAAACCGACAGCCCATTCGAGCGCCGTGTACGCCCAGTCGGGCAGATCCCACGGGGAGAAGTCGAAGGGGTGCGGGATGGGGCTCGGCAGGATCGTCATACGGTCAGTGCTTCTTGTACGCGTCGATCACGCGGGTGGAGGCTTCCGCGTCGGCGTGCAGGTTGTCGTTGACCGAGGCGACAGCCGCTTCGCCCAGGCCCTCCACGTACTCGGCGATCCTCAGCCAGGCCTCCATCAGCTTGGCCTCCATGGGGGCGTACTGCTGGTCGAAGGCGGCACCGATGTCGTCCATGCCCCACGGCTTCTGGCTGCTCGCGGCGATGATGTCCGCGCCGATGCCGTTGCGCCGGTCGACGAGGTCCTTGCCGGCCGCGGCGAGGTCGCGCCCGCCGGCGATGGCCCGTTGCGGGTCGAGGTACAGCTCGCCACCGTCAGGCATCCCGATCGTCCTCCTCGCGCATGATGCGGTCCTGCCGGGCGAGCAGCTTGCCGAAGTCCCCGTCGCGCAGGAACCCGGCCGCCGCGGAATCCGCCGGCATGTACTCCTTCATGATTTCCTGCACCTCGTCGGTGGTCCGGGCGACCGCTTTCTCGACGGTGGCGAGGATCGTGCGCGCCAGTTTGTCCTGGTCGCCCTCACGGTAGATGCCGCGGTCGAGCTTGAGGTCGATGAGCTGTCCGCGCGGCCCGACGGTCGCACGGACGAGGCCATCGGGCGATTCGACCGTAACGGCCATACTCGCCAACCGCTGCTGCAACTCGTCCATACCCGAGCGAAGCCGGTCATATTGCGCGCGCACGTCATCGAAGCGCGCTCGAAGCGCGTGATTCGCGTCGCGGTCAGCCGAATGCGGCACGGTCGTCCTCCCCCGGAACCCCTTGTTCGCCTGCTGGAGACTACCGGGCACCTCGATGCGGCGTTGTCCGGTAACTTCGGCAGCTCAAGGCAAGAGGGGGCGGCCAGACATGATCACGCGGGCGACGGCGGACGACATCGCCGTGGGCTGGGCCCACCGCGAGACACTGCGCCGGGGGTACGAATGCCGCCCGGTCGTGGAGGAGTTCGACCTCGGCTTCGCGGTGTGGATGCGACTGCCCGAGACCACGCTGACCGTCCCGGGCGAGGACGCGACCACGGTGATCGACCGCGAGACCGGCCGGCTGTCCCACTGGCCCAACGTGCCGGCCGAAGCGCTCGAGGAGCTCTACCGGCAGCGGCGCGCGGCCGTGGTCGACCCACCCCGCACGTCCGACGCCGAGGTGGAACTCAAACGAAACGCCCACCGCCGGGCCAGTCCTTCGGTCGCGGCGCACATCACCCTCGGCGGCAAGCTGTACATCGCCCGCGGCGCCAAGGGCGACCAGGACCTGAACCACCACCCGTTGGTGGCGGCCTGGCTGGCGGACGTCCCGGCCGGCCACCTGGTCCGCGGCGCGGAACGGCACGCCGAACTGCTGGTGCTCTCCGACGTCCTGCACGAGACCGACCGGATCCGCGCCGAGCAGGAGCAGCCACCGCTGAGCCTGGCGGAGGCCCGCAAGCTGATGCTGACGGCCCGCTTCGAGACGTTCCACATCCGCGAACCCGGTGACGTCCTGGGTGGCAAGCGTGCCGAGCCCTGCCCGTCCTGCAACGACGCCCTGATCAACATTGCCCTGGTGCCGTGGAAACAACGGATCATGAGCCAGGTCAAAAAGCTCGATTCCGGTACGGACCCCCAGCCCGGTCGCTTCCCGCCGGAGGTGGCCTGGGAACTGGCCGGGGGCGGCTGGAGAACGAGGCCAGGGCCGGACGCCGCGGCCCTGGTGCAGCGGGCCGAGTCGGTGCCCGGCCGGGAGCACCGGCTGACGGCGTTCCCCGCGGCGCTCGCGGCGCTCGCCGAGTTCGGCGGGGTCAGCCCGGACCGGTGGAGCCCCGGCATCGCCGAGCGGGTCCGGTGGTACTTCATCGGCATCGACACCTCGGTGGACCATCACGCGGACGCGCTGCACGAGCTCGGCACCATGATCGGCGCCCGTTTGTTCCCGATCGGCGCCGAGGGCTTCTCCGAATCGGTGCTCGCGATCGACGAGCACGGCCGGGTCTTCGCACTCGACCAGGGTGGCGAGTGGTTCATCGCCGACACCATGGACGAGGCTATGACCGCATTGCTGCTCGGCAGCCGCACCCACCGCATCCGCGACGACGGCACCTGGTAGGCCCTCATCCCGTACCCGAAGGAGTTCGAATGATCACCCGCGCCGACGCCGAGGACATCGCCGCAGGCTGGGCCCACGGCGAGTCGGTCCGGCGCGGCGTCGAGCACGTGCCCGTGGTCGACGAGTTCGACCTCGGATTCGTGGTGGCCAGCAACCCGGTCGAACGGCAACCTGGGGCGGCCCCCGACGGCGGCACCACCGTCATCGACCGGGAGACCGGCCGACTGTCGTACTGGCCCCGGGTACCGAACGCCGAGGTCCACCGGATGTACCGCGAACACCGCGACACCATCGTCGGCCCACCCAAGACCGCCGACGCCGAGGTCGAGCTACGCCGCAACGCGCACCGCCGCTCCACGCCGAACACCGCCGCCCACATCACCCTCAACGGACGACTCATCATCGCCCGCGGCGCCAAGGGCGACCAGGAATTCAGTTATCACCCCCTGATCGCCGACCGACTCGCCGCCATCGCGCACGGCCATAAAGTACGAGGCGCCGAACGCCACGCCGAGATCCTCGTGACCTCCGACGCACTGCACGAAGCCGATCACACCCGGGCCGCTGAAGGACTCGCACCGCTGACCGTCGACCAGGCCCGCGAACTGCTGGGCACCGCCCACCTCGAGACGTTCCAGATCCGCGAACCCGGCGACCCGCTCGGCGGCCGGCCCGTCACACCGTGCGAGACCTGCATCGAGGTGCTCACCCAACTGAGTCTGATCCCGCGGGCCGCGACCGGAGCGCTTTTCGAGCGGATCCCGCCGGCCCAGCCCAACCCGGTGCCCGACCGGTTCCCCGACGACATCGCCTCCGCTCTCCTCGACGCTCACTGGCGGCCGCAGCGGAAGCCCAACGTCGCCGCCGGCATGGTCGCGGTCATGACCGCTGACATCGTCGCGGTCGAGGGCAAAGAACATCGTCACGAGGGCTTCCCCGCAGCGTCCGCTGCCCTGGAATCCATCACGTTGCTGACCGCCGGCCGCTGCGGCCCAGGCATTGATCAACGGATCCGGTATTTCACCATCGACCCACGGGACGCTATGCACAGCGCGGACGTGTTGTACGAATTCGGCCAGGTCATCGGAGCACGGCTGTTCCCGATCGGCGCCGAGGCCGAGACCTCTTTTCTCACCGTCGACGAGCGGGGCCGGGTGTTCGCGCTGGACCAGGGTGGGGAATGGTTCATCGCTGAGACCTTCGACCAGGCGTTGATCACGTTGCTGACCGGTGGGTTCACGCCTCGGGTGCGGGACGACGGGACCTGGTGAGGGCGGGGGCGTGTTTGATGGGGGCATGCGTGCGTTTGTGATCACCGGGCCTGGGGCCGCTGCTGTGCAGGATGTCGGGGAGCCGGTTGCCGGGCCCGGGGATGTTGTGGTGGCGGTGGAGCGGGCCGGGGTGTGCGGCACCGATGCCGAGTTCTATTCGGGGCACATGACGTATCTGCATACCGGGCAGGCCGCGTACCCGGTCCGGATCGGGCATGAGTGGTGCGGGACGGTGGCCTCCGTGGGGGTGGGGGTTGATCCCGGGTGGGTCGGGAAGCGGGTCACCGGGGACACGATGCTCGGCTGCGGGCACTGTGCACGATGTCTGGGCGGGCGTCAGCATCTGTGTGCGGACCGGTTCGAGATCGGGATCCGGAACGGGTTTCCGGGGGCTCTCGCGCAGCTCATGGCCGTACCCGTGCGGTCGCTCTTTGTGCTTCCGGACAGTGTCGACGCGACGCTGGGGGCGCTGGTGGAGCCCGGGGCCAACGCCCTGCGGGCGGTGCGGGCCGCCGATCTGGCCCCGGGGCAGCGGGTGCTGGTGGCAGGGCCGGGGACGATCGGGTTGCTGGCCGCGATGATCGCGGAGGCTCAGGGGGCCGAGGTGCATCTGCTGGGTGAGCACGGGAGCGACCGCGTCTGGACCGCCGATGACCTTCCTGACCTGCGGTGGGACGCGGTGATCGACGCCTCCACGGGTACGGGTGTGCCGGCTCGGGCGGTCGATCTGGTCGAACCGGGCGGGCGGGTCGTGTTCATCGGGATCGCCGCGCATCCGAGCCCGGTCGACAGCCGGGCGCTGGTGCTCAAGGATGTCACCGCCACCGGGGTGCTCAGCGGGTCGGGCGGGCTGGCCGGGACGATCAAGCTGTACGCGTCCGGGGCGGTCGATCCGCGGCCGCTGGTCGCCGCGACCGTGGGTCTGGCCGACGCCGCGACGGTGCTCTCCGGGCAGCGCCTGCCGGGGTGGGGAACCGGGCCGAAGATCCATATCGACCCGCGGGAGTGATCCAGGCCTCACAGACGGCGCACAGAACGAACACAGAGCTCCCGTAGCCGTGGTCACGACGGTGGTGGCATGACGACGTTGATGGACCGTCCGGCCACCACCCCCGACGCGGCGCCGCCGCAGCACCGGCGCCGCGGACCCGGCTGGGAGAAGGTCGCGCTCGGTGTCCTGCTCCTCGGCACCGCCGTGCTCTACCTGTGGAACCTGTCCGCCTCCGGCTGGGGGAACAGCTTCTATGCGGCGGCGGCCCAGGCCGGTGCGCAGAGCTGGAAGGCGTGGCTGTTCGGCTCGCTCGACGCCGGCAACGCCATCACGGTGGACAAACCGCCCGCGGCGATGTGGGTGATGGGGCTGTCGGCGCGCATCTTCGGCGTGAACAGCTGGGCGATCCTCGCCCCGCAGGCGCTCATGGGCGTCGCCTCGGTCGCCCTGGTGTACGCGGCGGTCAAGCGCTGGTTCGGCCCGGTCGCGGGGCTGCTGGCCGGTACCGCTCTCGCGCTCACCCCGGTCGCGGTGCTGATGTTCCGCTACGACAACCCGGACGCGCTGCTGGTGCTGCTGATGACCGCCGGTGCGTACGCGACGGTCCGCGCGGTGGAGACGGCGTCGTGGAAGTGGCTGGCCCTGACCGGCACCCTGCTCGGTTTCGGGTTCCTGACGAAGATGATGCAGGCGTTCCTGGTGCTGCCCGCGTTCGCCCTGGTCTACCTCGTCGCCGCGCCGACCGGGCTCGGCAAGCGGATCCGGGACCTGCTGGTCGCCGGGCTCGCCATGACCGTGTCGGCCGGCTGGTACATCGCGCTGGTGTCACTGTGGCCGGCGTCGTCGCGGCCCTACATCGCCGGGTCCACCAACAACACGCTGTGGGAACTCGCACTGGGCTACAACGGTCTGGGCCGGATCCTCGGCGGGTCCGGCAACGGCGGCGGCGGGGGCGGCGGGGGCGGCGGTCAGAACACGAGCTTCGGCGGCGCCACCGGTATCGGCCGGCTGTTCGGGTCGTCGATGGGCCTGGAGATCTCCTGGCTGCTGCCGGCCGCCCTGCTCGGTATGGTCGCGGTCCTCGCCGCGACGTGGAAGGCGCCGCGCACCGACCGGGCCCGGGCCGCGGCCCTGCTCTGGGGCGGCTGGGTGCTGGTCACCGGCGTCACGTTCTCGTACATGAGCGGCACGATCCACCCGTACTACACGGTCGCGCTCGCCCCGGGCATCGCGGCGCTGGTCGCGGTCAGCGGACGGATCATGTGGCTGTACCGGGGCACGCTCGCGGCCCGGCTCACCCTGGCCGCGATGGTCGCCGGCACCGCGGTCTGGGCGTGGGTGCTGCTCGGCCGCAGCGACTGGCTCCCGGTGCTGCGCTGGGCCGCCCTCGCTGTCGGCGTTCTCGCGGCGCTGGTCCTGGCGGTCACGGCCCGGCCCGGCGACGCGGCCCGCCACGGCGGCCACCGCACGCTGCGGCTGCGCAAGGTCGCGGTGGTCGCGGTGCTGGCGGGGGTGCTGTCGGCCGGCGCGGGCAGCGCGGCCTGGGCGACGGCCACGGTGGGTGAGGCGCACACCGGCAGCATCCCGACGAGCGGCCCGGCGGGGGTCACCCGGAGTGGCATGGGTGGCGGCGGGGGCATGGGCGGCCCGGGCGGCGGCACCGGTGGTCCGGGCGGTCAGCGCCCCGGCGGCACATCGCAGGACGACACCGCGACGGGTACGCAGGATGGTGCCCCCACCGCCCCGGACAGCACCACCACACCGGACGGCACCACCACACAGGACGGCACCACCGCGGAAGGCGGCACGCAGGACGGCACCACCGCGGAAAGCGGCACGCAGGGCGGCGGGGGCCGGACGGGCGGCGGGATGGGTGGGCAGAGCACCAGCGCCGAGATGACCGCAGCGCTGAAGGCGACCACGACGACGTGGTCGGCGGCGGTCAGCGGGGCCACGTCCGCGGCGGACCTGGAGCTCGCCAGCGGCACCGCGGTCATCGCGCTCGGCGGCTGGAACGGCAGCGACCCCTCCCCCACCCTGGCGGAGTTCAAGGCCTACGTCGCGGCCGGGCAGATCACCTACTACATCTCCGGCGGCGGCATGGGCGGTGGCGGCGGTCAGGACAGCGGGACCACCGAGGCCTCGCAGATCGCCACCTGGGTCTCCGAGAACTACCCGTCCACCACGATCGGCAGCAGCACGGTCTACGACCTGACCGCCACCAGCTGACCGACCGGCGCACGGCGGCCCGCATCCGAGCGACGGATGCGGGCCGTTTTCCGCCTGAGCGCGGCTATCATCACGAGGTGCCCGCCTTGGACCGGATCGCGTGCGTCTTCCTGACCACCGCGGGCCTGCAGGTCGCCGGACTGTTCCTGGACCGCCGGCTGATCCCCTGGGCCGGCACCGCCGCGATCGCCGCCCTGCTCGCCGTGGCCTGGATGAGCCCGGCGCTCCCGGGGTCCGGGCCACGATGGTCGCGCTGGACCGCACTCGGCGGGCTGGCCCTGCTCACGGTGACCGCCGGTGTGGTCGACGCCCGCACCGACGGTTACGGCTGGCCGGCCGAACTCACCGAGGGCGACGCCGGTTCCCAGCTCGTGGAGGCGGCGCTCGTGACCGTGGCCGGCCGCGAGCCGGCGAACGTCGAGATGAACGTCGACGTGGCCCGGATCAGAGTTGCCGGCGAGGCCCACGGCGGGCGGACCGGCACCGCTGTGGCGTGGGCGGGCGTCGCAGCGGCGCCGCGGGCCGGCGCACTCCCGGCGGACGTCCCCGCCATCTGGGGCGAGGACACCGACTGGAAGCGGGCGGAATCGGCGCTGCTGGCGACGTTCCTGCTGCTCGGACTCACCATGCTGGTGACGTCACTGTTCCCGCGACCCCCGTCACCCGGGCTCGACGGTCGCGAGCTGCACTACTGACAGCCTCAGGCCAGGGCCGCGGCTGCCGCGCGGCCGGCGGTGCGGCCGGAGAAGATGCAGCCGCCCAGGAACGTTCCTTCCAGGGAGTTGTAGCCGTGCATGCCGCCGCCGCCGAAACCGGCTGCCTCGCCCGCCGCGTAGACGCCCGGCAGCGGGGTGCCGTCGGCTCGCAGGACGCGGGCGTCGAGGTCGGTCTGCAGGCCGCCGAGGGTCTTGCGGGTGAGGATGTTGAGCCGGACCGCGATCAGCGGGCCGGCCGCCGGGTCGAGCAGGCGGTGCGGGGCCGCCACCCGGACGATCTTGTCGCCGCGGTAGTGCCGGGCTCCGCGGATCGCCGTCATCTGGGCGTCCTTGCCGAACGGGTTGTCGACCTCGCGGTCGCGGGCCTCGATGATGCCGCGGACCGACGTCAGGTCCAGCGCCGGCCCACCGGACGCGGCGGCCAGCTTGTTCATGCCCTCGACCAGCTCCGGCAGGGTGGCCGCGACCACGAAGTCCTCGCCGTGCTGCTTGAACGCCTCGACCGGCGGGGTGGCCCCGGGGCGGATCCGGCCGAGGACCTGGCGCACGCTCTTGCCGGTCAGGTCCGGGTTCTGCTCGGAGCCCGAGAGCGCGAACTCCTTCTCGATGATCTTCTGGGTGAGGACGAACCAGCTGTACTCGTGGCCCGTACCCATCAGGTGTTTCAGGGTGCCCAGGGTGTCGAAGCCGGGGAACAGCGGCGCGGGCAGGCGGCGGCCGGTCGCGTCCAGCCACAGCGACGACGGGCCGGGCAGGATGCGGATGCCGTGGTCGGGCCAGATCGGGTCCCAGTTGCGCAGGCCCTCGGTGTAGTGCCACATCCGGTCCGGGTTGATGATCCGGCCGCCGGCGCGTTCGGTGATGCCCAGCATCCGGCCGTCCACGTGTGCCGGAACGCCGGTGACCATGGTCCTCGGCGGGGTGCCGAGCCGGGCCGGCCAGGCCGCCCGGACCAGGTCCTGGTTGCCACCGATGCCGCCGGAGGTCACGATCACGACCGGGGCCTCGTACGCGAAATCGGTGATCGCGGTCCGTGAACTGGGGGCGCCGCGCCGCACGTCGCTGGCCTCGAAGACCGTGCCGCGCACCCCGGTGACCGTGCCGGCGGTCACGACCAGGTCGTCGACCCGGTGCCGGAACCCGAACGTGACGAGACCCCGCTCGGCCGCGGCGCGCACCCGTCGCTCGAAGGGTGCCACCACGCCCGGCCCGGTCCCCCAGGTGATGTGGAAGCGGGGCACGGAGTTGCCGTGGCCGTCGGCGGCCGCACCGCCGCGCTCGGGCCAGCCGACCAGCGGGAACGAGCGGTGTCCCTGCTCATGCAGCCAGCCGCGCATCTCGCCGGCGGCGAAGTGCACGTAGGCCTCGGCCCACCTGCGGGGCCATTCGTCCTCGGGGCGGTCGAACGCGGCGCTGCCCAGCCAGTCCTGCCAGGCCAGATCGAAGGAGTCCTTGATGCCCATCCGGCGCTGCTCGGGCGTGTCGACCATGAACAGGCCGCCGAACGCCCAGAACGCCTGGCCACCGAGGCTCTGCTCCGGCTCCTGGTCGAGCAGCAGCACCGTACGCCCGGCATCGGTCAGCTCCGCGGTCGCGGCCAGCCCGGCCAGCCCCGCACCCACAACGATCACATCTGCGTCCACGGTCTCCAAAATAGGCACCGCAGTGCCAAAATGATCCTCCCGCACGTCACAAAAATGCCACGGCCTTAGCACCGGGATGACAAATGATCGCCGAGCTGCGACCGCAGATCAACGCCCGCCTGCTGCGCACCGTCCGCGCCGAGATGAGCGCCCAGGGCCGCTCCCTCACCGGCGGGCAGGGCCGCGGCCTCACTCTCGGCGTCGAGACCGCCGTCGACGCGTTCGTGCGCACCGTCACCGACCCGGACCACGACATGGCACCGCACCGCGCGGTCTTCGTCCGGCTCGGCCGCACCGAGTTCCGCGAGGGACACCGCGTCGACGCTCTGCGCGCGATCCTCACCGTCGGCGGCCGTGACCTCTGGGCGTTCCTCGTCGGACAAGATCTCAGACCCGAGATCCTGTACGCGCTGGCGTCCGCGCTGTTCGGTTTCGTCGACACCCTCGCCGGGGCCGCGGCCGAGGGTTACCTGGCCGAGCAGGAGGAACACGGCCGGGACTGGGACACCACCCGGCGCCGGCTGATCACCCTGCTGGTGCAGCCCGACCCGCCCGGCGGCGCGGTGCTGCAGGCCGCCGCGGACGCCGCGCGCTGGCCGCTGCCCGCCACCGTCGCGGTGCTCAGCGTCGACGGGACCGACGGCGCCCACCTCGCCCGGACCGCCGGGCACGGCACCATCGCCGCGGTCATCGACGACGCGACCCGGATGGTGGTGCCCGCCCCGCAGACCCCCGGGCGCCTCGTCCACCTCGAAGCGGTCCTCGCCGGCCGCCGGGCCGCCCTGGGCCCGGCCGTGCCGCTGGCCGCCGCCCGCGAGTCCTACCGCCTGTCCAGCCACGCGCTGCGGATCCTGCCGGGCACCGGGTTGCTGCGCTGCGAGGACCGGCTCTTCGACCTGGTCACGGCGTGGGAACCGGGCCTCATGGACCGGTATGCGGCCGGCTGGCTGAAACCCCTGGAAGCGTTGCGCCGCCCGGAGCTGGAGACGCTGCACGCCTGGCTCCGCGCCCAGGGGCAGGTGGTGGCCACGGCGGAAGCCCTGCACGCGCACCCGCAGACCGTCCGCTACCGGATGCGCAAGATCCGCCAGGTGGCCGGCGCCGCCCTCGACGACCCGGACACCCGCCTGCACCTCCAGCTCGCCCTGCACCACCGGCTGAATCGGATGGCACCCGGGCCGTCGGCCCGATAACGTCGCCGGATCATCCGCGACGACGACAAGGACCCGACTGTGGAATACCTCGGCCGTGTGCCCGACGACGAGTGGCCGGTGCTGCTGCGGGAGCACCTGGACCGCGCAGACACGTTCCGCCTCCACACGCCGGACGGCGAGGGTCCGCTGAGTGCGGGCCGCACCGAGTTCCAGGCCCTGCCCCGGGTCGAGGTGCGCCCCTGGACCGGCATGCGCGACGCGATCGAGATCGAGGGCCCGCTGACCCCGGCCGCGCGGGAGCTGTTCACCGCGTTCGAGTTCGGGGTCCTGTGGGACTACCAGCTCGTCCAGGACGGCACGGTCGTCCTCTCGGTCGGCGACTTCCACGACCTGCAGATCGAGCCGCGATGACGGTGCTCCCGGAGTGGGAACGGCTGCGGGTGCTGCGCGCCGAGGCCGAGTACGAGGCGGTTCGCAAGGAACCCCGGATCGCGTACGCGCTGTGGTGCGTGAGCGGCGTCTTCGGCGGGCACCGCTTCTATCTCGGTGACACCGCCCGGTCGTTCGCGATGCTGTACACGCTGGGCGGGCTCGGGGTGTGGGCACTGGCCGACGTGTTCGTCCTCGGCCGCCGGGTCCGGGCGGTCAACCGGGCCCGTCGAGCCACGATCATGGGCCGCTACGGCATCCTCGACAGCACGGTCGCCGATCGGTGACCGCCCCCACCCCCGCTAGGGCGTCCTAGGAGGCTAGGCCATGACGTGGTCGGGCAGCGGGGTGAGTCCCTCGTCGAGCAGGCGGGTGGCGTCGCCGGCCGGGAGCGGGCGGGACAGCAGGAAGCCCTGGGCCAGGTCGCAGCGCAGGTCGCGCAGCGTGGCCAGCTGGCGGGTGTCCTCGATGCCCTCGGCCACGGTGGTCATGCCGAGGCTGCGGCCGAGGCGGATGATCGTGGCGACCAGCGCCTCGTCCTGCGGCTCCCCCGGTGCGCCGGCGTCGCCGCTGAGGCGGTCCACGAACGAGCGGTCGATCTTGAGAATGTCCATCGGGTAGCGGCGCAGGTAGGCCAGTGACGAATAGCCCGTACCGAAATCGTCCATCGCCAGGGTGACGCCCAGCGCCTTGAGGCGGTGCAGCTGGGTGAGGTTCTCGTCGGTGTCGGTGAGCAGCACGCTCTCGGTCATCTCGAGACACAGCTGCCCGGCCGGCATGCCGGTCTCGGCCAGCACCTCGGCGACCGTCGCGGCCAGATCGCCGTGCTCGAACTGCCGGACCGAGACGTTGACCGCCATCTTGAGCGGCCGGGTGGTGCCGGCGCCCCACGCGACGGCCTGGCGGCAGGCCTCCGCGAGGACCCAGCGGCCCAGCGGGACGATCAGGCCGGTCGCCTCGGCGATACCGATGAAGTCGAGCGGGGAGACCAGCCCGCGGACCGGGTGCCGCCAGCGGACCAGGGCCTCGAGACCGACGATCGCATGGGTACGCAGGTCGACCGTCGGCTGGTAGTGCAGGGTCAGTTCCTCGCGGGCGAGCGCGACCCGCAGGTCCGCCTCCAGTTCGAGACGCTCGACGAGGCCGGCCAGCATCGCCGGGTCGTAGGCGGCCAGCGCGTCGCCGCCCGGCGCCTTCGCCCGGTACATGGCCAGGTCGGCGTTGCGGATGAGCTGGTCCACGTCCTCGGCGTCGGCCGCGCGGGCCAGGCCGATGCTGGCCGTGGTGCGCAGCTCGCGGCCGCCGACCAGGAACGGCTCGCGCAGGGTCGCGGCGATGCGCCCGGCGACCGCCTCGGCGTCGCGGCGGGCCGGATCCGACACGACGACCACGCCGAACTCGTCGCCGCCGATGCGCGCCACGGTGTCGTCCTCCCGGACCACCGCGCGGATCCGCTCCGCGACCTGCACGAGGAGCTGGTCGCCGGCGGCGTGGCCCAGGCTGTCGTTGATCTGTTTGAAGCCGTCCAGATCGAGGACCAGGATCGCGACCTCATCGGTACGGGTCCAGCCAGCGGCCGCCTCCTCCACCCGTACGTGGAACAACGCCCGGCTGGCGAGCCCGGTGAGACTGTCGTGATAAGCCTCGTGCACGAGGCGTTCCTGCAGTTCTTTCTGATCGTGCACGTCGCGGGTGTTGAGCACGAGCCCGTGGATGCCGGGGACGTCGAGCAGGTTGGTGACGGTCATCTCGGCGAGCCGGACCGTGTCGTCGCGGTGCCGCACGGGCAGTTCGAGGACCATCGCCCGGCCGGGTGCGCGCAGCGCCGCGGCGATCGCGGTGCCGAGCGCCGCCCGGCCGGCCGGCTCGACGAGGTCGGTGAGCCGGCGGCCGACGAGGTGCTCCGGGGTCCAGCCGAAGACCTTCTTCACCGAGTCGCTCTGGTACCGGATGGTCGAGTCGGCGTCGATGATCGCGACCGAGTCGGAGCTCTGCTGCACCAGGGCGCGGAAACGCGCCTCGCTGACGGTCAGCTGGGCCGAGCGGGCGCCGACCCGGTCCTCCAGGTCGCGGGTGAGGTGCCGGTTCTCCAGCAGGGTGAGCAGCTGGCGGACCACGATCAGCAGGATCAGCGCCGAGCGGGAGTACGAGTAGAAGGCGTCCGCCCGGCCCGCGACGGCGTAGAAGACGACGCTGCAGACCAGGGCGATGACCACGGCCGCGTACGGGACCAGCACGGCGAACGGCTGGGTGGCCAGGACCGGGTCGGGTCCCGCGGCCGGACCCGGGTCGGGGTGCAGCGCGGCGAGCAGGACCAGCGCGAAACAGAGGAACCAGCCGAGGTCGAGCAGCCCACCCGAGCTGTAGGTGCCGTGCAGGGTGAGGTACGCGTACGCGCTGTCGGCGACCCCGACCACCACCATGGCCGCACCGATGAGCATGAGCGGCCCGGAGTCCTGGCCCTGGCGGCGCAGCTGCGCCAGCGTGTACAGCACGACGGTGACCAGCACGACGTCGCCGAGCGGGTACGCCAGCAGCACGACCAGGCCCAGTGTGCTGTCCGAGCCGGCCTCGATCAGCGGGTGCAGCACCGCGATCCAGCTGATCAGCAGCAGCGAACAGGCGATCATCAGCCCGTCGACGATGCCGCGGACCCGATTGGCCAGCGACTGCCGGGCCACCGGGACGAACAGCAGGCCGAGCACGATCAGCGGCACCATGCCCAGGTATCCGAGGTCGGCGGGGCCCGGGGAGGACACCGCGTGCCCCTCGACGGACTCGGTCCACGCCCAGCTCGCCTCGCCGTACGCGTAGGAGAAGCAGCCGAGCCCGATGCCGGCCCAGGTGATGCCCATGCGGCCGCCGCGCCGGGCGGCCCGGGCGAGGGCGGCGCCACCGGCGGCGACCGTCATCAGCACCGACGCGATGTTGGAGACCAGCACCGTGACGGCCGAGCCGCCGGGCGCGAGCCACATGCACGCGGCGAACAGGGCGACGAGGAGCCCGACGAGGATCGTGCAGGGACTCCGGCGGAGGCCGGCCATCGAACGCCTCCCCACCCCGGTCCGAGGTGCCGGTCGGCACGTCTCGTCCCCCCGAGATCGGGCGGGCGCCCGGTCACCTGAGGGATTCGAGCCATTCGCGCAGGGCCGTCACGGCCGGGGCGGCCAGGCCGTGCCCGACCGGGTCGCGGCGGGCGGTGAGCGTCGCACCGCTCTCGTCGTGCAGGTAGGACCAGGTGCGGGCCTGCAGCTCGGGCGGGATCACCACGTCCTGGGAGCCGTGGGCCAGGAACACCGGGACACCGGCGAGGCGGTCCGGAGTGACCGGCACGCCCGCGTCGAACGGCAGCGTCCCGTAGAGCACGGCCGCGCCCGCGTACCGCGCCGGGTCGTCGAGCAGCAGGCCGCCCGCGAACGCCGCACCGCCGCTGAAGCCGACGAGGTGCACCGGGCGCCCGGCCGGGGCGACGCCGTCGAGCCAGGTGCGGAACCAGTCGAGCGTCGAGCGCAGGGACTCCGGCAGGGGGCGGCCGATGCCCCGGTTGGCGAACCAGGCGTAACCGGGACCCTCGGTGATCGGGGCTCGGACCGCGGCGTACACCGGACCGGCCGGGAGGTGGTCCGCGAGCGCGATGATCTCGTTCTCGTGCGAGCCGCGGCCGTGCAGCAGCACCACCAGCGGGGCGTCCGAGGCCAGGTCGCCACGGACGGCGACCTCGGGGGACGGGTACGCGTGCGCCATGATCAGTCCTTAGTTGAAGATGCAACCAACATGGTCACGGTACGCCGTACCGGTTAGTTGAAGCAACAACTGATTGTCCAGGAGGTGAACGACGCGGCGCACAGCCAGGTCCGGGCCGTGTTCCAGCGGACCCAGCGACCCTCGAACGCCGTGCGGACCGCCACCGGATCCGGCTGTCCCGCGGCGTCGAGGGCATTGTTCAACGGGACGCTGACACCGGCGGTGATCGCGACCTGCACGGCGTACAGGAAAAGTCCGGCGACGGCCGGGACCAGAACGCGGCGGTCTCCCCCGGCGGCGATCAGAATCGTGGCCGCCAGGCCGATGAGCAGGGCGCCCAGGAAGCAGAGCAGGAACCAGCCGTTGACGATCGCCCGGTTGATCCGCTGCATGACCTCGACGAACACCGCGTCCGCAGCGCCGCGCAGCGCCGGCATGACCGAAATCGAGTACGCATAGAACAGGCCGGCCATCAGGCCCGTGGTGATCGTCGCCGCGAGCAGGGCCGAGGTCCTCAGCGCATCCATGCCCGCCACAGTAACGACGACCGAGCCGCCCGGATGTCCCACCGGGCGGCTCGGTCGTCGGTCTCTCAGCGGCTGGCGCTTCAGCGGATCTTGACGTCGAAGATCTTGTCGGCGGCGAGGGTGCGGAACGCGGACAGCGCGGTCTTCGTGCTGTCGATGCTGATGTCGCGGTCACCCTGGTCGTCACGCTTGGTGTCGAAGTACACGACGGCCTTGATGTTCGGGCGCTTCTTCAGCTCCGGCAGGACGCTCTGGTAACCGGCCGACTTGTCGGCGGTCCTGCCGACCCGGTGGTAGACGCCCCACTCGGCGACCATGATCGGCTTCGCGGCGTGCTTGCTCGCGGCCCAGTCGTAGAAACCCTGGCCACCCGGCGCGGAACGGTCGAGCAGGTCACCGAACGCACCGTAGTGGTAGTAACCCTTCTCGGCACTGACGTACGAGTCCAGACCCATCCAGTCGACGACGTCGTCGCCCGGGTACAGGTCCTTCCACCACGACTGCGCCATCCACTTCTCGTTGCCCATGTAGGCCATGACGTTGATCGCGTTGGTGACACCCTTGGCGCGCAGCCGCTCGATCGTGTGGCGGTACATGGCCGCGAAGTCCCTGGCCTCCCAGCCGGAACCCTTGCCGGGCTTCACGTCGTTCTCCGGCTCGTGGTTGAGCGCGAGGAAGAACTTCTCCGGGAACGAGGACTTGATCCGGGCGGCGAACTTGTCGATGCGGGCGTCCTGGTCACCCTGGGCGACCTTGGCCCAGGACGAACCGTACGCGATCTTCCAGTTCAGCAGCAGCACGCGGGGCTTGGCGGCGTCGCGGGCCATCGCCATCTCGGACTTGGTCGGGAACGGCTCGTCACCCTTGTGGTACGTGTGGAAGATGCTGGCGGTGCGGCCGCTGAGCTTCTCCCAGTTCTTGAGCGCGGCGTCACGCGGCGCGTCGGTGAATCCACCGGCGGCGGCACCCCACAGGACACCGCACGACGGTACGAGCAGCTTGCCGGTCACACACTCGCCACCGGTGGCCGTCCCGGTCGCCGGCGGCGGGGGCGGCGGCATGTCCTCGTCCTCGATCGCCGGCGGGATGTCCTCCGCGGGCATGTCCGGGACCTCGGTGCTGGTGCCGACGAGCAGGACCGGGCCGGTGCCGGACTCCGTGGACCGGAAACGGGTGATCGAGGAGGCGTCGGACCGCAGCGCGAACGCGTACGTGCCGGGGCCGGTCACCGCCTTGCTCACGTCGAACGTCACCTCCGCGGCGTCCGCCCCCGGCGTGGCCGAGTCGACGACATCGCCCAGCTCGGGGGCGTTCGACGAGGTCAGCGACGACTCGGACCAGTCGGTGCCGGCGACCCGGTTCAGGGTCAGCTTGCCGGCCACGTCACCGACGGTGACCAGCTTGAGCCGGGCACCGGTGACCGGCGTACCGGCCGGGACGACGAAGCGCAGGAAGCCCAGCTTCACGTCCCGGTCCTCACGGCCCACGGAGAGTTTCGCCTCGGCGCCGAACGAAGCATCCTTACGACCGCTCGACACGTACGTGTCACCCGAGGCGGCCAGCTGCAGCTCCGAACCGGCGGCGGCAGCAGCACTCGCGCCGGCCATCGTGGCGCCGGCACCGGCAGCCAGGGCGGCCAGGGCGGTAACGGAAATCTTCAGCTTCGAGCGACGCAACTTTTGTCTCCCCCGCGTTGTCCAGCCGCTGACCGGCCGGGCATGAGAAGAGATTCCGGGGCGCCCGGTGCGCGGCACGGTCCCGAACGGGTGCACGCCGGTTGCGAACGGTCCTTTCGGCGCGACTTGAGGATTTCGCAGCCGGGGAATCCGGACTCCCGGGTGGTTCCGGTCATATGCTTCGCGCGCTGATCATCAACTGTCTGGAGGACCCGTGACCTCTGCCTCGCCCCCTGTGCCCTCCTCCCCCGCCACGTCGCCCGGTGCTTCTGGTGCCGGGGCCGCTGCTGTGGTCGGGGCCGCGCTGGCCGCGATGCCGGTGGTCGACGGGCACAACGACCTGCCGATGGCGCTGCGTGCGCGGGCCGGATACCGGGTGGCGGGCCTGGCCGCGGACCGGCCCGAGTTCCACACCGACATCGCCCGGCTGCGCGCGGGCGGGGTCGGCGGCCAGTTCTGGTCGGTGTACGTCCCCTCGGACCTCTCCGAACCCGACGCGGTCGTGGCGACCCTGGAACAGGTCGACGCCGTGTACCGGCTCGTCGCCGCGTACCCGCGGGACCTGGCCATCGCCCGGACCGCCGCGGAGGTCTCGGCGGCCATCGCCGGCGGCCGGATCGCGTCGTTGATCGGCATCGAGGGCGGGCACAGCCTCGCGTCGTCGCTGGGGGTGCTGCGCGCGTTCGCCCGCCTGGGGGTGCGGTACGTGACCCTCACCCACAACCACAACACGCCCTGGGCGGACTCGGCGGCGGACGTGGCCGCCGTGAACGGCCTCAACGACGAGGGCCGGGCGGTCGTCGCCGAGATGCAGCGCATCGGCGTCCTGCCGGACCTCTCCCACGTGGCCACCGCGACCATGCACGCGGTCCTGGACGTGGCCACCGCCCCGGTGATCTTCAGCCACTCGTCGGCCCGGGCGGTCACCGATCACCGCCGCAACGCCCCCGACGACGTCCTGGTACGCCTGCGCGCCAACGAAGGCGTGTGCATGGCCACGTTCGTCCCGTCGTTCGTCTCGGCCGCCGTCGCCGCCTGGGAAACCGCGGCGGACGCGGAATGGTCCCGCCTCGGCCTCGCCACCGACGAATGGCCCCGGGCACCGCGCCCCGGCGAGGAGATCGTGGCCGGAGCCCCGGGTCCGCGGCTCTGGAGCGACGAAGCCCCGGAATTCCGCCCCTGGCTGACGGCCAACCCCCGCCCGGAAGCCACGATCACCGACGTCGCGAACCACATCGACCACATCCGCGAGGTGGCCGGGGTGCAAAGTGTCGGCCTGGGCGGCGACTACGACGGCTGTGACCGGCTGCCGCTGGGACTCGAGGACGTCTCCGGGTATCCCCGCCTGCTCGACGAACTCGCGGGACGCGGCTGGTCCGCGCCGGACCTCGCCCAGCTCACCGGCGGCAACATCCTGCGGGTCCTGCGCGCGGCCGAGGACCACGCCACCGAGCCGATGCTCCCCTGAGCCCTCCCCCGGCTTCATGACAGGACCGCTTCATGGCAGGCCCGCGTCATGACAGGCCCGCGTCATGACAGGCCCGCGTCATGGACGAGCAGGGCCACCTGGACCCGGTTGTTCAGGTCGAGCTTCACCAGGAGCCGGGAGACATGCGCCTTGACCGTGGCCAGGCTCATGAACAACTCCTGGGATATCTCGGCGTTCGACCGGCCCTGACCGAGCGCGAGTGCGACGTCGCGCTCCCGCTCGCTCAGCACACCGAGCGTGGCCAGCGCCTGATTCCGATGGGGATGCGCGCCGGGACGAGCGGTGCCGGGAGCGGCCACATGGGCGATCAGCTGCCGGGTGACGGTGGGCGAGAGCATCGCCTCCCCGGCGGCGACCTTGCGCACGGCGTGCAGGATCTCCGCCGGCGGGGTGTCCTTGAGGAGGAACCCGCTCGCCCCGGCCCGCAGCGCCCGGAGCACGAACTCGTCGGCATCGAACGTGGTCAGCACGATGACCTCGGGCGACCCGTCCCGCCCCCGCAACGCCTCGGTGGCGGCGAGCCCGTCGACCCGCGGCATCCGGATGTCCATGAGAACGACATGCGGCCGGCTCGCCGCGACGGCCCCCGGGACCTCGAAGCCGTCAGCGGCCTCCCCGACGACCTCGACGTCCGCCGCCGTCGAGAGGATCATGGTCAGCCCGGCGCGCACCAGCGCGTCGTCGTCCACGATCAGCACCCGGATCGCGCCCGGCCGGTCACCGCTGGTCCGGTCACCGCTGGTCCGGTCACCGCTGGGCGGGGTTGTCAGGTGGGCCATGGCAGCCAGGCCTCGAGGACGAATTCGCCGTACGGGTCCCGGCCGTGGGACAGCGTGCCCCCGGCCAGGGTGGCGCGTTCGGTCAGTCCGATGAGACCGGTACCCGTACCCGGGATCACCAGCAGCGGCCTGCCCACCGGGGCCGGGTTGCGGATGTCGATGGTCAGCCCTGTTCCCGCCGACCCACCGACCGCGACCTGGACGGTGGTGCCGGGGGCGTGCTTGCGGGCGTTCGTCAGGCCTTCCTGGACGATCCGGTAGGCCGTGCGCCCCGTGCCCACCGGCATCCGCAGAGCCTGCTCGACCTCGACGTGCAGCGTGAGCTTCACCTTGGCTCCCGCGGCGCGGGACTCCTCGGCGAGCATGGGCAGCTCCGACAGCGTCGGCTGGGGGCGTTCCGGAGCCGACTCGTCCGCCGGCTCGCGCAGCACGGTGATCACCTCGCGGAGATCCTGCAGGGCCTGGTGCGCGCTGGCCCGGATCACCCCGGCCGCGCCGGCCACCGCGGTGTCGGCCACGCCGGGGTGGATCTCCAGAGCCCCGGCGTGCAGGCTCAGCAGCGAGATCCGATGGGCGAGCACGTCGTGCATCTCCCGGGCGATCCGGGTGCGCTCGAGCGTGCGGGCCTGGGAGACGCGCAGACGTTGCTCCGACTCCGCCCGCTGCGCCCGGTCGCGCAGGGAGACCACGAGCTGCCGGCGGGCCCTGACGATCATCCCCCAGAGCTGGATGACGATCACGAAGATGACGCTCCAGAGGAGGGACTCGAGGAACCCGGTGTCCTTCTCCGGCCGGAGCCAGCCGAACACGGCGGTGGACGCCATCGTGGCACCGGCCAACCACGCGGTCGCGGTGAAGCCCCGGTGGACCGCGAGCGTGAAGAGAGCGATCAGGCCGGCCACAGCGACGCTGATCGCGAACATGCCCAGCACCGCCCCCGCGATCGCGATCTGCACCGGCCACCTCCGCCGCCACCACAGCGCGACGGAGAGGGCGATGCCGACCGCCATGTCCGTCCAGATCAGCCACGGTGCCGTCCCCGCCCATCCCGGGATCATCGACGGCTGAGGACTCAGCAGGTCACCCATGCAGAGCACTGCCCAGCCGATGCTCAGCGTGAAGCAGAAGACGTCGATCATCCAGTCGCGACCCGAGCGCGGGCCCCGCGGACGGTCGGGCTCGTCGCGCAGGAACGCGGGAAGCAGGAAGGCGTACTCGGAGGCCGAACCGGGGCGCGAGGGGGTCGGACCTCCCGCCGTTTCCCCTGATGACCGGACCGTCGTGCCCGCCGCGTTTCCCATGCCCGCCATCGTAGGCACGGGCCGGCCGGGGCCGATACCGACCAAAGTCGATACCTTTGATAGACCAAGGTCGCACCGGCACAGACTCATGGCCGCTGCGGGCGGCCACCCGGCCCCGGCAGGCTGGGACGCATGATCTCGGTAGACCACCTGAGCAAACGGTACGGGTCCCACCCGGCCGTGGATGACGTGTCGTTCGTCTGCGAGCCCGGCACGGTGACCGGTTTCCTGGGCCCGAACGGGGCCGGCAAGTCCACCACGATGCGGATGATCTGTGGGCTGACCGCGCCCACCTCCGGCACGGCGACCGTCGACGGCCTGCCGTACCAGCGTCTGGGCAACCCGGGGCGGCGCATCGGGGTGCTGCTCGACGCATCCGCCCAGCACCCCGGGCGCACCGGCCGGGAGGTGCTGACGCTCGCCGCGCTGACCCTGGGCGTCGACCGGAGCCATGTCGACGCGAGCCTCGAGCGGGTCGGGCTCAACCGGACCGCCGCGAAACGCCGGGTCAAGGCCTACTCCCTGGGGATGCGGCAACGGCTCGGCCTGGCGTACGCCCTGCTCGGCGACCCCGGCATCCTGATCCTCGACGAACCGGCGAACGGCCTCGACCCGGAGGGCATCTTCTGGATGCGCGGCCTGCTGCGCGAGTTCGCCGACCGGGGTGGCACCGTCCTTCTTTCCTCGCACCTGCTGCGGGAGGTCGAGGCGGTCGCGGACGAACTCGTCGTGATCGGCGGCGGAAAGGTCGTGGCCCAGGGCGGCAAGGACGAGCTCCTCGCGGCCTCGGGCACCCTGGTCCGCGCCCTCGACGCGGCGGCCCTGGAAGCGACGCTCACCCGCGCCGGGCTGTCCGCGACGAAGACGGCCGACGGGGGCGTCGTCGTGCAGGCCGACGCGGAGACCGTGGGCAGGGCCGCGGCCGCGGACGGCCTCGTCCTGCTGGAGTTGCGGCCCGCCGGCAGCGGCGGGCTCGAGCAGATGTTCCTGACCCTGACCGCCGGTGACTCGGTGAAGGAGGCCGTCCGATGACCGCCGTGCAGAACGCACCACTGACCACATCGTCCGCCGCCGCCCCGGGGGCACGCGTCAGCTCCATCCCGATGGTCCGGCTCGTCCGCGTCGAGCTGCGCAAGCTGGCCGACACCCGCTCGGGCTTCTGGCTGCTCGTGGTGATCGGGCTCGCCGCCGCCGGCACGGCCGCGATCATGCTGAGCGCCGCACCGAACGAGGAGCAGACGTTCCAGGCTCTCTTCTCGTTCGGCCTGCTGCCGGCGGCGGTCCTGCTGCCGGTGCTCGGCATCCTGTCGATGACCAGCGAGTGGTCGCAGCGGACCGCGCTGACCACCTTCACCCTGGTGCCCGAGCGGGGCCGGGTCGTCGCGGCCAAGCTCCTCGCGGGCGTGCTCATCGCGATCGCGGCGACCGTCGCGGCGGCGGCCCTGTCCGCGCTGGCGAACCTGATCGCCATCGGCATCGGCGGTGACGGGAGCTGGGAGATCACCGCCGACCAGGCCGGGCGACTGCTGCTCAACCAGGTCATCTTCGTGCTGATGGGCTCGGCGTTCGGCGCGCTGCTGATGAACTCGCCACTGGCGATCGTGCTCTACTTCGCGATCCCGATGGCCTGGTCGGTGCTCGGCGCACTGGTGAAATCGCTGGCCACGGCCGCCGCGTGGGTGGACATCAACACCACCTCGACACCGCTGAGCACGCTGACGATGAGCGGCGGCGAATGGGCACGGCTGGGCGTCTCGTGCGCGGTCTGGGTGCTGCTCCCCCTGGCGGTGGGCACGGTCCGGGTGCTGCGCCGCGAGGTCAACTGACCACCCGCGGCACCGGCTGACCGGCGTCCACCGGTCAGCCGGCGAGGAGGGCTTCGCCGAGAGCGGTCCGGCGGTACAGGATCGAGCGGCCGCTGCGGGCGCGGGTGACCAGGCCCGCGTCGCGCAGGACGGCCAGGTGGTCGCCGACCGCGCCGAGGCTCTGGGCGTGCTGGGCGGCCAGGTGGCTGGTGCTGGCCGGTTCGTCCAGAGCACGCAACAGCGTGGCCCTGGACCGGCCGACGAGTCTGTCGAGGGCATCGGGGCGAGGAGGTTCCGGGTGATGCCAGAAAGTCGCCACGCCGCCGGCGGCGTAGAGCAGGACATAGGACCTCGGTGGGTCCAGGCCGAGCCAGCCACGGGCGAACGCATTCGGGGCGAAGAGCAGGTCGGCGTCCTCGAGCTGGTGCGACGGGCCCGGCATCCGGGGTATCTCGATCCGGCCGTCCGGGTGCCAGACGAGATCGAGGCCCTCGAGGGCACGCTGCCAGCCGTAGGCGGACAGCAGGCCGGCGCGGCGCACGACGTCGCGTTCGAGGCCGGCCCGCAGGCGCGGCCAGTGCTCGGCGAGGACCGCGTCCCAGAAGCCGGTGAACGCGTCGGCGAGCAACCCGGGGTCGTGCAGCAGGGCGGGTGGGTCGGGCACGCTCAGCAGCAGGTCGCGCCGGACCACCTCGGGCGGGGTGGCCCGCATCGCCGCGAGCTCCTCCTCGATGGTGGTCTCCATGCTCCGCGGTGGGAGCGCGATGAAGTCCGGCATGTTGCGGGTGCGGTGGAGCATGCCGATCAGCGCGACCAGCACGGGGCTGGCGTCGATCGCGGCACGGACCGTGGCGCGCCAGGCCGGCGTCGGTCCGCCCGTGCCCGGGATCGCGGCCCGGCCGTCCACGGTGACCATCGCCGCGACCAGGTTGGCGATCGGGGACATACCGAAACGCGCCCGGACGAGGGCGGCGGAGCTGAGACGCAGAGTGGCCATGGTTTCGTCCTCCGGCGAAACAGTAGTGCGCCACGGGGGTCTGCACGAGCCTGGGCCCGTGGTCACCTACCGACAGATCTTCGCGCTCGCCGAGTTCCGGGCCGTCTTCGCCACGTTCGCCGTGTCGGTGGGCGCGATGACGGTCAAGATGCTGGCGTTGTCCGCGTTCGTCTACGCGCGGACCGGCTCGCCGTTGCTCTCCGCGGTGGCCTTCCTGGTCGGGTTCCTGCCCCAGGCGATCGGTGCGCTGACACTGATGTCGCTGGCCGACCGGTTGCCGCCGCGGGCCGCGCTGGCGTGGTGGCGGGCCGCGCAGGCCGTACTCCTCGGGGTCCTCGCCCTGGGGGTGCTGCCGGTCTGGGCCGTGCTGGTGCTGGTGGTGGCGGGCGGGCTGGGCGACGCCGTGGCCGGGGCGATCAGCAACGCCGTGCTCGTGGACATCCTCGACATCGGCGACGGCGCCTACGTGCTCGGGCGGTCGGTGCTCAACGTGTCCGTCGGGGTCATGCAGATCCTCGGGTACGCCGCCGGGGGTGTGCTGATCGCCACCACCGGGCCGCGTGGTGCTTTCGCGATCGCGGCCGGGGCCGGTGTGGTGACCGCTCTCCTGACGTGGGGCGGGTTACGGCGTCGGGAGCCGCGGGCGACCGGGCGGGCATCGCCGGCGGCCACCTGGCAGGGAAACCGGCGACTGTTCCGGGAGCCCCGGTTGCGGGTACTGCTGCTCGCCCAGTGGCTGCCGAACGGGTTGATCGTCGGGGCCGAGGTGATGTTCGTGCCGTATGCCGGGGATGCCGCGGGGGTGCTGTTCACGGCCGCCGCCGCGGGCATGCTGACCGGCGATCTCGTGGTCGGGCGGTGGGTCACCCCGGCGGTCCGGGCCCGGCTGGGTCTCCCGCTGTACGTGCTGCTCGCCGTCCCGTACCTCGCGTTCGCCCTGCGGCCGGGCCCGATGGTCGCGGCCGGGCTGGTGGCGGTCGCCTCGATCGGGTACGCGGCCACGCTCACGCTGCAGGAACGTTTCCTCGCCGCCGTCCCGCGGGACCTCGTCGGGCAGGGCCTCGGCGTGGCTCAGAGCGGCATGCTCACCGCGCAGGCCGTCGCCGCCACCGTGATCGGTTCGCTCGCCGAACTGGCGACGCCGGCGGCGGCCATCGTGATCGCGGCGGTCGTCTCGCTCGGGGCTACGCTGACCGTATGCCGATCGCAGCCCAGCCGCCCGGCCGACGGGGAACCGTCGATGAGCCCTACAGCGCGCTGAACCTGCGGCTCGTCCTCGCCCTGTTCGGGTTCGTCGTCTGCACCGGGCTGTCCGTCCTGCTCTTCAGCCGGGGATGGACCGTGCCGGGATGGCTGCTGGCCGGCTGGGCGGTCGTCGCGGTCGTGGACGCCGTGGTGGTCCAGCTACGGCGACGGGCCAGGGCCGGCACCGACCACTCACTGTTCGAATAGCCGCCCTCGGCGTCAGCGGTGGCGCGGCTGATCCGGGACGGGTCCGCGGTGCGCGGATCCCCCTTGCCGTCGCAGATCGTACCGGTGCGGATGAGCGCATAAACGTTGACAGTGTCACGGTGACAGTGTCAGGATGTCCGGGTGTGGACGATGGATGAGCTCGTGGACCGGGTCGGCCGGGCACTGGCGGCCGAGTACGCCGGTGCGCCCAACGGCCGGGTCCGCGACGTGCCCGACCGCCGGGCCGTCCGGTGGTACACGACGATCGGCCTGGTCGACCGGCCCAGCGGCATGAAGGGACGAAATGCGCTGTATGAACAGCGGCATCTGCTGCAGCTCGTGGCGATCAAGAGGCGCCAGGCCCAGGGCCATTCCCTCGCCGCGATCCAGGCCGAGCTGACCGGAGCGTCCGAGGACCTCCTCGCCGAGGTCGCCCGAGTGCCGGTCGCCGTGCTGACCACCGACCACCGCGAGGTCGGTGACACCCCCCACGACGTGGCCCGGCCCCGCTTCTGGACCGCGTCCCCGGCCCTGGCCGAGGCCGCGCCGGCCGTCGATCTCTCCGCGCGGCCCGGTGAGACCCGCCACCCACGGCCCGACATCTGTTTCCTACCCACCGGGGCGATGGAGATCGGCGGCATCGCCCTCGGGGGCGGGGCGATTCTGGTGATCCCGGTCCGCCCGTCCCCCGCCGATCTCGCCGCGGTGACCGCTGCCGCACAACCCCTGCTGACTCTGCTCCACGATCGTGGCCTGCTGAGAACCGATGATGGGAGCCCGACATGACCTTGTCCGTCACGCCGATGGAGCCGGCGGAGCTCGGCCGTATCCGGATCCTGCCCGATGCCGGGCTGGGCGCGCTGCGCACCGAGCGGGGCAACCTGCCGCTCGACCGCCTGGACGTCCAGGCCCGGATCAGTGGCCTGGTCGCCCGCACCACGGTGACCACCGAGTTCATCAACGCGTTCGACATCTCGCTCGAGGCGACCTACGTGTTCCCGCTGCCCGACCGGGCCGCGGTGACCGGCATGACCATGACCGCCGACGGCCGCACGGTCGAGGCCGAGCTGCAGGAGCGCGGCGCCGCGCGGCACGCTTACGACCAGGCGATCGAGGCCGGGCAGCGGGCATCCATCGCCGAGGAGGAGCGCCCGGACGTCTTCACCATGCGGGTGGGCAACATCCAGCCCGGCGAGCGCGTGACCGTCGAACTCACCATGGCCGGTCCGCTGCCCTGGGAGGACGGCGCCGCGACGTTCCGCTTCCCGCTGGTGGTGGCGCCACGGTACGTGCCCGGCACCGCGTTGCCCGGGGAGCCGGTGGGTGACGGGCGGCTGCTGGACACCGACGCCGTGCCGGACGCCTCCCGCATCACTCCCCCGGTGCTGCTTCCCGGGTTCCCCAACCCGCTCCGGCTCACCGTCGGCGTGGACATCGACACCACCGGCCTGCCGCTGGGTTCGATCCGGTCCAGCCTGCACACCGTGACGACCGCCGGCACCCGGATCGAGATCGCCGCCGGCGAACGCGCGGACCGCGACTTCATCCTGCGCCTGCCCTACGCGGGCGACGGTTCCGGCGCTGTCTTCGTGCCGGACGTCAGCACCGGCGACACCGACGCCGCGGCGGACGCCGCCGAGGGCACGTTCCAGCTCGTGGTGCTGCCTCCCGATGACGGCGACTCCCCCGCCCGGCCGAAGGATGTCGTGCTGCTGCTCGACCGTTCCGGCAGCATGGGCGGCTGGAAGATGGTCGCCGCGCGGCGCGCCGCCGCCCGGGTGATCGACACCCTCACCTCGGACGACCGGTTCGCGGTGCTGACCTTCGACCACCAGGTCGGGCGGCCCGACGACCTCGGCTCCGGCCTGTCCGACGCCACCGACCGCAACCGCTTCCGGGCGGTGGAGCATCTGGCGCGGGCGGAGGCACGCGGCGGCACCGAGCTGCTGTCCCCACTGCGTGACGGCCTGGGGCTGCTGACCGATGTCAAAGCCCGCGACCGGGTGCTGGTCCTGGTCACCGACGGGCAGGTCGGCAACGAGGATCAGATCCTCGCCGAGCTGACGTCCCTGGTCGGCAGCACCCGCATCCACACCGTCGGCATCGACCGCGCGGTGAACGCGGGCTTCCTGGGCCGGCTCGCCGCCATCGGGGCCGGGCGTTGCGAGCTGGTGGAGAGCGAGGACCGGCTGGACGACGCGATGGAACAGATCCACCGTCGCATCGGCGCTCCCCTGGTCACCGACATCACCGTCAGCGGGGTCGACACCGGCGCGCGGGCGCATTCGATCTTCCCGGGGGTGCCGCTGGTGCTGTTCGGCCGGCACTGCGGCGCGGTGCCGGCCACGGTCGCCGTGCGCGGCCGCACCCGCGACGACGAGGAGTTCCTGACCGAGATCACGGTCGAACACGGCGACGAGTCCGCGGTGACCGCGCAGTGGGCCCGAAGCCGGCTCCGTGAGCTCGAGGACAGGTACGCGGCGGGTGACCGCAGCCTGGAGAAGGAGATCGTCGGGGTCTCGCTGCGATTCGGGGTGCTGTGCCGGTTCACCGCGTACGTGGCGGTCGACAACCGGGTCGTCACCGAGGGGGGCAGCACCGAGCGGGTGACCCAACCGGTCGAGTCCCCGTCGGGCTGGCAGAGTTTCGAGTCGCACGACGCGGCGTTCCTGATGGCCGGCGGCGCGCCTCCGGTCGCCGCCGGGCCGCCCCCGGCCGGGCCCGCTTTCGCCCCGGCCGCCGTCTCCTACGGTGGGCCGCAGCCGTTCGCGGCGGTACCGTCCGGGCTCGCCCCGACGGGCCGCCCGACGCCCACCGGCCGCCCCGCACCGTCGGGCCTCCCCGCGATGTTCGGCCGGGCCGCGTCATCGGGCCGGGCGGGCGCACCTCGCCTCGCCAAGTCGGCCGTCCCCGCGAGCACCGGGCTCACGGTCGAGGACCTCACCGCGATCGTCAGGCTCGAGGCCGAACGCCTCGGCGAGGCCGCGGACCGGTCCGTGGCGCAGCGCCGCGACCTGCTCGACGACCTGGCCACCCGCCTCGCGGCCCTGCTGGAGACCATGAGCGATCCCGAGGTCGAGCCGCTGCGGGCCCTCGTCGAACGGCTGCGCGCCGACGGCGACCTGGCCACGAAGTGGGCGGACGCCCGGGAGGTGCTCGACGGCTTCCGGCCGGGTTCCTCAGCGGATCCCGGACGCAAGCCGTTCTGGAAGCGATGACCTGACGGGCCGTCACCCGCGGACGGTCAGAACGGTCCGCGGGTGACGGGCGGGCGCTGCTTGGCGGCGTCCGCGGCGGGCCGGCCCTGGGCGGCGATCTGCTCCTTGGTGACAGTCGTCAGGTCCAGGGCCGCCGTGGCGGTGGTCAGCGACGCTGCGGGGTTCGCGGTGGCGAACGGCGCCGCGGCCGTGCACACCTTGCCGGTGGTGGGGAGGGCCTTGTGGAGCAGATAGTTGTCGATCGCGGTGTCGACGCACGCCGACGACCCGTACGCGGTGTGGCCGAAGTTGTCGCTGCTGAGCAGACGGGCGTTGCCGAGCTGACCGGCCGAGCCGACCGCCTCGTAGTAGTTCGTCGCCGGGTCCCAGTAACTGCCGACCACCAGCACGGTGTTCCTGGAACGGCGGGTGAACGGGCCGGTGTAGGCGTCCTCGTCGTGGACCGTCCAGATGTCGCGGGCGCACGGCGCGCTCGCCCAGGCCCAGGCCGCGCCGAAATAGGGAGCACGCTTCGACGCCTTGGCGACCTTCGCCGGCCACGACGACGACGTCGCCGGGTGCCGGCCGTCGGTGCACATCACCCCGGCGTAGGCATCGAGCGAGTTGTCGTACGCGAAGGCGCGGTTGCGGCGCACCCGGGCGAGGGCCGCCGTGACGTCGGCCTGCGACGCGTTCTCCGCGGTCAGTGTCCACAGGTCGGCGGCGATGCCGGTGACGTCCTCGGGGGCCTGCTCGCCGTACAGCGAACTGAGCACGGCACCGATGAACGTCGCGTACGTGATCGTGGTGCCCTGGACCGTGATCGGCTTCGCCTTGAGGCGGGCGGCGAGGGCGGCGAACCGCTTGACCGGGTCACCCGCCGCGAAGGAGCACTTCGTGGTGCCGGCCAGGTCGCAGAGTTCGAGGATGCGGGCCAGGGCACGCTCGGCACCCTTGGCCGAGCCGAGCCGTACGTCCTGGATCGTGTTCCCGGTCTTCGCCGAGCCCACCCACGAGCGCGGGTTGATCACGCCGTCGACGGCGATGGTCCGGAAGCGGTCCGGGAACATGTTCGCGTAGTACTGGCCGAGGGCGGTGCCGTAGCTGAAGCCCAGGTAGTTCAGCTTCTTGTCGCCGACCGCGCGGCGCATGACCTCCATGTCGCGGGCCACCTCGGCGGTCGACATGGCCCCGGCGAGCCGGCGACCGGTGGTGGAACAGCCGACGGCCAGTTTACGTACGCTCGCCAGGTAGGCCTTGGTCTGCTTCTTCCCGACCGGGAAGGCGACGTTCATGCCCTTGAGCGCGTTGGTCTGCCGGCGGGTGTCCTTGAAACAGGCGATGTTGTCGCTCGACCCGATGCCGCGCGGATCCATGCCGACGATGTCGAAACGGCGCAGCAGCGACGAGCTGAGCACGCCGGAGGACAGCAGCGCGAACGTGGTCGCGGACGCCCCGGGCCCGCCCGGGTTGACGAACAGACTGCCGATCCTGTGCTTCTGGTCGGTCGCCTTCACCCGGAGCAGGGCGACGGTGGTCTGCTCACCGTACGGGTTGTCGTAGTCGAGCGGCACCTCGGCGGTGGCGCACTGAGCCCAGCCGTAACAGGAGTACCAGCGCAGGTCGGGAGTCTTCACTCCGCCGACCCGGCGGGCCTCGGTCGCACTGGTCCGCGCCGAGGTCGCGGCCGCCGTCACGTCCCCGGCCGCCACGGTCCTGCCCGGGGACACGGGTGCGGCCGAGGCCGGGACCACGGCGGTCGCGGTGAGGACGAGACCCGCGAAACCGGCGGCGAGCAGGCGGGAGGAGAGCGGCATGCCGCTTTCTTCGGTACGCCGGGTCGCGAGGAAAGAGAATGGTGCGGGTGCAGTTACGGTGCCGGCGTTCTCGCGTACGCGGCGTCGGCGACATCCGCGTCCGGGTGGGCGCGCAGCCGGTGCAGGGCCGCCAGCCAGGGATCGCTCCAGCCCTGCACCGTGCCGGCCTGGAACAGCGCCAGCGCGAACAGGCCACCGGCCTTGTCCTCGCGTGCTCCGAGCCGGTTCACCACCGCGAGCACGGTCGCCGGGCGGACCCGGTGGCTGTCCCGGATCACCCGGCTGCCCAGCTGTTCCGCGAGCCGGGCGGCCAGCACGGGACGGCCGGTGAGCAGATCCGATATCTCGGCCAGGCCGGCGACCAGCGGGTCCGGCCCGGTCGAACCGAGATCCACCAGCGAGACCAGCAACGTCGCCGCCAGCCCCCGGAAGCGGGGGATCCCGGCCAGGTGCAGCGCGGCGCGGCGCACGGGTTCCGGATGCTGCCACGGCCCCTGGGCGTCCTCGACCACCGACTCCAGCCGGCGCCGGGCCGGGCGGTCGGCGCGAGAGGTGCCGGGGTCCGGGTCGGCGGCGTCGCGAGCGACCAGGCGCTCGGCGACCTGCTCCAGGAAACCGCGGCCCGGCTGTGGCGGCCGGGTCAGCAGCGCATCGATGAGGCGGGCCTGGCCGGGGGCACGGAGCCCGTTCGCCGGATCGGCGCCGCAGAGCGCGCCGACGACCATCCCGGTGACATCCGGCGCCCACGGGATCCACGACGGCAGCGTCTCCCACCCGGCAGCGGCGGCTGTCCGGTCCGGGCCGGTACAGGTCGCGGCGACGAGCGGGGCGTACCGCACGCGCGCGGCACGGGTCAGCGTCCGCGGGTCCACCGCGAGCACCGCGGCGATCTCCTCCCGGGTGCCGGTGGCGGCCTCGGCGAGGATCACCCAGGTCACCGGCGACGTCCACCGGCCCCGGACGGCGGCTACGACAGCGGCCCGGAGGTCCCGGTGAGCGCCACCTTGCCGCCACACCTGCGCCAGGACGTCCACCGCGCCGGGCGGCCCGTAACGGCCGAGCAGCCGGACGGCCGCCTTACGGCTGGTCAACCGGACCGCGGCCGGTCCAGCCAGCCCAGCGGCGCCGGCAACATCCTGCGGCCTCACCGGCCCGGCCGCTCCCGCTGGGCCCGGCCCGGTCGGCACGGTCCCGGCGCCGGGGGTTCGGCCGAGGGCGAGGTCGCCGAGGTGGGTGAGCAGGTGGGACGGGGCGACGAAGCGGGCGGCGCGTTCCGCCGCGGACAGCGCCACGCGGGCGTGGTCGTCGCTCGCGTGGGCGAGCAGCTCGCCCAGTTCCTCGCCGGGGCGGTCCGTCCACGGCAGGCCGCGCAGCGCGGTCTCGTGCAGCCGCAGAAGAGACGGGTCGGTCGCCGAGGGGTGGAGGTGGACGGCGAGGATCTCACGGCCGATCCCCGGGACCTTCGCCGCGTCGGTGAGGGCCGCGGCCCGGAAGCCGGTGTCGAGGGCCGGGTCGGCGGCGATCGCGGCCAGGGCCTCGGCGTACGCGCGCCGTTGCCTCGGCAGCCAGCGGCGCACGTGGTGGGGCGGGCCGGGACGCCAGCGGGCCCGGCGGCCGACCATCAGCCCGAGCGGCGGGCCGGGCAGGACCGCGTCGAGCAGGTCGGTGCGGCGGGCGCAGACGGCCCGCCACACCGCGTCGAGCTGGACCGTCGACGGGTCCCAGGCGATCAGCGTCGCGACCCGTTCGTCACGGGTGGACGGGTCGGCGAGCCAGAGGGGGACGGCTCGCTGGGGGTGCCCGTCGCGGTCGGTCGCGGCGAGGTGCAGGAGGTCCTGGAGGTCCGGGACCGCCCAGGCCCGGCGGCCCAGGGACTCGGCGAGGGTGCACAGGACAGCGGCGTCAGCCGTGAGGTGGTGGTGCAGGGCCGCGACCACGAGGTGTTCCTGGCCGGGGCGCAGACGGTCCCCGAGGTCCGCCGGGACGGTCCCGGGCAGACGGGCGATCGTGTCGAGGGACCACCGGACCAGGGCCGGTTCGTCCGGGTGCCGTTCGAGCAGCTCCCACGGCAGGGTGCCGAGCGCCCGGCGGCTGTCGCCGGAGAGGTCCGGGGCCGCGAGGGCGTCGTCGACGATGCGGGTGAGCAGGCCGGCCGACTCCGGGCCGATGTGCCGGGCGAGCGTGGTCAGCTGGCGGACCACGTGCCGGCGTACCGGATCCTGCTCGTGGCGCAGTGCCGCGTAGCGGGCCAGGACCGCGGGCAGCACGCCGGGCTCCCGGCCGGCCAGTTCGCCCATCCGGTCGTACGCGGTGGCGCGGCTGCGGGGATCCGCGGCGCGGGCGAGCTCGTCGAGCACCGGGAGCGCCTCCTCCCCCGGCAGGTAGGCGCTCCACCGCGCCCGGTCCGTCTCGTGCGCCGCCACCTCGGGCAGCGCCAGGACCCGCCGGGCCTCGCGGTGCCGGACCCACGATGGGACCAGGCTCAACGACCGGTCGTCGAGGAAGGGGCCGGCCGGGGGCAGCGCGTCGTACAGCGCCGCCCGGCGCCCCGGAGGCAGGGCCGCCAGCATCGGACCGGGGCCGGGCCGGTTCCGGACCAGGGCGGCCAGATCCTCGATCGGCAGGTCCCGCAGCGACCGGAGCACAGCCGTGGCGGGAACGTCACCGGTGTGACCGAGCAGGAGCCGCAGCACCCGCGCCGGGGCGGCCCTCGCCGGCAGGCGCAGGTCGACCGGCGGCAGGCCCGCCGGCAGCGGGTGCCGTTCGAGCAGGTCGAGGACGAGTTCCGGCCCGGCGTGGACGCTCGCGCCGACCGCGGGCGTGATCTCGTCCCAGACGAGGGGTCCGTCCTCGGCGAGGCGGGCGGCGGCATGAGCGAGGACGGCGGATCCGTGCCGGTGGCCCAGGGCCTTCCACGAGACGACCGCCGGGGCCAGGTCCGGGAGCAGGCGTTCGACGGTCGCGGTGGTGCACGCGGGGAGGGCCAGGGCGGCTTCGCGGTCCCCGTGGCGTTCCCGCACCAGGTCGATGATCTCGTCACCGGAGCCCGGTCGTTCGCGGAGGCGGCGCAGGATCATGCGGCGGGACGCGGCCGGGGCGTCGGCGAGGAGCTGCGGAGCCGGGATCCAACCGGCTCGGAGGGCGTTCCTGACCGCCACCGCCCGTACCGATGGATCGGGGTCCTCGACGGCCCCGGCCACGACGGCGCGCAGGCCGAGCGCGGTGGCCGCGGTGACCGCCAGGAAGCGCTCGTCCGGGCCACCGCCGGCGAGCTGCGCGACCGCGGGCTCCGGGTCGTCGAGCCCGCGCAGCATGGCCAGCAGGGTGGGGACGCGGCGCGGGTACGGCAGTTGATCAAGCTCGGCGGGCAGCACCACCGCATTCTGCCCGGGCCGGCCCGCCCGGGGAGGGGCGGGCCGGTGGTCACGCGGTCAGGGAGCGGTGATCGGCGCGGTCAGGCCGTCCGGCGACGTACGCGGGTTCAGCTTGACGTCGGCCGGGACCGCCGCCGGGAAGCCGAGGCTCACGAGCTTGCCCTTCACCTGGTTCTCGGCCTGGCAGTCGGTGGTGCAGGTGGTCGGCGGGTTCGCCACCTCCGTGGCGTCCTCGCCCGTGACCATGCCCAGCCGGCCGCCACTGGCCACGTCCCAGACGCTGGTCGCACCACAGTGGTCCTTGGTCTCGGTGAGTCCGAGGGCGTTGGTGAGGTCCGGGCCGCAGGACGCCTGCGGGACCCGGGTGGCGACCTGGGCGCTGTCGCGCAGGATCAGGCCCGGGGCGGTGTCGCTGCCGATGTTGACCCGCGGGGTGACCCGGACGCAGTACTGCCCGGCGGGACCCGTCTGCGGACTGGTGCACTCCGAGCCGAGGAACTGGCCGAGGCGGGCCCGGAAGTTCGGGTTGTCGTAGTAGAACGACGGGTCCGTGAGGGTGTGCACGATCCGGGTGCGGGTGCCGTCGCCCCGGCCGACCTCCATCTGGAAGATGCCACCCTGGGCACAGTCCTTGGCCTGGATCTTCATGCTGAGGCCGCCGGGACCGGTGCGCGAGATCGTCATGTCCTCGTCGCGCAGCTCGAGGCTGATGCCGCCGGTCAGCGACAGCCCGCGGTGGTCGGGCACCTTGCTCGCGTACACCGGGGTGGCCCGTCCGCCGGTCATGTCGCCCTGGTTGGCGGCGCCGGTGAACGCGTAGTCGTAGATGGCGAACGTGGCGGGGTCCACCGTGAACCGGGTGAACTTTCCCTGCACGGTGAAGCGCCCGGCCGGCGCGGTGACCGTACCCCGGAAACGGTCCTTCTGGCCGACCTTGCCGAGGACCGCATAGCTGCCGCCGTCGCAGAACTTGGAACTCGCCGCCCGGGCCGCGGTCGGGGCGGTGATCGCGACGAGCGGGACGGCCGCGGCGAACGCCGCGAGCGCCGCGAGGCTCTTGGTGCGCAGTGATGACATGCCGGTGACTCTGTCGGGCCGGGCCCTAACCCGACGTTATTTGACAGTTAAAGCAACGCTAAGGTCGCAAGATCATGTCTGTTCGGACGGCGCTCGCGGGGGCGGGATTCGGTACCGTCCCAGCAACCACCCGACCGCTCGAGCGAAGGCCGGAATGACGCAGCAGGACGACACCGCGGACGGGGATCCTCTGCTGGTCCGCCCGTACATCCACGCCGACGCCCCACGCCCGTCCGCGCAGACCTGGCCAGCCGCACCGCCGGCGAACGACGCCGACGCCACTGTGGTGCTGCCCCGCGTGGCCGCCACGGACTCCCCCGCCGGCCGGCGCAAGCGCACCGGTGGCCGGTCCCTGCTCGCCCGGGCCGCCGGCCGATCGGTGCGCGTGCTGACCGGGAACCGCTCCCTGCTCGCCCTGGCCGGCGCCGGATTCCTGGTGCTGCTGCTGGGCGTCGCGGGACTCGTCGCCGCGAACCGTTCCGGCGGGCCCCGCACGCCGCAGTCCTTTCACGACGTCACGCTGCCACCATGGTCGACGCCGGTGACCGGTACCCCGGAAGCGACGGTCGCCGAGCCCCCGGCCCCGGCGGACGCGCCGCGGCGCACGACGGCGGACCGCACCTCGACCGGCCGGGCCACCTCGGCCGCCGCCGCCACGTCGGCCTCCTCCTCGCGGGCCTCGGCGGCACCCGCGTCCAGCACGTCCGCGGCCCCCAGCGCGAGTGCGATCGCACCGCCGTCACCGGAGATCGCACCGGTGGACCGGACCGGGATCATCACCGGGACCGGCGGGCGGTGCCTCGACCTGAACGGTGGCGTCGTCGTCGACGGCAACCACGTCCAGGTCTTCGCATGCAACGGCACCACCGCCCAGGCCTGGACCCTCGCCGCCGACGGCACGCTGCGGGTCAGCGGCAAGTGCGCCGGCAGCACCTTCGACAGCCTCGTGCGGATCGCGCCGTGCGACACCGCCGCCACCACCGCCCGATGGCGGCCCGGGACGGACGGCACCCTGGCCAACGTGGCGACCGGCGACTGCCTGACCGCACCGTCCGAGGGACGCCGGACCATCCCATGGGTACGGACGGACGACTGCGACGGTGACCCGGACCAGCGCTGGCGTTTCCCCTGAGAGGTCAGGCAATGGATCGGGGGGTGGCACGGATCGGTCATCATGGAGTGGTGCGATTGATCTTGAATGTCCTCTGGTTCGTGTTCGGCAGTGGCCTCCTCCTGGCGATCGGGTACGGCGTCGCGGCGCTGATCTGCTTCGCGCTGATCGTCACCATCCCGTTCGGCGTCGCGTCGATGCGGCTGGCCGTCTACTCGCTGTGGCCGTTCGGGCGGACCGTCGTGAGCCGCCCCAGCGCGGGTGTCGCCTCGGGGCTGGCCAACGTCCTCTGGGTGGTGCTGGCCGGCTTGTGGCTGGCGCTGGCCCACATCACCGCCGGGATCGCCCAGTGCGTGACGATCATCGGCATCCCGTTCGGTATCGCCAACTTCAAGCTGGTCCCGGCCGCGTTCTGGCCCCTCGGCCGCGAGATCGTCGACCTCGACTGAGCCGCACCCCGCGCACCCGGCCGGTCAGCCGTAGGTCGGGTGCTGGGGCCAGCCGGCCGGGGAGTCCTCCCAGTCCTGCCGGCGGCCGTACACGCTCAGGTCCAGGATGTTGTTGGTGAACAGGAGCCGGTCGACGCCGCGCGCGGTCGTGGCGTACGTGCGGTAGATGTCGTCGCCGTCGCGCAGGAACACGCTGAGCATGAAGCCTCCGCCGGCCCCGCAGTCGGCGGCGAAGGACGTGCCGTGCGACGACACGAACGGCAGGGTCCAGCCCCGGGTGATCTTGTACGCCTCGATCTGGGCGAGCGGCATGTCCGACACGGTCGCCCAGCTGATGCCGCCCGCGGCGAGCCGGTCGAGCGCGGGGCCGGGCACGTTGTCGGTGAACGCGGTGCAGCCGGGGCAGAAGTGGCCGGGCCCGTTGTCCATGAACTGGTACACGGCCAATTGTTCGCGGCCGTCGAACAGATCGGGCAGCGACCGTGGCCCGTCCGGCGTGCCGAACGTGTGGTCACCGGTGAACGCGACCATGGGCAGGCGCCGGCGCCGGGCGGCGAGGGCGTCGAGCGCCCGGGTCGCCTCCTTCTCGGCCGTCAGCAGCCCGGCCCGCGCCGACTCCCACTCGTCGAGCGTCACTACCTGCGGTTTTGTCATGGTTCCAGAATGCCCGGTGCCGGCGCGATCAGCGGTCACCGGACCGCGGTGAACTCCTCCGTGGCGTAGACACCGTCGCCGGTCTGCGGATGCCGGACCAGGACCCGGCCCATCGGGAGGAAGCCGGTCACATAGGCGTACGGGTGGGTGGCGCCCTCCGGGTCCTCGGTCAGCTCGACCAGCGTGCCCTTCTTGATCCAGAAGGGACGGTCGACGGTGATCTCGATGGGGAACGTGTCGGTGCGCCAGGCCGTGTGGGCCGCTTCCCGGGCGATCCGGCCGAGGTCGCTCGTGCACCGGGTGAGGCCGGCGTCGAACGGGCCGTCCGGGCCTTCCACGACCACGTTCATCGCGTGGTGCTCGGTGAAGTGGACCCACACGCGGACCACCGGCAGGTCATCGATCATGGGTGCCTTCTCTCGGGGGCAGGGCCAGGTAGGCCGGGCGGAGGAGTTCGGCCAGCGACCCGCCCGCGTACCGCAACGGGGGCGGATCGTGCTGGTCGAGCAGGAGGTCGGGGCGGGACGGTGCGGGCGGCGGGGGCGGCGCTGACGGCGTACCCGTGGTGTCCCAGAAGCCGGCGGGGTCGCCCAGGGTGGCGTCGGGCGGTGGCGTCTCCACCGGTGGCGGCGTCGCTGTCCCGCGCAGCTGGGTGAGGCGGGTGAGCAGCTCGGTGCGGCCCCGGCCGCGCCAGGTGAAGACGCCGAACGGGTCGGTGTCGAACGAGTCCGCCAGGGCGTAGATCGTCGCCGCGAGGTGGGCGCAGGGCAGCGGCCAGCGTTCGCAGGTGCAGTCCATGGCCACCTCGTCGAGCGAGAGCGGCAGCAGGGTGAGCCCGGCGCGGCGGAAGACCTCGTCGATGCCGTCCGGCATCCGGCCGGCGAGCAGGTCCGCGACGTAGCGGGCCTGGGACGCGAGGTCGTCCTCGAGGCCGGCCCACGCGGCGGCGCCGAACGCGCGGACCGCGAGCCGGGACCGGAACGCGGTGGTGTCCTCGGGGCCGCGGACCTGGGCGACGGCCAGGCTGCTGGAGATGCTGAGGGCGCGCACGTGCCCGGCGCGGGCGTCGCGGCGGCCGCGGGCGAAGGTGGGGGCCATCCGCAGCGCCTCGAACATCGCCACGAACGGCGCGGAGACGGGTTCAGTCACCGACGGCCTCCGGGGCGAGGCGGGCCAGGTCGCTGAGCTCGTCGGTGGACAGCGTGGTCAGCCAGCTCTCGCCGGTGCCGACCACCCGCTCGGCCAGGACGCCCTTGTCGGCGAGCAGGCGGTCGATGCGTTCCTCCAGGGTGCCGAGGCAGACGAGGGTGTGCACGCGGACGTCGCGGTGCTGGCCGATGCGGAACGCCCGGTCGGTGGCCTGCGCCTCGGTGGCCGGGTTCCACCAGCGGTCGACGTGCACGACGTGGTTGGCGGCGGTCAGGTTGAGCCCGGTGCCGCCGGCCTTGAGCGAGAGCACGAAGATGCCGGGGCGTTCGTCGGCCTGGAACGCGGCCACCATCTCGTCGCGGGCCCCGCGCGGCGTGCCACCGTGCAGGTAGCGCACCGGCACCCCGAACCGCGCGCTCAGGTGCGGCACCAGCATCGACCCGAACCGCGCGAACTGGGTGAAGCACAGCGCGCTCTCCCCCTCGGCGAGCGCCGCGTCGAGGATCTCCTCCAGGCGTTCCAGCTTGCCCGAGCGGCCGGGCAGCGCCGAACCGTCGCCGAGCAGCTGGGCGGGGTGGTTGCAGACCTGTTTGAGCTTGGTCATCGCGGCCAGCACGATGCCTTTGCGCCGGGTCTCGTTCGTCTGCTTCAGCCGTTGCAGCATGTCGTCGAGGACCGCGCGGTACAGCGTGGCCTGCTCGGTGGTCAGCGAGCACAGATGCCGGACGTGCCGCTTGGTGGGCAGGTCGTCGATCACGTTCGGGTCGGCCTTGACCCGGCGCAGCAGGAACGGCCGGGTGGCGTGCCGCAGCCGGGCCGCGGCGTCCTCGTCGCCGTAGCGTTCGATCGGCACGGCGTAGCGGTTGCGGAACGTGTGCGCGCTGCCGAGCAGCCCCGGGTTGAGGAAGTCGAGGATGGACCACAGCTCGGCGAGGCGGTTCTCCACCGGTGTGCCGGTCAGGGCGATCCGCGACCGGGCCGGGAAGCGGCGCACGGCCTTGGCGGTGCCACTGGCGCTGTTCTTGATGTGCTGCGCCTCGTCGAGCACCACCCGGTCCCACGCGACGGTGGCCAGCGCGTCGGCGTCCAGCGTCGCGGTCGCGTAGGTGGTCAGCACCACGTCGGCCCCGGCGGCGAGCTCGGCCGGCTCGGGCCGGTCGGCGCCGTGCAGCACCGTGACCCGCAGCGCCGGCGCGAACCGGGCCGCCTCGCGCTGCCAGTTGCCCAGCACCGACAGCGGGCAGATCAGCAGCGTCGGCCCGGGCCGGTGCAGGAGCAGGGCGAGCAGCTGCACGGTCTTGCCCAGGCCCATGTCATCGGCCAGCAGAGCGCCCAGACCGAGCCCGTCGAGAAAGACCAACCAGGAGAAACCCCGCCGCTGGTACGACCTGAGCTCACCGACCAGCCGCTCGGGCTGGTCCAGGAGCTCGAGCCGCTCCCCCAGCCGCCCGGACAGCAGGTCGGCCACCCAGCCGCTGCCGCGCACCTCGGTCACCGGCAGCGGCACCTGCTCGGGCGGCAGCAACCGGACCAGCCGGACCGCCTCCCCGGCGGTCATCGTGCCACCGCCGCGCCGCAGGAACTCCAGCCCGGTGCGCAGTCGTTCGGCGTCGAGGTAGACCCACCGGCCCCGCAACCGCACCAGCGGCACCTTGACGGTCGCGAGCTCGGCCAGCTCGTCGTCGGTCAGCACCCGGCCACCCAGGGCGAGCCCCCAGTCGTACGCGACGATCCCGGCCAGGTTCGCGGTCTCGTCGCGCAGCACCGGGGCGGCCGCCCCGGTGCCGCGGACCTCCAGCGCGAGCCCCAGCCGCAACGGTTCCCGCCACCACCTCGGCAGCAGCACGCCGTAGCCGGCCTGTTCGAGGATCGCGGCCTGGCCGAGGAACCGGTAGGCCCCCTCGGTGTCGAGCACCAGCTCGGTGGGGCGCGGCAGGCGCAGCGCGGCGTCGAGGTCGCCGAACAGTTTCGCGGCCCGGCCGAGCCCGGCGATGAGCCGCTCCTGCGGGCGTTGCGTCCACTGCCGCAGCGGGGCGACCGCGTCCTGCCACACCTCGGTGGCGCCGACCAGCAGGCTGGGCTCGTCGATCGGCTGGAGCAGGAACTCGAGCAGCCACGCGTCGGCGGGTTGCGCGGCCGGATCCGGCCGGCCGGGGCCGTGCACGCTGGTGGCGTCGGGTTCGTCGGGCTCGATCTCGTGCAGGTGGCCGAGCCGGAACACCACCCGGACGGCGGCCCCGCTGCTCGCCTCGGTGTGCCACTCGTCGAGCGCGTCGGCGAGCGCGTCCAGCTCCCCGGGCCGGTCCGCCGGGAATCCGCTGTCGTCGCTGCTCAGGGCCGTGAGCCAGGCGGCGCCGCCGAGGCTCACGCCGGACTCGGCGAGGCGGGTCCGGACCAGGCCGTCGACGAGCAGGTGCAGCGCGGCGTGCAGTGCGTCGGCGGCGGGCAGCCCGTCCACGTCGCCGGGCCGGGCGCGTTCGGAGCGGCAGGCCGGCGGCATCCGCTCCACCAGCTCGGCGTGCCGGGTGGCATCCGCGCCGGAGAGCACCGGCCGCCAGAACGCGCGGGGCCCGTCGGTGCGCACCCCCGGCAGCACCCGGCCCCGGGCGACGAGGTCGGCGGCGAACGCGCACACCTCGGCGAGATAGGTCAGCGACGGTGCGGCCCGCGCCCCGAACTCGTCGGCGAGCTCGTCGGTCACGAACGGCACGACCACCGCCGGCACCACCCACGGCCGCAGCCTCGGCGTCCCCCGCCGCGCCGCCAGCCCGAGCCCCGGCGACGGCAACGGCCCCGCCGAGGTGGACGGCAGCAGCAGCGTGGATGCCCGCCGCGGCCCGGCGCCGGGCGCGAACGCGAACGGATGCGCCCCCCGGCCCGCCGTGGGGGACGGCCGCGGGGACGGGGACGGTGGGGTCTCGCCCCAGACGGCGAGGGTGCCGTCGCGGGCGATGAACGCGTGCAGGACCGTCATGCGAGGGTCCAGGTGATGTCGGGTGGGCGGACCCGGGCGCAGCGGGGGCCGCCGGCCGCGTCGGTCAGGCCCAGACGGGCGGTCAGGGTCGCGGTGCCGTCGTGGGCGGCCCGCAGCAGCTCTGTCGGGATGTCGCCGAACATGAGTTTGGCCCGCCGGAAGCCGTGGAACGTCCCGCCGTCGACGGTGCCCCAGTTGAGGTACAGAAAGCGCGCTCCCGGCCGGCCGTGGACATAGGGCCCGCCGACGTCGAGCAGGTCGTCGACCTCGCGGCTGGTGACGTCGAACTCCCAGCTCACGGACGCGGTGTCGGCGGGGAACCGGTCGATCACCTCGGTCCTGCGCTGCACGCCGACGTGCACGTTGCCGCGGCGCAGGGCGTCGGCCTCCGCGCCGCCCCGACACCCTGGCAGGTCACTGCCCTCGATCCGGATCCGCACGCCCTGAACTCTAGGCCGACCCTGCGACGATCCCGCTACGCGCCGAGCGCGTCCTGGTACCAGGCGGCCTGCTCCACCGGCACGAACGCCACGTCGGCCCAGTACCGCTTCAGTGACGTGATGTCGCTCTCGGTGGCGCTCGGCTCCGGGCCGCGCGGCTGGACGGTGACGCCCACGTACAGCGGCTGCTCGACGCCGGCGACCTCGACCCGCTCGGCCCGGGCGCAGGAGCCCACGGACCAGGCGGCGCATTCCGGGACGGCCTTCGGCGAGAACGCCACGTAGGCGTCCAGCCGCCCGCCCTCGAAATGGTAGGAGCCGATCGCCGCCTCCAGATCCGTCGCGTAGCTGCCGGGGCCCATGCTGATCAGGCCGGGAGGACGCTGCGCCGGGACGTAGGCGAAACCGGTCGCATCGACCTCGACGGGCGCGGGTGCCGGGCCGGTGGTGCGCTGCCAGATCAGCGTCGCGGCCACGCCGAGCACCACGACCAGCACGAGCGGCGACCGCCATCGGGAAACGAGCACGCGTCAGCGTAGCCAGACGTCGATCAGCCCGGTGAAGTGGGCGAGGAAACGGTTCTGCTCGTGCGGTGGGTACTGCGCCCGGACCGTTTCGGCCAGCAATGTCCGGAAGGCCGGGGAGCCGACCCAGTCGTGGACGATCTCGTCGACGTGGGCGAGGTGTTCGGCGCAGAACTCCTCGTACTTCCCGGTCTCGAAGTAGTCGTCGGCCAACCGGCGATAGCGCGCGAGCTTCTCGTCGTACCCCAGGGATCTGTCGTCGGCGATCGCGAAGTAGGCCGTGGTGTCCATGTCGAGGCGGGGTCTGCGGCCGGTGACCACGCAGAAGACGGTCCAGCGCAGCAGCGCGGCCATCGCCCAGGGGAAGTAGTAGTGCAGGGAGGTCACGGCCACGTCCGGGCAGGCGTTGGCGTAGTCGATGGGGTGCACCTCGCTGCCCTTGACCAGCGATTCGCAGGAGTTGAACTCCCAGCGGAAGAACGCGTTGACCAGCCGGGAGATCGTGACGACCTCGTCGCCGACCGCCGGGGCGAGGAAGTCGTGGGCCACCTCGTAGCGTTCGTGCATGGGGCGATCGGGGCGGAACCTCATCACCATGGTCTCGGGGCCGATGGTCAGGGACCGGGCGAAGACGTCGAAATCCTCGACCGCGGCCTGCAGGTGCATGAGCATCTTGCCCGACGCGTCGTAGGCGGCGTGCAGCTCGTCCGAGTTGCGGATCTTGGAGACACCCACCCAGGCGCCGCCGTCGTACGGTTTCATGTACATCGGATAGCCCACCGAGCCGGCCAGGGCGTCGAGGTCGAACGGCTGGTTGTAACGGGCCGACGTGTAGGCCCAGCGGGAGTTGTCGAGCGGGTTCTTGTACGGGACCAGCACCGTCTCGGGACCAGGTCGTGCCGGGGCTGGTCGCGCAGGTTGAACGGTTCGATGGTCACCCGGACACTGCGGACGCGATGGGTACGCCCGTCCGGGCCGGTGATCGGGCCGACCCGGCTCAGCAGGTGTTCGTACGCCCGTGGCCAGTCGTCCTCGGCGCCCAGCAGCAGTCCGATGGTGTGCTCGACGTCGGCCATGAGCGGCTCCTCCTACATGAAGGCCCTCTGCAGCAGCGCGGTCAGGTGCGGGTCGAGAGCGGCGCGCCAGGACGCCCGGTCGTGGCCACCGTGCACCTCGGCGAGGTCCACGGTGTACCCCTGGCGGCCGAGCGCGGCGGCCATCTCCCGGTTGTTGGCGAGGTTCTCCTCCACCGTGCCGCAGGTGAGCGCGATCGGCACGCCGGGGCCGTGGTCCGCCCGGATCACCCGGCCGGTGAACCGCACGACCCGCAACCATCGGGCGAAGCCGGACTCTTGCCGGTCGAGCTCGGGCCGGAAGAAACTGCCGGACTGCAGGAACAGGCCGGCGAACATCCACGGGTGCCGGCTCTGGGCGTGCAGCATGGCGAGGGCACCGAGGCTCGCGCCGACACCGACGACCGGTCCGCCGAGGCCGAGCTCGGCGGTCAGCTGCGGCAGGGCGTCGTCCGCAAGAGCCTTCGCGTACGCCGGGCTGGCCGAATACCACTCCAGCCGGTCCCCGGGCGGCAGCAGCACGAGGTGGTACCCGGGCACCCGCCCCGAGTCGATCACCTGCTCGGTGAACGCGACGATCCCGTCGTACCCGGGACCGTCGTGAACCAGGACGGCCCGGTCCGTCGGCACCGGGGGTGACCAGACACGGGCGTCGATCCGCCCCCGGACGGCCGGGAGCGCCAGCGGGATGTCACGCCACCGGCCGGCCATCCGCGTCAGGGGGTGTAGGACTGCGGTCCCGAGGGCTGGGCGGGCAGGCCGAACATCTCGGCGAGACCGGTGATGCGCAGCTGGTGGTGCACGAAGTCGCTCGGGTTGCGCAGCACGAAGTGGGTGCCGGTCTCGCGGGCCGCGTTGTAGCCGGCGACCAGGGCGCCGACGCCCATCGAGTCCATGAACGTGACGAACGTCAGGTCGACGATCATGGAGAGCGGGCGCTGGCCGTGCAGGGTGCTCACGAAAGCGTTGCGCAGGGCGTCGACGGTCGCCGCGTCGAGCATGCCCCGCACGTCGACCACGATGGCACCGTCCGCCTGCCGGCGGGTGGTCATGACGGCCTCACCCATGGAAATTTCGTCCCCGTCCCGTTCGCTCGCCCGTTTCACGGTACAACGCGCCCGTGTCACCCGCAGGCTGCCGCACCATTCCGTGACCCGGGCGGACACCGGGTGCGGCGCAGGGTGCCCCGGCTGTCACCCACCGCACGCCGAGATCGGCAACCCGGGCGGCCAAGTTTCCCGCATCGCGCCGATCATCTTGCGGGTCCGAGCAGATGACCACCACGGTGACAACGGCGGTTGTCAATATGGAGGGCGGGCCACATGACTACCAGCTCGAACCGTAAACCCGGGATCTTCGCGATCCGCGATGTCCGGTCCCTGATCACCGAGACGGCGCAGGAGGGCCACGGGCTGAAGAAGTCCGTCGGCTCGCTGCAACTGACCGCGATGGGGGTCGGCGCCATCATCGGCACCGGCATCTTCGTGGTCATCGGCGAGGGCGCCGGGGTGGCCGGTCCCGCGGTCATCCTGTCGTTCGTGCTGGCCGCGGTCGCCTGTGCGTTCTCCGCGCTGTCGTACGCCGAGCTGGCGTCGTCCATCCCGGTGTCCGGCAGCGCCTACACCTACACGTACGCCACGCTGGGCGAGATCGTCGCGTGGATCATCGGCTGGGACCTGATCCTGGAGTACGGGGTGAGCGTCGCGGCGATCGCGGTCGGCTGGGGCGGCAACCTCAACGCGTTCCTGGACGCCGCGTTCGGCTGGACGCTGCCCGACGCGATAGCCAAGTCGCCCGAGGACGGCGGGATCTTCAACCTGCCGGCCGTGTTCATCGTGCTGGCGATCACGCTGCTGCTGGTCCGCGGCGTCACCGAGAGCGCCCGGGTCAACCTGGTCATGGTCGCCGTGAAGCTCTCCGTGCTGGTGTTCTTCATCGTGGTGGCGCTGTTCAATTTCGGCACCGGCAACTTCCACAACTTCGCCCCGACCGGGGTCGACGGCATCACGTCGGCCTCGGCGATCATCTTCTTCGCCTACATCGGGTTCGACGCGGTCTCCACCGGCAGCGAGGAGGCCCGCAACCCGGCCAAGGACCTGCCGCTGGCGATCATCGGCTCGCTGGTCATCTGCACGGTCTTCTACGTGCTGACCGCGGTCGGCGCGATCGGCATCGCCAGCCCGGCCGAGCTCGAGTCGAGTGACGCGCCGCTGGCCGCGGCGCTCGATCAGGGCGCCGGGATCAGCTGGGCGGCCGGGCTGCTCGCGCTCGGCGCGGTGGTCGCGATCACCAGCGTCGTGCTGGTCATCATGTACGGCCAGACGCGCATCTTCTTCGCCATGTGCCGTGACGGTCTGCTGCCGGTGCGGCTGGCCAAGGTCAACCAGCGGTTCGGCACCCCGGCGCGGCTCACGGTCGGCCTGGGCGTCCTGATCGCGATCCTCGCCGCGCTGGTCCCGCTGTCCGAGATCGTCAAGCTCGTCAACATCGGCACGCTGTTCGCGTTCGTGCTGGTCAACATCGGGGTGATCATCCTGCGCCGGACCCGCCCGGAGATGAACCGGCCCTACCGGGTGCCGTGGTCGCCGGTGCTGCCGATCCTGGGCGTGCTCTTCGCGGTCTACCTGATGAGCGACCTGCCGCTGTCCACCTGGATCCGGTTCGTCGTCTGGCTGATCCTCGGGCTGGGCATCTACTTCCTGTACGGCTACAAGCACTCCCGCCTGCGCACCCAGGCCCCCGGAACCCCGGGCGGGGTCCGGCTGGAGGACAAATGAGTGCCCCGGTGATCGTGGGGGTGGACGGCGGCGAGTCCGGCCGCGACGCACTGGTGCTGGGCGAGTGGGCCGCGGCCGTGCTCGGCGCGCCCCTGGTCGTGGCGGTGGTGCACCCGGCGCCCGCCGCGCTCGGGTCGGGCCGGGTCGACGCCGAGTGGGTGGCCGACCGGCGCCGGTCCGCGCAGGCGGTGCTCGACGGGGCCCGCGCGGTGCTCACCACCGCGGCCGAGTACCGCACGGTGGCATCGACGTCGGCCGCGCACGGCCTGCACGACCTGGCCGAGCAGCTGGGCGCGGAGGCGATCGTGGTCGGCTCGGGTCGCGCCGGGCCCCGGCACCGGCTGTTCCCCGGCAGCACCGCCGACCGCCTGCTGGCCGGCAGCGTCTGCCCGATCGCGGTGGCACCGGCCGGGCTGGAGCGGGCGCCGGGCACGCTCGGGCGGATCGGCGTCGCCTATGTGGACACCCTCGACGGGCGGGCGGCGCTGGAGGCGGCGGCCCGGCTGGCGGCCCGCACGAGGACGCCGGTGCGGATCTACACGGTGGTCGCCGACGCGGACGCGACGCTGCCGTTCCTGGTGGGTCAGGACGCCGAGCACGCGTTCCTCGACACCGCGCGGGAGACGTTCGAGCAGTCGCTGCGCCGCGCGGCGGAGTCGGTCCGGGATCTGCCGGTCGACTGGGAGATCCGTACCGGTGACGTGGTGGACCAGCTCGCCGAGCTCGACGACGTCGACGTGCTGTTCTGCGGCTCCCGCGGGTACGGCCCGGCCCGGCGGGTGCTGCTCGGCGGCGTGTCGACGCGACTGCTGCGGCGGGCCCGCCGCCCGGTCGTGGTGGTCCCGCGCAGCGGCTGAGGCTCAGGCCCGGTGCCGGCCCCGGCGGCCGGCGTACTCCGGGGTGCCGGCGTCGTCGTGGTCCACCGGGACGGCCATGTCGGTGGGGGCCTCGGCGGCGCGTTCGTCCCAGGTGGAGACCGACGGGCGGGGCACCCGGGTGCCCACGTCCATCAACGGGACGTACACCCGGGCGTCCACCGCCTCGGCCAGCAGCAGCGCCGCGACCAGCGCGGGCGGTCGTTCCAGCGGGTCCTTGTCGAGGCAGCGCGAGCACAGGTCGAGGACCTCCGGCGCCAGGCCCGCGATGACCGGCAGCGGGTCCGGGTCGAGGTAGCGCTGGGCGTGCACGAGCGCGGTGCCGGATTCCACCTGCCACGGCAGCCGGCCGGAGAGGCAGTGGTAGAGCAGCACGCCGAGCGCGTACATGTCCGAGGCCGGGGTCGCGGGCAGGCCGTCGAAGCGTTCCGGGGCGACGTAGGCCGGGGTGCCCATGACCGGGCCGTCCGGGTCCGGGTCGCGGCTGCCGGTGGCGGCCGCGATGCCGAAGTCGAGGACCTTCGCCCCGGACGGCGTCAGCATGATGTTGGACGGCTTGATGTCGCGGTGCACCACCTGCTGGCCGTGCGCGGCGGCCAGCGCGGCCGCGACCTCGGCGCAGACCCGCACGGCGATCCGCCAGTCGAGCGGGCCGGCGGTGAGGTGCTCGCTGAGCGTCTGGCCGTCGATCAGTTCCATCACGATGTAGGGCACGTCGTCGCGGCCGGGCCGGGGCGAGGTGCCAAAGTCGTGGACACCGGCGACGTTGGGGTGGGCCAGCCGGGCCGCCGAACGGGCCTCGGTGCGGACCAGGTCGACGCCGTCCACGGCGCCGAGCGTGCCCTCCACCGCGGGCGCCATGATCTTGACCGCGACCGGCCGGTCCAGCACCTGGTCGTGCCCGCGCCAGACCTCGGCCATGCCGCCGACACCGATGCGGTGCTCGAGCTGATACCGCCCGCCCAGCACCCGCATCCGTCATCCCCCCGTCGACCGCCCCGTGCGGTGGTCGGGTACCCGGGCCTCACGCAGCACAAACGTCACGTTCGGATCACTGTCCCCGGGGACCACGATCAGGTGGTCGAGACCCTGTCCGGTGCCGACCCGGCGGGCCGCGGTCGCGGCCATCCTCGCGTACACGAATCGCCTCAGCCCACCACGGCGCAGCAGGCCCGGACCCGGGCGCGCGCCCCGGCGCAGCGTCGCGGCGTGCCGCACGACGGCCGGGGCGATCGCGGGGAAGTCCATGTACACGGCCCGGTTCTCCGGCGAGCCGAGATAGGCGAACGGCCCGGACCCGGCCAGCGGTCGCAGCGGGGTGCCGAGCAGACCGATCCCCCGGTACGCGCCGCGGTCGAGCATCGAGACCGCGTGCCGCACCCCGCGGCGCTGCCCCATCACCAGGAAGGTGCGGTACAGCAACGAGCTCACCAGCAGGGACGTGCCCCGGCCGCGGTACTCCGGGCGGACCGCGAGGGTGGCACAGTCCCAGACCGTGCCCCCGTCCATCCCGTGCGCGGCGAGGATCTCGTCCACGCCGACCCCGATGTGCCCCGGCGCGTCGTCGATCGTCTTGACCCCAGCGCCGGTGCTCTCGATCATGCGGGCCACCCCGGCCGGGATCCCCCGGCGGCGGTCCAGGACCACGAAGAAGAGGCTGTTCTTCTCGTACGGGCCGTACTCGGCGGCCATCACGGTGGCGTCGTTGCCGAACGTGGCATCGAACACCTGCCGTTCCAGCGCCCGGCCCACGCCGGCGAGCTCGCTGTCGGTCGCCACCACCGCGCAGACGAACCGGTGCCGGCCGGGGTGCTGCTCGAGGAACTCCGCGGTGACCCGGCGGGACCGGGCGGCGCTGACGTCGTACCGGATCGCGTCCATGACCGGCCGCTCAGAACTCTTTGCCCACGATCTCGGTGGCCCGGAAATAGTCCCGGGTGAAGTCGAGCACGGCCCGCGGGTCGAACGCCTTGCAGGTGTACAGGTCGACGCTGAAGAACGAGATCGGGCGCTCCCACGAGTAGAAGTGCGCGCCCGAGGTCTCCCAGTGGATCCAGCCGGCCCAGCCGTAGCGGTCGCTGACGTGGGTGACCGGCTCGATGAGCGTGATCATGCCGGTCACCGCCGAGAGCTCGCTGAGGTAGTCCCTGATGTGCGCGTCGGTGATCGCGAACGACGGATACCCCTCGACGACGAGGCGCTGACGGGTGATGTCCGGGGCTAGGTCCTGGAAGTCCAGCATCGGGCGGTGGGGCTCCTTCGGCGTCACGACACATCGACACGGTTCGTGGCCACACCGAATTGGTACGCGTACGCGACGTGGCGGGCCGCGCACCACTCTGTGTCCAATGTGGTGCCAGGACAAGCCATCGTGGGCGACCTGACACGGGTAGCCAGATCGGATCAAACGGCCATGCCGAGGTCGATCACTCAGCGTCACGCAGATGGTACACACAGATAGACACGCACCGCGACGAGAAAGTCACGGAAAAAAACATGGCGGGACCCGTCTTTGTGAGACAGGCCCCGCCACTAGCGGTCACTCGGTCTGCAGCCGCCGTTGGTGATGGCGGGGGCACCGGTGGACCGGGCGTTATGGGGACGACAGTAGGCGAGGAAGATCACGGTGTGTCATCCGGGGGGAGAGCGCGTGACCCGGCTCTCATCGGGTGCGGGAATCAGGGCGCGATCTCGGTCCGCAGGTCGTGGGCACCGTCCGCGCGGGTGGCTTCGTAGTACAGGCGGGTGCGGCCGTCGGGCAGCTCGACCACGCTCACGTAGCGCAAGCCGTTGGGGGCGTGCGGGCTGCCGAGCGGCTCGCCCTCCTCGGCGGTCAGCACGCCGAAACTGCCGTCGGGCCGGCGCACCCCCCGGGCCACGCCGGTGCGCTCCTCCCAGTTCTCCCCCGCGGTGGCCCGGCCGTCGTACGCGGCGAGGATGGTGTCGCCCTCGACGCCGACCGACGAGACCCGCACCCCGCGCGTGTCCCACCGGCCCGGGCGCCCGGCCAGCGCGGTGCCCCGCCACGTCCAGACGATGCCGTCGGGACTGGTGGCGTACTCGGTGGTCATCCGGTCGGCGTCGTCCCAGGACTCCAGCGGGTGCACCGACGCCCAGAGGTGCCAGCCGTGCTCGTCGTGGTGCAGGACCGGATCCTTCACCCCCACGGTCTCGTCGCCGGCGAGCACGGTGCGGGCGGGCGCGGTCGACAGCCCCTCGGGCGTCGCCGCCTCGACCATGTCGACCCGCCAGTGCTTGGTGCCCGGCGTGGCGGCACTGACATACAGACGCCAGCGCCCTTGCGGGGTACGCACGAGAGCCGGCCGTTCCAGCGACTCGGCCCCGAACTGGTCCTTGGTGACCTCGGCGACGACCTCGAAGCGCACGCCGTCCGACGAGCGCGCGACGACGTTGGAGATGCCGCGCCCCTCGCCGATCGGCAGCCGGAGGCGGTAGGCGAGATAGATGTGACCGTCGGCGACGACGGCCGAGGGAGCCCCGGCCCACGCACCCGGCTCGTCACCGGGCGGCTCGACCACCACGGTCGAGTCCTCCCAGCGAGGCAGTGACAACGACTGAGTTCCGATGGACAAAGCGGCTCCGTTTCGTGGCGTCAGCGACACAGCGAAGAGTATCCGCCCAAGTTTGCATTATCCATGGGAAAGATAGGGATTAAGCGGCGCTGGCGTGTCGGTCGACGGCCAGCCAGTCGTCGTACGACTCCCCCGTCACGTCCTGCAGCAACGCGATGTCGTCGGCGAACAACGGCAGCAGCGCGGCCCGCTCCTGCGGCGTGGTCACCGGCCGGCTGCCGGTCCGGCGGTGCAGCAGGGTCAGCAGCGGGCCCCGCGCGGCCAGCCGCAACGGCACCGGGAACCGGTGACCGAACGACCCGCCCGCGCGCAGCAGGCCGCGCAGCACGGTGTTGAGGGTGTTGTCCTCGACCACGTGCCGGTTCACGTTCTCCTTGGGGATCTCGCGCAGCACGCCCTGTTGCACCCCGAGAAACGCGCAGACCCGGTCCAGGGTTGCGGCCGGCGCGTCCTTGAGATCGCGGTAGCGCATCAGCAGCACCTGCTCGCGCGGGAACACCTTGTAGAGGTGCTGCACCTGCCGGCCGTACAGCCCGAGGCTCACGTAGTGCCAGAAGTCGGCCCACCCGTCGGCCCGGCGCCGCTCCTCGGCCCGGCACGCGGTCAGGAAGTCGGCCTCCGGCTCGAGCCCCGCGTTCCACAGGTGCGTCCAGTTGGAGTGCGCCCGGTCCACCGGGTCGCGCAGCAGCACGATCAGCTTCGCGTCCGGCACGAGCGCCCGGATCCGGTCGTGCGTGCCGTTGTCGTACAGGTAGAACGGGGTGGCCTCGCCCCGCAGCGCACCCGGCGGCGCGGCGTCGAACAGCGCCTCGTAACGGTCCCGGCGCCAGACGTGTTCCTGGTAGGTCTGCACGTCACCCGGCCCCCCGCTCGCCGGGGGCCGCCCGTCGGTGAGAAAGAACTTCGGTTCCTTCACCGCGGGCAGGAAGAGCCCGGGATGCCGGACGAGCGCGGCGTGCAACGCGGTCGTCCCGGCCTTGGGCACACCGGCGATCAGGAAGTCAGGAAGCGGCACAGGGGTCTCCCCTCGTCGACAGGGCACAGCGCCAGTAAGCCTACAGATCCAGTAGGTTTTCGCACCCCGCCGCCCACCACGCGGAACCGCTCAGCCGCGCCGCCGCCACCAGGGGATCTTACGGAAGCGCGGGCAGATCTCGGGGCCGCACAGCGCGCACTCGCTGCCGGGCCGGTAGTGCTCGTGGGCGTCCTTGCGATGGCCGCAGACACACTGCGCGCCGGGGCCGCTCACCGGATCACCCAGCGTACGGACGGCCGATCGGCCCGGGCGGCACCGCCGGCCCCGGCACCCGGCGAGTTGTCACTCGTCATGACCTCAGCGTAGACATCGACGGGCGATCATGCGCGGCGGCCGGGAAACAACCGTCCTGCAACCGTGGCTTGTACGCAGGGTTACATCACTGCGCGTGAGCCGGGTCACGGTAACAAGTCGGACATAAATTATTTGCGAGGTGCGTGCCCGCGATCCCCCGGGTCGGCGAAATAGCCCTTGGTCACGTTTCCACACCGCCGACCGCCCCGATGTCCGTTACGGAACGTGATTGGTGGGACGGAAGGGTGATCTTGTTACCTGTGTGCATAGCCGCAGCTCAGCCGATTGGTCAGAGGTGGCCGCACGGATATCGACTCCCCGTCCCTTTGGTTAGTTGACGCTACGTAGCGTGTTGCTAGATTTGGGGGCAGACGCCGACGACCTGGTTCTCCGCTCCCGGAAATCCTTGAATCCGTCGCTTCTGCCGCCCCCGAAGGGAACGACATGCAGCTCCCCCCGTCCTCCGGCAACACAGCGAGTAACCGTTCTTCATCACCGTCCGTCAGCGTCGTGATCCCGACACTGAACGAGGAGCGGAACCTGCCCCACGTGTTCGCCAAACTTCCCGCCGGTATCGACGAGGTGATCGTGGTGGACGGCGGCTCCCGGGACCGCACCGTCGCGGTGGCCCGCGAGCTGCGGCCGGACGTCGTGATCGTGCAGCAGACCCGCACCGGCAAGGGCAACGCGCTCGCGTGCGGCTTCGCGGCCTGCACCGGCGACATCATCGTGATGATCGACGCCGATGGTTCCACCGACCCGGCCGAGATCCCGTCGTTCGTCGCCGAGCTCGTCGCGGGCGCCGACTTCGTCAAGGGCTCCCGCTTCTCCAAGGGCGGCTTCAGCCACGACATCACCCCGCTGCGCAAGCTCGGCAACGACGGGCTCAACCTGGTCGTCAACGTGCTGTTCGGGACCCGGTTCACCGACCTCTGCTACGGCTACAACGCGTTCTGGGCCCGCGTCGTGCCGACGCTGGACCTGCCGGACCCGGCGCTGCCGCGGCCCAGCGACGGCGCGAAGCTGTGGGGCGACGGGTTCGAGATCGAGACGATGATCAACATCCGGGCCGCGGCCGACGGCATGAAGGTCGGCGAGGTCGGCAGCGTCGAGCACGCCCGTATCCACGGCGAGACCAACCTCAACACGTTCCGCGACGGCTTCCGGGTGCTGCGCACGATCTTCAGCGAGTACGGCCGGACCCGCCGGATGCGCCAGCTCAACGCCGCCCGCGGCGCCGTGATCGTGCACCAGCGCCCGGGCACCACCGCCCCGGCCGGCAGCACGCAGGCACGCACGCTCAACAAGGTCGTCAACCGGCCGCCGTCAGCCGGGACCGGCGCCGCCGCCACCCGTCAGCACGTCGCGAGCGTCAACCGGGGCCCGCGCCGGGACGAGCAGGTCACCGGCCGCCGCAACGAGGCCGGCACCCGCACCGACGACATCCGTGCCATCCAGGCCCGCACGACCAGCGACGACTGACCCTCCACCGCACCGCACCACCGGCCGCCCTGCCAGCGCTTGCCCGCCTGGTCCGGCGACACCTCTCTCGCACCACCCCGGCCGCGCGCGGCGACCGGCCCGCGACCGCATCCGACGGCCGCCGGGCCGCCCCCGCACCGCCGCGGCCACCCCGCCCGAGGAGTACCCAGCGTGGAAAGCACCCCCCGTCCCGCCGTCAGCATCGTCATCCCGACGCACACCGAGAAGCGCTGGGCGACGATCGTCCGCACGGTCGCCGCGGTGAAGTCGCAGAGCTATACGCCGGCCGAGATCGTCGTCGTCGTGGACCACAACCCGGCGCTCTACCGCCGGGCCCGGCGCGACCTCGCCGGCGTGACGGTGCTGGAGAACCTGTACGCCCAGGGCGTCTCCGGCAACCGCAACACCGGCGCGTTCCACACCTCGACGTCGCTGATCGCGTTCGTCGACGACGACGTGACGATGGGCCCGGACTGGCTGGGCAACCTCGTCGCCCCGTTCAGCGCCCCCGAGGTCATCGGCACCGGCGGCGGCATCACCCCGGCCTGGGAGATCGCCGAGCCACGCTGGATGCCCGCCGAGTTCCTCTGGGCGGTCGGCGGCTCGTACGCCGGCATGCCCACCACCGTCTCCCGGGTCCGCAACGTGTGGTCGGCCGGCATGGTGGTGCGGCGCGACACGTTCCTCGCGGTCGGCGGCTTCCGTACCGGCTTCGGCAAGCTCGGCAAGCAGAACCGCCCCGAGGACACCGAGCTGTGCCTGCGCATGAGCGCGCACGCCGGTGGCCACTGGATGTACGTCCCGGACGCCGTCATCCGCCACGACGTCCCCGCCGCCGCCTCGACGTTCGGCTTCTTCATCCGCCGCTGCTACGCGGAGGGCCGCGGCAAGGTGGCGATGGCCGGCCTGCTCGACGGCTCGCAGAGCCTGGGCTCGGAACGCGACTACCTGCGCTCGCTGCCGAAAGCCGTGCTGCGCAACCTCGGCGCGACCGCCCGGGGCCACGGCGTGGACCACGCCCTCAAGGCCGGCGGGGTGCTCGCCGGCGTCGCCGCGGCCGGCTGGGGCGGCGTCGTGGAGACGGTGCACGCGAAACGTACGGGACAGCCCGTCACCGCCGGAGCGACCCGATGACCGCCGACGCGCTCACCGCCCCGGAACTCACCACCGGCGACCTGCCGGCCGTGGTGCTCGACCTCGACCTGGCCGAACCCCTGCCGGCGGTGCCCGCGACCGGCACCGACGGGCGACGGGTCCTGCGCGCCTGGGTGCTCGTGCGACTCTTCAGCGAGCCGCTGGGGACGGTGCTGACCGGCGTACCGGAAACCGGTCTGGCCCCCGCGCAGCTGGCGGCGGCGATCGACGCCGAGCTGGCCACCACCCTGGCCCCGCGCCTGGCCGACCTCGGCCTGAGCGCCCTGCCGGTGGACGGCATCACGACGGCGGCCGAACCGGCGTTCCTGGCCCGCCGCCGCGAGGTGCTCGCCGATGCCCCGCCGATCACCGTCGTGGTCTGCACCCGCGAACGGCCCGGCGCGCTCGCCCGCTGCCTGGACAGCCTGCTCACCCAGGACTACCCGGACTTCAAGATCCTCGTCGTCGACAACGCCCCGGTCACCGGAGCCACCGCCGAGGTGGTCGGCTCGGCCGCCCGCCGCGGCCCGGTGAGCTACCTGAAGGAGCCCCGGGCCGGCCTGTCGTTCGCCCGCAACGCCGCCCAGGCCGCGGCCGCCGGCGAGATCATCGCCTGGATCGACGACGACGAGTACGCGGACCCGAACTGGCTCGCCGAGATCGCCCGCGCGCTGGCCGAGCACCCGGAGGCGGACGTCGTCTCCGGCGTGATCGTCCCGGCCGAGCTCGAGACCCAGGCGCAACTCTGGTTCGAGCAGTTCGGCGGGCACAGCAAGGGCCGCGGCTTCCGCCCCGACGTGTTCAGCCCGGCCACGGCCCACATCCAGAGCCCGCTGTACCCCCTGCCGCCGTTCGGCACCGGCGCCAACATGACGTTCCGCCCGGGCGTCATCGAACGCGTGGGCGGCTGGGACACCGCGCTCGGGGCCGGCACCCCGGCCATGGGCTCGGAGGACACCCTCGCGTTCACCCAGGTCCTCGTCGGCGGCGGCACCATCGTCTACCAGCCGACGGCGATCACCCACCATTACCACCGGCGAGACGTCGAGGGCCTGCGCAAACAGATGATCGGGTACGGGGCGGGGCTGACCGCCGCGTACACCAGCCTGCTGCTCAAGCGGCCCGGACTGCTCTGGCCGCTGCTCAAACTGGCGCCCGGCGCTCTGCGGGACCTCACCAGCAAGGACAGCCTCCGGGTGTCCACGCTGCAGGAGGACTTCCCCCGCGAACTGCTCGGCGCGAACCGGCGCGGGATGCTGGCGGGGCCACGCGCGTACCTCAAAGGCCGGCGCGCGGCCCGGGCCAAGCTCCGGGGCAGCCGCTGATCGTGCGGTTCCCCGGACAATCACCCGAGAAACGGGGCATTCTCGGTGCATATGTGGCAAAAGATCGGTCTCCGGCGGACCGTCCCGCTGACCGGCGGAACGGCGGCGGAATGCTGAACACCCCCGACCCGGCGCCCGACCGTCCCGAGCCCGGCACCCCCGAGCCCGGCATGCCCATGCCCCAGACCCCCACGCCCAGCTCTCCCGCGCCCAGCTCTCCCGCGCCCAGCTCTCCCGCGCCCAAGATCGCTGCGGCCGAACCCGTCACGCCCCAGGCCACCGCATCCCAGACCTCCGGTCCCGGCACCGGGACCGCGAAAGCGGGAGTTATCAAGGCCGTGTCCGGCGAGGAAGCCGAAACCGCTCCCGGCGGGACGGCTGGGGTGAGCACACCGTCCGGCAAGGAGGCCGGGGCGGCCTCCGGGGTCGAGACCACGGCGTCCGGGAAGACGGTCGAGGCCGAAACTTCGCCCGGCGGGACGGCCGGACCCGGCACCACTCCCGGCCAGGCAGTCCCGTCCGGCACCACTCCCGGCCAGGCAGTCCCGCCCGGCACCACTCCCGATCAGGCAGTCCCGTCCGGCACCACTCCCCGCGGGACAGGCCCGGCCGGGGACGCCGATGGCCAGGTTGCCGGGGATGCGGGGTCCGCTGATCCGGTGCTCCGGCGGGCCGCGCCGCTGACCTCGATCCAGTCGGCGGAGATGCCGCGGGACCCCGAGCCGGTCGACACCGGCCGAGAATCGGATAAAGCAGGACAGAACGACGCCGAGTCTGCACCTGAGGTAGAGGTCGAGCAGGACGAGGGTGACCCTCAGGTCGAGGCTGAGACCGACCCCGAGGCCACCGCGATCATCGTGCTGCCCCGCCCCGCGCTGCCACCGGCGGACGACTCGGACGAGACCGCTGTCATCCCCCGGGTACGCGACGACGAAACCATCGTGCTGCCCGCGCGCGGCGATCCGGCCGAGGCCACCCAGGTCATCCGGATCTCCACCGCCGACGACACCCAGGTGATCCGGACGGGCGACCCGGACGCCACCACGTTCATCCCGGTCGTGCCCGGCGGCAGGACCGGCACCAAGGCCGGCACCACGGCCGGGAGCGTCCCCGGGAAGCCGGCACCACGGCCCGCGCGGCGGTGGGCGGCGGTGGACCTGGGGCACGCGCCCGCGGTGCTGCTGATGTCCGCGCTGGGCGTGCTCATGGTCGCCCTCGGGTATGCCGGGGGGCGGATCGGGACCGGTAACGACCAGTTCGCGTACTGGGTGGGTCAGGTCGTGGTGTTCACGCCCGTCGTCGTCCGGCTGCTCAGCCGGCGGATGGCCGGCGCGGCCGAGTCGTTCCTGCTGGTCATGGGGCTGGCGCTGAACCAGTACCTGTTGAAGTGGATGTACAGCCCGGACCAGTTCCGCTTCCCGGACGAGTTGCAGCACTGGCTGGGCACCACGGTGATCATGGAGACCGGGAAGCTGTTCCAGCCGAACCCGGCACTGCCGCCGGCGGTCAACTTCCCCGGGCTGGCCGAGATGGGCGCGGCCATCGGTTCGCTGACCGGGCTGCCCGTGGTCGCGGCCGGCACGCTGGTGGCCGGCGTGGCGCGGATGGTGTTCGTCGCGACGATGTTCGCGGTGGTGCTGCGGGCCAGCCGGTCCCCCGCGGTCGCCGGGGTGTGCTGTGCGATCTACGCGACCGCGCTGCACTACCTGTTCTTCAACTCGAGCTATCTCTATCAGACCGCGGCGCTGCCGTTCCTGATCCTGGCGGTCTGGTCGACCCGGCGCTGGCGTACCTCCGGGGGCTGGCAGTTCCTGTCCCTGGCGATCCTGTCGATCGCGGTGGCCACGGTCAGCCACCACATCACCGCGTTCGCGCTGGTGCTGACGCTGTCGCTGCTGGCCGTGGCCGAGCTGGTGCTGGCCCGGCCACGACGGTGGAGCGCGCTGATCGTGCCCGGGATCGCCGCCGCGGTGGTCGTGACGTGGATGACGACGGTGGCCCGCGACGTGCTGGGCTACCTCGAGGCGCCGGTCGAGCAGATGGTGTCGACCGTGCAGAACCTGGTCAACGGCACCTCCGAGGCGTCGTCGACGACCGCGGCGGTGAGCATCGGGCAGCTCGCGCTGCAGGGTGCCGGGCTGGTCGCGCTGTTCGTGCTCTATCTGGCCCTGCTGCGCGACATGCTGCAGCGCCGTGACCGGGACCCGTGGCGGTGGGCGGCGATCGCCGGTGGGGCGCTGTTCTTCGCCGGCAACGGGGTCCGGTTCCTCGGGCAGAGCGGGCCGGAGATCGCGGGGCGGCTGTCCACGTTCACGTACGTCCCGATCTCGATCGTGGCCGCGATCGCACTGGTCCGCGGCGTCCAGCTGATCCCCGAGCGCGACAGCGACGGCAAACGGCAGTGGCGGGCCGCGGCGCCGGCCATCGACTACATCGCGCCGGGCAACTGGAACCTGTACAGCCGGGTCGCGGCCGGGTCGCTGACGATCACGATCCTGATGATCGGCGCGCGGGCCGGCGGCTGGCCACCGATCGGGTCGATCCTGCCGGGCCCGTACCTGGCGGGTGCGTTCGAGCGCTCGGTCGACGAGTACGGGGTGGCGGCCGCGTACTGGGAACGCGACACGCTGGGGCACGCCAACCGGGTCGGCGGTGACATCACGTCGGTGTCGCTGGCGTCGACGTACGGGCGCCAGGACCCGGTCCGCGAGGTCGGCACGCTGTTCTACTCCGACGAGTGGAGCCTGGACGACGAGAACCTGGTCACCGACCTCCAGGTGCAGTACCTGGTGGTGGACAAGCGGCTCGGCGAGCAGCTGCCCGAGGGTGAGGCGTACTTCGAGAACGATCCGCACGCCGGGTCGATCACCTCCCCGCTGACGGCCCAGCAGATCGGCAAGTTCGACGACCTGGCCGGCGTCGACCGCCTGTACGACAACGGCATCGTCCGCGTCTACCGCATGGGAAACCTGTGAAAGCCTGGATCGCCGCCGCGACCGCCGTGGGCTGCGCCGCGCTCGTGCTGCTCACCCCCCGGCCGCTGGACATCGCCGGGGGGCTGCTGCTCGGGTTCGTGCTGCCCGGGTACGCGCTGACCGGCGCGCTGTTCCCCCGCCGGCGCGCCCTCACCCGGATCGAGCGGGTGGTGCTCGCCCCGGCGCTGAGCCTCGCCACGCTGGTGGTCGGCGGCCTGCTGCTGTACGTGTGCCGCGCCCCGCTGAACCAGGTCAGCTGGACCGCCCTGACCGCCGGGGTGACCCTGGCCGGGCTGGTCGCCCAGGCCGCCCAGGCCCGCGCCACCGGGTCCCCGGAACCGGCGCCGGCCCCGCGGTTGCAGGCGGCCGGCGCGACGGGTACCCCGGCCGAGGCGCACACCATCATGATGTCGGTGGTGCCCGCGGCCGCCGTGCAGGAGCCGGAGGCCCCGCCGCCGGGCCGGTTGCCGCGCCAGCTGCTGCCACTGGTGCTGGTGGCCGCGATCCTCGGCGGGGCGGCGTGGCTGTCGGTCGAGACCTCGCTGTCGACGTCGTCCACGACCTCGGTCACCGCGTTCTCGGCGTCACCGCCGGGCCGGTCCGACGCCGACGGGAACCGTACGGTGGTCCTGAAGGCGACCGGGTTGCTGACCAGCGAGTCGCCGTACCGGGTGACGATCAGCGCGGTGGCCGGCGACACCGCCGGGACCCGTGACGTGACCCCGGACCGCGACGGCGAGTGGACCGAGACGGTCACCGTGCCCGACGACGTACGGGTGACCTTCGACCTGTACCGCAACGACGGCGACCTGTTCCGCTCGATCTCGGTCAGCGCCGCGGAGTGAGAAGTTCTTCCCCGCGAAACATGGAACGTCCACGATGGTTGCTCGCCGTTCATCTCCAGCGGGGAGCCACCGTTGCGCGCTCACGAACACCCGGCCGCTCCGGTCCCGCGACATGACACGGTTCTTCCCCGGGCAGACCGGGCAGACCGGGCACCGCTGACCCCGCAGGCGGTTCTGGCGCTGCAACGCGCGGCCGGTAACGCCGCCACGACGGCGGCCCTGCCGGTGATCCAGCGCGCGGTCGGGTTCGAGTTCGAGGCCCAGTGGAAGGTGCGCCGCCAGGACGGCACCGCGCCGGAGGTGCACGAGGCCCCGGCCCGGCGCTACGACGAGCAGCACGGCACCAAGCTGCTGGAGATGGTCGCGTCGCCCGCCGCGGCGTCCCGGATGGCGCTCTGGTTCCCCGGGCATACCGAGGAGCTGACCCACCTGGCGGCCGGGAGCCCGCTGGTCGAGCGGGGCGAGGGCGCACCGATGCCGACCCCGGCCGGGGTGGACTGGCTGGAGACGGCCCGGCGCCTCGACAGTCACGGCTACCGGCGGGCCACCCTGGAAGCCAACGTCACCCGGTTCCTCGGCGGTGAGCTCGCCGAACCGCCGCTGCCCGGTGTCTCGCTGGACAAGCACGAGCGGATCGCCGACGGCGACCGGTACCGCCTCGAGGCCGACACCAGCCCGTCCGGCGGCTCGAACCTGGAGTGGGTGACCGAGCCGCTGGACACCCGCGCCCAGGTCGCCACCGTCATGAACGCGATCACCACGATGGCCGGCGGCATGGAACAGCGCCGCACCGACCGGGAGATCCCCGCCCCCGAGCTCACCCCGCCCGGCCACGCCGGCCTGGTGATCCACCCGGACGGCCGGCCGCTCGACTTCAGCCCGCAGGCCACCGCGGGGCTGGCGCTCGACCGGATCGCCGCGATGGCCGAGCACCTCACCACGCCGGGCAGCGCCGACGGGCAGGAGTACTTCCGGGAGAACACCATGCGCCGGTCCGTGGCGGGGGCCCGGACCCGGGTGGACGCCGCGCATCCCGGCGACCCGGGCCGCGACGCGCTGATCGGCCTCGTCACCCTGCTCGGCAACTACCTGAACGCCGCGGACGGGATCCAGTCCGGCGGCAACAGCAAGTCGATCGCCGGCGGCCTGATGTCGCGGACCGACTTCGCGCACAACTTCCAGCTGCTCCCCGAGCCGCTGCGCACCCGGTACCAGGCCGCTCCGGCCGCGTTCGCCCAGCTCGTCACCGGCTCGGCCGACAACAGCGACCCGGTGTTCCCGCTCGAGGTCGAACGCGGCGCCGCCGGGGCCCGGTCGCGGACCCGGATCCGCCTGACCCGGGGCGACTGGCTCACCGGCATCGCCCGGGGCCAGGACCTGCTCAAGAACCATGCCAACTTCACCGACACGCAACGTACGGGCCTGAGCGCCGAGCACGCCGAGGACTCGAAGGCCGTCCACGACTCGCTGGGCAAGCTCGGCACCGTCCCCGACCTGGTGGGACCGGAGGCCGCCCGGGTCATCGCGGTCGTCGCGGAGTTCCGGCGGATGCGCGACGGGAAGGTGACCGCGGACCTCGTACCCTTCGCGTTGCGTCTGTTCGATCTGGTCGAGACCGTGAACGCGGGACTGCCGCTGGGCGACGTCTCCAGCGCGCGGACCACGACCCGGCTCGGGCCCGGGCTGCTGACCCGGCTGGGTGATCTGCTGCTCGGCTGCTGCCGCGGAGCCGGGCACGACGGGTGACGCGATGCGGCACCGGGGCGCGGCACCCGGCATACTGGGCGGCGAACACGCGACTGGCGGCATCGAGGATGGGGACCACCATCGGGGAGCTCGCCGTGGGGGCCGTCCGCCTGGGTGCCCACGCTGAGGGGGGGAAGCATGTCCGCAGACACTCACGAGGCGCGCCTGCTGCCCGGCAAGCCGGTGGCCGACGCGGTGCTGGCCGACGTGGCGCAGCGGGTCGCGAAGCTCAAGGAGGCCGGGGTCCAGCCGTCGCTGGCCACCGTCCTGGTCGGTGACGACGACGCCAGCGCCGGCTACATCCGGATCAAGCAGCGGCAGGCCGGCGAGCTCGGCTTCGTGTCCCCGCACGAGCACCTGAGCGCCGATGCCACCCAGGCCGACCTGCACCGGGTCATCGACCGGCTGAACGCGGACCCGTCCGTGCACGCGCTGCTGATCCAGTACCCGCCGCCCGCGCACATCGACTACGACGCCGCGCTGATGTCCGTCGACCCCGACAAGGATGTCGACGGCATGCACCCGCTCAACCTGGGCCGGCTGTCGGTGGGCCTGCCCGGCGCGCGCCCGTGCACCCCGGCCGGCATCGAGGCCCTGCTCGCGCACTACGAGATCCCGGTCGCCGGGCGCGAGGTGGTCATCCTGGGCCGCGGCGCGACCATCGGCCGTCCGCTGGCCATGATGCTCTCGCAGAAGCGCCCGACCGCCAACGCGGCGGTCACCGTGGTGCACACCGGCGTGCCGGACTGGCAGCGGTACACCCAGCGCGCGGACGTGCTCATCGCCGCCGCGGGTGTGCCCGGCATCATCCAGCCGGAGCACGTCAAGCCCGGCGCCACCGTGATCGGCGCGGGCGTCCGCTACGAGGGCCGCCGCCTGCTGCCCGACGTCGCGGAAGAGGTCGCCACCGTGGCCGGCGCGCTCACCCCGCGCGTGGGCGGGGTCGGCCCGACCACGGTCGCCATGCTGTTCCGCAACGCGGTCGAGGCCGCCGAGAAAGCCGGCCGCTGACCTGACCTGACCGGCGGCCGGCCTTCCCGGCCGGCCGCCGCCAGCTCATCCGGCCGGGCTCATCCGACCGGGCTCATCCGGCCGGGCTCATCCGACTGGGGCTCATCCGGCCAGAACCGCGTCGATCTGGCCCATGGCGAGGCTCATGCCCTCCTCCACGCCCATCGCGACCACCTTCTCGAGGCTCTCGAGGTCGGGGAACAGGCTCGTGGTGACCATCCGGGTCCCGGTCGCGGTCGGCTCCAGCGTGACGACGGTGCGGGTCACCGGCATCGAGGCGCTGGGCTCCCCGTCGTCCCCGGCGAAACCGTCGTCGAACTCGAGGCGGCGCGGCGCGTCCACGGCCGTGATCGTCCACCAGCCGCCGGCCTTCTCCCCGTCCGGCCCGGTCATGTAATAACGCGCCCCGCCCCCGGGCCTGAAGTCGTGCTCCTCGAACGTGGCCGGCCAGGTCGGCGGTCCCCACCAGCGCTCCAGCTGCCGCGGGTCCTGCCAGACCTGCCACACCCGTTCGACATCGGCGGTGAACTCGGCGGTGGACGTGATCGTCAGTTGCTCGACGTCTTTGTGGGAACTGATCATCATGGTCCTTCCTCGGAGAGAATCTGCTCGATGCCACGAACCCGATGACGCCACAACTCCTCGTACGCGTCGAGCAGCCGGGCCGCCCGCCGCACGGTGCCGAGGTCGGCGTGCACGACCTGCTCACGCCCCCGGCGCTGCTTGACGACGAGCGCGGCCCGTTCCAGCACCGCGACGTGGCGCTGCACCGCGGCGAAACTCATCGGGTAGTGCTCCGCCAGGGCCGACACCGACTGCTCGGCCCGGACGACCCGGCGCAGGATGTCACGTCGGGTCCCGTCCGCGAGTGCCTGGAAGACCCGTCCCGATGGTGTTATCCGGCGGCCGTCAGGAACTCCGAGTAGAACAGGCCCAGGCCGGCCGCCACGCAGACACCGGCCACGAGCCAGAACCGGATCACGATGTTGACCTCGGTCCACCCGGCCAGTTCGAAGTGGTGGTGCAGCGGCACCATCCGGAACACCCGCCGGCCGGTGGTCCGGAACGAGACGATCTGGATCACCCAGGTCACCGTGATGATGACGAAGAGCCCGCCGATCACGATCGCGAGCAGCGTGGTGCGGGTCGCCACCGCGAGCCCGGCGATCAGGGCGCCGAGCCCGAGCGAGCCCACGTCACCCATGAAGATCCGCGCCGGGGACGTGTTCCACCACAGGAAGCCCACACAGGCACCGGCGGCCGCCGCGGCGATCATGGCGATCTCCAGCGGATCGCGGACCTGGTAGCAGTGGTCGATCGCGCGGGCGTTCGTCTCGTCGGCGCACCAGTGCCGGTACTGCCAGTACCCGATCACCGCGTACGCGCCGAGCACCAGCGTCGACACGCCGGTGGCCAGGCCGTCGAGGCCGTCGGTGAGGTTCACGCCGTTCGACATCGCCATGACCACGAAGACGAACACCAGCACCGAGCCGACCTTGCCGACGTCGAGCCAGCTGATGTCCCGGATGAACGAGATGTGCTCGCTGGCCACGGTCTCGCCGTTGGTGCTCGCCACGTACAGCGCGGCGATGCCGAAGCCGGTGCCGACGATCGCCTGGCCGAGCAGTTTGCCCTTGGCGGACAGGCCGTCGGAGTTGCGCTTGCGGACCTTGAGGAAGTCGTCGAGGAACCCGACCGCACCGCAGAAGACGAACAGGCCGAGCAGGACGAGGGCCGTCATGGTCGGCTTCTCCTGCGCGATCTGCCGCTCGGGCAGCGTGGTCAGCGCCAGGTGCCCGGCGACGTACGCGAGCAGCGTCGCCACGATGAACACGACGCCACCCATCGCGGGGGTGCCCTTCTTGCCCTCGTTCGACGCGAGCCCCAGCGACGACCGGATCGGCTGCCCGGCCTTGAGCGCGGTGAAGGCCCGGATCGCCACCGGCGTGCCGAACAGGGAGACGATGAACGCGACCGCCGCCGCGACGATGACCGCCCTCACCGCGTTCCCACCGTGCCATGCATGTCGGACCAGCCAGCATCATTGTTCACGGGGCACGATCTTGCCATCCGCCGCAAACCGGAGCGGCCCTGGACCCCACGGCCGCGCGGACCGGGGTCAGCCGCTGAAGCGGGCGCTCCTGGCGAGCGCGACGTACGCCGCCAGGGACTGCGGGTTCGTGTCCACCCGCCACCTCTCCGCGTACCCCGGGTGGGTGTCGGTGTCGAACCAGGTGACCGCGCCCACCGCGGGGTGGCCCGTGACCCACTCGGCCAGCAGGCCGATCCAGTCGGCCTTGGTCCGGCCGCCGTCGTCGACCGCCCCCACCTCGGTGATCATGATGGGTTTGCGGGTGCTGTACGAGCGGTAGATCGGGCCGAACAGGGTTTCCGGGGTCTCGTGGTGCAGGTTGTATCCGGAGACGCCGACCCAGTCCACGTACGCGTCGCCCGGGTACAGGGTGGCGTAGGTGTTCCAGTCCGCGACCGGGGAGGAGTTCCAGTTGGGACTCCAGACCCAGGAGACGTTGTCCGCCTTCTCCTCGGCGAAGATGCCGTGGATGTGCTTCCAGGACTCGATGTAGCCGTCCGGGTTCTTGTTGTTCCGGGCCGCGCTCCAGGCGTACCAGTCGCCGTTCATCTCCCAGCCCCAGCGCAGCAGCACCGGGCGGTCCTGGGCCTTCAGGCGGCGGGCGGCACGGGCGATCAGGTCGTCATGGCTGCCGTTGATGATGTCGGCGAACGACGTGCCGCGCCACGAGACCATCGGGATGCCGTTCTCGGGCAGTCCGGTGACCGAACGCGGCAGCTGGTCGTCCCAGTCGTAGAAGACGTGCACGATGCGCAGGTCCCGGCCGGTCTGCTCGCGGCGCAGGGCGAGCGCCTGCTTGGCGGTCCTGCCGGACAGCGCGAGGTACGCCCCCAGCATCGCCTTGCCGGCCCGGAACGGCACGGTGCCGCCGCCCTTGGCCACCGCGGCCGGCAGCGGGCCGGTCGAGGTGGTGGGGGCGGGATCGGGTGCCCGGCCGGGTGACGTGGTCGCCGCCGCGGGCGTCTCCGGGCCCCGGAACTGCTGGACGCCGGCCGCCGCCACCGGGATGACGCCCAGCGCGGCGAGGCCGAGGAGGTACCGGCGGCCGAAGGTGCGGCGGGGTGCCCGGTGGGCGCCCCTCACGTGAGGTTCCGGCCGGCCGCGCGGGCGGCCCGGCGGACCACCCGCCAGCCCGGCTGGGCCAGTTGCTTGAGTTTGGGGACCAGCGGCGAGCCGCCGCCGGCCACGAGGGCCACGAGGTCGTCGCCGGTCAGGTCGGGGGTGGGCTGCAGACGGGGTACGGCGAACCGCCGCTCGCCCGGCGTGTGCAGCCGGCGGCCCACCTCGGTGGCGTTGTCGTGCCCGGCGGCGAGCACGGCGGCCCGGACCTTGGCGCCGTTGTAGCCGTGCGGGTACGCGAAACCGCGCACCCGGCGGCCGAGGCGCTGCTCGAGCTCGTCCTTGCTGCGCAGGGTCTCCTCGCGCAGCTGGTCGGCGGGCAGCACGTCGAGCGGGTGGTGCTTGAAGCTGTGGTTGCCGATCTCGACGCCGGCGTCGGCGACCTCGGCGAGCTCGTCCCAGGTGAGCAGCTTGCCGAAGTCGGGGGCCCACCGGCCGAGCCAGTCCGCGTGGTGACCGAGGTGACCGACCGACGCGTACAGCGTGGCCCGGGCGCCGGTCTCGGCGAGCACCGGCACGCCGGTGGTGAGGAAGTTGCGGTAGCCGTCGTCGAACGTGACGGCGACGAGTTTGTCGGTGCAGCCGCCGTCGAGCAGGTCGAGGGCCTCGGTGAGCCCGACGAGCCGGTAGCCGGCCATCGTGAGCGCGCTGAGCTGCTCGGTGAGCCGGCCCCGGGGCACGGCGAGATCGCGCATCGGTCCGGCGACGGCGGACACGGAGTGGTACATCAGCGCGGGCAGGGTCTCCCACGCCGACGGGGCCGCGACGGTCACCGGTTTTCCTCCCCCACGCTCTCGGACATGACCATTATCGGTCAGAACCCCGGCGAGCTTCGTGCTTCCGCGCACTGCTTCACGAGGAACGTTTGCGCCGCTCAGACCACGTTACGACGCAGTTCCGGCAGTGTCCAGCGCGCCTACCGCGGATATCGGTGGCGGTCACTGCCGCGCCGCCTCTGCCAAAAGTCATAGACCGTGATCCGACCGGGGAGGGAAGCGCGCACCCCCGCCCCGGCGGCAGGGTGACCCCCATGAATGTTGACCGTGTGCGCCGTCTCCTGGAGGCCGCCGCCCAGGCCGGGATCCTGCTCGCCGTCTCGGCCCTGCCGGTGGCCTGGCGCTCGCTCGACGCCGGGCTCACCGTGGTGCTCCTCGGCATGTTCGCCGTCCTGACCGCCGCGACGTATGCATTACACGCAGTGACGTTCGACCTTCTTCGCTTGACGTCTGAACAGGGAAAGGGCAGATTCTCTTACACGCAAAGTAAGGAATGAACTGAGCGGCGCTCTCGCCCGTACCCCGGGACGCACCCGTTCCACAACACCCCCGGGAGTGACCAGGATGTTCCGACTCATCCAGCTCCACGCTCAGCACGGCATACCCCGTATCGGCGTGGACCCTGACGGCTACGGCAGTGAACGCGCGGCGCTCACCCGGTACCGCGAGGCGCCGGCCACCTATTTCGGTGTCGGCCACTTCGACGAGGCGGGCCGGCTCGCGGAGATAATCATGGACAGCGAATGCGCTCCGGCCAGCGGCTGCCCGCACCCGGCCGTGGTGGTGCACGCCGAGACGTTCCAGCCGCTCTGCGACACCTGCTCGTTCGGCCTCGAGGTGCTCACCGTCCCCGAGCTCGCGGTCCGGCTCGGCGTCGCGGTGCGGCTCGCGCCGGTGCTGGCCCCGTCCGGGCGGCACGCGGCACCGGACGAGACCTGCACGACCACCAACCGGATCGCCCGGGAGCTGCAGTCCGGCGTCGAGGACCCGGTCTGGCGCATGCAGCTGTGCACCGAGCTCGCGCGCACGCCCGGCGCGGTCAACGGACTGCTGATCGGCGTCGGCGCGCTGAGCCACCGCGACGTCCTGGACCTGTACCCGGCGCTGTGCGCGCTCGGCACCCAGCTGCCGGTGAGCATCTACGAGGATCTGCAGCGGGCCACCGGCCGGCCGCTGTCACCGGCCGGTGTCGCCGCCCTCAGGCTGGGGATCTGAGCCTCACAGCCGGATCCTGACGACCGCCCCGGTGCCCGCACAGGTGGTGCAGGTCGTGACGTACGCGTCCCGGCCCCGGATCGCGACGCCGCCCGGAGCCCTCAACCCGGCGGACGCGACGACCTCGTGCGCGCCGCGGCGGTCGACCCGGACCAGCGCGCCGACCCCGTCGCCGGCGAGCAGGCCGTTCGTCGCGAGCTCCAGCGCGTACAGCCGCCCGCGCGGGCCGAAGGCGAGGTCCATGACGTTGGTCAGGCCGGTCGCGTACACCTGCGGCTTGCGGCCCGGCAGCACCCGGTAGATCCGCGCGCCGCCCTTGGGGAACGGGAAACCGGTCAGCTCGGCGACGTAGAACGCGCCGTCGGGGCCCTGGACCACCGAGGTCGGCACGCTCTGCATCGCGACGGTCCCGCCCGATGGCGACGGCGCGGTGCGCGGCCCGAGAACCGCGACGGTCGAGATCCGGCCCCGGGCGTCGACCTTCAGCAGCGTGTTGCCGCCGCTGTCGACCACATACCGCGCGGTGCGGGTCACCGCGAGGCCGTTCGGGTTGGTGTCCGGTGCCGCGACACCGTCCGGGTTCGCCTTCTTCTCGTACGCCCCCAGGTCGGCGACCGCCTTCGGCCTCTTGCGGGCCAGCTCGTACAGCGTCGCGGTGCCGGCCAGCTCCGGTGCCGTCGCGCGGACGTCCGGGTCCGCGCCGAGCCCGACGGTCCAGGACAGCGTGCCCCGCGGGTCCACGCCGACGTCCGCCGGTCCGGAGGCCTGGTTGCCGCCCTCCCTGGCGAGCGAGGGCAGACCGGTGAGGACGCGTTTCTGACGGCCGGACCGGATCCGGGTAAGCGCGCCGGTCGCGCCGAAACAGACCCGTCCCTCCGCACCGGTCAGGCACGGCCCGGCGCCACCGGTGCCGGCCTCGGCGACGTACAGCGTGCCGTCCGGGGCGAAGCTCAGGCCGCGCGGATTGTCGAGACCGTCGGCGACGACGACCAGCTGCGGTGCGGGGACGGCCGCGGCGGGCAGCGCGGGGACCAGGGCCGCCGCGGGGACCAGGGCCGCCGCGACGACCGCGGAGGCGAGAAGGGGACCAGAAGCTCTCATGCCTTGATCAACGAGCTTCCGGTGGACCGGGACATCGGGTACACAGAACCGGTGACCTTCGACGATCTCGTACGCCGGGCCGTGGCGCTGGTGACCGGTGAGCGCCGGGCGGTGCTCGGCATCGTCGGCCCGCCCGCGGCCGGCAAGACCACGCTCGCCGAGGAACTCGTCGCGGCGGTCGCCGCACGGACCCCGCCGGGCTGGGTCGCGCACGTCCCCATGGACGGTTACCACCTGGCCGACGCCGAGCTCGACCGCCTCGGCAACCGCGACCGCAAGGGCGCCCCGGACACGTTCGACGCGTACGGGTACGCGGCCCTGCTGCGCCGCCTGCTCGACGACTCCGGCGAGATCGTCTACGCCCCCGGCTTCGAGCGCACCATCGAGCAGCCGGTCGCCGGCGCGATCCCGGTGCACCCCGAGGCCCGTCTCATCGTCTCCGAGGGCAACTACCTGCTGGTCGACGACGACCGCTGGACCCGGGCCCGCCCGCTGCTCGCCGAGATCTGGTACGCCGACCTGGACCGGGGATCCCGCCTCGAGCGCCTGATCGCCCGGCACGTCCGTTTCGGCAAGCCCGAGCCGGAGGCGGTCGCGTGGGCCACCGGCACCGACGAGGCCAACGCGGCCGTCATCGCGGCCACCCGGGACCGGGCCGATCTGATCGTCCCGGCCGCGCTGATCCACACGATCGGCACCCCGCCGGACGTCAGATCTTCTTCTTCGTGACCTCGCCCTTGCCGAACGACTCCCCGGTGTACGTGTAGGTCTGGGTGATCCGCAGGTCGGGGCAGCAGCGGGAGGCGTCCTCGCTCAGCGCGTCGGAGACGACCGTCAGGGTGCGGCCCGCGGTGGTGACGTCGGCGGACTGCAGGTAGTCGTCCTTGCCGATGGTCAGGATCGGGTCCCTCGGCGCGGTCTCGTAGACGAGGACCCGGACCGGGTTGGTGGCCGTCGTCGACGGGCAGGACGCCGCCACGACCGCCTCCTTGGCGCCGTCACCGGTGAGGTCGGCGTAGCGGATCTGGTGCACCTCCGCCTTGTCCGGCACCTGCGGGCTGGTCTCGCAGCCCAGCGCCGCGAACATCGTGGTCTCCCAGCCGACCCCGGTCCAGTCCACCGCGGGTGGCGCCGGGGCGGCCGGGGTCGCGGTGTCCGCGCAGGCCGAGAGCGTGACGACGGCGGCGAGGGCGAGCAGGTATCGCATGTGGATCTCACTTCTCCGAGGGGTGGTGACGAGCCCCACGCTATTGACGGCGCAGCGATCGCGAATCACCGATTCGTGCCGACGACCGCCGTGGCAGACTTGCCCCGTGTCTGTGGGCGAAACAGTTGAGACCGAGCCTTCCGAGCCGCGACGGTCCGGGCGGGCGGCGCGCTTCGCGTTGCTCGTGACCGTCGTCATGCTGCTGCTCTGGGGTGTGCCCTGGTGGACCCTGCTGTGGTCGGGCAACGACTGGCCGCGCGGGGTGTTGCCGGCCGGCACCGCCGTCTTCGTGGCCGCGGCCGTCGCCCTGCCGCTGCTGATGGTCGCCGGGCACGGCGGGCGCCACGACGACCGGGCCGCCCGCATCTCCGACACCCTGCTCGGGGTCGTCTGGGTGCTGTTCGTGTGGTCGCTGCTCGGCACCGTGCTGCGTCTGGTCCTGGCGCTCGCCGGGGTCGACGGCCCGGCCCGCTCCCGGATCGTCACCGTCGCCGTCGTGGCCGTCTCGCTGGTGCTGCTGCTCTGGGGGCACCGCGAGGCCATGCGGGTCTCCCGGGTGCGCCGCGTCGACGTGGTCCTGCCCCGGCTCGGGGCCGGGCTCGACGGTCTGCGCGTGGTCCTGCTGACCGACACGCACTACGGCCCGATCAACCGGGCCCGCTGGTCGCGCGGCGTGGTGGAGGTCGTCAACTCCCTCGACCCGGACGTCGTCGCGCACACCGGCGACATCGCGGACGGCGAGGTGGACCGGCGCCGCGAGCAGGCGGCCCCGCTCGGGGACGTCCGCGCGGGCCTGGCCCGGGTCTACGTGACCGGCAACCACGAGTACTTCTCCGGCGCCCAGGGCTGGGTCGACCACATGGCGTCGCTGGGCTGGGAAGCCCTGCACAACCGGCACATGGTCGTCTCCCGGGGCGGCGACAGCCTGGTCGTCGCCGGCGTCGACGACCGCACCGCGGCCGGGTCCGGCGTGCCCGGGCACCACATGGACCACGAGGCGGCCCTGAGCGGCGCCGACCCGGAGCTGCCGGTGCTGTTGCTCGCCCACCAGCCGCAGCAGGTCACCGACGCGGTCGCCCACGGGGTGGACCTGCAGATCTCCGGTCACACCCACGGCGGCCAGATGTGGCCGTTCCACTACCTCGTCCGCCTCGACCAGCCGGTCCTGCAGGGCCTGAGCCGACACGGCGAGCGCACCCAGCTGTACACCTCGCGGGGCACCGGTTTCTGGGGCCCGCCGTTCCGCATCTTCGCCCCCAGCGAGATCACCCTGCTGACGCTGCGCGCCGGCTAGCCGAAACGCATCCGGAAGGCGGCCAGCACCAGGGAGAACACCGGGCGCCGGCCGGACAGCCAGCCGAGTGCGCCGGCCGGGTCCAGGTGCCAGGTGAGCCGGGCCGGGCGCAGCGCCGCGGTGCCGCGTACCCGGGTGGTGATGCCGTCCTGGGCCAGTGTCATCGGGGTGGGCCAGCGGCCCGGCAGGGTCCGTCCCCGGACCGCGATGTCCGCGGTGCCGATCCCGGCGGCCCCGGCCGACGGCGGGCTGATCGCCAGCGTCGCGAGTTCCTTGGGGATGGCCCACAGCTCGCGGCCGCCGTCGCGGGACGCGGGGCTGTCCACCCAGATGTCGGTGATCGTCACCCGGGGCCGCAGCGCGGCCCGGGTCAGGACCGCGGCCAGCAGCTCGCGGTAATCGAGGCTGCCGCCGGGCTCGTAGTCGACCCAGGCGGCACCGACCGGGACCCGGCCCGCGATCGACAGCGGGCGCACCCCCGGCGGCAGGGGTGGCAGGTCCGCGGTCCGCACGAGGAACACGGAGAGATACATCTGGCCACGCAGGTGCCACGGCGCCGGTGGGTACATCATCGAAGGCTATCCCCCGGCCGTCCCTGATCAGAAGTTGCTGATCACGTCCCCGATCGCCCTCTCGAGACCGTCCGCGTCCCGGCCCGCGTCGTACGCGTTGCCGCCGGCGGCCAGCGCGACCCGGCCGAGCTCCGCCGCCGCGGCGTCCGCGTACGCGACGGTGAAGACCCGCACCGGCCGGGCGTCGTCGAACGTCACCGCGGTGACCAGGTCCCTGAGCTCCTTCGCCGGGTCGCACGTGGCACCGGCCGGGCAGATGTCGTCCTTGCCGTCGGAGAGGACCACGACCGCGGAGATGTGCCCGGCCGACCCGGGACCGAGCTGGTCGTGGGCGGCCCGGACCGCGTCGTACAGCGCGGTGTCGAAGCGCCGCTCGGGCCGCAGCGAGTCGAGGGCATCGAGGATCCGCGCACGGTCCAGGGTCGGCGCGACCACGACCGAGTGCCTCGGCAGCGAGGCGTCCTTCTTGGACCCGGAGAACGACCACAACCCGATCTCGGTACGCCCGGCGATCGTGGGGACGACCTCACGCAGCGCCCGGCGCACCTCGGCGATCCGGGTCCGTCCCGGCGCCGCTCGCGCGAGCATCGAACCGGACACGTCGATGAGGAAGATGATCCGCGCGGGTTTGCGCACCTCCTGCCACGATTCCCGGACCCGGTCGAGGACGTCGGGCTCCGGGACGCCGATCGCGGTCAGCTCCGGGCGGGGGCGCAGGCCACCGGCGCCCGCCGCGGCCACCGGGTACAGCTCGAGCCGCGCCTCGTCGCGGAACCCGTCGGCCTGGAACGTGGTCTGCGGGTGTTCGTCGCCCGGGGCGAGATCCTGGTCGTGCAGGTAGCGCAGGAAGTTGCCCGCGAGCCGGTGCTGGGCCGGCGTGGCCGTGTTCAGGATCGCGTACGGCGAGTCCGACCAGACCGTCCCGTCGGTGGGGTACACCGGGACGAGCGGCACCTGCGGATGGGTCGACTCGCAGTCGCTCTGCCGGCCCATGTTGTACAGATAGACCGACTGCTCCTCGACCGGGACGGCGCTGACGTACGCCGCGACCCGCTGCTCGGCCAGCTCCGCGTCGCCGCCGGCACCGGCGTCGACGGCGGCGAGGTGACACAGGTACGTCAGCGTCGTGTCGCCGTAGTGCATCGCGGCGCGCTCGACGTCGCTGACCTTCGCCCGTACCCGCCGGTCCGTCAGATCGGTGGCGCCCACCGGATGCCCGGCGGCCGCGGTGTATGTCGCGAGCAGCGAGGACAGCCCGGACGTCGACCGGGTGGGGTCGGTCTTGCCGAGCTTGAAGTCGCCGAACGCACCCCCGGTCGCCAGCCGCCACCGCTGCGGATCGCCGGCCCAGCCGACCACGGACTCCCAGCTCACCGCGCCGATCCGCTCGGCGATCGGTTTCGGCATGGCCAGGACCAGCGGGGTACGGGTCACCGCCGGCAGGTTCCCGTCCCGGTCGACGTTGACGACCTCCAGGTCCGGGTCGGCGACCTGTCCCCGGGTGATGCGGTGCCGGAGCAGGCTCGTCCATCCCGACGCGGCCGGTGACCAGACCTGGATGTCGCCCGCGGTACCGGTGGTCAGTGCCTCGAACATGTCGCCGGAACTGGCCTTGACGACACGTACCTGCCCACAGTGCTCCCCCGCCGACGTGCGATGGAACCGGGCGGCGATGTCCGCCATCGCGGGGTACTTCTCGGGTGACGCCGCGACGGTGATCCGGACGCCGCACGCGACCGGGAGCCGGGGCGGGTCCGGGACGTGGGCCACCCGGGGCGGCCAGCCGGCCGCCGGATCCGCCTGGGCTGGGTCCGCCTGGGCTGGATTCGCCTGAGCCGGATCCGTCCGGGCCGGGCCGGGCGGTGCCAGCAGGAATGCCGAGCCGGCGAAGACCACCGCTCCCGCGAGCAGGCCGGCCAGCAGCGAGCGGGGCCGCGGCGGTGGGTTCAGGCGCAAAGGAAACCGTCCGGGAAATAGTTCGGGCCGTCGGGGAATATACCGATCGAACGGCAACCCCAGCCATTACCTGAACGGTGGTCACCATTCAGGTGACATATCCGATGTGACCTCCGTACCGTTTAGTGTGGACCACTGGTAAGTCCGCAGCAGCGACAGGGAGCCCGATGGAACCGACCCGCGTCGGCCCGTTCACCGTGCAGAAAAGACTCGGCGCGGGCGGGATGGGCACCGTCCACCTGGCGCGCACCGGCGGCGGGTACCTCATCGCGGTGAAGACCATCCACCGGCACCTCGCCGATCAGCCGCAATTCCGGGAACGTTTTGCCCGCGAGATCGACTGCATCAGAAAGGTGCAGAGTCTTTACACTGCCACGTTCGTGGACGCGGATCCGGATCCGGTCGACGGCGAGCCGTGGCTGGCCACCGAATACGTCGACGGCCCGTCGCTGGCCCGCCGGCTCGACGAGGGGCCGCTGCCGCCGGACCGGCTCTGGGACCTGGCGGCCGGGCTCGCGGAGGCGCTGGACAGCATCCACCGGGGTGGCACGGTGCACCGCGACCTCAAACCGCCGAACGTGCTGCACTCCGGCAGCGGCCCCAAGGTCATCGATTTCGGCATCGCGCGCGCGGTCGAGGACCGGGGCTCCACCGGGCTGGTCGGCACCCCGGCGTACGTGTCCCCGGAACGCATCCTCGGCAAGCCCGGTGAACGGCCGTGCGACCTGTTCTCCCTGGGGGTCGTCCTGGCCCAGGCGGCGACCGGGCACCTGCCGTTCGGCCGGCCCGGTCAGGAACCGCACGGCGTGGCCTATCAGATCGTGACCGCCCAGCCGGCCCTGTCCGGGGTGCCCGGGTGGCTGGTCGAGCTGGTGGAGGCCTGCCTGGCGAAGGATCCGGCGGACCGGCCGACCGCGGCGGAATTCCTCGCCGGCCTCGGACCCCGGCCCACCTCCCCGGCGGCCGCGCCACCACCGGTGCCGCCGGTGCCGGTTCCCCGCTCCGTGCCGGTTCCCCGCCCGGCGCCGGTCACGTTCCGCGACCATCTGGCCGAGCCGTGGGGTGTCGTGCTCGCGGTGACCTCGGGGGTGCTGGCCACCGCCCTTTTCCCGCTGGTCGGCACCGCGTCCTGGACCGGCCGGACCGGGCTCGGTGCCCTGGTGGCCACGTCGTGCTACCTGGTGACGGCCGCGATCGCCGCGGTGGAGAGCAGGTTCTCCGCCGCGGGGACCGGGTGAGGTCAGCGGGCCGGGCGACGGTCCGCCACGGCGTACGAGACCGCCGCGGTCAGCGCCGACACCGCCAGCACCGACGGCCAGGCACCGATCCGTTTCGCCAGCGGATGCGACAGGCCGAACGCTCCTGCGTACGTGATGACGAGCGCACCGGTCACCGCCGGGCTCGTGTGCCGGGCCCACTCCCGCCCGGCGACCACCCCGCCGGCCGCGAGGACCGCACCGCCGAGCGGCCGGTTGCCGGTCCGGCGGGCGAGCTGCCACCCGCCGATGAGAGAACCCGCGGTGATCGCCGCTGTGGAAAGACGCATCCCGTGACCGTACCCGGCCCGGTCAGCTGATCCGGGTCTCGAGCTGCTGGACGACCTGGGTGACGGTGTCGGCCGGGATCGCGAAGCCGAGGCCGACGCTGCCGGTGCTGGACTCGTCGGCGGTGGCGATGGCGACGTTGATACCGATGACGTGGCCCGACGCGTCGACCAGGGCACCGCCGGAGTTGCCCTCGTTGATGGCGGCGTCGGTCTGCAGCAGGCCGGTGAGCTTCTCCGTACCGGTGCTGACCTCGCGGTCGAACGCCGAGACGATGCCCGAGGTGACCGTGCCCTCGAGGCCGAGCGGCGCGCCGAACGCCAGCACCGTGTCGCCGACGGCCACCGAGTCGTCGGTGCCGAACGTGACCGGGGTCAGACCGGTCACGCCGGTCGCCTGCACCAGCGCCAGGTCATGGGTGGGGTCGGCGGCGACCACCTCGGCCGGCACCGTACGGCCGTCGGACAGCCGGACGCTGACCGTGCCGCCGGAGGAGATCACGTGGTTGTTGGTGAGGATCAGCCCGTCGGAGCGCAGCACCACGCCGGACCCGAGCGCCGACTCGTCGCGGCCGTCGATCAGCACGGTGACGATGCTCGGCGACACCTTCGCGGCGACCGCGGCCAGGCCGGCGTCCTCGGTGACCGCCGAGGTCGCGATGGTGCTGGTCGCCGTGGTCGCGGTGGCGGCCGGGGCGTCGGTGCCGTAGTGCTCGGCGACGACCGCGCCGGTCACCCCGCCGCCGGCGATCAGGGCGAGCAGCGCGGCTCCCCCGGCGACCCGGCGCGGCCACCGGCGGTCACGCTCGTCACGGTGGCTGGTCACGTACGGCGGGAGCGGCGGGAACGGCGGCGGCGCGTAGGAGGAAGAGGTGTACTGGGGGCGGTTCAACAGATCCGTCATGACGCCTGCCTTCGTTCAGCGGTGATGGAACCACTGTTGCCCGGCAGGTTGTCAGCTCCCGGTGAGACATCTGTGGGTTGGCTGTACGCCGCACCGGTCGGCCGAAAGTAATAGCGGATTCACAGCAGGTCGGGCCCGTGGTCAGAGGCCGGGCACAGGCGGGATCCGGATCCTGGAGGTAACCCGTCCAGGAACTCATCAGGAGGTCGCGATGTCGGCACGAGGAATGCTCAGCGTGGTGGGAACAGCCGTCGGCGGCCTCATCGGCTGGAGCGACGATCCCGCCCCGGCCGCGGACCCGGCGGTGCTGCGCGACCTGTTCGCCACGCTGGGCCTGCCGGTCGGCCGGCAGGACGAGGACCTGACGGACGCCGTACGCGGTTTCCAGGAGTACGCGGGCCTGGAACCGGACGGCGTGGCCGGACCGCGCACGGTGCACGTCCTGGCCCGGTACGTCCAGGACCTCCAGGATCTGCGCACCTTCGAGCACTCCGTCGCCGCCTGAGCCACCGCGGCGACGGCTGCTCCCACGATCCGTCAACCGGTGGATGAGCCGGGACCACGGTCCGGCGAGGCTGGACCCACGTCGCTCGCAACGATCATCGTCGTGGTCACGCTCCTCGCACCCACCGCCGCTGCCGCCGTCGCACCGGACTTCCGCACCGCCTGGCCGCCCGGGGTGACGTGATCGTCATTACGGTCAACTACCGGCTCGGTGTCCTCGGCTGTCACGGCCTGCCAGGGCTCCCGGGCTCCGGCACATTCGGGCTCCAGGACCAGCAGGCCGCGCTGCGCTGGGTGCACCGCCCCGGTGGACTGCATGCGCGCCCGGAGCCCGCAGGCCCTGCTCGAGGCCACCCGGGGCAGGCGTTCGGGGACCAGGGCCCGCCCGACGTCGCGGCGGACCAGCACCGCGACCTGTGGGCGGGTCAGCCGGCCAGGTGGCCGTACCTGTCCTCGAGCTCCGGCCAGGTGCCCTGGGCGACCGCCCGGCCGCCGATCATGACGACCACCCGGTCGGCGCGGGAGAGCGCCGCCCGTTTGGAGGTCGAGCCGACCACCGTGACGCCGTGGGCGCGCAGGGCCCGCCACAGCTCGAGCTCGGTGGTGACGTCCAGGGCCGAGGAGACGTCGTCCGCGACCAGGAGTTCGGTGCGCGGGGCCAGGGCCCGGGCCAGGGCGAGACGCTGGAGCTGACCGCCGGACAGGCGGGTGCCCTTGTGCCCGATCAGCAGCTGGAGGCCGCCGCCGGCCACCGCCAGGTCGTGTTCGAGCTGGGCGGTGCTCACCGCGTCGGCGGCGTCGACCCGGTGGCCGAGCTCGATGTTGTCGGCGACCGTGCCGGACAGGACCCGGGGCAGCTGGGCCACGTACCCGACCTGGTTGGGGCGCAGGAACGTCTCGGGCTCGTCGACCGGCCGGCCGTTCCAGCTCAGCCCGCCGGTGTGGTGCACGATGCCGGCCAGCGCGCGCAGCAGCGACGACTTCCCGGCGCCGACCGGGCCGACGACCAGGACCAGCTCGCCGCGGTCGACGACGAGGTCGATGTCCTCGGCGCCGACCGTGCCGTTCTCGTGGATCGCGCTGAAACCGGTGAGCTCGAGGCGGCGCAACGCCTCCCGGGGCGCCTCGGGCGGGGCCTGGGCCGTGCCCGCGTCGAGGTCGACGCCCGGCACCGGGCTGGAGTACTCCGCCACGCCGGTCATGGCCACGGTCCGGCGGGTCCACACCCGGGCCGACGGGAAGTTCGACACCAGCGACGCGGTGGTCCAGGCGAACCAGCGGGCCGCGCCGAGCACCGCCACCGCGATCAGGGTGGCCGCCGCCGACAGGTTGCCGGCGAGGTACATCGCCCAGGCCGCGATCGGGAGCAGGCCGCTGAGCACCGACGGGGTGGAGCGGGCCCAGACCTGGATCGCGATCTCGTGGCGCTGGCGTTCGCTGCGGATCTCGTCGAGGCCGGCGAGGTGGCGCAGCACCGGCGCGGTCGCGCCGGCCAGTTTCACCGTGCGCGCCGCCGACAGCGACGAGACCAGGGCGGTCGCGAACGAGGCCCGCGCCGCCACGGTGTGCCGGGCGGCCCGTTCGAGCCGCGGGCCGAACAGCGTCGCGGCCAGCCCGGACACCGCCATCGTGCCGACGAAGAACAGGGCCGGCACGTACGACTGCGACGCCCAGGTCATCGCGACGATCATCACGACGCTGGTCACGTTGTCGATGACGTTGTCGGCCAGCATGACGACGCGTTCGGTGTCGCCGCCCTGGGCGACCACCTCGGCCGGGGTGTACTTGGTGATCCGGCGCGGGCCGATCTGCCCGTGCACGAGGCGCTGGCTGATCCGCAGCATCTGCCGCACCCACCACTCGGGGAACCAGGCCCCGGTGTAGTACAGCGTCGGGATCGCCACGATCAGCGCGGACGCGATGCCGATCGCCGGCCACAGCGGGTCACCGACGCCGTCGACGACGTCCGCCCAGAACAGCGGCAGGATCGCGCCGTCCAGGCCGAGCAGCACCAGGACCGCGAACAGGCTCACCGCGGCCAGGCCGTAGCGCGGGTCGTTGGTGGTCAGCCGGAAGATCTCCCGGAACGTGCCGACCGGCGGCGGCTCCGGCAGCGGCGGCGGGTCCTGCTTCGGCAGCGTGTTGCCGAGCTCGGTGCGCACCGGTTCCGGGTCGCGTTCCAGCAGTGCCACCCCGCCGCCGGAGCGGGCCGGGGCGACCATGTTGCTGCTGGCCAGCAGCTCGGCGAAGCGCTGCGACTCGGCCATCGGGCCGGCCTCCAGCACCCGGCCGTCGGCGAGCACCACGACCTCGTCGCAGCGCTGCACCGAGGAGAGCCGGTGCGCGACGATGACGCCGATCCGGCCGCGCAGCAGCCGGTCGGTGGCGCGTTGCACCCAGGCCTCGGTGACCGGGTCCATCCGGGCGGTGGCCTCGTCGAGGATCACCACCTTCGGGTCGCGGACCAGGATCCGGGCGAACGCGACGAGCTGTTCCTGCCCGGCCGAGAGCACGTAGCCGCCCTCGCCGAGCTTGGTGTCGACGCCGTCGGGCAGCCCGGCCGTCCAGGCGGTCAGGCCCAGCTCCTCCAGCGCGGTGCCGGCGCCGGCGAGCAGGTCCGGGTCGAACAGGGCGATGTTCTCGGCGAGCGTGCCGGACAGGATCTCGGTGCGCTGCGGGACGATCGCCGTCCACCGGCGCAGCCCCTCGACATCGAGGTCGACCAGGTCGGTCCCGCCGAGGAAGACGGTGCCGCGCGGCACGTCGACGGCCCGGGTCAGCACCTTGGCGAGCGTGGACTTACCCGATCCGGTGCGGCCGATCAGCGCGTACGACCGGCCGGGCGCGAACGTCAGGCTCACGTCGCTGAGCGCCGCCGGGCGTCCGGCGTCGGCCTCGCCGTACCGGAAGGTCAGGTCGCGGACCTCGAGGACCCCGTCGGTGGGGGCCAGCCCGCCGGCCGGCTCCTGCGGCACGTCGCGCAGCAACATGACCCGGCCCCACGCGCCGAGGGCGTTCTGCAGCTCGGGGACCATCCGGGTGACGTGCTCGAGGGTGCCACCGAAGCCCAGCGCGAGCAGCCACACCGCGGTCAGCCGGGCGCCGTCGATGTGGCCCGCGGTCAGCGCCCACGCGCCGGCCACGACCAGCACGGCGATGAGGGCGCGGGTGATCGCACCCGCGCCCATCGTGATCCGCGACGACTTGCGCCACACCAACCGGCCCCGGCGCAGCACCTCGCGGGCCCGCCGGGCGTAGAGGCCACGGACGTAGGGTGCGGCGAGGCTGGTGCGGACGTCGTCCTGGCCGTGGATCGCCTCCTCCATGACCGCGGCCAGGTCGGACCAGGCCTCCTCCTCGCTGAGCCGCAACGGGGAGATCCGCTGGATCGGCTTGTTCATCACCAGCACCAGCACGATCGACACGAGCACCATGCCGATGCCGGCCGGCCACCAGGCGAAGAACGCGGTGACGATCGACAGCGCGGCCACCGCGAGGGACTGGGCCAGCCGCACGCCACTGCCCCGCAGCTCGGAACCGACCTGGTAGACGTCGCTGTCGATGCGGTCGAGCAGCTCACCGACCGGGGTGGTCTCCAGCGTGGGCACGTCCTGGCCGAACGCCACCTGACACAGCCCCCGGCGGGCGGCGGCGGCCCAGTCGGCGGTGAGCCGGGCGGCGACCAGCCCGACCATGACGTCGCTGATCACGGACACCACCAGCGCGGCGGAGAGCACCCCGAAAAGCGGCATCGACCGGTGCACCAGCACCGCCCCGGCCAGACCGAGGGCGCCGGCCTGCCCCGCCGCCCCGAACACGATGAGCACGGCGATGAAGGCGGTGCGACGGGGCGAAGTCACCCATAAGTCGCGAATGAGGCGCATCAGGAGTCCTTGGTGAGCAGGGGCGGCGGTACCCCCCATCCTCCGTTCCCACGACTCCCGGCTCAACGCATTTACCGGGCAACCCGGACGTCACCACCATCACATCTGTGCCGGTCACCGCCCCGGCGACCGGGCCAGCAACGCGTTGAGCAGGGCCGCGGGTGTCGCCGGGTCGTCCAGGGTGACCGCGAAGCGACGGCCGTCGCGCAGCACCAGCACCAGCCCGGGACCGCCGCGCAGCACGAGCGCGGACGCGCCGGGCGTCACCCGGTATCCCCAGCCGCCCCACTGCGACGGCCGGATCTCCGCCGCCTCGGCGCTGGCGATGTCGTCCAGCGCCACGCGTTTCACGGGGATGCCGGCCAGCCCGGCCACCACACGCAGCCCCCGGCGGTCGGCCGAGACCCGCAACCGGCCGAACACCACACCCGCCGCGACCGGCAGCACCAGAACCGGCCAGAGCACGGGCGCGACGGTCGCCGCGACCACCGCGACCACGATCCCGGCGGCCAGGGTGACCCCGGCCAGCAACGGTGAGCTCAGCGTCGTGAGGTAGGCGGCCCGCTCGGTCGGCCCCAGGTCGAGGACGTCGACGGCCACCGCGGGGGCGGGCTCCGGCCGCGGCGGTCGCCCGGCCGCCGCCAGCACCACGAATCCCCAGGCCACCCCGGCCAGGAGGAGGCCGATCCGCCAGCCCAGCCGGGGGTCGGCCGGGTCGGCCAGGGCGGCCAGGGTGGCGGCCGCTCCGGTTCCGGCCGCTCCCCCGGCTGTCGTCCCGGCCGTGGTGAGCCAGAACCGGGCCGCCGCGCCGTTCCGCGTGACCGGCACGGCGACGGTGGCGGCCACGGCCGCGGCCACCGCGACCAGCAGCAGGGTCACACCGAACCCGGTTGCCGAACTGAAGCCGTCCGCCTGACCCGATCCGCCCCAGTGGGTGGCGATCCGCGACGGCAGCCGGCCGGACCACGCCGGCCAGGCCACCCCGAGCACCACCACCGGCAGCCACACCAGCGCCACCGCCGTCCACAGTCGTCTCATGACTGGACCTCCCTCACCATCGCGAGCATCTCGGACTCGGCCAGGCCGTACCGCCGGGCCTCGGTGACGAATCCCCGGGCCATCTCGACCAGGCGCAGCCGGGACACGTCGGTGTCGTCGCGGACCACCGCGCCGCGCCCCCGGCGCAGCTCGATCAGGCCCTCGTCGCGGACCTTCGCGTAGGCCCGCAACACGGTGTGCAGGTTGACGTCGAGGACCTCGGCCAGCTCCCGCGCCGAGGGCAGACGCTCCCCCGGCGACAGGTCCCCGCGCATCACCCCGCCGCGCACCTGCGCCGCGATCTGATCGGCCAGCGGCTCGGCCGCCGCCACGTCCACCCGGAACAACATGTTTGCATACTACTATAACAATCGTTTTTTTCAACGGCCGGAACCGCTGGGTAAGGTGTCCGTCCACAGTGCAGCTCGCCCGGAGGGACCTCCATGCGCATCGGCGTCAACCTGCCCCACTACGGCACGCTCACCGGCCCCGACGACGTGCTCGAGGTGAGCCGGGCGGTCGAGGCGATGGGCTACGACAGCCTGTGGACCGGCGACCGGCTGCTCTCCCCGCTGGAACCGAGCGACCGCTACCCCGGCGGCGACGGCACGATGCCGGCGGAGATGGGCGTCTACCTCGACCCGCTGACCACACTGACGTTCGCGGCGGCGGCCACGACCCGGCTACGGCTGGGCACCAGCACCCTCAACGCGACGTGGCACCCACCGGTCCTGCTGGCCCGCACGCTCACCACCCTCGACGTGCTCAGCCGCGGCCGCCTCGACGTCGGGCTCGGCCTCGGCTGGCTCCAGGACGAGTACACCGCCACCGGCGTCGCCTGGGACCGCCGGGGCGAACGGCTCGACGAGATCATCGACGTGCTCGAGAAGATCTGGGGCGAGGAGGTGGTCGCGCACGACGGGGCCCGGTACCGCGTACCCGCCAGTCGTATCCTGCCGAAACCGGTGCAGCGACCGCGACCACCGATCCTGCTCGCGGGCCTCACCCCGGCGGCCCTGACCCGCGTCGCCCGGCGCGGCGACGGCTGGCTCGCGGTCGGCATGCCGCTGCCCTATCTCGGGTCGTTGTGGGACAAACTCAAGGCCGAGACGCAGCGGTACGGACGGGATCCCGGCACCCTGCGGATGGTCCTGCGCCTCAACCCCAGGATCACCACCGAGCCGGCCGACCCGTCCCAGGTCCCGGCCCGCGGCACCCTGGAGCAGATCGCGGCCTACGCCAAGGACTCCGGTGCCGACGAGGTCTTCGTGGACCTCACCCTGACCGTCCGCAGCCGCGAGCAGATGCTCGACCTCGCCGGCCGTTTCCTGGACCTCATGCGGGCCGGCTGACCGGTCGATCCCGCCGCGTCGCTCCCTGACCGGTCCGACCGTCAGCGGGCCGTTCTCCGGCGGCTCACCAGGGCCGTGCCACCGGCCGCCACGATCACGGCGAGCGCTCCGCCGATGATCCAGTGACCGAGCTGGGCGCGGCTGTCGTCGACCTGGGAGGCGACCGGGGTCAGTTCGGGGGCCTCGGTCGCCGGCGGCGTCGTCCGGCGGGCCAGCTGGGCCGCGGGAGAAGCCGCCTTCGAGGCCTTGACGGAGCGTGAAGGCGAAGGCGAAGGGGACTTCGACCGGGTGGGCGCGGTCGTCGCCACGGCCGGGGCCGCCTTCGCCTTGACCCGCAGATCGGAGCAGGAGTAATAGGTGTCCGGCGTGCTGGAGGTCTCCCAGACCACATAGAGCAGCTGCGGGCCGGAGCGGTCCCTCGGGATCGTGACGCTCATCCGGTAGGAGCCGTCCCGCAGCGGTGGGTCGGTGACCGTGGCCAGCGGCGAGCCGCTCAGGTCGGCCCAGGCCAGTGCCTTCTGCGGGTCGTATCCCGGCTTGGTCAGGTACAGCCGGAACTCGCCCCGGTGCGGGATCGTGCCCGCGTACTTCACGTTCAGGGTCTTCCCGGCGGTGACCTCGGTGGTCGGCCAGTCGTCGCGGGCGAGGTCGAGACCCCGGTAGCGGTCCAGGCCACCGCTGCACAGGTGGCCGTCCGGCACGACCGCCTTGTCCCTGCCGTTCACGTTCGCGATCCGCAGGTTGTCGAACGAGCCGATGGCGCCGCCGTTCGTCCTGGTGGCCGCCTTGCACACGGCGAGATCGGGCTCCTCGCCGTTCGGGGCGCACGCCGCGGTGCGGCTCAGTGGCGTGGTCGGCGCACCGTGGGCCAGCGCCGGGACCGACGGCAGCACGGTCGCGGCCGCCGCGACCCCGAGCGCGGCAAGACTTCGTACGGCTCTCATGTGAAACCTCCCCGCACGAGTACGGGGCGGGCCGCCGGATCGTTCACTACCGAGAGTGGCAGTGCTCGTAACCGCAGGGCCCTGTGGTTGCATGAAGAAGCAGGCAATCGACACAGGAGGACACATGGAGAAGCCCGACGTCGGCCCCATCACCGGTGAGCCGCCCGCCGAGCTGGTCGTGGAAGACCTCGTCGTCGGCGACGGCGACGAGGCGAAGCCCGGACACCAGGTCAGCGTCCACTACGTGGGCGTGGCGTTCTCCTCGGGCAAGGAGTTCGACGCTTCCTACAACCGTGGCGAGGCGTTCGACTTCGGTCTGGGCGCCCAGCAGGTCATCAGCGGGTGGGACCAGGGGGTGGCCGGCATGAAGGTCGGCGGTCGCCGCAAGCTGACCATCCCCCCGCACCTGGGTTACGGCGCGCGTGGCGCCGGTGGCGTCATCAAGCCCAACGAGACGCTCATCTTCGTGGTGGACCTGCTCGGCGTGAGCTGAGCTGCGGCCGGCAGTACGCACGGGCCGGGACGGGCACTGCCTGTCCCGGCTCGTTCGTGTCCTGGCCCTCCGAGCGGTCCGGGAACTCGAACGGCTCGGAGAACGGGGTCACCGGGTGGCCTTGAGGTCGGCGCAGCCCGTCTCGTCCGGGAGCAGCGGCCGGAACCGCAGCGACCAGGCGTTGCCGCCGTACGTCCAGGAGGTGTTGGACTTCGCCTTCTCAGCCGCCGCGAGGACCGGGGCGAGCTGCTCGCCGGTGACGGTCACACAGGTCAGGTCCAGGCCCTCGGCGAGGGGCTCGCCGGGCAGGACCGGGCCGGGCCACTCGGTGGTCTGCGGGCGCACGGTGTCGTCGGTGACCACGTAGGGGCCCGCCACCGCGGCGAGGATCTCCGGCTTGTACCCGACCGGCTTGATCGCCGGGTCCGCGGTGAGCTTGTCGACCTCGTCGAGGAACGTACGCAGCTTCGCGCGGGCCTGCTTCTGGGCGTCGGTCAGCGCCGGGTCGTCGGCCCGGGCCTCACCGAGCGCCTCGGCGGCCACGGTCTGCGCACCGGACGCCGTCACCGCGGTCACCTCGGTGGCCGGGGCGTCGGCCACTCCGGGCGTACCGAAATCGGTGCCGGTGGTGACACCGGCCGCGGTGGCCTTGTTCGCCAGGGCGACGGCCTGTTCGGGTGAGATCGAGACCACCTGCAGGTTCGGCAGGGCCGGGCCGGGGAACTCCATCGTCGTCGGGCCCTCGGTGATCACCCGGCCGTCGGCGTAGACACTCACCTTGGGCAACCGCCCGGCGCGCATGTCGGGGGTGACGAAACCGCCGGAGTACGCGACCCGGAGCACCAGGCCGTCAGCGCTGATCTTGCCCTGCGGGGGTGCCGAGGACGTCCCGGCGGCTCCGGCCACGCTCTCGGCGGCGGGCTGGGCACACGCGCTGATCAGGAACAACGTGGCGGCGGCAGTGGCCGTCCACAAACCGCGAAATGTCGTCATACCGGCTCTGACGCAGCACCCCCGCGACCGGTTCCCCGTCCGGCGGAATTTTGCTCCCGCCGGCTACACGACGATCTTCACCGCCTTCTTGCCGTTCACCACCACCACGTCGCCGGGACGCAGCTGCCGCCCGCGACGGGTGTCGACCTCACCGTTGACCGTCACTTCGCCGACGGCGATCATGACCTTCGCCTCGCCACCTGTTTCGATCAGGTCGGCGAGCTTGAGGAACTGTCCGAGTCTGATCATGTCGTCGCCGATGGCTACCTCTCGCATGTCTCCATCATCCGGCATGGCCCGCGAAGATTTTTTCCGAGGCGTTGAACCATTCACCGATGTGATCCGAACTACCCCCTGTGAGTCGACTCGAGAAGCACCGCCGGGCGGGCGTCCTGGCCGCCACCGTCGCCGCTGGTGTCCTCGGCCTCGCGGCCCCCGCCGCGGCCGACGTGGCGGTCAGCCCGTCCAGTGCGCCGCAGGGCAGCGCCCAGAATTTCTCGTTCACGCTGACCAACACCGGCCGGAGCCCGATCAAGCAGCTCAAGGTCGTGCTGCCGGCCGCGCAGCCGATCGCCGAGGTGTACCCGCTGTCGGTCGACGACTGGGCGCCGCGGCTCGAGCACCGGACCCTCGACACGCCGCTGGCCGTGCCGAACGGTGAGCCGCTGACCCAGGTGGTCGGGGCGATCACCTGGATCGCGATGCCGGGCAAGGAACTGGCGCCGGGCGCGTCGGCGCACCTCGACGTCGCGATCGGGCCGGTCCCGACCGCCGGTGAGCAGATGACGTTCACGGTGGAGCCGGCGTACGTGGATCCGGCCAAGGGCGACGCCATGCCGCCCGTCTCGCTGACGCTGACCCCCGCGGTCGCCGGTGAGACCTACAGCGGTCACGCGGCGCACACCGGTGGGGACGCCGCCACCGGGGACACCAGCGCCACCGACGAGCAGATGTTCGAGGCGCTCGCCGAGGCGGCCGACGACGGCCCGAGCTTCTGGACGATCGCCGGGTGGGTGCTGGCCGGCCTGCTCGCGGTGACCGCCGCGGTGACCACGCTGCGCGGCCGTCGCCGTCCCACGGACGAGCCCGCGTCCGACGCCGGTGACGAGCAGCCCGAGCTGGTCGCCGCGGGCCCGGACCGGAGCAAGTGGAGCTACAAGGGCTGAGGAACTTGTCGTGAGAAAGCGCGTGGGGCGCGGATCACGACATGCGGGTGGGGTCCAGGGCAAGACCCACGACCTGCGGCCGGCGGGGTGGAGAGGTTCGGCTCTCCACCCCGCCAACATCTAGACCGTGACGGTACGCGGCGTCTGCAGCGCCGTGATGATCTCCCGTTCCACCCGTTCGGAGTCCTCGTGCGGGACCTGGCAGGTGCCCGCCGCGAGGTGCCCGCCGCCGCCGTAGCGCAGCATGACCTCGCCGACGTCGACCGGCGACGTGCGGTCGAGGATCGACTTGCCGCACGCGAACACGGTGTTGAGCTTCTGCCGGCCCCAGATCACGTGGACGGACACCCGGGACTCCGGGTACATCGCGTACACCATGAACCTGTTCCCGGCCATGATCGTGTCCTCCTCGCGCAGGTCGACGATCACCACGTCGCCCTCCACCCGGCTCACCCGGCGCAGCTGTTCCTCGAACATCGCCGAGCAGTCCCGGTACAGGTCGGCGCGTTCGGAGACGTCGCGCAGCTCCAGGATCTCCTCGACCGACGTCATCTGCAGGCACGCGTCGATCAGCAGCATCATCAGCTGGTAGTTGGAGATCCGGAACTCCCGGAACCGGCCCAGCCCGGTGCGGCTGTCCATCAGGAAGTTGAGCAGCGTCCAGCCCTGCGGGTCGAGGATGTCGTGCATCTCGTAGTCGGCCGAGTCGGCCTGGTCCACCGCCCGCATGAGATCGTCCGGGACCTCCGGGAAGCGCTCGGCACCCCCGTAGTAGTCGTAGATGACCCGGGCGGCGGACGGCGCCTCGGGATCGATGATGTGGTTGTCGAGGTTGCCCTCGTTACGCAGCGTCTCCGAATGATGATGGTCGAAGATCATGTGCGCACCGGGGGCGTACGGCAGGTTGGTCAGAATGTCACGTTCAGTAATCTCGACCACGCCGTCCTGGACATCCTTCGGGTGCACGAAGGTGATGTCGTCGATCATGTCGAGGACGCGCAGCAGGACGGCACAGACCAAACCATCGAAATCGCTGCGGGTCACGAGCCGATACTTCACGAGATCTCCTCTGCCGGTTGGCGGCTTACACACCAGTTTGCCACTTTTACGGCTATGTACCTGGTCGCATCGGCGTACACGTTTGATCCGATCACCACCTCCACTGCGTAAAGTCAGACGCAATCTCACGTACGCGGTGGAGGAAGAACCTGACGATGGACACCATTCCGCAGCTCGCGCAGGACCGTAACGCCCCACCGGCCACGCTGGTGATCTTCGGCGCGTCCGGCGACCTGACCCGCCGCAAGCTCCTGCCGGCCGTCGAGAGCCTGGCCCGCCACAACCGGCTCCCCGCCGAATTCGCCCTGGTCGGCGTCGCCAGAACCCCGATGGAGGACCACCAGTTCGCCGAGAGCTCCCTCGGCAACCGGAGCCTCGCGGACAAACCCCAGCTCCAGGGCGGCATCAGGTACGTATCGGGCGGTTACGACGACCCGGCCACCTACAAGCGCCTGGCCGAGACGCTGGACGAGCTCGACGCCACCCGGGGCACCTCGGGCAACCGGATCTTCTACCTCTCCACCCCCGCCGAGGCGTTCGAGCCGGTGATCAACGGCCTCGCCGGCGCCGGGCTCAACCACTCCCGCGAGGGCTCGTTCTCCCGGCTGGTGATCGAGAAGCCCTACGGCAACGACCTGCGCACCGCCCGCGAGCTCGACGGCATCGTGCACGCCGCGTTCGAGGAGCCCCAGGTCTTCCGGATCGACCACTACCTGGGCAAGGACACCGTCCAGAACGTGCTCGCGCTGCGCTTCGCCAACGCGATCTTCCAGCCCATCTGGAACCGCTCCTGGGTCGACCACGTCCAGATCACCGTCGCCGAGACGCTCGGCGTCGGCACCCGCGGCGGGTTCTACGAGCACGCCGGCGCGATGCGCGACATCGTGCAGAACCACGTGCTGCAGGTCCTGGCGCTCGCCCTCATGGAGCCGCCCGCCTCGTTCGACGCCGAAGGGCTGCGCAACGAGAAGGTCAAACTGCTCCAGGCGATCCGGCTGCCCACCGACCGCGACATCGCCGACCTCGCGGTGCGCGGTCAGTACACCCGCGGCGGCACCCGCGAGGACCTGATGGCCGGCTACCGCGAGGAGGTCGGCGTCGACCCGCTGTCGCGTACCGAGACGTACGCGGCCATGCGGCTCAACGTCGACAACTGGCGCTGGGCGGGCGTGCCCTTCTACGTCCGCACCGGCAAGCGGCTGCCGCACCGGGTCACCGAGGTCGCCCTGCAGTTCCAGCGGCCGCCGCACCTGCCGATCCCGACCAACCAGCTCACCGAGCTGGACGCGGACGCCCTGATCCTGCGGATCCAGCCCAACGAGGGCATCTCGCTGCGCTTCGGGGCCAAGGTGCCGGGCCACTCGTTCCGGGTGCGCACGGCCAGCATGGACTTCTCGTACGAGCAGACGTTCCGCGAGGAGTCGCCGGAGGCCTACGAGCGCTTGCTGCTCGACGCCCTGCTCGGCGACCCCACGCTGTTCATCCGCACCGACGAGGTCGAGCAGTGCTGGCGCATCGTCGACCCGATCATCGAGCACTGGGCGAACGACCAGTCCCCGATCCCGACGTACGAAGCGGCCTCCTGGGGCCCCACCGACGCCGACCGCCTCATCGGCCGCAGCAGCCGTAAGTGGCGTAACGAGCTGTAGTGGCTAGGACCCCGACCGCGCCTTGGTGACCGCTTCCAGGGCGCGGTCGGCGTGCTGGTTCATGTCCATCTCGCTGTGGATCACGTCGATGATCCGGCCGTCGGTGCCGATCGCGAACGTCATCCGCTTCGTGCTCAACGGACCCAGCGGAAGCCGGCGCTTCACGCCGTACGCCGCGGCGACCGTGCTGTCCGGATCGGACAGCAACGGATAGTCGAAGCCGTTCACGTCGGCGAACTGCTTCTGCTTGGCGACCGTGTCGCGGCTGATGCCGACCCGCTGCACGCCGGCGTCGGCGAACTCGGTGGCGAGGTCCCGGAAGTTGCAGGCCTCGGCGGTGCAGCCGCTGCTGAGCGCGGCCGGATAGAAGAAGAGGACCACGGGGCCCGAGGCGAGCAGCTCACTGAGCCGCCGCGGGTTGCCGTCCTGGTCGGGCAGGTCGAACTCGGGCGCTTGATCGCCCTTACCGATGCTCACGGAGTCAACCCTACGCGTCCGAATTCGCCCGCGAGTGTTCCCTCGCCTAGGGTAGGGATACCACCGGGTTACACCATCGTCACCCACGGCTGACCCCTGCCCACCCCTGCGAGAAAGCGACACCCCCATGCAGGTCTCGGTCGCACACCATCCCCCGAACACCGCCGTCCTCACCCTGCGCGGCTCCCTGGACATCGACACCGCCCCGGCACTCAAGGCCAACCTGGGCCGCCTCGTCGAGAAGTCCACCCCGCACATCGTGGTCGACCTCTCCGGCCTCGACTTCTGCGACTCCATGGGCGTGGGCGTCCTGGTCACCGCCCACGGCCGGGCCATGGAGAAAGGTGGCTGGGTCCGCCTCGCCGCCCCGTCCGGCTTCCTGCGCCGCCTGCTCGACACGCTCGGCCTGACCAGTTACCTCTCCCTGCACCCCGACGTGGAGACCGCCCTCAAGGAGTGACCACCGGCGTCCGGGCTGGAGCAGACCCTTGGCGCGATGCTCCAGTTCGGACCGGCGATATCCTGTTCGGCGTGAGTGACGATCTTCTGCAAGCGTTCATCGCCGCCGATCGCGAGCGGGAGCTGGAGACGTACGGCATCCATGTGCACCGGGAGGGCCACGAGCCGGTGACGCACCGGTTCCGGGCCGACGACCGGGTCAACCTGTACTCCGTGTCGAAGACGTTCACCTCGGTGGCGATGGGCCTGGCCGAGGCCGAGGGGCACCTGAGCCTCGACGACCGGCTGCTGGACCACCTGCCCGAGCTGCGGCCGATCGCCGCCGACGGGTTCGGTGACGTCACCCTGCGGCAGCTGCTGACGATGACCAGCGGCACCAGCCACAAGTGGTTCGCCCACGAACGGATCGACGCCGCCGACCTGTTGCACGAGATCGTGGCCGCGCCGCTGGTCGCCGGGCAGGGCTTCGCGTACACCGGCTCCGGCCCGTACGCGCTCGGCCGGGTGCTGGCCCGGGTCACCGGGGCCGACCTGCGCGCGTACCTGATGCCCCGGCTCTTCCGCCCGCTGGACCTGCACAACCCGGCGTGGCACACCTGCCCGCTGGGTTTCCCATTCGCGGAGAGCGACCTGTTCCTGCGCACCGGCGAGCTGGCCCGGTTCGGGCGGTTGCTGCTGCAGGACGGCGAGTGGGAGGGCCGGCAGATCGTCCCGGCGGACTACGTGCGGCGGATGGCCGCGGAGGCGGTCAGCACCGGGGACAACGGTCACGGCGGACAGTTCACCCGCGGGTACGGCCTCGGCGTCTGGCTGGACCGGGACGACACCTACCGGATGGACGGCAAGTACGGCCAGTACGTCGTCATCAGCCCGGACCGGCGCGCGGTCGTGACGGTGACCGCCCACTCCGAGCGCGACGACGAGCTGCTCGACGCCGTGCACGAGCTCGTGCTGACGCGCCTTCAGTAAACCCACAGCTCAGGCCCAGGCCGGTCCCGGTCCGGTCTCGTAGCCTGGAGCGCGTGATCAAGAGATTCGTGTTGTCCATGGTGGCCTCGAAACTCGAGCGCAAGCTGCGCCACGGCCACAACCCGGTAGCCGCGCACATGCTGCGCGAGGTCAACCGCCGACTGGGCCGGCCCGCCCATTACGGCCATTTCCCGCCGCAATACGGTCATTACCCACCGCAGTACGGGCACGGGCCCGGCCGCCATCACGGCCATTACCGCCACCACGGGCACTACCGGCAGCACCACGGCCACTACCGCCGGCGCTGGTAAAAATTCTCGTAGGCGGCGGGCAACCTTTTCGCCGGAGGGGCACACCTAGGGTCAAGGTCCGGCCGGTCGGTCTCAGTGGAGCAGGTCGGTCGGGCCACCCCCATCCGCCCAGCGGCCGGTCAGGCCGGGACGGTGTCCAGGGCGGCTACCGCGGCTCCGCGGGCGCCGGCCATGTCGAGGTCGGGGACGAGGGCGAAGGTGGCCGCTTCCTGCTGTTCGCGGCGGAGCTGGGTGTTCTCGCGGACCGTGTTGAGGAACCATTGGCGAAAGCGCGGGTCGGCCTCCACCACTCCCCCGCCCAGAAAATATGCCGCCGGGTCGGTGAAGTTGGCGGCGATGGTGAACAGTTTGCCGATGGCCCGGGCCTGCTGACCGAAGACCGCGAGGGCGAGCGGGTCCTGCTTCTCGCCGTATCCGCGCAGCAGTTTCGCCGCCCGGGCGATCGGCTCGGCCGCCAGCGGGTGGTCCGGGAAGCGGGTCAGCCAGTACGGCAGCAGGTTGTTGGCGATGCCGGTCAGTGACGCGATGCTCTCCACGTCGCCCTCGAAGCCGCAGTTGCAGACCGGGACCGGCTGGTCCTCCTTGAGGACGCCGTGCAGGGGGATCTGGACGTGGCCGAGCTCGCCGGCCATGCCCGCGGTGCCGCTGACGACCTTGCCGCCCTCGACCACGCCGCCGCCGAGGCCGGTGCCGACGATCGCCGCGACCGAGGATTTTTCCGTCGCCGTGGGGCCGAAATGCCGGTGGTGCGCGTACAACGCGGCCGCGTTCGCGTCGTTGGCGTAGACGACGGGCAGGCCGATGCGGTCCTCGAGGGCGCCGCGGATGTCGAAGCCGTGCCAGGAGACCTGGGAGAAGTTGGTCGAGCCCTTGGAGGAGATGACGCCGGTGGAGCTGGCCGGGCCGGGGGTGTCGAGGCCGACCGCGCGCACCAGGCTCAGCGGGGTGCTGGTCAGCTCGAGGATGGCGGTGAACGCGTCCGCGAGGGACTCGATCGCCGACTCGGGGCCGTCCTGGACCCGGCTGGGGTTCTCCACCAGCCGGTCGACCAGGAACTGGCCGGTGGCGTCCAGCACGGTCGCGTTGTTGCAGGTGCCGCCGTTGTCGAGACCTACCACGACCCAGGACGCGGGGGTCCGTACCGCATCGATGTGATCCACGGTTTCGAGCGTACGTCCGCGCGGGCCGCGAAGCGACGGGTGCGAGCGGATTGCACGTGGTGAGCATCGGGTTGCGGGACCGCGGCGACCCTCGCCACGCGCCGATGGGCTGGGCATGCAGACGACTCGACGTGCCTTGCTCGCCGGTGCCGCCGCCGTAGCCGTGACCGCCACCGGGGTCCTCGACGCCGCCCCCGCCCTCGCGGCGCCCGCGCCCACGCCGGCCGATCTGCTCTCGAACGACCCGATCGCGCACCTGCTGCGCCGGGCGACGTTCGGCCCGACCCCCGCCGCGCTCGCCGAGGCCACCCGGCTCGGCGCCGAGGGCTGGCTCGACCGCCAGCTCGCCCCCGCCACGATCGCCGACGGCGACCTGGACGCGCTGCTCACCCGCCTGCCGCTGGCCGGTGCCGACATCGCGACCGTACGGGCGAAGCTCCCGGTCCACTCCTACGACGCGTTCGGCCAGCTCGGCCGGGCCGCGGTGGCCCGGGCGATCTGGAGCAACCGGCAGCTGTTCGAGACGACGGTCGGGTTCTGGGCGAACCACCTGCACATCGCCGCCCCGTCGAGCGGCGTCTGGGACAGCCGGTCCGACTACGACACGACGGTGCTGCGCGCGCACGCGTTCGGGCGCTTCGCCGACATGCTGAAGGCGTCCGCGCGGCACCCGGCGATGCTCACGTACCTGGACAACCGGTCGTCGGCGAAGAACCTGCCGAACGAGAACTACGCGCGTGAGCTGATGGAGCTGCACACCGTCGGGATGATCTACTCCGAGGCGGACGTGAAGGCGGCCGCGAAGCTGCTCACCGGTCTCACCGTCGGCACCACCGGCACCTACACGTACACCGCGGCACGGCACGCCACGGGAGCGGTCAAAATCCTCGGTTTCGCGCACCCGAACGCGACCGCCGAGGGTGGTGAGGCCGCCGCCCTGGCGTTCCTCGACTACCTGGCCACCCACCCGGCGACCGCCGAGCGGATCGCCACCGACCTGTGCGTGCGCTTCGTCGCCGACGAGGCGCCGGCGACGCTGGTGGCCAGGCTCGCCACGGTCTACCTCGACCACGGTACGGCCATCGCGCCCGTGCTCCGCGCCCTGTTCACGTCGCCGGAGTTCGCCGCCTCGGTGGGCCACAAGGTGCGCACACCGTTCGAGGATCTCGCCGCCACCGTCCGTACCCTCGGCCTGGGTCCGGAGAAGTCCGGCGTGGCCGGCCTCGACGCGCTCTACAACGTCCTGGTCGGCGCCGGGAACGCGCCGTTCCGCTGGAGCCCGCCGAACGGCTTCCCGGACGTGGCCGCCGCCTGGGCGTCGCCGTCGGCGTTCCTCATCCGCTGCAACAGCCACCTGAACCTCGCGGCCGGCTGGTACCCCAAGCAGCTCACCCGCCCCGCCGATCTGCTGCGGTCCCTGGTGCCCGTGCTGCCCGCCACGTACGGCGCGCTGGCCGACGCGCTGGCCGTGCGGCTGACCGGTCAGAAACTCCCGGCCGCGCACACCGCCGCCGTGCTCAGTGTCGCGGGCAAGCTGCCGACCAGTCCTTTGACCAGCTCCGACAAGTCCCTCGCGGGGCACGCGCCGTACCTGGTCGCCCTGGTCCTCGACTCGCCGACCTTCCAGCTGAGGTGACATCCGTGCAGACCTGTTGCGAAGAGAACACCCGTCTCACCCGTCGTGGCGTGCTGGTCCGGGGTGCGGCCGCCGGCGGTGCCGCGGCGCTGACCGGGCTGGCCGGCCAGGGCCTGTCCACCCGCCTGGCGTTCGCCGCCGGCACCTACACCGGCGACACCGTGGTGGTGCTGTCGCTGCGCGGCGGTTTCGACGGCCTGTCCGCGATCGCCCCGATCGGCGACACCGACTACTACAAGGCCCGGCCGAGCATCGCGCTGCCGAAAAGTCAGGCCATCGCCGGCAACACCATGTTCGGCCTGCACCCGGCGCTCGCGCCGCTGCTGCCGCTGTGGAAGAACGGCAGCCTGGCCGCGGTGCACGCGGTCGGCCAGGCCAACCGGACCCGCTCGCACTTCGCCGCGATGGAGGAGATGGAACGGGCCGCCGCGGGTACGTCGCTGCGCAGCGGCTGGCTCGACCGGATGCTCGCCATGACCGGCGCGACCGGGCCGCTCGCCGGGGTCTCGCTGGGCAGCGCCATGCCCGCCCGGCTGTTCGGCGGGCCGACGGCCGACGTCTCCATGGCCTCGGTCGACGGCTTCACGCTGGCCGGGGAGAACGCCAAACGCCCGATGGCAGCGTCGCTGCGCGCCATGTACGCCTCCGCACCCGGCCTGCTCGCCGCGCCCGCCCTCGCCGCGGACGCCGCCCTCACCGCCACCACATCGGTACGGGGTACGGCGTACACGCCGGCCAACGGTGCCGCGTACCCGAAAACGCCCTTGGGGGACGCCCTGCGCGACGTCGCCCGCCTGATCACGTCGAAGTCGGGCCTGGTCGCGGCCGCCGTCGACTCCGGCGACTGGGACATGCACGAGGGCCTGGGCACCGCGGTCAAGGGCCAGCGCATGTACGACAACCTGTACGACGTGTCCCTGGCCCTCGCGGCGTTCACGGCCGACCTCGGCCCGGCCGGCATGGCCGGCGTCACCCTCGTCACGGTCAGCGAGTTCGGCCGCCGTGTCGCCGAGAACGCCTCCCGGGGCGCCGACCACGGCCACGGCAACGCCATGCTCCTGCTCGGCGGCGGCATCCGCGGCGGCACCGTGTACGCCGACTGGCCCACCCTGGCCCCCGCGGCGCTCGCCGACGGTGATCTCGCGGCGACCACGGACTACCGCTCGGTGATCGCCGAGATCCTGCAGAAGCGCTGCGGCATCGGCTCGGTGAACGACGTCTTCCCGGGCATCACCGCGTCGTCGTTCGGACTCGCCACCGCGCGGGGGTGATTCGGCACCACGCGGTCACGTACTAGGCAGCGCCCGCCCCGGTGACCACACTGGAGCGATGGGGGAACAGCCTCGTGCTGTCGTACGCGAAGACCTTGATCAGTTACTGAAGGCCCGGATGCTCTGGCCGCCCGCCGACGACCAGCTCGTCACGCTGTTGCGCGGACCGGCCGGCAGCGGCAAGACCACGCTGCTCGCCGATCTCGAGGAGGCCGGCGGGCAGCTCCACCTGACCCGGGCCGACCTCGGCGCCGGCGCCCCGGACGCCGGGCACCCGCCGCCGGTGAGCCCGGTCGGCGCACTGCTGGCGACGCTCGTCCTCGGGCTGATGACCCGGCGGCACCGGGTGCTGCGGCTCAGCTTCCCGCGCTGCGTGCTGGGCCTGCTCGCGATCCAGATCGACCCGGGCCCGCCGCACGACGCCACCCGGCGCGACATCCAGCGGCTGCTCACCGACCAGAAACGGCTGCGGCTGCCGCAGGACGTCCACGACCTGGCGGTCAAGGTGGCCGACGCCGCCATGGCCGGGACCACCGGCACCGCCGCCCCCGGCATGGGCGAGGTGCTGGTGTCGGCGCTGACCGCCGGCCTCGCCCGCCGGCGGACCGCCGGGGAACGCTGGTGGACCCAGGTCCGCGGCACCACGGCCGTGGACACCCTGCTGGAGCTGAACACCTGGATCCGCGACGAGCACGGCACCGACCGCTGGGAACGCTCGCACCGCTGGCTGATCGAAGCGTTCCTGGCCGACCTGCGCGCGTCGTTCCCGGCGCCCCGCCCGGCCCGCCCCGGGGTCCGGGAACGCGACTTCCGGGCCGTCGTCCTGCTCGACAACGCCGAGCGGGGCGCCGGTCCCGACCTGCTGCGCCTGCTCTGCCTGATCCGTACGGACGCCCCTCCGGTGACGGTGATAGCCACGACCGGCCGGCGCCTGGACCCGTTCAAGGACGACGATCCCGCCTCCGCCCGGGAGCGGTGCGACGCGCGGGTGCTGAGCCGCCTGACCCGGACCGAGACGCACGAGCTGGCCGAGCTGCACGGCCACGGCGGCGGGCCGGCCGGCCCGCTGCACGAGTTCACCCACGGGCATCCCGGCGGGCTCGACTGGCTGCTCACCGACCCCGACCGGCTGCGGCACCTGCGCACCGCCTGGCCGCCCACGCTCCCCCTGCTCGCGCGCCTGCTGCCGGACCTCGTCCCGGGCCGGCAGACCGGCACCGCCCGGGAACGCCCCGCGGACACCAACGCCCTGCGCCGGCTGGTCCGGGCCGCCGCCGCGGAGCAGCTGACCAGCACGATCGAGCGACGGGCCACGATGAGCGCCCAGCTCGAGACGCTCCACCCGGACCTGCACACCCGGCTGGTCGGCAACCTCTGGGCCGACGACCGGCCCGGCACCGAGGAGGCCCGCCTCGACCCGTTCCTGCGGCGCCTGCTGCTGGTGCGGCTCGCCGAGGACCCCCGGGCCTGGGACCAGGCGCACCGCAACCTGGAGACCTACTTCGCGGCGGCCGACCCCGACGATGCCCGGTCGCTCTACCACGCGCTCGCCCGCAACCGGATCAAGGAGGTCGCCGGCGACCTCGGCAGCCGCCTGGACGCCGACGACGCGACGACCTGGCTGGCCCGGTTCGACGCGACGGCCGGGGCGCCCAACGCGCATCTGGGCCCGGAGGCCGTACCCGTCGATGCCCTGGTCCTGCGGTTCTGCGGGGTGATGCCACCGGGCCTGCCCTACGAACTCACCCGGCTCCTGACCGGCGAATGGCTGCGCCGTGATCCGCTGCGCGCCGACACCGGGCCGCTCACCGAGTACGCGAGCTTCCGGCACGAGGACGTGGCCCGGCTGCTGCCCCCGAAACACGCGGTCCTGTCCGATCTGCTGCTGGCCCGGGCGATGAGATTGAGGTCACGGTGAGCGACAAACGATTCCCGGTACGCCAGCAGCACTGGTGGCGGGCGCGCTGGGTCCGCCCGGCCTCGGCCGCCACCCTCGTCGTCGTGGCGGCGATCGTCGTGGCCGGCTACGTCATCCGGGACAACGGCCGGTGCGCCGACCACATCGCCCGTACCGGCGACGGCGAGTGCGTCGGCGTCTCCGACGGCGGCTTCCGGTTCACGTTCGACGACGACGAGGACACCCCCGGCCTCGACGAGGTGCAGCAACTGATCGCCAAGGCCAACGCGGACGTGGGCGACGCACCGTGGCGGGGCATCGCCTACGTCATGCCGATGCCGTGGAACGGGCAGCGCGTCCTCGGCGCGAGCGACGTCGTGCACCAGCTCTACGGGGCGTACGCGGCGCAGGCGCAGGCCAACGACGCCGACAACGGCCAGGGCACCCCGAAGATCAAACTGTTCGTCGCCAACGTCGGGCACGCCGGCGCGTCCTGGGAGACCGTCGCCACGGACCTGCTGGAACGCCGCGACCAGGACCGGATCACCGCGGTGGCCGGCATCGGCGCCAGCCTCGAGACCACCAAACGGTTCGCCGGGCGGCTGTCCGCGGCCGGCCTGCCGATGGTCGGCTCGACGATCACCGCCGACGACCTCAACGGCAAACAGTTCCCGCACCTGTACCGGGTCGGGCCCAACAACCTCGACGAGGTCAAGGTGCTGCTCGCCTACATGGCGGAGCAGCGCACCTCCCCGGCCGCGCCCTACCTCGCGGTGGCCGACGACCCGGAGGACGCATACGTCCGCCAGCTCGAGACCGCGTTCCAGACGGTCGTGGCGTCCGGAGCCACGGTGCGCCCGTTCACCCCCAACACGCTCGGCTGGACCGAGGCGGTCGACTCCATAGCGCGCGAGGTCTGCCGCCGCCCCGGCAAGGTCACCGTCTACTTCGCGGCCCGCAGCGCCGAGGTCCGCACGTTCCTCATCAAGGTGGCCGCCGCCTGCACCGAGAAGGACAAAATCACCGTCCTGACCGGCGACGACGCCACCGACCTCATCGACAGTACGGACCAGGCGCTGCTGGACGCCCTGAAGGACCAGGAGTTCGCGCTGTTCATGACCGGGCTGGCCCACCCGGACGAATGGGGCGCCGAGCCCACCACCGGCCTGACCCAGCTCCAGAGATGGATCACCGAGCGCACCGGCGGCATCGATTACCGCGACGGCAGCGCCATGATGGCCTTCGACGCGGTCTCGGTCACCGTCCGGGCCATCAGATCCCTGGCCGCCGACGCCGGCGACCGGAGCATGAACACCATGATCAACGGCTTCAACCAGATCACCGAGGGCGACGTCCATTGCGGAGCATCCGGCCCGATCGCCTTCCACACCGAGGCGGACAGCCGCGGCGACACGGTCAACAAGGCCATCCCGATCATCACCCTGGCCGCCGACGCCTCAGCCACCTTCAAACAACGGCGCTACCCCGACGGTACGGGCGGCAGCTGCTGAGCCCCGCCCCCCACCTTCCCGCCGCGCCGGCTGTCGTCAATCCTGGCGGAACTCGCTGCGGCGGCGGAGCTGCAACCGCCAGTGCCGGGCCGCGGTGAGATCCCCGGCGTCCTCCTCCACCCGGGCCAGCCCCAGCAGGGCCGCCATCGCCACGTCGGCATGCCCGGTCCCCAGCGCCCGGTGATACCAGTACCGGGCCAGGTCCCACTCCCGCATCTGATGATCCATGTGCCCGAGCGCCTGCATCGCCGGCGGCGCACTCTCCGGATGATCGGTGTCCACGGTCCGCCGCCACCACCGCCGGGCCTCCTCGCTGTCACCCTCGTCCAGCGCCAGACTGCCCAGCAGGAGCATCACGGGAGCAAGCGCGGGATCCCCGGTATCGGCCAGCTGCGCACACCACCGCCGGCTCTCGGCGACCTCACCCCGGTCGTAAGCGCTCAGCGCCACCCGCAATCGCGCGGGCCCGTCCAACGTCCGGCAGGCATACCGCCACACCGCGTCACAGATCCCCTCGCCCGCCGCGAGTGCCAGCAACGGGTGGGGCCGCAGATGCCCACCAGGCACCTCCTCCACCAGCCGGGGCCGGGTCTCCTTCGCCCACGCGAGAGCCCGGGCGAACCCAGGTCCGTTGGCCCGGGAATCCCCCGCTCCCCGCCCACCGACCAGCCGCCGGGCCGCACCCGGCCAGCGCCCGACCACACCCTCCGGCTCGGTCCAGCCCTTCCGCCCGGCCAGGCTCTCCCGCTCAGCCCAATCCTCCCGCTCAGCCCATCCCGCACGCTCAGGCCGGCTCTCCCGCTCAGCCCAATCCTCCCGCTCAGCCCGGCCCTCCCGATCAGCCTGGCCCGCACGCTCAGCCCGGCTCTCCCGCTCAGCCCGGCTCCGCCACCATGCTGAGCCCTCGCGCCGGGCAGGATCATCCGGGCGGAGGCGACCACTCTGACCGACGGGACCGCTGCCACCAGGATTCGCGGCATCGGCACGTCCCGGCCAACCGTCCCTTTCGGACTCGGACAGCCAGCCTTTATGCCAGGAAGAACCTGCTTCGGGGTTTTTGTGCGTCGGAGCCTCAGCGCTGTCCGCGGCGAGGTCCCCCGCCCCGGCCTCACTGACCCCGGCCTCACTGACCCCGGCCTCACTGACCCCGGCCTCACTGACCCCGGCCTCACTGACCCCGGCCTCACTGACCCCGAGCTGATTGGCCCCGATCTCCCCAGCCTTGATATCCCCCCACTCGGTCCCCATGGAGGCAGTCTCCCGGGCAGCAGTCTCCCGGGCGGCAGCTTCCCGGGCGGCAGCTTCCCGGGCGGCAGCTTCCTGGGCGGTGACCGACCGGGCCGCATCCGGCTGGGTCGCATCCGACCGGGCCGCATCCGACCGGGCCGCATCCGACCGGGCCGCATCCGACCGGGCCGCATCCGACCGGGCCGCATCCGACCGGGCCGCATCCGACCGGGCCCCATCCGACCGGGCCGCATCCGACCGGGCCCCATCCGACCGGGCCGCATCCGACCGGGCCCCATCCGACCGGGTCGCATCCTTCCCCGCCGCATCCTCCCTGGCAGCAGCCTCCCGGGCCGTGATCTCCCGGGCGGTGGCGAGTTCCTGGTCGTAGAGGCGGCGGAGCAGGGTGCGGTCGAGGCGGCCCGGCATACCGATGCGGGACCAGCCGGTGACGATGCGGAGCAGGGTGCGGCGTTCGAGGGACTCGCGGGTGAGTGCCTGGGTGACCTGGTCCCATTCGGCGAGGCCGGCGCGGCCCCGGCGGGTGGCGCCGAGCGCGATCACCTCCGCGTACCGGGAGAAGGCGCTCACCACCTGTGCCGGGACGTGGGAGCCGGTGATGGTGCCGGTTTCGGCGGTGACGCAGACGCGGAGACCGTCCGGCAGCGTACGGAGCAGGTGGCCGTCGAACTGTTCCAGCTGGACCGGGGTGAGCGCGTCGAGCCAGAGGATGGCCTCGCCGCCGTGCCGCAGCCAGGGGGCCGCCGCCGCGATGAGCTGGTGCAGGGTGAGGGCCGGGTCGGGGACCGGCAGGAGCAGCGTGTGGCCCGGGAGGTGGCGCCGGGCGTTCTCGGCCAGGGCCCGGGTGGAGCCGGCGAGGCGTGGGCCGTGCACGACGGTGACCCGGCGGTTGTCGCGGGTCAGGGCGCGGGTGATGGCCGCGTCGCCGTCGAGGGCGCGATATCCGGCGGCGTCACGGTGACCGGCCGGGCCGGGGTGGACGCCGAGGGCGGCCAGGGGTATCTCGGTGATCGGGGCAGGGGGCAGATTCCAGGGTCGACGCCTGATCCTGAGCCGCATCCGCCACCGCCGTCCTCGATGATCACTGAGGTAACGACCCGGGACCGGTCCTGACGCGGAAGCGGAGGATATTTCCGCCCGAGATCGGCCGTGTTACCGACCGTCGTTCGATTCCGCTCAATGTACTCCAGAGACGACACAGAGCAAGCCCCGCGGAGGCCCGCACAGCGAGAGGGCGGTGGCCGCTTTCGCGGCCACCGCCCTCATCCCCTTTTCACCCACCGCACCCGGGTCACCTCTCGATGACCCCTGAGCGGGAGACGGTCCGCGCCGGCACCGTCCAGTGTCCCGATACCGGCGCGGAGATCTGTGCCGTCGTCAGCGGGAGGCACCCGCACGACGCTTGGACCAGACGTCGAGCGCCACCGCGGCGAGCAGGACGATGCCCTTGACGAGCATGACCCGCTCGCTGGGGGCACCGATTAGGCTCATGCCGTTGTTGATGACACCCATGATCAGGCCACCGGTGATGGCGCCGACGACCTTGCCGACACCGCCCTGGACCGCCGCGCCGCCGATGAAGGCCGCCGCGATGGCGTCGAGCTCGAAGCTGTTACCGGCGGTCGGGTTCGCCTGGTTGAGGCGGCCCGCGAAGACGATGCCGGCGATGGAGGCCAGCACGCCCATGTTGACGAACAGCCAGAAGACCACGCTCTTGACCTTGACGCCGGAGAGCGTCGCGGCCTGCAGGTTGCCACCGACCGCGTAGATCTGGCGACCGAAGACGGCCCGGTTGGTGAGCACCGAGTAGCCGATGACCAGCGCGGCGAGCAGCACCAGCACCCAGGGCAGGTTGCGGAAGCGGGCCAGCTGCACGATGACGGCCAGCACCACGATCGAGGCGACGACGATCTTCGCGATGAAGATGCCGAACGGCTCGACCGCCTGCAGGTACTTCTGCCGGCCGACCCGGGTGCGCCACTGGGTCCAGACGATCGCGGCGACCGCGACGAAGCCGATCACGATGCTGAACAGGTCGGCGCCGCCGAGCCCGCCGAGCCCGATGTTGCCGAGGTAGCTGCCGGTGAAGCCGTTCGTGATGGTACGGACCTCGTCGGGGAACGGGCCGATGCCGCGGTTGCCGAGGATCATCAGGGTGACGGCCCGGAACAGCAGCATGCCGGCCAGCGTGACGATGAACGCGGGGATGCCGAAGTAGGCGACCCAGTAACCCTGCCACGCGCCGATGAGGCCACCGAACACGAGCGTGATCAGCAGCGCGAGCGGCCACGGGACATCCCAGTTGACCATCATGACGGCCGCGAACGCACCGGTCGCCGCGACCACCGAGCCGACCGAGAGGTCGATGTGCCCGGCGATGATGATCAGGATCATCCCGATCGCGAGGATCAGGATGTAGGAGTTCTGGATGACGATGTTGCTGATGTTCTGCGGCGCCAGCAGGTCACCGCCGGTAAGCACGGTGAACAGCAGCACGATCAGCGCGAACGCGATGTAGATGCCGCTCTGGCGCAGATTGATGTTGAACTTCGGCGACTTGTCGCCGGGCTGTGAGGCCGAGGGGGTGCCGAGCGCGAGATCCGCGTTCGTGGGTGCCACGCTTGTCACCGCGTGACCTCCTGTCCATGGGTCGTCATCAGGGTCATCAGACCCTCCTGGGTGGCTTCGGCGCGGACCATCTCACCGGTGATCCGGCCCTCCGCCAAGGTGTAGATGCGATCGCAGAGACCGAGCAGCTCCGGAAGCTCACTGGAGATCACCAGCACGCCTTTGCCCTCGTCCGCGAGGCGGTTGATGATCGTGTAGATCTCGTACTTGGCGCCGACGTCGATACCGCGGGTGGGCTCGTCGAGGATCAGCACCTCGGGATCGGTGTAGATCCACTTCGACAGCACAACCTTCTGCTGGTTGCCGCCGGAGAGCTTCCCGACGATGCTGCCGACGCTGGGCGCCTTGATGTTCATCGACTTGCGGTAGTCGTCGGCGACCTTGAATTCCTCGTTCTCGTCGACCCAGCCGCCCTTGGCCAGCTTCTTCAAGCCGGCCGCGGAGACGTTGCGCTTGATGTCCTCGATGAGGTTCAGGCCGTACCTCTTGCGGTCCTCGGTCGCGTACGCGATGCCGTGCTTGATCGCGTCCTGGACCGTCTTGAGATGGACCTCCTTGCCGTCCCGGAAGACCTTGCCGGAGATGTCCACGCCGTAGGAACGGCCGAACACGCTCATGGCCAGCTCGGTGCGACCGGCACCCATCAGACCGGCGAGACCGACGATCTCACCACGACGGACGGAAAGATTGGCTCCGCGTACGACGGTGCGGCCGCGCTGCGTCGGGCTGTGCACGGTCCAGTCCTCGATCCGCAGCACCTCCTCGCCGACGTGCGACTCGTGCGGGGGGAACCGGTTGTCCAGGTCACGGCCCACCATGTGCGAGATGATCTTGTCCTCGCTGACGTCGCCGTTCGCGACGTCCATGGTGGTGATGGTCTTGCCGTCCCGGATGATCGTGACCCGGTCCGAGATCGCCATGACCTCGTTGAGCTTGTGCGAGATGATGACGCAGGTGATGCCCTCGTTGCGCAGCCCGCGCAACAGGTCGAGCAGGTGGTCCGAGTCCTCGTCGTTGAGCGCCGCGGTGGGCTCGTCGAGGATCAGCAGCTTCACGTTCTTCGAGACCGCCTTCGCGATCTCGACCAGCTGCTGCTTGCCCACGCCGAGGTCGAGCACCGACGTGGTCGGGTTCTCACGCAGTCCGACGCGGCGCAGGAGCTCTCCCGCCGCCGCGTTCGTCTTGTTCCAGTCGATGAGCCCGCGCGTCGCCTGCTCGTTACCGAGGAAGATGTTCTCCGCGATCGAGAGATTCGGGGCCAGCGCCAACTCCTGGTGGATGATGACGATGCCGAGTTCCTCGCTGTCACGGATGCCGGCGAACCGGCACGGCTCGCCGTCGAAGAGGATCTCTCCGTCGTACGAGCCGTGCGGGTAAACGCCCGACAACACCTTCATCAGCGTGGACTTGCCGGCGCCGTTCTCCCCACAGATCGCGAGAATCTCGCCACGGCGCACGTCCAGGTTGACGTCCTGCAGGGCCTTGACGCCGGGGAACGTCTTGGTGATGCCCTGCATCCGAAGGATGATGTCGGTTTCGGTCACTTCAGGTCAGCCTCGGTGTAGTAGCCCGAGTCGACCAGTTCCTTCTTGTAGTTCGCCTTGTCGACGATCACCGAGTCGAGCAGCTGCGCCGGGACGACCTTGACACCGTTGTTGTAGTCGGTGGTGTTGTTGGTGGTCGGCGTGCCGCCCTTGAGGATCGCGTCGGCCATCTCGACGGTGGTCTTCGCCAGCGCGCGGGTGTCCTTGTAGATCGTGCTGTACTGCTCACCAGCGATGATCGACTTGACCGAGGCAGCCTCGGCGTCCTGGCCGGTGACGATCGGGTACGCCTGCGCGGCGGTGCCGTAACCGTTGCTCTTCAGCGCGGAGAGGATACCGATCGAGAGACCGTCGTACGGCGAGAGGACGCCGTCGACCTTGGCACCACTGCGGTAGGTCGAGGTCAGCAGGTTCTCCATGCGGTCCTGCGCGACCTTCGGCTGCCAGCGCAGCGTGGCGGCCTGCTCGAACTTGGTCTGGCCGCTCTTGACGGTCAGGACCTTCTTGTCGATGTACGGCTGCAGCACGCTCATCGCGCCGTTGAAGAAGAACGTCGCGTTGTTGTCGTCGGGCGAACCGGCGAAGAGCTCGATGTTGAACGGGCCCTTGGCGGAACCCTCGGAGCCGTCCGCGTTGAGCACCTTGAGACCGGTCAGCAGCGAGGTGGCCTGCTGGACGCCGACCTTGTTGTTGTCGAACGTGGCGTAGTAGTCCACGTTCGGGCTGTTACGGATCAGCCGGTCGTACGCGATGACCGGGATCTTCGCGGCGGCGGCGTTCTCCAGCTGCGTGGTGATCGCGGTGCCGTCGATCGACGCGATGATCAGGAGCTTGGCGCCCTTGGTGATCTGGTTGTCCAGCTGCTGGGTCTGCGTCGGGATGTCGTCCTCGGCGTACTGGAGGTCGACCTTGTAGCCGAGCGCCTCGAGCTGCTCCTGGACGTTCTTGCCGTCACCGATCCACCGCTCGGAGGACCGCGTCGGCATGGTCACGCCGATGAGCGCGCCCTTGGCGTCGGTCGTGCCGCCGCCCGAGTCGACCGTCTTCTCGCTGGAACCACAGGCGGCCATGGCCGCTGCAAGCGTCGTGGCCATGGCCACGGACGCGAGCCGGGTGAACTTCATTGTCTCTCCCTAGGAACTCTAAAAAGAACCTTCGTCGATCGGGTCGCACAGGGTGAGTGAACTTTCCCGCACGACCGATCAGAAGTGAACACTTCTCGACACGGTTGTTAGCTGTACGTTACTTTTGGGGCTACCTTGCGAACTGGCGGTAATACGCTTGGTTCCAGCGAACACGGTCGGCGAAGTCATGCGTGGTGGTGTGCTCGTCGATGACGAGCAACTCGGTGTGCAGCATGGTGGCGAAGTCGCGCAGCGGCTCCACCCCCACCGCCTGGGTCAGCACCGTGTGGTGCGGGCCGCCGGCGGTCAGCCACGACTCAGCGGACGTGGACAGCGAGGGCGCCGGCTTCCACACGGCGCGGGCCACCGGGAGCTTCGGCAGCGGTTCGTCCGGGGCGGTCACCTCGATGGTGTTCGCCACCAGACGGAAACGGTCGCCCATGTCGGCGATGCCGATGACCACACCGTCGCCGGCCTTCGCGTCGAAGACCAGGCGGACGGGGTCCTCACGGCCGCCGATGCCGAGCGGGTGGATCTCCAGGGACGGCTTGGCCGCGGCGATGGTCGGGCACACCTCGAGCATGTGCGCGCCGAGGATCTTCTGCTCACCCGGACCGAAGTGGTAGGTGTAGTCCTCCATGAAGGAGGTGCCGGCACCGGTGCCCGTACCCATCGCCTTCACGGCCGCGAGCAGCGCCGAGGTCTTCCAGTCGCCCTCACCGCCGAAGCCGTAGCCGTCGGCCATCAGCCGCTGCACGGCGAGGCCGGGCAGCTGGCGCAGCCCGCCCAGGTCCTCGAAGTTCGTGGTGAAGGCGCCGAAGTCGCCCTCGGTGAGGAACTGCCGCAGCCCGGCCTCGATCCGCGCCCCGTAGCGCAGCGACTCGTGCCGGTCACCGCCCTTGGCCAGGCCCGGGGCCAGCGTGAACAGGTCGGAGTACTCCTCGACCAGCGCGTCGATCGCCTTGTCCTCGACCGCGTCGACGACCTCCACCAGGTCGTTCACGCCGTACGTGTTGACCGAGACGCCGAAGACCAGCTCGGCCTCGACCTTGTCGCCCTCGGTGACCGCGACGTTGCGCATGTTGTCGCCGAACCGGGCGAGCCGCATCCCCTGCAGGTGGGCGACACCGGCGGCGGCACGGGCCCAGCCCTCGACGCGGGCCGCGACGGCCGGGTCGGAGGCGTGCCCGGCGATCGTCTTGCGGGCGACACCGATCCGGGTCTGGATGTAACCGAACTCCCGGTCGCCGTGCGCGGCCTGGTTCAGGTTCATGAAGTCCATGTCGATGGACGACCACGGCAGCGCCTGGTTGAGCTGCGTGTGCAGGTGCAGCAACGGCTTGCGCAGCAGGTCGAGACCGGTGATCCACATCTTCGCCGGCGAGAACGTGTGCATCCAGGCGATGACGCCGACGCAGTTCTTGTCGGCACTGGCGTCGATCATCACCTGGCGGATCGCGCCGCTGTCGGTGAGAACCGGCTTACCGATGATCTCGAACGAGACCCCGGCCGCCAGCATCTGCTGGATCTCCCGGGACTGGTCGGCAACCTGCTGCAGCGTCTCCGGTCCGTAGAGATGCTGACTGCCGGTCAGGAACCAGATCTGGGGCTTCACTTAGCGGGCTCCTGTCCATAGACGTTCTGACAGCGGGCGCCCACCGGATCGAGGCGCGCCCGCTCACTCGGCGACGACGCGCCGATCTGACGGAAAACAAGGGCTGCGCGTACGGGCTCGGCGCGCGGGTCCACCGAGATGCGCGGCGCACCCGGGGTGACCCGCGGCACGCGCTCCTCGACCGGATCGGTGACCATCACGCCGCGCCTACCGCCCCGCGGCGCGCGCACTCCCCGGCCACACCGGTCCGGTCAGCGACACGACCGGCAACGGCACGCCCGCACGGCGTGCCGGCGGCGACCCGGGCCACGAGCGACCCGGACGGTGCGACGGACATGGTGAACTACCTCCGCGAAGGGGGGAACCGGCGTGTCACAGACCACACGCAGGAGCGGCGTGGCTTGAGTGTGAGCGCTAACAAAAGGCGTGTCAACGGTTCGCCAGCAACAACCTGGCAATCTCAACGAAATGACCGGGCTCACAACCCTGATGGCCCAGCTCACACCCCCTCCGTGGCCCGCGCCACACCCCCGCATCCAGGCCCTTGCCATATCCCCCCAAGCCCACCACAAAGTGCGCGCTCGCACCCCCTGACCAGCAAACCCCACCCAAAAACATCCCCACCCACCCAGACCCCCACAGACGCTAAGGCCCGGTCCCAGACAGCCCTGGCAGCCAGGCAGGCAGGGAGGGCAGGCCGGGCGGACAGGCCGGGCCGGTAGGCCGGGCGGGCAGGGAGGGCGGGCAGGTAGGCCAGCCGGGCAGGCCGGGCAGGGCAGGCCGGGCAGGCCGGGCAGGCCGGGCAGGCCGGGCAGGCCGGGCGGGGCAGGCCGGGCGGGGCAGGCCGGGCGGGGCAGGCCGGGCGGGGCAGGCCGGGCGAGCAGGCAGGCCGGGCGGGCGGGCTGGCGGTCAAGGCGGGATGGGGTGGGCCGGCAGGAGCGGGCGGGCCCGGGCGTGGGCCGAGCCGACAGTTGCGGCGACCCGGTCAGGCGCTTCTCAGGCGATCACGGCCTTGACCTCGGGTCCACCCACGCCGGTCGAGGCCCGACCGAGACGGCCCGCAGGCTGATGACGGCTCGGACCCCGCGCCGGTGGAGGCATGACCACGACATGGTCGATCCGCAACCAGAGTCGCACTTCGCCCGCTTCGGTTGCGGGTGCCAAAACAGACAAGCGCCCTTTGCGTGGTCTGTTTTGGCACCCGCAACCGAAGCTCCCCGGGGCGAAGTGCCGCCGGAGCGAAGCGAAGGCCGGCAACACAAACCCACCATCAATCCCCCCGCCGCTGCCGAGGAGGCGCCACGCTGGCCCGCGACACCAGCGTAGGAGCGATGACCAGCTGCGAAGGCGTCACCGGCACCTCCTCCCCCAGCTGGGCCAGCAACAGATCCAGTCCCGCCCGCGCCACCGACCGGAAAGCCGGCCGCACGGTGGTCAGCGGTGGGATGAAGAAGGCCGCCTCCGGCACGTCGTCGAAGCCGACCACGCTCACGTCGTCGGGCACCCGCAGGCCGTGTTCGCTCAGTGCCCGCAGCAATCCCAGCGCCTGATGATCGTTTGCCGTGAACACCGCCGTGACCTCGGGCATCCGGGCCAGCATCCGGCCGGCGTCGTAGCCGGAGCGGGCCGACCATTCGCCGGCCACCAGCGGGGGGACCTCGGCCCCGGCGGCCACCAGGGCCGAGCGCCAGCCTTCGATGCGGCCGGCCGCGTCGTACCAGTCCGGGGGGCCGGAGACGTGCCAGACCGTGCGGTGGCCGGCCGCGAGCAGGCATTCGGTTGCCTGCCGGGCGCCGGCGGCCTGGTCGACGGTGACCAGGGCGTGGGAGCGGGCCGGGTCGCCGTCGATGGTGACGAGGGGGACCTCGGCGGGCATGTCCTCGAGGGCGTCGTCGGCCGAGGCCACCGGCGCGATGACGACGAGGCCGGCGACGCGCTGGTCGAGGTGGCGTTCGACGGCTCCGGCGATGGACTGCCGGTCGAGGCGGCCCACGCTGCCGACGCTGACCGCGAAGCCGGCTTCCGCGGCGGCCTGTTCGAGGGCGGCCAGCAGGGACGCCGGGCCGTACAGGGTGCTGTTCTGGGCGACGATGCCGATGAGCTGGGAGCGACCGGTGACCAGGGCGCGGGCGGCCCGGTTGGGGCGGTAGCCGAGTTCGGCGATGGCCGCGCGGACCCGCAGGCGGGTCTGTTCGCGGACGTTGGGGTGGTTGTTGAGGACCCGGGAGACGGTCTGATGGGAGACGCCCGCTAGTTTGGCGACGTCGGTCATGGCGGGGCTGCGCAATGCCCTGACGTCCATCCAGCCGCACCTCGTCCCGGTTCGGTGGGGCCGCCGGCCGCCCCGGGGCAACCGGGCGTCCCAGGATGCGGACCCAGCATGCATTGTTAGCGATAACAAGGACGGCGTCAACGGGCTGCCGTGTCGCGTTGTGGCGCCTTGCGTACGCTCGGCGGTGATGGACGACAGCCCGCTCCCCGCGCAGCCGACCAGTCACGTCGTGCTCGCCTCCGGCCATGATGACGGTTTCCACTCCCTGCGCCGCCCGGCCCGGCCCCGTGCGGAGCGCTACGAGCTGGGCCGGTCCCTGCGCGAGCGCTCGCCCCGGTCGGATCTCGCGCACTGGCGGCCCGCCGCGGACCGGGTGGATCCGATCGCCCAGGTGACCGACGCGCACCAGGGACGCCTGGACTGGCTCGTTCCCGTACGCGTGGGCCGGATGGTCGCTTCTCCCTATGCGTTCCTGCGGGGGTCGGCGAACATCATGGCCGACGATTTCGCCGGGTTGCCGGCCACCGGCATCACACCGGTGATCTGCGGGGACGCGCACCTCGGCAACTTCGGGTTCTACGCCTCCCCGGAACGGGAGCTGGTCTTCGACCTCAACGATTTCGACGAGGCCCATCCGGGCGCGTTCGAGTGGGACCTGCGCCGGCTGGTGACCAGTGTGTATGTCGCCGGGCGGCAGAACGGGTTCCGCGAGCACGACTGCGCCGACGCGGTCCAGCACTGCGTCAAGGAGTACCGCGAGCAGATCGGGCACCTGGCGGAGATGCCGTTGCTGGCCCGCTCGTTCGAGACCGTCGACGTCGACGACATGCGCAAGGCGGCCAGCAAGGCCAGTTTCAAGGACGAGATCGAAAGAGCGGCACGACGGGCCAGGAGGCGTACGAGCGACCGCGCGCTCCCCCGCTTCACCGAGCAGCGGGACGGGACCGCCCGGCTCGTGCAGGAGCCACCGCTGATCACCCGGCCCAGCGACGCCGATCTCGACGCGCTGGCCGAGGCGCTGGACGGCTACCTCAACACGTTGCCGCCGCACTGGGCCCGGATCCTCGCCGGTTACCGGATCGTGGACATCGCGCACAAGGTGGTCGGGGTCGGGTCGGTGGGGTTGCGCGCGTACGTGGCACTGTGCGAGGGCAGCAGCCCCGACGACGTGGTGTTCCTGCAGCTCAAGCAGGCCCGGCGCTCGGTGATCGCCAAGCATCAGCACGGTGCGGCGGCCTGGCACCGGCATCAGGGTCAGCGGGTCGTGGAGTATCAGCAGGCGTTGCAGACGGTCAGCGATCCGCTGCTCGGCTGGACCACGGTCGGTGACGTGCAGTACTACGTACGCCAGTTCCGCGACATGAAGGGTGCGATCGTGGTCGAGGACATCAACGCCTCGGCGCTGGAGGACTACGCCGGCATCTGCGGCTACCTGCTCGCCAAGAGTCATGCCCGCACGAGCGGCGCGTCGATGATCGCCGGTTACATCGGCAGCGGCGACAAGCTCGACGACATGCTGAGCACGTTCGCCCGGGCCTACGCCGACCAGGTGGAGTCCGATCACGACAAGCTCGTGCGGGCCGTACGCAATGGTCTGTTGCCGGCGGTGACCGCGTGAGTGGGCGACTGGATCTCGGCGCTCCCGCCGTGGTGGAGTTCTGGACCGAGCGGCATCTCTGCACGCTGACCACGTTGCGCAAGGACGGCTCGCCGCACGTGGTGCCGGTCGGGGCGACGATCGACCGGGAGGCCGGGCTGCTGCGGGTCATCTCGTCGGACACCTCGGCCCACGTGCGGCACGTGCTGGCCGGTGCCGAGCGGGTCGCGGTCTGTCAGGTCGACGGCGCGCGGTGGTCCACCGTGGAGGGCCGGGCCGTGGTCCGGGACGACCCGGACGCGGTGGCCGAGGCGGTCCGGCGGTACGCCGGGCGGTACCGCCAGCCGCGCCCCAACCCCCAGCGGGTGGTGATCGAGGTGACCATCACCAGGGTTCTCGGGTCAGCGAGCCTCGGGGCGCCGCGGTAACACCAGCGGGGCGCCGGTCCGCGGGTGGGCGAGCACCTCGATGTCGTGGCCGTACACGTCGCTCAGCAGGTCCTCGGTGAACACCCCGGCGGGGGTCCCGTGCCCGCGCACCCGGCCCGCGGCCAGCACGTAGACCCGGTCGGCGTACGCGGCGGCCAGCCCGAGGTCGTGCAGCACCACGACCACGGCGTCACCCTGCCCGGCCCGGGAGCGCACCGCGCCGAGCACCGCCTCCTGATGGTGCAGGTCGAGCGCGGCGGTCGGCTCGTCGAGCAGCAGCAGCCGGGTGCGCTGGGCCAGCACCCGGGCCAGCGCGACCCGGGCCTGTTCCCCACCGGAGAGGGCCGGCAACGGCCGATGGGCGAAAGCGGTCGTCCCGGTGCGCGCCATCGCGTCGGCGACGACCGTCTCGTCGTCGTCGCTCTCGGGCCGTCCGTGCCAGGGGGCGCGGCCCATCCGCACCACCTCCCCGGCGGTGAACGGGAACGACAGGGTGGCCCGTTGCGGCAGGACCGCGCGGTCCCGGGCCAGGTCGGCGGCCTTACGCCCACGGATGTCGCGCCCGCCGATCTCGATCGTCCCGGTGGCCGGCTCGTCCCCGGCCAGCGCGGCGAGCAGGGTGGACTTCCCGGCCCCGTTCGGCCCGACCAGCGCGACCACCTCACCGGCGGCCACGTCGAGATCGACCCCGTCGACCACCGGCCGGCCGCCGAGCCGGACCACGACGTCACGTGCTCTCATCCCCAGCCTCCCGCCCGGGACCGGGTGCGGCGCAGCAGCCAGAAGAAGGCCGGCCCGCCGACGACCGCGGTGAGCACGCCGAGGGGCAGTTCCTGGTAGTCGATCGCGGTGCGGGCGATCAGGTCACCGGTCACCACGACCAGGGCGCCGCCCAGGGCACTGGCCGGGAGCAGGACCCGGTGGCCCGGCCCGGCGACCATCCGGATCAGGTGCGGCACCACCAGGCCGACGAAGCTGATGATGCCGGTGAACGCCACCGCCGACGCGGTGAGCAGGGCGGTCACCACGATGGCGGTGATCCGCAGGCGTTCGGTGTCGACGCCGACGTGGCGGGCCGCCCGTTCGCCCAGGGCGAGCAGGTCCAGCCGCCGGGCCAGCACCGCGGCCACGGTCAGGCCGAGCACCGCGCCCGGCCCGGCCACCGCCACCGCCGCCCAGGTCGCCTGGGCCAGGCTGCCGAGCTGCCAGAACGCGATGGCCCGGACACCGTCGTCGTCGGTCAGGAACATCAGCAGGCCGAGCAGCGCGCCGGCGGTCGCGTTGACCGCCACCCCGGTCAGCACCAGCGTCACGACCTCGGTGCGGCCGTTCGCGCGCGACATCGCGTACACGAGGAAGGTCGTGAGGATGCCGCCCGCGAACGCCGCGCCGGCGGTGGTCCAGGCGCCCAGCACCGTGACGCCGCTGACGATGGCCGCCGCCGCGCCGACCGCCGCGCCCGCCGAGACCCCGATGACGCCGGGCTCCGCCAGCGGGTTGCCGAACACGCCCTGCATGAGCGCGCCGGCGCAGCCCAGCGACGCGCCGACCACGACCGCGAGCACGACCCGCGGGAACCGCACCAGCCAGAGCGCGTTCTCGCCCTGCGCGGCGGACGGCAGCGGACCGAGGTCCAGGCCGATCCGGTGCAGCAGCGATCCGGCGACCTCGGCGGGCGAGACCGGCACCTGCCCCGAGCCGGCCGCGAGCAGGCAGACCACCACCAGGGCCAGGGCCAGACCGACAATCAGAAACAGTCTTCGGTACGCGGTCAGCACGGTCCGTAGACCGCCTTGGCGAGCGCCTCGACGGCTTTGCCGGTGCGCGCGCCGAAATTGAGCAGGATCCCGTCGTCCATGTCGACGATCCGGCGGTTGACGCCCGCCGGGGTCTGGGCGACACCGGGTAGTTTCAGCAGCCCGTCGACGCCGTCGACCGACCGGAGGCCCTCGGTCATCACGAGGATGACGTCCGGGGCGGCGTTGATCAGGCCCTCGCTGGTCAGTGGCCGGAACTTCTCCAGCCCGATCGCGCTGCCGGCGTCGGTGGCGCCGATCGCCTCGATCATCGCGTCCGATCCCGCTCCCTTGCCGCCGATGAGGAAGACGCCGGCCGTGCCCCGTACGTACAGGAAAGCGATCCTCACGGGTGTGCCGGTTGTGACCCGGGCCGTGTCGATCTCGGTCCGGACGCGGGTGACCAGGCGTTCCCCGGCCTCGGGGACGCCGAGGGCGGCGGCGACCGCGCGGATGTGCCGCGGCACCGCGTCGAGGGTCTGCTCGTCGTCGATCACCACGACCGGGATGCCGGCGGCGCGGACCTGGTCGAGCACGGTCGCCGGGCCGATGCTGTCGTCGACGAGCAGCACCGTGGGGTCGAGCTTCAACATCGCCTCGGCGGACAGGTCGTGGCCCTGCGGGGTGACCAGCGGCAGTTCCGCAGCGGACGGGAACGTGGTCGACGTGTCCCGGCCGACCACCCGGTCGCCGAGACCGAGGCTGAAGACGAGCTCGCCGAGGGAGCCGTACAGGTTGACCGCCAGGATGCGCTCGGCGCTGGTGACGGTGACCTTCCTGCCGTCCGCGGAGTCCACGGTGGCCGGCAGTTCCGGCTCGGGTGCGGGGTCGAGCGGGGTGACGTCCTCGGTGGCGAGCGTGGCGGTGGCGATGCCGCAGCCGTTGCCGGTCACCGGTTCGGGGCCGATCTCACTGACCGAGGTGCAGCCCGCGGCCAGCAGCAGGAACGCGGTGGCCGCCAGGGGGAACTTCATGCGTGGTTTCGCCTTCTGCGGATGCGGCCGGCCACGACGGCCGCGAGCAGGCCGGCGACGAACGCGCCGCCGATCGCCCACCAGTGGCCGAGCGGGGTGGCCCGGGTCGTGCGGTTCAGGGAGGCCTGCAGGTCCATCGCGACCGCGGCGGGCTCCTCGGTGGTCGGCGCCTGCGTGGCCAGGCGCCCGGTCGGCGGGCCCACCGGCTTCTTCGTCGCGGGCGCCTGCGTCTTCCCCGGCGCCGGCGCCTGCGCCCTCGCGGGGGCGCCTGCGGTCCTGGTGCCGGCGGGGGCTGCGAAACGGACCGGGACGCGGACGTCCTGGGAGCGGTCGCCCGTACGGGTGTGGTCGTTGCGGGTGACCACCGCGCAGCCCCGGACCACGCAGTCGATCTCGCCGATCATCTGACTCACCCGCAGCGTCACGGTGAACGAGCCGCCACCGCCGTAGGGCCGCGCCAGTTCCTCGCCGTAGGAGGGCGGGTTCGACGAGATCCACGCCGACGTGCCCGAGCCACCGGTCATGTCCGCGCCGCCGCCGCACGGCGACGGCATCACCCCGGCGCCGTTGTCCACACAGAACGCCACGTAGATGCCCTTGCTGACGTCGTACCCGCGGCCGGTGACGGTGACCGTCTGCCCGGCCCGGTCGAGGCCCTTGGTCGCCGAGACGCTGAGCCGTTTCGCGGCCTGTGCGGGGGTTCCGGACAGGGCGAGCATCCCGGCGATGGCCACTGCTGTCGCCGCTGAGGTGCGCAAGGTGACCCTCCCCTCTTTGATCTCTGCGGTTAGGTGAGGCTACCCTAACCGGCACCTCCACTGGAAAGGAACTCACATGGGCACATCACCCGGCTCGTATCGGGCCGCAATGCTGCTGGGCGCCGCCGGCCTGGGCGCCGCGGCTGTCCTGTTCGGAGCGTCGCCCGCCCTGGCCGCTCCCACCGAGGTGTCCGGCGGCAGCCTGGACTGGGGCTTCAAGTCCTCGTTCCGGGCGTACGTCTCCACCGGCAACGGCACCCCGCCGATCGCCACCAGCGGCGGGGCGACCCGCAACGCCGACGGGACGTTCGACTTCCCGGCGACCGGCGGCACGTACGACGTCGCCGCGGGCACCGCCAGCGTCAGCTACGGCGGCACCGTGGTGTTCTCGTACCCGGCGCACATGTTCGAGATCACCGTCGCCAACCCGACGGTGGTCGTGGACGGCGACGGAACCGGATCCCTGCTGGCCGACGTGGACCTCGTGGCCAACGGGGGCACCACCGAGCAGCACCTCGACCAGGCCGAGATCGCCACGCTGGTGACCACGGCACCGACGGTCACCGGCGGCGACGTCTCCTTCAACGGTCTGGCCGCAACCCTGACCGCTGACGGCGCGAGCGCGTTCGCCGGCTTCTACACCGCCGGCACCGCCCTCGACCCGGTGACCGCCTCGGCCTCGGCCGTGGCGGGACCGGCCGAGCCCGAGGAGCCGACCGAGCCGACCGACCCGGAAACCCCTGGCCCGGAAACCCCCGGCCCGGAAACCCCCGGCTCCGGTTCGGCGACCCAGAAGATCACGGCCGCGGTGACCGGCGGGGCGCTCACGCTCACGTCGGCCGGTGAGACGGTGGCCCTGTCCGCCGCGACGCCGGGACAGACCGCGACCGGCAACCTCAACGCGGTCACGGTCAGCGACCTGCGCGGCACCAACGCCGGATGGGACCTGGTCGGCCAGGTCACCGACTTCACGTCGGCGGCCGGGGGATCCGTACCCGCGGAGAACCTGGGCTGGACGCCCACCGCGACCGTCGCCGGCAGCAGCCTCAAGGCTGCCGACGGGGTCAGGAACGCGGTGGCGGCCGGTGGCCCGGTGGCCCCCGGCAGCGGGCTCGGCACCAGCCGGACCCTCTGCAGCGCCGAGACGGGGAGCAGCCTCGGCAGCTCCACCTGCGGCGCGGCGCTGAACCTCGGCATCCCCGAGTCCAGCGCGGCCGGCGAGTACAGCGCGGTGCTCACCCTCACGCTCGCCTGAGATCGCCCTCGGTGAGCGGAACCGGCCGGGGGTACCGCAACTACCCCCGGCCGGCCCACCGCCATAGTAAGGAGTTCCATGATCACCCGGCTCGTGCTGGCCGCCGTACTTGTGCCCTTTCTGGCCCCCACCCCGGCACCGACCGGCTCCGCGGCGCCGGCTGACGCCCCGGCGGCGGCCGGGTCCGACGCCCGCTGGTCGGTCCAGCCGTCCACCGCCGACGGGCCGGACGGCCGGGACTACGTCATCCGCCGGGCCGCCCCCGGCGAACGCGTCACCGACTTCGTCGCCATCACCAACCTGAGCACCGGACCTCAGAGCTTCACCGTGTACGGGACCGACGCGTACACCACCGACGACGGCTCGTTCGCCCTGCTCCCGGCCGCGCAGCAGGCCGTCGACATCGGATCGTGGATCAGTCTCGGGGCGACGTCGTACACGGTGCCGGCCAACACCCGCCTCGACGTGCCGTTCACGCTGACCGTGCCGCGCACGGCCACCCCGGGCGACCACGCGGGCGGCATCATCGCCTCGCTCACCGAGGAACAGACCGACGCGGCCGGGCAGAAGGTCCTGGTCGACCGGCGCGTCGCGGCCCGCGTCTACGTCACGGTCAGCGGTGACGTCACCCCGGGACTCACCATCGACACGGTTCGGCTGCGGTACACCCCGTCCACGAACCCGGCCACCGGCGGCGACATGCTGGTGACCTACCGCGTGCGGAACTCCGGCAACCTGCGGCTCAGCGGCGCCGGGACGGTGCGCGTGACCGGCCCGTTCGGCTGGGAGCTCGCCGGCACCGCCGCCCTGCCGATCCCCGAACTGCTGCCCGGTGCGGCCCTCACGGTCACCGAGCGCATCACCGGCGTCCAGCCCACGGTCCGGCTCGCGGCCCAGGTCACCGTCACCCCGGCCGGGCTGTCCCCCACCGAGCGGACCACGAGCGTCTGGGCCTGGCCGTGGCTGCTCGTCGGGCTCGCCGGCCTCGCGGTGCTCGTCCTCGCGTACCGGATGATCCGCCGCCGCCGTCAGGAAAGGGCGGGATCGCCCTCGACGCATTGACAACGCCGAGCCGGCGGCCGGAGGCTACGGACGGCAGGGTTGCTCCCCCTCGTGTCCGCCACGCGGCAGCCCGGTCCGGACGCCATCCCCAGGGCCGGCTCCCCCGCCGGCCCGGCGTCGAAAACGGCGGCCGACCCCCGGATCGTGACCCATGAGACTGTCCCGCACTCTCGCCGTCCTGACCGTCCTCGTCCTCACCGGCGTGCTCGGCGCCGCCCAGCTGGTGACGTCCGCCGAGCACGCCGACGCCGCCCAGACCAGCATCCGCGCGGCGGACCCGAGCGTGCTGCGCGTCGGCGGCACGTACATCTCGGTGCAGTCGCTCAACGGCGGCATCGCCGTGCGGCAGGCGACATCCCCCGCCGGCCTGGCCGCCGCCGCCACCCGCCAGGTCTTCACCGACACCCAGCGCCTCGGTGAGGTCTGGGCCCCGGAGATCCACGTCGACGGCGGCCGCTACTACATCTACTTCACCATGGGTACGGGCCCGGCCCACCGCATGTACGTGATCAGCTCGGCCACGGCCGACTCCGGTTACGGCGCCGCGACCAAACTCAACCTGCCGGACGACCGCTGGGCCATCGACGGCACGATGCTCGTCTTCAACGGACAGCGCTACGTCGTCTGGTCCGGCTGGGCGGGCACCACCAACGTCGAGCAGAACCTGTACATCGCGAGGATGAGCAGCCCCACGACGGCGACCGGCGACCGGGCGGTCATCTCCCAGCCGCGCGAGAGCTGGGAACGTGTCGTCGGCAACCCGTTCATCAACGAGGGCCCGGAGGCCGTCAAGGACCCCAACGGCCAGCTGCACGTGACCTACTCGGCGAACGGCAGCTGGAGCGACCAGTACTGCGTCGCGGACCTGCGCCTGCGAGCCGGCGGCGACCCCATGTACGTCTGGGACTGGTACAAGTCGAACGGCTGCCTGTTCGGCTCCAACCGCGCCACGATGATGGCCGGCTGGGACCCCACCCGCACCGTCAACGGCCCCGGCCACCACACGTTCGTCCTGCTCAACGGCGACATCAACACCAGTCCCCCGGCCGGCGCCCGCTTCCCGCTGATGTTCCACGCCGTCCCCGTGGGCACGGAGTACACCTGGGCCAACCGCTCCTGGTACACCGGCACGTTCAGCTGGTGGCCCACCGTCACCTACCGCCGCGCCAACGTCCCGGGCGCGCCCACGGACACCGGTTACAGCATCAAGTTCTTCGAATAGGACCCTGCACGGGCCCCCTTCGCGTACGCCGCCGAGCCGCTCGACGGCGGTCTGCGCCCGTCAGGGCTGCCGCCGCACCCGGCACCGGCCAGGACGGGCACGGCCTCCCTTCCGTCAGGCCGCACCTCCGGACGTCAGGTGCACGGCGGTGTACGCGCGCAGGACGAACGTGGGGCGGTGGACCGGCCCGGCGGCCAGCTCGAAGCCGGGTGCGTGGTCGAGCAGGGCGGTGAGGCCGGCCTGGAGCTCGATGCGGGCGAGCGGGGCGCCGAGGCAGAAGTGCAGGCCCGCGCCGAAGCCCAGGTGCGGGTTGGGATCGCGGCCGACGTCGAAGGTGTCCGGATCGGCGAACACCGCCGGATCCCGGTTGGCGGCACCGAGCAGGGCGGCGACCTGGCCACCGGCGGGGATGGTCACGCCGGCCAGCTCCACCGGCGCGGCCGCGGTGCGGACGAACAGGTGCAGCGGCGGGTCGTACCTGATCATCTCTTCCGCGGCGGTGGGGATCAGGCTCCGGTCGGCCCGCAGCCGGGCGAGCTGCTCCGGGTGTCGCAGCAGGGCGACCACGCCACCGCCGAGGGCGTTGACCGAGGCCTCGTGACCGGCGTTGAGCAGCAGGATCGCGGACGCGACCAGCTCGTCGCCGGAGAGCCGGTCGCCGGCGCGCTCCTGGCCACCGGCGCGCTCCTGGCCATCGGTGCGCTCCTGGCCATCGGTGCCCTCCTGCGCCACCAGGTGGCTGATGAGGTCGTCGCGCGGGTCGGCCCGGCGGCGGGCGGCCAGGTCGGCGAGGTAGGCGGCGAACTCGCGGCAGGCGTCGAGAGCCGCGGCTTCCTGCTCGGGGGTCCGGGACACCTCGTACATCCGGACGATCGCCGCGGACCAGGGGCGCAGCCGGTGGCGGTCGGCGACGGGGACACCGAGGAGCTCCGCGATGACCGTGACCGCGAGCGGCCCGGCGACGGCGGTGAGCAGGTCGAAGCGCGGGCCGGCGGCCCGGACCAGGGCGGCCGCCTCGGCGGCGACGGCGGGCCGGAGGCGTTCGACGTGACCCCGGGCGAAGGCCTTGGCGACCAGCGAGCGCAGCCGGGTGTGGACCGGTGGCTCGTTCTCCATCATCTGGTTGCGGTGCAGCCGGTTGAACGGCTCCCAGACGCCCGCCGGCTCCCGGTCCTGCCAGAACCGGCCCAGCCGCCTGTCCCGCAGGACCGCGCCGGCCGTCGCGTGATCGGCAGCCAGCCACCTGCCGGTCGGCTCGTGCCAGGTGACCGGGCCCTGGCGCCGGAGCAGGGCCAGCCCCGGATACGGATCCTGCAGGAACCCGGGCTCCGTGAAGTCGACCGTCACCGCGCTCCCCTCCTCATGACTCATTGGAAGCTGACCAGCTCGGGTACGTCCTTGAATCTCAGCAGATCGGCGGCGCTGTAACGCTTGATGTCCTCGTCGTAGAACAGCTTGTAGCCCAGGTGGAACTGCTGCGGCCGGCGCAGGCGCTCCCAGGTGGCGTCCTTCTCGGAGCGGGTGCCGAAGCCGTCGACATGCTGGACCATCGCCAGACCGGGTCGCTGCTGGATCTTGGCGATGTCGGGCAGCATCGACGTGCGGAACTGGTGCAGGACGAACAGCTTCTCGGGCAGGTTGTGGCGCTCCACCAGGCCGGACACGTAGTCGGACACCCGGTCGACCTCGGCCGCGCCGACCGTGCCGATGGTCCGGCCGGGAACCTTGCCCTTGGGCATCCGCCACTCCGGGTCCAGCGCGAGGCCGACGTGCGGCTGGACGAGGAACCGCTCCAGCTGCTCGGCCTGGGCCAGGAAGTCGCCCCGGCCCGGCTGCAGGTCGAGGATCACCAGGACCTTGTTGCGCCGGGCCTGGTCGACATACCGCTGGATCTTGTCCATGGAGATCATCCGGCTGTAGTCGCCGTCCTCGCCGGGGCTCGCCTGCGCCACGGACGCGATCAGCTCGTAGGCCGGCTGCACCTTCCGGTCGCCGGCGAACGGCTTGGCCGCCGCGCGCAGCCTCGGGAGCATCGCGTCGGCGCCGCCCTCGCCCAGCACACCGAGCGTCCCGCTGCCCGGAGTGCCGTAATAGGCCACCACCCGGTACGTCGGGAAGATCGTCGTACCGCCCTGCGGCAGTTCCTGGGCCGGCGCGGCGGGGGTCGAGGGTTCAGGTGCGGGTGCCGGACCGGCCGGGCTCGACGCTGTCGATCCGGACGCTGTCGATCCGGACGCTGTCGATCCGGACGCTGCCGGGCCGGACGGACCCGGGCCGGCGGCCTGCTCGGTGGGCCCGCCCCCGCACCCCGCGAGGGCGGCGACGAGCGTTAGCACGGCGAAAACAGGGCGAAGCGACACATCAACCTCCTTGTCGGCGAATCGGGCAACACTACGCCGGGTCATCGGGGCCTGCAGTGCGGCTACTCGGCACCGCTGGGTACGCGTGCTCATCCGCGCAGGTCAGCGTCTTGGCAGGGTCTTCGTCATGACCTCTGCCACGCTCGCGGCGCGCACCCCTGTCACCCGGGACCGCTACGCGGATCTGCTGCGGGTCGGCTCCCTGGGAGTCGTCATCGGCGGCCACTGGCTCATGGCGGTGCCCGAGAAGGACGGCACCGGGATCACCAACGTGCTCGCCGTCGTGCCCGTGCTGCAGCCCCTGACCTGGCTGCTGCAGGTGATGCCGATCTTCTTCCTGGTCGGCGGCTTCGCCCACGCGAGAGCCATCGCCTCGATCGAGCGGCGGGGTAATCGATACACCGACTTCGTGCGCTCGCGGGTCTCCCGGTTGCTGCGCCCGGCCGCGGTCTTCCTCGGCGTGTGGGTGCTGATCGCGATCGGTGCGGGCTTGGCGGGACAGGATGTGGGCATGGTGCGCCTCGCTCTGCGTACGGTGGTGCAGCCGTTGTGGTTTCTCGGTGTCTATCTGGGACTTGTCGCCCTCGCCCCGCTGATGGTGCGCCTGCACCGGCGGTGGGGGGTGCGGGTGCCGCTCGTGCTGCTCGGCGCGGCCGCCGTCGTCGATCTGCTGCGTCTGCACGACCACCCCGGGCCCGCCGTGCTGAACCTGTTCATCGTCTGGGCCGGGGTGCACCAGCTCGGGTTCCTGTATGCGGACAGCTTGCTCCAGCGGCACGGCCGGGCACTAGCCGCCATCGGTCTGGGTTCGCTGCTGCTTCTGACGACTTTCGGCCCGTACCCGGTATCGATGGTCGGTGTTCCTGGTCAACCTTTGTCGAACATGTCGCCGCCGACCGTCGCACTCGCCGCGCACGCGGTGTGGCTGACCGGCCTGGCGATGCTGCTGCGCGGCCCGGCGACGCGATGGCTGGCCCGGGCCCGGGTCTGGCGGGCGGTCGTGGCCGCGAACGGCCTGGCCATGACCGCGTTCCTGTGGCACCTGAGCGCGGCGTTCGTCCTGCTGGCGCTGTTCCGCACGGGCATCGGCGGCAGCGCCGGCACGACCGGCTGGTGGCTCACCCGGCCGATCTGGCTGGGGGCGGCGGCACTGCTGACGCTCGGTCTGGTCGCGGTGTTCCGGCGCTTCGACAACCCGCGGCCGATCCGTCCTTCGGCACCGGGAGAACGCCAGGTCACCGCCGCGATCGGAGCGGCGCTGTGCACGCTCGGCGTGATCGGTGTATCCATCGTCGGGCTGGGCGGTCTGATGGACGGGCGTACCTCGACTTTGGTAGGCCTCCCGGTGACCGCACCGCTCGCCCTGGCCATGATCGCCGTCGGGGCCGGGCTGGTGTCGCTGCGAGTTGTCGTACGGCAGCGGTAGCGTCTGTGCCATGGGCGACGTCGAGATGCTGGAAGGCATGCCGGTCGCGCTGGGCGGCCCGCGGGGCATGGGCGTCGTCCGGACGCTGCCGAACAAGGACCGGCGCATGGTGGGCGCGTGGTGCTTCCTGGACGCGTTCGGTCCGCACGAGCTCGCCGGGACGCCGGGCATGCGCGTCGGGCCGCACCCGCACATCGGGTTGCAGACGGTGACGTGGCTGCTCGAGGGCGAGGTGCTGCACCGCGACAGCCTCGGCAACCGGCAGGAGATCCGGCCGGGACAACTCAACCTGATGACAGCCGGGCGAGGCATCTCCCACTCCGAGGAGACCCCGGCGGAGCACGGGCCGGTGCTGAAAGGCGTACAGCTGTGGGTCGCCCTTCCGGACCGTGACCGCACCACGGCGCCGGCGTTCGCCCACCACGCCGACCTCCCGGTCGTCACCGGGGACGGCCTGAGGGTGACCGTCCTCATGGGAACACTGGCCGGTGCGACATCCCCCGCTCACTGCCACACCCCGCTGGTGGGCGCGGAGATCACCGTCGCCGCCGGCACCGACGCGACCATCAGGACCAGGACCGACTTCGAGTACGCCGTCCTGACACTCGACGGCGCAGCGACAGTGCAGGGTGTGCCCCTCGAACCGGGCCCGCTGCTCTACCTCGGCGCCGGGCACCACGAGATCAGCCTCGGGGCGGCCGCCGAGACGAAGGTCCTGCTGCTCGGCGGCGAGCCGTTCGAGGAGAAACTGGTGATGTGGTGGAACTACGTCGCCCGTACCCACGAGGAGGTGGTCGCGGCCCGGACGTCCTGGGTGAGCGGGGCGGACGGACGGTTCGGCCAGGTCCACGGCTACGACGGGGCGAGCATCCCGGCCCCGCCGATGCCGATCACCAGGCTCGTGTCCCGGGGGCGGAGCCGCGACGGTTCCTGACCGGGTTCCCCCCGGCTCACATGTGGGTTGACGCTGGCGGCGGCGCGGCGGATCGTCGGGAGGAACGGAACTTCCGCACTGCCGGGAGGAGCACGCCATCAGCCTGCTCGACCTTGGAAAACTCGCCCTCATCGCGGTGACACCGACTCTCCTCGGCGCCGCGTTCTTCCAGGCGCCGCGAATGTGGGCCGCGGTCAGCCGGGCCTGGCCCCGCCGGGACGATACGCAACCGCAGCCCCTCGGGCCGCCCATCGAACGGCTGGCCACCGACCTGCGCCGGTTGCTCCGCCTGCACAACGACCTGACCAGCTCGGCCCAGCTCGCCCTGAGAGCCCACCGCCTCTGGTCCGTCGAAGCGGCAATCGCAGCACGGGCCGTCGAAGCCGCCCGGGCCATCGGCGTGCCCCACCACGAACCCGAGCCCTCGGCGGACCTCACCAGACCCGAACTGATCGCCCTGCTGCACGCTCTGACCGACGCCGGCCTGTCGTTGCCCACCTCGGTCGGGCACTTCACCCGGGACGGGCGCCTCTGACCAAGAGACATCCACCCGGACCGCGTCGGCGAACACCATCAGGACGGGCTGGCAGGCGGACGGCACGAGGCCCTGCGAATCAGCGTGCGGGGAGGACAGGGACGCGAGCGAAAGACAGGAAACGGGCTGAGGAGGTTTGTGCGCTGAGGCGAAGCCCGAGGAAGGCCCGAACCAGTCGCGGGGCGAACCAGTCGCGGGGCGAACCAGTCGCGGGGCGAACCAGTCGCGGGGCGAACCAGTCGCGGGGCGAACCAGTCGCGGGGCGAAACGGTGGCGGGTGCACCCGCCACCGTTTCTATGTCCCTGGCGGCGCTCATCGGGGGCGGTTCGCGCGCGCCAGGGGGCTTGATGCCTGCCGCCTTCCGGCCGGACCGCGGGGTCCGATGTCAGATCCTGACCAGGCGCCAACGGCGAGGGTTGGGGCCGGCCTCCAGCAGCGGAGTTGGCCGCCAGCGCTGGCGGCGGGCAGCGGGGCGTGGAACAGCCGGAATTAGGACGGCCGGAGTTGGGACAGCCGGGTTGGGACAGCGGGGGTTGGGACGGCCGGAGTTGGGACGGCCGGGTTGGGACAGCGGGGGTTGGGTGGCAGGCAGCGGGCAGCGGGCAGCGGGCAGCGGCCCGCCAGCAGGAGGCGGAGAGCAGCGGGCAGCAGCACCGGGTGTCGGGCGGCCAGCGGTAGCCGACCAACGGCGGGCGGCCGACAGCGGACAGGCAGCAGCAGGCAGGCAGCAGCGGGTAGGCAGCAGCGGGCGGGGAATCGCCGGCCGCGGGCTGTCAGTAGCGGGCGGCTCGGGCCTGGGAGTCCGCGGCCAGGACGCTGAGAGCCGGGGAATTGAGCACCGGGGAATTGAGGGCCGGGGAATTGAGGGTGGACAACGTCCAGGTGTCCAGGTGGCGCAGGATCGTCGTGAGCGTGGCGCGGACGGCGCCGAGGTCGAGGCGCGGCATGGGGCGCTCCTTTCGATCGGTGTCGTGCGGGTGTGGGCCGGGGGCGGCCGCCGCATCGTGGGATCGGGGCCGGGCAATCACTGTCGTGTATCTGTCACTTCCGCGGGCGAACCCTGATGGGGACGCCCACTGTGGCCCGTCGCGGCAGCCGCAGCAGACCCGCACAGCATCGGGTCGGCCCGTCCCACCAACCGTGACACCCGCACCCGTCAAGATCCGTGCCCGCCCGACGTGTCCCTCGACACGCTCACCGTACGTGTGCACAGGGTTGATCGTGCGGGGCGCACGGAATCGCGTACCCGGGGGATTTCTGCCTTTGTTCTCAGCCGGGGTTTAAGAATGGCTTAATTTATCGACCGTTCTACGCGCCCGAAACATTTAGCCACGCTCATGTAAGGAAATGCCGCCTCGACCGCCCCGGTCACTCTCTGTCGATCATCCTCGATCCGCCTGCCATCGCGCCGCAGGAAATGAACCCCTGGGCACCCGCGTCCGTACTATGCGTCGACGGACCATCACGGGTGGGCCGCGGCGCCGGATCCGGCCGGGAGCGCCGGGGGTACCCTCGGGACGGGTGACGCTCCTCCACGGGCGGTAGCGCCGTACGCAAATACGTGGTTAACCTTCCAACCCGACCGTGTAGAGGGACGCGCGGGCGAGGGTACGCGGAGGCTAGAACGGGGGGCACGGATGCGGCAGCGGGCCGGCTCGGCAATCCCGGGACCATGCCTCGGCGGCGGGGTGTCCCGGTGAGCTACGAGGACGACGAGTACTGGGAATCCGAGTACGACGACGGCAAGCGGCCGAGGCGCCAGCAGGGCACCCCGGCTACCGCGCGTGACCCGTACGCGGAGGCTGCCGTGCTCTCCCGCTGGGGTCCCGAAACCCGCCGCCAGGCCGAGAGCCGCCCTCCCGCGCCGCGCACGCAATACGTCGAGAACGACGATTTCGACCCCGAACCCCGCATTTCCCGTACGCCGCAAGGGGCCCCGCAGTCCGCCCCGCCGGCGCACGACGAGCTTGCCGAACGGCGTGAACGCCGCCAGAACGGTCACCCGCGGTCACCGGGCCGTGAGACGCAGATCAAGCAGGCGTTCGACGGTGCGCGTCCCAGCTGGTTGGACGACCCGAACTTCGAGGCCGCCGACCTGGACGCGGCTCCCCCCGAGCTCGGCCCGGACGGCACCTGGCAGACCCGCAGCCTCGACTTCGACGAACTGGAGTACGACGACCGCGAGTTCGACGCGGACGACTGGGAGACCCAGCGCAAGTACACCTCGATCGAGCGCGCCCGCCGGATCGAGACGTCGTCGTTCTGGGACGGCGATCCCGCGGTCGCGGAGCCCGAACCGGTCCCGGCCCGGCCCCGTCGTGGCCGCCGCAAGCCGGAACCCGAGGCACCGGCCGCCGCCGGACGCGCGAAGGTCACCCCCGCACGCCCCGAACCGGAGGAGAAAGCGCCGCGCATCGGCCGCCGGTTCCGCAAACGCGAGGACACCGGGTACGAGTCCGAGCCGCGCCGTGACGCCGAACCGGCCACGCGCCGTGAAGCGGATCCCGCGCGCCGTGACGTCGATCCGGCTGCCCGGCGGGAGGGTGAGCCCGGGCGGGAACGGCGCGGCGCCGAGAACCCGGCCGCGTTCCGGGGCAAGCCCGGTGGTCAGGCACCGCTGCGTCGCGACGAACCCGCGCAGCCGGCGTTCGACCGGGAGAAGTCCGGCCCGTTCCCGCGCGTACAGCCCGCCGCGTCCCGGCCGGACAGCTACGACCCGGCCGCGTTCCACCGGGATCAGCCGGCCGGGTTCGGGCGCGACGGCGCCGCTGCTGCCGGACGCGACCATGCCGTCACCTTCGGGCGCGGCGAGGCAGCCGCGTTCGGGCGCGATGACGCAGCCGCGTTCGGCCGCAACGATGCCGCTGCTTTCGGGCGCGACGACCTCGTGGCGTTCCAGCGCGAGGACGCCCCGGCGTTCCCGCCCGCCGCGGTCACGTCCCCCCACGACGTATCGTTCGAGGACGGCGGCGAGGTAGCCCTCGAGGATGCCCGCGAGGCGACGTTCGAGGAACCCACCACGTACCGGTCCGGGTCCTACGCCGCGGTCGTCATCGAGGGCGAGGCGGCGAGCGACCGCTGGGCCGACGAGCACGCCCCGTACCGTCCGCCGGTCGATGCTCCCCCGCCGAGCGGGACCGTCGCACCGGAGCCGCAGGGTGACGGGCCCCGGATCCTGAGCCGGGCCGTCCCGCCCACGCAGCCCAAGATCGTCAAGAAGGCGGCGCCGCCCGCGGTGCCCCGGGTCGTCAAGGCCGAACCGCCGGCCAAGCCGCGGGTGGTCAACGCTCCCCCGCAGGTGGCGCAGCCGCGCGTCGCCGCCGCCGCCGCGGATCAGGCACCGCCGGCTGCGCTCCAGCGTCCGGTCTCGCCCGCCGGCCCTGCCCAGGACGGCCCTGCCCAGGACGGTCCCGCCCAGAACGGTCTCGCCCAGAACGGTCTCGCCCACGACGGTCCCGCCCACGACGGCCAGGACCGGCGGTCGTCGCGGGTCGGCTACGTCACGTCGGACGGGCCGATCATCCCAGCCGGGCACGACCACGCCCGGCGTAGCACCGGTCGCGGCTCGGCGTCCGTACCGCCGGTCTCGCCGGCACCCGCGCCGGCCGCACACGCCGCGCCTCCGGTGTCCCCCGCACCGGCTTTCCCGCCGCCGCCCGTACCCCCGATGGCGTCCCCGCCGGTCCGGCGGCCCGCAGCGTCCGCACCCCCGCAGCGTCCGGCCGGGGACCGGCCCCCGTTCGAGGCACCGGCGGCCTACGCACCGTGGGACGAACACCTGCGGCGCCCCGAGGGCGAGACCTCCGAGCGTCCCATCGCCGGCGGACCCCGTACGTCGATGATCCTGTCGACCGGCGAGCCCAGCCAGGTTCCCCCGTCACAGCGGCCGCCGTCGCGCACCGCCCCGATGGGCGACATCCCGGGCACGGAACGCCCGACCAGCGGCGGACCGGGCCGGCACCCGGTCAGCGGCGCCCCCGGGCCGGTGCGCCCGGCGAGTGCCGTCCCCGACCAGCGGCAACCGGATCAGCGGCAATCGAATCAGCGGCAACCCGGGCAGGGCGGTCCGCACGGGCCGTTCACCGGGACCGGGCAGCCCGTCGGCGAAGGCCCGACAGTGCCGGTGTCGCGTGCCGGTGTCGCGCCGGTACCCGCGCCTCGCCTGCCCCACATGGACCGGCCGCAGTTCGCCGTACCCGGGCATGACACCGGGCAGCCGGCCCGCCACGCCGATGCCTTCCGCGACGCCTCCGGCCGGTCCGAGGCGGCGCGGCAGGCCGAGGCGGCACGGCAGGCGGCGGAAGCGGCACGCCAGGCCGCGGAAGCCCGGAAGGCCGAGGCCGTCCGGCTGGCGGAGGAAGCAGCGCGCAACGCTGAGGAGGCGCGCCAGGCCGAGGAAGCCGCCCGGCAGGCCGAACTGGCAGCGCGCCAGGCCGAGGAGGCACGCCGAGCCGAGGAAGGCGCCCGTACCGCGGAAACCACCCGTCAGCAGGACGAAGCCCGGCGAGCCGAAGCGGCCCGCCAGGCCGAGGCACGCCGGCAGGCAGAAGAGGCTGCCCGCACCGCGGAGACCGCGCGACAGGCCGAGGCCGCCCGGCAGGCAGAAGAGATCCGGCAGGCCGAGGCCGCACGCCAGGCGGCGGCGCAGCGTCAAGCTGAGGAAGCCGCACGCCGAGCGGACGCGGCACGGCAGGCCGAGGCGGCACGGCAGGCCGAGGCAGCGCGCCTGGCCGAGGCGCAGCGGCAGGCGGAGGCCGCACGCCAGGCCCAGGAAGCCGAACGCAAGGCCGAGGAAGCCCGCCTCGCCGAGGTGGAAGCCGCCTGGCAGGCCGAGCAAGCCACCCGCCGAGCCGAGGAAGCACGCCGGGCCGAGGAAGCCACGCGACAGGCGGAAGAGGCCGCCCGGCAGGCAGAGCTGGCCGCACGTCAGGCACAAGCGGAACGGGAGGCCGAGGCCGCCCGCCTCGTCGAAGAGGCACGGCGCGCCGACGAAGTCCGGCGAGCTGAGGAGGCACGCCAGGCTGAGGCCGCCCGGCTGGCCGAGGAGGCACGCCAGGCTGAGGCCGCCCGGCTGGCCGAGGAGGCACGCCAGGCTGAGGCCGCCCGGCTGGCCGAGGAGGCACGCCGGGCTGAGGCCGCCCGCCAGGTTGAAGTAGCACGCCAGGTTGAAGTGGCACGCCAGGTTGAAGCCGCCCGGCTGGCCGAGGAAGCACGGCAGGCGGACGTGGCACGGCGGGCCGAGGAAGCACGGCGCGCCGAGCAGGACATGGTCCGGCGGGATGCCGCGGCTCGGCAGGCCGCCGAGGCCGGGCGCCAGGCCGAGGCGGCACGGCAGTCGGCCGCCAACCGCGAGATGCAGCGCAACGGCGCCCTGCCGTCGAGTGCGCTGCCGGTCTCGGCCGTACCCCAGGCATCACGGCCGGGGCCGAACCCGGCCGCGGCGGCACTGCCCATCGGGCGGATCATGACGTCGGGTCCGTCCGCGCCGATCAAGTATTCCGACGCGGATCTCGGCCCGACCTGGTTCGGGGCGAAGGGTGACGCGCCGGCTACGGAACCCGATTCGGGGAGCGCGGGGACGCGGGCCGAATCGGCCGCGGCGGCTCCGGCTGCGGGGACCGGGAGCGGTGCCGGCCACAACATCCCGGTGGCAGGCAGCGCGACAACGAGCAGCCCTGCAGCGAGCAATTCGGCAACGGGCAACCCAGCAATGGCCAACGACACGACGGGCAGCTCAGCGACCCACGGCTCGGCAACGGGCAACCCGGTGACGGGCAACCCGGTGGCGGGCAGCTCAGCGACCGGCGGCTCGCCCACAAGCAACTCGGCCACGAGCAACTCGGCCACGAGCAACTCGGCCATGAGCAACCCGGCCACGGAGAGCGTCGTCAACGGCCACTCCGTCAGGGACAGCGCGGCCGGGGGCAACCCGATCGAGGATGGTCACGCCAAGAACGATCCGGCCGCGGGCGGCGCTGCCAGGATCAGCACGGTCGGCGACGATGTCCGTCATGACAGTCCGAACATGGACAAAACTATCGATGGCACTGCGACCAGGGCCGGTGCGGTCGAGAACAGCCTGGCCCAGAACAGCCCGGTCCGCGATGTCGCGGCCGGGAACGGCGCGGCCACGAGCAGTGTGAGCCACAACGCCACCACCAAGAGCAGCGGCGCCCAGGGCAGCGCGAGCCAGGGCAGCGCGAGCCAGGGCAGCGCGAGCCAGGGCAGCGCGAGCCAGAACGGGGCGGGCCAGGGCAGCGCGAGCCGGAACGGGGCGGGCGCAGGCGGCGCGAGCCAGGCGGGCGCGGGCGGTGCGGGCCGGAACGGCTTGGGCGGCGTGGGCGCGGGGGCTGGTCGTGGTGCGGCCGGTAGTGCTGTGGGTGACGGGGGTGGGACCGGGGGGAAGCCTGGGTTCGACCAGCCTACGTCCGAGCATGCGACGCTCGCGGATGACGCCGGGGTGGATGAGCACGGGTTCGTTCTCGACCTTGATATCACCGGGTTGATGAACGGGCTGGTTGCCGCGGCCGGCACCATGCCGGAGCCGGAGCCAGAGCCGGAGAAGCCTCGGGTCGCGGGGCTGATGCCGCTGGTCGCTCGGGAGGCCCGGGTGCCGGCTGCTCGCGTACCGGAGAAGAAGCCTCTTGGTCCTGAGGATCTTGCCGCCATCCGGTGGCGGTTGGACGGGGCTTCGCTCAAGGAGGTCGTCGACGACCGCGAGGCGCTGCGTGAGCTGGGGGAACGGCTCGACGGGCCGTTGGCCGAGGAGCTGGACAACGTTGCCCGGGCCGGGTTGCTGAGCGTGCGGGCCGAGGTCTACCGGTTGCTGGACGAGCTGGGGATGGCCGCCGCGGCCAGCCGGCTGGCGCTGGCTCACGCCGAGTCCGCCGGGGATGTGCAGGCCATTGTCATCGCGCAGGCCGAGTTGGCGCACGTGTTGCGGCTGCGGGGTGACTATCAGGAGGCGGACCGGTTGTTCGAGGAGGCCTCCAGCTCGGACGCGCCTGATCTGCTGCGCAGCGTGGTGCACGAGAACGCCGGCCGCAGCGCCTTCGACCAGGGTCGTCACATGGAGGCGCTCGACCATTTCACCCGGTCGGTCCGGTTGGGGCTGCCGGACGATCAGGAGCTCATCCAGCGTATCGACGTGGCGCTCGAGGCGATCTACATCCATGTGCTCCGCGACGGGTGGGGGCCCTACCCCCGGCTGCGCCGGGAGATCCTGGGGCTGGTCAAGGCCGCGGACCCGGAAACCGCCTGAGTGTCGGCGACGACGGGTACGGGATCCGGGTCCCGCCGTCCCCCGGCGACCGCGATCCGGCCTCGTCCCGACGTCTTCGCCTCGTAGAGCGCGGCGTCGGAGGCGGCGACCAGGCCCTCGACCGTGTCCGCGTCGGCCGGTAGCGCGGCGACCCCGATGCTCAGGCTGGGTGGCCCGCCCGGAAGGCCCGTGGCGGCCCGCACCAGCGTGGTCAGCTGCCGGGCCACGCCGACGGCGGTGGTGCGGTCGGTGTGCAGGAGCAGGACGAACTCGTCACCACCCAGGCGGGCCGCTGTCCCGGTGCCTGTGGTCACCGTACGCATCGCCGCGGCGACCACTGTCAGTGCGCGGTCACCCTCGGCATGACCGTACGTGTCATTGATGCCCTTGAAGTGGTCGAGGTCGACGGTGATGAGGGCGAGCGGGCCTTCCGCCCCGGCCAGCGCGGTCTCGAACGAGCGTCGGTTCGCGAGGCCGGTCAGCGGATCGGCGTTGGCCTGCTGCTCGAGCACGTCACGCAACCGGTCCGCGCGCGCCCGCAGGCCCCGGACGACGAGCGTGGTCATCGTCATGGCCAGGATCATCGCGACCACGTCGGCGAGGCCCTTGCCCGCGCCGAGCACGGTGTAGACGACGGCCGAGTGCCCGGCGTACACCATGGCCAGGACGACGTAGACGGCTTTGCGGCCGAGGAAGTTCGCCGTGTACAGCACCGGCCACAGGTAGAAGAGCTGCGCGCCGGTGCTGGCGTCCCGGGTTCCCAGGTTGAGCCCGGAGATCAGGGCCGTGGCGATGAGCGGGGCGGCGTACCAGAAGAGGCCCGGCAGTTTCCCCGGCCGGTGCCAGCAGACCAGGCCGATCCCGACCATGATCAGGGCGATCGTCAGGATCGCCGCGGTGGCGGATGGGCCGACGTGGGACAGGACCCCGGTGACCGCGACGTACGGGGCTCCGGCCAGCGTGAGGTAAGCGACCGCGCGCGACGCACCGTGCAGGTCGCGCAACTCACGGGCCCCGCTGAGCAACACACCCGTAGATCGGCGGCCGGGTCCCGGTCTTGAGGCATTAGCCCCGGCGGATCGTTGCGCCACCCGCATCGCGGAGGACGGCCGGGGGGCTGCTGCTGAAACAGCCCGCCGGCAATCGCCGGCGGGCTGTTCGTGGGGCGGATGCTGGTGGATCAGGTGCCTGAGCGGCGCCCGAAGACCTTCACCGTGGAGCCGATCTTGCCGATGCCGTAGTAGGTCTTGGCGTCGGCCGGCAGCAGGTTGACGCAGCCGTGCGATCCTCGCCACGCGTCGTGGATGTACGTCGTGGTCTGGTGGAAGCCGATGCCGCCGATGAAGCGCTGCCAGTACGGCAACCACACCTCGTACGGGTTCGACCATTCCTTCTTGGTGCGCTTGTTGATCTTGTACGTGCCGGCCGGGGTCCGGTAGCCCTTCATGCCGCTACGGATCACGGTCGGCTTCTTGAAGACCTTGCCATTTTTCATGACGAAGGTCGTCTGGTGCGTCAGGTCCACGCAGAACGTGATGCCCGACTTCTTGGCCTTGCACGACTTCGTGTTCGTGGCGGCGAGGCGCTTGGCCACCGCGTACGTCGTCGGGCCGGCGAGACCCGCGGCCGGCTTGACGCCGTAGCGGGACTGGAACTTCTTGATGGCCGCACAGTCGGCGGCGGACTGCTTGCCGTCGACGGTGACGGCGCCGAAGCCGCCGAGTTTCTTGAGGTAACCCTCAACCTGCTTCTGGTACTTGCCGGTGGCACACGAGGCCGCTGCGGCCTTGGTGACCACGACAGCGGCGACCGGTGCCAGACTGACGGCCCGCGGCGCGGCTGATGCCGTGCCGGGGGTCAGGGCGACGGCGCCGAGGCCACCGCCGACAGCCGTGGCCAGGATGGCCGCGGCGAGGCGCGCGGAGAATCCCAAATCGTCCTCCCCAGGAGATGTGTCCGCACATAGAAGCACACCTGTGGGACGGGCAGGATCGTCCGGTTGACCATGGCACGATCCAGGGAGTTGGAGGATCGGCGGGCACCCGGCCGACTTGAGCGAAATATGTGGCTATAGCGGGGTGGCGAAGTCCTGGACCCAGTAGGGCGTCCGGGTGCCGGAGAACGCCAGCCCGTGGCCCACCTCACGCAGCCGGCAGTCCATGATGTTCGCCCGGTGCTCCGGGCTGCGCATCCAGCCGTCGACCACCTCGGTGACATCGTCCTGACCACGGGCGATGTTCTCGCCGTAGCGCGACCACGCGTACCCCGCGTCCCCGACCCGCTCCCCCGCCCGCTCGCCGCCACGGCTCTCGTGCGCGAAGTAACCGTGCGCCGCCATGTCGGCCGCGTGCCTCCCGGCCGCGACGACCAGGCGGCGGTCCACCGTCAGCGGGTCGCAACCACCGCGTCGGCGGTGCTCGTTGACGAGGTCCAGGGCCCGCCGCTGGAAGCCATCGGACGCGGTCACCCTGTGCCGCGGCTGGGCGGCGGTCGTCACCACCGGCGACGGCGAGGCGGAGACGGTGCGTGACGCGGGAACCGTGGGTGACGCGGGAACGGTGGGCGACGGCGGGGCGGTGGGCGGGCTGGAGACCGCCGGGTCCTTCACCCCGGTGGGTACGCGGTCAGGTGCGGCCGCCACCGGCGGCGCCGACGCGCCGGGGGTGGTCTCCGCGCCGGCCGTGGTCGCCACCATGATGCCGCCGGTCACGATCGCCGACACCGCGACGGCCACGACGACGGGGGGCTTTCGCATGCCGTGGTTCCCTTCGTGTTCCGCGACGGGTGCCGGTCGCACACCGCCTCGCCGGGTACCAACGGCTTGCCCCGCGTGGCGGTGACTGTGCGGGCGGCCCGGCGCGCTCGGGTTCCCGTACCGTGAAGGCGAGGTTGACCTGGTCTTTCGTCCTTGACCGGGGAGCCTGGACGTCGCACAGTCGCACCGGCGAATCGGACACTTCACCCGTCCGGGGTCGGCCGGCGGGGTGTACTTGGCGACCGGCCGGACGGTCCCCCGCGACCTACCGGCCTAGCTACCGTTTCGCGGTGCGCAACCGCTACCTGGACCTTCTCCGGGCCGCCGCCATCCTGCGGGTCGTGGTCTACCACCTCTTCGGCTGGCCATGGCTGTCGATCCTGCTGCCCGCCATGGGCATCATGTTCGCGCTGGCCGGCTCGCTGACCGCCGCCTCCCTCGACAAGCGCACGGCCGGGCAGGTCGTGACCTCCCGGCTACGCCGGCTCCTGCCACCGCTGTGGCTCCTAGGACTGATCGCCGTCCCGGCCATGCTCTACGGGGGCTGGGCCGAGCAGGAGGGCGGCGATCACCCCTGGAGCTGGAAACTCGCCCTCTGGATCCTCCCGATCGGCGACCCGCCCGGCAGTTCGGCGGGCATCGACGCGTGGGAGCCGCTCTGGTACATCCGGGCGTACCTGTGGTTCGTCCTGCTGTCCCCGCTGCTCTATCTCGCCTACAAGAAGGTGGGCTGGGTCCTGATCGCCGGCCCGCTGGCACTGCTGGCCGTGCTCGACAAGACCGGCTACAGCATGCCGTTCGGCCGGGCGGACGGGGCACTCTGGGACTTCGTCACGTACGGCGCGTGCTGGATCGCCGGGTTCGCCCACCACGACGGCCGGTTGCACCGCCTGAAGGCCGGGGTCGCCTACCCGGTGGCGGTCCTGATGGGCCTGGTCGCGTTCTACTGGCTGCGCGGGCACCCCGGCGAGGACGGTTACGACCTCAACGAGGTGCCGGAGGCGCAGGCGCTCTGGTCGCTGGCGTTCGTGATCCTCGCCCTGCGCTGGCAGCCGGACATGACCTGGCTGTCCTACGCGCGGCCGCTGGACCGGGCCGTCACGCTGCTGAACAACCGGGCGGTGACGGTGTACCTCTGGCACAACATCGCGATCTGGGCGATCTGGCCGGTTCTCACGTTCCTGGCGCTGGACGACGTCTCGAGCATGGAGGGGCCGATCGAGCTGGCGATGACGTTGCTGCTGACCGCGGTGGCGGTGGTGGCGTTCGGGTGGGCCGAGGACCTGGCCGCCCGCCGCCGGCCGCATCTGTGGCCGGCCCACGCCACCGGTCGCCCGCCGGTCCCGCCGGGGCCGTACGTCCCGCCCGGCTCGCACATTCCCGCTCAGGCCGGCGGCGGGACACCCCATGCGGAGGCCGCCCACCGGTCCACCTCGCCCGACATCCCGGAGACGTCAGGTGGGGAGACGCCGACACAGCGGGATTCCCCGGAGCAGCCGGTGGTCACCTGGCTCGGACCGCCCGAGCAGCGCTGATACCGCCTGACCCGCGGTCAGCGGGTGAAATGAACCATTTTCACCGATAGGGCCCGACCGCTCGATAGCCTGAGCGATATGGGGCAGCCTGGACAAATGACGCCACCGGCGGATACGTCCGCCGGTGTGCCGTCGCTGGTGTTCCGGGCCGGGTCGCTGCTCTGCGCGCTGCGGCTGGACGAGATCATCGAGACGATGCGGCCGCTGACCACGCATCCGCTGGCCGGCACCCCCGCGTACGTCAGTGGGATCTGCATCATGCGGGGTGTGCCCACGCTCGTGGTGGACGTGGCCCGGCTGCTCGGCGGCGGGCACGCCGAGGTGGTCCGGTTCGTGGCCGTGCGGTCCGAGCGGGGTCCGGTGGCGTTCGCGACCGGGGCGATCTCCGGGGTCCGGGCGGTCGCCGGGGACGCCGCGGCCGCGCACGAGGCGCTGCTGGGTGACGCCCCGGCCCGGCTGGTCGCCGCGGTGGGGACGATCGACGCCGAGCCGGTGCTGCTGCTGCGCAGCCTGCGGCTGGTGCCCGACGAGGTGTGGGCCGCCGCCGCGGCCATGGCGGGGTCAGCGTGACCGGGGGCGCCGACGTGGCGCGTTTCCGGTCGGTGCTGTCGGCCCGGCTCGGCTGGGTGTTCGACGACAACGACAGCCCACAGCTCGCCCAGGTGCTGGGCCGGCGGGCGGACGCGGCGAAGCTGGACCGGACGGCGTACCTGTCCCGGCTCGGGGCCGGGGACTGGCCGGCCGAGCTGAGCGCGCTGGCCGAGGAACTCACCATCAACGAGACCTACTTCTTCCGGCACGGTGAGCAGTTCCGGGCGCTGGCCGAGGTCGCGCTGCCGGAGCGGATCACCGCCCGCGCCACCCAGCGGGTGCTACGGATGCTGTCGGTCGGCTGTTCGTCGGGCGACGAGGCGTACACGCTGGCGATCGTGGCCCGGGAGACGCTGAAGAACCCGGACTGGATCGTGTCGGTGCTGGGCCTGGACGCGAGCCCGGCGGTGCTCAAGCGGGCCGCGGTGGCCCGGTACTCGGCGTGGTCGCTGCGGGAGACCCCGGACGCGATCCGGCAGCGGTGGTTCCATCCCCGCGACGGGTTGTACGAGCTGGACGCGGAGATCCGCTCGGCGGTGCAGTTCCGGCAGCACAACGTGGCCTCGGAGGACGCCGGCCTGTGGCGCCCCGAGCAGTACGACGTGGTGTTCTGCCGGAACCTGCTGATGTACCTGACCCCCGACGTGCAGGCCGCGCTGGTCCGGAAGATGACCCGGGTGCTGGCCCCGGGTGGCTACCTGTTCCTGGGGCACACCGATTCGCTGGGCAGCCGGCCGGACGGACTCGAGCCGATCCACTCGCACCGGACGTTCTTCTACCGGCGCGGCACGGCGGCGGTGACGCCGGCACCGGCACCGGGGGCGGCACCGGCACCGCCCATGGCATCGGCCGCGGCGCGCGAGCCCCGGCCCGCTCCCCCGGTCGTCGACGGAAGCTACGACCGGGCGCTGGGCCTGTTGCGCGACGAACGGTTCGCGGAGGCCCTCACGGTCGTCGAGGGCGCACCGGGCGGGCGGCCCGAGCCACGGGCAGACCTGTTGCACGCGGTGCTGCTGGCGCACACCGGACGGCTCACCGAGGCCGTGACGACCTGCCGGCGGCTGCTCGACGCCAACGGGTTGTACGCCGACGCGCACCAGCAGCTCGCGGTCTGCCTGGAGGGCGGCAACGACCTGACCGGCGCGCTCGAGCACTACCGGCTGGGGGCGTACGTGGACCCGGAGTTCGCCATGCCCCGGCTGCGGCTCGGCCTGCTGGCCCGGCGCCGGGGCGAGACCCGGGCCGCCGGGCCGGAGCTGGAGCGGGCGCTGGACCTGCTGCGCCAGGAACGCGACGACCGCATCGTGCTGTTCGGCGGCGGGTTCGGCCGGATCGCCCTGACCGCGCTGTGCCGGGCCGAGCTCGAGGCCTGCGGGGTGCGCCGGTGAGCGCGCCCGAGGTCACCGACCGGCTGGCCGACCTGCGTGCCGACTTCGACCGCTCGTTCGCCGAACCCGCCCGCAGCCACGACGCCGAGTACGCGGAGCTGCTCGCCGTGCACGCCGGTGGGCGCCCGTACGCGCTGCGGCTGTCCCAGGCGTCCGGGGTGCACTCGGACCGGCCGGTGACGCCGTTGCCCGGCCCGCAGCCCGCCCTGCTCGGGGTGGCCGGCTTCAGCGGCGCGATCGTGCCCGTCTACGACCTGGCGGCGCTGCTCGGGCATCCGTCGCCGGAACGGCCGCGCTGGCTGGTGCTGGCGGCCGGACAGCCCCCGCTCGCGCTCGCGTTCCACCAGCTCGACGGCCATGTCCGGGTCGACTCGACGGTGATCGTCGGCGAGCCGGACGGCCATGACGGCCGCGACATGCTGCGCGGCATGGTGCCGCTCACCGGCGGCACCCGCCCGATCGTCGATCTGCCGGCCGCCCGTGCCGTCGTGCACCAGCTGACCGGTCACCAACCGCACGTCCTCCAGGAGCGATGATGGCGAAACGCACCTTCGGCAACAAGCTCGGCCTCGGCTTCGGCGTCACCGTCGCGCTGACCCTGATCATGGGGGCGGCCTCGGTCGTCGCCCTGACCGTCGTGGTGCAGGCCAAGGACGACGCGATCAACCTGGCCGTCAACGACCTGGTCGCCTCGGAGCACCTCACCACCAAGGCGGAGAGCCGGATCAGCGACTACCGCGGCTACATCCTCTACGGGCTGCCGGCGTACTTCGAGGCCGCCAAGAAGGACCGGGAGGAGTTCCTGGCCCTGGTGAGCAAGCTGCGGACCAACCTCACCGATGCGACCGCCCGGAACCTCCTGGACGCGGTGTCGACCGCGGAGGCCGCGCACGCGGCGGTGCTGGAACCGATCATGGCGAAGCGGGCCGGCATCACGGACCTGAACAAGCTCAAGGACCTGAACCTCGACACGGTGACCCCGGTACGCGAAAAACTGCAGCAGACCATCACCGCACTGACCGCACGGGTACGGACCGATGTCGACGTCGCACGGACCTCGGCCACCGCGCGGGCCAAACAGGCGATCTGGCTGATCATCGTGCTGGCGCTGCTGGCCACCGCGTTCGCGGCGGCGGTCGCGTGGAAGCTGAGCCGGGACCTGCGGCGCGAGGTCGGCGCCGCGGTCGGGCACATCCAGAGCTCGTCGGCAGAGCTGGAGGCGGCCGCGGCGCAGCAGGCCGGTGGTGGGCGGGACCAGGCCAGCGCGATGAACGAGATCACCACGACGATCAGCGAGCTGCTGATCACCTCGCGCCAGATCTCGGACAGCGCCCAGCGGGTGTCCAAGATCGCCGAGGACACCTCGGAGGCCGCGCTGAGCGGTGACGCCACCATCGAGCAGACCCGCGCCTCGATCTCGGCGATCCGCTCGCAGGTGGACCAGATCGTGCAGCACATGCTGGCCCTGGGCGAGAAGTCGCAACAGATCGGCGGCGTCGTCGACCTGGTCTCCGAGCTGGCCGAGCAGACCAACATCCTGGCCATCAACGCGACGATCGAGGCCAGCGGCGCCGGCGAGTGGGGCCGCCGGTTCGCGGTGGTCGCCGAGGAGATCCGCAAGCTGGCCGACCGGACCGCCGGGTCGGCCAAGGAGATCCGGGCGCTGATCGACGACGTACGCGGCGCCGTGAACACCACCGTGATGGCCACCGAGATCGGGGCCAAGTCGGTCGACGCGGGGGCCCGGCAGTTCGACGACGCGACCAACTCGTTCCGGCGCATCGCGCACCTGGTGGCCACCACCAACGACGCGACCCGGGAGATCGAGCTCTCCACCGCGCAGCAGACCACCGCCGTCGAGCAGGTCAACGTCGCGGCCTCGGACACCGCACGGGTCACCCGGGAGACCGAGGCCAGCGCCGTGCAGACCAAGCAGACCGCCGCGCACCTGTCCAGCCTCTCCGGCGACCTGCTCGAACTGGTGGGCACCGGCCGGCGATGACCCAGGATCCACTGCGGTACTTCCGCATCGAGGCGCGCGAGCTGGTCGACCAGATCAGCGCGGGTGTGCTCGACCTCGATCAGCAACCGGGCACCGAACTGGTCGCCCGGCTGCTGCGTTTCGCGCACACCCTCAAGGGCGCCGCCCGGGTGGTGCGCCAGGTCGACATCGCCGACCGGGCCCACGCGTTCGAGGAGGTCCTGGTCCCGCACCGGGGGCAGGACAACCCGCTGCCGGGCGACGAGATGCGGGAACTGCTGCGCCTCAACGACGAGATCGAACGGTACGTGGCGGCGCTGGAACCGTCCGCGTCCCCGGAGCAGTCCGCGCCCCCGGAGAAGGAGGCACCGCCGCCCGCGCCGACGGTGGAGAAGCCGGCCGAGAATCCGGTGGAGAAGGCGGTGGAGAAGAAGCCCGAACCGCCGGCCCGCGCGACGACGACCTCCGACGTGGACGACCTGCTGGACGCCGTCGGCGAGACGCACGCCCGGTTCGCCCCGTTGCGCGCCGGCACCGGTTCGCTGGACCGGCTGCACCGCACCGCGGAGTCGCTCGCCTACCAGCTGCGCGTCGGGCGCACCCCCGGGCAGGCCGAGGCGGCCCGCAGCGCCGCCGTGCGCCTGGCCACCGAGCTGGGGCTGCTCGGCCGCCGGCTCACCGACACCGTCGAGCAGGTCGAACGGGAACTCGACGAGGTGCGGGGCCGCGCCGAGCGGCTGCGGCTGGTCGCCGCGTCCAGCATCTTCACCGCCCTGCACCGGGCCGTGCGCGACGCCGCCGACGCGGAGGGCAAACGGATCCGGTTCGAGGGGCGCGGCGGCGAGCTGCGGATGGACCCGCAGGTGCTCGCGCTGGCCAACGGCGCGCTGCTGCACGTCGTCCGCAACGCGGTGGTGCACGGCATCGAGAACGACGACGGCCGCGCCGCCGCCGGCAAGCCCGCCGAGGGCCATGTGGTGGTGGAGATCCAGCGCCGCGGACGGTACGCCGCGTTCCTGTGCACCGACGACGGCCGCGGTTTCGACCTCGGGGCGGTCCGGCGCACCGCCGAGTCGCGCGGGCTGCTGGCGCCCGGCGGCTCCGAACCGGACGAGCAGACCCTGGTGGACCTCGTGCTGCGCGGCGGGATCAGCACCTCCCCGACGGTCACCGAGGTGGCCGGGCGCGGCATCGGGCTCGACGTGGCCCGCGACGTCGCCGACCAGCTCGGCGGCGAGGTGGGCGTGCGCACGGACGCCGGCCGGGGCACCACCATCGAGCTGGTGCTGCCGCTGGCCCTGCTGTCGCTGCACGGGCTGGTCGTCGAGGCGGCCGGCACGGTGGCGACGGTGCCGCTGGACGCGGTGCGGACCTGCGTACGGCTGCTGCCCGACCAGGCCGCGGCCGCGGCCGTCACCGGCAAGATGGCCCACGACGGCGCCGCGGTGCCGTTCCTGCCGCTGGCCCGGGCGTTGTACGCGCGCACCGCCGTCCCCGAGGGCGGCAGCCCCGGCGTCGCGGTGATCGTCGAGGCGGACGGCGAGTCGGTGGCCGTCGGCGTGGACCGGCTGGCCGGCACGTCCACCCTGGTCGTCCGGCCGCTGCCCGAGCTGGCCCCGGCGGCCGCGGTGATCGGCGGGGTGTCGATGGACCTCGACGGCAACCCGCGGCTGGTGCTCGACGCGCAGGGGCTGATCGCCGAGACGGCCCGGCACGGCGCGGGCGGGGCCGCCCCGGCGGAACCGGCCCGGCGGCTGCCGATCCTGGTCGTCGACGACTCGCTGACCACCCGGATGCTGGAGCGCAGCATCCTGGAGTCGGCCGGCTACGAGGTGGATCTGGCCGCGTCCGGCGAGGAGGGGCTCGAACGGGCCCGTGCCCGCGAGTACGGGTTGTACCTGACCGACATCGACATGCCGGGGATCGACGGGTTCACCTTCGTCGCCGAGACCCGCGCCGACCCCGACCTGGCCATGGTGCCGGCGATCCTGGTCAGCTCCCGGGCCAGCGCCGAGGACCGGGCCCGGGGTGCGGCGGCCGGGGCCAGCGCGTACGTCGTCAAGGGCGAGTTCAATCAGGAGGAACTGCTCGGTCACATCCGCCGGCTGGTGCGCTCATGATCCGGGTGCTGGTGGTCGAGGACTCCGCGACCATGCGCCACCACCTGCGCGAGTCGCTGGCGACCGACCCGGACCTGCAGGTGGTCGGCGAGGCCATGGACGGCGGGCAGGCCGTCGAGATGGTCGGCCGGCTGCGCCCGGACGTGGTGACCATGGACATGATGCTGCCGACGATGAGCGGCCTGGCCGCGACCGAGCACATCATGGCGGAGTTCCCCACCCCGATCCTGGTCGTGTCGTCGGCCGACCGGCAGGAGCTGTTCAGCACCTACAACGCGCTCGCCGCGGGCGCGGTGGACGTGCTGGAGAAGCCGCGCGGCGACGACTCCGACGCCGGGTGGGCCCGCCGGCTCTGCGCCTGCGTCCGCATGGTGTCCCGGATCCGCGTCATCACCCATCCCCGCGCGCGCCTGGAGGGCCGCAGCCGCGGCGAGGCCGCCCCGCCGCCGGTGAAAGCACCCCCGCCGGCCCTGTCGCCCCCGCCGGCCCCGGTGTCCACCGTGGATCCCGCGCTGCGCCTCGTCGCGGTCGGTGCCTCGACCGGTGGCCCCGGCGCCCTGACCGACCTGCTGCGGGCGTTGCCGGCCGGCTTCCGCACCCCGGTGCTCTGCGTGCAGCACATCGCCGCGAGCGAACCGTTCGCGGTGGCGTTCTCCGACTGGCTCGCCGGGCAGAGCGGCCGGGCGGTCAGCTACGCCGTCGACGGGACCCCGCTGCGGTCGGTGGCCGGGCAGGTCCTGCTCGCCCCGCCGGACCGGCACCTGCTGGTGCGCGACGGGATCCTGCGGCTCAGCGACGCCGCCGCGCGGCACTCCTGCCGGCCGTCGGTGGACGTGCTGTTCGAGTCGGTGGCGACCGAGTTCGGCGCGGCGGCCGCCGGGTGCCTGCTCACCGGCATGGGACGCGACGGCGCCGAGGGGCTGCTGCGGATGCGCGGGCGCGGTGCCGTCACGTTCGCGCAGGACGAGGCGAGCTGCGTCGTGTACGGCATGCCCCGGGAGGCGGCGCTGCTCGGCGCGGCCGCGTACGTCATGCCCCCGGCCCGGATCGCCGCGCGGGTCGCCGAGCTCGTCACCGCCCCGGGAGGACGGCGATGAGCGGGCCGGTCGTGCTGATCGTCGACGACAGCCTGACCGTACGGATGGACCTGCACGAGGCGTTCGAGGCCGACGGCTTCGCCACCCGGCTGTGCTCGACCGGCACCGAGGCCCGGGCCGCGTTCGCCGCCGGCGGCTTCGACGTGGCGGTGCTGGACGTGCTGCTGCCCGACGCGGACGGCGTGGAACTGCTGCGCGAGCTGCGCGCCCGGCCGGGCGGCGACAAGACGGTCACGGTGCTGCTCTCCAGCGAGGCCGAGATCGCGGACCGGCTGTACGGGCTGCGCACCGGCGCCGACGAGTACGTGGGCAAGCCCTACGACGCCGGGTACGTGGTGGGCCGCTGCCGGCAGCTGCTCGGCGAGGACGGTCCGCAGCAACCGGCCGCCACCACGATCCTGGTCATCGACGACAGCATCACGTTCCGCGAGCAGCTGCGGGAACTGCTCGAACCCGAGGGGTACGCGGTCATCACCGCCGCCTCGGGCGAGGAGGGCCTGCGGGCCGCGGCGGACCGGCGTCCCCAGGCGGTCATCGTGGACGGCGTGATGCCCGGTATCGACGGCGCGACGGTGATCCGGCGGATCCGCCTCGACCCCGGTCTGCGCGACACCCCGTGCCTGCTGATGACCGCGGCCGACGACTACGCGACCGAGGTGCAGATGCTGGAGGCGGGCGCCGACGCGTTCGTCCGCAAGCAGCAGAACCTCGCGGTCGTGCTGGCCAAGCTGGCCGCGGTGCTGCGGACCAGCGCCGAGAAGCTGCCCATCGAGGTGATCGGCAGCCTGCACGGGCCGGGCAAGGTGCTGACCGTGACCCGCGAACGGGATCGGCTGGCCGAGCTCGGCGACGCGCTGCGCGCCGACGGGTACGACGTGGTGGCCGCCGACAACGGCAAGGACGCGCTGGACCTGCTCGCCGCCCAGCCGGTCGACTGCATCGTGATCGGGCTGGAACCCGGTTCCGACGGGGACGAACCCGGTCACGCCGACGGCGGCGCCCGCGAGACGTGCCGCCGGATCAAGGAGGTCCCGCAGATCGGCGACACCCCGCTGGTGATGACCGGCGACCGGGACGACGCGCTGCTGGACTCACTGGCCGCCGGCGCCGACGACTACGTGCGCTGGCAGGAGGGCGCGGAGACGCTGCGGGCCCACGTCCGGGCACAGATCCGCCGCAAGCAGTCGCTCGACGAGAGCCGGCGCATCCGCGAGGAGCTGATGCGCCGCGAGCTCGACGCGGCGGGCGAGCGGGCGGCCCGGCAGCTGGCCGAGACCCGGGCGGCGCTGGTCGAGGAGCTGGAGTGGCGCAACCGGGAGCTGGAGGCGTTCAGCGGGTCGGTCTCGCACGACCTGCGCGGCCCGCTGCAGATCATCAGCAGCTTCGCCGAGACCATCCTGGACGAGGACGACGAGCCGCTCGGCGCCCAGGCCAAGCACCGGGTGCAGCGCATCCACGCGGCCGCGATGCGGATGGCGGACCTGGTGGAGTCACTGCTCATCCTGGCCCGGGCCAGCCGGGGCGACCTGCGCCGCGCGCAGTTCGACCTGACCATGACGACGTGGCAGGTCATCGGCGAGGTCCAGGCCCGCGATCCGGCCCGCGAGGTGGACTTCGTGGTGGCCGGGGACATGACCGCCGACGCCGACGAGGGCCTGGTCCGGGTGATCCTGGAGAACCTGATCAACAACGCGTTCAAGTTCACCCGCAAGGTCGCGCACCCGGTGATCGAGGTCGGCTGGAACGGCCCCGGCGACAACCCGCGGTTCCACATCCGCGACAACGGGGCCGGGTTCCCGGCGGGCAAGGCGATCGAGCTGTTCCGCCCGTTCGCGCGGCTGCACAGCGCCGAGGAGTTCCCGGGCACCGGGATCGGGCTGACCACCGTGCACCGGGCGGTCGAGCGCCACGGCGGCGAGATCCACGCCGAGGGCGAGGACGGCCGGGGGGCGACGTTCTGGTTCACGCTCCCCCCGGCCAGACCCTGACCCCGGCTACTTGACGTACGCGAGCCCGTCGACGGTCACGGCCGGGCGGCCGCTCGTGCCCAGCACGACGAGCTGGATCGTGTGCTTGCCGGAGGCGAGGTTGCGGGTCCAGACCACCTGGCGGTACCCGTTCTTGCTCGCCTTCGTGTCGACCGTCGAGACCTTCTTGCCGTCGACCAGGACGTCGAACTTGCCGGCCTTCTTGCCGGTCATCGCGACGATCCCGAACGAGCGGCCGGTGTAGGTCCACCGCAGCTTGGCGTTCTTCTTCGAGCTGGTGAGGGCCTTGCCGTCGAGGTTGCCGTTGGCGACCTTCGTGGTCCAGGTGCCGTTGCGCTTGGCCTTGGTCTCCGGGATCAGCACCGCGGTACGGACGACCGACGCGCTGCGGTTGTTGCCGACCAGGTCCCGGGCCCCGACGGTGAACGTCTGCTTGCCCGGCTTGACCGTGGTGCTCCAGGTCTTCGCCGACGTGGACAGGTTCGCCTTGGCCGGGGACGTCGCGCCGACCCAGAACAGCTTGACGTTGTCCTTGGCCGTGAAGTTCACCGAGACCGGGACCTTCGAGGTGGTCGCCGTGCCCTTGCGCAGCAGCACCGACGGCGTGGACACCGACGGCTTGGTGGTGTCGGTGTACACGGTGGCCGCCGCCGAGGTCGTGGTCCGGCCGCTGCGGTGCGTCGCCCGTACCGCGACCTTGTGGGTGCCGGCCGGGATGTTGACCTTGGCGGAGCGGACCGTGGCACCGGTCGTGCCGCGGGACACGCCGTCCACCAGCACCTCGAACTTGGTGATCTGGGCGGACGGGGTGGCGGTGGACCAGTAGGCGGTCGCGCTGCTCTTCACGTACAGCTTGGTGCCGTTCCAGGTGCCGCCGCCGGCGGTCACCTTCAGCGCGAGCACCGACATGGACGCCTCGTTGCGGATCGTGCCGAGCTGGGCGTACAGCGCGTTGCCCGGGCACGCGGTGTTGACCGCGTCGCGGTGACCGGAGACCCGCTGGAACGTCACGACGGTGCCCTTGGGGAACTTGCCGTCGGAGACGCCCTCGGTGAGCTTCGCGGTGCTCGCCGGGTCGAAGCCGTACTGGGTGAGCCGTGCGGCGGCGACCTGCGAGACGACCTTGCGCGCGGCCTCGGACACCTGGCTGCTGGTGTACGTGCCCATGACCGCGATCGCGGCCGTGCCGGTGTTGAAGCCGTAGGTGTGCGCCCCGATGACGGCCTTGTCGACGCCGCCCTTACGGCCCTCGAACAGCTTGCCGCAGCGGTCGACGAGGAAGTTGTAGCCGATGTCGCTCCAGCCGTTGCTCTTCACGTGGTACGTGAGGATCGCGCGGACCCGGGCCGCGGAGTCGGCGCAGCTGTAGGTGTTGCCACCGTCGGCGGTGTGGTGCACGAAGAACACGTTGACCGCGCTCGCGTACGACGGGGTGCCCTTGACGATCGTCTCGTCGGCGCCCCACCCGGCCCGGCTGGTGTAGTTGGGCAGCGAGACGCGCCCGGACGGCGGGATCACCACGGGCGGCGCGCTGGTGGTGGGCTTGGTCGTCGCGGGAGCCGTGGTGGTGGGCTTCGTCGTCGCCGGGGTCGTGGTGGGCGCGGTGGTGGCGGCCGGCGGCGTCGTGGTGGGGGCCGTGGTCGGCGGGGTCGTGACCGGCTCCGTGGTCGGCGGGGTCGCGGACGGCTCCTCCGTGACGGGCGCCGAGGGCTCCTCACTCGGCTCCATCAGCAGACCGCCGCCCTGGCCCCCACTCGCACCCTTCGGCTTGCCCGGGTCGATCAGGTCGACGCGCAGGCCGGCCGGGAGCGGCTTCGAGCCCTTGCCGGCGGTGATCCGGGCGGCGACCCCGTCGGACGGGCCCACCCACAGCGGCTCGGTCGCGCCGCGCAGCCCACCGGACGCCTCGGCGCCGGAGTCCGGGCCGTCCTCGCCGGCCCCGAGCGCCTGCCAGCCGGACCACGCGCCGGTCTGCACCGACCGGGTGCGGACCTCGATGTCACCCGACACCTTGACACTGTGGTCGGTCCACGTCACGCCGACCATGCTGAACGACGGGGTCTCACGCTTCGGCACCTCGGCCGCGCCGGTCGACGCGCCCTTCCCGACGGCCACCGTGTGCAGCTCACCGGGGACCGGGGTGCCGTCACCGTCGTCGACGACGGGGGCGACCGGCGTGTCCTCGGGCGGACTCGCCGCCGAGACGGCCGCCACCGGCTCGCCCGACGGCCATTTGGCCACCGCTACCGCCGTTCCGGTGACCACCAGGGCCACCCCCGCGACGATCCCGACAACACGGTGCTGCTTCACCCGTACCCCCGTCTGGTCCGGCCACTGACGACGGCCGATCGGCCGTGAGGGTAGCGGGAGATCGACCTGGGCCGTGACCCTCGTCCATGCGACGAAGGCCACGACCTGGGCCTGTTCCCCCGAAAGGGTGGTGAATTCGAACCTTTCAGTCGGTGGCCAGCGCGGCCACCGGGCTGACCTTGGCCGCCTTGCGGGCCGGGAGCACCCCGGCCAGCGCGGTGAGCACCACCAGCGCGACGAAGACCGCGATCAGCTGCAGGACCGGCAGGCTCAGCGGGGCGGTGTAGTCGTAGGCCCGGATCGCCAGCCACGCGTACGGGACCCCGAGCAGCAACCCCAGCGCCGCACCCAGCACGCCGTACAGCGCGGATTCCGCGGTCAGCATCGTGCGCAGCCCCGTCCGGGACAGCCCGACCGCGCGCAGCAGACCGGCCTCGCGGTGCCGCTCGACGACCGACAGCGCCGTCGTGGTGCCCACCCCGACGACCGCGATGAGCACGGTCAGCCCGATCAGGCCGATCGCGATCGCCAGCACCGCGCCGATCACGTCGTCGAACTCGTCGCGCTGGTCCGCCAGGACCTCCGTGCCGAGCCCGGTGTTGCCCTGGGCGAGCTGGAGCATCGCCTTCTGCCCGGCGTTGCGGCCGTCCTCCCCGGCGACCGCCGCGTCGGCGAGCAGCCCGTCCAGCGTGGCCGGGGCACCGAGCGCGGTCAGGTCGGCCGGGTCGAGCATGAAGAACGACTGCAGCGGCCCGTTGTCACCCAGCACCGCGGCGACCTCGACCGTGACCTGCTTGCCCTTCGTGGTCAGCGTGGTCCGGTCCCCCGCCTTCAGGCCGAGCTCCCCGGCGGCGAACCCGGCCAGTACCACCTTGCCCGGTCCGGCCGCGGCCAGCGAGCCGTCGCGGACGTCCAGGTTCTTCAGCGCGGGCAGCGCGGTCAGGTTCAGGTCGGTGGCCGGCAACCGCATGTCGCTGCCGGCGGCGGCGACCTCCGGGAGCTTGCGGTAGCCGCTGACGTGGGCCAGATCGGGGCTGGCCTGGGCCCGGGTGACCACGTCGGCCGGGACCGCGTCGCCGCCCTGGGCGGTCAGCTCGAAGTCGGCCGGGGACGACGTGGCCAGTTCACGTTCGGCGATGGTGCGCACCGACGCCCCGGTCACCACGACACCGGCGATCAGCGTGACGCCGAGTGCCACCACCACCGAGACCGCGGCGGCCCGGCGGGGGGCTCCCCCGACGCCACCCACCGCGAGCCGCCCGACCGGGCCGAACCGGCCGAGGACCAGCCCGGCGCCGGCGAGCAGCGGGCCGACCAGCAGCGGGCCGAGGATGATCAGCGCGACGAACGCCAGCGCCCCGGAGCCGACCACGGACAGCAGCATCTGTTCCGCCGGGTAGTCCTTCGTGTCCGGGCCGGGCAGGTTGGCCAGCACGTACCCGGCCGGGGCGATCGCCGCCAGCAGGACAAGGACGCCGGCCACGCCGCGCAGCACGCCGACGCCCCGCTTGCCCGGGGCCGCACCGGCCTGCCGCAACGCCTCCAGGGGCGCGACCCGGGCCGCGGTGAACGCCGGGGCGAGCACGGCCACCACGGTCAGGACCACGGCCAGCAGCAGCACGCCGAGCGCCGCGACCACGGGCAGGTCCGGGGACGCGACGTTCGTGCCGGACGCCCGCAGCAACGGCGGCACCCCGAAACCGACGGCGGTCGCGGCGAGCACACCCACGACGCCGGCCGCGAGCCCGGTCAGCGCCCCCTCGGTGGCCAGCGCCCGCCAGAGCGCGCCCCGGCCCGCGCCGATGGCCCGCAGCAGGGCGAGCTGGCGCATCCGCTGGGCGAACACGATCCGGAACGTGGACGCGGCGACCAGGCCGGCGGCCATGACCGCGACGGCGACGAACAGGTCCACCGCGATGAACACGTCGTCCACGTCGCTCGCGGCGTCACGGGCCTCCGCGGCGCGCATCTCGGCACCGGTGAGCACCAGCGGACGCTTCAGCCCCTCCTCCGGAGCGGGAGCGGTGTCGAGGACCCGCTGCACCGCGGCGGTCACGTCGGCCGCGTCGATGGCGGGGTCGAGGCGCAGGTCGATCTGGTACAGGGTGTCGCCGCCGACGAGGTCGGTGACGGTGGACAGCGGCGCGTACCCGGTGAACCCGTAGTCGGCGCTCGCCTCCACCAGACCGGTGACCGTCAGCGTCCGGGGCTTCTCCGGCTTGCCGTCCTCGCTGAACCGGGTGGCGAGCGTGACGGTCGAACCGACCGGCAGGCCGAGCCGTTCCGCGGTGCGCGGGCTGACCGCGACCTGTCCCGGCTGCGACGGGTACGCCCCCTGGGTCACCCGGACCGTCGACAGCGGGCCGCTGCCCGGGTCGGCGACGACGTTCAGATACTGCCCGTCCACGCCGCCGCCGATCTGGCCACCGGCGTCGAACCGGCCGACCGCCTCGGTGACACCGGGCAGCGCCTTGATCGTCGCGAGCTCGCCGGTGTCCAGATCGACCGAGTCGAACGTGGCCGGGTCGTGGCCGACGACCAGGTCGACGGCGGCGGGGGTGCCGCTGAGCCCGTCGAGCACGGTCTTGCCGGCGATGTCCTGGGCGAGCACGGTGGAGTAGACGACGAACGACGCGACGAGCACGGCCAGCCCCGAGAGCAGCATCCGCGCGGGCCGGCGGGCCACCCCGGCCAGCTGGGTTCCGAGGACCTTCACCGGCGGGACCCCAGCTCCTGCAGCGCGGCGGCGATCGAGCCGTGGTCGGGGTTGTCGAGCGAGCCCGCGACCCGGCCGTCGGCGAGCAGCACGACCCGGTCCGCGTACGCGGCGGCGCCCGGATCGTGGGTGACCATGACCACCGTCTGGCCGAGCTCACGCACCGAGTTGCGCAGGAACGACAGCACCTCGGCACCGGAGCGGGAGTCCAGGTTGCCGGTCGGCTCGTCGGCGAAGACCACCTCGGGGCGCGAGATCAGTGCCCGGGCCACGGCGACCCGCTGCTGCTGGCCGCCGGAGAGCTCGCCGGGGCGGTGACCCAGCCGGCCGGTCAGTCCCAGCGACTCGGTCAGGTGGGCCAGCAGCCCCCGCTCGGGCCGCCGGCCGGCGAGCTCGAGGGGCAGCACGATGTTCTGCTCAGCGGTCAGCTGGGGCAGCAGGTTGAAGGACTGGAAGACGAAACCGATGCGCTCACGGCGTACCTTGGTCAGCACTTTGTCGCTCTGTGCCGTGAGGTCCGTGCCGCCGAGCAGGGCCCGCCCGGAGGTGGCCGTGTCCAGGCCGGCGAGGCAGTGCATCAAGGTGGACTTGCCGGAGCCGGACGGGCCCATGATCGCGGTGAAGTGGGCCCGGGCGAAGCCGACGGTCACGCCGTCGAGGGCACGGACGGCGGTGTCGCCGCTGCCGTACACCTTCACCAGGTCGACGGCGGCGACGGCGGTACGGCCGTCGTCCAGGCCACCGGGGGCGGTCGTCGCCGGTGCGGCGTGGGGGTGCATCGAGCCTCCAGGAGTTACGGATCGGTCGGGTGGTGCCGGCTCACAGCCTGGAGGAGGCCACCCGGCCGGCACATCGGACCGCAGCGGGGATCCCGGACCGGCCGGCATCTGACTTTCGGCCGATGGGAAGCCCATGACCTGCCACTACGCTGGGTCACGATGGTGACGCAACGGGATCTGCTCTTTCGCGCGGGACAGCTCGCCGCGCTGTTCGTGATGTTCTGCCTGGGCCTGGTCGACGTGGCCGGCGGCCTCACGAGCGACGGACGGGCGGTGGCGCTGCTGCGCGTGCTGGTGGCGGTCTCCACCGCCGCCGTGTGGCTGCCCCTGTACAAACAGGGCTCGCGCCGGCTGCCGCTCGCCGCGACCGTGGTGGCCGGCGGCTCGCTGCTGGTGACGGTCGCCGTCTGGGCGTCGGCGAGCGGCCTCGGCGGCTCCTACGGCTTCGCCGAGACCGCCGGCCTGCTCGGGGTGCTGTTCATGGTGGCCCGCCGCGGCCACCCGCGCTGGTCGATCATCGCGGTGCTGGCGCTCGGCCTGGCCATCGGGATCCTGCCGCTGCGGGCCGACGACAACTACTACATGGTCATCATCGGGCTCATCCAGGGGCTGGTCGCCACCGCGGTCATCGGCGCCGGGGTCTACCTGCGGACCGTCGAGGCCAACCGGCGCCGGGCCATGGACTCCGTACGCGCCGAGCAGCGCGCCGAGTTCGCCCGCGACCTGCACGACTTCATCGCCCACCACGTCACCGGCATCGTGGTGCAGGCCCAGGGCGCCCGCTACGTCGCCGAGCAGGACCCGAAACGGGCCGTCGAGGCCCTGGAACGCATCGAGGCCGCGGGCGCGGAGACGATGGCGTCGATGCGGCGGATGGTCGGTGTGCTGCGCGACCCCGACGCCAGGCCGGACGCCCCGCTGGCACCGCTGGCCGGGGTGGACGAGCTGACCCCGCTGCTGGAGCAGTTCACCGCGGCGGGCGGCCCGCTGGCCCGGCTGCACGTCGAGGGTGACACCGCCGGGATCCCGGTCGAGGTCTCCACGTCGGCGTACCGGGTCGTGATGGAGGCGCTGACCAACATCCGGCGCCACGCGCGCGGGGCCCGGGTCGCCGACGTGTGGGTCCGGCGGACCCCCGACTGGCTCCTGGTCCGGGTGGCCAACGACGGCCTGGAGGCTTCCGCGTCGCCGAAGGACGCCCCGGGGTACGGTCTGGTGGGCCTGCAGGAGCGGGTCCGCACGGTGGGCGGGCGTATCACCGCGGGGCCGGGCATCGACGGCGGCTGGGTGGTGGACGCGGCGCTCCCGCTGGACCGCGAGACAGCTTGGTGAGTGGGGTTCCGTGATTCGCGTCTTGATCGCCGACGACCAGGCGATGGTCCGCACCGGTTTCGGCATGATCATCGGGGCCCAGCCGGACATGGAGGTCGTCGGCGAGGCGGCCGACGGCGTCCAGGCCGTGGCGATGGCCCGCAACCTGCGCCCGGACGTGGCGCTGTTCGACATCCGGATGCCCCGCATGGACGGCCTCGAGGCGCTGCGGCTGCTGGCCGGCCCCGGCGTCGTGGACCCGGTCAAGGTCGTCGTGGTGACCACGTTCGACCTCGACGAGTACGTCCATCAGGCGCTGCGCAACGGTGCGGCCGGCTTCCTGCTCAAGGACTCCGGCCCGGCCCTGCTGGTGGAGGCCGTGCGCGCGGCGGTCTCCGGCGACGCGCTGATCAGCCCGTCGATCACCGTACGCCTGCTGGAGCACCTGTCCCCGCCGATGCCCGACGGCGACGACGGCGGCCTGTCCCCCCGCGAGATCGACGTGGTGAAGCTGGCCGCCCGGGGCCTGACCAACGCGGAGATCGCCCAGCAGCTGTTCATCTCGGTGGGCACGGTCAAGACCCACCTCGGCAGCGTCCAGACCAAACTCGGCGCCCGCAACCGCGTCGAGATCGCCGCCTGGGCCTGGGAACGCCGCCTGGTCAGCTGACCGGTGTGGTGATCCAGTACCGGCGGACCTTGCCGTGCCCGGAGTCGCGGATGTCCTCCAGCACCCCGCCGTTCTTCTCGATCGTGCGGCGCGACGCGTCGTTGTCCAGGTCGCAACTCACCAGGACACGATCGATGCCGAGCCGGCCCGCGTACGCGATGACCTGCGCGAGAGCGGCCCCGGCGAGCCCCTTCCCCCGGGCCGACGGGCGCACGCCGTAACCGATGTGCCCCCCGGCCTCGAGCAGCCAGTCGTTCAGCTCGTGCCGCAACGCGATCGACCCGAGCACCTCGTCCCCGTCGACCATCCACCAATAGGTGCAGTGCACCCAGCCCTCGGCGGGCGGGACCGACCGGTCGGACTCGCGCAGCAGCTTGCGCACGAACGCGGCGAAGCCGTCCACGGTGTCCACCTCGTCGGTGGGGCGCAGACCGGAACCGTCCTGATACACGCCGCGTCCCCAGTCGTCCCGGGCGGCGAGCCACTGCCGGTGCAGGCGGGAGGTGGGCGCGATCAGCTCAGGCATGGTTGCTCTTCTCCGGCGGGGCCTTGTCCGTGTTCTGCGGGCCGGTGCTGTCCAGGCGGGCGACGATGCGCCGGGCCATGTCACCGAGCTGGGCCAGCTCGTCCTCGGTGAGCACGTCGAGCACCAGCGACCGCACGATACCGACATGCCCGGGGGCGCTGTCCAGCACTTTCTCCCAGCCGGCCGGGGTCAGCACGGCATTGGTGTAACGGCCGTCGCTCGGGCAGGCCCGGCGCTCCACCCAGCCCCGGGCCTCGAGTCGCTTGACCACATGCGACAGCCGCGACAGCGACCCGTTGGCGAGCGCGGCGAGGGCACTCATCCGCCGGGTCCGGTCCGGCGCCTCCGACAGGTTCGCCAGCACCAGATACTCGAAGTGGCTCAGCCCGGAGTCACGCTGCATCTGCGCGTCCAGGGCCGCCGGCAGCCGCAGGAGCAGGCCACCGACCGGCAGCCAGGACCCGAGCTCACGCGGGTCCAGCCAGCGGGGCGGATCGACCGGTTCGACACTCACCTAACCATCGTAGTGCCCGTTTGAAGCTTCAACATCAACCGGATCTGCTCCTGCCGGGCCGCGACCACCCGCTCCGCGAACGCCGTCGCCGGCGGATAGCGCCCGCCGGCCACCTCCATCCGGGCCACCTCGACACAGTTGTGCAGGTGCCCCAGCAGCAGACTCACCGCCGTACGGTCGAAATCGGCCCCCTGCGCCGCGACAAGCTCGGCGATGTCCGCCGGGCGCAAGGAACGCAGATCGCCATGGCCGGCATGCGCACCGGCCGCCGGATCCGCCGTCACCGGCTGCTCCCAGCCGCTCAGCCACCGCCGCATGACCTCGGCCTCCGCCCGCCACCGGTCCCGCAGCCCGACGGCGAGCGCCCGGACCGCCTCGTCACCGGCACGCTCCGCGGCCGGCCCGGCGACCTGGTCACCCTGGCGCAGATACTCCAGGCTCATCTGCAGAAACATGACATCAACACTGTTGTACGGGTCCCCGGCCCCGTTCCCGCCCTTCTCTGAGGGCGAACCGCAACCGCCCACGACCATTGCCAGGAGCGCGAGGGCCGCGAGCCCACGACGGATGCCGTGGGCCCGCTCCCGCCTCAGATCCGTTCCCACAGCGCCGGGACGTTCGGCGGCTCCCACCCGGTCAGCGCCGTGTGCGGCTGCCGGCACCGGTACGACAGACCGCCGTACGTGACGACGTTGCCCACCACGTACGCCGTCCCGGCCTGCCACGTCCCACCGGTCGGCGGGGTCGTGGGCGGGGTGGCCGGCGGGGTCGTGGGAGGCGGGGTCGTGGGAGGCGGCGTGGTGGGCGGGGTCGTGGTGCCACCCCCGATGTTCAGGTCCACGCAGGCGTAGAACGCGTTCACCGTGTCGGCGATGTTCCACCGGGCCAGCACCGTCTGCCGACCGCTGAAACCGCCCATGCTGACCGTGTGCGACTTGGTGGCACCGGGCTGCGCCCCGCCGTCGTTGAACGACGCCAGCTGCGTGTTGCCGATGAAATACTCCCAGGTGCTGGTCGAGTGGCGGGCGGTCAGCACCCAGTTGAACGTGACGCTCTGCCCGACGCTCGCGGCCGGCCAGTTCCTGCTCGCGTCGTTCAGCACGGCGAACCTGCTGCCACCGCCGTTGCACTGCTTCGACCCCTTGGGAGCCTCGACGCTCTGCGGCTCGTAGACGATGTCGCCGCAGCCGGAGACGGCCCCGCTGGCACAGTTGGCCTGCCGGCTGGGCGGCGAGGAGATGTAGCCGTGCGCACTCGCGGGCGCCACGGCGACGATCAGGGAGGCGGCGATGGCGGCGGAACTGAGCAGGGGAAGGGTGATCCGGCGTCTCATGAAGGGCTCCTCTTCATGGGGGTGGCAGGCCGGGTTGGGGGTTCCCGGCCTGCCCGGGGATGAGCCGCCGGAGCCGAAGGGGGGATGCTCCGGACGACTTCCGTTCAACCTAAGGTAAAGCTTATTAACAGTAAAGACAGAAAATGAAGTTTTTCGATACAAGCAGGTAGATCCCGGGAACGATCTCCGGGCCGCCGCACCCGAACGCCGGCGCCGCCGGCGCCGTGGTCGCCCTGGCCATCGCCCGGCAGCAGCGGCATGGCCGCAGCCCGACCTCCACCACCCCTGCCCCGGGCCCGCTCGACCAGGGCTGCGCGCGTGTGCCCGCCCGACCAGGGCTGCGCGCGTGTCCACGGCACGCGCGTGTCCACGGCACGCGCGTGTCCCCGGCAGCAGCCGAGCCGGCGCGCGACTGAGCCGGCGTGCGACTGAGCCGGCGCGCAGGGCCGAGCCCGCAGAGCCGAGCCCGTGTGCAGAGCCGCGCCGGACCCCCTGCGCCGGTTGACGATGCCAACCTGCGGCCAAGGGCTCCGACGGCCGGCCTACGGCCCGGACGTTCACCCTCGATGCCGGGCTCGCCCTGGCGGCGCCGGGCGACATCATACTGAGCATCGGGCCGGCAAATCACCAGGAGCCGGCGACGGACCGGGCTGAGCCGGGTCGGGCCAAGCCAAACCGTGCCGGGCCGGGCGGAGCCAGGCCGGGGCGGCCGGGGCGGGCCGAGCCAGGCCAAACCGAGCCAGGCCAAACCGGGCCGGGCCGAGCCGAGCCGAGCCAGGCCGAGCCGAGCCAGGCCGAGCCGAGCCAGGCCGAGCCGAGCCGGGCCGAGCCGGGGCGGGCCGGGCCGGGCAGGGCGGGGCGGGGCGGGGCGGGGCTGTGGTCGGCGACGCGGGCGGGGCACGGCTGGTTGTTGTGGCGTCGGTGGGTGGCACTCACCGGTCCGTCCAGTTCGGAGGAGGTGGGCGCTTTCTGGTCCGCACGGCGGACGGCGAGGTGGAGGCGCGCCGGCCCACGCCGCCACCTGTCCTGGTCGTCGGCACCGCCACCGGCCGCCGACCCCGCGCTGGCCGCGGGGCGGGTCGGAACCCGGTCCCGGCGGCCGTCAGAGAGCGACCCGTCAGAGCGCGGCCGTCAGAGAGCCGCCTCGGCCGCCGCCGGGCGGGTGGGGCCGGTCAGGGCGTAGGCGAGCAGGCCGGCGACGGCGAATGCGGCTGCGGTCAATGCTGCCGGGACGTTGCCCGGGGCCTGGGACTGCCAGGTGAGGATCTGGCCGGCGGTCGTGTCCGGGTGGGTGAAGATCAGGGCGATCAGGGTCCAGCCCAGCGGCAGGAACCAGGAGCGGGCCACCCCGATCGTCACCGCGCCCAGGGCGGTCAGGCCGAACAGGCCGGCCGCGTCGCGCAACACCAGCCCGGCCGGGCCGAAGCGGGCGCCGGTCAGCAGCGTCGGCAGCAGCAGGGCCAGCACGAGGGCCACCGCCGCCAGCAGGTGGGCGGCCCGGCGGGGCTGCCAGGCCAGGGACGCCGTGCGGTCCAGTGCCTCGTCCGGGCCGGCGAGCGTGACGGTCACCGCCGCGACGATCAGCAGCACCGTCAGCACGACCAGGGCCGGGTCGGCGTCGCGGGACTCGGCGAACGCCATCGTCAGCGACCACATCAGCACGGCGGACCCGGCCGCCGACAGCAGTGCCGCCGGCACCCGTCGCGAGCGCAGGTAGAGCGTCAGCCCTCTCATCGGGCACCCCCGGCCGGCAGTTCGGCCAGCTCCTGGCAGGCCAGGGCGGCTTCGCGGACGGCCCCGGCGCGGGCCGCCGCCTCGGCCTCGGGCAGGGCGCTCAGTTCTTTCCACACCGCGCGGGCCTGGTCGATGGTCCCGGGTTCCGCCCATTGGTCCCCGGCCGGCTCGCGGCCCTGCAGCCAGGACCCGACCGCCAGGGCCAGGGCCGGGTTCGGCGCGTCGGGACAGTGCCGGCCGGCGCCGCCCGCGGACAGCATCGAGGTGAGGATGGCGTCCTGGTCCGTCAGGCCGTCGCCGACGACGACGAGCGCGAACAGGGCCGTTCCGGCCTGCTGCTGCCCGGTCTGCGGGTCGGCGAAGGTGGTGGTGTCCTCGACGGCCTCGCGGGGTGCGTCCGGGAGTTTCGCCAGCAGCGTGAGGCCCTGCCGGGCCACGGCGGCGGTCGCGGGCAGCAGCGCGGCGTGTACCCGGGCGACGCAGACGCGGGGGCCGTTCTCGTCGCAGACGAGTTCCCGGGCGACCGGGTCGATCGGCGTCCGCACCCAGTCGGCACCCCGCGGGACGACCAGGACCGCGGCGGTCGCACCGATCAGTACGGGCAGCAGGGCCGCCACCCGGGTGCGGCGGCTCCCCGCCGCGAGCAGCACCACGGCGGCCGTGGCGAGCGCGACCAGCCAGATGCCCTGGGCGGCGCTGATCCGGCCGGGCACGGTCGCGAAGTCGGTGTAGAGGCCGAGTCCCTGGTTCGGCCCGGCCAGCGCGGCCAGCCAGTCCCGGGGCCGGGTGGCCGCCGGCACCAGCAGCAGCACGCCGGTTCCCACCACCGCCAGGGCGGGCGCCGTCACCGCGGACGGCAGCAGGTGTCCGGCCGCGAGGCCGAGCCAGACCGCCGCGACCAGTGCCACGGCACCGACCCCGACGACGGCGAAGAACGTCGCGGGCAGGTAGGTGGCGCTGTCGGCGATCCACAGCATCGACGCCCCGGTGAGGGTCGCGTAGCCGCACACCGCGGCGATCGCCAGCGCGGCGAGCGTCGGCGTGAACCGTTGCAGGCGCGGCCGGGCCGTGGTGGCGAATAGCTCCGCCACGTTCGACCGCTGCTCGCGACGGGCCTGCCAGGCGCCCGCGGCCAGGGCCAGGGGGAACAGCAGGACCAGGAACTCGCGCAGGGACCGGGCCAGCGGCATCCAGCCGACCGCCCAGAACGACGCGTCCATGGCCAGCACGATCGCGCCAACCACCAGCAGGGTGAGCGCGGTGCCGGCGGCGGCGGAGCGGCGCAGTTCGATGCGCAGGATGCGGCTCATCGGGCCTCCTCCGCCCGGTGCCGGCGCAGCAGAGCCGAGTAGCCCCGCTCGGCCGGGCTGTCGCCGGCGTCGCCGGTCGCGCCCTGGGTGATCAGGTCGCCGGGGGTGCCCTGGTAGACCAGCCGCCCCTCGTTGATCATCACCACATCGGTGCAGGCGGCCACCACGTCCTCGACCAGGTGGGTCGAGACCAGCACGCAGCTGTCCGTGCCGATGTCACGCAGCAGCTCACGGAAGTCGAGACGCTGCTCCGGGTCGAGACCCACGGTCGGCTCGTCGAGCAGCAGCACCTCGGGGTCGTTCACGATGGCCTGGGCGATGCCGGCCCGGCGCAGCATGCCGCCGGACAGTGTCTTCATCCGGGCGCCGACCTTGGCGGACAGGCCCACCCGGTCGATGGCCCGTTGCGTGGCTCCGGGCACCGCCTCGCGCGGCATCTCCTTGAGCCAGGCCATGTACTCCACGAACTCGCGGACCGTGAACCTCGGGTAGAACCCGAACTGCTGGGGCAGGTAGCCCAGCCGCCGCCGGACCAGCCGCAGGTCGGCCGCGCCGCTCACCGTCTCGCCGACGAGGCTCAGCCGCCCGCCGTCCGGTTTCAGGACCGTCGCCAGGCAGCGCATCAGGGTGGTCTTGCCGGCCCCGTTCGGGCCCAGCAGGCCGTGCACCCCGGTGCCGAGGGTCAGATCGAGCCCGTCGACGGCCAGGTGCCGGCCGGCACGTACCCGCAGACCCTCGGCGTGCACGGTCCACGGATAGGTGGTGGGGGCCGTCTCGGCCGCGCTCACCGTACGCATCATCAAATCCTCCGGATAACTGGGCAGCACCGTACAGCGCCGCCGCGGTGCGGGGGTCGGAAAGGGGTGAAGCGGTAAGTCGTCAGTTGCGGCTGGTCAGCCGCCGGAAGTCACCGGTGCGGGTGGTCAGGAACGCCGCCAGGGCCACGGTCACCAGGGCCCACACCGGGATGCTGCCCTGGTGCAGGACCACGGGAAGGCGTTCGGTGACGACGCTGGGCAGCACCACCGCGGCCGACCACGCGGCGCCGACCCCGAGCGCGGCCCGGCGCAGGCCGGTCACCCCGCCGATGGCGATCGTGACGGCCGTGCACGCCAGGCACGGCAGCAGGACCAGCGCCAGCGAGACGCCGGTGCCCGCACCGGCCAGGGCGAGCGCCGGCACGATCACGGCCAGCACCGCGAGGGTCCGGCGCAGCAGCATCGTGAGCCCGGCGGCGGGGGTGCCGGCGACCAGCTCCCATGCCGGGTCGGTGCGGCGGCTCCAGGCGACCACCACGGCCGGCAGCGGGGCCAGCGGGGCCAGCAGCAGCACCAGCGACGGCAGGCCGGTGCGCAGGTTGTCGAGCAGCAGGGCGGTGCCCAGCAGCGCGACCGTCACCGTGAGCCACGGCAGCAGGGTCCAGACGAGCCAGCGCCGGTGCAGCGCCGACCAGATCCGGCGCAGCGGGGCCGGCTCGGGCTCCGCCGCGAAACCGAGGTCGATGCCGGCCGCCACGCGTTCGAGCAGGGCCCGGGTGTCGTCGGTCGTGCTCGCGGCGAGCGTGCCTCGGCAGGCGGCACAGGTCTCGAGGTGGACCTCCACCGACCACACGGTGGCCTCGTCGAGGCCGGGGCCGCCGTCGGCGTACCGGGCGATCACCGCGGGGTTCGGGTGACCAGGGTCCGGGTGATCAGGGTTCGGGTGACCAGGGTTCGGGTGAGTGGTCATGACAGTGCCTCCCGCAGAGCCAGCCGAGCCCGCCGCGCGCGGGACTTCACGGTGCCTTCCGGCACTCCCAGGAGCACCGAGGTCTCCCGGACGGAGAGCCCGTCGAGCACCATCGAGCGCAGCACCAGCCGCATCTCCACGGGCAGGACGAGCAGCGCCTGTTCGAGGTCCTGACCGACCCGGCCGGCCATCACCTCGTCCTCGGCCGCGGGGGCCGTGGTGGCGGTGAGCGGGACCGGCGGCAGCTGGCTCTGCCGGGCCCGGCGGCGGAACGCGTCGACCAGCCGGTTGGCGGCGATCGTCCACAGCCAGCCCACGGCGCTGCCCTGGGCGGCGGCGCCGGCGAAGCCACCGGCCGCCCGCCACACCGCCAGGTAGGTCTCCTGCAGCACGTCGGCGACCACGTCCTCGTCGGCGCACCGGCGGCGCAGGCGCACCGCCAGCCACGGCGAGGTGCGCCGGTACAACTCGTCGAACGCCCGCCGGTCACCACCGGCGGTGCGCCGCACGAGTTCTTCCTCGTCGACCGCTTCCAGGCTTCGTCTCACACCAGGCAAGACGACTCCCCCGCACCCACGGTTCCCGGAATCAAGTGACCCCGATCACATTATGGCCGATGACGGTGGCCGATCCCCTACCTGTACCGTCGCCCGCGTGAGTGATCCAGGCCAGCACTACCCGGGACTGCCGTTCTCCTACGGTGCGACAGCGCCCGTCTACTGGAGCGACGAGTTCGCCGGTGACGAGCGCAGCGCCCTGGAGCAGGAGGTCTGCGTCATCAGGGCGGAGCACTTCTTCGTCCGGGCCCGACTGATCCTCCCGGTGATCGACGCCGAGACGGACTTCGAGTGGGGCGTGTGGGTGTCGCTGAGCGCGCCGAGCTTCAGCCGGATGATGGAGCTCTGGAGCGTCCCGGGCCGCGAGCGGGAGCCCTCGTCCTTCGGCTGGCTCTGCACCGAGCTGCCCGGGTACCGGGTGCCGACGGTCAACCTCAAGACGCACGTGCACACCGGGCCGGTCGGCGAGCGCCCGCACATCGAGCTCGAGCCGACCGACCATCCGCTGGCGCTCGAGCAGCGGATGGGCATCACCACCGCCCGGGTGCGCGAGATCGCCGAGCTGATCCGGCGGCACCCCGGCGGGTGAGTCAGCTCGCGGCCAGGTCCTCGAGCGTCGCGCGGGCGCCCTTGCTGTGCAGCGACGCCAGGACCGTGCGGTACGTCGACACGAACCGCTCGTTCTCGGCCAGGTCGCCGAACAGCTCGCGGTTCTTGACGAACGCGAGCGGGTCGTCGCGCTGGGAGCCGGCGATCGTGACGAGGCTGTCGCGCAGCCGGTCGACGACCTCGATCGGCTGACCCTGCTCGTCGACACCCTCGGCGTAGCGGGCCCAGGACGCCACCACCGCGGCGGAGCGCAGGATCTCGCCACCGGTCTCGAGGTTCTGCCGGATCACCGGGACCAGCCACTTGGGGATCCGGTCGGAGCTCTCGGCGCACAGCCGGGCGACGGTGTCGCGGACCTGGGCGTTGGAGAACCGTTCGATGAGCTGGTGCCGGTACTCGCCGAGGTCGATGCCGGGCACCGGGGCCAGCGTCGGGGTGGCCTCGCGCTCCATGTAGGCCAGCAGGAAATCGGCGAACAGCGGGTCCTGGGACACGTCGTGCACGAGGCGGTACCCGGAGAGGTAACCGAAGTAGCACAGCGCCTGGTGGCTCGCGTTGAGCAGGCGCAACTTCATCAGCTCGTACGGCTCGACGTCCTCGACGAGCTGCACTCCGGCGTCCTCGAACGGCGGGCGGCCCAGCGGGAACGCGTCCTCGAGCACCCACTGGGTGAACGGTTCGCACACGACCGGCCAGGCGTCGTCGACCCCGAACCGCTTGCCGGTCTCGGCGCGGTCGTCGTCGGTGGTCACCGGCGTGATGCGGTCGACCATGCTGTTCGGGAACGCGACGTGCTCCTCGACGTACGCGCCGAGCTCCGGGTCTCGCAGGGTGGCGAACGCGACGAAGCTGCGCCGGGCGACGTGGCCGTTGCCCTGGATGTTGTCGCAGCTCATGATCGTGAACGGCTGCTGCCCGCGGGCCCGCCGCCGGGCCAGTGCCTCGGTGATCAGCCCGAACGTGGTCCTCGGCGCGACGCCCGGTTGCAGGTCGTGGCGCACGTCGGGGTTGTCGGCGACGAACTGCCCGGTGACGGCGTTGATGTTGTACCCGCCCTCGGTCACCGTCAGCGAAACGATCCGTACGTCCGCGGAGGCCATCTTCTCGATGACCGCCTCCGGGTCGTCCGGGGCGTACAGGTATTCCTTGATCGAACCGACGACCCGGGGTGTCCAGGTGCCGTCCGGCGCCTTCACGACCAGCGTGTACAGCCCGTCCTGCGCGGTCAGCGCGTCGCGCATCCGGGCGTCGGCCGGCATCACGCCGACGCCGCAGACGGCCCAGTCGAGAGCCTTGCCCTCGTTCATCAGGCGATCGAGGTACATCGCCTCATGGGCACGGTGGAAACCGCCGACCCCGAAGTGCACGATCCCGGTCCGGAGACGGTCACGGTCGTACCCGGGGACGGGCAGGCCGTCCGGCAGCGACGACAGGTTCGGGGCATTGAGCGGCAACATCGGGGTGTCCTCCCAGGCTGCTGGACGGGCCGGATCGACCCAGCATCGCACCTGGAACGGGACATCGCGCCAAGATCTTTCTCACCGTCCGTCAACCCGGTCACCGGCCTGCCGGAAACGGTCACGGCCCGGCGGCGAACCACCGCCGGGCCGTGAGGTCTGTGCAGCTCAGGCCGGGATCGCGGGCACGGGCAGCGGCTTGTTGCTGGTCAGATGACGCAGGTACGCGGGCAGGGTGAAGAACTCCGGGCAAGTGCGCTCGGTGAGCAGAACGGTCAGCAGCGTCCGGGCCTGGCCGAAGCGCCGGGCCGAGTCCTCGTCGAGCGCCCCGGTCTCGGCGAGGACGTCCAGTTCCTCGCGCAGCATCCGGGTCACCAGGCCCCCGGTGACCGGCACGCCGTAGTCGGTGCGGGTGCCGCGGGAGATCCACTGCCACAGCTGGGTACGGCAGATCTCCGCCGTCGCCGCGTCCTCCATCAGCCCGCCGAGCGCCACCGCGCCGCGCCCGCCCAGCCACGCGGCCACGTACCGCAGCGCCACGCTGACGTTGGTGCGCAGCGCGACCTCGGTGACCGTGATGCCGGTGGAGCGGACGTCGAGCAGGTCCTTCGCGGTGACCCGCACGTCGTCGCGGCGGCGCACGATCTGGTTCGGCTCGAAGCCGAGCCACTGGTCGAACACCTCCCGGCACGTCTCGACCAGGGCCGGGTGGGCCACCCAGCTGCCGTCGAAGCCGTCGCCGACCTCGCGCCGTTTGTCCTGCCGGACCTGGTTGAGCGCCCGCTTCGCGGCGACCGGGTCACGGCTGGGCACGACCGCCGCCATGCCGCCGATCGCGTGGGCGCCGCGGCGGTGACAGGTCCGCACGAGCAGTTCGGTGTACGCCCGCATGAACGGCGCCGTCATCGTCAGCTGGGACCGTTCGGGCAGGACCACGTCCGGCCGGTTCTTGATCATGCTGAACAGGTAGTCCCAGCGGCCGGCGTTGAGTCCCGCGGAGTGCTCGCGGAGTTCGTACAGGATCTCGTCCATCTCGAACGCGGCGGTGACCGTCTCGATCAGCACCGTCGCGCGGATCGTGCCGCGCGGGATGCCGAGCAGTTGCTGGGCGTGGACGAACACGTCGTTCCACAGCCGCGCTTCGAGGTGGCTCTCCAGTTTCGGCAGGTAGAAGTACGGTCCGCTGTCGCGGTCGAGCTGCCGGCGGCCGCAGTGGAACAGGTACATGCCGAAGTCGAACAGCGACGCCGACACCGCGCGGCCGCCGATACGCAGGTGGCATTCGGGCAGGTGCCAGCCTCTGGGCCGTACCATGATGGTCGGCAGGTCGCCGTTGACCTGGTACTGCTTGCCGTCGCGGGCGGTGTAGCCGAGCGTGCCGTCCAGCGCGTCGCGCAGGTTGCACTGACCGGAGACGACGTTGTCCCAGGTCGGCGACGTGGCGTCCTCGAAGTCGGCCATCCAGACCTGGGCGCCGGAGTTCAGCGCGTTGATGGTCATCTTGCGTTCCGGCGGGCCGGTGATCTCCACCCGGCGGTCGGCCAGGTCCTCGGCCGGCGGCGCGACCGTCCACGAGTCGTCGCGGCGCACCGCCGCCGTCGAGGCGAGGAAGTCCAGCTCGTCGGTACGGGTGGAACGCCGCCGGCGGCGCCGCTCCAGCAGCTGGACGCGGCGCGCGCCGAACTCCCGGTCGAGGGCGACGACGAACGCGATCGCCTCCGGGGTGAGGATGTCCGGGTACGCCGACCCGGCAACCGTGATCGGCTCCATCAGAACTGCTCCGCCTCGGTCGAGCCGGCCAGCGCGGTCGTGGAGCTGGCCGGGTTCAGCGCCGTGGAGACCGCGTCGAAGTAGCCGGTGCCGACCTCCGCCTGGTGCTTGGTCGCCGTGTAGCCGTCGGCTTCCGCCGCGAACTCGGCCTCCTGCAGCTTCACGTAGGCGGTCATCCCGTCGGCCGCGTACCCCTTGGCCAGGTCGAACATCGAGTGGTTCAGGGCGTGGAACCCGGCCAGCGTCACGAACTGGAACTTGTAGCCCATCGCGCCGAGCTCCTTCTGGAACCGGGCGATGGTGGCGTCGTCGAGGTTGCGCTTCCAGTTGAACGACGGCGAGCAGTTGTAGGCCAGCATCTTGTCCGGGTGGACCTGGTGGACCGCCTCGGCGAACGACTTCGCGAACTCCAGGTCGGGTTTGCCGGTCTCGACCCACAGCAGGTCGGCGTAGTCGGCGTAGGCCACCCCACGGGCGATCGCGGCCGCCGGTCCGCTGCGGACCCGGAAGAACCCCTCCGCCGTACGGTCACCGGTGAGGAACGGCTGGTCCCGCTCGTCGACATCGGTGGTGAGCAGGTCGGCCGCCAGCGCGTCGGTGCGGGCGATGACCAGGGTCGGCACCCCGGCCACGTCCGCGGCCAGGCGGGCCGCGTTGAGCGTGCGGATGTGCTGCGACGTGGGCACGAGGACCTTGCCGCCCAGGTGCCCGCACTTCTTCTCGGACGCGAGCTGGTCCTCCCAGTGCACGCCCGCGGCCCCGGCGGCGATCATCGCTTTCATCAGCTCGAACGCGTTGAGCGGCCCGCCGAAGCCGGCTTCCGCGTCGGCGACGACCGGGGCGAACCAGTCCCGCTCGTGGCGCCCGGCGGCGGTGTCGATCTGGTCGGCGCGCAGCAGCGCGTTGTTGATCCGGCGCACCACCGCCGGCACCGAGTTCGCCGGGTACAGGCTCTGGTCCGGGTACGTGTGCCCGGACAGGTTGGCGTCCGCCGCGACCTGCCATCCGGACAGGTAGATCGCCTTGAGCCCGGCCCGCACCATCTGCACGGCCTGGCCGCCGGTGAGCGCGCCGAGAGCGTTGACGTACTCCTGTTCGTGCAGCAGTTCCCACAGCCGCTGGGCGCCGCGTTCGGCGAGGGTGTGCCGCTCCTGCAGTGTGCCGCGCAGCTTCACGACGTCCTGCGCCGTGTAGTCGCGCTTGACACCCAGCCATCGCGGATCGCCGGCCCACGCCCTGGTGAGGTCCGAAACGCTCATAGTCGGCCTTCCTTCCGTTCTCGGTGGAGAACTCGACTGTCGCCGAGGTGCGTGGGGCTCCTGAAGCCATTTGTGAGCAGAAGAAACGTGAAAATTCTGTTAGCGTCAAAACCCATGACGGCTTCCGATGTCGACCTGGTGACCCTGGGCCAGCGGCTCAGACATCTACGGCGGTCGAAGAACATGACGCTCGGCCAACTGAGTGCCCAGGTCGGTCGCGCCCCCTCCCAGCTGTCGTTGATCGAGAACGGCAAACGGGAGCCGAAGCTCGGCGTGCTGCAGGCGATCGCGGGCGCGCTCGGCGTACCGCTGCAGGATCTGCTGCGCCCGGAGGCGCCGAGCCGGCGCGCCGGGCTGGAGATCGAGCTGGCCCGTTTTCAGAAAGATCCCGGATATTCCGCGCTGGGCCTGCCCACCGTCCGGGCCGGGCGGCGGTTGCCGGCCGACGCGCTGGAATCGCTGATCGGGCTGCACCGCGAACTCGCGCGCCGGCTGACCGAGCAGAGCGCCACCCCGGAGGTGGCCCGCCGCGCCAATCAGGCGCTGCGCGAGCAGATGCGCGAACGCGACAACTATTTCGCGGACATCGAACAGGCCGCCGCGACAGTGCTGCGATCGGTCCGCAACACCACCGGCCCGCTGTCGCAGCGCGGGATCCTCGACATCGCGGCCGGCCTCGGTTTCACCCTGCATTACGTGCCGGACCTGCCCGGCTCGACCCGGTCGGTCACCGATCTGCGCAACCACCGCATCTACCTGCCCCAGATCGCGAGCGGGAAAGGCCACGACCCGCGTGCGGTCGTGCTGCAGACACTGGGCCACTTCGTGCTCGGGCACGCCGACCCGGCCGATTACGGCGACTTCCTGCGACAGCGCGTCGAGGCCAACTACTTCGCCGCCGCGCTGCTGATGCCGGAGAAGTTCGCGGTGGATTTCCTGCGCGCCGCCAAGGCCGACCGCGCCCTGGCCATCGACGACTTCCGGGACGCGTTCGGCGTCTCCTACGAAACGGCGGCCCACCGTTTCACGAACCTGGCCACCCACCATTTCGGCATCCCGGTGCACTTCGTCCGGGTCCACGAGAGCGGCACCGTCTACAAGGCCTACGAGAACGACAACGTCACGTTCCCCGCGGACGTCACCGGCGCCATCGAGGGCCAGCCGGTCTGCCGCAACTGGGCCTCCCGGACGGTCTTCCAGGCGCCCGATCCCTATTCGTCGTTCTACCAGTTCACCGATACGCCCGGCGGCACGTACTGGTGCACCGTGCACGTCGAGTCGACCCGGTCCGGGGAATTCTCGGTGACGGTGGGAACCCCGTACGAACACGCCCGCTGGTTCCGGGGTGGCGACACCTCACGGCGTACGGTGTCGCGCTGCCCGGACCCGTCCTGCTGCCGGCGCCCGCCCGCCGAGCTGGTCCGATCGTGGTCCGGCCAGGCCTGGCCGAGCGCCCGGGTCCACTCCCACCTGCTCGCGGCGCTGCCCGCCGGCACGTTCCCGGGCGTCGACGCGCAGGACGTCTACGCGTTCCTGGAGCGCCGGTCCGGCTCCTGACCACGCAGGATGACCGCGCCGGCCGTACCCGCCGCGAGATGACAGGCCGCGACCGCCAGCAGCAGCACCACCGCACCCTGGGCGGTGACCAGGCCCGCGACGGCGACCCCGGCCGCGGCGGCGGTCACCTTGAGACCGGCGGCGATCGTGAAGACCTGGGTGCGGACCCCGGCCGGTGCCTCCCGGTCCCGGACCACCATGATCAGGGCGAGCGCCGGGCCGGTCAGCAGTCCCGCCGCGGCGAAGAACCCGAGCGTCGCCCAGCGGCCGCCGGCGAACACCAGCACCGCGAACGGCAGCGCCACCACGGTCATCGCGACGAGCGCCACGTGCTCGGGAGCCCACCGCCGGACCGGCAGACGGGCGTACAGCAGCGAACTGACCAGGCTGCCCACCGCCATCGCGGACAGCGCGAAACCGGTCAGCGGCGGGTCGGCGTGGTCCTCGGCCAGCAGCGCCGCGACGATCGGCAGCGCGCCCTGACCGAACGCGGCCAGCGTCGCGGCCGTGGTGACCGCGGCCAGCGCCGGCCGCCGCACGATCGCCCGGACCGCACCGCCGCGCCGCCCGTCGTGCGGCGGCGCGGTGCCGAGCCGGAGCGTCGCCACCAGCGCCGCCGCGACCAGCCCGGAACCCGACAGCACCACCACGGACCAGATCGGCGCGGTCCATCCGGCGACCAGCGCGGCGACGGCCGGCCCGGCGATCCCGGCGACGCTGTACGACGCGACGTCCAGCCCGAACGCCCGCGGCAGCCGGCCGGGCGCGATCTCGCCCAGCAGGCTGGTCAGCCCGCCGATCTGCAACGGCGCGCAGCAGCCCGCGACCACGGCCAGCACGAATGCGAGCACCGGGAGGTCCCGTACGCAGAGGGCGGCACCGAGCAGGCACACCGCGTACCCGGCAAGGCCCGAGACATAGAGCAACCGCCGGTGCCGGACCCGATCGGCGAGCGCGCCCACCGCCGGGGCCACGAGGACGTGCGGCACCATGAGCGCGGCCACCAGCAGGCCACCGAACGCGGCACCGCGGCCCACGGCCAGGACATGCAGGAGCACGGCGACCCGCGCGCCCTCGTCGGCCAACCGCGCGAGCGACGCCGCTACGGTGTATCGGGCCAGCACAAGATCCATCCAACCAGCCCGCGCCGCAGCGCGCTCGGTTCAGTGGGACACGCGGTAGCGCAGGTAGACGACCCCGTTGCCGAACCGGCGTTGCTCCCGCAACTCGAGCGAGAGCTTGACACCGTCGGGCAGGAAGCGCTTGCCGCCACCCACGACGACCGGCGACACGAACATCCCGATCTCGTCGACCAGGCCCGCGCGCAGGGCCTGCGCGGCGAGCCCCGGACCGCCGACGCTCACCCGGCCGTTCTCCTTGATCGCCCGGACCGCCGCGGGATCGAAAGAGCGTTCGACACGCGTACGGGCGGTGCGCGCCCGCGGCAACGTCGTGGAGTAGACGACCTTGTCGGCGGCCTGCCACACCGAGGCATAGTCCAGGATGTACGGCGGCAGCCCGGGCTCGGTGTGCATGGTCTCCCAGGCGGACATGACCTCGTACATCCCCCGCCCGTACAGGTAGGTCCCGATGCCCTTCTCCAGGTCGTTGACCGCGCGGTGCACCTCCTCGTCCGGCACGCTCCAGTCGAACGCGCCGTTCTCGTCGGCGATGTACCCGTCGAGGGAGGTGATACCGGTGCAGATCAGGTCGCCCACGATGCCCGCCCCTATCCGGTTGCAATCTGCAACCGGATTCAGGATACGCGGCCGAGCAACGACCGGGCCGCGGCGACCACGAGGTCCCGCTGATACGTGACCGCGAACCCGAACCGGTCCCCGTCGATCTCCCGGGCCACCAGCGCCGCGGCCTGCTGCGGACCCAGCACGATCAGGTTCCGCTCACCCCGCAACGGATCCCCCTCGGTAAGATCCACGCCGCGCACCCCCGGCGCCGGCTCCGCGTCGACACCTTCCCCCAGCACGGCGACCAGCGGACTCAGCCGGGCGATCCGGCCGAGGCGCCGCACCATGGCCGCGCCGGGATCCCCGGCCTCCGGACCACAGGCGAGCAGCACCTGACCGTCCGCCGCAAGGGCTTCCAGCCGCCGGCTCACCGCCACCAGAGACGCCCGGGACGTCTCCATCACCGGACGACAACCCCCGACGATCGCGTACGGGGTGCCGCCCGCGATCCCCGGAGCAACCGCCCTGGGCGGCCACTTCTCCCCGGCCGTGAGCTCCGGCGCCACGCCCTCCCGCACCACGCCCTCCCGCACCACGGTGGCCCCGGCCGCCCAGGCCAGGCGCGCGTCCTCCGGGCTCTGCACCCCGGTGACCACCACCGCCGCCCCGAAGGCCTCGGCATACTCCCCGACCGCCGCGACCGTCCGAGCCCGGTACGGATCCTCCGGCGACCGCAGCGAACCCATGTCCACCGTCACCACATCGGGCTGCACCAACGGCAACAACGCCACCCCGGCCGCGACATCCCCCAGCGCCACCCCGTGCCCCGCCGCCCGGATCCCCGCGGCCGCCCCCAGCAACCCGCCCCCGCCCCCGCGCCCGGCCAGCTCCCTGCCCGCGGCCAGCTCCCTGCTCAGGGCCAGTTCCCGTCCGGTGGCCAGCTCTTCGACGATGGTCAGCTGCTTTTCGGCCCGGGCCACCTCGGCGGCGAGCTCCGGCGGGCACGGTGCCCGTTCCGCGGCGACGAGCAGCGTGACGTCGAGGCCGGTGTCGAGAGCCGTGCGATACGCCGCCGCCCGGAACACCCACGCGAGCTCGGCGCCCCGCCCCACCGCACGGGCAGCCGCGGCCAGATCCCCCGGCGGCCCGGAAACCTCGAAGCCCACCGGCGCACCGGTCCGCAACGAGACCAGGCGCCGGAAGACCGGAGTGACCGCCCGAGCGTCGATCACCGCATGAATGTCACCCACATCCGCTTATCGGCCGGAATCTTCCCTTTCTGAGCCGGGCCGAGGACCCCTGGAAAGTTTTCTCCCGGCCCGGGCAACCTTTCCGGGGCCAACCGACACTGAGCACTCGATGGACCCTCACGGGCCATAGAGTTCCCGGCCGGCATACCGAGGGCCCGGCCGGGTTCACCGTCCCCGGTCGGCGTTTCCCCGCGCCGGCCGGGCCGGGTGAACCCCCACCCCCGCTGCCCGCCCCCGCTGCCCGCCCCTGGCGCGCGGGCATCTCGGCAGCCGGATTCGCTGCATCGATCGGCGTCGACGGGCGGCGTTAGGCGTGGCAGGCGACCCGAACGGGTGGCTCCCGGTCCGGCGCGAGCGATTACAGTCCCCTTCATAACCGATCCATCATGGAGGGACACCGATATGCCGGACATCCCGCCCGCCCAGTCGAATCATTCTGTGGTCCGCCAGGCGGAAGATCAGAAGAAATTGGCCGACGAGCAGCTCCGCCTGCGCAAGAAAGAAGAGGAGGAGCGCCAGAAAGCCCTCGCCGCCGAATCTCGCCGCCGCGCCCAGGAAAGTCGCCAGAATCGCTGAGTAATATCGTACAGAAAGCGTGACCCATCATGCAGACGAAGTCGATGACAGTGGACACCGCGATCCCCTGGCCGAGGTGGCGGCTCTGCTGAACGCCGCCCTGAGCAGCCAGAAAGCGACGGTGGAACCGCTGACCGTCAGCGACAACCCGCTCGACCAGTTCAGCGGCCGGCCGGACATCTCACTGCTCGCGTCCCGCAAGGGCCCGACCGGCGTGTGGGGCGTGCGACTCTATCTGATGGACCATGACGACCGGCGTGAGATCCATTTCGAGGCACTCGGTGACGGCGGCTTCTCCCGCGCTTTCCACGGCATCAAGAATACGTTCTCCCTGGCCAAGAGTTTCACCAGGGCCGAGGCAATTGCCGCCGTTGTCACCAATGCCGACTCGACCGCGGTGGTGCGTTAACATCGCTGCATGACAGACCGGCCGGTTCGCGTCGGGTTGCAGTTGCAGCCGGAGCACCTGGACTATGCCACCATCCGCCGCGTCGCCGCCGGGGCCGAGGATCTCGGTGTCGATCTGCTGTTCAACGCGGACCATTTCCATCCGGTCACCGGCCCGCCGGACGGCCCGACCTTCGAGTGCTGGACCATGCTCGCGGCCTGGGCGGAGTCCACCTCCCGGGTCGAGATCGGCGCCCTGGTCTCCGGCAACGGTTACCGCAACCCGGATCTGCTCGCCGACATGGCCCGCACCGTCGACCACATCAGCGCCGGCCGCCTGGTCCTCGGCATCGGGTCGGGCTGGTTCGAACGCGACTACACCGGATACGGCTACGAGTTCGGCACCGCCGGCAGCCGCCTCGACGACCTCGCCCGGGCCCTGCCCCGCATCGAGTCCCGGTGGGCCGAGCTCGATCCGCCGCCCACCCGCAGGATCCCGGTCCTGATCGGCGGTGGTGGCGAGAAGAAGACGCTCCGGCTCGCCGCGAAGCACGCCGACATCTGGCACAGCTATGCCGACGCCGAGGCCCTGGAACGCAAGCTGCGCATCCTCGGCGAGCACTGCGCGGCGGCCGGCCGCGACCCGGCCGGGATCGAGATCTCGGTGATGGGCAGGACCGCCGACCGCGACCGGATGTACGCCCTCGGCGCCCGCCTCTTCACCGTCCACACCGGTGGGCCTGAACCGGACCTCGCCGGGCTCCGCGAGTTCCTTGCCTGGCGAGACGAACGCAACACTACTTCCTGACCAGGCCCTTGGCGATCATCGACCCGGCGGCGGCGAGGATGGCGGAGTCGACGTCACGCGGCGTCCAGCCGAGCACCGTGCGGGCCTTGTCGCTGGACGGCTTCTTGACATATCCGAGGTCGGGGACCAGCGCCCGGAACTCCGGATCGACGAGAGCGGCGAGGCGCACCACGACGTTCGGGATGCCGCGGGCCGGCACCCGCCCGGCCGCGGCACCGAGATGTGCCTTCAACAGGCTGCCGACGTGTTCAGCGAGATCGCCGGCCCGCTGGACAGCAGGAACCGCTGCCCACCCGCACCGGGCGTGGTCAGGGCCAGGACGTGGGCCGCGGCGACGTCACGCACGTCGATGAACGGGATGTGGACGTCCGGATATCCGGGCAGGCCCCCGCTACGGAGTCGCAGCCGGCCACGGCATCGGCCCATCCGGCGTCGTCGAGCAGGTCCGCCACCGTGAAACTCAGCGCGTCGCCGCGGACCACAGCCAGGGGCCCGACAGGACCCCCTCACCGGCGCGCGCACCCGCCTACCTTGGGATGATGACCGGGCCATCGAATCTTCTGGGTGCGTTTCTGCGTGCCCGGCGCGACCTTGTCACTCCCGAGCAGGCGGGTGTTCCCGTGCTGGGCGTACGCCGGGTGCCGGGCCTGCGCCGCGAGGAGGTCGCGATGCTCGCCGGGATCAGTGCCGACTACTACCTGCGGCTCGAACGCGGCCGCGACCGCAGCCCGTCGGTGCAGGTCCTGGAGTCCTTGGCCCGCGTGCTGCACCTCGACGACACGACCCGGGACCATCTGCTGGGTCTCGCCGGCGGCGTCCCCGCCGGGAAGCGGTGCCGGCGAGCACCGCGCAGTTCCTGACGGTGCTGCCGTTCCCCGCGTTCGTGGAGGGCCGTCACCTGGACGTGCTCGCCGCCAACCGCCTCGCGACCGCGCTCTCGCCGCGCCTGGTCGCCGGCGGCAACCGGCTGCGTGACGTGTTCCTGGACCCCGCCGAGCAGGACATGTGGCCCGACTGGGAGGCAGCCGCGGCGGCGCTGGTCGCCTCCTTCCGAATCATGCTCGTGGTCTACCACCCCGACCCGTCCACCACCGGCGCCGACAAACTGACCCTGCTCGCCGCGGCCGCCCTGACCAGCTCAGGAGCCGGGGGCGAGGGCTGACATCACGATGGCGTCGGCCCAGCCGCCGGGGGTGCGCAGGGCGTCGCGCAGCACGCCCTCGGCCTGGAATCCGGCTTTCTCGTAGACGCGGCGGGCGCGGGGGTTGAACGCGAAGACCTGGAGCTCGACGCGGTGCAGACCCAGGGTGCCGAACGCGTGGTCGAGCAGGAGCCGGACCGCTTCGGTGCCGAACCCCTGGTCGCGGCCGCCGGGGCCGATCAGGATCCGGAAGTTGCAGGCCTGGTTGTGCACGTCGACCTTGTTGAGGACGACCTCGCCCACCCAGTGTCCGGTGGCCCGGTCCGTGACGGCCAGGTCGAGCCGGTCCGGCTGCCGGTTGCGGGTCGAATACCACTCCCGCAGGCGCACGTGGGCCGCCTCGTCCCACACTATCGGGGTGCTGCCGGTCAGCCGGATCACCTCGGGGTCGCGCAACGCGGCCTCGATCGCCGGGTAGTCCTCGTCGAGGAAGGGGCGCAGCTCCACCCGTTCACCGGTCAGCGTCGGCTTGATCGAGAAGTCACCGGTCATCCGGTCAATGTAGATCTCCGCAGCGCCCGCGGCGAATACATCAGGTCGCCGCGCCTGATCCCGCGACCCGTGCGTACCGCAACGACGGCCCAGGTGGCGAGCAGGCATCCGTACAGCAGAAGTGCCAGCAGGGCGAGTGCCGGTGAGCCGGACCGGACCGCCATGCCGCTGGTGCCGGTGACGACTGTGCCGACCGGGAACGTGAAGCTCCACCAGGTCAGCGAGAAGGGCAGGCCGGCGCGGGCGGTGCGCAGCGTGATCGCGCCGGCGAGGGCGGCCCAGAAGAAGGCGAAACCGAGCGCGGGTACGCCGTAGAGCAGCGCGATCACCTGGGCCCCGGTCGCGTAGGGCTCGTCGAGGACCCCCTCGGCGGACCGGCCGAGCAGGTGGAACGCGGTGACGGACTGCCCGAGCGGGCCGAGCACGATCCACAGGGTCGGCACGGAGCGCGCGGCACCGCCGGGGTGGCGCACGAGCCGCGCCCAGATCTGGGTGATGACCACGACGGCGGCGAACAGGCTGATCCCGGCCAGCGCGTAGCAGCCGAGCAGCAGCTCGCGGGGGAACGGCACGTGCCGCACCAGCAGCGCGCCGGTCGCGGCGGACACCATGGGCGGCACGACCGGCATCAGCCAGCCTCCGAACGCGGCGTCCGGCTCGGCGGGTGTCCCGGTCATCATCCGGTACGGCACGGCGACCGCGACCGCCAGCCCGAGGGCCGTTCCGGTGCCCCAGAGCACCAGGTCGGCGGCGACCGCGGCCGGTTGCCCGACGAGGTCCCGGCCGAGCAGCAGCGTCCCCGCCCCGACCGTCATCAGCGCCATCGGGGGTGCGCCCCAGAACTGCACCATGACCGGGTCGCCGGCGTGCCAGGAGCCGCGCCGCAGCAGCGCACCGGTGACGGCGATCAGCAGCACGACGGCCAGCGCCCACACGAGGGTGGCGAAGGTACGCAGCCCCGGCACGTCGACGGGCAGGGTCGCCGCGGCGGTGGCGACGATCCCGGTGCCCATGACGCAGGCAAACCAGTTGGGTCCGATCATGTGTCCATGCTCGCCCGGTGGCGGGCGGCCCGGTAGGGACCGATCACCCATGGGGCCATAACCCACGGTTATGACCGGAGACGGGTCACGGTTCACGGGTCGCGGGTCGTGCGTCCCGGCCGGGCCGGCATCCGCGATGATGACCGCCATGCCCCTGCCGCCGGTGTTCGCCGACCTGACCGGCTTCGACCTGCTGCTCAGCGTCGCCCGCCTCGGCAGCGTGGGACAGGCCGCCGCGGCCCACCGGGTCTCCCAGCCGGCCGCCAGCGCCCGCCTGCGCGAGCTCGAACGCCGGCTCGGCCTCACCCTGCTGCACCGGGGCCCGCGCGGCTCGACCCTGACCGGGACCGGGGCCCTGGTCGCGGACTGGGCCCGGACCGCGGTCGACGCCGCCGACGCGCTCGCCACCGGGGTCGCGGCGCTGCGCACGACCCAGGAGAGCCGCCTGGCGGTGGCCGCCAGCCAGACCGTCGCGGAGTACCTGCTGCCGCCGTGGCTGGTGGCGCTGCGGGTGGCCCACCCGGGGCTGAGCGTGACGCTGCGTGCGGCGAACTCCTCAGACGTCGCCGACGCGGTCCTGGCCGGCCGGGTCGAGCTGGGTTTCGTGGAGGGCCCGGACCTGCCCGCCGGCCTGCACGCCGAGGTGGTCGCCACCGACCGGCTCGCGGTGGTCGTCGGACCGGGCCATCCCTGGGCCCGCCGGCGCCGGGGTGTGAGCGCCGCGGAGCTGGCCGCGACGCCGCTGGTCTCCCGGGAGGCGGGGTCGGGCACCCGGCGCGCGTTCGAGCAGGCCCTGGGCGGGCACACCACGACCCCGCTGCTGGAGCTGTCGTCGACCACGGCGATCAAGCACGCGGTGGCGGCGGGCTCGGGCGTGGCGGTGCTGAGCTCGCTGGCGGTGACCGCCGAGCTGGCCGCCGGCACCCTGGTCGCGGTGCCGTCGGCGGTGCCGCTGCAGCGCCGGCTCCGGGCGATCTGGCCGGCCGCGGGTCAGCTGACCGGACCGGCCCGGGATCTGTACGCGATCGCCCGCCGGCACCGCTGAACGCTCAGGGCAGGCGGCGGCGACCGGCGAAGCCCAGGTCGGCGCGGTGGTACCAGGTCAGCTCGGCGTCGCCCTCGAGCCAGCAGAGCAGCACCGGCACGCCGTCGAGGTCGGCCGGGAAGTCGACGAGCAGCGGCGCGATGCCCTTGAGCTCGACCCCGGTCTCCTGCACCTCGGTCATCAGCTCGTTGAGCCGGGCCTCGGCCGCCTTGTGCTCGGGCAGCCCGCCGAGCGGGGTGGGCCGGCCGCCCGGGGTCAGCGCCGCGGACAGCTCGACCACGTCGGCCCGCAGCGCGACGATGTCGTCGAGCAGCGGCCGCAGCCGGACCAGCTCCTTGCGTGCCTCGTCGAGCGTGAACAGACCCATGGCGGCAAGTCTGTCACCCCGGGATCGCGGGCTCGGTGGTGGCCTCGATCGGCGAGAACGGGTTCAGGACCACCCCGTGGAAGTCCACCTTCCGGGCGCAGGCGAGAGCGGCCCGCCAGTCGGCCTCGCTCAGCCAGCCGGTAGCCAGACGATGGCTGATCGGGACGTGACCCCCGCCGGTCCGGAAGGAATCGCCCAGGCGGATCCGGGCGCCGGAGGGGTGCACGACAACCTCCTCGTCGGCCAGCCAGCGGGTGCCGGCCGGCCAGATGACGACGCTGCGGGCATCGCCGTTCGCGAGCAGCAGGCACCGCCCGTCACGGGTGAGTTCGCCGCTGATCAGCGCCAGCATCCCGTACTCCGCCGGCGGCGCGACCAGGAGGTCCAGCGGCGCGACCACAGGGTCCAGCGGGGCGGGTGCATCCGGCGGGACGAAAGGGGTGGCGGCCAGCAGGAGCGCGGCCGCGGCGCGGGGAAGTCTCACCCCGTCAGGATCACCCCTGGTGGCCCGGTCCGGGCGGACATACCGTCGAAGTCATGGGTGGCGAGACGCACGAGGTCGTGAATCAGGTGCCGCCGCTGGCCGGGCACGATCTGGCCGCGGACGCCGCACTGCTCGAGGCCGTCGCGCGCGAGGGCGCCGGGTGGGCAGCCGACGAGCTGCACCGGCTGGGCGAGCTGGGTGGGCGGGAGGAGGCCCAGCGGTGGGCCGACGACGCCAATCGGTACGAGCCACGCCTGCGCACCCACGACCGGTACGGCCACCGCGTCGACGAGGTCGAGTTCCACCCGTCCTGGCACCGGCTCATGGACGTCGCGGTCGGGGCCGGGCTGGCCGGGGCCGCGTGGGCCGACGCCCGGCCGGGGGCCCACGTCGCCCGGGCCGCGGGCCTGTTCACGTGGAGCCAGGTGGAGGCCGGGCACTCCTGTCCGGTCTCCATGACGTACGCGGTGGTGCCGGCCCTGCGCCACGACGCCGGCCTGGCCGCCGCCTACGAGCCGCTGCTGACCGGCCGGGTCTACGATCCGGGGCTGCGGGCCCCGGACGGCAAGGCCGGGCTGCTCGCCGGCATGGGGATGACCGAGAAGCAGGGTGGCTCCGACGTGCGGGCCACCACGACGACGGCCACCCCGGTCGCCGACGGCACCTACCGGTTGCGCGGGCACAAGTGGTTCACCAGCGCCCCGATGAGCGACCTGTTCCTGGTGCTGGCCCAGGCACCGGGCGGGCTGACCTGTTTCCTGCTCCCGCGGGTGCTGCCGGACGGCACCCGCAACACGTTCCGGATCCAGCGGCTCAAGGACAAGCTCGGCAACCGCAGCAACGCCAGCGCCGAGCCCGAGTTCGACGCGACCGTGGCGTGGCGGGTCGGCGACGAGGGCCGGGGCGTGCCGACCATCCTGGAGATGGTCGCGATGACCCGGCTCGACTGCGTGACCGGCTCCGCGTCCGGGATGCGGGCCGCGCTGGTCCAGGCCGTGCACCACGCCCGGCACCGGTCCACGTCCGGCGCCCCGCTGATCACCAGGCCGCTGATGCGGGCCGTCCTGGCCGACCTGGCGGTGGAGACCGAGGCCGCGACGGCGCTGGCCCTGCGGCTGGCCGGGGCCGTCGACCGGGGCGTACGCGGTGACGGCACCGAACGCGCGTTCGCCCGCATGGTGATCGCGGCCGGCAAGTACTGGGTCTGCAAACGGCAGCCCGCCGTGGTCGGGGAGGCCCTGGAGTGCCTGGGCGGCAACGGTTACGTCGAGGAGTCCGGGCTGCCCCGGTTGTACCGCGACGCCCCGCTCAACTCGATCTGGGAGGGCTCGGGCAACGTCCAGGCGCTCGACGTGCTGCGGACCCTGCGCCGCGATCCGGGCAGCCTCGAGGCGTGGCGGGCGGAGATCGGCACCACCGCCGGGGCGGACCGCCGCCTGGACCGGGCCGTCGCCGGGCTGGACAGGCTGCTCACCGCCGCCGACCCGGAGCCGCTGGCCCGCCGGGTCGCGGAGCGGATGGCCCTGGTGCTGCAGGGGTCGTTGCTGGTCCGGCACGCCCCGGCCGTGGTCGCCGACGCGTTCTGCGGCTCCCGCCTCGGCGGCGACGGGGGCGGCGACGGGGGCGGGGGCGGCCTGACGTTCGGCACCCTGCTGGCCGGCACGGACACGGCCGCGATCGTCGAGCGCGCCCTGCCGGCCTGACGCCCGCGGCAAACCCCGGGCGCCGCGCCGCTCAGATGGACCCGCGAACTGCCGATGGCATGACGTGCGGAAGGGATCTGCCGACCGGGTGGTCGTGGCGTGGACGATCGTGGGGCTGCTGGTCAGCGTCGCGTACCCGTTCATGCGCGACGGCACCCCGGCCGCCGCGGTCGTCTACAACAGTTTCACGCTCGCGACGCTCGCCGTGATCATCGCCGGGATCCGGCGCAACCGCCCCGGTCAGCGCGCCGGGTGGTACGTGTTCGCGGTGGCGGTGCTGGTGCGGCTGCTCGGCGACGTCACGTACGAGATCTACCGGCAGGTCCTGCACCAGTCGCCGTTCCCGTCCCTGGCCGACGTCTTCTACCTCGGGGCCTGCCCGCTGCTGGTGGCCGGCACGCTCATGGTCTCCCGGGGCCGCTTCGGGCGCGACTGGGCCGGCATGCTCGACGCGGCCGTCATCGCCGGTGGGCTGAGCCTGGTCTGGTGGGTGTTCGTGATCGGCCCGCTCGCCGCCGACGGATCGGTGCCGTGGGGGCAGCGGATCATCGGGGCCGCGTACCCGGCGCTCGATCTTCTGCTCCTGGCCCTGGTGGCCCGGCTGCTGACCCGGGCCGGGCGGCCCACGGCCAGTCTGACGCTGCTCACCGTCGGGATGGGCACACTGCTCGCCTCCGACGTCGCGTACCAGGTCGTGACCACCTATGCGACCGACATGGAGGGCGCGGTCGCGGTCGGCTGGCTGGTTTCCAACACCGTCTGGGGCGCCGCCGCCCTGCACCGCTCGTCGCGCGAGCCCGCGCCGGAGGTCACGCGAGCCGACCACAGCCTGGGCCGGACCCGGCTGGCCGTGCTCGCCGCCTGCACGCTGCTCGTGCCCGTCCTGCTGTTCGTGCAGGGGCTGACGGTCGGCTCGTCCCGGCTGAACTGGCTGGCCATCGGGGTCGGCGCGGTCGTGCTGTTCCTGCTGGTCATGGCCCGGATGTCGGGTTTCGTGTCGCAGGTGCAGCGCCAGGCCCGCCAGCTGGAGGAGCTCGCGCTGTGCGACGCGCTGACCGAGCTGCCGAACCGGCGGGTGTTCGAGGAACGGCTGGCCGCCGTGGCCGCCACCGGGAACCCGCTGGTCGCCATGCTCGACCTCGACGGGTTCAAGGACGTCAACGACCGGCTCGGTCACGCCGTCGGCGACCGGCTGCTCGCCGTGGTCGCCGGCCGGCTCGCGGGCGCGCTGCGCGAGGGTGACCTGGTGGCCCGGATGGGCGGTGACGAGTTCGCGGTGCTGGTCGGCACCGGCTCGCCCGCCACCATGGCCGGCATCGTCGAACGGCTCGGCGCCGCCCTACGCCGGCCGATCGAGGCCGGCGGGCACGAACTGCTCATCGGGGCCAGCATCGGCAGCGCGGACGGCGAGGGCACCACCGACGCCGGCGAGGTGCTGCGGCGCGCCGACATCGCGATGTACGCCGCCAAGGAGGCCGGCGGCGGGCGGCACCGGCACTACACCGCCGACCTCGACGCCCGGGCCGGGGAGCAGGCCCAGCTCGGCGCGGAGATCCGCACCGCCCTGGACACCGGGCAGTTCCGGGTCGTCTACCAGCCCATCGTGTCGCTGCCCGACGGGCGCATCGTCTCCGTCGAGGCGCTGGTGCGGTGGGAGCACCCGGAGCGCGGCTTCGTCAGCCCGGCGGAGTTCATCCCGGTCGCCGAGCAGAACGGTCTCATCGTCGAGCTCGGCGCCTGGATCCTGCGGACCGCGTGCGCGCAGGCCGTCATGTGGCGCGACACGCTCGGCGACCACGCGCCCGAGCGCATGTCGGTCAACGTGTCGGCCCGCCAGCTCGCCGAACCGGGCTTCACCGCGGTGGTCGCCGAGGTGCTCGCCTGGACCGGCCTGGGCGCCCGGCACCTGATCGTCGAGGTCACCGAGACCGCGGTGTTCGGCGGCGGCCAGGCCGTGCAGACCGTGCAGGAGCTGCACGACCTCGGGGTCCGGATCGCCCTCGACGATTTCGGCACCGGGCACTCGTCGCTCGGCCTGCTGCAGACCGTTCCGGTCGACATCCTCAAGGTCGACAAGTCGTTCGTCGACACCATCACCATGGCCGGCCGGCACGCGGTCATCGCCACCGCGCTGATCCAGGTCAGCAACGGGCTCGGGCTGATGGCGGTGGCCGAGGGCGTGGAGACCGCCGAACAGGCCGCCGAGCTGTACCGGCTCGGGTACCGCCTCGCGCAGGGCTACCACTTCGGCCGGCCGGTGGCGGAGCCGGACTTCCTCGGCGTACCCACCGTGGTGCGCTGAGGTGTGGCGGGAGCGGATCTGGCGCTGGTGGCTGGTCGTGGGCGCGGTCGCGGCGGGCTCGTACTACCTGCTGCCCCGCGACACCCTGCCGTCCCAGCTCGCCTACGACGCCATCGGCCTGACCTCGTCCGTCCTGATCGTGGCCGGGATCCGCCTGCACCGGGCCCACCGGCCGGCGCTGTGGTACTGGTTCGCCGCCGGACAGGTCACGTGGGTAGCCGGGGACCTGGTCTTCGAGTATCACAAGTACGTCCTGCACGACGATCCTTACCCGTCCGCGGCGGACATCTTCTACCTCAGCGCGTACCCGATGCTCGTGGCCGGGATGCTGCTGCTGATGCGCGGCAGGGACCGGAGCGGGCGCGACCTCGCGGCCCTGGCCGACGCGGCCGTCGTGGCGGTCGGGCTGGGCCTGACGTTCTGGGTGTTCGTGATGCACCCGGTCGCGACCAGCGCCACCGCGTCGCCCGCCGAGCGGATCGTCGGGGTGGCCTACCCGGCCGCCGACGCCCTGCTGCTGGCGATGCTGGCCCGCTTCTACACCACGTCGGGGCGCCGCCCGGCCAGCGTGCGGCTGCTCGGGATCGCGGTGGCGCTGCTGCTCTCGTCGGACATCAGCTACTCGCTGGTCGAGCTCTACGCCGAGACCACCGGCAGCATCCTCGACGCCGGCTGGCTGCTCTCGTACGTGTGCTGGGGTGCCGCCGCCCTGCACCCCTCGATGCGCACCGCCGGGACCCTGGTCCCGGAACGCGCCGGGGCCCGGGTCGGCCGGTCCCGGCTCATCCTGCTCGCCACCTGCACGCTGCTCGCCCCGGCCCTGCTGCTCGTACCCGGCATCGGCGGTGACCCGGTCGACCGGCTCGCGATCGCCGGCGGTGCGGCGCTGCTGTTCCTGCTCGTCCTGTTCCGCATGTCGGGCTTCGTCGGCCAGGTCCAGCGCCAGGCCGACCAGCTCGCCGGGCTCGCCATGACCGACGACCTCACCGGGCTGGCCAACCGCCGGCGCTTCGAGCAGGCGCTGGCCGGCGCGCTGGCCGAGGGCCCGGTCGAGGTGGCGCTGCTCGACCTGGACAACTTCAAGGGCGTCAACGACCGGCTCGGCCACGCCGTCGGTGACCGGCTCCTCGCGGTGGTCGCCGGCCGGCTGCGCGGCGCACTGCACGAGGACGTGCTGGTGGCCCGGATGGGCGGCGACGAGTTCGCGCTGCTGCTGCCCGCGGCGTCCGGCGCGGCCGCCGACCAGACGATGGCCCGCCTTGCCGAGACGCTGCGCGCGCCGGTCGTCGCCCAGGGCCACGAACTGCTGGTCGGCGCCAGCATCGGCGTGGCCGACAGCACGGGCACCACCGATCCGTACGAGGTCCTGCGGCGCGCCGACGTCGCCATGTACGCGGCCAAGGGCACCAGTGACGGGCGCCGCCGCTACCGGCCCGAACTGGACGAGACCGGCGAGCAGCAGGCGCGGATGGGCGCGGACCTGCGCACCGCCCTCGACGAGGGGCAGTTCCGGGTCGTGTACCAGCCGATCGTCGAACTGGCCTCCGGGCGCACCGTGGCGGTCGAGGCACTGGTGCGCTGGGACCACCCGGCGCACGGCCCGGTCCCGCCCGACCGGTTCATCCCGGCGGCCGAGCACACCGGGCTGATCGTCGAGCTCGGCGCCTGGATCCTGCACACCGCCTGCACCCAGGCGGTGGCCTGGCACGACGACCCGGACGCGGAGGCACCCGCCCGGATGTCAGTCAACGTGTCGGCCCGCCAGCTCGCCGAACCCGGTCTCGCCGGCACGGTCGCCGCGGTGCTGGCCTCGACCGGGCTGTCACCCGGCCGGCTGACCGTCGAGGTCACCGAGACCGCGGTGTTCGGCCGCGGCCAGGCCGTACAGACGGTCAAGGACCTGCACGCGCTGGGCGTGGCGATCGCCCTCGACGATTTCGGCACCGGCCACTCGTCACTGGGCCTGCTGCAGACCGTCCCGGTCGACATCCTCAAGGTCGACAAATCGTTCGTCGACACCATCACCATGGCCGGCCGGCACGCGGTCATCGCCACCGCCCTGATCCAGGTCAGCGACGGACTCGGCCTGGAAGCGGTCGCGGAGGGAGTCGAGACCGCCGAGCAGGCCGCGGAACTGCTGCGCCTGGGCTACCGATACGCCCAGGGCTACCACTTCGGCCGCCCAGCCGACCCGGCCGACCTGGTCAGGCCACCTCGCCGAGCGCCTGGTCGAGGATCTCCAGACCGAGCCCCAGTTCCTCGCGCGTCGCGGTGAGGGGTGGGGCGATGCGGAACGTGCCGCCCATGCCGGGCAGCTGAACAACGTTCATGTGCAGGCCCAGCTCCAGGCAGCGGGTGGTGACCGCCGCGCCGGCGCGTTCCTTGTCGCCGGTCAGTTCGACGCCCTGCATGAGGCCGCGGCCGCGGACGTCGCCGACGATCGGGTGGCGGCTCTGGATGGACAGCAGGCCGGCGCGCAGGAACTCGCCGTTCTCGGCCGCGCGTACCTCCATCTTGTCCTGCTGGAGCACGTCGAGCACGGTGTTGCCGACGGCCGCGACCAGGGGGTCGGAGACGTGCGTGGTGTAGAAGAGGAAGCCCCGGTCGTGGGCCCGCTGCTCGATCTCGGCGCTGGTGACGACCGCGGCGAGCGGCAGGCCGGCGCCGAGCGTCTTGGACAGGGTGAGGATGTCCGGCACGATGCCGTCGCGTTCGAACGCGTACCACGCGCCGGTGCGGCACAGCCCGGTCTGCGCCTCGTCGACGATCAGCAGCATGCCGCGCTCCCGGCACTTCCCGGCCAGTGCGGCGAAGTAGCCCGGCGGCGGTTCGATGATGCCGCCGGAGCTCAGGATCGGCTCGACGATGCAGGCCGCGAGGCTGCCCGACGACTGGGCGTCGATCAGGGCGAAGCCGAAGTCGAGCTGCTTGCGCCAGTCGAACTCACCGTCGGCGGTGGTGAAGTCCGGGTGGTACGCGTCCGGCGTGGGCAGGACGAAGTTGCCGGGCGGCGTGGGGCCGTAACCTTGGTGGCCCGCGCTGTAGGTGGCCGCCGCCGCGGCGTGGGTCATGCCGTGCCAGGACCGGGCGAACGCCACGATCTCGTGCTTGCCGGTCACCAGTTTGGCCATCCGGATCGCGGCCTCGTTCGACTCGGCGCCGGTGGTCAGCAGCAGCACCTTGCTCAGCTGCTCGGGCAGGGTCTCGGCCAGCCGGCGGGCGAGATCCACCACCGGGCGCGACAGCATGCCGCTGAACAGGTGGTCCAGGCCGGCGATGCCGCGCTGGACGGTCGCCACGATCGCCGGGTGGCAGTGCCCGAGGATCGCGCTCATCTGCCCCGACGTGAAGTCGAGCAGTTTGCGGCCGCCGGCGGTGTACACGAAGCTGCCCTCGGCCCGCTCGATGATCTCGGGCGTGAACGGGGCGCCGTAACGCACCAGGTGGCGGTCGGCGTCGGCCCAGAACTGTTCGGCGGTCATCCCCTCACCCTAGGGAGCCGTCGTTGTGCGTGAAAAGCTGCAATTCTTGTCTACGCTGTGCGGCTATGCCGCTCAACACCGCCCGCCTGGAGATGCTGAGCCTGCTCGACAACCTCGGCACGGTCCGGGCCGTCGCGGCGGCGCTGCACCTGAGCCCGTCCGCGGTCTCCGCCCAGCTGGCGGTGCTCGAGACGGAGGCGCACGCCGAGCTGCTGCGTCGCACCGGCCGCCGGGTCCGCCTCACCGACGCCGGCCACGCGCTCGCCCGGCACGCCCGGATCATCCTCGACCAGATCGACACGGCCCAGGACGAGCTGCGCGGCCTCACCGGACGACCCACCGGACGGGTACGGGTGGCCGCGTTCTCCAGCGCCGTCCGCCGCCTCGTCATCCCGCTCGGCACCCGCCTGCGCACCACGCACCCGTCGATCGACCTGGTCGTCACCGAACTCGACCCGCAGGCCGCCCAGCCCGCCCTGCGCCGTGGCGACCACGACCTCGTGGTGACCGCGGACTTCCTCGACGGCGCGCTGCCGGTGGACCCCGGCATCCGTACGGTCCCGCTGCTCACCGACGAGATCGTGCTGGTCACCCGGCCCGGGCTGCTCGCAACCGGCGCCCCCGCCGACCTCGCCGCCCTGGCCGGGTCCGCCTGGTCGATGGACCTGCCCGGCACCTACCTGGCCCACCTCGTGACCACGGCCTGCCGCCGGGCCGGCTTCGAACCGGCGGTGTCGGGCCGCTTCCCCAGCTACGAACTCCTGCTCGCCCACGTCGAGGCCGGCCTGTCGGTGTCGCTGCTGCCCGGCCTCGCCGTGGACGACCGCTACGACGTCGCGACCCACCCGCTGAGCCCACCGCTGACCCGCCGCGTCCACGCCGCGGTCCGCGGCCACTCCCCGCTGTCCACGGCCACCCGGATCGTCCTCGACGAGCTGCGCATCCTCGCGGATGACGACACAGCCGGGACGCGGGGTCCATAATTCAGCCATGCCCGTGGAGCAGCAGCAGGTCGTCACCGAGGTCCGCCCGGCCACCGAGCAGTGGCGCCGCCTGCCGGAGCGCGCCCGGCCCGAGCAACTGACCGAGACCGTCCCGCAGAGCCCGCCCTCGCCGCACGCCGTCTACACCGGGGACCCCGAGACCGCGGGCTGAGTGCCTACCGGGTGAGCAGGGCGGCCAGCTCGGCCGGGCGGCTCAGGGCGACCAGGTGGCCGCCGGGCAGCGTCTCCGGCGTGGCGCCGAGGCGTTCGCGGGCGATCCGGGCTTGGAAGCCGAGCGGGAAGAATCGGTCGTCACGGCCGCTCAGGACCCGGGTCGGCACGTCCGGCCAGGCGGGCAGCGGCCACGGGTCGCCGAACGGGGTGCCGGACTGCGGCAGGTCCACGGCCAGGGCCTGCTCGGTGACGTCGGCCGGGACGTCGTGGAAGAAGTGGGTGCGCAGGTCGAAACCGGTGCGGCCCGCGCGCTCGTCGAGCTCGCGCAGCGCTTCCGGTTGGCCGGTGTTCGGCCACCACTGGCCGCCGGTCTCGCCCGGGACCGGGATCATGGCGTTGAGCAGGACGAGGGCGGTCACCGGGAGCCGGCCGCAGACCAGTGGCGCGCTGAGGCCGCCCATGGACTGGGCGACCACCACCAGCTCCGGTCGCCCGGCCGCGGCGGTGACGATCGTTTCCGCGTACGCGTCGAGGCCCGCACCGTCGTCGGTGGCCGGCAGGTCCACGGCGACCGCGTCGTGGCCGTGGCGGTGCAGCTCAGGAACCAGCCGGTGCCAGTACCAGGCGCTGCCGCCGGCGCCGGGGACCAGCACGAAGGTCGTCATCACGGCAATATAGCCAGGATGGACGTCATCTCCCGGGAGCAGGCGCGGCGGATCGCCGTACGGGCGCAGTTGCTGGACCGGGCCCGTCCCGCCGGGCTGCACGAGGTGGTGCGGCACCTGACGATGCTGCAGGTCGAGCCGACGAGCGCGGTCGCCCCGAGCGCCGATGTCGTGGTGTGGAGCCGGCTCGGGTCGTCGTACCGTCCGGGGGAACTGGTGTCCGCGCTGGAGCGGGGGTCGCTGATCGAGCTCCGCGGCCGGGTCAGGCCGCGGGAGGATCTTGGGTTGTACCGCGCGGAGATGGCGGCCTGGCTGGACCGGGCGGACCTGACGGAGTGGGAGGAGGACCAGCGTGAGTGGATGTCGGCCAACGACGACTGCCGGCGCGACATCCTGGCGCGGATCCAGGCGCAGGGGCCGCTGACGCTGGCCGAGCTGCCGGACACCACCAATCTCCCGTGGCGGTCGTCGGGGTGGAACAACAACAAGAACGTGGACCGGCTGCTCGATCTGATGGTGCGCTGCGGGCAGGTCGCGGTCGCCGGGCGGCGCGGGCCGAAACGGCTGTTCGACCTGGCCGAGCGGGTGTACCCGGACGAGATCGTACCCGCGGACACGGCGCTGCGGCTGCGCGCCGAACGGTTGCTGGCCGCCCAGGGGATCATGCGCGGCGGCCCGGCCGGTGAGACCGTCACCGTCGACGGGGTCCGGGGCACGTGGCAGGTCGATCCGGCACAGCGGGACCAGCCGTTCGAGCCCCGGGTGGCGCTGCTGTCCCCGCTGGACCAGCTGATCTTCGACCGCAAGCGGATGGCGGAGATCTTCACGTTCGACTACACGCTGGAGATGTACAAGCCCGCCGCGAAACGCCGGTGGGGTTACTGGGCGATGCCGATCCTGGACGGTGACCGGCTCGTCGGCAAGCTCGACGCCACCGCCGACCGGAAAGCCGGGGTGCTGCGGGTCGACGCGATCCACGAGGACGCGCCGTTGCGCCGGGCGACCGCCGCCGCTGTGCGCCGGGAGATCCAGGACCTGGCCCGCTGGTTGCGGCTCGACCTGGACCTCCCGGGAGGCTAGCCGCGCAGGTCGGCGATGCTGGCCACCAGGTCGGCCTGGCTGATCGGGTCGACCAGGCCGCCGGTCCGGGCGTCCTGCATCGCCTTGGCCAGCTGGACCCGGCGCAGCACCTCCTTGATGTCGGCGCCGGTCATGCCGTGGCTGAGCCCGCCGAGAGCGGCCAGGTCGATGCCGTCGGCGAACATCGTGAAGCCGGGCCGTTCGTGCACGGCCGCGAGCTGCGCGATCATCTTGCGGAAGATCTCGGTACGGCTCGTGTCGTCGGGTTTGGGCACCGAGATCTTGACGTCGAAGCGGCCCGAGCGGATCAGCGAGTCGTCGACCCGGTGCGGGAAGTTCGTCGTGGCCACCACGATCACGTTCGGGTTGGCCTCGATCAGGTCGTTCATCTCCTGTTTGAAGATGCCCGCGACCGCGTTGATGGCCTGGCTGGCGGCGTCCCCGCCGGACCCGGCGTAACTGATGATCGAGTCGAACTCGTCGAACAGCATCAGCGTGGGCACCCGGTAGCGCCGGGCGTCGCGGAAGATCTGCTTGATGTTGCGTTCCGAGCCGCCCAGCCACTTGTCGAGGATCTCCGGCGTGCGGATCTCGCGGAAGTCGGCGCCGATCTCGTTGGCCAGGGCCCGGGACAGCATCGTCTTGCCGGTGCCGGGCGGGCCGTACATGAGGATGCCCTGCGGTCGCCGCGCCCCCCAGCGGGCCATCGCCTCCGGGTGCCGGAACGAGACCGCGATCTGGCGCAGCTCGCCGACCACCGCGGCGAGCCCGCCTACCTGGTCGAGCGTGACCTCCTGGGTGGTGGTGGCGACCTTGGGGATCGTCTCGCGGGCGACGACGAAACGGCGGCCGGCCAGCGGTTCCTCACCCAGCGTCGCCTCGCCCGGCGGCTGCAGGTCGACAACCGCCTGCAGCAGCAGTTTCACCATCGCCGCGAGGTGCTCCGGGGTGACGTCGTCGCGCGGGACCTCGGCGCGCAGCCGCACCAGCGTGCCACCGGCGTCGTAGCTCACGGTGGCCTGCAGGCCCGCGGCCGCGTCGGCGAGCACGCCGGGGCGCGCCTCCCGCTGCGGCGGTGGGTCGTTCGGACGGTCAAGACCGAGTTTCTTGTACGCGGCGACGGCCGCCGTTCCCACCCCGTCCACGATGCGGGTGGTGATCGGGTCGCCGGCCGCGATCCGCTTGGCCAACAGGACGCCGACCGGGTCGTTGCCGAGCACGACCGCCCGGATCCGGTCCCGTTGCGGCAGGTCGTCGCCGGCGACGGTGCTGATCTCCGCGGCGAAGACGTGCACCGGCCCGTCCGGGGTCTCCGCGCTGCTCACGGTCAGTCCGGCGCGGCGCACCGGCTCCGGGAACGTCGCCCGGCGCAGCAACTCCACCGGGTTCACCCGCGCCGCGGCGAGGATGGTGCCGGGCTCCACGATCTCGACCGTGGCGCCGGCGAACTGGAAAGAATCAGTCATCACTGCCTCACCTCCCGCCCCAAGAGTGACACGCGTTCTATGGTCGACGCATGGGTCGTCGCTCACTGATGGTGTTCATGGCGCTACTCGCGCTCGGCGGGTGCACCTCGATGTCCTCTCCTACCCCGGTAGCCCCGCGCGACACCCGGCCGAACATCGTGTTCGTGCTCACCGACGACCTGACCGAGAGCCTGCTGGCCTACATGCCGCAGGTCAGGGCGATGCGCCGGGCCGGGACGAGCTTTACGAACTACACCGTCACCGACTCGCTGTGCTGCCCGTCGCGGGCCTCGATGCTGACCGGGAAGTTCCCGCACAACACCGGCGTGTTCACCAACAGCGGGCCGGACGGCGGGCTCGGCGCGTTCAACCGGCACGGCAACCACCGTTCGACGTTCGCCACCGACCTGCAGAGCGCCGGGTACCGCACCGCGCTGATGGGCAAGTACCTCAACCGGTACCACCCGAGGGCCGGGCAGGCGGTGCCGCCGGGCTGGAGCGAGTGGGCGGTGGCCGGCAGCGCCTACTCCCAGTACGACTACGACCTGGCCGAGAACGACCGGATCGTGCACTACGGGCACCGGCCCGCCGACTACCTGACCGACGTCATCTCCCGCAAGGCACAGAGCTTCATCACGCGGTCGGCCGCCTCGGGCAGCCCGTTCCTGCTGGAGGTGGCGACGTACGCGCCGCACAGTCCGTACACTCCGGCGCCGCGCGACGCCCGCCGGTTCCCCGGGCTCAAAGCGCCACGGAACCGGGCGTTCGACGTGCTGCCCACCGGCGCGCCGGCCTGGCTCGCCGCCCGGACCCCGCTGACCGCGGCCAACCAGGCCCGGCTCGACGCGGTGCACCGGCTGCGGGCACAGTCCGTGCTGTCGGTGGACCGGATGATCGGCGCGCTGCGGGTGAGCCTGGCCCGGGCCGGGGTGGCCGGGAACACCCTGCTCGTCTTCGCCTCCGACAACGGCTACCACCTGGGAGAACACCGGCTTCGGCCGGGCAAGCAGACCGCTTTCGACCATGACGTACGGGTGCCTCTGGTGGTCTCCGGTCCGGGTGTGCGGGCCGGCGCTCGGGTCACCCGGCCGACCGAGAACATCGACCTGCGCCCCACGTTCGGCGACTTCGCGGGCGCGCGCGTCCCGGACGACGTCGACGGCCGGAGCCTGCGGCCGCTGCTGGCCGGCACGGTCCCCCGGGACTGGAAGACCGCCGCGCTGATCGAGCACCACGGCCCGGACGCCGACCGCGCCGACCCCGACTACGCGCCGGCGAGCTCCGGCAACCCGCGCACGTACGTCGCGATCCGGACCGCCGACTACACCTACATCGAGTACAACGACGGGTTCCGGGAGTTCTACGACCGGCGGATCGACCCGTACCAGCTGCGCAACACCGCGTCCCGGCTCCGGCCGGCGACCGCCGCCGCGCTGCACGCCCGCCTGAAGGCGCTGACCCTGTCCTGAGCCGGCGGTCTCCTTCACCGGGGTCGCGACGGTGCTCAACCGGGCGGGCGGTGTGGCTGCTCGCCCATCCGGGTGCGGTGCCGGTGGCGGACGCCTCACCGGTCCGCGGTGTCGCGGGCCCGGACCGCGGTGCCGCGGACGTGGGGTCCCGACGGCCACATGAACGGGGCGCGGGTGAACCAGCCGTGCTCCACCTCGAGCCAGCGGAACCCGGCTCCGGCCAGCCGCGCCTCGGTGTCGCGGGAGACATGGCAACCGCCGAAGAACCGCGGCCAGCCGCACCGGTCGGCGAGCCGCTGCAGTGCGGCCAGCACCCGGTTCCCCGACAGCGTGTGTTCCAGGACGCGGAGCTGTCCGCCGGTGCGCAGAATGCGGTCGATCTCGCGGACCATCTGAGCGGGATCGGCCGCACTGCAGAGCACCGCCGGGCAGACCACGAAATCCGCGGCGTCGTCGGCTATCGGCAGCACTCCCCCGGCACCGCCGTCGACGACCTCGACCGGCTGCGGCAACCCGGCCGCCACCGACCGGGCCTGCAACCGGCTGGCCCGGTCGGGCTCGATCGCGATGACCCGGCCGACCGTCGGCGGGTAGTAGCGGAACAGCAGACCCACCCCGCACCCTATTTCGACCACCTGGCCCCCGGTGCCGTCCACAAGAGAGCGGAACCACCGGTCGACGGTAGGGTTCCGCCCCAGCCGAGCGCGCCGGACGAGCCACTTCTGGACGATCGTCACCCCCTGGATTCTCGGCCGCCCCGCGCGCGGCGGGCAAGACCTTCGCCGGCATCGGGGTGGTGCTGTCTCCACCCGCCCTCCGGGGGTCAGCGGGATGGGAACCCGGCCGGTGTCTTCGTAGCGTCAAGGGCATGCGAAAACACCTTGTAGCCACCGTTCTGGCCGCCTCTCTCGTCGCCGGGAGCGCCGGGCCCGCCGCCGCTGCCACCATCGGGCATCGTGGCCGGGACCGGTGATCTCGAGCGGGCGGCAGGTGCTGCAGCACACCAGTGGTCTGCACAATTTCACCGACGACATGGCGGCGCTCGGGTCGTACGAGGAATTCCTGGTCCATCGATTCGACCACTACGACGCGGCCGCCCTGCTCGCGGCGGCGTTGGAGCACGAGCCCGGCTTCGCGCCCGGCACGCACTGGGACTATTCCAACACCAACTACGTCGTCGCCGGGATGATCATCGAGCGGGTGACCGGGCGGCCGTGGGCCACCGAGGTCCGCGACCGGGTCCTGCGGCCGCTCGGGCTGCGGCACACGTCGGCGCCGGGTGACCGGGCGGCCCTGCCGGACCCGCACGCCAAGGGCTACCAGCAGTGGGCGCCGGGCGGCGGGCTGACCGACACCACCGCGTTCAACCCGACCGCGGCGGACGCGGCCGGCAGCATGGTCACCACACCGTCCGACCTGGCCCGGTTCTGGCAGGCGCTGCAGCGGGGCCGGCTCCTGAAACCGCGGCAGATGGCCCAGCTGCACGAGACGGTGCTCGCCGAGACGTTCCAGCAGGACATGCCCGGAGCACGGTACGGCCTGGGCATCATGTTCGTCCCGAACCGCTGCGGTGGCTACTGGGCGCACGGCGGCGACGTGCCCGGCACGAGCACCGCGAACGCGGTGAGCGCTGACGGGTCCCGGGTGGCCGTGCTGTCGCTGACCACCCAGCTGGCCGATCAGGCGGCCGCGGCCGCCGTGCAGCGGCGCGCGTCGCGGCTCATGGATGACGTGATCTGCGGCCCGGTCGGCCGATGATCCGGGTGAGCGCCGGCTACGGGGTGAGGGTCGCGTAGAAGGCCAGGTGTGCCCGGGCCGCCGCTTCCCAGGTGTGGGCGGCGGCCAGTGCCCGGCCCGCGGCGGTGCGGGCCGGGTCGGGTTCCTCGACGGCCCGGTGCAGCGCCGCGGCGAGCGTTGCCGCGTCGGTGCCGTAGCCGACCGTGTCGCCGAACACCTCGCGCAGCACCGGGAGATCGCGGACCACCACCGGGACGCCGGCGGCCAGCGCTTCCATGGCGGCCAGGCCGAAACCCTCCTTGGTGGACGGGAACGCGAACGCCGCCGCGCCGGCCATGATGCCGGGCAGCTCGTCGTGGCCGACCGGGCCGAGCACGACCGGGGAGATGCCCAGCTCGGCGGCGCGGGCCTGCCAAGCGGCCCGGTAGTCGCGGTAGTCGAACAGCGTCTCGCCGCCGGCGATGACCAGCTTCAGGTCCGGCAGATCGAGCTTCGCGTACGCGTCGAGCAGCTCGATGGATCCTTTGCGGGGCTCGATACCGCCGACCGACAGCAGGTACGAGCCGTGCCGGGTGTCCGGGACGGCGGTGGCGAAGCGGGTGGCGTCCACCCCGTTGGGGATCACCGCCGGGGTCAGGCCCCAGCCGGCGGTGACCTCCGCCGCGACGGCCGCCGAGACGCAGAGATGGGCGTACGGCCGCACGATCGCCCGTTCGTGACAGGCCGCGAGCTCCGGGGTGGTGAACCGGTCGAGGTGGTGGATCGTGCGCACGCACCGGTCGGCCGCGTTGGCGCTGATGCAGTCCTGGGCGTGCACGATGTCGTACTCGCCCGGGGTGAACGCCTCGCGCAGCGCGTCGATCGAGCGCAGGATCCGCTCGCCGACCCCGGGCACGTCGGGGAACGGGACCACTTCCACCCGTACCGATGGATGCACGGGCCGGAAGAAACCGCCGCCGCGACCGAGCGTCCAGACCGTGACGTCCTGGCCCTGGGCCGCGAGGGCCTCGGCGAGCGCGAGCGTGTGCACCACTCCCCCGCGCGGCCGGGTCGAGTACGTGAGCAGCGCGATCCTCATGGCGCCGCGGTCCGGTAGCTGGCGGGTTTGAGTTCGTCGAGGTGGCGCAGCACCCGGCGGGCGGCGGTGACCTCGGCGGCGATGTCGAGCTCGGCCACCGCGAGGCCGGCCTTGGCCCAGGTGCGGGCCAGGATGTTGCCGCCCGGACCGACCACTTTGGCCTGGCCGAGGAAGCGCATGCCGCCGACCGCGCCGGTCTGGTTGGACGAGACGACCACGATCTGGTTCTCCGCCGCGCGGGCGCAGTCGTAGAGGTCGAACAGGCGGGACTGGCGGTCCTGGGACAGTTTCGGCGCCTGGTTGGTGATGCTGGCCGGCCAGGCGGACAGGCAGGCCACGATCTGGGCGCCGTCGAGCGCGAGGGTGCGCGCCGATTCCGGGAACGTCTTGTCGTAGTCGATCAGCATGCCCAGCCTTCCCACCGGGGTGTCGAACGCCGCGAACGTGTCCCCGGCGGTGTACGCGGTGACCTCGGCGGCCGGCAGGTGGACCTTGCGATGCCGGCCCAGCACCCCGTCGCCGGTGACGCAGACCGCCGCGTTGTACCGGTCGTCGCCGTCGGCCTCGCAGTAGCCGACGCAGACGACCATGTCCCGGGCCATGTGCACGATCCGGCCCAGCACCGGGTCGTCCACGGCGAACGCGGGCGGCAGCGCGTCCGGGTCGGGGCGCCGCAGGTCCGCCAGGTAGCCGCCGACCGCCGCGTCCGGGAGCACGAGCAGGCCCGCGCCCGCGTCCCGGGCGTCGGCGATGAGCTTGCCGATCCGCCCGAGGTCGTAGTCGAGGTCGCGGCCGAAATGGGCCGCGGCGGCGGCCAACCGGGTGACAGGCATGGGTTAGATGGTGGCCGATGCCAGCATCGGGTACGCGTCCGGGCGGCGGTCGCGCAGGTGGCCCATCGAACGACGTGCGGTGGTCAGTGCCTCGGTGACCGCGAGCTCCGCGACGGCCATGCCCGGGGCGGTGCCGGTGGTGGCGAGCACGTCGCCGCCCGGGTCGACGACCTTGGCGCTGCACACGAACCGCAGCGAGCCGAACGTGCCGGACTGGTTGGCCGACAGCCAGACGACCTGGTTCTCCAGCGCGCGGGCCCGGTCGAACAGGTCGAAGCGGCGGGTCCAGCGGTCGTCGGCCAGGTCGGCGGGGGCGTCGGTACGGCTGCCCGGCCAGGCCGAGACGCAGACGATGATCTCGGCGCCGTCCAGGGCCAGCGACCGGGCCGATTCCGGGAACGCCTTGTCGTAACAGATCAGCAGCCCGAGCCGGCCGACCGGGGTGTCGAACGCGGCGAACCCGTCACCGGAGTCGTAGCTGGCGTTCTCCCGCAGCGGCTGGTGCACCTTGCGGTGGTTGCCGAGCACCTCGCCACCGCCGACGCAGACCACGCTGTTGTAGCGGCGGTCGCCGTCGGCCTCGCAGAACCCGGCGCAGACCACCATGTCGCCGGCCAGATCCACGAGCCGGGCGATCTCCGGGCCGTCGAGGCGCAGTGCGGGCGGCTGCTCGGCGGCCCCGTCGAGGTCGGCGAGGTAGCCGCCGAGCGCCGCCTCGGGCAGCGCCAGCAGCTGGACCCCATCGGCGCGGGCGGCGGCGATCAGCGTCTCGACGCGGGCGAAGTCACCCTCGAGGTCGCGGTCGAACGCCTCCGCGACCGCGGCCATCCGAATGCGGGTCATGCTGAGCCCTCCTGATCGTCGTGGTGGTCATGCCGGGCCCAGGCCGGTGACGGCGGCGCTGATCGCCGGTGTGGTCTCGCCGTCCGGCCAGCGCAGCCGGACGCCCTCACCGGCCACGAGTTCGCCGCACCCGGCGGTGACCGCGGGGCCGGGGTCGCCGGTGCCGCGCAGCTCGCCGGCGGTGAGCATGGCGTAGCCGGGGAAGCACGTGAGCCAGTCGCCCATGGACGCCGCCGCCGGGCGGGGCACGGCCGCGACGTCGAGCACCGCGCCGCACCCGCCGGCCTCGGCGAGCATGCCGAGCGTGCCGGCGATGCCCGCCATGGAGACGTCCTTGGCCGCCGCCGGACGCGCCCGGGCCACGAAACCGGTCATGGACCGTAGTTCCGCGCCGGTGCGGTGGCTGGTCGAGTCCCACTGCCGGCCGTGGTAGCCGGGACGCCAGCCGCCGCCGAGGTCCGCGGTCAGCCGCAGCCGGTGGCCGGGCCGTCCGCCACCGCCGGGCACCGGGTCGGCGGCCCGGCCCAGCGCCGTCGCGGACAGGGCAGCGTTCACCCCCAGCTGGGTGTGCCCGCCCAGGACCGGGATCCCGTACGCCGCCGAGCCGCGTCGCAGGCCGGCCAGGATCCGCGCGGCGAACGCCGCGTCGCGGGCGGCCACCGCGTTGAGCAGGCCCACCGGGCTCGCCCCCATCGCGGCGAGGTCGTTGACGTTGACCAGCACCGCGCACCAGCCCGCCCACTCCGGGTCGCGCTCCACCATGGACGGCAGGATCGCGTCGCAGGCGGCGATCAGATCGCTGCCGGGTACGGGCGCCCCGTCGTCCCCGGCGAACCCGGCCGGGGCCAGGTCACGCACGAGGTCGCCGAGCGCGCTCTTGGCCGCCGTGGCGAGCGCCTGCAGGCGCCCGACCGGCCACCGCATGAGCGTGTGGGGCTGGTCCGCCACGGTGGTGTCGCGGACCCGGGTCCAGCCGAGGCGGCGGAACATGGGCTCCCAGCGGCGCTGGACCGTGGCGTCGAAGCGCAGCGCCCCGGCGTGCTCGGCGTAGGCGCAGGCGGCCCGGACCAGCGCCGGCCCGATGCCCCGCGCCCCGCGCACCCCGGGGTCGACGACCAGCCGGCCGCCCACCCACCAGCCGAGGTCCGGTCCCGGTCCGGCCGGGCCGAGCCGCACCCCGCCGAGCACGGTGCCGTCGGGGGCGCGGGCGACCAGCACGACCGTACGCGGATCGGCGTCGCGGTCGTCGCGGTCGCTGACCCGGAACAGGGCCTGCTCCTCGACGAACACCCGCCGCCGCAGCCGGTGGTAGTCGCGCAGGTCGTCGGCCTGCTCGATGAACCAGGGCGGCGCACCCAGCAGCGCCGGGACAAGATCGGTCATCCGCCGGCCGCCTGGAGGATGCCGCACGCGCCGCACGCCGCGCAGCCGGCCTTCTGGTCGGCGCCGAGCATGCCGGCGTCGCGCAGCAGCGTCGCGACCCGTTCGCTGACGTCACGGACCACCGACGGCGGCGGGGCGGTGACGCCGTCGCGGCGGGCGAGGGTGCCGGCCATCGGGCGCAACGGCACCACGAACGGATAGACACCCCGCTCGATCAGCCGGGCCGCCCCGGCGACCAGGTCGCCGGGTTCCTCACCGAGGCCGATGAGCAGGTACGTGGAGACCTGGTTGCGCCCGAACACCGCGACGGCGCGGTCCCAGGCGGCCTCGTACTCGGCCATCGGCACCGAGCCCTTGCCCGGCATCCAGCGGCGCCGGATCGCGTCGTCGAGCGCCTCGACGTGGATGCCGATCGAGCTCGCGCCGGCCGCGTACAGGTCGTCGATGACCACCAGGTCGCCGGGCGGTTCGATCTGCACCTGGATCGGCAGGCCGGGGACCGCCTCGAGGACGGCGCGCACCGAGCGCACCAGGTTGCGGGCGCCACGGTCCGGACCCGTGGTGGTGCCGGTGGTCATCACCATCTGCCGGACGCCGTCGAGCCGCACCGCCGCCTCGGCCACCTCGGCGAGCTGGGCGGGCGTCTTCGCGGCCACGGTCGCCCCGGCCCGCAGCGACTCCTCGATCGTGCAGAACCGGCAGCGCTGCTCCTCCGCGTACCGGATGCAGGTCTGCACGACGGTCGTGGCCAGCACATCCTTGCCGTGCAAGCGGGCGATCTGCTCGTAACCGACGCCGTCGGCGGTGCTCAGGTCGTAGAACGCCGGGCGGCGCACGACCTGCAGGGACAGCCCGGTGTCCTGCTCGCCGAGCCAGATCTTGTCGTCGCGGATCTCATAGGGACTGTGCGGGTCGATCGGCAGCGCCGCGTTCCCCCCGTCGATGACGAGGTGACCGTCGTCGCTGGGCCCGGCGCCGGCCGGGCGGCGTACGGGTGTCGCCACCCGTACGCCCCGCACTGCGATATCGGCGCGGATACCGACAGTCATGTCAGAGCATGTAGGTCGAGTTGATGATCGCGCCCTTGCGGGCGTAGTGGATCAGCGCGTCCTGCACATCGAGCGGGTGCGTCGGGATGACGCCCTCGATCAGGTCCTCCTCGCGGGCACCGTGCAGCGACAGCCCGAACCGGCAGCAGTACACCTTGCCGCCCTCGGCGATGAACGTCTTCAGCGAGTTGTTGATGTTGTGCTCGCCGGGGAACGCCGAGCTGCCGGTGGTCGGGAACCCACGGGTGGCCAGCGCGTTCAGCGAACCGGGGCCGTAGAAGTAGATCGCCGACTCGAAACCCTTGCGCAGCGCCCGGGTGGCCTGCAGCACGGCCACGAAGCTGACCGACGACTCGTGCGCGATGCCGTGCACGAGCGTGAAGTAGCTCTCGCCGTTCTCGGCCTGGTAGTCGGGGAAGACCTTGGTGCCGCCGTAGATGCTGGAACCCTCGGGCAGCGACGGGTGCGGGATCTCGTTGAGGCTCTGGGTCTCGAGTTCGCTGAGGTCGGTCATGACTCTCTCCTCTTATCGGTAGAGCTTGTCGAACGTGTCTTGCAGAACGAGTTTTTCCAGTTCACGGCCACCGACGGCGGCGCGCACGCGGGCCAGCTCGCCGGCGTGGTCACCCCACGGCTCGTCGCTGGCGAACAGCACCCGGTCATGGCCGAGGCCACGCCGGTCGATCTCGGTGACGAGCCAGCGCGGGGCGAACCCGATGGCCCAGGACAGGTCGGTGTAGACCTGTTTGCCGGCGGCGATCCAGTCGAAGAACCGCGAGCCGATGAGCTTGATGTGCCCGCTCATCCCGCCGCCGAAGTGCACCAGGTGGATCTTGACGTGATCGCCGTACCGGTCCACCAGCTCACCGACCCGGTCGATGTCGGAACCGGCGCCGGGCGAGGTGTGCACGTGCACCACGAGGTCGTGCTGCCGGGCCGCGTCGAACACCGACCGCACGCCGGGATCGTCGACCGTGCCGCCGAGCAGGAAGCTCATCTTCAGCGCACGCACGCCCGCTTCCGATGCCAGTTCGAGTGCTCTGTCCGTACGGTCCCGGTCCTCGGCTTTTCCGGAGACCCAGAGCCCGCAGCGGATCCGGTCGTCGCGCTGGGCGGCCTCGACCACCAGCTCGTTGAAGCCGAACGCGACGTCCGGGTCGGGCACCCCGTAGTTGGGCAGGATCAGCGCGCGCTCGGTGCCCTCGGCGTCGAGGTCCGCGAGCAGCTCGTCGATGGTCGCGCGGGCGGTGACGTCCGGGTTGACCGGCGGCCCACCGTAGAACGGGTACGCGGGCAGCACCCCCAGGTGCCGATGCGAGTCATTCACGCTGAGCCACCTGGCATGCCCGGCGGGTGGCCATGATCCGGTCGGCGAGGTGGTGCGCGTCCCGGGAGACGCCGGCGAAGCGTCCCGATCCCCACGTGTGCTGCCAGGGGAGACCGAGGAAGTACAGCCCCGGGCAGTTGGTGACGCCCCGCTCGTGCGTCGGGTAGCCGCGCCCGTCGAAGACCGGCACCTGCACCCATCGGTGATCACGGTGGTAACCGGTCGCCCACACGACCGCGCCGAGATCGCCGGTGTCCAGCTGTCCGGCCCGGACGTCCGGCTCCCAGACGGGAACGTAGCGGGCCTCTGCCGGCGCTGCGATCCCTCGCGAGTCGATGTAGCGGTCGATGGCGTCCTTGATCCCCTCGGCCACCGCGTCGGCGCGGTCCAGGTTCACCGCCAGGTCGTCGTCGAAGGTGATGATGCCGTTCCCGATCGCGCGCAACCGGCCGTACAGCCGCATGCCCTGCCGGGCGAAAGCCCGCAGATCCAGGTCCCGCCCGCCGTCGCGTCCGGTCATGTAGTGGTTGGCCCGCAGCCGCACCGCGTCGGCGTCGTCGAACTCCTCGATGCCCCTGGTGTAATGCCCCATCTCGTCCAGCCAGGCCAGGGTGTCCCGGCCCCGGTAGCGGCGCGCGGCCCGCGGCGCGCTGCCCACCGCGAGGTGCACGCGCCGGCCGGCCAGGTGCAGGTCCTCGGCGATCTGGGCGCCGGACTGACCGGTCCCGACCACCAGCACCTCGCCCGCGGGCAGGCGCTCGGCGTTGCGGTACTGCGACGAGTGCAGCTGGGTGACACCGGCCGGCAGCCGTTCGGCGAGCCGGGGCACGGCCGGGTTGTGATACGGCCCGGTGGCGACCACGACCTGGTCGGCGGTGTGGTCCCCGGCGGTGGTGGCCAGGGCGAAGATCCCCGCGGGGGTACGCCGCAAGCCGGTCACCGTGACGCCCTGCACCAGCGGAGGACCGAAGCTGGCGGCGTAGTCCTCGAGGTAGCCGACCACCTCGGCGCCGAGCATGAACCCGTCCGGGTCGTCCCCGGCATAGGGGAAACCGGGCAGGTCGCACTGCCAGTTCGGGGTGACGAGGCAGAACGAGTCCCAGCGCCGCTCCCGCCACTCGTGGCCGACCGAGTGCCGCTCGAGGACGATGTGGTCGATGCCGCGCTGCCGCAGGTACCAGCTCATGGACAGGCCGGCCTGACCGCCACCGATCACCGCGACGGTGTGGTGCGGGGTCACGCCACGATCCCCTCGACCGTGACGTCACCGTCGGCGTACCGGGCGGCGTGCGCCTCGACCGCGGCGATCGAGCGGGCGGCGTTCGAGCAGGGGAAACCGTACGCGGCCCGGACCCGGTCACTGGCGATCGTGAGGGCTTCCCGGCTGCGGACGAGGAAGTCGGCGACCGGCAGTGTCTGCCCGGCCTGGAAGTAGTCCTCGACGACCGTCGAGGGCGAGTAGATCCGCTGCTGCGGCCCGTCGGGCCAGCGCACCAGCACGTACCGTTCCGGCATGACGCTCACCTGCCGCATCTGTGGTGTGGTGGCCACAGTCAAGGCAGCGGGCGTTTCCGCGAAGTTTCACCCGGAACAAGCGAGCGTTAGATAGTCCTCACTTCAACGACGAGGGCCGCCCTCCTTCTCGGAGGACGGCCCACATCGGTCTTCGCTCAGCGGCTGCGCTCGAAGGTCAGCGGCTGCGCTCGAAGGTCAGCGGCGCTTGTAGGTGCCGGCGACGATGGCGACACCCACCGCGGCGAACGCGACCTGGATGAGCAGCTCGATCCAGTCGATGCCGGCGGTGTCGGCAACGCCGAGCGCACCGGCGACGAGCGTGCCGAGGAACGCGGCCACGACACCGATCACCAGCGTCAGCCAGATGGGGATGTTCTGCTTGCCGGGTACGACGAGCCGGCCCAGCGCGCCGATGACGAGACCGATGATGATGGCGGTGATGATGCCGGTGACTTCCACGACAGCTCCTTGGTGCGGGGTGGGCTTACGCCACCAGTCATGCCCCCCGCGGTCGCGTCGCCAAACGGGCCCGGCCGGAAGGTCATGAAACTGTCATACGACCTTCTTGAAGCGCCCCAGCCGCCACGCGAGGAACAGTGTCACCAGGCCCACCGCCGTGCAGACGACGAGCGCGACCAGGGAAGCCTCCGGGCCGAACCCGCCCCCGGTCAGCACCTCCGGCGCGCCGGAGCGGGCGGTGCTCGTCGCGATCGACGGCCCGGTGTCCCCACCGGAGACCGCGGCGCCGAACAGGTAGCCCTGGGCGAAGTTCCACGCCATGTGGACACCGATGGAGACCCACAACCGCCCGGTGAGCGCATAGAAGGCACCGAGCATGACGCCGGCCTCCAGCGCGACGCAGAACGCGGCGAACAGCGAACTGCCGTCGTTGCTCAGATGCCCGGCCCCGAACACCACCGCGGAGACCACGAACGCCACCCACGGCCCGAACGCCCGCCAGATCAGCCGCAGCAGGATCCCCCGGACGATCAGCTCCTCCACGACCCCGGCCTGGATCGCCAGCCCGGCGGCCCGCCACGCGGGAGCCCAGCCCACAACATCGACGCGGTACAGCCCGGTGGCGGTCAGGATCGCCATCACCAGGCTCATCATCAGCAGCCCGAGCAGCAGTCCCACCGCCAGCCCGGGCAGGCCCCGGGGGCCGAGCTCGGTGGGCCGGCGTCCCTCGACCAGCCACACGAGCAGCCCGTACACGGTCAGGGCCAGCACCGCGCCGGCCCCCTTCGCGGCGAACTCACCCGCGTCGGTGGTGGGCAGCACCGCGGGCGAGGCGTCCAGCCACAACCCGAACACCAGCGCGACGGCGAAGACCAGCCCGACCATCCACACCAGGGCCCGGAGCCACCGCCGCCGCCCCGGATGCAGCACCCGCCGGTCCCCCAGGACCACCGGGATGCCACCGCGCACGGTGGGAAGCATGGGTGGCCGCTCGATCTTCGTCATCACGCAGCGCACCCTACGGCCGGGCCGGACTCCCCCGGCCCCAGCCCCAGCCCCGACCCCGGCCCGGCTGCCACGGTACGGACGCGACGCGGATTCCGTACCGTGGCAATGCCCTGCTTTCCCGGGCCGTGATCGCGTGCGAGCTGGTGATCTCCGACGTGCGGGCCCTCATCCGGGCCGCCATCACCCGCTCGGCCTCCGGCGGGATGGTCCTGTCGTCGCGCGCCACCAGGTACCAGGACGGGATCGTCCGCCAGGCCGGCTCCCCGGACGGCTCGCCCAGCGAGATCAACGTGCCGGGCCGCTGCCCGGCCGCCATCGCCCCGGCCGTCGCCGCCGGGACATCAGCGTCGAAGAGCTGACGAAAGGCAGACTGCTCGATGTACGCGTCCAGGTCGGCGAACCTCCGGATGAACGACAGGGCGGTGTCGCAGACCTCACGCCAGCCGCTGTCGATGGTGATGGAATGTCCGCGGCCGGCGAGGGAAGCGATCTCGGTGACGCCCTCGTTCTCCGACTGCAGCTTGTACGCCGCCCGGTTGATCGCCGGCGGCGACGTGTTGTCCGCCAGCCCCTCGATCACCAGCAACGGCCCGCGCTCCAGGTTCTGGTCGTCCGCCTTCGCCTCGGTCCAGGGGTCGAGGTTGGCGGCCGCCGCCTGGAACAGCGGGGTGCCGGACGCGGGGACCGCGAACGTCCGGTACAACTCGTGTGCCTCGTCCTCACCGACCGCGCTGGCGAACGCGAACCGGAACTGGTCGTAGGTCAGCGGGACGGCCCGGTGCCGGTTCAGCGGGTTGCCGAGCACCGGCGCCGATGCCTTCAGCGCTGACAACGGCAGCGGCAGCGCACCACGGAACGGCGCCGAGTCGATGGCCACCGACGCGGCGGCCAGCCCTCGCCTGGCGACGATCATCGTGAGCAACCCACCGAACGAGTGCCCAATCACGGCCGGCTTGCGGTCCAGCCCGGCGACACCGGCGCGTACCCGGCCTCGGCGAACACCCGGGCCCAGCGGTCCCAGCTGGACGGCAGCAGCCACAGCCCGTGGATGAACACCACCGGCCGCACCCGGACTTGGGGTAGGTCAGACATTCAGGTGCTCCGGTCAGCGCCCCGGGCCAGGCCCAGCACATGCTCCCGGACCAGTCGTGCACCGGACTTGCGGGAAGCCGCCGCGCCGCCGCACGCATTAGGTCCGGAGCCAGCCCCAGGGCGGAACAATCCACATTGACCGCATACGTCGAGCCGTCCCCGAACCGGCCGAACGCGTACGGTGCCGCCTGGTCGACCGTCAGCACACCCCAGCCCGGGGTCTGCTCCCGGCGCTGCTCCGGGCCCTGTTCGAACCTCCACCGGCCGGGACCGAGCACCACGAACCCGAAGCGCTCCTCGGCGAGCACCCGTACCTGCCGGGGTGTCCGCCGCTGTGTCAACCCGGAGCTGGTGCGGTGCAACAGTGTCGTGCCGCCACCGGAGTCCCAGCCTCGGCCCGCTCCCCGGGCGCGATCGTCGCGGTGTCCAGCACAAGCCCCATCGGTTCAGAGTGGCAGGCTGGTCCTCGCAGTACCAGTTTCGGCCCTCCCCCACAACGGGTGCCGCGGCACAATCACGGGGTGGAGCTGAACGCGGACCTGAGAGAATTCCTGCGCTCGCGGCGGGCCCGGATCCGCCCCGAGGACGCCGGGCTGCCCGTCCCCACCCGCGGCCGCCGCGTACCCGGCCTGCGCCGCGAGGAGCTCGCCCAGCTCGCCGGCGTCAGCGTCGACTACTACATCCGCCTCGAACAGGGCCGCCCGCTGAACCCGTCGGCCACCGTGCTCGACGCGCTCGCCAGGGCCCTGCGCCTCGACGACACCGAACGGGGCCACCTGTTCGACCTCGCCCGCACGCGCCGCATCGCCCGCCCCCGTCCCCAGCGCGTCCCCGCCACCGTGTTCCAGCTGCTCGAGACGCTCGACGCGGCAGCGTCCCCGGCCCTCGTCGTCGGCCGCCGGATGGACATCCTCGCCACCAACCGGATGACCCGCGCACTGATCCGAGACTTCAACGCCCTGCCCGCCGCACGCCGCAACAAGGCCCGCTACCTTTTCCTCGACCCGGCCGCCCGCGACCTGTACGCCGACTGGCCCAAGGTGGCAGCGGAAACGGTAGCCGTCCTGCGCCTCGACGCGGGCCGCCACCCCGGCGACGAGACCCTGTCCGCCCTGGTCGACGAACTGGCCACGAAATGCCCCGAGTTCCGCACCTGGTGGGCCGACCATCAGGTCCTCGTCCGCACCTCAGGAGCCCAGAGCTACCGTCATCCCGTGGTCGGCGACCTCACCATCGACTTCCAGGCCCTGCAGCTGCCCGAGGACCCCGAACAGACCCTCTTCGTCTACACGGCGAAACCGCTGTCCCCGTCCCACGAGGCCCTGAAGCTCCTGGCCTCCTGGAGTCTCACACCGCCGGGCCCGGGCTTGCACGCAGGCCATAGATTCGCTCCATGATCGCTGGTCGCCGCCGGATCGCGGACCTGCCCCTGACCCTGTGGGTCCTCCTGCACACCGTGGCCTACCTGGCCGTGACATCGGTGGGCCTCGCCCTGTGGGGGTCAGCGGAACGAGGCAGCGACCTCACCCGCTCCATCGGCATGGTCCTGGTGAGCGTCGTCTGGGCCATCCCCCTGGTGATCACAGCAGGCATAGCGGCGACCGCCTTCCCGAGCATCCTCAAACTCCGCGGCGGGACCCGAGGGTACGGGCTCAGACTGACAGCGGTCCTCGTGTTCGCCGCCCCGCTGCCCCTGTTCCTGCTGACCACAGGAACCCCGGCCGACGCCCTTCTGATCGCTCTCATCCAAACCGCGACCGCCCTGATCATCGTCCAGCCCGTCCCCCGAGCGGCCGACTGATCCATCTCCACAGCCCTTGATCAATTTCAGAATAGTCGTACGCATGTTCTAAATTGATACTCGTGTTGGTCGACGTGCAGCAGCTGGTTAAGGAAGCGGCGGAGTTCGCCGCGGCCCCGCTGCGCTCACCGCTGGACCACGAGATCGTCGGCCTGCTCCGCGCGGCGCATCACCTGGAGCAGGTCGCGATCGTCCTGCAGACCCGCCTGGCCCATGAGGCCGACAGTCGTAAGCTGCCCCAGACCCAGGGCGCCCGCTCCCTCAGTGGTTGGTTGCGCCACGTCCTGCTGCTGGACCCGCACCAAGCACGTGAACTCGCTGTTAAGGCGACCCCGGTGATCGAGCAGGCTGTCCTGGACGGCCACCTCAACATGCGCCAAGCCGCAGTGATCACCACCACCGTGCAGGCCATCCCCGACGACCTCGCCGCCATCCCTGGTGCCGTGAATGTTCCGAAGGTCGTGCAGGACGCCGAGACCGTCATGCTCGCCTACGCCGGGCAGTTCCCCGCCTACCAGCTACGCCGTATCGGGGAACGTATCCTCGCCCACGCCGCTCCCCACCTCGCCGACCAAGCCGATGAGGCAGCCCTGATCCGCCAGGAAGCCCGCAACCACCGCCGCCGCGGCATCACCCTCTCGTTACCGGTGGAGGGCCTTGTCCGGGTTTCCGGCCTGCTCGGCGCCGAAGACGCCGCCACCATCAACGCCGCCCTGCACCCGTTGTGCACACCGGTCCCGGATGACACCCGCACCCCCTCCCAGCGGCGTGCCGATGCCCTGATCAGTGTTTGCACCCTCGCTCTGCGCACCACCGAGCTTCCCGATGACGGCGGCGAACCCCCACAACTCGCGGTCACCGTCGCTTACCACCCGCTCACGTGTGCCTTGGGCGCGGCTACCACTGACACCGGTGAGCGCGTGTCCGCCGCCACGGCCCGCAGGCTGGCCTGCGATGCCCGGATCCTGCCCACCATCCTCGGCAGTGCTGGGCAGGTCCTTGACATGGGCCGAAGCAGCCGAACAGCCGGCACAGCCCTACGACGCGCCCTGCACCTCCGTGATCGTGGTTGCGCTTTCCCCGGCTGCGACAAACCACCACGCTGGACGGACGCGCATCACATCAAACACTGGATCAACGGAGGCACCACGAGCCTGGACAACATGGTCCTGCTCTGCCGGCACCACCACCGGCTCATCCACCACCCGACCGCCGACTGGACCATCCGACTCGGCACCGATGGGCACCCCGAGTTCGTTCCCCCGTTCACGATCGACCCGACCCAGCGACCCCGCCGCAACCTCTACCACCTGCGCATCTGAGCAACTGATCGGCACGACCGATGCGCCGCCGCCCCTCGGGTAGGCCGCCTAACGCACAGCGACAAGACGTCTCGTGCGCCGAGAAGCCGTGGCCTAAACACCCGGCGCCGCAGATCGATTGATGACACCTGCCCCGCCGAGGCCCAGCCGAGAGAAGCCCGATCCACGACAACCTCCGGCCGGCCGGCCCGCACCCATACGACCCCCATCGCGCCCGCTCGTCCTGCTACGACCGCTCGCCCTCCACCGCCTGACCGGCCTGCCGCACCTACCCCGCCGTCCCATAACTGCCCGCCGCCCCGCAGCCACCCGGCCTGCCACACCCGCCCACCCTGGTACAGCTGCATGCCCCGGTACGCCTACCTGGCCTGGGACACCTGCCCGCCCTGGGACGCCCGCCCTGGGACGCCTGCCCGCCCTGAGACGCCCGCCCTGAGACGCCCGCCCTGGGGCTCCTGCTCGGCCTGGGACGCCTGCCCGCCCTGAGACGCCTGCCCGCCCTGAGACGCCTGCCCGCCCTGAGACGCCTGCCCGCCCTGAGACGCCTGCTCGGCCTGCCCGTCGGCCCATACCTGCCCGCCATCCCTCGGCTACCCGGCCTGCCACGCCCGCCGGGCGCGCTGCTACCCGCCGTCCCGCTCTCTCGCGACTTCCCAGCCTGCCGCACCCGGCCCGCCGTCCCGCGGCTCTCCGGCCTCCCGCACCTGGCCGTCCTCCCGTTTTCCCGCGGCCGCACCGGCTCGCCGCGACTGGCTGCCCTACCGCACCTGCACGACCTTCCGCGGCTACCCGACCTTGAGCTCTCGGCTTGGGCAGCCTCAGGATCATGGGGAAAGTGCCGCCGCGGGCCGGCCTGGCAGACTTGCTAAGGGCAGTGCGCCCGACGCCTTCACCTGCACCGCCGACCCGTCCGCCACTCTCGGCGTGCCGGCCTACTTCACTGGGCGGGCACGGTGCTTTGTGGACGTCAAGGCCGAACGTTGGCTGTCTGCGAAATTCGGATCAGCCGCAAGAGGTGAACAAACGGGAGTTACCCGACCCGCCTTGCCCCACCTCACCTTGCCCTGCGGCAGCCCCGCCATGCGCTGGCCAACCCTGCGTTGGCCGCCAGCCGCACCACCCACCAGCCGCACCACCCACCAGCCGCACCACCCTCCAGCCGCACCGCCCTCCGGGTCGGGCAGCTTCCGATACCGGCCCGACCCCGCCGGGCCGGATCGGTGGTGCCGGCAAAGGCGTCGTGGCGGGGGCTCGGCGGGCCGCGGGGCACTTCGGCGTTCTTGTCGTTTGTGGTGTGCCGGGCGTCACCGGGGTGCTGGACGATGCCGCCCGTTCAGCCTCGCCGGACCGTGCGGGCGGGACGGGAACGGAGTCTGGGTGGGACCGTCAGGGGATCGTCAGGTGTGGGGGTGCCTGGTCGTCAGGTGGGGGCGGTGGAGTGGGACCCGGTTCGATCCCGAGTTCTAGGAGTTCGCTGTCATGGCCGCACTGCTGTACCGGCTGGGTGCCTTCGCGCATCGGCGCCGACGTTCTGTTCTGGTCGCGTGGCTGGGGGTGCTGATCGCGGTCGGCGGGGTGGCGGCCGTTGCCGGTGGGGCATACCAGGATAATTTTACGATTCCCGGCTCTGGTGCTCAGGCGACGCTCGACACCGTGGGGGAGGTTTTCCCGGCCTCGTCGGGGGTCACGGCTCAGGTTGTGTTCGTGGCGCCGGAGGGGCACACGATCGCTGAGCAGAGTGGCGCCGTTCAGCGGGCGATGGCCGCCGCGAAAGAGGCTCCGCAGGTCGACGGCGTGGTTGATCCGGCTACCGCGAAAATTGTGTCACCGGATGGGCGTACCGCGCTCGGGCAGGTGCTCTATCAGGAGAAGAAGGCCGACCTGGAGGATGGGACGCTGCCCGCTCTCGAGGCCGCGCTGCAGCCCGCGCGGGATGCCGGGATGCGGGTCGAGGTCGGCGGATCCGCCTACGGGGACACCGTCGGGGAGGGCAATCATCTCACCGAGGTCCTGGGGCTGGTCGTGGCGCTGGCCGTGCTGCTGATCACGTTCACGTCGCTGGCCGCGGCGGGGATGCCGCTGCTCACCGCGCTGCTCGGGGTCGGGGTCACCGCGGCCGGGCTGACCGTCGTGGCCGGGGTGACGTCGCTGCCGCCGACCGCGCCGACCCTGGCGATCATGCTGGGGCTGGCGGTCGGGATCGATTATGCGCTGTTCATCGTGGCCCGGCACCGGTCGCAACTGGCCGGTGGGATGACGGTCGCCGCTTCAACCGCACGATCCATCGGTACGGCCGGCAGCGCGGTCGTCTTCGCCGGTCTCACCGTGATCATCGCGTTGGCCGGGCTGACCGTGGTGGGGATCCCGTTCCTGACCGCGATGGGGTTGTCCGCGGCCGCCGCGGTGCTGGTCGGGATGCTGGTCGCAATCACCCTGTTGCCCGCCGTGCTCGGCTTCGCCGGGGAGCGGATGCGCCCGAGGGCGGGGTCCCGGGCCGCGCGGCGCGAGGAGCACGCCGACGACCGGCCGGGTGCCGGCACCCGCTGGGCCCGGCTGGTCACCCGTCATCCGCTGATCACCACGGTCGCGGTCGTCGTCGTGCTCGGCATCATGGCGGTGCCGGCGGCCGGGCTGCGGCTCTCGCTCACCGACAACGGGTCCGCACCCCAGGGCAGCACGCAACGGGAGGCGTACGACCTGACGGCAGCCGCGTTCGGCCCCGGCTTCAACGGCCCGCTGCTCGTGCTGGCCGACCTGAACGAGACCGGTGCCGATCCCGCGGGGCTGGCGACGGCGATCGGTGCCGTGGACGGGGTCGCGGTCGCCACCGCTCCCCAGCTCTCCGCGGACGGGCGGTACGCGCTCATCCAGGTCATCCCGTCGACCGGGCCGCAGGACGTGGCGACCGAGCGGGTGGTCCAGGACATCCGCGACGTGGGCGGTGCCGGGGTCGGGGTCACCGGGCAGACCGCGATCGGCATCGACATCTCGGAACGGCTGGCCGATTCCCTCGTACCCTTCGCATCGGTCGTGGTGGGCCTGGCCGTGTTGCTGCTGATGGTCGCGTTCCGGTCGCTGGTGGTGCCGGTCAAGGCCGCGCTGGGGTTCCTGCTGTCGATCGGGGCCACGCTCGGCGCGGTCGTCGCGGTGTTCCAGTGGGGGTGGCTGGCCGACGTCATCGGGGTCGCGCGCACCGGGCCGGTGATCAGCTTCATGCCGATCATCCTGATGGCGGTGCTGTTCGGGCTGGCCATGGACTACGAGGTGTTCCTGGTGTCGCGGATGCACGAGGAGTACGCGCACACCCGTGACCCGCTGTCCTCGGTGGTCAACGGTTTCCGGGACTCGTCACGGGTGGTCGGTGCCGCCGCCCTCATCATGATCTCGGTGTTCGCCGGCTTCGTGCCGGGCGGCAACGCCACGCTCAAACCGATCGCCTTCGCGCTGGCCGTGGGCGTACTCGTGGACGCCTTCCTGGTCCGTATGACGCTGGTGCCGGCGGTCCTGGCCATGGCCGGGCGCGGTGCCTGGTGGCTGCCCCGATGGCTGGACCGGATCCTGCCGAACCTGGATCTGGAAGGCGCCCGCCTGGCCGCACCGGTGCCCGATGCCGAGGATGAGCGGGCCGTGATGGTCTGATGGTGCACGTGGATCGCATTCTCGTGGTGGACGACGACGCCGGGTTGCGGGAGCTGCTGCTCTCCGCGTTGCGGTTCGCGGGTTTCGAGGTCGAGGCGGTCGGCGACGTGCCGGCCGCCCTGGCCGTGATCGGCGCCCGGGCCCCGGACGCGATCGTGCTGGACGTGATGCTGCCCGGCACCGACGGTTTCGACCTGCTGCACCTGCTGCGCACCAGGGATGTGGACGTGCCGGTGATGTTCCTGACCGCGCGCGACGAGCTCGACGACCGGGTCAAGGGTCTACGCCTGGGTGGCGACGACTACCTGACGAAACCGTTCAACGTGGTCGAGGTCGCGGCCCGGCTGGAGGCGCTGCTGCGGCGCTCCCGGCGTGGTGCCACCGCCCCGGCGCCGGACACCGTGCTGCGCTGCGCCGACCTGGCGATGGACGAGTCCCGGCACCTGGTCAGCCGGGGCGGGCGACCGGTGGAGCTCTCCCCCACCGAGTTCCGGCTGCTGCGCTACCTGATGACCAACGCGGGCCGGGTCGTGTCCAAGGCACAGATCCTCGATCACGTGTGGCAGTACGACTTCGGTGGCGACGCGGGCGTGGTCGAGCGGTTCGTCTCCAACCTGCGCCGCAAGATCGACTTCGGCGGCCCGTCGCTGATCCACACGGTCCGCGGATTCGGGTACAGCCTGCGTTCCCCGGACACGCAACCGTGATCAGGTCGATCCGGGGGCGGCTCACGCTGGTGCTGGTGCTGCTGCTCAGCGCCGGACTCGTCTTCGTGTCGGTGGGCAGCGTGGTGCTGGTCCGCCGCTACCTGTCCGAACGGGTCGGGTCCAGCCTGGCCACGGTCGCGTCCCGGGTGACCGCCGGGCTGGCCGGCCAGACCGGCTACGAACTGGACGTCGCCCAGCTGCAACTGCTCATCCCGGTCGGCAACACGGCCGTCCTCGTCGACACCGGCGGGCAGGTCGTGCTCACCCTCGGCACCGGGCGCGCCGACGCCGGCACGCTGGTCGCCGCGGCGGCCGGCCTGACCGCCGGGCACACCCGGGTGATCGAACGGCCGGAACCCATGGTGGTCGCGCTGATCGACACCCCGGGGCTGGTCGTCGACCGGGTCACGCCGGCGGGCACCGTACACGCCGAGCGCATGGTCGTGGCCGCACCGGTCGCCGGCGACCGCGGCACCGTACGGCTGATCACGCTCGTCACCACGAGCGGCACGCTCATCGCGATCACCCTGATGGGGCTGCTCGCGTCGCTGCTCATCCGGGTCGGGCTGCGGCCGCTCACCCGGATGGCCCACACCGCCGACGCGATCGCGGCCGGGCACCGTGACCTGCGGCTGCCGGTCGGTGGGACCGGGCCCGAGACCGAGAAACTCGCCGCCGCGGTGAACAAGGCGTTCGACGCCCAGCGCCGGGCCGAGGACCGGCTGCGGACCTTCGTCGCGGACGCCAGCCACGAGCTGCGTACGCCGCTGGCCACGGTCAACGGCTGGATCGATCTGTACGTCCAGGGTGGCCTGCGCGATCCCGAACAGCTGGACCACGCGATGGTCCGGGTCGAGGCCGAGGTCGGCCGGATGCGCCTGCTCGTCGACGAGCTGTCGCTGCTCGCCCGCCTGGACGCGGCCCGGCCGCTGGCCCGCGACGAGGTGGACGTGGTCGGGCTGGCCGCCGAGGTCGTCGACGACGCCCGGGTGGTCACCGCCGACCGCGGCATCGAGCTCACCGGTGCCGCCCGCGCGCCGCTGCACGGCGACGGGCCGCGGCTGCAGCAGGTGCTGCGCAACCTGGTCGGCAACGCGGTCCAGCACACCAGGCCGGGCACGCCGGTCACGGTTTCGATCACCGTACGGCCGGAGCACGTCGACATCGAGGTACGCGACGAGGGCGACGGGATAGCACCGGAGCACCTGGCGCACGTCTTCGAACGGTTCTACCGCGCCGACCCGAGCCGCAGTCGTGACGGGGTCGGCTCGTCCGGCCTCGGCCTGGCCATCGTCGAGGCGATCGTGGCCGCGCACGGCGGCACGACCGGGGTCACGTCGGCCGTCGGTGCCGGCACCACGGTCCGGGTCACTCTCCCGGCAACGCGTCCCCCTGCCGCACCAGACCGCTCTGGTACGCCAGCACGACCAGTTGCGCCCGGTCCCGTACGTTGAGCTTGGTCATGGCCCGGTTGACGTGGGTCTTGGCGGTCAACGGCGACAGGTAGAGCCGCTCGGCGATATCGTCGTTGGACAGCCCGTGCGCGACCAGCACCAGGATCTCCCGCTCCCGTTCGGTGAGCAGGCCCAGCCCCGGCAACGACCCGGCCGGCTCGGCGCGCAGACTGCTCAGGAACCGGCTGACCAGCCCGCGGGTGGCTTTCGGGGACAGCAGCGACTCGCCGCCGGCCACCACCCGGATCGCGTGCAGCAGATCCTCGGGAGCGACCCCCTTGCCCAGGAACCCGCTGGCCCCGGCCTGCAACGCGAGCACCACGTTGTCATCGTTCTCGAACGTGGTGAGCACGAGCACCCGTACCCCGGCCAGGTTGTCGTCGGCCCCGATCCGCCGGGTCGCCTCGAGCCCGTCCATCCGCGGCATCCGGATGTCCATGAGCACGACGTCGGCCCGGGCGGTCCGAGCCAGATCGACCGCCTCCCGCCCGTCCCGCGCCTCGGCCACCACCTCGAACCCCGGCTCAGAATCAATGATCATCTTGAACCCGGCCCGAATCAGCGCCTGATCATCGGCCAACAGCACCCGAATGGTCACGCCATGCCCCTTTTGCGCCAGCGAATGACGGAGCGCAGGGTCAAAACAGCCACGCCAGGACCGCTGGCAGCGGCGGCTGGCGCGACGGGCACGGCTGGCACGGTGGCAGCAGGCAAAGGCGCGGCAGGCGCGGGCGCGGGCGCGGCAGGCACCGCTGGCACGGCTGGCACGGCTGGCACGGTGGGAGCAGGCAGAGGCGCCGCAGGCGCGGGCGCGGGTGCGGTAGGCGCGGGTGCGGTAGGCGCGGGCGCGGGCGCGGTGGCGGGGGTGGCGAAGGCCGCGGTGGCGGGGGACGCGGCTGCGGGGGTGGGGGTCATGGGTGTTCTTCGCGGGGTGGGACGGCGCAGGATCGCAGGCCGTTCATCAGGGTGGTGGTGCGGCTCAGGGCGGCTTCTACGTCGTTGAAGCCGGTTACCGCGTGCAGGACGCGGACCGGGAGGTCGGATCCGGGGCCCGCGCTGTCCGCGGCGGGGAGGCGGGGCCGGAGGCAGGCGATGGATGGGCCGGGGAGAGCAGCTGCGCGACCGGCATCGGCGGGGAGGGCTGCTCCTCCGCAGCCGGCGGCATCGGTGGGGAGGGCTGCTTCTCGGCCGGCGGCCCGGGTGGGGAGGGCTGCTTCTCGGCCGGCGGCCCGGGTGGGGAGGGCTACTCCTCGGCCGGCGGCGGCATCGGCGGGGAGGCTGGGCGACTGGGCTGCGGGGTCGGCGGCGGGCAGGACGGCGTGTACTCGGAAGCGGCCGTCGCCCAGGGGGCCGGTGGTGACGTCGCCTCCGGCTGAGGCGGCTCGTTCTCGCATGCCCAGCAGACCGTAGCCGGAGCCGGGGCTGACCGGGGCCGGGCGGATCTCGTTGGTCACCTCGATGACCACGCCGGCGGGGGCGTACTCGACCAGCAGGCGGATCGGGCCGCAGCCGTGTTTGTGGGCGTTGGTCACCGCTTCCTGCACGATCCGGTACGCCGCCAGGTCCACGAGGGCCGGCAGCTCGCGGGGCCTTCCGCGCTGCTGCGGGCGTACCGAGAATCCTGCCTGCTCCAAACCTGACAGCAACTCCGGCAGCCGGGCCATGCCCGGCGTGGGCTCGGTACTCTCGGCCTCGTCCTCGTTGCGCAGCACGCCGACCACCGACTGGATCTCGCGCAACACGGTGTCGGAGGCCTCACGGATGTGCGCGAGCACCGGGCCGACCTGGTCCGGGCGGCGTTCCAGGACGTGGGCGGCGGCCCCGGCCTGCACGCTGATCACCGCGATGTGGTGGGCGACGACGTCGTGCAGCTCGCGGGCGATGCGGACCCGTTCGTCCATGACCCGGCGGCGGGCCTCTTCGTCGCGGGTCTGTTCGGCGCGCTGGGCCCGGTCCTCGACCTCGCGGATGTAGGCGCGATGGCTGCGGACCGCGTCGCCGACCGCCGCGGCCAGGAAGATCCAGGCGAAGATCCCGATGGTCTCGAACTTCCACCAGTCGTCGACCGCGACGATCAGCCCGGTCAGGTAGATCACCGCGGACGCGCCGAGCGCGCAGAGCATGCCCTTGCGCCGGTCGGTGTGGGCCGCGATCGAGTACGTGATGACGCCGATCGCGACGAGCTGGCCGGGGTTGCTGACGCCGTGCATGATGGCGCCGATCGAGGCGACGGTGGCGACGGCCAGCGCGAGCATCGGGTGGACCCGGCGCAGCAGCACCGCGATGAACGCGACCAGGGCGACCAGCCCGTCACCGAGCGCCGGGGTGGCTCCGTCGACGGTCGCCTTCTTCATCACGGCCCACGACAGCACCAGTGCCAGCAGGACATCCAGCAGCAGCGGCTTCTCCGCCGCCTTCTTGAACGCCTTGATCCGGGCGAGGTCCCTGGTTTCCATCACCATGCACCGTACGCGGGAGCGGGCCCCCGGACGTCCTCCCAGCGCAGTACGCGGCGGCACGCACGGTTACCACGATCATGGTACGCACCGCCTGCGCACGGACGACGCTTTCCGATCCGCCGCACGGGACCGTTCTGGGGTGGCTACCTACCTGTACCGGCTCGGCAAGCTGAGCTTCCAGCGACGCAAACTGGTCCTCACGTTGTGGCTGGCACTTATCGCCGCCCTCGGCGTGGGGGCGTTCACCCTCAGCGGTCCCACCTCGGACAGTTTCTCCATCCCCGGCACCGAGGCGCAGCAGGCCCAGGATCTGCTCGCGGAGCGGTTCCCGCAGGCTGGGGCCGGGGGCGCCCAGGCCCGGGTGGTGTTCGCCGCCCCGGAGGGCACGAAACTCACCGACGCGGCGAACAAGGCCGCGATCGAGGAGACCGTCGCCGAGCTGAGGACCGGCGGCCAGGTCGTGAACGTCTCCGACCCGCTCGAGGGCGCGGTCAACCCGGCCGGCACCGTCGGGTACGCCACCGTCTCGTACAAGGTGCAGGCCGACGAACTGACCGCGGCCGACCGGGAGGCGGTGCTCGACGCGCTCGGCACCGGGCGCGACGCGGGCCTGACCGCCGAGGCCGGCGGGGACGCCATGCAGGAGCCCGGTGAGCAGGGCGCGGGTGAGGTGATCGGCTTCGGGGTCGCCGCGATCGTGCTGCTCATCACGTTCGGTTCGCTCGTCGCGGCCGGGTTGCCGCTGCTCACCGCGCTGCTCGGGGTGGGCGCCGCGATCGCCGGCGTGCAGATCGTCTCCGGTTTCGTCGGGCTCAGCAGCACCACCCCGACGCTCGCGCTGATGCTCGGGCTGGCCGTCGCCATCGACTACGCGCTGTTCATCGTCTCCCGGTACCGCCACGAGATCGCCCGGGGCCGCACCGGCGTGGAGGCGGCCGGGTACGCGGTCGGTACGGCGGGTTCGGCGGTCACGTTCGCCGGCCTGACCGTGGTCATCGCGCTCGCCGCGCTCGCCGTGGTGAACATCCCGTTCCTGACCCAGATGGGCCTGGCCGCGGCCGGTGCGGTCGTCATCGCCGTGTTCATCGCGCTGACCCTGCTGCCGGCCATGCTCGGCTTCGCGGGCGACCGGATCGTCTCGAAGCGCAGCCGCACCCGGGACCCGGAGTCCGCCGGCAGCGCCGGGCGCCGCTGGGCCGCCCTGGTCACCCGCCGTCCCGCGCTGACCGTCGCCGTGGCCGTCCTGGGCCTGCTGGTGATCGCGATCCCCGCGCTCGACCTGCGCCTCGGCCTGCCCGGCGACGGCACGATGGCCGCCGACACCACCCAGCGCAAGGCGTACGACCTGCTCAGCGACGGCTTCGGCGCGGGCTTCAACGGGCCGCTGATCGTGGTCGTGGACGCGGCCGCCGGCGCCGATCCGAAGGCCGCCGCGGACACCATCGGGGCCCTGCCGGACGTGGCCGCGGTCAGCCCCGCGATCCTGAACCCGGCCGGTGACACGGCCATCATCCAGGTCGTCCCGGCCAGCGCGCCGGACAGCGAGGCGACCGTCGGCCTCGTCACCGCGATCCGTGACCTGGACCAGCCACTCTCGGTCACCGGTACCACCGCGGTCAGCATCGACATCTCGGACCGGATGGGTGCGGCGCTCATCCCGTACCTGGCGGTGATCGTGATTCTGGCCTTCCTGCTCCTGACCCTGCTCTTCCGCTCGGTGCTGGTGCCGCTGAAGGCGATCCTGGGCTTCCTGCTCAGCGTGGCGGCGACGTTCGGCGCGGTGGTCGCGGTGTTCCAGTGGGGCTGGCTGTCCGGCCTGCTCGGCGTCGCGGAGACCGGCCCGATCGTGAGCCTGATCCCGGTGCTGCTCATCGGCATCGTGTTCGGCCTGGCCATGGACTACGAGGTCTTCCTGGTCAGCCGGATGCGCGAGGAGCACGTGCACGGGGCGGAGTCGAAGCAGGCGGTGGTGAACGGTTTCAGCCACGGTGCCCGGGTGGTGACCGCTGCGGCGATCATCATGATCAGCGTCTTCTCGGGCTTCATCCTCGCCGACGACACCATCATCAAGTCGATCGGTTTCGCGCTCGCGGCGGCCATCCTGCTCGACGCGTTCGTGGTCCGGATGACGCTGGTCCCGGCCGTCATGACGCTGCTCGGGCGCCGGGCCTGGTGGCTCCCCCGCTGGCTGGACCGCGTCCTGCCGGATGTCGACGTCGAGGGTGACAAGCTGCGGGCCACCCCCGAGCCGCAGGCCCCCGTCCGCGAACCGGTCCCGATCGGCTGACCCCCACGGCCTGACCCCCACGGCCTGACCCTTTTCGGACCGGTAGCCCGCGCGCTGGGTTGCCGGTCCGATCCATGCGTATTCGTGGTGGAATGAGGCGATGAGCGGACCTGGTCCCTGGCCCCGTGGTGGGGCCTGGATCATCGCCGGCACGTCCCCGGGCGTGGACTGGCAGGTCGCGGCCGCCGCGCTGGCCGCCGCGGCGAGCGTGCGGGTGGCCCTGGTGCTCGTCGGGCCCGCGCCGGAAGCGGTGCGCGCCGAGCTGCGGAAGCGGGTCGCGACCTGGGTGGACGTGCGGGATGGCGGGAGTTCACCGGCCCCGGCGCAAGAGACCGGGGCGCGGGAGGCCGGCCCGCGGGAAGCCGGGGCGCGGGAGGCCGGGGCACGGGAGGCCGGGGCGCTGGTGTCGGCGTTGCTGACGGGGCACGGGCTGGTGCTCGTCGCGTCGGCGGTGGGATTCGCGGCGCCGGTGGGCCGGGGTGGGTGGACGCTGACGGACCTTGCGCGCGGGCTCGGGGCTCCGGCGATCGTCGTCACCGGCGGACCCGGCGCAGTCGAGGACACGACCCTGGCGGTGACCGCGCTGGGTGCGCACGGCGTCGCCACCGCGGTGCTCACCGTCGGTGACGACGAGGGGTACGCGGACCTGCCCGTCCCGCCGGCCGGACGGATACCCGCCGTGCTGCCGCCGGACGTCGCAGCGGTGGCCTGGCAGTGGCTGGATCCGATGCTGCGGGCCGGTGCCGGCGTCCCGGCGCCGGCACACGGGAAAGCGCACCGGCGGACCCCCGGCCGGCGGCGGATGCTGATCACCCTGGCCGGGATCGCCGTGGTCCTGGTACTGGCCGCCGCCGGTCTGACGATCGTCGGTCTCGGGCTGAGCCGCACGTTCATCGTGCAGGGGATCATCCCCGGCAGCGCCGAACCGGTGCCGGAGGTCACTGTGGCGCCCCGGACAGCAGCGCCCACGAGGCCGAGCCGGGAGGCCTGCCCCCGGAACGCCGCCGGGGTCACGCCGGCCCGGGCGGACGCCGCGACCGTCGCGCGGGTCGGCGCCGCGTGGCAGCGGATCGAGGACTGGCTGGCCGGGCATGCCCCGGTGACGCGCCGGACGTTGCGGGCGCCGGCCCCGGCCGAGCTCGTCGAACGGACCCAGCGCCGGATGTCGGTGAGCTTCCCGGCCGATCTGGTCGCCTCGCTGCGCCGGCACGACGGCGCGACCGGGGCCGGGGCCGGGGCCGGTTTCACGCTGCCGCCGTTCTTCCAGCTCATCGGCGCCGGCGAGATCGTTGCCGAGTGGGCGCTCACCTGCCAGGTCCTGGGGAACGCGCCGGACAGCGGGGTGGAGCGGTGGTGGGACCGCGGGTACGTGCCGTTCGCGACGTTCGTGGGCGGCGGATACCTGGTGGTGGACCGGACCACGGGCGGGAACGGGCGGGTCGGCGAGTTCGACCCCGAGGAGGGGACCCGGTTCGAGGGGTGGCCCGGATCACTCGCCGAACTGCTCGAGAAGACGGCGACCGCGCTGGAGACCGGGCACCCGTACGAGAATCGCTACCGGCCGGTCGTCACCGCCGGAGCTCTCGATTGGGAGATCGTCCGACCTGGTCACTACGCTGGGCCGGTGAAATCGGTGCGGGAGACGGTCACGGCCGTCGTGGGTGGTCGGCTCGGGTACGAGGACGGGCTCGATGTGCTCACCGTCGCGCCCGCGGCCGAGGTGGATCCGGTGCTGGCCGGGATGCTGTTCGACGGGGCCGCGCGCCTGCTCGGCCGCGGGTGGCAGCCCGCCGAGCTGCACCGGGTCGTCGCGCGGCGCGGTGATCCGGCGTGGGCGCACCTGGCCGTCGACGCGATCGCCGCCCACCTGCGCGGGTTCAAGGTCAAGAATGTCGACCCGCGGTGGCGGGCGCAGACCGACGAGCTCGGCGCCAAGCCCTGGTGGGGCGCCGACAACGAATACCTCACCCAGGTGCTCCGGCACCGGCGCACCGACCGGGTGACCCTGATCGACGCGGTGCTCGGGGTGCTGCGGGTCTTCGCCGTGCTGCCGTCGATCGAGACGCTGGTGCCGCCGCCGGGTCAGGTCGCGGCGCCGGCCCGGACGGCGGGCTCCGAGGCGATGCTCACCCGGGTGCGCGCGCTGCTGGCCAAGGCGGAGTCGACGACGTTCCCCGCCGAGGCGGAGGCCTACAGCGCCAAGGCCCAGGAGCTGATCTCCCGGCACAGTCTCGACGAGGCGCTGATCGGGGCGGCCGGGGACACCGTCGTCACCCCGTACGCCCGGCGGATCGGTCTTGACCACCCCTATGAGAGCGAGAAGGCGTCGCTGCTCAGCGCGGTCGCCGGCGCCAACCGCTGTCAGGTGGTCTGGTCGCCGGAGTTCGGTTTCGCCACGCTGTTCGGCTTCGACGCCGACCTCGACGCGGTCGACCTGCTGCACGCGTCGCTGCTGGTCCAGGCCCATCGCGCGATGGCCCGCGCCGAGCCCCCGGGCGGCAAGGCCGGGCGGGGGCGCCTCAAGACGTTCCGGCAGTCGTTCCTGGTCGGGTACGCGGTCCGGATCGGCGAGCGCCTCGGCGAGGCCGCCCGCGCCGCCCTCGCCGAGGCCGACGACCGTACCGCGCTGGTCCCGGTGCTGCGCTCCCGCGAGGTCCAGGTGGTCGAGGCCCGGGAGAAGGCCTTCCCGCGTACGGTCCGTGGGCGCGGTTTCCGCGTCGACAACGAAGAGGGCTGGGAGTCCGGCCGCGACGCCGCCGACGCCGCGACGCTGAGCTGAATCCGGGCTGATCCCCCCGTCGCGTCTCCCCCCGTCGCGTCCTGAGCGGACGGTCGCCGGTCAGGCAAATCGGACGGGGCAGCACGACGGGGCCGCGCATGGCATTCTCCCTTTCCGGATCACCGAAATCGGTCGTGGTCCCCCTTCGGAGCGCGCGCGCCCCAAAGATCATCCAGTGATGAGGTTCCATGCTTCGCACCCCTTTATGGTCACGCAGAGTGACCATACCACCACGGTCCACTGTGATCGCGGCGGTTCTTCCCTTCACCGTCGTCGCCGGGATGCTGGCCAACCCGGCCGCACCGGCCGTGGCCGCACCGGCGCCCGCCACCACCACCGCCTGTCCCCCGTCCGCGGCTGACGAGGCCGCGGCGCTGATCAGCGCCCGGCTCTGCGGCGGGAACGTCGCGATCGCCGGTGCGACGACCGAGACGAGCACCGCCGTCGCGCTGCCGACCGGCCAGGTCGAGCAGACCATCAGCGCCGCCCCGGTGCGGGTCCGGCGCGGCGCCGGCTGGGTGCCGGTCGACCTCGATCTGGTCCGCAACGCGGACGGCACGGTCTCCCCCAAGGCGGCACCGTCCGATCTGGTGCTGTCCGGGGCCCAGGCCACCGACACCGCGCACCAGCTCGCCGCCGTCGGCGTCGGGGACAACCGGATGTCGATCGGCTGGACCGGCGCGCTCGGCGCACCGGTGATCGAGGGCAGCCGAGCGACGTACCCGGATGTCATGCCCGGCGTGGACCTGCAGGTGCAGGCCACCCGGACCGGCGCCGAGACGTTCTTCGTGGTGGAGTCCCCGGAGGCGGCCACCCGGCTCGACGGCGTGCAGCTGCCGGTGACCGGCGTGAAGGTCGCGTCGCACCGCGTCGACAAGGCGGGCAACACCACCCTGCTCAACGCCGCCGGCACGCCGCTGGCCACGGTGCCGGCTCCGGAGATGTGGGACGCCGGGACCGAGGCGGGCACCGACGGTCCCGCCGAGACCGCGAAGGTCCCGGCCGGCATCACCAGGAAGAAGAGCGGCCGCAGCACCGGCGTCACCGTGACGGTGGGCACCGACGACGCGTTCTTCACCGATCCCGCCACCGAGTACCCGGTCGTCGTCGACCCGCAGGTCAACCCGCTGTACACCACGTTCGACACATACGTGAAGCAGGGCGACACGGTCGACCGCGGTGGGGCCAACGACCTGCAGCTCGGTCTCGTCAGCGGGGACATCGCCCGGTCCTTCGTGCACTGGGACAGCACCAAGCTGGCCGGCAAGCAGATCACCGCGGCCACGGTGAACTTCTACAACTTCTGGTCGCAGGTCTGCACCGCCACCAGCTGGGAGATCTGGTCCACGGGCCCGGCCAGCTCGGACACCCGCTGGGGCAGCCAGCCGGCCTGGAAGACCAAGGAAGCCACCTCCACGGCCACCAAGGGCAGCACGTCCTGCGCCGACGGCTGGGTCGCGGTCAGCGGCACCTCGTTCTTCCAGCGCGCCGCCACCGCCGGCCAGTCCCGTGCGTACATGGGGATCCGGGCCACCAGCGAGACCGACGGCAACGCGTTCAAGCAGTTCCGCTCGCGCAACGCCGACATCTCCGCCCAGGTGCCGTACGCGGTCGTCACGTACAACTCGTACCCGGTGGTCGGTGCCCGCTCCACCGCGCCGGCGACCTCGTGCGTGACCGGGACCGGGCGGCCGTACGTCAGCTCCGCCACCCCCACGCTGAAAACCGTCGTCACCGATGGTGAGGCCAGCCCGGTCAAGGGCGTGTTCGAGTGGTACAACGCGGCCGGCACCAAGATCGGTGGCGCGACCACCGCGAGCGCCGCGTCCGGGGCCACCCTCAGCACCGTGGTCCCGTCGGGCGCGTTCGCCAACGGCTCCACCTACAAGTGGCGGGTCCAGGGCAACGACGGCACCGTCGGCGGCGCGTGGTCCGGTTACTGCGAGTTCACGGTGGACACCACCGCGCCCGCCGCCGCACCCACCGTGTCGTCGTCGACCTACCCGGCCGGCGGCACCGGGGGCAGCACCGGCACCGCGGGCACGTTCAGCTTCGGGTCCAACGGTGTCACCGACGTCGCGGCGTTCCTGTACGGCTTCGACGTGAACCCGCCGGCCACGGCCGTCAACGCCACGTCGGTCGGGGGCAGCGCCTCGGTGTCGATCACCCCGGCCACCGCGGGTTCCCACACGCTGTACGTACGCTCCCGCGACCGGGCCGGCAACCTGTCCGCGATCAAGGCGCACACGTTCACCGTCGACTCCCGCATCGGTGAGGTCAGCTCCCCCGAGGACGGCGACCTCAGCGCCGGCAAGGTCCTGCTCGCCGGCAAGGGCGCGGGCACCACGACCGGGGTCACGTACCAGTGGCGCCGCGCCGAGACCGACGCCTGGCTGACCGTCCCGGCGGCCGACGTCACCCGGGTCTCCGGATCCGGCGCGGTCACCTGGCCGCTCGCCACCACCGGCGCCGGCGGGTTCCCGGGGCTCACCTGGAACACCGAGACGACGGTCAACGCCGCCGAGGCGGGACCCGACGCGCTCGACGGCCCGCTGCAGGTCCGCGCGTCGTTCACCGGCGGCACCGCGGGCACCAGCAACACCGTCGACTTCTCGCTCGACCGCAACCGCGCCGGTGCGCCGACCGCCGATCTCGGCCCCGGCGAGGTGAACCTGCTGACCGGCAACCTGACGATCGGCGCGACCGACGCCGAGACCGCCGCCGGGCTCGGGGTCACCCGGGTCCTCAACACCCGCGAGGCGGGCGCCCCCGATCCGCTCTTCGGCACCGGCTGGGTCTCCGGGACCATCGTGACGACCGCGGACACGTTCCGGGCGCTCACCGTCACCGGCAGCCTGGTGCAGGTCGGCACCCCGGACGGCGACACGTTCGACTTCACCAAGAAGGCCACCACGTCCACCGGCGCCTCCTTCACGCCGCAGCTCGGCAGCGAGGAGTACCGGCTGGAGTACCTCAGCTCCGGGCCCGGTTACCTGCTCACCGACGCCCAGGGCAACGTCACGACGTTCACCCGGGGCGGCACCGACCCGGCCGGCGTGTTCAGCCCGACCTCGTCGGCCGCGGTCGGCACCGGGGACACCACCGCCGTGTCGTGGGAGAAGGTCACCGTCGGCGGCACGGACATCGTCCGCCCGACGAGGGCCATCGCCCCAGCACCCTCCGGTGTGGACTGCAGGACCGCACCGGCGACCACCACCGGCTGCAAATCCCTGACCTTCGGGTACGGGACCACGGCCACCGCCGGTGACTACCCCGGCCGCGTCAAGGAGCTGGCGTACACGGCGTTCGACCCGGCGAAGAACGCCATGGTGACCACCGTGCTGGCCCGGTACAGCTACGACAGTGCCGGCCGGCTCGCGTCCGCGTGGGATCCCCGCCTGGACTTCAACGGCGGTCAGCACCTCGCCACCGGGTACACGTACGGCGCCGACGGTCTGCTCGCCACGATCACCCCACCCGCCGAGGAGCCGTGGCGGCTGGCGTACACGACCGTCCCCGGCGACCCGGGCAAGGGCCGGCTGGCGAACGTCAGCCGGTCCGCGCTGAGCGCCGGCACGGCGACCAGCACGGTCGTGTACCGGGTGCCGCTGACCGGCACCGGCGCGCCGATGGACATGGCGGCCGGCCAGACCGCCCGCTGGGGTCAGAACGTCGCCCCGGTGGACGCGACCGCGGTGTTCCCGGCGACCCAGGTGCCCGACGGCGACCAGGCCAGCGGCACGACGCCCACGGACTACCGCCAGGCCACCGTGACCTACCTCGACGGCAACGCCCGCGAGGTCGACACCATGGACCCGGGCTGGCACGTCTCCGCGACGTGGTACGACATCTTCGGCAACGAGACGCAGCACCTCACCGCCCGCGCTCTGGAGCAGGCGCTGTGGACCAGTGACACCGACAGTGCCACCACCGAGGCGGCGCTGGCGTCGGCACTGTCCACCGTCACCCGGTACACCGCGGACGGGTCCCGGGCGACCGACACGTTCGGCCCCGAGCACGACGTCTCGCTGTCCGACTGGAGTGTCGTGCGCGGGCGCAACCACACCGCGTTCCGCTACGACGAGGGGGCGAAGGACGCCGACACCCGGTACGACCTGGTCACCTCGCGGACCGAGTCGGTCCAGCACTGGACCGCGGCCGGGGTCAGCGCGGAGGCCGGCAGCCGGACCACCGCCACCCGCTACGACTGGGACCTGCGGCAGCCGGTCGCGGTCGTCGTCGACCCGCAGGGCCTGGCGCTGACCAGCAGCACCGAGTACGACAGCGCCGGTCAGGTGGTCACGACCACCACCCCGGCCGGGGACGGCACCACCGCCGCGACCATGACGTACGCGTACTACCGGGCCGGCACCGGCTCGGGTCACGACGAGTGCGACAACCACCCGGAGTGGGCCGGGCTGCTCTGCCGCACCGCGCCGGCCGCCCAGCCGGGATCCGATCCGGAGATCCCGGAGTCGTTCACCGAGTACACGATGTCCGGTCAGCCGTCCGGCACCGTCGAGAAGAACAGCGGTGGCGTGGTCCGCCGGTCCACCACCACGTACGACGCCGCGGGCCGGGCGGTGACGGTCTCGATCACCGGCGGATCCACGTCCGGCGAGCAGGTCAGCACCCAGCGATCGGTGTACGACCCCGCGACCGGCGCACCGGCCCGTACGGAGCAGGTCGACGCGTCCGGCACGGTCACGGCCGTCATCAGCCGCAGCTACGACACGCTGGGCCGGGTCACCGGATACGTCGACGCCGGCGGCAACACGGCGAGCGCGACATACGACATCGCCTCGCGGACCCGGACCGTCAGCGACGGCAAGGGCACCCGGACCATCGGGTACGACGACACGGGCGACGGCCACGGGCTGCCGAACCAGATCGTGGACAGTCAGGCCGGCACGTTCACCGCGAGCTACGACGCGAACGGCAACGTCACGTCGGAGAACTGGCCCAACGGCCTGAGCGTGTACCACTACTACGACGAGCAGGGCGCCCAGACCGGCGTGCAGTACCTGCGTGGCTCGACGACCGTCTACGGCAACTACGCCGGCTACGGCGCCGACGCCAAGGTGCGGTGGACCAGCAGCGACCTCGCCGACAGCAGCTACGGGTACGACGCGGCCGGCCGTCTCACCACGGCATCGCTGAACACCGCCACCAGCGGGTGCGTCGTCCGCGACTACACGTTCGACAAGGCCAGCAACCGGACCGGCCAGGTCACCCACGACCCGGCCGCGGACGGCGGCTGCCAGGACGGTACGGCGGGCCGGACGCGCACCTGGAGCTACGACACCGCCGACCGGGTGGACGACGCGGGGTACACGTACGACGACCTGGGCCGGACCCTCACCCTGCCGGGCGCCGACGCGCGGGGTGGCGCCGACGCGAGCCTGACGTACTACACCAACGACATGGCCCGCAGCATCACCCAGGGCGGCGAGGTCACGACGAAGACGCTCGACGTGCTCACCACCCGGTACTCGGCGTACAGCACCACGGCCGCGGGCGTGACCACCACGACCGGCAACCACTACGCCGACGACTCGGACAACCCCGCGTGGATCAGCGAGGGGAGCGTCTGGAGCCGTACGGTCTCCGGGGCGAGCGGTGTCGCGGCGACCTACAGCAGCGCGACCGGGCGGCTGGAGTGGATGATCACCGACCTGCACGGTGACGTCGTGGCCACCACGGCGGACCCGGCGGCCGGCCTGACCGCCACGTATGTCTACGACGAATACGGCAACCCCGTCACCGGCGGGACCGGGCCGCGGTACGGGTACCTCGGTGAGGCCCAGCGCTCCGCCGACAACACCGCCGAGCTGATCACCATGGGGGTCCGGCTGTACAACCCGGGCACCGGCCGCTTCCTGTCCGTGGACCCGGTCTACGGCGGGAACGCCAACGCCTACGAGTACTGCACCGCGGACCCGGTCAACTGCCGGGACTTCGACGGGCGCTATTCGTACTCGTACTCGTACGTGGTGGGGTACAACCCGTTCATCAGCTCGAAGAAGGTCATGACGGAGTGGAAGAACCACTTCCAGTCCTACTTCCCCTTCCCGAACAACTGCAAGAAACTCGTCAAGGGCAAGATCTGCAAGCTGACCGGCGCCGGTCCGGTCAAGGTGCAGGACATCTGGGGCAACGGGTTCCGGTTCCAGTCGATGCCGGGTCACGTCGAGGGGGCGAACAAACTGATCACGTTCTCACTGACCCGCAAGTACGGCGTGCACTGGCTCAGCGTGGTCGCCTCCGGGCCCAACACCACCTGGTGCAACAAGAACAAGGCCTGCCGGGCGGCCAACTACGCCGCCGCGTGGGCGTCCTGGGCGGCGCTGGCGGGCAACCTGGGATACATCCTCTGATGCCGTCACCGGCACAGCGGTGGTGGGGCCTCGGGGCCGCCGCGATCCTCGACGTCCTGCTGGGCGCCTACCTCGGTATGCGCCTGTACAGCGACCTGCGGGAGGCGGCACCGGAGAACCACGCGTACCTGAAGGTGGTCGTGGCCGTGACGATCGGCATCGGGGTGCTGACCCTGGTCCCGTTCCTCAGCGGCCGGCTGCTGAAGGGCGCGTGGCCCCTGGTGACGGCGGTCGCGCTCGGCTGGCCGTTCGTGGGGTTCCTCGTCTCGGCGCTGCTCGGCGTCTGACGCGGACCTGAAAGAAGGGGTGGTGCCCGGCCGGGCACCACCCCTTCTCGTGCGTCAGTGCTCGTGTGTCAGTGCTCGTGCGTCAGTGCTCGTGCATCAGGGCGTGCCCCTGCTGGATCCTTATCAGCGAGACCGGCTTCTCCACGGCGGCGGCGGCCTTGCGGGCCGTCGTCGCGCCGGTGAGCTCCGGCTTGGACGGGGTGTACAACCACGTGTCGAACAGGTCGTCGAGCTCCAGCCCGGAGATCTGCTCCGACAGCGCGACGAACTCGGCGGTGGTCGCGTCGCCGTACCGGTGCTGAGCGGTCCAGGTCCGCAGGATGGCGATGAAGTCGTCGTCGCCGACCGCGTGGCGCAGCTGGTGCAGCGTCATCGCCCCACGGTCGTAGACGGCACCGTCGAACAGCAGCGGGGCGCTCGGGTCACCGGGCTCGACCGTCCAGAAGTCGGCGGGCTCGGTGGCGTACAGATAATCGAAGATCTCATCGGCCGTGCCCTCGCCCTCCTTCTCGGACCACATCCACTCGGCGTAGCTGGCGAAGCCCTCGTTGAGCCAGATCTCCTTCCACTGGGCGACCGAGACCGAGTCGCCGAACCACTGGTGGGCGTTCTCGTGGACCACGACGTACGGGTTGGCGCCGGCCCGGAAGAACGCCGACGAGTAGTTCGGGCGGGTCTGGTTCTCCAGCGCGAAGCCCAGCGTCGACGGCGGGGTGACCACCCCACCGCGCGCCGTGAACGGCCACGGCCCGAAGACGCCGGCCTCCCAGTCGGTGATCTCCGCGGTCCGCTCGACACTGGCCCGCGCCGCGGCGTCGAAGTCGTCCGGCAGCAGCTCCGAGTACGCGTTGATCACCGGGGTGCCGTCGGCGGTGACATCACGGGTGATGTCGTACTGGCCGATCGTGATGAACGCCAGGTAGGTGGCCTGCGGCTTGGCCGACCGCCAGTACCACCGGCTCCAGCCCAGCAGCTCCGGCGTCGGGTTGCGCGGCTGGACGCCGTTGCTGATCACCTCGACGCCGTCCGGCACCGCGACCGAGACGTCGAACGTAGCCTTGTCGGACGGGTGGTCGTTGCTCGGGAACCACCACCACGCCTCCTCCGGTTCCCCGACCGCCACGGCACCGTCCGGGGTCCGGATCCAGGCCGTGTACCCGGCGGCGACCTTGTTGGACGGCACCCCCGAATACGTGACCACGACGGTCAGCGCCGACCCGTCGGCGACCGCCCGGGCCGGCGTGACCACCAGCTCGTGGTCACCCACCCGCTTGAACGTCGCGGGCCGGTTGTTCACCTGGATCGAGGCCACGTCCAGGATGAAATCGAGGTTGAACGAGCTGAGGTCCTGCTGCGCGGTGGCCAGGATCGTCGTGGTCCCGGTCAGCCGGTCCTGCTCCGGGTAATACCGCAACCGGATGTCGTAATGGGACACGTCGTAGCCGCTGTTGCCGTAGTCGGGGAAATACTCGTCCCCCAGTCCGGCGCCACCGGGCGCGGGCGCGGCAGCGGCGGGGGCGGCCGTCCCGGCGAGAGCCAGCACTGTGGCGGTAATCGCCACCAGTAGTCGTCGCACGGTCGAGCTTCCTTCCTTCGGCGGACCGGGAACCCCGGCCCGACGCGGATGAGTCATCAGCGAACCTATCGAAGAGCATCGACATGTGCCCGCATTTCCGAGTTCATCCTTGTCAACACCTGACGACGATCGCGGGCTTTCCCGGATCGGCCCACCCTTACGGGCCGCGGACAGCCGGTGATACGTTCTCGGGTACGCCGTCGAGCTGGGAGGAGGTCAGAACAATGTCCGATGTTCTGCGCCCCGCCCGCGTACCGGCGTCCACGCGGCCTTGATCGTTCGGCTTGATCAAGAGGTACTGATCCGGGGCGTTCCCTGCCGGAGGTAATGCCTTATGACCGCTGTGGTCATCCGCCCGCTCGTCGCGGGCGAGGAAAGTCTGTTCGAGTCCATGACCGATCCGCTCCCCCAGGTCCGCACGATGCCGTACGCCGACGGGCTCGCGGCCGGCGGGTTCCGGCCCGAGCACACCTGGGTCGCGCTGGACGACGGCCGGGTGGTCGCCCGGGCCGCCTGGGTGCTGCCGCCCGGTGCGGTCGGCCGGCCCCGGCTGGAGCGCTTCGATCTCGAGGCCGGCCCGGAGGTCGGGGCCGCCCTGCTCGACGCCGCCCACGAGGCGCTCGGCGCCCGGATGGTTTACCACATGGCGCTGCCCGCGTACTGGCGGAACCAGCCCGGGGTGCGGGAGCTGGGCGAGCGCCTGATGGCCGCGGCCCGGCTGGCCGGGCTGGTCGAGGGACGGGAACGCTACCGCTGCTCCTGGACCGGTGGCACGCTGCCCGAGCCCTCCGGCCGGCACACGGTCCGGCCGGCCACCGGTACGGCGGAGATCCGTGCGCTGGTCGCCACGATCGCCGGGCCGGAGGTGCTGACCGGGGCGGAGACGGCCCTGGTGGTGGGCGGCGTGGACCTGGCCACCGACCCGCTCGCCTGGACCGGTGAGACGCCGGACGACTGGCGGGTGGCGCTGCGCGACGGGGTGCCGGTGGGGCTGGCCGGCACGGCCGGTGACGCCTGCTTCCCCCAGCTGGTCTACCTGGGCTTTCCCGGCGAGCGGGCGGAGTCACGGGCGGACCTGCTCGCCGACGCGGTGACGGCGCTCGCCGGCGGTGGGGCCCGGGAGGTGGTCGCGGACGTGGACGCGTACCGGGTCGCGGTGCTCGCGGAGCTGGAACGGACCGGTTTCCGCCGGTTGCGCTCGCGCATCACGTTCGCACCGGCCGGCTGACAACGATCGACCGCGGCGTGCCCCCTGGGCCCGCCGCGGTCCCCACCTGCCCGGCGACCAGCGGCGTTGGATAGTTTTTGGCTGCGGTTGTCCAACCGACGGCGGAAGGTGATGGAGACGTGACGACATACGGGTCGGATGAGCTGCGGCAGGCTGTGCTGCGGGCGAACCTGGTGATTCCGAAGGCCGGGCTGGCTCAGCTGACCTGGGGAAACGTCAGCGGAATCGATCGGGAGGCCGGGCTCTACGTGATCAAGCCGTCCGGGGTGGCCTACGACGACCTCACCGCGGACATGCTGGTGCCGGTCGAGCTGGCGACCGGGAAGGTGCTCGGGGGCGACCTGCGCCCGTCGGTGGACAGCGAGAGCCACCGCGCGTTCTACCTGCTGTGGCCGTCGGTCGGGGGTGTGACGCACACCCACTCGGCCAACGCGGTCGCGTTCGCCCAGGCCGGGATCGACATCCCGGTGCTCGGCACGACGCACGCGGACTCGTTCGACGGCCCGGTCCCGGTGGCCCGGCAGCTGACCGTCGAGGAGTGCGCGCACGACTACGAGCTGAACACCGCGAAGGCGATCATCGAACGGATCGGCACCGACGAGGACGCGGTGAGCATGCCGGCCGCGCTGGCCGCCAACCACGGGCCGTTCACCTGGGGCGCGACCCCGGGCAAGTCCGTCGAGTACGCCGTGATCTGCGAGGCCGTCGCGGAGATGGCGCTCAAGACGCTGGCGCTGAACCCGGCCGCCAGCACGCCGCGGCACCTGCAGGAACGCCACTTCAAGCGCAAGCACGGCCCGGACGCGTATTACGGCAACGCGCGCCCGTAACGATCCGGCGCACCGCCTCCGCACGGGGTGGTGCGCCGGACTTTCTCAGTGGGCGTGCGCCCATTAGAGTGGGCGCATGCCCACTTCAGCGGAACCACACCGTCACCGCAACGCCGCCGAATCCTTCGGTACGGACGCCGAACGGTACGACCGCAGCCGCCCGCGCTATCCCGCCGCCATGATCGAGCGGATCATCGCCGCCTCCCCCGGCCCCGACGTGCTCGACGTCGGTGTCGGCACCGGCATCGCCGCCCGGCAGTTCCAGGCGGCCGGCTGCACCGTGCTCGGCATCGACCCCGACGCCCGGATGGCCGCGCTGGCCCGGGATCACGACCGAGGTGGCCACGTTCGAGGACTGGGGCCCGGCCGGGCGTACCTATGATCTGGTCACCGCGGCGCAGGCCTGGCACTGGATCGACCCGGTCGCCGGCCCGGCCGCGGCGGCCCGGGTGCTCCGGCCCGGCGGCAGGCTGGCCCTGTTCTGGAACGTCGGCGACCCACCACCGCAGACGGCGGCCGCGTTCGCCGAGGTCTACCGCCGGGTGCGGCCCGACCTGCCGGCGTTCCCGGCGGGGCAGTCCGCCCTGGCCGCCTACGCGGCCGGGTTCGACAAGGCGGCCGGCGACATCCGCCGCTCCCAGGCGTTCGACGAACCGGAGCAGTGGCGCTTCACCTGGGAACACACGTACACCCGCGACGCGTGGCTCGACCAGGTCCCGACCACCGGCACGCACACCACGCTCCCCCGGGCCGACCTCGACACAATTCTCACCGGCCTCGGTGACGTCATCGACGCGGCGGGCGGCAGCTTCCCCATGCATTACACCGCCGCGGTGGTCACCGCCCGCGTGCGGCCGCGCTGAGCAGCGCCACGGTCTCGGCCGGTGTACGGGAGCGGACCGACTCCGGGTCGGCGTCCGCGAGCTCCGTCGTGGCGATGTCCGCGTAGACGGCGGCGAACGCCTCGAACAGCGCCGGGGTCAGACCCGCGCCGGACTGGGTCGCGGCGATCTCGCGCATCTCGCCGACGAAACGGTGCGCCTTCGTCGCGGAACGGGGCACCGACGCGGAGCTGTCCAGGCCGTTGCGGGCCAGGTCGGCCAGGACCTCGTCGAGGACGCCGTGCCGGTCCGCCGTACGCATCGCCTGGGTCACCAGCGCGGTCAGGCCCTTGTAGACGCTGGCCGTACACATCTTGAGCGCACTGGCCGCACCCGGGTCGCCGGGCAGGACCACCGGCTCGACCTGGTCCGCCCAGGGCAGTGCGGCGACCTCGGCCGCCCGCGGCCCGGACAGGTAGATCCGCGCGCCGGGAGTCGCGGTCGGCGGCGGCCCGGAGATCGACCCGTCGACCAGCGGCAGACCGTCGAGCCGGGCCATGACCCCGGCCAGGGTCAGCGGCGAGACCGCGTTCAGGTCGGCGACCAGCGGGGTGACACCGGCCTCCCGGGCGGCGGCCGCGATGCTCCCGGCGGCGGCGAGGGCCCGGTCTGGTGGGGTCACCGACAGCAGGACGTCGGCGGCGCGGACCACCTCGGTGAGCGTGGGCAGCATCTCCAGCCCGGCCCCGGCGGCGAGGCGCCCGGTGCGCGCCGAACGGCCCTCCAGCGTGGCCACGACCCGGGCGCCGCCCTTGAGCAGCGCCCAGCCCAACCCGGCGCCCATGTACCCCGGACTCACGATCCCGACAGTGACCATCCCCCGATTCTGTCACCACGGCGCGGGCCGACTAGTTTCGCGAGGCATGGAGCAGGAGAACCGGCTCGCCGGGGGCAACACCGGTGGGGCCGTCCGGGTCGGGGACACCGTGCGGCGCGAGGCCGGGGCCTGGTCGCCCTCGGTGCACGCGGTGCTTCGGCATCTGGAGGCCGAGGGGTTCACCGGGGCGCCGGTCGCCCGGGGGTTCGACGAGCGCGGCCGGGAGGTGCTCGGTTACCTGGACGGGGAGACGGTCGGCGAGACGAGACCGTGGCCGGCGTGGGTGCACAGCGATGATGCCTTGCGGCAGGTCGGCGTCTGGCTGCGGGACTACCACGCGGCGGTGGCGGATTTCGTACCCGCCGGGGACGCGGTCTGGCGCGATGGCGGGCGGTGGGCTCCCGGGATGATCATCGGGCACAACGATGCCGGGCCCTACAACGCGGCGTGGCGGCACGGGCGCCTGACGGGGTTCTTCGACTGGGATTTCGCCGGGCCGGTGACCCGGGAGTGGGATCTGGCCTTCACCGCGTTCGCGTGGGTGCCGCTGCACGCCCGGCACGTCGTGGCCGCCGAGGGGTTCACCGCGTTCGGGGACCGGCCGCGCCGGTTGCGGCTGCTGCTCGATTCCTACGGGTGGGCCGGGCCGCTCGATGCGTTCGTGGCGATCGTCCGGGAACGGGTCAGCGCGTCGGCGGCCGGGATCCGGCGGATCGCCGACACCGGCGACCCCGCGTTCACGATGATGCGGGACCGCGGGGTGGACACGGATCTGGAGACCGCCGTACGCGAGATGGGCAGCCTGCTCAGGCCGGCAGAAGCTGGGGAATGACGGCCTGCAGCGCGGGGGCGCAGCGGTGGGCGTCGGCCGCGGTGATCCAGGCGACCTCCTCGATCTCCGAGGTCGGCACCGGCTCCCGGTCGGGCACAGCGTCCGGTGGGGCGGTGAAGCAGACCAGCCGCACGTTGGTGCCGGGCCGGCCGTACGCGGGCAGGACCGTCTCGAGGACCTGGGTGAACCGGCCGGCCGGCACGCGCAGGCCGGTCTCCTCCTCGACCTCGCGCGCGGTCGTCTCGGCGAGCGTCTCCCCCGCCTCCGGGGTGCCGCCGGGCAGGAAGAACGCGTCCTGCCCGGCGGGCCGCACCACCAGCAGCCGGCCGTCGCGCACCCACGCCCAGGTCGCGGCCACGACCACCGGGGTCAGCACGGCCAGGTCCCGCTCGGCGAACGTGTGGTGCTCCCACTCCTCGTTGAGGATCGTGGACAGGCAATCGCGTACCGAATAGCTCTCCGGCTCGGGGTATCCGGGCTCGGTCACCGGCTCGGTCGAGCTGTCCAGTTTCTCGTCGGTGAGCTCCGCGAGGACCCGGCGCATCGTGGCCGTCCGGCCGGCCCGCACCGCCAGGACCTCGTCGAGCGACGGCCGGGCATCGCGGTCGCGGGGCACGCCCGGGGAGTCCGGCATGTCGTCGTGCGGCAGGTCGAGCGGATGCCACGGCACGGCCTCGCCCAGCACCGCCCGCACCACCCAGGCGTCCGTCGCGAACGACAGGTGCCGCAGGGTCTCGATGAAGGACCACTCCCCGTCGACCCGCTCGTGCAGCAGCGGCTCGGGCAGCTCCCGCGCCCGGTCGACGGTCTGTTGCCAGCGTCGTTCCAGGATCTGCCAGGCCCGGCGGAAACCGGCCGGGTCGCTGGGGCGCATCGCGGCCCGGTCCGGATCGCGCCGGTTCAGCTCGGCCTCGACCAGCGGCATGACGTCGACACCGTTGACCAGCAGCTTCCCGAAATCCCCGGCGAGCTCCAGACTGCTCGCGTAGGCGCCCCGGATCACCGCACCGGACAGATCCACCTCGTGGAAACGGGCGTCCCGCAAGCGTACGAACCGGAACCGGGCACCGGCGAGATCCTGCTGGTTGAAGTCGGGCATCGGATCACTCTCTCCCCGCGACGGCGATCAGTTGGTCGAACGTGCGCTCAAGAACCGCACGGCGCGACCCATGCGCGAGACCATAGCGGGACCCTCCGACAAAAGTACGACCGATGCCCGGGCCCCGGTCCACACGCGACCCGGCTGCGACCCCACCCGGGTGCCGCCACCGCCGGGCTGACCTGCCACCCGAGCTCAGGGCCCGCCCCCACCGGCGGTCAGCGACCTGCTCGCAGAACGTCGAGGACCAGCGGGTCGATGGATCCGGCCACGACCCGCTCCTCGAGGTTCTCGATGCCCGCCCACGAGGCCAGGTCGGCGTCCAGGTCACCGGTGTGGTGCCCGGCCGCCTTCAGCCGGTCGCGGACCTCGGCGCCCAGGTCACCGTCGAGCGGGAGCAGCGTCGCCGGATCCGGGCGCTCGAAGTACAACGTGTGCATCTCCAGCAGCCGGGCCAGTTCGGTGACCGGTGCCGGGTGGTCGTCGACGCGCAGGTCGACGACGACGTCGCTCGTCCCGCCGTACCCCATGCCCTTGGCGACCACCAGCAGAGCCGCGCTCTGCCGCCCCCGCCGGTCACCGCCGGCCTCGTCCCCGGCGCGCAGCGCGGCGAGCAAGCGGTACGCGAGCCGGTCCACCCCCGCGTTCGCCAGCCACGTGTCCCGCATCCCGTCCACGACCTCCGGCCCGGTCAGCATGTTGCCCTGGATCGCGTAGCCGTCCCCGGCCGCGCCACCGGCCCAGTCATGACAGGCGCCGCCGGTGAACGTGGCACCGTCGCCGCTCACGCCGACCATGCCGACCTGGCGCTGGTCCACCGGCCCGGCGTCCCCGGCGATCAGCGCCGCCACGGTCTGCTCCGCCGCCACGCCCGTACCCAGCAGGGCCAGTGCCTGCGGGCGGTAGGCGAGGTTCGCTTACGACTGGGTCGCCACCGCGCCCACCTCGGCGAGCGCGGCCGGCACCGCCGCGCCGGCACCCAGGAACTTGCTCGCCACGGCCACTCCCAGCGCGCTGCCGTCAGCCGAACGCGCCACGATCGAGAACGTCATGGGCGCACGGTAGCCCAGCTGTACCACGGCCGGGGAACACTGCAGGTCATGCGGTGGATACCCATCGCCGCCGACGCCGGGGTGGGCGCCCGGCCGGCGTGGTCCTGCTCCGGGCTCTCCCGGAGTTTCCTGGCCCGGCCGTGACAGGCCGCGCGCGGGTACGCACATGGTGCCAACGCCCTTGGACAATGCGCCCCCGAGGAGCAGATTTGACCGGGGCGGACCAGACCTCGTCACCGCCGCGCCCGCCGCCGCCCTCGGCGTAGCCGGCGACGGATCGGGGCCCCGCGTCCTGCGGTGACCCCGGTCGGTGCCGCGGGCGGGACGGGTGGTTGCCGTCCCCCGCCCGCCCGCGGTCCCGCCCACGATCGTGTTCCCGCCCGGGATCCGCCGCCGTGGGTGCGATGATGACCGGACCTCCCCATCTGAGCGGAAGTCCCAGGTCATGAACAAGATGTACGCCCTCGCCGCGGTGGCTTTCGGTCTGCTGGCCTGGTCCGGGGCCGGTGCTCTTGACGACCGGGTCCCGGGCCTGGCGGTGCCGTTCCTCGTCGTGGGCCTGGGCGGTTGCGTGGGTGCGACGGCCCTGCTGGCCGCGGCGCGGTGGCGGGCGGTGGCGGTCCGGCTCGTGGTGCGCCTGGTCATGGGCGGCGCCGCGGTGGTCGCGTTCGTCGCGGGTGCGGTCCTCGCCCCGCTGGGTGACGAGCGCGTTTTTGTGCTCGTGGTCGACGCCGTCGTGGCGGGCTCACTGGCCGCGTTCGCCCTGCTCTCGGGGCGTCGCCTGCCCGCTGCCGTCTGAGCCGGCGACCTGCAGCAGGGCTCGCAGCCGGCGGGTCACGTCGGCGGTGGTGTGCCCGTCCCACCCGGGTGCTGTCGCGGCCTCGGGCACGCCGTCGAACAACGACCAGCTCGCGGGCCGGTAATGGTTGCTGACCTGGCCGGTGGGAAGCTGCGCCACGACGATGAACCAACCGCCCCCGAAACATGGTTCACCGTCGTGGTGCCGCCAGGATCGGACCACGGGATACCCGGCGGCCAGCCAGGAACGGACGGCGTACGCGTGGTAGAGCCGCCTGAACTCGTACAGCTCGTCGAAGGTGTGGAATCCGTCGGAGACGCTGCCGGTCATCGCCGGGCTGCCCTGGCCCGGGTCTTGATCGCGTGGATGACGTCGTTCTTGGCGTCGGCGTAGTCGTTCATGTCGTCCCACCGCCGGCTGATCAGGTCCCGTTTGACCTGCTCGTACAGGGCCCGGTCGTCCGCGTCGGCGCGCAGGTGGTCGCGGAGCAGGAGATAGTCGTGCACCGCCGCGGCCCCCCGCTCGTACACGTGCACGTGGACGTCGCGGGCCGGCGTGCGCACGAGCCGGTGCCCGGGCTCGCGGACCCGCAGCTCGTAACCGGCGGCCAGCAGCCCGTCGAGGTAGTCCTCCTCCGCGGTGATGTCGGGCACCGCGACGACGATGTCGACGATCGGCTTCGCGGCCAGTCCGGGCACCGAGGTGGACCCGATGTGCTCGACCTCGGCGTCCACCGCCGCGAGCGCGTCGAGGATCAGGCGCCGGTGCCGGAGGTATTCCTGGGCCCACCGGGCGTCATGGTCCCGAAGGCCGGTCTCGAGCGCTTCCGGGCCACCGATGATCTCGACCGTCGTGACCTCCGGCCGGCGCGGCTCACCGCTGTTCGTCTCACCGCTGTTCGTCTCGCCCCTGTTCGTCTCATCGCTGTTCGTCACCAGCACATCCTTCTCTGTTCGTGAGGTGGGCAGCCGACGAACATAACTCCCGCCGGACCACACCGCAAGCGGTTCAGCCGGCGCGGAGGTAGGCGAGGACGGCCCGGACGCGACGGTGGTCGTCGGCGTCCGGGGGGAGGTCGAGTTTCGCCAGGAGGCTGCCGATGTGTTTGGCCACCGCGGCTTCCGTGACGACCAGGGTGCGGGCGATCGCGGTGTTGGAGCGGCCCTCGGCCATGAGGCCCAGGACCTCGCGTTCGCGGGGGGTCAGCCGGCGCAGCGGGTCGTGGCGGCGGCCGAGGAGCTGGCGGACCACGTCCGGGTCGACGACCGTGCGGCCGGCGGCCACCCGTTCGAGCGCCTCGACGAATTCCTCGACCTCGCCGATGCGGTCCTTGAGCAGGTAACCGACGCCCGCCGAGCGGCCCGAGTCGAGCAGTTCCGCGGCGTAGGTCTGCTCGACGTACTGGCTGAGGACCAGGACCGGGAGGTCCGGGTCGGTGGCGCGCAGCGTGATCGCCGCCTGCAGGCCCTCGTCGCTGAAGCCCGGTGGCATCCGGACGTCGGTGACCACCACGTCCGGTTTCGTGCCGGCGACCGCGGTCATCAGGGCCGGGGCGTCGCCGACGGCCGCGACCACGTCGTGGCCGAAGCGGCGGAGCATGCCGGCGATGCCCTCACGGACGATGACGCTGTCCTCGGCGATCACTACCCGCACGGGATCTCCACGTGCACCAGGGTAGGCCCGCCGGGTGGGCTGGACAGCGCCACCGTGCCGTCGACCGCGGCGATCCGGTCGGCGAGGCCGATCAGGCCGGTGCCGCGGCCCGGGTCGGCGCCGCCGCGGCCGTCGTCGCGGACGTCGACGTGCAGGCGTCCGTCGTGGATCGACGCGGTGACCGCGGCCCGGGTGGCCGCGCTGTGCTTGGCCACGTTCGCGAGCGCCTCGACCACGACGAAGTACGCGGCCACCTCGACCGGGTCCGGCAGCCGGCCGGTCACCCGGAGATCCAGGTCGACGGGTACGGGGGCATGCCCGGCCGCCTCCCCCACCGCGGCCGTGAAACCCCGGTCGGTCAGCACCTTGGGATGCACGCCGCGGATCAGTTCGCGCAGCTCGGCCAGGGCTTGCCGGGCGAGGTCCTGCGCGGCGGCCAGCGACGCCGCGGCGCTCGAACCGGGCGCCACCTCGAGACGGGCCAGACCGAGCTGCATGCTCAGGGCGACGAGCCGTTGCTGGGCCCCGTCGTGCAGGTCGCGTTCGATGCGCCGGCGTTCCACCTCGAACGCGTCGACGAGCCGGGCGCGGGAGCGGGTCACCTCGACCAGTTTCGCGTCGGTGTCGTCGCTGCGGGGTTCGAGGATCGCGCGGGCCATCGCGGCCCGGGCCCCGGCCCAGGCGGTGACCGGGTACGCGGCGATGACCAGGGCGAGCGGGGTCACCAGGGTCAGCGGCAGGGTGACGCTCAACGGGCGGTCGTCGACGTAGAGCGGGGCGAACAGGAACGACGTCGGGATGAACAGGGCCGCGGCCACGATCGTGGCGTCCATCCAGCACAGCACCAGCGCGGACACCGTGGTGTAGCCGAGCTCGCGCCAGGTGGACTGCTCGCGGAGGCGGAACATGAGCCAGGTGCGCAGGCCGGGACCGGGTGGCCGGCGGTGCGGGTCGGGCAGCGGGTCGTGGTCGATGAGGCGCATCCGGCGCCGTTCCAGGCGGCCGACCGCGATCCCGGACAGCAGCGTCGCCACGTAGCAGATCAGGCCGACGACCACCACGGACAGCACGAGGCCGACGGTGAGCAGCCCGATCACCACGAAGATGGTGGCGAAGCCGATCAGCGCGCCGCCGGTCAGGTAGGCGAGCGAGCGCCACGGCCAGGACGACACCAGGAACCGGGTCGGGCGCATGGCCAGCGCTTCGAGGGCGTTGCGGGCCGGCATGACCGCGACGCTACCCGGGCCCGGCGGCCCCCACATTAGTGCTGGATATACCTTTTACCCTCGCCCTGGCGCGACTGTGCCCGGGCCGGCCGGCGACCAGGCTGGCGGCATGACCATCACGAGTATCCGGACCGCGGTCGAACTGCGGTCCGTCTCCCGGACGTACGGGCACGGCCCGGCCGCCGTCACCGCCCTCGACCGCGTCGACGTGACGATCGCCCCGGCCAGTTTCACCGCGGTGATGGGCCCCTCGGGGTCCGGCAAGTCCACTCTGCTGCACTGTGCGGCGGGCCTCGACCGGGTGACCAGCGGCGAGGTGGTGATCGACGGGGTGCCGTTGGGCGGGCTCTCCGAGCGGGCGCTGACCCGGCTGCGGCGCGACCGGGTCGGTTTCGTGTTCCAGGCGTTCAACCTGATCCCGGCGCTGAGCGCGGAGCAGAACGTGGAGCTGCCGCTGCGCCTGGCCGGCAAGCGGCCGGACCGGGACGAGGTGCGCGCGATGCTCGCCGAGGTGGGGCTCGCCGACCGGGCCGGGCACCGGCCCAGCGAGCTGTCCGGCGGTCAGCAGCAGCGGGTCGCGATCGCCCGGGCGCTGGTGTCGCGGCCGGCGGTGCTGTTCGCGGACGAGCCGACCGGCGCGCTCGACACCGCGGCGTCGCGCGACGTGCTGCGGCTGCTGCGCCTCGCCGTCGACCGGCACGCGCAGACCGTCGTGATGGTCACCCACGACCCGTACGCGGCGGCGCAGGCCGACCGGGTGCTGTTCCTGGCCGACGGGCGGGTCGCCGACCAGCTCACCGGCCCGGTGGACGCGGCCGGTATCGCCGTGCGGATGGCCCGGCTGGAGGAGCGGTGAATCTCGCGTGGACGATGGTGCGGCACCGGTTCGGCGCCTTCGCGGGCACGTTCGTGGCGATCGCGCTGGGCGTGGCCCTGGTGGCCGGCGCGGGTTCGCTGTGGGCGTCGTCGCGGCCGCAGGCCCCGGAGCGCCTGGCCGGTGCCCCGGTCCTGGTCCATTCCCCGAGCGCCGGCACCGGTGACGACGGCCTCCCGGACTATCGGCCGTGGACCCCGGCGCAGGCGTCCGCGCTGGCCGGCAAGCTGGCGACGGTGCCCGGGGTGACGGCGGCCGTCCCCGATCCGGCCTTCTACGTGCAGCGGCTGGTGGACGGGCGGGCCACCGGTGACCCGCAGACCTCGCTCACGGCCGGGCACGCCTGGTCGTCGGCGGCGCTGGGCGGTTACCGGCTGACCTCGGGCCGGGCGCCGGTGAAGGCGGGCGAGGTCGTGCTGGGCGACGGCGTCACATCGGCCGGGAAGGTGGAGGTCGTGACCGCCGAAGGGGCGGCCACGTGGACGGTGACGGGGAGCATGGACGGGCCCGGGTTCTATGTGAGCGACGCGGAGGCGGCCGAGCACGCTCGGCTCGTACAGGTGATCGGTCTGTCCGGCGACGCGGACCCGGCGGCGGTGCGGTCCGCGGTGGGCGGCGACGGTCTGGTGTGGACCGGGGGTGAGCGCGACCAGGTCGAGGACGAGTCGGTGACCCGGATCCGGTGGCTGGGGGCGCAGCTGATCATCGCGATGCTGTTCCTCGGCACGTTCGCCGCCGTCTTCGTGGTCTCGTCGACGTGTGCCCTCAGCGCGGCCCAGCGCCGCCGCGAGATCGGTCTGCTGCGGGCCGTCGGGGCGACACCCGGACAGGTCACCCGCCTGATGTACGCCGAGACCCTCGTCGTGGCCGTGCTGGGTGGAGCCGTGGGCGTACCCGCCGGCGCCCTGGCCGCTCCCCTGCTCGCGCCGCCGCTGGTGGACGCCGGTCTCGAACCGGCGGGCTTCGCCGTGTCGCCGCAGCCGCCGGTGCTGGCGGCCGCGTTCCTGCTCGGGATCCTCGTATCGTTGGCCGGGGTGGCCACCGCGGCGCGCCGGTCGAGCCGGGTGCCGGCGCTGGACGCGCTGCGCGACGCCGCGGTGGAGCGCCGGGCCATGACGGTGCCGCGCTGGGTCCTGGGTCTGCTCACCGCGGCCGGGGGTGGGGCGCTGACCGTGGCGCTGCCGGCGTTGCCGGTGATGACGCAGACCACCGCGGCGCTGTTCGCCGCGATGCTGATGCTGGTGGCCGCCGCGTTGCTGGCCCCGGTCGTGATCGTGCCGCTGGTGCGGTTGGTGACCTGGCCGTGGCGGCGCTCGGCGACCGGGATGCTGGTCCGGGAGGGCACCCTGACCGGGGTACGCCGGGTGGCGTCGACCGCCGCGCCGGTGCTGCTGACCGTGGGGTTCGCGACGTTGCTGACCGGCACGATCGCCACCATCAACCAGGCGACGTCGATCGACGAGACGGCGAAGCTGGGCGTGGCGACGGTGGCGGTCCCGGACAACACCCCCGGGTTGTCCGCGGAGGCGGTGCGGCGGCAGCGGGGCGAGCCGATCCGGGAGCGGGACAGCAGCGTCATGGTGGAGGCCGTGCTGCTGGACGGTCCCGCGGTGCCGGCCGCCGGCCTGAAGGAGCTGACCTCGGCCGAGTACGTCCGGGCCCGGATCGACGAGGAGGACCAGATCATCCAGCTGTTCCTGGTCGTGCTCGTGTCGCTGACCGTGGGCTACACCGGGGTGGCGGTGGCGAACACGCTGCTGATGGCGACCGCGGCGCGCCGGGGGGAATTCCGGGCGGTGCGGCTGGCCGGCGGTGGCACCGGGCACGTGCTGCGGATCGCGACCGGGGAGGCGTTGCTGGCCGTCACGGCCGGCACGCTGCTCGGTGGTGGGGTGGCCGTCGCCGCCCTGCTGGGGATGCAACGGGCTACCGAGCACGAGCTGAAGCAGAGCATCGAGCTCGTGGTGCCGTGGGGGCAGGCCGTTCCGGTGGTGGTGATCTGTGCCCTGATCGCGGTGATCGCGGCGGGAACGCCGGTGCTGCGGCACTCCCGGGAAACATGACCGAAACGGTGGGTTCTTCTGCACAGGCCGGGCATGTTGGGATGAGACCGTCGTCACAGCACACCGTTGGCCAGCACACCGTTGGAGGGCCCCCGCATGCTCAACCTCTCCGTCTTCCTGGAGGACAGCGCCCGTAACCACCCCGAGCGGGCGGCGGTCGTCATGGGCGCGCAACGGCTCACGTACGCTCAGGTGGACGCCGCCGCCAGCCAGGTCGCCGCGATGCTGGTGGCCCGCGGCATCCGGCCCGGCGACAAGGTGGCGCTGTCGTGTCCCAACCTGCCGTACTTCCCGGTCGTCTACTACGGCATCCTCAAGGCCGGTGCCGTCGTCGTACCGCTGAACGTGCTGCTCAAGGGCCGGGAGATCGCCTACCACCTGGACGACTCGGACGCCAAGGCGTACTTCTGCTTCCAGGGCACGCCCGAGCTGCCGATGGGCGCCGAGGGCCGCACCGGGTTCGACCGGACGCCCGGCTGCGAGCACTTCTTCCTGATCACCGCGGACCCGGCGGCCGCCTCGCCGATCGAGGGCACCGAGACGCTCGGCCAGGCGCTCGCCGGGCACCCGCCGGTGTTCGAGACCGTGCTCGCCGACGAGAACGACCCGGCGGTCATCCTGTACACCAGCGGGACGACCGGGCAGGCCAAGGGCGCCGAGCTGAGCCACGCCAACCTGGTGCTCAACGCGCTGACCTGCAACCGGTTGTTCGGGGCCGCGCCCGCGCAGGACACCCACCTGCTGGTGCTGCCGCTGTTCCACTCGTTCGGCTCGACGGTGAACATGAACGCCGGCTTCTCCACCGCCGCGACGCTGGTGCTGATGCCGCGCTTCGAGCCGGCCGGGGCGGTCAAGCTGCTCGAGAGCGAGCGGGTGACGTTCTTCGCGGGCGTGCCGACCATGTACTGGGGGCTGCTCAACGCGCTCGGCGACGGGGTGGACGTCACCCGGATCGCGGCGAACATGCGGGTCGCGGTCAGCGGTGGGTCCGCGCTGCCCGTGGAGATCATCAAAGCGGTCAAGGAGCGGCTCGGCCTGACCATCCTCGAGGGGTACGGGTTGTCCGAGACCTCCCCCGTGGCGACGTTCAGCCCGCTGACCGCCGAGTCGCGGCCGGGCTCGATCGGCGTACCCGTCTGGGGCATCGAGGTGAAGCTCATCGACGCGGAATGGAACACGATCGAGGGACCCGACGAGATCGGTGAGATCGCGATCCGGGGCCACAACATCATGCGCGGGTACTACCAGCGGCCCGAGGCGACCGCCGAGGTGATGAAGGACGGCTGGTTCCGCAGCGGCGACCTGGGCCGGCGCGACAAGGACGGCTGGTACTACATCGTCGACCGCGCCAAGGACATGATCATCCGGGGTGGCTTCAACGTGTACCCGCGGGAGATCGAGGAGGTCCTGATGACCCACGAGGCGGTTTCCCTGGCCGCGGTCATCGGGGTGCCGGATCCGCGGCACGGCGAGGAGATCAAGGCGTACGTGATCCGCAAGGACGGCGCCACGGTGACCGAGGAGGAACTCGTCGCCTGGGGCAAGGAGCAGATGGCGGGTTACAAATACCCGCGCGTCGTCGCATTCGTGGACACGCTCCCGATGACCGCGACCGGGAAGCTGCTGAAGCGCGCGCTGACGTGACGAAATCGTGAGGGACCTGGGGCTAGATCGTTTGCGTCGATACGGCACAGTGTCGGGTGTGAGCGCACCAGCACGCACGGCATCGCCGGCACCCGCGCGACCGAGCCAGGTCCCGGTCCCGGCGGTCCCCCACGCGCCCGTCGTGGCCGGGCCCCCTGCGACCGGGCCGCTCGTGACCGGGCCGCTCGTGACCAGGCGTGGCCCGGTGGCCCGGTTCGCCGAGCTGCGGCGCACCACACCCGGCCGGCTGCGGCTGCTCCGGGCCGGCCTGATCGTGCTGGCCCTGCTCACCGGTCTGGCCGGCGGCGTCACCGCGGCAGCGTCGCGGGCCGGCACCGACGACCTCGGCAACCGGTCGCAGCCGCTGCTGCTCGAGGCCGAGACCGTCTGGTCGGCGCTCGCCGACGCCGACGCCACCGCCGCGCAGGCGTTCCTGACCGGCGGCCTCGAACCGGCCGAGCTGACCACCCGCTACGACGCCGACCTGGAACGGGCCGCCACCGCGCTCACCTCGGCGGCCCGGCGCGCCCCCGAGGACAGCGAGGCGGGCCGCGCGGTACGGGAGCTCGCCGGCGGCCTGCCGCGTTACGCCGAGCTGATCGCCGGCGCCCGCGCCAACAACCGGCAGGGCCTGCCGGTCGGCGCCTCCTACCTGTCGGCGGCCTCCCAGCTCAACCGCGACACGCTGCAGCCCGCGGCGGAACGCCTGCTGACCGCGGCCGAGTCCGATGTCGAGGCCGGTTACGGCGACGCCCGCAGCTCCGGCTGGACGGCGCTGCTGACGGTCCTGCTGATCACCCTGCTCCTCGCCCTGCTCCTCGCCCAGGTACAGCTGAGCCACCGCACCCGCCGCACGTTCAACGTGCCGCTGGTCGCCGCCACCGTGGTGACGCTGCTGCTCGGGCTCACCACGCTCGGGATCCTGGCCACCCAGCGGGCCCACCTGCGCGCCGCCGACGAGGACGGTTCCCGGCCGGTCGCGCTGCTCGCCCAGGCCCGCATCCTGGTGCTGCAGCAGCGCAGTGACGAAGCGCTGACCCTGGTCGCCCGCTCCGGCACCGACGACCGGTCCGAGGCCCGCTTCCAGGACGCCGGCAAGCAGCTCGCGACGCTGTTCGCCCGGACCGACGCCGACGCGGCCGTCCGCGACGCGCAGGCCGCCCACGACACGTACGACACGGTCCATAGCGAGGTGCGGACGCTGGACAAGAACGGCGACTACGACCAGGCCGTACGCCTCGCCATCGGGGCGGACACCACGGCCACGTTCCAGGACGTCACCGACGACCTCGGCCGGGCACTGGAGGCCCGCAAGGAGTTCTTCGCCCACGAGAGCGACGTCGCCGGCAACGGACTCGGCCTGCTGAGCTTCCTCGGGCCGCTGCTCGCCCTGGCGGTCTGCGCCCTGGTCGTCACCGGTCTGCGGGCCCGGCTGGAGGAATACCACTGATGCGTACCCGTGCCGCCGCCCTCGTCGCGGCCCTCACCCTGCTCGCCGTCACCGCCTGCTCCGGCGACACGTCCGGGCCGTCCGACCGGGTCCGCCCGGAGACCGGCCCGTCCACGGAACAGGCCGCGCCCGAGGCCGCGGCGCCCGCCGACACCTCGTGCAACCCGCGGGCCAGCCGACGGCCGTCCGGGGCGCTGCCGGCCGCCGGGAAGATGCCGGCCGGCACGTACATGCGCAAGATCCAGGAGCGCGGCTACCTCATCCTCGGCACCAGCCAGGACACCCTGCTGTTCAGCTCGCGCAACCCGTTCACCGGGGCGATCGAGGGCTTCGACGTGGACATGGGTCGCCAGATCGCCCAGGCCGTCCTCGGTGATCCGGGCAAGATCAGGATCAAGGTCATCCCGTACGCGGACCGGTCCGAGGTGGTCGCGGACGGCACCGTGGACATCGTGGCCGACACGATGACCGCCAACTGCGCGCGCTGGAAGGACACCGACTTCTCCAGCATCTACTACGACGCCGGCCAGAAGGTGCTGGTGAAATCCACCTCGGACGCGCGCGGTATCGACGACCTCGGCGGCAAGAAGATCTGTGCCGCGGAGGGCTCCACGTCGTACACGAACATCGGCGCGGCCGCGTCGAAGCCGACCGCGGTCGCGCTGGCGACGTTCGGTGACTGCCTGGTGGCGTTCCAGCGCAACGAGGTCGACGCCATCTCCACCGACGACACCATCCTCGTCGGCCTGTCCGCCCAGGACCCGTACGCGAAGATCGTCGGCCCGGCCCTGTCCAAGGAGCCGTACGGCATGGCGATCTCCAACGCGCACCAGGAGTTCACCCGGTTCGTGAACGCGGTGCTGGAGAAGAACCGGGCGAACGGCACCTGGAAGAAGACGTACGAGCGCTGGCTCGGCGACCTCGGCCCGGCCCCGGCGCCACCCGCGGCCGAGTACAGGGACTGACCCCGGCGATGACGCAAGCCTTCCCCGCGCTGCTGGGCCGGGCGGACAACGAGCTCTCCCGCCTGGAGGCCGCCGCCACCACCATCGCGGCCAACCTGGTCGACCTCGACGACAACGCCGCCCGCAAGGACCTCGACCGCGGCCCGCTGACCGGCCGCACGGCCACCGCGTGGCAGGACGCCACCGCCGCGCTGACCCAGCTGTGGGACGGCTACGGCATGCTGACCGCGCTGATCACCTCGGCCCGTACCGTCCGCGGGCAGCGGCGCTTCGGCGACGACGAGCGCTCCGCCTACATCGACCAGGTGCTCGGCCGCTCGATCACGCTGTCCACCACCACCGTGCCGCTCGCCCGCCGCGGCCTGCTCGGCGCGGGCCAGGTCAGCACCACCTGCTCCCCCGCCGAACTGCTGTCGGCGATGGAGGCCGCGTTCCGCACCGCGGTGTCCGTGGCGACCTGGGCCGGGGAACGCTGGGCCAAGCTGCTGCCCGAGACCGCCGACGCCGCCGCGCGCCTGGCCCACCTGCGGTCGCTGACCCGCTCGGCCACGCTCGACGAGGCCGACGTGCGGCTCGGCGACTTCACCGCCACGCTCGCCACCGACCCGCTGGGCTGCGACGACAACACCCTCGACCGGGTGCAGGAGCTGCTCGACCGGGCCGACGCCGAACGCACCTCCGCCGACGAGCTGCGCGAGACGCTGAGCCGGCGGCTCGCCGACGCGCACACCGTGGCCACGAGACTCGCCGACGCCGCACGGACCGCCGCGGCCGCCGAGGAATCCGTGGCGGGCCGGTTCGCCGACGCCGACATCGTCCGGATCGGCGGGCCGGACCTGCGCCCCGACCTCGCCGCGATCGACGCGCTCGCGGCGGCCGGGCACTGGGCGCTGATCAGCCCCCGGCTCGCGGCCTGGAACCGGCAGGCCACCCAGCGCCTCGCCGCCCTGGCCGACGCCGCCGCCCGCAACGCGGGACAGCTGTCGGCCCGCAACGAGCTGCGCGGCCGGTTCGAGGCCTACCGGGCGAAGGCGGCCAGCCGCGGCCTCGCCGAGCATGACACCCTGGTGCCGCTGGCCGACCAGGCCCGGGCCACGCTGACCGAGGCGCCCTGCGACCTGGACGCCGCCCGCGCCGCCGTGGCCGGGTACCAGGACGCGGTCGCCGCTCTGACCAGTGCGAGGGAGGGCCTGCGATGAAGTGCCCGCGGAACTGCCCGGGGACCGTCGAGGACGGCTACTGCGACACCTGCGGCATGGCGCCGCCCAAGGACGCCACCGCTGCCTCGTCCGCGCCGAGACCGCGGACGGCCACGGCGCCCTCGCTGCGGACGGGCGCGCTCTCCACCCGTACCGGAGGATCGTCGCGGACCGGCAGCAGCCGCAGCGTCTCCCGACGCCGTTTCGGGGGTGGCCTGGTCGACGTCGCGCCGCTGGAGCCGCGCGACCCGAGCACGGCGATCATGGCCGTCGCCGAGGTGCCCGAGGACAAACGCTACTGCGCCAAGTGCGGGAACCCGGTCGGCCGCTCGCGGGGTGACCGCCCCGGGCGTACCTCCGGGTTCTGCCCGTCCTGCGGTGAGGCCTTCGACGTCACCCCCAAGCTCGCCAAGGGTGACCTGGTCGGCGGGCAATATGAGGTGGTCGGCGCGCTGGCGCACGGCGGGCTCGGCTGGATCCACCTCGCCGTCGACAAGAACGTCTCGGACCGCTGGGTGGTGCTCAAGGGCCTGCTCAACGCCGGGGACGAGGACGCGCTGGCCGCCGCGGTGGCCGAGCAGCGGTTCCTGGCCGAGGTCGAGCACCCGGGCATCGTGAAGATCTACAACTTCGTCGAGCACGACGGTGCCGGTTACATCGTCATGGAGTACGTCGGCGGCGAGTCGCTCAAGGACATCCTCAAGAACCGGCGGGCCCGGGCCGGCGCGCCCGACCCGCTGCCGGTCGAGCAGGCCATCGCGTACGTCCTGGAGGTCATGCCGGCGTTCGGCTACCTGCACGACCGCGGGCTGATCTTCTGCGACTTCAAGCCGGACAACGTCATCCAGACCGGCGACCAGGTCAAGCTCATCGACCTCGGCGGGGTCGTGCACATCGACGACCAGGACGCCGCCATCTACGGCACGGTCGGCTACCAGGCGCCGGAGATGGCCACCGAGGGCCCGTCCGTGCAGAGCGACATCTACACGATCGGGCGCACCCTGGCGGTGCTCACCACCGACTTCCGGGGCTACCAGAGCACGTTCAAGGACAGCCTGCCCGAGCGTGCCGACGTCGAGGTCTACCAGCGGCACGAGTCGTTCTTCCGGTTGCTGCAGCGGGCCACCCGCCCGGTCGCCGCCGAACGGTTCACCGACTCCCTCGAGATGACCGAGCAGCTGCTCGGCGTGCTGCGCGAGGTGCTGGCCGCCGGCGGCGACCCCCGCCCGGCCACGTCGCGGCTGTTCACCGGCGAGATGCGCACCGAGGGCAACCGCGACGAACCGCAGTGGCGGTTCCTGCCGGCGCCGATGGTGGACCTGACCGACACCGCCGCGGCGTTCCTGGCGTCGGTGACCGTGACCGACCCCCGCGAGGTGCTCACCCTGCTGGGCAAGGCACCCGAGCACACCATCGAGGTGCAGCTGCGGGCGCTGCGGGCATACATCGACGTGGGCCCGGACGCGTACCCGCAGGCGGCCCAGCTGCTCGCCGCCATCGTCACCACCCACGGACAGGACTGGCGTGTCGGCTGGTTCGACGGGCTGCTGGCGCTGGCCTCCGGTGACCCCGGGCGGGCCCGGGACCGGTTCGACGCGGTCTACTCGGCGCTGCCGGGCGAGCTCGCCCCGAAACTCGCGCTCGGCCTGAGCCTCGAGCTCGCCGGGCGCCACGCCGAGGCCGCGGGGTACTACGACGTGGTCAGCCGCACCGATCCGGCGTACACGACGGCGGCGGCCGGGCTGGCCCGGTGCCGGCTCGAGATCGGCGACCGGGACGGTGCGGTCGAGGCGTACAACCGGGTGCCCGGGACGTCGGCGGCCTACCGAAGCTCGCAGGTCGGGGCGGTCCGGGCCCTGGTCCGCGCCGAGACCCGCGGGCCGGCCGATGTGGTCGCGCTGGCCACCGCGGCCCAGCTGATCGAACGACTCGAGATGGAGGCGGCCCAGGTGGCGGCGTTGCGGGCGGAGTTGCTGGAGCGTGCGCTCGCGGCGATCGGCAAGGGCCTCAAAGTGCCGCAGGCGGTGCTCGGCGGGACCGCCGCCCCGTCCGCCGCCGTCGTCGAACGCGAGGTGCGGTTCGCGCTGGAGGGCGCGTACCGCGAGATGGCCCGCGCCACCGCCGGGCCGGACCGGATCCGCCTGGTCGACCAGGCCAACGCCGTACGCCCGAGGACCCGCACATGAGCGACACCGAGGCCTGTCCGGCCTGCGCCGACGAGCAGAGCGCCGGAGCGGCGTTCTGCGAGAGCTGTGGCCGCGCCCTGGCCACCGGCGTGACCCGTGAGGTGGGCACCGACTGCCCGTCCTGCGGCTCCACCGCGACGGTGGGCGCCGACAGCTACTGCGAGAACTGCGGCATGCTCGCCGGGCGCCCGCGCGACCACGTCGAGGCCGACGCCGCGCCGGTCGCGGCCGCGGTGACCGACCGGGGCATCCGGCACCGCCGCAACGAGGACGCGATGTGGCTGGCCGTGCGCGGCACCGACGTCGACGTCGTGGTCTGCGACGGGGTCTCCACCTCCGCCGACCCGGACGTGGCGTCGGAGACCGCCGCCGAGGCCGCCGGCAAGACGCTGGCCACCATCGATGAGGCCGGCGCGGGGCTGGAGTCGCTGGTCGGTGCCGCGGTCAAGGCCGCCGGGGCCGCCGTCGCGCTGCTGCCGGAGAACGGCGACCCGGCCCGGCTGTCGTCCAACCCGGCCTGCACGATCGTCGCCGCCGTCGTGCGCGGTGGCGAGGCCGCCTACGGCTGGGTCGGTGACAGCCGCGCCTACTGGGTGCCACGCGACGGCGGCACCGCCGAGCAGCTCACCGAGGACGACTCGTGGGCCACCCACGCGATCGCGATGGGCGCCGACCCGCAGACCGCCTGGAACGACTCGCGGGCCCACGCCATCACCGCGTGGCTCGGCGCCGACGCCGGCATCGTGCGGCCCCGGACCGGCACGCTGCGGCCCACCACCCCCGGCCTGCTCGTGCTCTGCTCCGACGGGCTGTGGAACTACCGCACCGACCCGGCCGCCTTCGCCGCGGCGGTGCACACCGCCGTACAGGACAATCCTGATCTGCTGTCCGCCGCCCGGGCCCTGGTCACGCTCGCCGTCGACGCGGGCGGCGCGGACAACATCACCGTCGCACTCATGCCGATCACCCCCTAGGAGAGCTTGTGGCATACACCGCCGAGGCGTTTCAGAACGAGTTCCTCGCCCTGGGCGCGACCGAGGTCAACGCGATCGTCACCGTCACGTCCACCGGCGCCGAGGGCGGCCGGCGCACCAGCGGGGCCAGCGAGATCATCATCGTGGACTGCTCCGGGTCCATGCAGGCCGAGGGCCGGATGCCCGCCGCCCGGCAGGCCGCCAAGGCCGCGGTCAACTGCCTCGACGACGGCGTCCACTTCGCCATCATCGCCGGCGTCAGCACCGCCCAGCAGCTGTACCCGGCGCCCGGGCAGCTCGCCGTCGCCACCCCCGAGACCCGCGCCCAGGCGGTGCACGCGATCGACCGGCTGCAGGCCAACGGCGGCACCGCGATCGGCGCCTGGCTCAAGCTCGCGCACCAGCTGTTCGCGCAGCGTCCGGGCGACATCGCCCACGCCATCCTGCTCACCGACGGCGAGAACGGCGAGTACAAGGGATACCTCGAGAGCGTGCTGCAGGAGATCGGCGGCACGTTCACCTGCGACTGCCGCGGCGTCGGCACCAACTGGACCGTCCAGGAGCTGCGCAAGGTCGCCGGCGCGCTGCTGGGCACCGTCGACATCGTGGCCCGCCCGGCCGACCTCGCCGCGTCGTTCACCCAGATGATGACCGCGGCCATGGGCAAGACCAGCGCCGACGTGCAGCTCAAGGTCTGGACCCCGGTCAACACCACGGTCCGCTTCGTCAAACAGGTCGAACCCCAGGTCGCCGACCTCACCGGCAAGCGTACGGAGGACGGCCCGCGCGCCGGCCGGTACCCGCTCGGCGCCTGGGGCGCGGAGAGCCGCGACTACCACGTCTGCGTGGACGTGCCCGCCGGCGCGGCCGGCGACGAGATGCTCGCCGCCCGGGTGTCCGTCGTGGAGGGTGCCGACGTGTTGAGCCAGTGCCTCGTGCGCGCGGTCTGGACCGAGGACTCCGCGCTGTCCGCCAGGATCAACCGCCAGGTCGCCCACTACACCGGGCAGGCCGAGCTGGCCGACGTGATCCAGGCCGGCATCGAGGCCCGCAAGTCCGGCGACGACCACACCGCGACCATCAAGTTCGGCCGCGCGGCGCAGCTCGCCCACGCCAGCGGCAACACGGCCACCGAGGAACTGCTCGCCACCGTCGTCGACATCGAGGACGCGGCGACCGGCACGGTCCGGCTGCGGCGCAAGGTCGAGGCCGCGGACGAGATGGCCCTGGACACCCGCTCGACGAAGACGGTACGGGTGGGCCGGGCGCAATGACGACGTACACCTGCCCCAAGGGTCACGACTCGTCGGCCGACGACTTCTGCGATACCTGCGGCGCCCGGATCTCGGGGGCGGCGCCTGTCGCGGCACCCCCGGCAACCCTCGCCGCTCCCACCGGCGGCGTCCCCTGCCCGCACTGCGGGACGCCACGGGTGGGGGCGGGGCGGTTCTGCGAGGACTGCGGCTTCGACCACCAGACCGGCAAGATCCCGGTGCTCACCGCCCCGGCCCCGGTCACCGCCCCGGCGTCGTGGACCGCGTCCATCGCCCCCGACCGCGGTTACTTCGAGGCCAACGCGATCGAGGGCGTCGACTTCCCGGCCACCGCGGCGGCGCGCACGGTCGTCGTCGCACCCCCGCAGATCCGCATCGGCCGTGCCAGCACGTCGAAGGGCACCGCCCCGGAGATCGACCTGCGCGACGACGACCCCGGGGTCTCGCACAGCCACGCGCTGCTCACCCTGAGCGTGGACGGGGTGTGGCTGCTATCGGACCTCGGCTCCACCAACGGCACGTACCTCAACGACGAGCAGAAACCGCTGACCGCCGGCCAGAGCCGCGCCCTGAACCCCGGCGACCGCATCCACGTGGGCGCCTGGACCACGATCACGCTGCACACTTCCTGAGCTTTTGCCACGATCGCCCGCGCCGGGCCGGGCCGGCGCGATACGGTCAGCCGACCATGAAGGACGAGCGCATCGGGACGGTGCACCGCACCCAGGTGATCGACCTGCTGAACCAGGCGCTCACCGAGGGCGGCCTCACCGAGCCCGACTACGACAGCCGGGTGGTGGCGGTCAGCACCGCCACCTACGCCTCCGACCTGGTCAGCCAGGTCCAGGACCTCCCACCGCGCCTGCAGTGGGACCCGCGCAACGCGGCCCCGCCCACCCCGCCGGACCGCAACGCCGGCCGCAGCGCGCTGGTCCTCGGCATCCTGTCCGTCCCGCTGTCGTTCTGCCTGATCGGCGGCCTGCTCGGCGTCGCGGCCATCGTCCTGAGCTTCCGCGGCCGCGGCGCCCACGGCGTCGGCCCGGCCCTGCTCGGCCGGGTCCTGGGCATCGTCGGCCTGGTCCTCACGGTCGGCGCTGCGGTCGGCCTGGTCATCGTGGCCCGCAACCCGACCTCACCCTGACGCCCACGTCACCCTCACGCCCACGTCACCCTCACGCCCGGCGGGTGTACACCGGCCGCCGCACAGAACCGGCCATTACCGTACCGGTCCGATCAACCGCCTTTGTCGTTACTGGCTTTCCCTTTGCCCGCAACGACTTTCGCGTGCCAGCATCCATATAGGACCTGTGATACCGATCGATCCGGGAGGTGTTCCATGGCACGCACGCTGCAGGATGTGGCGGCCCGTCTGCTGGGCCGCAAGCGAATGACCGGCCGGTACAAGTACTGGTGGTACCACCACGAGGGCTGATCAGCCCGCTCGTCCTGTCGCAGGGCACCGGGTGCCGGGGTCCTGCGACCTCGAGGGGAGGCAGGATGGCCGGTGACCGGCCGCCGGGCCCGCGCGGGCACTGGCTGCGCGGCAACACCCCGGGGTACGAGGCGGACCGGCTCGGATTCCTGCGCCGGGCGCACGCCGAGTACGGCGACGTGTTCTCGTTCGACGCCCGTACGGTCTGCGTGATCGACCCGGTTCTCGCCCACGAGGCGCTGGTCCGCACCGGCGACACGTTCGTCACGGAGCTCGCGCCGCACCAGAGCGACAGGGACATCGACCGGGTCGCCGCCCGCGCGGTCGCCTGGATGGCCGCCCGCCGCACCGCGTGGCCCGGCCTCGGGCGCACCGCCGCCGCGGCCGCCGACGCGCTCACCACCACGACCCTGGATCAGATCCTGACCTCCGCCGCCGACCACGAGGCGGACGTGCCCGCCCTGATGTACGAGCACAGCGCGCGGGCCATCGCCGGCTACTGTTTCGGCCCCGAGGCGGCCGGTGTGCCGGAGCTGCTCGCCGAGAACCTGACCGCCGTCGAGGGATCCCGGCGCCGGTTCGCGGCTGTGCACGCCCGTACCATCGCGGAACTGACCCGGCTGGTGACCCGGCGGCGCGAGCGCGGTGGCGGGGCGGACCTGCTCGGGTTCCTGCTCGAGGCCGGGATGACCGACCGGACCGTGGTGCCGACGCTGCGCAGCATCCTGCTCGGCGGGCACGGGGTGCCGGGGGCGGCGCTCACCTCGGTCGTCCGGGAGCTGGCCCTGCGGCCCGAGCTCGTAGCCGGTCTGCGGGCGGCACCCGACCCGCTGCCACTCGCGGAGGCGGTGGCCCGCGAGGTACTGCGGCTGTACCCGCCCGCCTGGCTGATGACCCGGACGGCCCGCACGGCGACCACGCTCGGCCGCTGGTCCCTGCGCACCGGCGACGAGGTGCTGCTCAACGCGTACCTGATCCACCGCGACCCGCGCTGGTGGCCCGATCCGGACACGTTCGACCCGGGCCGCTGGTCCCCCGGGCGCCCGCTGCCACCGGCCCGGGCCTTCCTGCCGTTCGGCGCCGGGCCCCGGGTCTGCCTCGGTGCGGCCCTGACCCTGCGCCAGCTCGCCCTGGCGACCGCCCACCTCGCCCGGCACTGGAGCATCGACTCCCCGAACGCGGCGTCGGCTCCCCTCCAGGTCAGCGGCCGGCTCAGCCCGGAGGGACTCCGCGCCCGCTTCTCCCCGGCTCCCGGCTAGCCGGGCCACAGGGCGGAGTGGGCGGCCTTCCAGAGCTCGGGGCCGCGGGCGAACAGCGTCGTGCCCGCCTGCGGGCCGCGCACCCCGTCCGCACCGCCGTGGACGCCGCCGGCCTCCGTGACGATCAGGGAGGTCGATGCGAAGTCCCAGATCTGCCCGCGGGTCTGCAGCGCGAGGTCCAGCTCGCCGGCGGCCACCAGCAGCGCCGCGTGCACGCCCCAGTCGGACTCCGTGGTGTGCGCGACCAGCGGGGCGGCGATCAGCCGGTCCGAGTCGAGGTAGTTGGGCGGGGGCGGGATCACGCCGAGCTTGCTGCCCTCGAGCGTGTCCGGGCCGGCCGGGGACACGGTGAGGCGGCTCTCGCGCGTACCGTCGAGGGCTGAGCGGAACGCACCGCTGCCGCGACCCGCCCACCAGAGCGAGTCCTGCGCCGGGACCGCGGCGACCCCCGCCACGACCTCGCCGTCCTCCTCCAGGGCGACCAGCACCAGCCAGCGGTCGTCGCCGGTCACGAACGAGGCGGTCCCGTCGATCGGGTCGACGATCCAGCGCCGGCGCCCGGAACCCACCGCGCCGCCCTCCTCGCCGAGGACCGCGTCGCCGGGGCGTTCGCGGCGCAGGACCGCGCGGATCGCGTCCTCGGCCTCGCGGTCGGCGGCGGTGACGACGCTGCCGTCCGGTTTCACCTCGCGGGGCAGCGACGACAATGCCGCGAAGTGACGCAGCGCGACCTCCGCCCCGGCGAGGGCTGCGGTCCTGGCAAGATCAAGATCGGTGAGCACGCCTCTATCCTAGGATCCGGGTATGCATCGGAGCCGCCTCTACGGTCTGTTCATCGACACCCCGGACGCCGACGCCGCCGCGGATTTCTGGTCCGCCGCGTTCGGCACGCCCGCCGCCGCGGACGACGACGAGCCGCAGTTCCGCATGATGCGGCAGGCGTTCCCGCAGCTCGCGATCGGCATGCAGCGGATCGGCTCGGAGCCGCGCTACCACGTGGACATCGAGTCCGACGACCACGAGGCGGAGACCGCCCGGCTCATCGCGCTCGGCGCCGTGCAGATCGACCGCTGGCTCGACTGCCACATCCTGCGCGCCCCGGGCGGGCACCTGCTGTGCGTCGTGCCGGTGCACAGCGACCCGGCCCTGTTCGACGCCGAGGCCCGGACCTGGCCGTCGTGACGGTCCGGCCCGGGCTCCGGGGGATCACAGGGCGGTCTGGTATGCCAGCACCCCCCGGTTGACCGCGGTCGCCGCCTTGCGGGCGGTGTCACGGACCTGCGGGGAAGCCGCTGACGCGTCCTTGATCTGGGACAGCAGATCGAGGACCTGCCGGGCCCAGCGCACGAAGTCACCCGCCGGCATGTCCGACTCGTAGTTGTTGCCGCTGGCCAGCACCCGGGCCAGCGGCTCGCCCTTGGCCCAGCGGTACATCGGCCAGACGAAGCCCGGGTCCGGCTCACGGGTGAGTGCCAGCCCCTGCTCGGCCTCCTGGGCCTCGATCTCCGCCCACAGCTTCTGGGTGGCCTCGACCGCGGACTGGGTGGCCCCCTTGGGCACCGAGGCGCGGTCGTCGCCCTCCCGGCGGGACTCGTAGAGGACCATGGACACCGCCCCGGCCAGCTCCTCCGGGGTCAGGCCCTCCCAGACGCCGCCGCGCAGGCACTCGGCGACGAGCAGGTCGGCCTCGGTCCAGATCCGGCCGAGCATCCGGCCCGCCTCGGTGACCTCGCCGTCGCCGGACAGGTAACCGCGGGCGGTGAGCACCCCGCAGACCAGGTCGAAGGTACGGGCGAGCGAGCCGGTGCGCCCGGACACCTTCTCGCGCAGCGCCTCGGTGTCGCGCGACAGCCGGTGCCGGCGTTCCGCGAAACGGGCGTGTTCCTCACGGTCGGGACAGGCATGGCACGGGTGCTGGCGCATCTCGACCTTGAGCAGCGCGATCCCCGGGTCCTCCAGCGGGGTGCCCTTGTTGCGCCCACGCCGGCCGCCGGGACGCTCGTGGCGGTCGTGACCGGTCGCGCTGACCTGGGCCGCGAGGTCACGGCGGGCACCGGGCGAGCGGTGGTTGAAGTTCTTCGGCACCCGGAGGCGGTCGAGCACCTCGACCTCGGCCGGGAAGTCGGCCGGCCCGACCCGGCCGGCCCAGCGGTCCTGGGTCAGCACCAGCGGGCGCGGCTCGCCGAAACCACCGGTCGGCGGCTCCAGCACCACGGCCAGACCCGAACGCCGGCCCTGCGGCACCCGGATCACGTCGCCGACGCGCAGCTTCTCCAGCGACGACACCGCGGCGGCCCGGCGCTGGCTGGTGCCCTGCCGGGCGATCGCGCGCTCCCGGTCGGCGATGGCGATGCGCAGTGCGAAGTACTCGTCGAAATCGCCGTGGTGGCAGGCGCCGTCGTCACCGTACGTCTGCATGGTGTCCACATTGCGCTGCACCTGCCGGGCCAGGCCGACCACGGACTTGTCCGCCTGGAACTGCGCGAACGAGGATTCGAGCAGGTCGCGGGACTTCTCGGCGCCGACCGAGCCGACCAGGTTGACCGCCATGTTGTAGGACGGGCGGAAACTGGAGCGCAGCGGATAGGTACGGGTGGACGCGAGCCCGGCGACGTGCCGGGGGTCGACCTCGGGGCTCCACAGCACCACCGCGTGGCCCTCGACGTCGATGCCGCGCCGCCCGGCCCGGCCGGTGAGCTGGGTGTACTCCCCCGGGGTCAGGTCGACGTGTGCCTCGCCGTTGAACTTGACGAGGCGTTCGAGCACGACGCAGCGGGCCGGCATGTTGATGCCCAGTGCCAGGGTCTCGGTGGCGAAGACCGCCTTGACCAGGCCCCGTACGAAGCACTCCTCGACCGCCTCCTTGAACGCGGGCAGCATGCCGGCGTGGTGCGCGGCGACCCCGCGCTCGAGGCCGTCGAGGAACTCCCAGTAGCCCAGCACCGACAGGTCCTCGGGCGGGATCTTCGCGACCTTCGACTCGGCGATGCGGCGGATCTCGGCACGGTCCTCCGGGCCGGTCAGCCGCAGACCGGAGCCGAGGCACTGCTGCACGGCGGCGTCGCAGCCGGCCCGGCTGAAGATGAAGAAGATCGCCGGGAGCAGCTGCATCCGATCGAGCCGGTCGACGACCTCGGCGCGCGGCGGCGGCTGGAAGCGCCGCGGCCGGCCGCCCTTGTTCCAGCCGGGACCGGTGGTGCGATCGGTCAGCTCCAGCCGGCGCAGCATCTCGCGGGTGTAGCGCAGCAGCTCCGGGTGCACATCGTGCTTGCGGGCGGCGTCGGCATCGTGGAACAGGTCGAACATCCGCTTGCCGACGAGCATGTGCTGCCAGAGCGGGACCGGCCGGTGCTCACTGACGACGACCTCGGTCTCACCGCGCACGGTCACGAGCCAGTCGGCGAACTCCTCGTAATTACTGACCGTGGCGGAGAGTGAGACCAAGGTCACTGAGGAGGGAAGGTGGATGATCACCTCTTCCCAGACCGCGCCCCGGAACCGGTCGGCGAGGTAGTGCACCTCGTCCATCACCACATAGGCCAGGCCCTGCAGGCTGGCCGAGGCGGAATAGAGCATGTTGCGCAGCACCTCGGTGGTCATCACGACCACCGGCGCGTCGGCGTTGATCACGTTGTCGCCGGTCAGCAGCCCCACCTGGTCGGCGCCGTACCGGGCGACCAGGTCGTGATACTTCTGGTTGGACAGCGCCTTGATGGGGGTGGTGTAGAAGCACTTGCGGCGGATCCCGGACCCGTCGGACCGCAGGGCCAGGTGCACGGCGAACTCGCCGACCACCGTCTTGCCGGCCCCGGTCGGCGCGCAGACCAGCACGCCGCTGCCGCGTTCCAGACCCTCGCAGGCCTGCCGTTGGAAATCGTCCAGGTCGAAGCCGACGTCCAGCATGAAGTCTTCCAGCGCGGGGAAGTCGGCCACACGGGCCGCCCGCTTCCTCGACTCCGCATAGCGTTCGGCGGGGCTACTCATGGACGCAAGGCTAATGCTTAGGACTGGCACAGCGAAGATCCCGGCTCACCGGGCGGTTGCCGACAGTACGGATTCCGGCGCTGGGTATGGTGCACGGCGTGCCGGATGCCGCCGAATCGACCGCCTTCCCGACGCGCCGTCAGGTCGACGCCGTGCTCTTCGACTTCCACGGCACCCTTGCCCAGGTCGAAGAGCCCGTGACCTGGGTGGTCGCCGCCGCCGCCGCGTGCGGTGCCGTGCTCGACCGGGGCAAGGCGACCATCCTCGCCGACCGCCTGGTCACCGCGGGCCGCGCCGGCGGGCCGCTGCCCCGCCGCGTCCCCATCCATCTCGCGGAACACTGGGCCGACCGCGACCTGTACGAACACAGTCACCGCGCCGTGTACACCGGTCTCGCCTCGACGGTCAGCACGGACGTGGAGGGCCTCGCCGACGCGCTCTACGACCGGCTGCTCGGGCCGGACGGCTGGCTCCCGTACGCGGACACCGGGGCCACGCTGCGCGCGCTGCACGACGCGGGGATCAAGGTGGCGGTGGTGAGCAACATCGGCTTCGACATCCGGCCGCACTTCGCCGCCTGGGGACTGGACACCCTGGTCGACGCGTACGCGCTCTCCTACGAGCTGGGGCGGACCAAACCCGACCCGGCGATCTTCCTGCGCGCCTGCGGCATGCTCGGCGTCGATCCGGAGCGCACGCTGATGGTCGGCGACAGCGCGGCGGACGCGGGAGCGGTGCAGGCGGGCTGCGCGACGCTGGTCCTGCCGGCGGCGGAACCCGGCCGCGCCAACGGCCTGGGCGCTTCTCTCGCGCTGGCCGGTTGTTCTTAGAGGCCGGTCGTTCTCAGAGGCCGGTCGTTCTCAGAGGTACGTGTCGACGAGCGTGCCCTGGGTCGCGTTGGCGCTGCGGATCGGCTCCTGCTCGTCGGCGGCGGCCACGTGGTCGGCAACCGTGGGGGTCTCCTCGACCGGCGCGGCCTGCTTCGGCACGGACGCGTCGACCGACGACAGGTAGGCGTTGGCGATCGCCTGGGAGCTGAGCGAACCGACCTGCATGCTGCCTCCTGGAAGACTCGACGACGGCTTCACCGTTCTTGTTCGCCCCACTCTGCCCCGCGCTGACCCCCAGGTCAGCGCAGCAACCGTACGGCTCCCGGTTCGCATCCGATCCGCAGCGGCAACGGCCCGATCCGCTCCCCGTCCGCGTACCCGGCGATCCCGTCGGCCTCGATCACCACTTCCCGCGCCCGGTGCACACCGACCCGGGGATCACGCACATGCGTCCCCTGGCGCAACCGTGGCTTGAGCCGCGCCAGCGCACCCCGCCCCATCGGCCCGCCGGTCACCACGTCGAGCATCCCGTCACAGAGGTCGGCATCCGGGCAGATCCGCATCCCACCGCCGTAGCTGGGCCCGTTCCCGACCGCCACCAGCACCCCGTCGAAACGGTGGTCGACCCCGTCGAGCACGAGCCGGTAGTGCCGCGACCGCAGCCGGGCCAGCTCCAGGACGATCGCCAGGTCGTAGCGCCGCGGCCCCCGCGGCCACCGCATCCGGTTCGCCCGCTCGTTGACCACCGCGTCGAACCCGGCGGCCAGCACCGTCCCGAACCACCGCACGCCCCCCTCAGCGCCCGTCACCCGGGCAAGATCCACCGGGTGGTCCCGCCCGGACCGCAACGCTCCGGCGATCGCCTCCGCAGCCCTCAGGGCGGTTTCCGGTACGCCCGGAGCAGCCCCGCCGGCCCCACGAGCCCCGCCCGAACCCCTCCGGCCCCCAGCATGCCGCCCGCCGCCGGACCCCGGCCCATCCGCAGGCCCCCGGGCGCGGCCGGCGCCCACCGCCCCTCGCCCGCCCCGGAAGAAGCCCTCCGCCCAGCCCGGCCCCGGGAGCCCCTGAGCCTCCGCGCCGCCGACCCAGCGCGGCCCCGGAAAGCCCCGAGCACCGACTTCCGCGCCGCCGGCCCCGGACGAAGGCAGGAAGTCCCCGCTCTCCCCCGCACCACCGACCCCGCGCGGCCTCAGCGGGTCCCCAGCGCCGGGCTCTGCGACGGGCTCTGCGACGGGCTCTGTGCCGTCGGCGCCGCGAGGCCGGGAGGGTGGTGGGGGCGGGAGGTTCGCGGCGGCGGCGAAGTCGTTTCCGGTGCCGGCGGGGATCACGCCGAGGGGGACGCCGGTGCCGGCTACGGCCTGGAGCGCCCGGTGGACGGTGCCGTCGCCGCCGATGGTGATCAGGGCGCTCACACCCTCGGCTACCGCACGGTGGCAGGCCTGTTCGGCCTCGGCGCCGGTGGACGCGGTCAGCAGCCGCACCGGGCGGCCGCTCGTGGCGAGGGCGTCGAGGACGGCCGGAAGCAGACCGCGGTGCCGGCCGCGCCCCGCTCGGGGGTTGGCCAGCACCGCGATGTCGTCCACGCTCGGGTCGCCCACGATCGGGGTGTCGCCGATCAGGTCATGTCGTCGTAGCGGGTTTCCAGCGGCAGCGGCCTGGTGACCGGTTCCGGTGCCTCGACCGGGGTGGGCCCGTCGACGCGGTCCGAGACGCCGACCGGGACGCGTTCCTCCTCGAGCGGCGACACCTCGTCGTCGTCGAGGTCGGCGTAGATCTCCTTGCCGCGGCCCTTGCGCTTGTCGTAGAGGAACGCCACGCCGACCGCGATGAAGTAGAGCAGCGACATGCAGGCGGCGAGCAGCGTCATGCCGAACGGTCCCGGGTCGGGGGTGGCCAGCGCCGCGAACGCGAACGACAGGAACACCATGACCCGCCACCAGCTCAGCAGCCGCCGGGCCGACACCACGCCGGTGAAGTTGAGCATGAGCAGGACCAGCGGGAACTCGAACGCCACCCCGAAGATCAGGATCATGCTGGTGATGAAGCCGATGTAGCTCGTCACCTCGAGCTGCGTCGGGCTGCCGATGACGCCCGCCTCCATGATGAAGGCCAGGCTGTGGCCCACCACGAAATACGCCAGGACGGCGCCGCCGGCGAACAGCGGTGCCGCGATCGCGACGAAGACGTACGCCCAGCGGCGTTCGTGCCGGTGCAGGCCCGGCGCGATGAACGCCCATAGCTGGTACAGCCAGACCGGCGCACCGAGGATCAGGCCGATCCAGAGCGCGATCTTCAGGCGCAGGACCAGCTGGTCGGTGGCGCCCAGGGTCAGGAACGTGCACTGGAGCTCGTTGGTGGTCGCGTTCCGGGTCCACGAGCTGGGCAGGTCGCAATACGGCCCGGAGAGCAGGTGGAACGCCTGCTTCGAGACGATGAAGCCGACGATGAGGCCGACAACGATGCCGATGGCCGCCCAGAAGAGCCGGTTACGCAACTCCCTGACGTGCTCGATCAATGTCATCGAGCCGTCGGAGGCCTGCTCGAACTTGCTCGGCCCCTCTTTGCGGCGCAGGGAGATCGCCACGGTCGGTCAGCGGTCGTTGGTGCGCTGCACCGGGTCGACGTACGGCGCGGCCGGCGGCTGCTGCTGCACGGGCTGACCCTGCGGGTAGCCGGGCTGCGGCTGGTAACCGGGCTGGGCGTGACCGGGCTGGGCGTACCCGGGCTGGGCGTACCCGTTGGGCTGGGGCTGGCCGGGCTGCTGATACACCGGCTGCTGGTAGCCGGGCTGTCCCGGGTTGGGGATCTCACCCTGCAGCGGCTGGCGGCCGTACTGCGGCTCCGCCTTCTCCGCCACGTTGTCGTCGTCGTTGACCAGGCCCTTGGTCTCGGCCTTGATGATCCGCAGCGACCGGCCGAGCGACCGGGCCGCGTCCGGCAGGCGCTTCGCGCCGAAGAGCAGCACGAGGACGACAACGATGACGGCGATGTGCCATGGTCGAAGGCCGTTCATGGGTGACTCCAGTCGATCGGTTCACAGCGCTCAGGACGGTTCGTGCGGGGTCCATCGTACGTGTGGTTTCTGGGAGCCACCCGTGCCGGACCTGTTTGATTCGGGGCCGGGCCGAGGAATTTTCGGACAACGGACCGGGACGCGCACGCTACCACGCGGTCGTGACCTTCTGTAAGGAGTGCTTTCCATTGCTGTCGCCGCGGCCGGCCTTGATGACCGCGATCTGCTCCTGCGCCACCTCGGCCCGCTTCTGCAGCCCGAGAATGGTCTCCTGCAGGGCCTCCGCGTCGGCCTGCAGGCGGGTCGCCTGCTCCTGCCGCTGCAGCAGCCGGCGCATCGCCCGGTCGAGCCCGGAGAGGCGGCCCAGCACGGACAGGACGGACACGACCAAGATGATCAAGGCGAGGACCACCACGCCGATCACGATCCACAGAACCATGCCCCAGAGCTTAGGCCCCGGCCCCCGGCCCCGCCCGGGGCGGCCCTACGGGGTGGAGTACTGATCGAGGGCGGCGACGGCCTGGTCGCGGATCTGGTCGACCAGCGCGGCCGGGGCGAGCACCGTCACGTCCGAGCCCAGGCCCAGCAGCAGCCGCTGCGCCCAGCCCAGGTCGGTGACCCGCATCGTGACCAGCCATTCGTTGCCGTCGCGCCGGACCTCTTCGCAGGGGTAGTACTCGGTGATCCAGCGGCTGCCCCGGCCGAGCCGGACGGTGACCAGCGGCAGGTCCTGCGACGGCTGGAAGATCCCGTCGCTGAGGTCGTGCGGGACGGCCCGGGCCGGCGGTGCGGCCGGCTCGTCGAGCTCGGTGTACGCGTCGATGCGGTCGACCCGGAACAGCCGGGTCGCCTCGGCCCGCCGGCACCACGCCTCCAGGTAGCCGCGGTTGCCGACCATCAGCACCCGCATCGGGTCGACGACGCGTTCGGTCGTCTCGTCGCGGGCCGCCGTGTAATACGTGATCCGCATGGCGTGCCGGCGCTCGACGATGCCGCGGATCATGTCGAGGCGCTCGGTGCCGGCCGGCAGCCGCACCGCGACCGGGGCGTCGCCCACGTCCCCGGTGGCGTTCTCGATCTTGGCCAGGGCCCGCTCGATCGCGTCCCGGGAACCGATGCCGGGCGTCTCGGCCAGCATCCGCAGCGCCACGACCAGGGCCAGCGCCTCGTCCGGGTTGAGCCGCAGCGGCCGGTCGATGCCCGCGTCGTACGTGATGGTGACCCGATCCCCGTCGAGCGCCATGTCGATCAGGTCGCCGGGGCCGTACCCGGGCAGCCCGCAGACCCACAGCAGTTCGAGGTCCTCGCGCAGCTGCTTCTCGCTGATGTGGAAGTCGGCGGCGGCCTCGGCGACCTCGATACCGGGCCGGGCGAGCAGGTACGGCACGAGGTTGAGCAGCCGCCCGAGACGGTCGCCCGGGGCCCCGGCGGGACGCGCACGTTGCTGCGGCGTCATGCCCGCACCCCCGCCCCGGCCGGCTCGTACCGGGTGACGACTTCCTTGAGCTGCTGGATGACCGCCTCGCGCAGTTCGGGGGGCGAGTCGGCGCGCACGTCGGCGCCGTACCCGACCAGCCGGGAGGCCAGCCACTCGACGTCGGAGTACGGGATCGTCAGGCGGTCGCCGTCCGGGCCGGGCAGCGTCTCGACGGCCCAGCGGCGCAGCCCGGCGGCCCGGCCGGGGCGCACGAACACGCTGGCCCGGCGGTCCTTGACCAGCGGCCCGGAGAACGTGGCGACGTGGCTGATCAGGTCGACGTCGGCCGGCGGGGTGAACGCCTGCGACGGTCCGACGGCGCGGACGCCGCCGACGATGCGCGACAGCCGGAAACAGCGGGTGGCGTCGCGGTCGCGGTCGTGCCCGACCACGTACCACCGGCCCTGCCAGCAGACCACGCCCCACGGTTGCAGGCGGCGGGTGGAGGCGTCGTCGACCTCGGGTACGCGGTACGAGAACGTCACCGCCCGGCGCGCGCGGGCGGCCGAGGTGAGCGGCCCGAACGCGGGGTCGACCGTGACCACCGGCTCGACACCGAGCGTGGCCTGCGGGTCGACCTCGATCCCGGCGGCCCGCAGCTTCGCCAGCCCGGAGGAGGCGGCGGCGGCGAGACCGGCGTGCTGCCACAGCCGCGCGGCGATCCCCACGGCGGCGGCCTCGTCCGGTTCGAGCGGGATGTCGGGCAGCGCGTACTCGCGGTGGGCGATGCGGTAGCCGTGCTCGGTGTCGAACGCGCTGGCCAGTCCGGTCTCCAGCGGCACGCCCAGCTCACGCAGCTCGGCCTTGTCGCGCTCGAACTTGCGCTGGAACGCGTCGTGGTCGCGCGGGTCCTCCGGGTCATGCTCGTACCCGGGCACGGTCGCGGCGATCTGGGCGGCGGTCAGGAACCGCCGGGTGGAGAGCAGACAGATGACCAGATTCACCAGGCGCTCGGTACGGGTCCGCGACACGACCGAAACGCTAGCAGCCCAGCCCGGATGTGGCGCTACGCGCAGGCGCCACGCGGTTAGCTGTACCTACCAGGGGGAAGGATGCTGCCGTGCAGGAAACTCAGAACCAGGACGAACTCCCCCCAGTCGGACTCGCCGCCGCTCAGCCGCTCGCCACCCCCGCGGAGTCCGCGCCGGAGGAGGGCAACGAGAGCGTGGGCACGGTCATCGTCGCAGGCCTGGCCAACCTCGTCATCGCGGTGGCCAAGCTCGTCGCGGGCATGCTGTCCGGCTCGGCGGCGATGCTCTCCGAGGCGGCACACTCACTCGCCGACACCGTCACCGAGGTGTTCCTCTATGTGGCGCTGCGCCGGGGAAGCAAGGAAGCCGACGAAGAACACCCGTTCGGGTACGGCAAGGAAAGCTTCGTGTGGGCTTTCATCGCCGCCCTGTTCACGTTCGTCGGCGGTGCGGGCTTCTCTATCTACCACGGCGTGACCACGATCATGGCCGGTCAGCACAGCGGCGACTACCTGCTGTCGTACATCGTGCTGGCGGTGTCGTTCGTCGCCGAGGGCACGTCCTTCCTGCGGGCCAAGCGTCAGGTCGCCGGTGAGTCGAGGCGCTGGGGCATCACCCCGTTCCGCTTCCTGCGGCTCACCCCGGACACCACGGTCAAGGCGGTCTACCTGGAGGACTCGGCGGCGCTGGCCGGCCTGGTCATCGCGGCGCTGGGCATCCTCGGCGTGCAGCTGACCGGCGACGAGCTCTGGGACGGCATCGCCTCGATCGCGATCGGCCTGCTCCTGCTCGTGGTGGCGACCATCCTGGCCCGCAGCAACGTATCGCTGCTGGTCGGCCGCGCGGTGCCGCGCCGGATGCACAACCGGATCGCCGACGACCTGGCCGCCATCCCGGTCGTGGTCGCGGTCCCCACGCTGCTGACCATGCAGCTCGGCCCCGGCGACATCCTGGTCGCGGCCAAGGTGGACTTCGACGACACGGTCACCGGCGCCCAGATCGAGGAGGCCTCCGACGAGGCCGAACGCCGCCTGCGGGCCCGCTATCCCGGGATCCGCTACGTCTTCCTCGACCCGACGCGCGGCTCCGCCGGACGCAATCACCGCGACGGCGGCCTGGACATATAAGGTCGCCGCCATGGTGCGCTGGCGGTCAGGGACGATTTCATCGGTACGGCGTGAGTGGCGTGGTGCCGTCGAGCTGGAGGTCCACACGGACGACGGGCCCCTCAGAGCCCTCGCGTACCCGTCGCTGACCGGCACCCCCGAGCCCGGCGACCGCGTCCTGCTCAACGTCGGCGCCCAGGTGATGGGCCTGGGCACCGGCGGCTACGCCCTGGTCGTGGCGCTCCCCGACCGGCTGCCCCCGGACCCGCCGGCGGACGGCACCACCCGCGACGCCGGCCACCTGGTCAAGGCCCGGTACACGCCGCTGCAGGCGATCCTGCTGGGCGTGGACGAGGAGGCCTCCCCGCACCGCGAGGCGATGGCCGGGGCGGACAGCCTCGACGGCATGCCGGTGGTGCTCGCCGACCTGCACTCGGCGCTGCCCGCGATCCTCGCCGGTGTGCACGCGGACCGCCCCGACGCCCGGGTCGCATACGTGATGACCGACGGCGGCGCGCTCCCGGCCTGGTTCTCCCGCACCCTGGACGGTCTCACCGGCCACCTGGCCGGCACGGTCACCACCGGCCAGGCGTTCGGCGGCGACCTGGAGGCCAGCACCGTGCACACCGGCCTGCTGGCCGCGCGGCACGTGCTGCGGGCGGACGTGACGATCGTCGCCCAGGGCCCGGGCAACCTGGGTACCGGCACCCCGTGGGGCTTCTCCGGCGTGGCCCTCGGCGAGGCCGTCAACGCGACGGTGGCCCTGGGCGGGCGCCCGATCGGCTCGCTGCGCATCTCCGACGGCGATGCCCGCCCCCGCCACCGCGGCGTGTCGCACCACAGCCTCACCGCGTACGGCCGGGTTGCCCTGGTCGCGGCCGACCTGCCCGTGCCGGCGGATCTGGCGGCCGGGCTCGCCAAGGAGGTCACCGACGCCCTCGCGCCCCTCACCACCCTGCACCGGGTGGTGGAGGTGCCGACCGATGGCCTGGACGCGGCGCTGCACGCGAGCCCGGTGCGGTTGTCGACGATGGGCCGGGGCCTGACCGAGGACCACGCCTATTTCATCGCCGCGGCCGTGGCGGGTCGCCATGCGGCCGCACTACTGTCCGCTACCTCTTGCGGACCAGCGTGACACCGTCGCGGACGGGCAGCATCACCGACTCGACCCGGCCGTCGGCGACCACCAGGTCGTTGACCACCCGCATCGCGAGCACCGAGGGATGCTCCGCGGCGGGGTCGACGATCTCGCCGCCCTGCAGGACGTTGTCGAGCACCAGCAGACCGCCGGGCCGCAGCCGCGGGACCAGTTCGGCGTAGTAGCCGGGGTAACCGGTCTGGTCGGCGTCCACGAACGCGAAGTCAGGCCACGAGGCCCCCGGCTGAGGATCGCCCGGGAGGCACCGGTGGACGGCGAGTTCCTGCTCCGCGCCGCCCCTGTCGGAGATCGCCGCGGAGGACCGGACCGGCAGCACCCTGCTGCGCCACGTCCGCCACGTCCGCCACGGCCCGGAGCAGGTCGCCCACCTGGTGGCCCAGCTCGAACAGTTCGCCACGGGGTGCTGCTCAGCGTCTACCGCGCGGACATCCCCGTGCTGCCGCCGGAGGGCTGAGCCCCGTCAGGCGCGGAAGGACCGGTCAGGCCCGGACAGCGTCGCCGCGGGAGCTGTCACGACCATGTCGAACGCCGCCCGCGGATCGGTCTCCATCTCGGCGCTCTGCGATCGGATGCCGGTCAGCGCCGGGCCCGGCGCCTGAAGATCGGTCACGGTGATCGAGGCGCCGAAACCGGCGTCCACCAGGGCCCGCTCGACGGTGCCGGCGCGCGGCGCCGGGAGCCCGACCTCGGCGACAGTGAAGCCCACCGGTGAATCCCCGGCGGGAAAAGCCATCTCCGGGACACTGCCCCCGGTGTGGGTCAACGCCACCGCCCGATAACCCGGGCCGAGGTCGCGAGCGAGGTAGTAGCCCATCGGGAAGGCGATGAGCTCACCGTCGACCATGACCGGCGTCTTCTGGAGGTGGTTGTTGTGGGCGACGACCACCATGCGCGCCTCCGGGTCGATCGCGGCCAGATGCCGGCGCACCGTGGCTGCCATGTAGTGCTCACGCAGTGACGGATCGCCGGACAGGCCGCCGCCGTCGAACAGGTCGTTCATGGCTCGCAGCTGGTAATCGGTGTGCCGGGCCGCCTCGAGGTGACGGCCGGCGGCGGCGCAGAGCTCAGGGCTGCTGCGTTCGGCGTACAGCGGCTCCATGGTCGTGAGCCGGAACGACAACCGGGCGAGAGTTGCGGTGAGAGCGTCCTGCCGGGCCTGTCCCAGGGCACCCCAGCGCGGCGCCGACACGGCTGCGGAACCACCGATGATCTCGTACGCGGTGGGCAGGACAGCATCCAGCAGCGCGGCCGCCTCCGGATCGACCACGCCCAGGAGGGCGGCCAGGTGATCGAGGTCGGCACGCGGGGTGAGCGTATTCGGGAGGTCGATGCCGATGATCGTCAACGGCTCCGGCCGGCCGTGGTTGTAGGCGCGCAACCAGCGCAGCAGGTGCCCGAACAGACCGGCGGTCAGCGGTGGCAGGACGATGTCGTCGATCTCACCGGCCAGCCATGGGTTGATGGCGGCGGCCTCCGCGGCACCGAGCTCGAACGCCAGCACGGTGACGCCGCATTCCTCGACGAGAAAGCGCAGCAGCCGGGCCCGGGCGAGAGCGAACTCATGGACGAAGTGGGCGCCCTCACCGATCCCGATGACCCGGGCGTCACCGAGAGCGGTGCGGAGCAGATCGAGATCGCTCAGCCCGGGCTCGGCCGGATCCAGGGTGCGCAGGACGGCGACATGACGACGAAAGGCGTTGAAAGACATGGTCGAACGCTCGATTCTCTGGCGGAGGGCACAGCGGTCAGGACGCGCGGCTGATGCCGCTGCGCCCCATGGGGTACCGCGTGCTGCTCAGAGAAAGAGGCTGCCGATGGGCATGCGCCGACCTTAGCAAGAGGCCACTCACGCAGCCGGAAGGGTTCAGGGCGGAACGTCAGTCGAAGAAGATCAGGTAGGCCCAGCCGAGCAGCAGCAGGCCCAGGATCGTGGCCAGCAGCCAGGTGGGGATCTTGTGGCCGCCCTGGCGGTTGCGGAGGATCTGGCCGCGGATGCGCGCCCGGCGGCGCTCGACGCGGGCCCACATGACCTGGTCCTGGGTGCGCTCGTCCTGATAGCCGGGCTGGTGCTGGTCGGGCTCGTGCGATGGTGATGTCATGGCCCGACCAGCCTAGCTGGCCCGTCCTACATGCTGGCGATCAGGCGTTCCACCCGTTCGTCGTAGGCGCGGAACGGATCCTTGCACAGCACCGTGCGCTGGGCCTGGTCGTTGAGCTTGAGGTGGACCCAGTCGACGGTGAAGTCGCGGCGTTTCTCCTGGGCGTGCCGGATGAACTCGCCGCGCAGGCGGGCCCGGGTGGTCTGCGGCGGGGTCTCCTTGGCCTCGAAGATCTCGAGGTCGTTGGAGATGCGGTCGACCGTCTTGCGCTTCTCCATGAGGGCGTACAGGCCCCGGCCGCGGCGCACGTCGTGGTACGCGAGGTCGAGCTGGGCGATCCTCGGGTGGGACATCGGGATCTCGTGCTTGGCCTGGTAGCGCTCGATGAGCTTGAGCTTGGAGACCCAGTCGATCTCGCGGGCGACCGGGTCGAGGTTCTCGCTCTCGATGGCGTTGAGGACGCGGCCCCAGAGCTCGACGACCCGCTTGGCGGTCTGGTCACCGCCGCGGCGCTCGACGAACTCGGTGGCCTTGGCGAGGTATTCCTGCTGGATCTCCAGTGCGCTGACCTCTTTGCCGTTCGCCAGGCGGATCTTGCGGCGGCCGGTGGTGTCGTGACTGACCTCGCGGATGGCCCGGATGGGGTTCTCCAGGGTGAGGTCGCGCATGACGACGCCGGCCTCGATCATCCGCAGCACGAGGTCGGCACTGCCGACCTTGAGCAGCGTGGTGACCTCGTTCATGTTGGAGTCGCCCACGATGACGTGCAGGCGGCGGTAGCGCTCGGCGTCGGCGTGCGGCTCGTCACGGGTGTTGATGATCGGCCGGCTGCGGGTGGTGGCGCTGGAGACGCCCTCCCAGATGTGCTCGGCGCGCTGGCTGAGGCAGAAGACCGCACCGCGCGGGGTCTGCAGCACCTTGCCGGCACCGCAGATCAGCTGACGGGTGACCAGGAACGGGATCAGGACGTCGGCGAGCCGGCCGAACTCACCGTGCCGCGACACGAGGTAGTTCTCGTGGCAGCCGTACGAGTTGCCGGCCGAGTCGGTGTTGTTCTTGAAGAGGTAGATCTCGCCCGCGATCCCCTCGTCGTGCAGGCGTTTCTCCGCGTCGACGAGGAGGCCTTCGAGGATGCGCTCGCCGGCCCGGTCGTGGGCGACGAGATCGGTGACGGAATCGCACTCAGGGGTCGCGTACTCGGGGTGGGAGCCGACATCGAGGTAGAGACGGGCACCGTTACGGAGGAAGACGTTGCTGCTGCGTCCCCAGGACACCACTCGGCGGAACAGGTAGCGGGCCACCTCGTCCGGGGACAGCCGCCGCTGACCCCGATAGGTGCACGTGACGCCGTACTCGGTTTCTAGGCCGAAAATTCGCCGTTCCATGACGAAACACTAGCCCCAGAAAGCTTCCCAACGGCAGTGACAACGCGCGCTTTCACCGCGCCGCAGCGTCATCAAGCCCGGGCGCAGGCCCACGACCTGCGGATACACTGCCGACTTGATGAATCTTTTGATCACCGGTGGGGCCGGCTTCATCGGTTCCTGGTTCGTGCGGGCGGCGCTACGGGACGAGCTGCCGGGTCTTTCCGGCGTGCACGTCACGGTTCTCGACAAACTCACGTACGCGGGGAACTTCGCCAACCTGGGCCCGGTGGCCGAGCATCCCCGCCTCGACTTCGTGCCCGGCGACATCACCGACACCGCCCTGGTCAACGCGATCATGGGGCGGCACGACCACGTCGTCCACTTCGCCGCCGAATCACACGTCGACCGGAGCATCGCCTCGAGCGACGAGTTCGCCCGCACCAACCTGCTGGGCACCCAGGTCCTGCTGGACGCCGCGCTGCGCCACGACATCACCCGGTTCGTGCACGTGTCCACCGACGAGGTCTACGGCTCGATCCCCACCGGTTCCTGGCGGGAGAACTCCCCGGTCGCGCCGAACTCGCCGTACGCGGCCACGAAAGCCGGCGCGGACCTGCTGGCGCTCGCCTACCACCGCACCCACGGCCTGCCCGTGACGGTGACCCGCTGCGCCAACAACTACGGGCCGTACCAGCATCCGGAGAAGCTCATCCCCCGCTTCGTCACCAACCTGCTGTCCGGCCGCACGGTGCCGCTGTACGGCGACGGGCAGCAGGTCCGCGACTGGGTGCACGTCAGCGACCACTGCCGGGCCACCGCCCTGGTGCTCACCGCCGGCCGGCCGGGCGAGGTCTACCACATCGGCGGCGACAAGGCGCTGACGAACAAGGGGCTGACCGGGCTGCTGCTGAGAGCGTGCGGCGCCGACTGGGAGAGCGTGGTCACCGTCGAGGACCGCAAGGGCCACGACCGGCGGTACGCCCTGGAAGACGGCAAGATCCGCCGCGAGCTGGGTTACCGCCCGGAGGTGGAGTTCGCCCAGGGCCTCGCCGAAACCGTCCAGTGGTACCGCGACCACGAGGAATGGTGGCGACCGCTGGTGATCGACTAGGAGTTGCGTTCGGAGGTGCTGCGCTCGACGCAGAACTCGTTGCCCTCGGGGTCGCGCATCGTCACCCAGCCACGGCCGTCCGGCAGGCGGTGGTCCTCGAACACCGTCGCGCCCAGCGCCAGCATCCGCTCCACGAACTCGTCGCGGGTGCCCACCGGCGGCTCGATGTCGAGGTGGACCCGGTTCTTGACGGCCTTCGCCTCGGGCACCGCCACGAACAGGATGCCCGGCGACCCGTCACCGGGGCCGAACAGCAGCGCTTCCTCGTCGTCGAACTCCGGATCCATCCGGTAACCGGTCACCTCCGCCCAGAACCGGGCCAGCCCGGCCGGATCGTGCGCGTCGACGGTGATGTGGCGGACCGCGTTGATGACCATCCGCGCATCATACGAAGCCGTGCGTGGGCCCGGTTCGCACACCGGGCCCATCGCGCGGACCTCAGGAATCCTTGTCCTTGCCCTCGGTGTCCACCGAGGCCGCCGACACCGTCGGCTTGTCGTCGGCCGGGGCCGGGGCCGTCGCGTCGCCACGCTCCGGCTCGGGCTGGTCCTTGCCGCCCTTGAGCAGCGACTCCAGCGCCGCGTCGGAGATCCGGCGGAACGTCCGGCCCCGACGGCGACGGTCCAGGACCGCCACCTCGAGCTGGGCCGCACCCAGCTCACGGGACGCACCGTTCTCCCCGCCGACGCTGCCGAGCCCCTTGACCGCCAGGGCCAGCGCCGTCGCCAGATCCGCGGTCACGTCGTGGCGCTCCTTGAGCACCGTGGAGATCGCCTCGGCGGAACCGCCCATGGCCATGAAGCCCGGCTCGTCCATCACCGAGCCGTCGTACGTGATGCGGTAGAGCTCGTCGGCGGCCGGGGTCGCCCCGACCTGCGCGACACAGATCTCCACCTCGTACGGCTTCTGGGTCTCGGAGAAGATCGCACCGAGCGTCTGGGTGTAGGCGTTGGCGAGAGCACGGCCGGTCACGTCACGACGGTCGTACGCGAGGCCGTTGAGGTCGGCCATCCGCACCCCCGCCCGGCGCAGGCTCTCGAACTCGTTGTACCGGCCGACGGCGGCGAACCCGATCCTGTCGTACAGCTCGCTGATCTTGCGCAGCGTGGTGAGGTTCTCGGCGACCAGCAGGATGCCGCCCTCGTACGTGAGGACGACGGCGGAGCGGCCGCGGGCGATGCCCTTGCGGGCGTACTCCGAACGGTCGCGCTGGACCTGCTCGGGTGAGGCGTAGAACTGCATGGCCACGGGTGGCTACTCCTTACGATGACCGGAATCGGGAGACGAGCAGATGCGGGGCGCTCAGCCGCCCGGGTTCTCCATCCGGCCGGCGACCACGGCCTCGGCCACCGCGGTGACCTCGGCGTCGGTGAGCCGGTGCGTACCCTCGGCCGTCGCCGTCATCACCACCGGGTAGATCTTGCGGGTGAGGTCCGGGCCACCGGTCGCGGTGTCGTCGTCCGCGGCGTCGTACAGCGCCTCGACCGCGAGACGCACGGCGTCGGCGGAACTGACCCCCGCGCGGTACTTCTTCTTCAGCGCGGACTTCGCGAACAGCGAACCGGACCCGATCGCGTCGTAGCCGGTCTCCTCGTAGAGCCCGCCCGCGACATCGAAACTGAAGATGCGCCCGGCCTTGGTCTCGTCCAGCGGAGCCAGGTCAAAGCCCGCGAACAGCGGCACCACGGCCAGACCCTGCATGGCCGCGCCCAGGTTGCCGCGCACCATGGCGGCCAGGCGGTTCGCCTTGCCGTCGAGCGAGAGCATCGCGCCCTCGATCTTCTCGTAGTGCTCCAGCTCCACCTGGAACAGCCGCATCAGCTCGATGCCGATACCGGCCGTGCCGGCGATACCGATGAGCGAATACGCGTCGGCGGGGTGCACCTTCTCGATGTCCCGGCTGGCGATCATGTTGCCCATCGTGGCCCGCCGGTCGCCGGCCATGACCACACCGTCGGTGGTCGCGATGGCCACGATCGTCGTGCCGTGCGGCGCCAGGTCCCCGGCCGAGAGCCCGGGAGGAAGCGGCCGGCGCCCGGGCAGGAGCTCGGGAGCGGCCTGGGTCAGGAACTGCGTGAAGGAGGATGTCCCCGCGTTGGTGAACACATCTGGAAGACGCCCGGATGGATCAAAACCCGCTGCCACGTGGTTCCTTTCAGATATGCGATCGCGCCGGCGAGGAACACCGGGTCGTCCCGGAACCGCCCCAAGCCGCCATTGCAGTTGAAGCACAATATCCCGCGCACCCAGCCGGTGCGATGATCGTGATCGACATGTTGGGGATCATCTGCGCCACAGATAGCACACATGCCCCCCTGCCGGGCAAGCATCTCGTCAAAGTCCCGCTGCCCGATCCCATAGCGCTGACGCAGGCCGGGCACCGGCGAGCGCCGCTGCTCCCCGGTCCCCCGCTTCCGGCGCGACACCGTCGACCGTTCGGCGGCGCACTGTTTGCAATTGAACGCCGAACCCTCGGGCTCGTCGTCCATTGCGGTGGCATTCAGAGAAAGGAAGCACACGCCTGCACGCGGGGGCCTGGCTTACCGATCGGCTCTCGCAAATCAGACATAAGCCTCACTGGCCGCCTTTTTGCACATACCCTCTCACAAATTCTTCGGCGTTCTCTTCGAGAACCGAGTCGATTTCGTCGAGGAGGTCATCGACGTCCTCGGTGATCTCGGCGTGGCGCTCGGCGACCTCGGGGTTGGCCTCGGTCGTGACGTCTTCGATCTCTTCGTCGCGCTTGCCCTTGCCGGACTGCGACTGGCCGCCGGTGTCTCGAGTTGCCATCGGTGTCCCCCTTCAAGACCCAACCGCTTCGGGTTGGGAAAAACCTACCTCGCGGATACGACGAAAACCGGTGCGGCGCCGCGTGTTTCTCGCTTCGCGGCGCCGCGAGGGCTCCTCACCGGCTGGTGATCAGCTCGAGCAGGTCCTTCGCGGTGTCGCACTTGTCGAACAGCGCGCCCACGTGCTTCCTGGTGCCCCGCTCGGGTTCCATCATCGGGACCCGGACGAGGGACTCCCGGCCGACGTCGAAGATGACCGAGTCCCAGCTGGCGGCGACCACTTCGGACGCGTACCGGGCGAGGCACTGGCCGCGGAAGTACGCCCGGGTGTCCTCGGGCGGCTCCACCATCGCGCGGCGGATCTCCTCCTCGTCGAGGAGCGTCTTCATCGAGCCACGGGCCACCAGGCGGTGGTAGAGGCCCTTCTCCGGACGCACGTCGGAGTACTGCAGGTCGACGAGGCCGAGCTTCGGTGAGGACCAGGCGAGGCTCTCCCGGTCGCGGTAGCCCTCGAGCAGGCGCAGCTTGGCGACCCAGTCGAGTTCGTCGGAGCACGTCATGGGGTCGTCGCCGAGCCGGGTGAGGACGCTCTCCCAGCGCGCGAGGACGTCGGCGGTCTGGTCGTCCACGTCGGCGCCGTACCGCTCCTCCACGAACGCCTTGGCGCGCTCGTAGTAGGCCCACTGCAGATCGAGGGCGGTGAGCCGGCGGCCGTCGCGCAGTCGCATGAGGTGCTTGAGGGACGGGTCGTGGCTGACCGCCTTGAGCTCGGAGACCGGGTCGGCGATGCCGAGTTCGCCGGTGAAGACCTTCTCCTCGATCATGTTGAGGATCAGCGCCGTGGTGCCGACCTTGAGGTACGTGGAGATCTCGGAGAGGTTCGCGTCACCGATGATCACGTGCAGGCGGCGGTACTTGTCGGCGTCGGAGTGCGGTTCGTCGCGGGTGTTGATGATCGGTCGCTTGAGGGTGGTCTCGAGTCCGACCTCGACCTCGAAGAAGTCGGCGCGCGACGAGATCTGGAAACCGGCCCCGGAGCCGTCCTGCCCGATGCCGACCCGGCCGGCGCCGCAGAAGATCTGCCGGGTGACGAAGAACGGGGTGAGGTGCGCGACGATGTCCGCGAACGGGGTCTGCCGGCGCATCAGGTAGTTCTCGTGCGACCCGTACGACGCGCCCTTGTTGTCGGTGTTGTTCTTGTAGAGCTGGATCCGGTGGGTGCCGGGGATGGTCGCGGCGCGGCGGGAGGCTTCCGCCATGACCCGTTCGCCGGCCTTGTCCCAGCGGACGATGTCCAGCGGGGTGGTGCACTCGGGGGTGCTGTACTCCGGGTGGGCGTGGTCGACGTAGAGGCGGGCGCCGTTGGTCAGTATGACGTTGGCCAGGCCCAGGTCCTCGTCGGCGAGTGCGTCCGCCGGGTCGTACGCCGCTCCGGAGTAGGTGAATCCGCGGGCGTCGCGCAGCGGCGACTCCTCTTCGTAGTCCCACCGGGCGCGGCCACCGCGGTTGTTGAGTTCCGGCCGGGCCCCGTACGCGTTGACGACCTGTGACGACGTGACCATCGGGTTGGCGCCGGGCTGTCCGGGCACGCTGATCCCGTACTCGACCTCGGTGCCCATAATCCGCCGAACGCTCATGCGACCACTCCGCCCGCCACTGTGCTGCCGTTGCCCATGTATCGAGCCTAGACGCTTTCGTAGCACTTCTCGCCCCGGGCTGTACCCGGGGCGACACGCTGGGTAGAGAAAACGCGGGCGAGGGACAAGCCCTCGCCCGCGTCTCTGCGGTTCTGCTACAGGTACTGACCGGTGTTGCTGGCCGTCTCGATGGAGCGGCCGGCCTCGGCGCCCTTGCCACCGGAGACGAGCGTACGGATGTAGACGATCCGCTCGCCCTTCTTGCCGGAGATGCGGGCCCAGTCGTCGGGGTTGGTGGTGTTGGGCAGGTCCTCGTTCTCGCGGAACTCGTCGACGCAGCTGTCGAGCAGGTGCTGCAGGCGCAGCCCCTTCTTGCCGGAGGTGAGGAACTCCTTGATCGCCATCTTCTTGCCGCGGTCGACGATGTTCTGGATCATCGCGCCGGAGTTGAAGTCCTTGAAGTACAGGACCTCCTTGTCACCGTTGGCGTAGGTGACCTCGAGGAAGCGGTTCTCCTCGGTCTCCGTGTACATCCGCAGGACGACGGCCTCGATCATCGCGGCCACCGTGACGTCCCGGTCGTTGCCGTGCTCGGAGAGGTCCTCCGAGCTGAGCGGCAGGCCGGACAGGATGTACTTGGCGAAGATGTCCTTGGCCGCCTCGGCGTCCGGACGCTCGATCTTGATCTTCACGTCGAGCCGGCCGGGCCGCAGGATCGCCGGGTCGATCATGTCTTCCCGGTTGGAGGCGCCGATGACGATGACGTTCTCGAGGCCCTCGACACCGTCGATCTCGCTGAGCAGCTGCGGGACGATGGTGTTCTCGACATCGGAGGAGACGCCGGAGCCACGGGTACGGAAGATGGAGTCCATCTCGTCGAAGAACACGATGACCGGCGTGCCCTCGCCGGCCTTCTCCCGGGCCCGCTGGAAGACCAGGCGGATGTGCCGCTCGGTCTCGCCCACGTACTTGTTGAGCAGCTCGGGACCCTTGATGTTGAGGAAGTAGCTGGTGTGCTTCTCCTCGCCGCGGCGCTCGGCGATCTTCTTCGCCAGCGAGTTGGCGACCGCCTTGGCGATCAGGGTCTTGCCGCAGCCGGGCGGGCCGTAGAGCAGGATGCCCTTCGGCGGGCGCAGCTGGTGCTCCCGGAACAGGTCGGCGTGCAGGAACGGCAGCTCGACCGCGTCGCGGATCTGCTCGATCTGCGAGTGCAGGCCACCGATGTCGGTGTAGTCGACGTCGGGGACCTCCTCGAGGACGAGCTCCTCGACCTCGCTCTTCGGGATCCGCTCGTAGGCGTACGCCGAGCGGGGCTCGATCATGAGCGAGTCGCCGGCGCGCAGCTTCGAGACGATCAGGCTGTCGGCGAGGTGGACGATGCGCTCCTCGTCGGAGTGCGAGACGACCAGGGCCCGGTCTCCGGGACCGCCGTCGGGGTTGTCCAGCACCTCTTTGAGGAGGACAACCTCGCCGACCCGCTCGTAGCCGAACGCGTCGACCACGTTGAGAGCGTCGTTGAGCAGGACTTCCTGCCCGCGCTTGAGCTCCTCGGCCTCGAGGGACGGGGAGATCGCGACACGGAGCTTGCGACCGCCGGTGAAGACATCGACGGTGCCGTCCTCGTGGGCGGCCAGGAAGACGCCGTAGCCGCTGGGCGGCTGGGCGAGCCGGTCAATCTCTTCTTTGAGAGTGACGATCTGAGCGCGGGCTTCCTTGAGGGTCGCCACGAGCCGGTCGTTGTTCTCGGTCACTCGGGAGAGCTGCGCCTGCGTTGCCGCGAGCCGTTCCTCGAGCTGACGGACGTGTCGGGGGCTCTCGGTCAACTTCCGCTTCAACAGGGCGAGTTCCTCTTGCAGGAAACCGACCTGACTGGAGAGATCGTTGGCCTGTTTCTCCCAACGTGCGGCGCTTTCCGCCTCGTCGCTACGTGCCACGTCCCACCTCCCCGGGGGCTCGAACGTTCTGACGTCAACACTAACCGCTGAAGGGCGGATTTCGACCCATGCAACACCCTCGTCACTGAAGCTTGATCGATCGGGGCAGGTGGGCGCACCGAGTGGTCAGGGGGTTCGGGTACCGTCGGGCGGAGCGATCAGGGAGGTGCCCGTGTCCGTACGGACCGGTACAGACGAGCTTGAGGTCTGGGTCGACCAGGACCTGTGCACCGGTGACGGGCTGTGTGTGCAGTACGCACCGGAGGTGTTCGAGTTCGACATCGACGGCCTCGCGTACGTCAAGGACAGCGCCGGTGAGCTGCTGCAGAGCCCCGGGGTGCGGACCGGCGTCCCGGCGCACCTGGTGCTCGAGGTGATCGACTCGGCCAAGGAGTGCCCGGGCGACTGCATCCACGTCGTGCGCCATTCCGACGACGTGGAAGTGGCCGGCCCGGAGGCCGACGACTGATCGGTCCCGGTCAGGAATCGGCCGAAAGAAATGTCACAGTGTCGGACGGCCGACCAAAGATGCGACAACCCGGGAAAATTCCTCCAAACGGGCGATCTGCCCCGGCCCGCCGTCGTCGAGGGTCTTGCCGAAGCGCAGCGCGTCGTGCCGCAACGCCGCCCGGCCCTCCTCCTCGGCCACCCCGGGCGGGGGCACCGCGTCGTCGACGGAACTCAGCAACAGGTACACATCGATGCTGTCGACCCGGGCCTGCCCGCTCGAGGTGCGGGTGAGCCGCCGGCGGCAGCCCACCTCGGTCACCGTCGACAGCGGCACCACGCGCAACGACGAGGTCATCGACCCGACCGGGCCGTCGCCGGGCGCCACGTCCTCGCCGTGCCACAGCACCAGCCGGCTGCCGTCACAGATGACGACCTCCTGCCAGACGCCGTTGACCTCGTTGACGAAGCGTTCCAGCGTGAAGCACAGCACGGACGCGCCCCGCAGGACCCCGAAGAGGGCGTCGAGCGCCACCTCAGGGTCCCGCAGGTAGGCGCGGGCGGCCGAGTCCAGGTCCTCGTACGGCGACCAGTCGGGGAACACAGCCGGCATCTCGTTGCTGCCCCCGAACGGCGGAGAACTCATCGCGCCCACCCGTTCCCTCCCAAGCCCGATCAAATCCGCGTGGAAACTACCGGATGGCGGCCCGGGCGTCACGCGCCGGGATCGGTCTCCGTCTCCACGCCCTGGGTAACCACTGTCTCGTGGATCACGGCCGGCTCCGGCGGGGCGACCTCGGCTGCCGCCGCAGCGTCGAGCGCCGCTGTGTCCCCACCGACGCCTGGACTATCAGTCAGCCGAGCCAGGGCCGCGCGGCGCAACGCGTACGCCTCGGCGCCCTTGCTGGGCTTGCGGCGCCGCGGCGGTGCCGTCACGCCGGGGGCGAGCCTGCGGGCCGACACCAGGAACGCGGTGTGCGCGACCATCCGGTGGTCCGGGCGCACCGCGAGCCCCTCGGCGTGCCAGTCGCGCACCAGCGACTCCCAGGCCCGCGGCTCGGTCCAGCCGCCGCGCTCACGCAGCGCCTCCACCAGCTCGGACAGCTGCGGGGTGGTGGCCACGTAACCGATGAACACGCCACCCGGGATGAGCGACCGCTCGACCATCTCGAGGGTCTCCCAGGGGGTCAGCATGTCGAGGATGATCCGGTCGAAGCCGGTCTCGGTGTTGCCCGCGACGTCACCCTGGTGCAGGTTCCAGGCCGGGTGCGGGCCGCCGAAGAACGCTTCGACGTTCTTGCGGGCGATCGCCAGGAAGTCGTCCCGCAGCTCGTACGAGTGCAGCTCACCGCTGCTGCCGACGGCCCGCAGCAGCGAGCAGCTCAGCGCGCCGGAACCGGCGCCGGCCTCGAGGACCTTGGCGCCCGGGAAGATGTCACCCATGGCCACGATCTGCGCCGCGTCCTTCGGGTAGATCACCTGGGCACCGCGCGGCATCGACAGCACGTAGTCCGACAGCAGGGGGCGCAGCGCCAGGTAGGCGGTGCCGCCCGCGGAGACGACGACGCTGCCGTCGGGGAGCCCGATCAGCGCGTCGTGCGCCAGGGCGCCGCGGTGGGTGTGGAACTCCTTGCCGGGCTCCAGGACGATGGTGTGCATGCGGTTCTTGGGATCCGTGAGCTGCACGCGGTCGCCCGGACGGAACGGCCCCCGGTGGGCGGGCACGACTTCATGGGCGACGGTGTTGTCCTGAACGGTCACTGATCCCTCTCTCGGTGTATCACCTGGTGCCGGCCCCTCTCTCGATGTGTCATCCGGTGCCGGCAGGGCGTCCACGGCGGCGCGGCTCCAGCACCTCGGCCAGGTCGGCGACGTGCAGCACGCCGACGACATCCTCGCCTGCCGTCACCGCGTACTGTGCACCCGGGTGGGCCTGGACGGCCTTGACCACCTGCTCGCCGGTCAGATCGACGGCCAGCACCGGCAGCCGGGCGAGGTCGCGGGCGACGGTGTCGACCGCCACCCAGGGTCGCCGCTCGGCAGGCACGGACGCCGCCGCGGCGTCGTCGACGACCGCGACCACCCGCCCGCCGGCGTCCGCCACGGCCAGACCACCGCGCTCGATCCCGGATTCCCCGGCGCGGCGTTGTGCCTCCGCGAGCGGCGTGCCGGAGGGTACGGACACCAGCGGGCGCGCCAGCCGGGCCAGGTCGACCAGGGGGAACCGGCGGGTCATCCGAGCGAGCCGGATCGACTGCCCGGCACCCTGCCACAGCGTGAACGTCACCAGCAGGATGAAGACCACCCCGAACAGGGTGATCACCTCGAGGCGGTACAGCGTGATCACGGCGAACGCGGTGAGCAGCGCGATCCCCCGCCCGGCCCACGCGGCGGCCTCGGTGGCCCGGTTACGGTCCTTCAACAGCGCCCAGAGCCCTGCCCGCAGCGCGCGCCCGCCGTCCAGCGGCAGCCCCGGCAACACGTTGAACACCGCCACGATGACGTTGCTCGCGGCGAGCTGGAACGCGATCTCCCCGGCCACGGTGCGTTCCGGCAGCGCGAACGCGGCCCCGGTGGCGAGCGCGCCCAGCACGAACGACACGGCCGGCCCGGCGAGCGACACGAGCGCGTCGACCCGCGGTGTCGGCGAGTCGCGGTCCATCTCCGTGAAGCCGCCGAGCAGTTCCAGGGTGATCCCGCGCACACCGATACCGAAGTGCCGGGCGGTCAGCGCGTGGCCGAGCTCGTGCAGCAGCACCGAGCCGAGCAGGCAGACCACGAAACCGAGGCCGACCGCGTACGCGAAGGGGGTGGCCAGGCCCAGCTGGGTCTCGGCATAACCGCCGTAGACGACCGTGACCAGCAGCGCGAGCAGCACCATCGAGGGGCTGGCGAACAGCGGGATGCCCAGCACCCGGCCCATCGACCGGCCGGCTCGCCGGGCGGGCGGTTGCTGCGGGGCGTCGTCGTCCACGGCGTCGATGCTACGGACCGACCCTGAGAGGGGTTTTTGTCGTACCGCTGTCCTAGCCTTACCGGCATGACGGCAGAAGCGGTTACGTCCCCATCGTCCCCAGTGCTCCCCCCGGAGAGCGCTGGGTCGCCCCTGCCGGGGGTCGCCGGGCCGTCGCTGTCCCCGTCGCGGGCGGCGGATTTCAAGACCTGTCCGCTGCTGTTCCGCTTCCGGACCATCGACCGGCTCCCCGAGCAGCCCACCCGCGACCAGGTCCGCGGCACGCTGGTGCACGCCGTGCTGGAGCGCCTGTTCGACCTGCCGGCCGCCGACCGCACCCCCGAGGCCGCGGCCTCGCTGGTGGCGCCGCAGTGGGAGCGCCTCGCGGCCGAGGAGCCGGCGTTGTCCGTGCTGTTCGAGGCCGGGGCGGCGACCGAGGAGGTCGTGTCGCTGGAGACGTTCCTGACCAGCGCGACCGGCCTGCTCGACGGCTACTTCGCGGTGGAGGACCCGCGCCGGCTGGAGCCGGCCGAGCGGGAGACCCTGGTCTCCACGCTGGTCAACGACGAGCTGCTGATCCGCGGCTACATCGACCGGCTCGACGTCTCCCCCGCCGGTGACCTGCGGGTGGTCGACTACAAGACCGGCGGCGCGCCCCGCGAGGCGTTCGAGGGCCGGGCGTTGTTCCAGCTCAAGTTCTATGCCCTGGTGCTGTGGCGCACCCGTGGTGTGGTGCCCCGCGTGCTGCGCCTGCTCTACCTCAAGGACGCCGAGGTCCTCGACTACAGCCCGGAGTCCGACGAGCTGGAACGCTTCGAGCGCACCCTGGTCGCCCTGTCGCAGGCCATCGAGCGGGCCAAGCAGGACAAGGACTTCCGTCCCAAACCGAGCCGGCTCTGCGGCTGGTGCAGCCACAAGGAGTTCTGTCCCGAGTTCGGCGGCACGATCCCGCCGTACCCCGACCGGCCCGTCACGGCCCTGCCCCTCACCGCGATCCCGGTCACCTCGGCGGTGGACGACTGACGGATCCACGGCAGCCCCGGACCGGCCCGATCGCCTAGGGTGAGCGCCAGGTCGATCAGGTTTCGCGGGAGGGTGCGGTGACGGTCGTCGTGACCCGGACGGTGCGGGTGCTGCTCGCCCACGACCAGCCGATGCTGCGGTCCGGGCTGCGGATGGCGCTGTCCGGTGCCGAGGGCCTGGCCGTGGTCGGTGAGGCCGGCGACGGCGTGGAGGCGGTCGACCTGTCGCGGCGGCTGCTGCCCGACGTCGTGGTGATGGACCTGCGGCTGCCCCGGCTGGACGGCCTGGGCGCCACCCGCGGCATCGTCGCGTCCGGCCTGCCGGTCCGGGTGCTGATCATGACCGGTTACGAGGCCGACGAACACGTGCTGGGGGCGGTCGCCGCGGGTGCCGCCGGTTACCTCGGCAAGGACGCGCCGGCGCACGAGCTGGTCGCGGCCATCCGCACCGTCGCCGCGGGCGGGGCCGTCGTCGCCCCGCTCATCCTGGGACGCCTGCTCGCCCGGGTCGCCGAGCTGCTGCCCGCGGCCGAGACCGCCGCGACCGTGGCCCCGGCCCTGGAGTCACTCACCGACCGTGAACGCGAGGTCCTCGTCCACGTCGCCCGCGGCCACTCGAACGCCGAGATCGCCCGGGCGCTGACCGTCAGCGAGACCACCGTCAAGACCCACGTCGGCCACGTCCTGACCAAGCTGCGGCTGCGCGACCGGGTCCAGGCCGTCGTCCTCGCCTACGAGACCGGCCTGATCCGCCCCGGCAACTGACCACGAGAACGCCTGTCCTCGGTGCGGCATAGGGGGTAACCCTGAGCTGTCATGGGTGGCCACCCCCACCGGAATCTCCGCGTCGCGCTCCGCCCGCAGGCGGACGTCCGGAACCGATCCCGGCGAAAGACTGATCCGGCCGGGCAGCGAGCCCGGCGTGACGGTTTCCCAGGGGGCGACAGTGACAGCGACGAATGCCGGCGGACCGGCCGCGGCGCGGGCGAGCGAGGTCTGGAAGGTCTACGGCTCGGGCGAGGCCCGGGTCGTCGCGTTACGCGGGGTGAGCGCGGACTTCGAGCGGGGCCGCTTCACCGCCATCATGGGCCCGTCCGGCAGCGGCAAGTCCACGCTCATGCACTGCCTGGCCGGGCTGGACACGGTCGACCGCGGCACCGTGCACATCGGCGACACCGAGGTCAGCGGCCTCGGCGACAAGCCTCTCACCCGGCTGCGCCGCGACCGGATCGGTTTCATCTTCCAGCAGTTCAACCTGCTGCCCACGCTGAGCGCGGCGGAGAACATCCGGTTGCCGCTGGACATCGCCGGCCGCAAGCCCGACCCGGCATGGTGGGACGTGGTCATCGACACCGTCGGGCTGCGCGACCGGTTGTCGCACCGGCCCAGCCAGCTCTCCGGTGGTCAGCAGCAGCGGGTGGCGTGTGCCCGGGCGCTGGTGGGCCGGCCCGACGTGGTGTTCGCCGACGAACCCACCGGCAACCTCGACTCGCGCTCCGGCGCCGAGGTGCTGGGGTTCCTGCGCTCGAGTGTGCGCGAGCACGGGCAGACCATCGTCATGGTCACCCACGACCCGGTCGCCGCGAGTTACGCCGACCGGGTCGTGTTCCTGGCCGACGGGGAGATCGTCGACGAGCTGCACGGCCCGACCGCCGAGACCGTGCTCGACACCATGAAGCGGCTGGACACCCGCGGCGAACCGGTGATGATCTGATGCTGCGCGCCACACTCAAGAGCCTGCTGGCCAGAAAGCTGCGGCTCGTGCTGTCGGGGCTGGCCGTCGTGCTCGGCGTCATGTTCGTGGCCGGGGCGTTCGTGGTCACCGACACCCTGAGCCGGTCGTTCGACACCATCTTCGCCGACGCGTACTCGACCACCGACGTCGGCGTCACCGCGAAACCCCGGATCGCCGTCGACGAGCTCGAGGGCGAGGAGGTCGCCGCACCCCTGCCCGCGGCCGCCATCGAGAAGATCAGAGCAACTGCCGGCGTACGGTCCGCGGTCGGTCTCGTGGAGGCCGACGGCGCCCGGGTGATCGGCAGCGACGGCAAGGTCCTGACCTCGATGGGACCGCCGCGGATGGGCACGGTGTGGACCGGTACGGACGACCTGGTCCAGCTGCGCGAGGGCCGGGGCCCGGCCGCGGACGGCGAGATCGCGGTCAACGCCACCGTGGCGAAGGCGGCCGGGATCACGGTCGGTGACCGGGTCGGCGTGCTGACCCTGGAGCCGAGGAAGGAGTTCACCCTCGTCGGCGTGTGGGGGTACAGCGGCGACCGGGACAGCCTCGGCGGGGTCCAGGAGGTCGCGTTCACCGAGCCGGTCGCGCAGCGGCTGATGCTCGGCGCCACCGGTGTCTACTCCTCGGTGCGGGTGCAGGCCGGCGACGGCGTCACCCCCGAGCAGCTGCGTGACGCGCTCGTCCCCGCACTCGGCGCGGACTACGTGGTCCGGACCGGCGCGCAGATGGCCGAGGAGAACGCGGCCGGCCTGCAGCAGGGCCTGAGCTTCTTCAACCGGATCCTGCTCGGCTTCGCCGGTGTCGCCCTGTTCGTCGGGGTCTTCCTGATCCTCAACACGTTCTCGATCATCGTCGCCCAGCGCACCCGGGAACTGGCCCTGATGCGCGCGCTGGGCGCGTCCCGCCGCCAGGTCGTCACCTCCGTACTGGTGGAGGCGGTCGTCATCGGCCTGCTCGCGGCGGTTCTCGGCCTGGCCGCCGGGGTGGGTGTCGGCTGGCTGCTGGCCGACCTGTTCGGCACGTTCGGGGGCGGCGGGCTGCAACTGGCCCCCGTCGGCGTGCCGGTGGCGGCCGTGATCAGCTCCTTCACGGTGGGCGTGCTGGTCACCGTGGTCGCCGCGGTCCTGCCGGCGCTGCGCGCCTCGCGGATCGCGCCGGTCGCGGCGATGCAGGACGTCGCCACCCCGGACCGGCCGCTGAGAACCATCAGTGTGGCCGGTGGAGCGGTCACGGCCGCCGGGGCCGCCGCCCTGGGCACCGGCCTGTTCGCCGACGCCGGCGGCGCCGACCTGTGGCTGATCCTCGGCGGGGTGCTGGTGTCCTTCGTCGGGATCGCGCTGCTCACGCCGCTGATCAGCCGCCCGGTGGTGGGTCTGCTCGGCCGCCTGTTCTCGTGGTCGCTGCCGGGCCGGCTCGGCCGGCTCAACTCGGGCCGCAACCCGCGCCGCACGGCGATCACCGCGGCCGCGCTCATGGTCGGCATCGCCCTGGTCACCGGCGTCACGGTGATCATGGATTCGGCCAAGAGCAGCCTCAAGGCCGAGGCCACCCGGATCCTCAAGGCCGAGATCACGATCTCGGGCGACCAGAACGGCCCGCGGCCGCCCACTTACGACCCGGCCGTCGTGCGGGCCGCAGCGGACCTCCCGAGGGTACGGTCGGCCGCCGGCATGTGGAGCGACCAGGTCGTCATCGACGGCAAGCGGCAGTCGGCGGACGCCACGGACGACCTGCCGAGGCTCGCCGACGCGTTCGGGGTGACCGCGGCCCCGCTGAAGGACGGCGAGATGACGGTCAGCGTGCCCCGGGCCGCGGAGAACGGCTGGGCGGTCGGTGACGTGGTGACCGTCCAGGCCGCCCGCGGGGACCCGCACAAATACACGATCGTGAGCACGTTCGCCGAGGACGTCCTGCCCGCCAACATCCTGCTGCCGGCCACCGCGGCCCGGGACTTCGGCATCTCCCAGCCGTCCCTGGGCTTCGTGCGCCTCGACGACGGTGTCGCCGTGTCCGCGGTGCTCCCCCAGGTCAAGGCGTTGCTGGCGGACAGCCCCGAGGTGACGGCGACGGACTCGGCGGCCTTCATCGACCAGCAGGCCGCCAGCTTCGACACCGTCATCACGATGATCCAGATCCTGCTGGCGCTGGCCATCCTCATCGCGGTGCTCGGGGTGGTCAACACCCTCGCCCTGTCGGTGCTCGAACGGACCCGGGAACTCGGCCTGCTCCGGGCGGTCGGGCTCGGCCGGGCCCAGACGATGCGCATGGTGACGGTCGAGGCGGTGGTGATCTCGGTCTTCGGTGCGCTGCTCGGCGTGGTCGTCGGCGCGGGCATGGGCACCGCGGTGACCAAGGCCCTCGAGGGCGAGGGCATCACCGACCTCGTGCTGCCCTGGACCCGGATGGGCACCTACCTGGCCCTGGCGGCGGTGGTCGGCGTGATCGCGGCCGTCCTGCCGGCGATCCGGGCGGCCCGCCTCGACATCCTGGGCGCGATCGCCCACGACTGACCCGGCCGGAGCGTGCGTCCCGGGACAGCGGGGCGCACGCTCAGCGAGCCCGGTCCACGGTGCCGGTCATCGTGGGCCCGTCACGCGACCGCCTCGGCAAACAGCGTGCCGAGGTAGGCCGGGTCGACGCCGACGAGGGTGTCGCGCAGGTGCAGGCCGTCGGCCGGGGGCAGCTCGAGCTCGGCCGGGACGGCCAGCACCGCCGCGCCCGCGGCCAGGGCGCTGGCCAGGCCGGTCGGGGAATCCTCGATGGCGACGCAGTCGGTGATCGCGACGCCGAGCAGACCGGCCGCCGTACGGTAGGGCGCCGGGTCCGGTTTGGGGGCCGACACCTCGTCGCCGCACACGACGGCGTCGAAATTCTCCCGGCCGAGCGTGTCGAGGGCGACCTCGACCAGGCGGCGTCCGGTGGAGGTGACCAGCGCGGTTGCGACGCCGGCCGCGCGGACGGCGTGCAGCAGCTCCATCGCACCGGGGCGCCACACCAGGCCGTCGGCGAACAGCTCCTCGACGCGGCCCTCCAGCCAGGCGATGTCGGCGGCCTCGTCACGATCGGGCTGGCCGAGGTCGTCGCGCAGGATCCGCATCGAGCGGCCCATGCTGCTGCCGACCATCGCGATCCGGGCACCCGGAGACAGGGAGCCACCGGCGTGGGCCGCGAGCTCGTGCAGTGCCACGTCCCACACCTTCTCGCTGTCGATCAGGGTGCCGTCCATGTCGAAGAGCACCGCAGCGGGAAGTCGTACTGCCGGAAGTCGTGTTGTCAGGGCGTGCCTCCTGCGCGCGTACCGGATCCGTCCTGGTCATTCTTGCCTGCCGGGGCCACCCGCGTGGCCCGGTGTGACCGGCCCCTCAGGTCAGGTCGCAGGGCTCCAGGGAGTCGTTGTAGCCGTTGCTGAACGCCCGGGTGCGCTGCTTGGCCGTGCCGTGCGCGTTGTCGGCGAACCACGGCTGGCCGGGGTCGTCACCGACGGCGTCGAGGCCGGCCGCCAGCTCGCCGAGGTCACCCTTCTCCAGGCGCAGGCTCTCCGCCTTCTCCATGTCGCCGATGTAGGCGCCCGCCATGCAGTCGGCCTGCAGCTCCTGCTCGATCGTGAACTGCTTCTGGATGTTGAGGCGGCGCTGGATCGCATGGGCGTACTCGTGGCCCAGCAGGTAGAAGATGAACGCGTCGCCGATGTCCTGGAACGCGCCGAAAGCCCAGTTGGCGTCGTACGCGATGAAGTCACCCGCGGAGCAGTAGGCGGCGTTGTTGAGCCCGAGCGGCTGGTCGCCGCACCCGACCTCGCCGTCCCGCTCGTACGGGATCAGCTGGGCGACGGGCTCGAAGTCGAGGCCGGACTTGTCGAACTGGTCCTTCCAGTACTTCTCCGCGATCGAGCGCGCGTCGTCGACGTCGGACCGGAACTCCTCGACGGTGTCCGTGCCGTCGACGTCGGGGTCCAGCGGTTCTTTCGGCGCCGCGGCCCTCGTGGTGGTCGCCACCGGCCGGGCCGGGCCGCCGGCCTGGTCCTCCGGCTGCGGCGCGGCGACACAGCCGAGGGCGACCAGCGCCGCGGCGACGAGGACTGCGAGTGCGAGATTGTTGCGGTGCGGCACCGGCATGCGGGTCCTCCGAGGGCTTGCGTGACCGGGGTTACATCCACGATACGGAGCACGGCACAACCCGGTTCAGCATGTGGTTCTGGCCACTGCCGAAGCCCGGGCGCGTCGCGGTGCCCGGGCGTAGTTTTCAGCCATGGAAAAGGTGTCGCTGGCCGGGCTCGAGGTCTCCCGTGTGGGGCTCGGATGCATGGGCATGTCCGCGTTCTACACGGGCCGCAACACCGACGACGCCGAGTCGGTGCGCACCATCCACCAGGCCCTCGACCTCGGCGTGACGTTCATCGACACCGCCGAGCGCTACGGCCCGTTCACCAATGAGGAGCTGGTCGGCCGGGCCATCGCCGGGCGCCGCGACGAGGTCGTGCTCGCCACCAAGTTCGGGCTGATGTCGCATCGCTCCGGCGACCCCGGGCGCCGCGTCGACGGCCACCCCGACAACGTGCGCGCCTCGGTCGAGGGGTCGCTCCAGCGCCTCGGCGTCGACCACATCGACCTCTACTACCAGCACCGGATGGACCCCACCGTGCCGGTGGAGGACACCGTCGGGGCGATGGCCGACCTGGTCCAGGCCGGCAAGATCCGCCACATCGGCCTGTCCGAGGCCGCCCCCGCGACGATCCGCCGGGCCCACGCCGTGCACCCGGTCACCGCGGTCCAGTCGGAGTATTCACTGTGGACCCGCGACCCGGAGGCCGAGGTGCTGCCGGCACTGCGCGCGCTCGGTATCGGCCTGGTGCCGTACTCGCCGCTCGGCCGCGGGTTCCTGACCGGGGCGATCACGTCCCCGGACGACTTCGACGAGGACGACTTCCGCACGGGCAACCCCCGCTTCCAGGGTGCCAACTTCACCGCGAACCTGCGCATCGTCGACGAGGTCAGGGCGGTGGCCACCGAGGCCGGCGCGACCCCGGCCCAGGTCGCGCTGGCCTGGGTCCTGGCCCAGGGCGACGACATCGCGCCGATCCCGGGCACCAAGCGGGTGAGCCGGGTGCGGGAGAACGCCGCCGCCGGCGCCGTGGCCCTGACCGCCGGGCAGCTCGCCCGGTTGTCGGCGATCCGGCCACCGGCCGGTGACCGCTACGCCGACATGACCCCGGTCGGGCGCTGAGTCCGCCGTGCCCACCGAGGACGTGACCCCCGAGGATGTGACCCCCGAGACGAGCCGCCCGGTGCGCCGGCCGTGGCTCGTGCAGAGCTGGCGTGACCTGGCATTCCTGCACTGGGCGGTGCCCCCGGCGGCGGTCGCGCCGCTGCTGCCCCGCGGCACCGTGCCGGACACCCTCGACGGGGTCACCTACGTGGGGCTGATCGGGTTCCGGATGATCGGGCTCGGACCGTTGCGCGGCCCGGGCCTGCCCTACCTGGGCACGTTCTGCGAGACGAACGTGCGGCTCTACAGCGTGGACGCCCAGGGCCGGCGCGCGGTCGTGTTCCGGTCGCTGGACGCGGAACGGCTGCTGCCGGTGCTGACCGCGCAGGCGCTGCTCCGGCTGCCGTACAAATGGTCCCGGATGCGGTTGGAGAAGGACGGCGACGTGCTGCGGTACACGAGCCGCCGGCGCCCGTCCGGGCCGTCGAGTTCCTTCTCGGTACGCGTGGGCGAGCCGCTGATCGAGCCGTCGCCCGTGGAGCACTTCCTGACCGCGCGCTGGGGCCTGCACACCCGCGCCTGGGGCCGCACGATCCACCTGCCGAACGACCACCCCCGCTGGCCGCTGTTCCGGGCCGGCCTGCTGGAGCTCGACGACGGCCTGGTCACCGCCGCCGGCCTGCCCGCCATGACCGGCCCGCCGGACAGCGTCCTCTACTCCCCCGGCGTCCCGGTCACCTTCGGCGGGCCGGGCGTGGCCGCGGCTTAGAACAGCTTGTCGAGTTTGGTGAACGAGGCTTCCCAGGCCTCGTTCGCGCCGGCCGACCACGCCGGCGGATAGGGGCTGTGGGTCAGGACCAGGCGGGTCCGCCCGTCCGGCTCGTCGTGGAACGCGAAGCGGACGGTGAGCGTGTCCCCGGGGAATCCGTCCACCGCGGACATGTCCTCGGTGCCGACGAGCAGCTCGTTCTCGACGACCTCGGTGAAGGCCATGTCGATCGGCACGGTCTGCGCCGGATCGGCGTCGTTGACCATGGTGAACCGCTGATGGCCGCCGGGCCGGGCGACGAGGTCGACGGTGCCGGGCGGCACGGTCCAGCCGACCGGGCCGAACCATCGGGCCAGCTGCTCCGGGTCGGTGAACGCGCGGTAGACCACCGCGCGGGGCGCGTCGAAGATGCGGGTCATGACAAGGTCGGTGTCGCTCATGGCGTTGTCTCCTCCGAGGAATCCTGGACGCGCCGCAGATGCGCGTCGAGCCGGGTGAAGCTGTCGTCCCAGAACCGCCGGTAGCCCTCCATCCAGGCGGTGGCCTCGCCCAGCGGCCCGGCCTCCAGGCTGCTGGAACGCCACTGCGCGGTGCGGCTGCGGCGGATCAGGCCGGCGTGCTCGAGCACCTTCAGGTGCCGCGAGATCGCCGGGAGGCTGATCGCGAACGGCTCGGCGAGCTGGGTCACCGTGGCGTCGCCCTCGGCGAGGCGGGCCAGGATCGCGCGCCGGGTCGGGTCGGCGAGCGCCGCGAAGATCGTGCTGAGCCGGTCTGAGGTCACTGTTTAACACCCTCGTTAATTAACGAACACGTTAAACATAGAGGCCGCGGCGTTCGCGGTCAACGAACCCGGGAGGCGAACCCGGGAGGCGGGCGCGGGAGGCGGGCGCGGAAGGCGGGCGCGGAAGGCGGGCGCGGAAGGCGGGCGCGGAAGGCGGGCGCGGAAGGCGGGCGCGGAAGGCGGGCGCGGAAGGCGGGCGCGGGAGATTCAGACGCGGGAGGGGATGCGGCGGTGGAGCTCGGCGAGCAGGACCTCAGGGCCGGGTGACATCAGGCCCACGTCCAGCAGGAACGCCGGGTTCGAGCGGCGGCGCATCACGCGGGGGCGGCGGCCACGGCCGGGGATCTCGGTGACCTCGGTCATCGCTGTGGGCGTGATGACCAGCTCGGTGAACGGCCCCCAGCGACGCAAACCTACCGACGCGATCGCCGACCAGGGCAGGTGCACGCCGCGCCGGCCGGTGGCGGCGAACTCCAGGCCCCGCATGGAGCTCTTGAGCCAGCCGAACCGGTTCCAGGCCAGCAGGACGATCAGACCCGACGCGACCACGGGTACGACCAGCAGGCTCTCCGCGACGGTCACGATGTCGCCGGCCGTGGGGCGGATCCCGAAGGCGAGCAGGACCAGCAGGTACAGCCCCCGGCAGACCAGCCACACCAGGGCGATCACCCACAGCATCGTCACGAAGACCTCGGCCCGGGGCTGGAAGAACGTCGTCGCGTCCTCGCCGATCTCGAGGGGATGATCATGCACCTGTCCAGTGTGCCGGAGATGTCCGGTCCCGGATCAGGTGTTGGCGGAACTCGTGACCCCGGCCATGGCGCGATCGTAGCTGCGGGTCGCCGTGTACAGCCGGTAGATGAGCAGCAGCTCGAAACCCATGATCAGGACCGCCGACAGGATCGTCACCGCGACGACGTGGCCGGTCAGCGGGCCGACGATGAAGATGAACATCTGGAACTCGATGCCGCTGAACAGGTGCGCGCGGATGCGGTGCCGGACCAGCAGGTCGCGGAGCCTGGCGAGCGGGCCGAGCCGGGCGCGGAAATCCTGGTACATGTCGGCGACCGGGGCCGCTTCGCCCGTACCCATCGTGGGTTGCGGGTCGGTCCCGGCCCGCACCGCTTCCAGCCGGCGGCGCATGTCGTTCTTGACCTTGCCCATCTGCAGGGCGTTCAGGTATCGGAACATGTCGAGGAAGATGACCAGGCCCGCCAGCCACAGGAAGTGGATGTCACCGGTCCGCGCGTACTGCCCGCCCATGAGGGCGACCGCGCAGACCAGGACACGCAGGCGGTCGAAGACGTAGTCGAGCCAGGCGCCGAAGACCGAGCCGGTGCCCTTGAGCCGGGCGATCTTGCCGTCCATGCAGTCGAGCACGAAGCTCAGGTGGAACCAGACCGCGCCGGCGACCAGCCACGGGTAGTCGCCATGCGCGAAGAAGTACGCCGAGACCAGGCCGAGCAGGAACGCACCCATGGTCAGCACGTTCGGCGTCAGCCACCCGACCGGCGCCACGAGCCACACCAGCCGCGCGGCCAGCGGATCGACCAGCCACACCGTCCACCAGGCGTCGCGATCCTTGTACGTGCGCGTGCGGATCTCGCCGAGCGTGAACCGCTGTGCCATGCCTCACTGTAAAAACTACTATGTCGGTTTTGGGGCCGAACGACTAAATAATCGCGTACGCGGAGACGGCCGCGACCATGAGCAGCCCCGCCCCGACATGACGGGTGGCCGGGCGCAGCACCGCGACCACGCCCGCGACCAGGGCGCCGATCCCGGTCGTGACCAGGCCCACGGTCAGCACCAGGTCCGGGTCCGGGGCAGCCGGCAGCAGTCCCCGACCGGTCAGGAAGAACACGGCCGGGACCCCGGCGAGGACGAGACCGGTGAGGAAACCCAGGTCACGGCGGGGCGGCGCGGAGACCGTCAGCACCGCGTCGCCGAACGGGCCCGGCGCGGGCTCGAGCCGGAACTCGTACCCGGCGCTGTCGAAGGCCCGCAGCGCCGGTGGCTCGGCCCGCTCCTGCACCCACAGGCCCCCGGCGGTCCAGAGCCCGCGGCAGACCCCGGTCAGCTCCCGGAACGCGATCGGCACGTCGCGCAGCAGCAGGCTGCGTTCCCGGCGCAGACGCCACGGGCCGTCCCGCACCGTGCCGCGGCTGCGGGCCATCGGGGTGACCGGCAGGCGCAACGTGGTCAGGGCGTGCTCGAGCCGGCGTCCGACCGCCGCCTCGGCGCGCCGGGGACGCAGGGCCCAGCGCACCGCCCGTACCAGAAAGGCATTGCCGAGAGCGCACACCGCGGCCAGCAGGATCCCGGCGACGCGCGGCGGCACACCGCCCAGCGGCCCCGTGGGGAGCAGCAAGCCGGCCGGCAGCGTCAGGGCCAGCACTGCGGCCCGGGCCACCGGCAGGGCCGGGAAAGCGCTCAAAAGGGTGACCACTGCCACGTACGCGGCGATCACCGGCCCCGCCCGCCGAGTGCCCATTTCCGCAGTCTGCGCTGCCCGCGGGCCGGCCGTCCGCAAGATCGCGGTTCCGGGTCGTCCACCGGCCGCGTGATGTCCGGTTGGCCCGGCCCGGCCCGCGTGTCAAGATTCCGGCGCAGGACACGCACGGGCGTCGAGGGGGACGGTGTGGACGCTGAGCACGTGGCGGGTGAGCTCGCATCGGTACTGCTGAGCGAGGAACAGATCAGCAGCCGGGTCGGTGAGCTGGCCCACGAGATCGAGGCGGCGTACGCGGGCCGCGACATCGTGCTCATCGGCGTGCTGGGCGGTGCGGCGACGTTCACCGTCGACCTGGCCCGGGCGCTGACGGTCCCCGCCGAGATCGGCTGGATGGCGATGCGGTCCTACACGACGAGCAAACGCAGCTCTGGAGCCGTCCGCCAGCTCAAGGACCTGGACCTCGACATCGAGGGCCGCGACATCATCCTCGTCGAGGCCGTCATCGACACCGGCCTGACCATGTCCTGGCTGCTGAACAACCTCGCCACCCGGCGCCCCGCGTCGATCGCGGTCTGCGCCCTGCTGCGCAAACCCGACGGCCCGGCGTTCGACGTACCGGCCTATGTGGGCTTCGACGTGCCCGCCGGCCTGATCGTCGGCTACGGCCTGGATCATCGCGGCCGCTACCGCAACCTGCGCTGCGCGGCGCTGCTCGCCCCGGGACCGTCCGCCCCACCCGGCGCACGCTGACCGGCAGATGCTTGGATCAACCATGACAGTGACGAATCCCTGGCTGGCCGGCCCCTCGCCCACCGCGCGACTGCCCCGCGAACGCCTCGAGGAACGCATCCTCAACCTGCTGTCCACGCAGAACATGTGCGTGCTGGCCACGACCGGGCCGTCCGGCGCGCTCGCCACTCCGGTGCGCTGTTTCCATCTCGGCTTCTCGCTGATCTTCACCGCCGCGGCGGGCACCCCGAAACTGCGCAACATCGCGGCCGACCCGCGCGTATCCATCGGCGTCTTCGCGCCGCTGGTCGGGCAGGCCAGTAGCCGCGGCGCCCAGATCTTCGGCGAGGCCCGGGTGCTGACGCCCGAGGACGCGGACTTCGCCGCCTTCTGGCCCGCCGTACGCTGGCAGTCCGACCACGTGGAGCGGTCCAGGGACCTCGACGATCCGCCGCTCGGCCCGCTCGTGGTGGTCCCCGCGGAAAGGATCGTCTACACCGAGCACTGGTTGCGCCGCGACGGTTACGCACCGCGCCAGTTCTGGCGCGACCAGGCCACGTGACCATCGCGGCCCACCACGACAGAATGGCCTGGTGACGCGCGGCGAGGGCCTCGTCACGGCGCGGCCGCCGAGTGCGCAACGGCGGCGCCACGTAGGCTCTGGGTATCGAGGTACGAAAGGTTGGCACCGTGACAGAGTTCGACGGCCTACCCCTGCTGCGCTCCCCCGTGGCGATCGCCGCTTTCGAAGGGTGGAACGACGCCGCCGACGCGTCGACGGCCGCGGTGGAACACCTCGAGCAGGTGTGGCAGGCACGTGAGATCACCACCATCGACCCGGAGGAGTTCTACGACTTCCAGGTCAGCAGGCCGACCACCACCATGGCCGAGGGCGAGACCCGCAAGATCGAGTGGCCCACCACCCGGTTCAGCGTGGCCAGCCCGCCCGGCACCGACCGTGACGTGGTCCTGATCCGTGGCATCGAGCCCAGCATGAAATGGCGCACCTTCTGCGAGCAGATCCTCGAGGTCTGCCACAGCCTGGAGGTCGACCGGATCATGTTGCTGGGCGCGCTGCTCGCCGACGTCCCGTACACCCGGCCCCTGCCGATCAGCGGCAGTGCGTCCGAGGAGGGCATGACGGAGAAGTACAAGGTCGCCCCCACCCGCTACGAGGGCCCCACCGGCATCGTCGGCGTCCTGCAGGAGGCGGCCGGACGGGCCGACCTCGAGGCGCTGTCGTTCTGGGTGCACGTTCCGCACTACGCGAACAACCCGCCCTGTCCCAAGGCGACGCTGGCCCTGCTCAGCCGCCTCGAGGACGTGCTGGACCTGCCGATCCCCCTGGCCGACCTGGCCGAGGAGTCCTCCGAGTGGGAGCAGCGCGTGCGAGCGGCCGCCGAGCAGGACGCGGAGCTCGGCGATTACGTCCGCGAGCTGGAGGAACGGGTCGGCGACGAGGGCATCACGCCCCTCACCGGCGACGAGATCGCCAGCGAGTTCGAGAAGTACCTGCGCCGCCGCGGCGGATCGGCCGGCCCGACCGCCGGCTCCTGGTAGTCACCGGAACGGCCCCCGGACACTCCCGGGGGCCGGTTCCGATTACCGCCCGTCGCGTGTTGCCGCCGGTCAGCGCGCCAGAGCCGGGCCGCGGATCGAGTGCCGGGTGGTGCGAGCCGCCGCCGTCGCGGTCAGGGTGGTCGCGGCGAGCACGATCATCGCGTACGGGATGATCGACGCACCCGGCCAAAGCGACCGGCACGGGCCGATCCACCCCGCACCCTGCGCCAGGTCGTCGACGTCGCGATCCGGGTCGCCGACGCGGAAGGCCGCACCGGCCTGTCGATGCGCCACCTCGCCGCCGAGGTGGGACTGCCGACGATGCCGCTCCACCCAGCCGGACCGGACGCCGATGTCAACCTCGACATCCTTACGGCCTCGAACACCTGGCCGGCCGCTGACGGCTCAGTGCCAGAACGTCGCCACCGCGGCATTGACCAGGGTGAGCGTGATGATGCCGATGAAGTGGCCACGGTTGACGTTCTCGCGCTTGCGACGCCAGGGCACGAACACCATGACGAAGATGAGGATCGCGATGACCAGCTTCACCGCGAGCTTGACCGGGCTGGGCTCGGCGTCACCGCCACCCCGCAACGGGGCCGCGAGCGCCAGGCCGGTGAGAACCTGGATGATCGAACCCCACAGCATCGCCGGATTGATGCGCAGTTTGCCCGCGACGAACTGGGCGATCGTGCCCCCGAGCAACAACGCGAACCCGATCAGATGCGCATAGCGCAGGATCAACCGCAAAGCCTCCATGGCCGGACAGCTTAGTCACCGGTGATCACCCTCGAGCCTGCAGGCCCGGCGAGCGGATCCGCAGCGAAGACGGTACGAACCCCGGCAGCGACCGCCGATCACCGGGCCACATCACCGGGCGTGTCGGTATGGCGCCACCCACCCCGTCTGGGGCATCCTAGGAACCTAGGGTTTGGAGGTCGGCGCATGACGATCAACCCCGGCGCCGCGGAGTTCCCGCATCGCCAGATCGCCGCTCAGCTCAAGGAACGGATCCGGCGTGGTGAATGGCAGCCCGGAGAACGGCTGCCGTCGATCCCGGCGATGGCGGAGATGTTCGGCGTCGCCAAGCAGACCGTCCAGCGCACCGTCGACCAGCTGCGCGTCGAAGGCATCCTGATTACCAAGCCCGGATCCGGAACGTACGTCCGGGGCACCCGCCGCCGCCTCAACCGGCTCTCCCGCGGGCGGTACGGCGTCCACCGCGGATACCACGCCGACCTCGCGGCCCGCTATCGCCAGCAACTGACCGCGGTCGGCCGGGAGCCGGCCCCACCCGAGGTCACCGACGCTTTCGGGGTGCGCGACGGCACCGAGATGCTGGTGCGCCGCCACATCGTCCGGGCCGACGACGCCACGGTCGAGCTGGGTGCTTCCTGGTTCCGGGTCACCGACGCGTCGGGCACCTCCCTGGAACGGCGCGAATCCTACGGACGGCCGCTGTACCAGGAGGCCGAGGAAGCGATCGGCCGCCGATACGCCTCCGCGACGGACACGATCAGCGCCCGCCAGCCGAGCCGTGACGAGGCGGAGACCCTGCAGATCCGCCCGGACACACCGGTTCTGCACCTGCTGCACGTCGCCTTCGACGAGACCCGCAAGCCGATCGAGGTGGCCCAGGCGACCTGGCCCGGCCCGATGACCACGCTGACCGAGGAATACCGCATCCCGGCGCCCACCCCCGAACCCGACCCGGATCCGGGTCTCACCCTGGCCTGAACCCGGCCCGCCCACCGGTCGCTCCCCCGCCGGCCCCGTTCCCGCCCACCGGTCGCTCCCCCGCCGGCCCCGTTCCCGCCCACCGGTCGCTCCCCCGCCGGCCCCGTTCCCGGGCGGCGGCGGCGGAGCGAGCGTCGGCTCCTATTCGGAGCACACCGGATCGGGCGGGAACGGATACTCCACCGAACTCGTCGCGGCTGTCCGCGCGGCATACCGTGCCACCAGCCCGTGGGCCCGCCGGGCCGCCTGTGCTCTGCGAAAATCGTCCTTCGCCGCTCTCCTGCGGGCGGTCTGCTCCGCCCGGGCCCGGAGCCCGGCCTGCCACTCGTCGAACTCCGTCAAGCACATCTGCTCAGCGTCACTCATCGCACCATCATCGGGACCGAGTACGACAGTTTCAGGGGTATCCCGGACACGGCCGCCGGTGACGGGCACCACACGCGTGGCACGGCCGGTCGCAGAGCGCGGTGCGGCGGGACCTGAGCAGGCAGAACTCATTGCCCTCGGGGTCGACCAGGACGTGCCATGACTCCTCGCCGGTCTGGCCGATGTCAACCGGGCGCGCACAGATGCCCAGGAGTCGTCCGAGTTCGGCGTCCTGGTCGCGATCGGTGGGGTTGACGTCGATGTGCAGCCGGGACTTCCCCCGTCCGGCTTGTCGCGGCGACTGAGGAAGATCGTCGGTTGCGGGCCGCCGCGGGGGCCGATCTCCACCGAGCCGTCGTCCTCGCGGCCGAGGACGACGAAGTCCAGGACCTCGCACCAGAATCGCGAGCACCTCGGGGTCACGCCATCGCGAACCCTCTCAACCGGAATCTGGTGGGACGGCTGTGCACACAGAGTGCGGGCACCCACCGATGGGGACAGTCTCGGACCGGCCGAAACGGCGGGCACCGGCCGGGAGCGCGAGCAGGCGCGCCCCACAGGTCGGGCGGCGGGTAGGCCCGGACGGTCTGACAACGGCGTACGCACTCGACGGGTGAAACGGCAGCAGGGCACGCCCGAAGGGGTTCAACGGCCACGCACACACCCGGCGGTAAAGACGGTGACGGCGCCCGGAAGGCAAACCGGCCACGCACGCACACCCATGAGGGTGAAGCGGTGACGGGCGCGCCCAGAGGGTGAAGCAGTGACGGGCGCGCCCGGAGGGTGAAGCTGGTCGTGGGCGCGCCCGGAGGGTGAAGCTGGTCGTGGGCCGGTCGGTCAGAGGCGGATGCCGAGGAGAGCGTCCACCGTCCGGGACATCAGCTTCGGGGCCTCGGGGTCGGTGCCGGTCGCGGTGAGGGCCGCTTCGACCCAGGTGTCCACGATGGCGATTGCCCTGGGGGCGTCGAGGTCGTGGTGGAGGGCCTCGCGGACCGCTGCCAGCAGGGCCTCCCCGGAGGGGCCGGTGGGGGCTTCGGCGGCTGCCCGCCAGCGGGCGAGGCGTTGCTCGCCCGACTTGAGGGTTTCGTCGGTCCATTGCCGGTCGGAGCGGTAGTGGCCGGTCAGCAGGCCCAGGCGGATGGCCATGGGGTCGACGCCGTCACCGCGGAGGCGGGAGACGAAGACCAGGTTGCCCTTGGATTTTGACATTTTCTCGCCGTCCAGGCCGATCATGCCGGCGTGCACGTAGTGGGTGGCGAACGGGGACTCGCCGGTGAGGCGTTCGGCGTGGGCGGCCGAGCACTCGTGGTGGGGGTAGAGCAGGTCGTTGCCGCCGCCCTGGACGTCGATGCGGTTGCCGAGCAGGCCCAGGGCGATGGTCGCGCACTCGATGTGCCAGCCGGGGCGGCCGGGGCCGAGGTCGCCGCCGTCCCACGCGGGTTCGCCGTCGCGGGCCCCGCGCCAGAGCAGCGGGTCGAGGGGGTCGCGTTTGCCGGGGCGTTCCGGGTCGCCGCCGCGCTCGGCGGAGAGGGTGAGCATCTCCGGCCGGGTGAGGTTGGACTCGTAGCCGAACGACGGGGTGGCCGCGATGGAAAAGTAGACGTCGCCGGTGCCGTCGTCGAGGGTGTACGCGGCGCCGCCGGCGATGAGCTCGCGGACGTGGGCGGCGATCGCGGGGATGGACTCGACCGCGCCGACGTAGTGGGCCGGCGGAATCATCCGCAGGGCTTCCATGTCCTCGCGGAACAGGGCGGTCTCGCGCATGGCCAGGACGATCCAGTCCTCGCCGTCGCGGTTGGCGCGTTCCAGCAGGGGGTCATCGATGTCGGTGACGTTCTGCACGTAGGTCACGTCGATGCCCGCGTCGCGCCAGAGCCGCTGCACGAGGTCGAACGTGATCATCGTGGCGGCGTGCCCGAGGTGGGTCGCGTCGTACGGGGTGATGCCGCACACGTACATCGTCGCGGCGGGCCCGGAGGTGGTCGGGAACACCCCGCGGCGTGACGAGTCGTAGAGCTCCGGCGGGGTGGCGTTCCCCGGCAGTTTCGGCACCTCGTGCCCGGTCCAAGCGTCCATGCCCGTGAGCCTAGCGAGCACCTGCGACAGAATCGGCGTTCACGTGAGTAAAGCCTCAGACCGGCGGCCAGGGCACCGCGGGCCAGTCCTGCGGCGGGCTGGGGAAGCGTCCCTTGCGCAGCAGGCGGCGGACGCGCAGCCGGGTCTGCTGCACCTCGGAGATCATGAGGTGTTCGTCGAGCTTCTCGCCGAGGCCCTCGTCGAGCGCGGCGGAGAGCTGTTGCAGCACGGCGAGGGAGTCCGCCGGGATGGCTTTGCCGGTCCACCCCCAGAGGACCGTACGGAGCTTGTTCTCGACGTGGAAGCTGATGCCGTGGTCGACGCCGTGGATCCGGCCGTCCGCGGCGTACAGGACGTGACCGCCCTTGCGGTCGGCGTTGTTGATCACCGCGTCGAGGACCGCGAGGCGGGACAGGCGCGGGTCGTCGGCGTGGGCCAGCGCGTACGCGTCGCCGTCCTCGTCGCGGGCGTTGGCGACCGGGAACCAGCCCTCGGGCACGTCGAACGCCGGGACGAACCCGATCAGCGTCTCGGTCTCCTCCGGCTCGTCGATCCAGAGCTGGCAGGCGCCGGGGCCCATCGGGCCGTCGCGCAGGATCGTGGGCGGCACGAGGCCCCAGCCGGTGGCCTGCGAGACCAGGAACGCCGAGACCTCACGCCCGGCGAGGGTGCCGTCGGGGAAGTCCCAGAGCGGCCGCTCGCCCTGCACGGGCTTGTAGACGCAGCGCCGGGTCACGCCGTCGAGCGTGATCTCGGCCCGCAACGTGGTGTTGGAGGCGTCGACGAGGCGGCCCTCGAGCTCCATCGAGCCGCGGCTGAGCAGCTCCAGGGCGTCGTCCTCGGCGAGCACCGACGTCTGCTCCGTGGTCACCGGTGGTAACCGTTGTGCCGGGGGCAGAGGTGGCCGGCCGGGTCGAGCGGCTGGCCGCAGAGCGGGCAGGGTGGACGGCCGGCGTTGACGACGCGGCGGGCGCGGTCGATGAACGCCCGGGTCGCCTCGGGGGTGAGCCGGACCCGGAGCCGGTCGAGGTCGTCGTCCGGCTCGTCGTCGTCCTCGTCGTCATCGTCGTCGTCGACCGGGCCGTCCTCGTCCTCGACGAGCTCGACCTCGGGGTCGGCCTCCCCGGCCTCGATCGCCTCGATGACGACCGTGCTGGTGTCGACGTCGAAGGCGAGGCCGAGGGTGCCGACGCGGAATTCCTCGTCGACCGGGTTGTCGAGGGGCTCGTTGTCGTTGACCACGAGCGGGGACGTCTCCGGAAGGTCGACGCCGAACCGCTTGCTGGCCTCGACGAGCAGCTCCTCGAGCTTTTCGGCGAGCAGCGACACCTGGACCTTCTCCAGCGACACGCTGACGACCCGGCCACCACCGCGGGCCTGAAGGAAGAATGTCCGGTCGCCCGGCTCGCCCACCGTCCCGGCGACGAACCGCTCCGGCGGCTCGAAAGCATGCACCTGGTGGGTCATAACAACGACCCTATCCGCCTGCGCGCGTGAGCGCGCAGCGCACCGGGCCGGTTCGCCGAGGGCGCAACGCGAGCACACGCAGCGGTAACACGACGGTCACCAAAGGTAGTCACGCACCCGCGCCGCCACCCACGACGGCATCGGAACTCGCGGTCTTGCCCGGGGGTACGAGACCGGCCAGATCAGCGGTGTCGTTGAGCCGGACGAGAAACGGGCGGGTCGGGGTGTACCGGATGACGCTGACCGACGCCGGGTCCGCGACGAGACGCTGGAACTGGTCCAGGTGCAGCCCCATCGCGTCGGCGACAATGGCCTTGATCACATCGCCGTGGCTGCACGCGAGCCAGAGCGCGTCCGGCCCGTGCTCGGCGGTGACCGCGGCGTCCCAGAACCGCATGGCGGCGACCGCGCGGGCGGACATCGCCGCCATGGCCTCGCCGTTGGGGAACACCGCGGCGCTCGGGTGCTGCTGCACCACCGGCCAGAGCGGCTCCTTGGCCAGCTCCTGCAGCGGCCGGCCCTCCCAGTCGCCGTACCCGCACTCGATCAGTGCGTCGTCGACCCGCGGTGACACGCCCGGCAGGGCAAGCTCGAGGGTCTGCCGGCAGCGGATCAGCGGGCTGGTCACGACCGCCGACAGCGGCAGCTCGCGCAGTCGCTCGCCGACCCGTTTCGCCTGCTCGCGACCGGTGTCGTCGAGCTCGACGGGCTGGCGCCCGGCCAGCGTGCCGCCGGCGTTGGCCGTGGTCCGCCCATGGCGGAGCAGCAGGACGGTCGCCACGTTACTCGGCCACCCCGGACTCCTCGTAGGCCTCGGCGACCGTGCGGAGGGTGGCGATGCCGCTCTCCCGGTCGCCCACGTACAACGCGATCGACAGCGTGCCGACGCCGGCCGCCGCGTACTCCCGGATGCGCTCGACGATGCGGGCCTTGGGGCCGATGAGCGACGTCCGCTCGATGAATTCCTGCGGCACGGCCGCGGCCGCGTCGCGCACCTTGCGGTCAAGGTAGAGGTCCTGGACCTCCTTGGCCGCGTCGGCGTAACCCATGCGCACCGCGAGCTGGTTGTAGAAGTTCTGGTCGCGGCTGCCCATGCCGCCGACGTACAGCGCGGCGTAGGGCCGGATCAGGTCCGCGCAGGCGGCGATGTCGTCGCCGATCGCGACCGGCACGGTCGGGCAGACGTCGAAACCGGCCAGGCCGTTGCCACTCCTGGCCCGCCCCCGCTCGATGTGCTGCAGGCTCTCGCCCGCGGCGTCCGGGGCGAAGAAGATGGCGAGCCAGCCGTCGGCGATCTCGCCGGCCAGCTCCAGGTTCTTGGGACCCACGGCCGCGAGATAGATGGGTACGGAGGCCCGGGGCGGATGGAACCCCAGCCGCAACGCCTTCCCGGCCCCGTCGGGCAGCGGCAGCTGGTAGTGCTCGCCGTCGTAGGCGACCGGTTTGCGGGCGATCGCCAGTTTGACGATGTCGACGTATTCCCGGGTGCGGCCGAGCGGCTTGGCGAACCGCACGCCGTGCCAGCCCTCGGAGACCTGCGGGCCGGAGACGCCGAGCCCCAGCCGGAAGCGGCCGCCGGAGAGCGTGTCGATGGTCGCCGCGGTCATCGCCGTCATCGCGGGGCTGCGGGCCGGGATCTGCATGACCGCCGCACCCACGTCGATGCGCTCGGTCTGACCGGCGATCCACGCGAGCATGGTGGGCGAGTCCGAACCGTACGCCTCCGCCGCCCACACCACGGAATACCCGAGCCGGTCGGCTTCCTGGGCCATGGCGAGGTGATCGGCGGGTGTGGTCCACGAGGTCTGGTAGCCGAGGCTGAATCCGAGCCGCACGCGTCCTCCCGATGTGCTCCGGAGCTCCGGTGCTCCGCGATACCCACCCTAGCCCGCTGGTCCTCGACGAATTCGCACGGGTTTTCCGCCGCGGGTGGACAGAGCGTTCCGCAGGTTGTCGAAGCTGAATAGGGTTCACTCATGCAACAGCGACCGCTCGGCCGGAGCGGGCTCGCGGTCACGCGGCTCGGCCTCGGCACCATGACGTGGGGCCGGGACACCGACCCCGACGACGCGGCCGCCCAGCTCAAACTCTTCCTGGACGCCGGTGGCACGCTGGTCGACACCGCCGACGTGTACGGCGACGGTGACGCCGAGGCCGTGATCGGTTCGCTGCTGGACCACTTGGTCCCCCGCGACGACGTGATCATCGCCACCAAGGCGGGGCTCGGGCAGTCCGGTTTCCGCCGCCGCGACAGCTCCCGCGGCCACCTCCTGAGGACGCTCGACGCCTCCCTGCGCCGGCTCGGCACGGACTATGTGGACCTCTGGCAGCTGCACGGGTACGACCCGCACACGCCCATGGAGGAGACGCTCGCCGCGCTGGACCACGCGGTCACCAGCGGACGGGTCCGTTACGTCGGGGTGTCCAACTTCGCCGGCTGGCAGACCGCCCAGTACGCGACGTGGCAGCGGGCCTACCCGGCCCGGGCCCCGATCGTCGCCACCCAGGTCGAGTACTCCCTGCTGGAGCGCGGCATCGAACGCGAGGTGCTGCCCGCCGCCATGGCCCTCGGCCTGGGCATCCTGCCCTGGTCGCCGCTGGGGCGCGGCGTGCTCACCGGCAAGTACCGCAACGGCCGCCCGCTGGACTCTCGCGCCGCCACCGACCACTTGGCGCCGTTCGTGCGTACCTATCTCGAACCCCGCAGCTCCAGCATCGTGGAGGCGGTCGTGACCGCCGCCGCGGGCCTGGGTGTCGAGCCGCTCGAGGTGGCGCTGGCGTGGATCCGGGACCGTCCCGGCGTGGCCGCGCCGATCCTGGGTGCCCGCACCTCCGGACAGCTGCGGGGCGCGTTGCTCAGCGAGGACCTGACCCTGCCGGCCGAGATCGCGCTGGCCCTCGACGACGTGTCCGCCGACCCGGTGGGATATCCGGAGAGAGAGGGCCTGACCGGCCCGGGGACTGGTCACCCGCCGGAGCCTGGCGCATATTAGGAGCCATGGATTATGAGTACGCGCCGCTGCGGTTGCCGTCGAACGTCGATCGCCTGACCGCCGCGGCCCAGCTGGCGATCCAGGCCGAATTCTCCGGATGGGAGCTGGCCCGGGTCCAGCTCTTCCGCGACGGCAGCCGCAAGGTCGTGCTGCGGCGCAAGGTCCGCGACACCCCGCAGCCGGGCCTGTCCCTATGATCGCCGTCTGACCGCTGGGGAAGTTCATGTGGTCGTTCGGATGGTATGGCGAGCGCGTCGCGTCACCGGTGCAGTGCCGGTGCACACCGACGGCCGTCACGGAACAGCGGCGAACAGCCCGTTCGTCGAGGTCAGCCCGTCGCTCACGCCCTGCTCGGCACGCTCACGGCCTGGACCCGCTGACAGCCCGACCAAAGTCGCACTTCGCCCGTCGCGGTCCGGGGTGCCGAAACAGACAAGCGCCTTCTGCGTGGTCTGTTTCGGTGCCCCGGACCGCGGCTCCCAGGGCGAAGTGCCCGCCGGAGCGAAGCGGAGGCCAGTAGATCAGTGGTTGTGACCGGCGTGGTCTTCTTCCTCGTCGGGCAGGAAGGGGTGTTCGTCGAGACGTCCGACGAGCAGGTCGTCGGCGCCGGGGGTGAACGGGCCGGTGCCGTCCTCGTCGGCGAAGGACTCGAGGTCGAGGGGCTCCTTCACCTCCGTGACGGTCAGCAGGCCGTCGAGCGGCTCGAGCTCCGGGACGTCGAGCGACGACAGCGAGCCGTCGCCCGCCTGCAGGAGTTCGAGGACCGCCTCGCCGACCGATTCGACCGGGCCGGCCTCCTCGTCGTCGGGGACGAGGTCGCCGCGGGCCGCGTCGGCGACCTTGAGCAGAGCGGCCACGCTGGGGACGCGGTAGTCGCGGCGCTGGCGCACCGAGATGATCTGGGCGTACGGGTCGGCGGCGGAGCCGTCGGCGCCGGTGACCGTGGCGGCGAAGCGGGCGTCCGCCTCGTCGGGGTCGATGGCCTCGACATCCCAGGGGGTGACCTCGCCGAACGACTCGAGCAGCTGCTCGTCGTAGGCGAAGGACGCGTTGTTCAGGTCGACGTAGGCCTGCCACACGTCGTCGTCGTCCACGCGACCCTGGGCGGCCTTGACCGCGGCCAGGTGCGTCTTGGCCGCCTCCACGACCCTGTCGAGGGCGGCGTCAAGCTCCGCGTACTGGTCGGTCATTATCAGTTGAGTCCTCTCATCAGCTCGCCTTGAGCAGGCGGTCGAGCACACGCACGCCGAACTGTAGTCCCTCCACCGGGACACGCTCGTCGACGCCGTGGAACAAAGCGGAGAAGTTCAGGTCGGCGGGCAGCTTGAGCGGCGCGAAGCCGAAGCACCGGATGCCGAGCGTGCTGAACGCCTTGGCGTCGGTGCCGCCGGAGAGCATGTACGGCACGGCCCGGGCGCCCGGGTCCTCGGCGCGCAGCGCGGCGCTCATCGCCTCGACGAGCGGGCCGTCGAAGCTGGTCTCCAGCGCGTCCTGCTGCTGCAGGTGCTCGATTTCGATGTCCGGCCCGATGACGGCGCGCAGCTGGGCGAGGAATTCCTCGCTCTGCCCGGGCAGGAAGCGGCAGTCGATCGTCGCGGTCGCCTTGCCGGGGATGACGTTGTCCTTGTACCCGGCCTCGAGGCGGGTCGGGTTGGCCGTGTTGCGCACGGTGGCGCCGATCAGGTTGGCGATCGGGCCGAGCTTGGCGATGGCCAGTTCCGGGTCGGACGGGTCGAACTCGATGCCGATCGCGTCGCAGACCTGTTCGAGGAACGTGCGCACGGTCGGGGTGATGACCATCGGGAACTTGTGCCGGCCGACCGCGGCGACGGCCTCGGCCAGCGCGGTGACCGCGTTGTCGTCGTGCACGAACGAGCCGTGCCCGGGGCGGCCCTTGGCGTGCAGGCGCAGCCAGTCGATGCCCTTCTCGGCGGTCTCGACGAGGTACAGGCGCAGGTCGTCGTTGACGGTGTAGGAGAAGCCGCCGACCTCGCCGATCGCCTCGGTGCAGCCGTCGAACAGGCCGGCGTGCTCGCGGACGAGGAACTGCGAGCCGTATTCCATGCCCGCTTCCTCGTCGGCGGTGTAGGCCAGGACGATGTCGCGGGGCGGGACGTAGCCGGTGCGCTTCCAGTCGCGCACGACGGCCAGCATCATGGCGTCGAAGTCCTTCATGTCGATCGCGCCGCGGCCCCAGAGGTAGCCGTCCTTCTCCTCGCCGGAGAACGGGCCGACCGACCATTCGCTCGCGTCGGCGGGGACCACGTCGAGGTGCCCGTGCACCAGCAGTGCCCCGCGGGACGGGTCGCGGCCGGGGATCCGGGCGACGAGGTTGGCCCGGGTGGGCGCGGACTCGAGCAGCACGGAGTCGATGCCGACGTCGCTGAGCTGGGCCGCGACGTACTCGGCGGCGACCCGCTCACCCACGGTGGTGCGCGGGTCACCGGTGTTGCTGGTGTCGATCCGCAGGAGATCGCGGCAGATCCCGACAACCTCGTCGGCGGCGGTAAGTGGTTCCATCGGTTCTTCTTACCAGCTGGTGATCGACGGCGTTTGGCGGGCGACCGGGTCCGGGTACTACCGGCGGCGTGTCCGCACATCTTCCCCCGCTGCCACCCGTAGGTGGCGAGACGACCGGCGTCAACGTCGTCGACCTGATCACGCGTGAGCACCGTGAGCTGCTCGCGCTCTGCGAGGAGCTCACCGCGAGCGGTACGGACGCCGCGCGGCGCCGCACCCTGGCGCAGGTGCTCGTGGCGTCGCTGTCGCGGCACCTGTCGGCCGAGGAGCAGTACCTGTATCCCGCGGTGCGCTCCACGGTGCCCGACGGTGACGGCCTGACGACCCGGGAGCTGCAGGAGGACCAGGCGCTGCTGGTCGCGTTGCGGATGCTGGACGCCGCGGGTGACGGGGACCGGGCGGAACGCGCCGCGAACGTCGCCGAGCGCCTGCACCGCCACGCCGAGGCGGCGGCGGGTGAGCTGGTGCCGTTGCTGGCACGGCTGGTGCCGGTCGAGGACCTGATCCGGCTCGGCAACCGCTTCGAGATGGCCGAGGAGGCGGCGCCGACCCGGCCGCACCCGGGCACCCCGCTGCGCCCGCCGTGGAACAAAGTGGTCGATCCGGCGGTGGCTCTGGTGGACAAGGTGCGCGATGTGATCGGTCGCAGGACCACGTACCACCGCGACTTGTGACTTTGAGCATCTGGAAGAACACTTAACGTTCCCGTACGGGCGTACGGCTTAGTCGTTTCTGTCCTTTTGTTTAACCGGTTCGTCATATATGGGGGATCTTTGACTGGCCGAAGGTCTAGCCCTTATCCCGCGAACGTCCTACCGTCACGCTATGAACCTGGAGCTGCGGCATCTCAAGGTGGTCTGTGCCATCGCGGAGACGGGCAGCGTGACGAAGGCGGCGTCGCTGCTCGGCCTCGCCCAGCCCGCCCTGACCGCGCAGTTGCAACGCATCGAGCGCACGCTCGGTGGTCCGCTGTTCGAACGTGACCGTCGCGGTGCCCGGCCGACCGCCCTGGGTGAGCTGGTGCTGTCCCGGGCCCGGGTGCTGCTGCCGGCCATGAAGGGCCTGCAGGACGAGGCCGCCCGCCTGGCCGGATCCGGGTCGGACCGCACGATGAGCCGCTACCGCATCGGCTCGGTCGGCGGGCCGGTCGTCGGCGGGATGGTGCAGCGACTGGCGGAGGCCCAGCCCGAGGCCCAGATCACCACCCAGGCGTCGTACTACATGGAAGAACTCGCCGAGATGACGATGGCGGGCAAGCTGGACTTCGTCCAGGTCGGGGTCTGCGGCGACGCCAACCCGTCCGCGGAGTACGGCCTGACCTGGCAGTCCATCGCGATGGACGCGGTCTGTGTGCTGATGCCCGAGGACCACCCGCAGGCCAAGGGCATGGACGTCGACCTCGCCGAGCTCAGCGACGCCACCTGGGCCGGCGGTCCGGGCGGCGGCTGCTTCACCGACTGCTTCTCGGCCGCGTGCGCCCGGGCCGGTTTCACCCCGCGCAAGATCCTCGAGACCGACATCCGCTCCGCCGTGGACCTGGTCGAGACCGGCGTGGCGGTGACGGTCGCGCAGCCCAGCTTCCGTCCCCCGGCCGGCCTGGTCACCCGGCCGCTGCGCAACGCTCCGGTCCGCTGGCGGCAGATGCTCGGCTGGCACCCGGACAGCCCGGCCGCCCAGGAGGCCGGCCGGCTGATGGCGATGGCCCGCGACGCCTATGTGGAGTCCGCCACCCGCAACCCGCTGTACCAGGAATGGCTCGCCGACTACCCGCACCTCGGCGTCGACAACCTCGCCACGGTCTGACCCGTCACATGACTCCCGCGCTGCTGGTCGTCGACGGCGCCAACGTCGTGGGCTCGAAGCCCGACGGGTGGTGGCGTGACCGCGCGGGGGCCGCCGTCCGGTTGCGGGACAAGCTCGTCCCGCTCACCGCCGCCGGCCTGCCGGATCTCCCCGGGCCCGTCGAGGTCGTCCTGGTCGTGGAGGGCAAGGCCCGCGACATACCGGAAACCGGCGGGGTACGCGTGGAGCGCGCGCCCGGATCCGGTGACGACACGATCGTGGACGTGGTGGCCGGGGCGGGCGCCGGACGCCGGGTGGTCGTGGTGACGGCCGACCGGGGCCTGCGGGAGCGGGTCACCGCCCTCGGCGCCGAGGTCCGCGGGCCGTCCAGCGTGCCGCGCTGACGTGTTTTCGACAGCGTACGGTACAGCCACCATTACGCGCTGAAACGGGCACTCGGGCACGACCTCCGCATCCGGGACGACTAAGCTGATCCCAGCAAGGTGGTGCCGATCAACCGGGAGGCTGCACGAGTGGCCAGCGTCGCCGAGGTCAGAGCGGCTGTGGACGCCGCGCTCCAGCAGGTGAACGAGGGGCAGGCCGCGATCCAGGCGGCCCGCGACAAGATCGCCGAGGCCCAGCAGAGTCTGGCCGCCGCGCTGGACGGATCCGCCAATGACGCGGTGGGTTCCGCGCACGCGTCGCTGTCGCAGGCCGACCAGCAGCTCGAGGAGTGCTTCGGCGCCACCGCCCTGGCGGTCGAGCAGGCCCAGACCTACACGGCGACACTCTGACCCGATGTCGCTGCTGCAGGAACTCGGCGCCCAGCTCCGCGCCACCTCCGAGGAGCTGCCCACCGGTCTCGTCTCCGTCGCCCGCGAACGCCTGCGCAGCGCGTCGGAGCTGCTCGACTGGGTCCGGCAGACCTCCGTGGACCCGCTCGGTGTGCCGCTGCTCGGCAACGCCGTCGAGCACGCGGAGCACGCCGCCGCCGCGCTACGGATGGCCCAGGATGCGATCGAGGCCTACCTCGCCGCGGTCGGGCTGGCCGGCGCCGGCGGCCCGCCCCCGGACACCGACTACAAGGCCGGCCTCAAGCCCGAGGAGACCCGGATCGCCGCTCAGCAGGATCAGCCGGCGCCCGAGAAGCTCGGCCGGTGGTGGCAGGAGCGGGTGGCCCAGCTCACCGGCGAGGCCGCACCCGCCCAGGACCCGGACGCCGCGCCCGGCACCAACGGCGACACCGCCGAGCTGCTGCGCAAGGTGGCCGCCGGGGTGCGCTCCGGCGACAAGGCGCGGGTCGGCCGGGACCTGCACGAGGTCAACGCGGCGACCGGGCTGGGGCTGTCCGCGGTCAGTTCCCCGGTCCTGCACCGCCTCGCCGGCGACCTGCTCGGCCACGAGCCCGGGCCCGACGACCTGAAACGACTGCGCAGTGCCGCGGCCGGCCGGGTGCAGTCGCTGCTGCCGGGCACCCCGCCTGAGGTGCTCGACACCCTGCTGGCCCGGATCTGCCGCACCCCGGCCGGGTCGCCGGCGCCGGCCCACCCCGCCGACTCGGCCGTCACCGCGAGCGTGCTGACCGGCGTGCTGCTCGCCCGGCTCGGCCGTGACCCGGCCACGCTCGACCCGAGTGCCCCCGAACCGCTGCGTAGGAACCCCGAGTCAGGACGGAGCCAAGGCGTCGATGCCTGAGTCCGCCGCCCGCCAGGTCGTCGAGGTCCGGGCCCTGCTGTCGCACGCCCTGGGCGCCGCGACCGGGGCCCTGCGCGCCGCCCAGGACGAGTACGAGAACGCCCGCACCCGCCGGAGCCGGGTGGTGACCGCCGCCCGCGAACGCCGGGCCCGGCTCGTCCACGAACGCGACAAACGGTTGCGCGAGATCGACGAGAACCACGACGCCGACCTCGCCGACCTGGCCGGGGCCGCCGCGCAGACCGGGGCGCTCGCCGCCCCCGGTGCCGCCGGGGCGCCCTGGTCCCGCTGGGCGCCCACCCCGGCCGCCTCCGGCACCGCCGCGCCCGAGTTGCGGGCCGGCCGGCTGCTGCTGCCGTACGAGGGTGAGGTCCCCGCCCTCGTGCCGCTGCTCGACCAGGGCCACGTGCTGGTCCGCGGCGACGAGCGGATCGGTGACGACGTGGTGGCCGGGCTGCTGCTGCGCGCGCTCGGCAGTGCCGAACCCGGCCGGATCCTGCTCACCGGGTACGACCCCGAGCAGCTCGGCGGCGGTCTCGCCGGTTTCGCGCCGCTCGCCCCGGCCGGGGCCCTGCAGTTCGTCGGGCCGGGCGGGCTCGGCGCGCTGCTCGACGACCTCGTCGACAACGTGCGGCGGATCAACGAGACGGTCCTCGCGGGCGAGCACTCCTCGCTGCGGGAACTGGCCGCCGCCACCGGGCGCCGCCCCGAGCCGTGGCGGATCGCGATCCTGCTCGGCCGCCCCGACGAGCTGTCCAAGCACGAACGCGGCCAGCTCGACCGGCTGCTGCGCACCGGCGCGGCCTGCGGCGTACACCTGATCGTGCGGGGTCTGGCCGTGCCGCGGACCGCGAAGGTCGAGGTGGTCGACGCGGCCCCCGGCGACGCCGCCCGCCTCAGCGGCCTCGGCGACCTGCCGGTCCGCCTCGATCCCGCCCCGGACCCGGGCCTGATCACCCGCACGTGCCGGCAGATCGCCGACGACTTCGCGGCCGGTCCCGCGCCGGTGGCCCTGGACAGCCTGCTGCCCGACCAGGAATGGCAGGAGACGTCGGCGCGGGCGCTGACCGCCCCGCTGGGCGACAACCCGCAGGGCGCGCCGGTGCACGTCACGCTCTCGGACTACCCGCCGCACGCGCTGATCGCCGGACCGTCCGGCACCGGCAAGACCAACCTCATCTACGCGTGGATGGGTGCGCTGGCCTCCCGCTACTCCCCCGCCGAGCTGGCGTTCTACCTGCTCGACTTCAAGGAGGGCGTCTCGTTCGCCCGGTTCGCGCCGGGCCGCCGCGACCCGAGCTGGCTGCCGCACGTGCGTCTCGTCGGCGTCAACGTGAACACCGACCGCGAATTCGGCCTGGCCCTGCTGCGGTTCCTCGGTGCCGAACTGCGCAGCCGGGCCGACGCCGCCAAACGCCACGAGGTCACTAACCTGGCCGAGCTGCGCGCCGAGGACCCGGACGGCTCCTGGCCCCGGATCGTGGCGGTCGTCGACGAGTTCCAGGTGCTGCTGTCCGGCCGGGACGCGGTCGCCGCCGAGGCCGTCGACCTGCTCGAGGACCTCGCCCGCCGGGGCCGCTCGCAGGGCATCCACCTCGTGCTGGCCAGCCAGGACGTCTCCGGCATCGAGGCGCTGTGGGGCCGGCCCGCGCTGGTCGCCCAGTTCTCGCTGCGGATCGCGCTGCCCCGCGCCCGGCGGGTCCTCGCCGAGACCAACACCGCGGCCGACGTGCTCCCCCGCTACCACGCGGTGGTCAACGCCGACTCCGGCGCGGTCGAGGCCAACCGGATCGTCCGGGTGCCCGACGCCGGCAACCGGGAACGCTGGAGCGCCCTGCAGCACCGGCTCTGGGACAACCGCCCGCCGGAGCTGGCCGCGCCCCGGCTGTTCGACGGCGACGCGATCCCGCGGCTCGACGCCAGTCCGGACTTCGACCAGCTGACCCCGGCGGCGACCGTCGCCGCCCCGATCGTGCTGCTCGGCGAGACCATCGATGTGCAGGCCCGCTCGGCGCGCACGCTGCTGCGCCGGGCGCCGGGCCGCAACATCGCCGTCATGGGTACCCGCGTCGAGGAGGCCTGCGCGGTCCTGCACACCGCCGCCCGCTCGCTCGCGGCCCAGTTCGAGCCGGGCGCCGCCCAGTTCGCGGTGGCCTGCCTCGACACCGACGCCGGGCCCGCGGTCGAGGCGCTCAAGGGGGTGCTGCCCGACGACACCGGCTACTACGACATCGACACGGTGGAGTATCTGTTCGAGGACGCGGCCACCCGCGCCACCGAGGGCACCGCCGCCGACCGGCCGCTGTTCCTGCTGCTGTACGCCGTCGACGCGGCCCCCGGCAAGACCCCGGCCCTGCTGCGCCAGATCCTGCGCCAGGGCCCGGAACGCCGGGTCCACGTCATCGGCTGGTGGCGGGGGGCGTCCCTGCTGCGCGACACGCTCGGCGGGCAGGCCAGTCGTACCGATGTCATCGGCTCCTGGGTCGCGCTCGACGTGCACGGCAGCGAACTCTCGCCCTACTACCCCGGGCACGGCTCCCCCACCTGGTATCCCCGCCCCTGGCGGGCCCTGCACTTCGACCGCTCGGTGCATCGTGGCGCCGAGGTGATCATCCCTTACGGACCGACATGACCTCTGAATCCGACGGCACCCTCGAGCGCCGCACCCCCGACTACCGCAGCGTCGTGCACAAACTGATCAACCTCGACGACGAAGCCGCCGGCCACCGCGGTGAGGCACACTCCTGGCACGACACCCGGGCCGACGAGACCGACGAGGCCGTACGCGCCGCCGACCAACGGGTCCGCGACGCCCAGCAGGCCGTCGAGGTCGCCCAGCAGCGCCTCGACGAGGTCGACGCGGACGTGGCCGGCCTCTGGGCAGAGTTCGCCCACCGGACCGGCCGGCTCGCGGACCGGTTCGGCGGGGCGCCCCAGCCGGAGATCCCCCGCCAGCGCGACCGCGACGCGGCGGAATACCTGCAGGAGGCCGCCGCCACCGCCGCCTGGACCCCGGCCGCCAAACCGCTCAAGGGAGCGGCACTGCTGTACACCGGTCTGGGCGCGCTCGGCGGCGCGGTGGGCCTGGCGGCCTGGTCCCTGCTGCGCTGGGCGGGCCGGGAGAGCGGCGGCGACCTGGCGGCCGGGCTGCCGGTGGTGGCCCTGATCGTGGCCCTGCTCGGCCCGATCCTGGCGGTGGTGACCGCCAAACGGGTCGCGGACCGCAGCGGGACCCCGCTGGACGCCTCGGCCGTGACCACGGTGCTGGTCTCCGCCCTGATCACGGCCGGGCTGATCCTCGCGCTGGTCCGCAACAGCGCCGCCACCTGACCCGTTGCGGGTCTAGCTGTCCGGGACCAGGACGGCCTCGCGGAGCAGGCGGCGGACCAGGACCAGCCGGTCGTGATCGTCCTCCAGCCCCGGCAGATCGGCGACGCGATGCGGGGAGCCGTCCAGAACAGAGCGCAGAGCCACCGCACAGTACGCCGGGAAGCGCAGCGTGCGTCCGGTCAGACGCAGCACCACGTGCTCGGCGCCGTCGGGGGTGAGCTGCCGGCGCAGGCCGTGCCGGACGGTGACCCGGTCATCGGGCGTCAGGGCCTGGGCGAACGCGAGCTGGGCGAGTGGCTTGACCGGCTCGGGGCGCTGCGACGGCCAGTCCCGGGCGCGCAGCCGGTCCGCGACCTCGGCCGGGTCGGCGGTGAGCAGCCAGTCACGCAGCGCGGCCACGGTCTCGGTGAGCTCGGGCGCGACCTGATCCGGATCGGCGACGTCCATCGCGTACGGCAGGGTGGCTCGTAGCCGTTGATCGGTCGCCGCCATGGTCAGCAGCTCCTCGACCAGGGCGTAGCGGGTCAGGGCCCGGACACCGAACGTCAGGTGCAGGGAGCTGTCGCTCTGCGCCTCGGCCGAGTGCAGCCAGCCGCGCGGGAGGTAGAGGGCGTCGCCGGGGGCGAGGACGACATCCAGCGCGGCCGGGCCGTCGGCCACCGCGCCCACCTCGTCGGCGCGGCCGCCCCAGGCCTGGCGTTCGAGCGGGTCGGGCAGCACCGGCTCGTGGACGCGCCAGCGCTTGGTGCCGTCGACCTGCAGGACGAACACGTCGTGGGTGTCGTAGTGCGTCGCGAAACCCTTGTTGCCGGCCGGGGTGAGGTACGCGTTGACCTGCAGCGGTTGACGCAGCTCAGCACCGAGGCGGCGGGCGTACTCGATCAGCGGCGGCCAGATGCGGTGCAGTCCCTGGAACACGAGGGTGGCACCGTCGGCGTACAGCTTCATGACCTTGTCGTCGATGACCTGGTCGGTGATCTCCGCCCCGGCCCCGCCGCCGCCGGTGAACGACGACGCGGGCAGGACGGTGCCCTTCGAGGCGACCCGCAGGAACGGGGTGCGCAGACCGCGCTCGCTGAGCAGCTCGTCGGCGGCCTCCGGCGACAGCAGATCGCGGAAGCCGCCCGGGCCGGCGAACTCGTCGGCCCGGGTCAGCAGCGGCTGACGACCCCAGTAGGCCTCGGCGAACTTCACGGGATCGATGGCCACCGCCCGCCCCAGCGCGGAACCGGCGGAGGTGGCCGGACGGTCCTCGGTGCCGTCCGGCGTGGGGTTCGTCATTGCCGGGCTCCCGTCAGGACGCGGTGCCGTCAGCGCCGCCGTCGTGGCCGGCCGGGTTCGCTCCGCCGTCGGCCGGGCCCTCGCCCGAGGCACCGCCGTCGGCACCACCGTCGTGGCCGTGCACGTTGGCCCCGCCATCGGCCTGGCCCTCGCCCGAGGCACCGCCGTCGGCACCACCGTCGTGGCCGGCCGGGTTGGCGCCGCCGTCCGCGGGGCCCTCGGCACTGCCGTCGGCACCGCCGTCGTGGCCGCTCGCGTTCGCCCCACCGTCGGCCAGACCCTCGCCGGTCACGCCGCTGCCGCCGGTGATGTCGTCGTCATTGAGTCGCATGATGATTCTCCTTCGTCGGTGGAGACCTCCGGATACCCGTTCCGATCACCGCTAATCTCCCGTGACGGACGCCACCACCGGCGCCGCGCCGGTCGGCGTGGGAACGCGATGACGGACCCACACCGTAGGGTGGACGGGGTGCTGAACGTGGAACTGAACGGACACGCGCCGGATGTGGCCCAGCTGCACCGGCTCGTGACGCTGAACTACGGCCACTACACCAGCCTGCAGGTGCGCGACGGCCGGGTGCGGGGCCTCGCTCTGCACCTCGCCCGGCTCGCGGACGGGGCCGAGGAGTTGTTCGGGCATCGCATCGGCGTCGCGGAGGAGCATCACCTGCTCGGACTGATCCGCCATGCGCTGGGGCCGCTGCGCGACGCGTCCGTCCGGGTCACCCTGGTGCCCGGGCCCGACGTCCAGTCGCCGCCCGACGTGCTGGTGTCGGTGTCCGATCCCGCACCCGACGCCCCCGGGCCGCCGTTACGCATCCAGAGCATCGAATACGCCCGTGACCTGCCGGAACACAAGCACCGGGGCACGTTCATGCAGAATTTCCACCTGCGTGAGGCCCGGTTGGCCGGGTTCGACGACCGGGTCTTCGTCGGCACGGACGGCCGGGTCAGCGAGGGCACGTCGTGGAATCTCGCGCTGTGGGACGGCGAGCAGGTCGTGTGGCCGGCCGCGCCGATGCTGCGCGGCGTCACCATGGTGTTGTTGCAGCTCGCGATGTCGATGAACGGCACGCCGTGGACGCTGCGGCCGGTCGACGCCGGTGAGCTGACCGGGTTCGCCGGGGCCGCCTTGGTCAACACGATCGGGATCCAGGACGTCGCCAGTCTCGACGAGGTGCCGCTGGTCGACCACCGGATCGCGAAGATCCTGGGCGAGGCGTGGGCCGAGGTCCCGTACGACGAGCTCTGAGGACCGGCGGTCCGCCGCCCGGGTGTGCGGGCGGCGGACCGGGAGGCCTGGTGTCAGCCCGCGCGACGCTCGCGGTTGGTCTTGCAGTGGACACAGGTGGTGGCCGACGGGAACACCTCGAGCCGCTCGACCGGAATCGGGTTCGAGCAGTTCTCGCAGTTGCCGTAGGAACCGTCCGCGAGGCGCTGCATGGCAAGCTCTGCCTGCTCGCGCCGGTCGAGAAGGGTCCGCAGCAGCGACGTCGCGGCGTCGCGCTCGGCGGTCTTGGAACCGCTGTCCGCCTGGTCGTCACCGGCGGCGTCGCCGATCTCGACCAGCCTGAGCCGATGGTTCTCGGCGACGGCTTCCTCGTACTCCGCGTTGAGGTCGTCGAAACGGGTCTGCAGCAGCACCCGGATCCGGTCGGCGTCGTCCTTCGAGCGACCCTTGGCGGTGTCGGCACCTTTACCCGTGATGACCGCGCTGTTGACGAGCATGTGCTCCCCTGCCCTTCCCTCTGCCCCTGCCGATGAGACTCCCCCGAGCCGGCCCCTCGTGTCTCACCGTGGAGCCGCCTTGTACCCACCGGCGAAGATCCCAAACGGGGTCCCCGCAAAAAAGTAACCGCAGCATAACTGTCAGTGCTCGCTACCGCCACGGACTGCGCAAACCTGCTTTCGAGTCGCAGGTCACAGGCGTGTGAGTCGGCATTCACTCACGTGGGAGCACCATCGCGGGGCGGCGCGGGTCATCCATCCGGACGACAACATCGGCGAATGCGGCGGGGCCGACCTCACCCGCGTAACGGGCCAGCGCCGGCAGCGTCCAGCGCTGCTCCGGGCCGGTGCGGCGGGCCAGCGCGCCGGCCGAGAGTTCCAGATGGACGGTGAGATCGAACGGCAGCCCGGCACCGAGCAGCAACGGCCCGCTGACGATCACCACGGCGTTCGGGGCCAGCTCCCGATAGGGCTCGCGGGCCGCCCGATCGGCCGCCGCGTCCCACAACCTGGTCACGACCCGCCCGCTGCCACCGGGCCCGGCCGGATCGAGCACCTCGCGGCGCAGGCCCGGCTCGTCGAGCCAGCCCGCATAATACGAGTCCGGATTGGTCCGCCCGAACTCCAGACGCACGGAGGCGGGCCGGAGAAAATCCTCGGACGACACCCGTACGCAGGGACGGCCCAGCACCCGCAGTGGACCGACCAGGGCGTCGGCGAGCGACCCGGGGTCGGCCGCCGCGGCCCCGTCCACCGCCACCCGGACCCGGCCCGTGGGCCAGCCGTCGGCGACGCGGCCGGTCAGCTCCCCGACCAGCACGTCGATCGACACGGGACGCACCTGCACCGCACGAGCCTAGGGGGCCGCCGTGAGCGAGGCCAGCAGGCGCAGCTTCTCGGCGCTGCCGGAGCCCGCGTCGGGATAGTAGACCACCAGGATCAGGCCGTCGGCCGGCAGCTTGTCCCGGTGCAGCACGAGCTCGCCGACGACCGGGTGCCGGACCGTGGTCGTGCCACCCCGCAGCTCGCGGACGTCGTGGCGGGCCCACAGCGTGCGGAACCGCGCGCTCGCCAGTGACAGCTCACCCACGAGCTGCATCACCCGCTCGTCGTCGGCCCCGTCGCCGACACTGCGCCGGAACGCCGCGACGAAGCCCTCCGTGGCCCGTTCCCAGTCGGCGTGGAACTCCCGCTCCTCCGGGTCCAGCAGCATCGAGCGCAGGCGGTTCTCGCCCGGGCGCAACCGGGGCGACAACGCCACGGCCAGCGCGTTGGAGGCGAGCACGTCGAACGCGCGCCCCTCGACGAAGGCCGGCACCCCGAGCGCGGCCAGCAGCTGGTGCAACCGGGCCGGCACGTGCTCGCGCCGGCGCCGCGGGCGGGCCCGGGGCCGGGCCGCGGCGAGATCGTGCAGATAACGGCACTCGACGTCGTCCAGCAGCAGGACCCGGGCGAGCGCGTCGAGCACCTGCGGTGACGGATTCTTGTCACGGCCGCGCTCCAGCCGCAGGTAGTAGTCGGCGCTGATCCCGGCCAGCAGCGCCACCTCCTCACGGCGCAGGCCCCGGACCCGGCGCCGGATCCCCGGCTGGATCCCGGCCCGCTCGGGCGAGATCAGGTCCCGCCGCGCCTTCAGATAGGCGCCGAGCCGGTTCGTGTCGTCGTCACCGCTCATGACGCCGAGATTAGTCCCGGCCCGCCCCCGCAGAGGGGGCCCTGCCACTCCCCGGATCCGCACGGATCTTCCTGGCCCGGCACCCCGGTGCGAGCTTGTGACCATGGACTTCACGAACCGTACGGTCTTCATCGCCGGAGGTACCTCGGGCATCGGCCTGGGCCTCGCCCACCGCCTCGTCGCCGCCGGCGCCACGGTCGTCGTCGGCGGCCGCCGCACACCCACCGGCACCGGTCCGGCCTTCGTCGAGATCGACGTCACCGACCCGGACTCGGTCCGGCGGGCCCGGGACAGCGTGCTCGCCGATCACCCCGGCCTCGACGTCGTGGTCACCATGGCCGGGATCATGCTCCCGGAGGACCTGCGCGACCCCGGGCACTTCGCCGACGCCGAGACCACCGTGGCGACCAACCTGCTCGGCACGATCCGGGTGATCGACGCGTTCACGCCGCACCTGCTCGGGCGCGGGGCCGCGACGATCGTCACGGTCAGCTCGGGCATCGCCTTCCTGCCGTTCCCGCTGATGCCCACCTACGCCGCCACGAAGGCCGGCGTGCACGCGTACTCGGAGGCATTGCGCGCGCAACTCGCCGGCACCGGCGTGGAGGTCACCGAACTGGTCCCGCCGGCCGTCGCCGTCACCCCGGAACACCGGCGGATGAACCCGCGCGCCTTGGACCTGGCGGCCTACCTCGACGAGGTGATGACGCTGCTCGGGAGCAACCCCACCCCGGACGAGATCCTGGTACGGGGTGTGCGGCAGCACCGCTGGGCCGAGCGCGACGGCACGTACGCCGGCCTGGTGGCGCAACGGTCCCAGGCCCTCACCGGCCTGCCGGGTCGCTGACAGCGAATCAGTTCTGCGGGTCGATCACGATATCGGCGTCGTCGGAGAGCCGGTATCCCACGCCGTAAACGGTGGTGATCAAAGGAACGGCACCCATCTTGACCCGGAGCCGGCGCACGTGGACGTCGACCGTGCGTTCGCCGGTATGGTCGTATCCCCACACGCCGGTGAGCAACTGCATGCGGGTGAACACCCGGCGCGGGTTGGCGGTCAGAAATTGCAGAAGATCGAATTCCAGCCGGGTCAACGGCATCGGTTCACCGCCGACGAGCACCTGTCGGGAACTGGTCAGCAACCGTACCTCCAGCCGGGGATCCCCGGGCCGGGGCGGATATCCCGGACCGGGGTCTTGGGCCGGCGCGAGATCATCGGCGGGCGAGAGATCCTGGCCCGGCGAAAAAGGCTGATCCGGTGCGAACGACAGGGCCGGAGAAAACGGCTGGGCCGACGGGAAAGGCTGGGCCGGCGGGAAAGGCTGGGCCTGAGAGTACGGCTGGCCCGGCGGGAAAGGCTGGGCCTGAGAGTACGGCTGGCCCGGAGAGTACGGCTGAGCCGGTAAAAAGGGCTGAGCCATGGGAACGGCCTGGGTCGGGAGGGACTGCCCCGGATGAGCCTGGGCCGGGTGCGCCGGGGCCGGGTACGCCTGGGCCGGGTACGCCTGGGCCGGGTGCGCCTGGGCCGGGTGCGCCTGGGCCCAGGAACGGCCGGGCACCGTGGACGGGCCCGAGGGAGAGTCCTGGGTGGCGGACGAATCCCGGGCCGCCGGCACCTGTCCCGATAGAAGCTGGGCCGATGGAAGCTGGACCTGGACCGGGGTCCCGGGCGCCGGGGCGCCGTCCTGGCCGGTCACGGAGACCTCGCCGCCGCCGGATTCGACCAGGTCGCAGACCGCGTCGAGCAGGCGCTGGGCCTGCGGCGGCAGGGAATCGCCGGTGAGCGGGAAGTTCAGGGTGACCGTCAGGGCCGTGGGCGCTCCCGGCTCGCGAAGCGCGGTGAACGCGAGACCAGCTCCCGCCGGACCAGCTCCCGCCGGACCAGCTCCCGCCGGACCAGCTCCCGCGAGATCGGCACCCGGGCCGGCGGCGGACCCGGCGACCGGACCACCGGACGAGCCGGCGCCCACCGGGGTGACAGCCGCGCCACCTGCCGGGGTGACAGCAGGGCCGGCGTGCCGGCCGGCGCCGGGAACGGGGCCCGGCGCCTGGGTGGGGCCCGGGATGGTGTTCGGGCCGCCCTCGCGTGCCGGATGTCGTCCCGGGCGTCCGGGCAGGACCGTGACCGGCATGAAGTTCTCCCCCGTCTTTTGCAAAATGGGAACGGTACCACCTTCCACAGTGCACACAGACTGTGGAATTAATGCACGCTTAAACCGCCATCGATATTTGCGGTGGCCCGGGTGAGCGGTCAAGACGGCATCCACACTGTGGGAATCCGGTTCCACGGTGCCAGAATGCATTGAGTTTTCCGGCACCGGGAATGCGATTACCATCACGTCGGCTAACGGTTGCCGTCCGTTTCCATACCGTCCTGGCCATAGCCTCCGGGCGGGGGTGGCAGGCGCCATCCCGGCAGCGATGGCCAGCGCACCGTGAGCACCACCGTCTCCTGGTCGCCGGCCTGCCAGGAGTGGTCCTGACCCGGTCCCCAGACCACATAGTCGCCCGGCTGGCGCAGCACCACGGTGCGGTCCCGCAGCTCGATGTCGAACGAGCCGCTGATGAGCACCAGCAGTGCCGTGCGGGTCTCGTGGGTGGCCCAGGCCGCCCGCCGGTCACCCGGGGGGTGGATCCCCCATTTGACCTCGACCTCGCCGCTGTGCAGCAGGTCGCCCTCCGGCATGAAATGGCCCAGCAGCCATCCCTGGTTACGGACCCCGTCCTCACCGGCGCGGCCCACGTGGACCCCGTCGCTCGGCCGGTGGGTCTCCTGCGGTAGGCCCTTCCGGCCAGCCTCGACTGTCATGCCTGTCATCCATCTCGATAGGCGCAGTTCAGTGCCGCCGATCAGGCACCGGGACCCCTGCGCGAATGTGCGGCGCACATTAGCACCGTAGGCTGATGGGTATGGCCGAGGAATGGGATGCCGAAACCATCGCCTTCGCGCACCGGATGTTCGACCTCGCGCGCGACGGCGGCACCGGCGAGCTGGCCGGTCAGCTCGCCGCCGGGCTGCCCGCGAACCTCACGAACGACAAGGGTGACACGCTGCTGGTGCTGGCCGCGTACCACAACCATCCGGACACGGTGGCGATGCTGCTCGAGCACGGCGCCGATCCGGCGCGGGTCAACGACCGGGGGCAGACGGCCCTGGCCGCAGCGGTGTTCCGCAAGAACACCGCGACGGTGACGAGCCTGCTCGCGGCCGGGGCGAGGCCGGAGGACGGCAGTCCCAGCGCGCTCGAGACGGCCGCGTTCTTCGACCTGCCCGAGATGGCAGAGCTGCTGAGCGGCGCATGATCGCCGACGACATGGCCAAGGTGGCCGGCGCGCTGCTGGAGAGCCACCCGGAGGCCGGGGCGGGGCTGGACGACCGGTTCCGCCGCTGGATCGACTACACGCCGGTGCCGGACCGGCCCGGGGTGTCGCTCGCCGATCTGGGGCCGGGGCCGCGCAAGCTGGCGCACCGGTTGCTGGCCACGGCGCTCAGTGAGCCCGCCTACGCCCAGGCCATGGCGGTCATCGCGCTGGAGGAGGTGCTGGACCGCCGGGAGGGCGGGCGGCGTTCCCGGCACAGCGAGGATTACCGGTTCATCGTTTTCGGGGTGCCCGGCACCGACGCGTGGGCGTGGCGTTTCGAGGGCCACCACCTGTCGGTGAGCATGACCGTCGTGGACGGGCGGGTCTCCCCCGCGCCGCTGTTCCTGGGCGCCAATCCGGCGCGGGTGGACGTGCTCGGGCGGCCCGTGCTGCGGCCCCTGGGGGTCGAGGAGGATCTCGGGCGCGAGCTGTTGCACGCGCTGAGCCCGCAGGCGCGGCAGGCGGCGGTGGTCGCCGAGCTCGCACCGTACGACATCCGGACCGCGACCGGCGCCCGCAGCGCGCTGATCGATCCGCCCGGCGTCAGCCGCGATGCCCTGCGGCCCACCGAGCGGGCGCTGCTCGACCAGCTGGTGGCGCTGTATCTGGGCCGGCTGCCGGACGAGCTGGCCGCGGAGCTGGACCCGCGCGGCGGCGACGTGTTCTTCGCCTGGGAGGGGCCGCCGCAGCCCGGCACCCGGCACTACTACCGGGTGCAGGCCGACGACCTGGTCATCGAGTTCGACCATACGAGCGACGACGGCAACCACGCGCACAGCGTGCTGCGCCGCCCGCGCGGAGAGTTCGGCGAGGACCTGCTCGCCGAACACCTCCGCGGCAGGATCTAGCTGCTGGACGTGAGGCGCCGGCCGACCGCCGCGATGAGGCGGTCGAGCTCGGAGCCGAACGGGTTGTCGTGCACGAGGTAGGTCCAGGTGGCGCTCGGGCGCACGATCTCGGCGCGCTCGGGCTGCCAGCCGTCGGAGAAGTCAACCTCCTCGAACGTCTCGATGGTGCGGCGCTCGATCTCGGTGAAGACCTTCTGGAACGCCGGGACCGCCGAGCGGTGGAACTCGTCGAGCGGGTCGAGCTTGCCCAGCGCCCGCAGGTGCACGCCCTCGCGCACCTCGGAGAGCTCGGCGAGGTGGTCGACCCAGAGCCGGTCGAGGTGGTTCAGCGCGATCGCCCGGGCCGCGTCGGAGAGCACGTCCTCGTCGATCTCCTTGGCCTTCTCCGGGGTGCGCTCGAGCAGCATGATCGCGGCGATCTCGGAGGTCAGCAGGCGCTCGCGGCGCTCGGCGAGGGCGATGCGCTGCTGCTCGATGACGACGCTGTAGCGCCAGGTGTTGCGGTGGATCTCGTGGTTGACGCCCTCGGCGACGCGCTGGGCGTGCTCGACGGCGTACTCGACCTGGTCGTCGTGGACCACGCCGTCCATGTCCATCCGCGGCGAGGACGGCAGGATGTCGCCGGCGTGCCGGGTGACCAGGTCGTCCTCGAGGCTGACGAAGAAGACCGAGCCGCCCGGGTCACCCTGGCGGCCGGCGCGACCGCGCAGCTGGTCGTCGACGCGGCGGCTGTCGTGCCGGCCGCTGCCGATGACGTAGAGCCCGCCGAGCTCGACGACCTCGTCGCGGTCCTTCTCGTCGCTGCCGCCGAGGCGGATGTCGACGCCGCGGCCGGCCATCTGGGTGGAGACGGTGACCGCACCCTTGGCGCCGGCCTCCGCGATGATGGCGGCCTCCTCGCCGTCGTTCTTGGCGTTGAGCACCACCGAGGGGATCCCGGCCGCGGCGAGCTGCTTGGCGAGCAGCTCCGAGGCCTTCACGTCGAGGGTGCCGATGAGCACCGGGCGCCCCTTGTCGTGGGCGATCTTGATCTCCTCGACCAGCGCCTCGTCGCGCATGTCGTGCGCGGAGTAGATGCGGTCGGGCTCGTCCTCGCGGATGTTCGGGGTGTTGGACGGGATGACCGCCACCTCGAGCTTGAAGTACTCGCGGAGCTGCTCACCGACGTGCACCGCGGTCGCCGTCATGCCGCAGACCGTCTTGTAGAGCGCGATGTACGCCTGCACGGTGATCGTGTCGAGCACCTCGCCCTCGGCGGTGGCGTGCAGGCCCTCCTTGGCCTCCACGGCCGCCTGGAGCCCGTCGGGCCAGCGCCGGCGCTGGGCGACCCGGCCGCGCATCTCATCGATCAGCTCGACCGAGCCGTCCCGGACGATGTAGTCGACGTCGCGGCGCAGCAGGGCCTCGGCGTGCAGGGCCACGTTCACCGCGGACAGCTCGCTGACGTGCTCGTCGGCGTACAGGTCGAGGTCCATCTTCTCCTCGAGGGCCTTGAGGCCCGCGTCGGTGAAGGCGACGCTGCGGCCGTCCTCGGCGACCTCGAAGTCCTTGCCGGGGCGCAGCTCGCGGACCAGCTCGGCGGCGTTGAGGACCGGGTTGGTCTCGCCCAGGACGCTGCCGGCGAGGACCATCGGCACCCGGGCCTCGTCGATCAGGATCGAGTCGGCCTCGTCGACGATCGCGGTGGCCAGCGCGCGCTGCACGCGGTCCTCGATGTCGGTGACCAGCTGGTCGCGCAGGTAGTCGAAGCCACCCTCGCTGACCGACACGTACGTGACGTCGGCCGCGTACGCCGCGCGGCGTTCCTCCGGAGTGGACGCCTCGGTGACCCAGCCGACGCTCAGGCCGAGCAGCTGGTAGATGGGCTCCATCCAGGTGGCGTCCCGGCGGGCCAGGTAGTCGTTGACCGTGAGGATGTGCACGGGGCCGTTGCCGAGCCGGACGTGGCCGTACGCGGCGATGGTCGCGGTGAGCGTCTTGCCCTCACCGGTGGCCATCTCGGCGACCTTGCCGGAGAGCAGCGCCATCGCGCCGAGCAGCTGCACGTCGTACGGTCGCTGCTCGATCGCGCGGAACGCGGCCTCGCGCCCGATCGCGCAGATCTCCTCGAACGTCGTCGCCTCGCCGGCGGCGGCGGTCAGCGCCTCGTCGTCGAGCTCTTTGAGGCCCTCCTCCCGGGCCTCGACGGCCGGCAGCCGCTTCTCCAACGGACCGAGATCGACCGTGGTACCCGGACGCTGCAGAAACTTGCGGAACCGGCTCTTCAGCCGCTGAGACACACCCATGGCGATGTACGGTACTTCACTTTCCTGGTAGCTGTGCGTCAGGACACCAGGAGCTGATGCGTGGCGAGTTCGCGGTACAGCGGGCTGATGTCGAGGAGTTCCTGGTGGGTGCCGGTGGCGGCCACCGCGCCGCCCTCCAGGACGACGATCAGGTCGCTGTCGACAACGGTGGAGAGCCGGTGCGCGACGACGATCAGCGTGCGGCGCCGGGCCGCGGTGGCGATCGCGGCCCGCAGCGCGGCCTCGTTGCGGGCGTCGAGATTGCTGGTGGGCTCGTCGAGCAGCAGGATCGGGGTGTCCGCGAGCAGTGTCCGTGCGATGGCCAGGCGCTGGCGCTCGCCGCCGGAGAGCAGCACCCCACCCTCACCGACCTGCACACCGAGACCTTCCGGGGTACGCGTGACGAGGCCGCCCAGGTTGACGTCGTCCAGGGCGCGCAGCAGGGTCGCGTCGTCGGCCCCGGGCGCGGTCAGCAGCAGGTTGTCGCGCAGCGTTCCGGCCAGCACCGGGGCTTCCTGCTCGACGTATCCGAGCCGGGCGCGCAGGGCGTCGCGGGGCAGGTCACGCACGTCGGCGCCGTCCACCCGTACGGTGCCGGAGGTGATCTCGTAGAAGCGCTCGACGAGGGCGAGGGCGGTGGACTTGCCGGCCCCGGACGGGCCCACGAGCGCGACCCGGGAGCCGCGGGGGACGCGGAAAGAGACATCCCGCAGCACCGCGTCGCCGTTCGGGTAGGCGAAGCTCACATGATCGAACTCGACCGCGTCGGCGTGTTCCGGGAAGACGGCACCGGTGGCGTCGCCCGCGGTCTCGGACGGCAGGTCCAGGATCTCGTCGATGCGGGTCAGCGCGCCGAGGCCGGTCTGCAGCCGGGTGTACGCGTTGAGCGCCTGGCCGAGCGGCATGATCATGAAGAACAGGAACAGGATGAACGCCACGAGGTCGCCGACGCCGATCGCGCCGGACGCCACCCGGGCCCCGCCCACGCCGAGGACCAGCAGGAACGCGCCCTGGGTGGCGGCCGTGGAGGCGGGGCCGACGATCGCTTCGAGACGGGCGACGCGCATGCCGGCCTCGTACGCCTCGGTGGCGCTGCCGGCGACGGTGACGGCCTCGCGGTCCTCGGCGCCGCTGGCCCGGATCGTGCGGACCGCGGAGATGGCCCGCTCCACCGCCGAGGTCATCTCGCCGAGCCGCGCCTGGGCCTGCTCGGAGAGTGCGCGGACGCGGCGCGACACGGTGATCGCGACGCCCATGCCGACCGCCAGGCCGCCCAGGGCGACCGCCAGCAGCAGCGGGTCGAGCACGGCCATCGCCACGGTCGCGCCGATCACCATGACGACGCCGGCGACCATCTCGAACAGTCCGGAGGTGACCACGGCGCGCAGCAGGGTGGTGTCCGCGCCGACCCGGGACAGCAGATCGCCGGTACGGCGGGCGTCGTACTCGGCGATCGGCAGGCGCATCAGGTGACCGGCCAGCCGGCGCCGGGTGGTCAGCACGACCCCTTCGGCCGTGCGTTGCAGCAGGTAGTCGCGCACGCCGCCGAGTGCCGCGCCGGTGACCAGCAGCGCGACCAGCAGCGCCACCGGCGATCCGACCGGCTCCCGGGCCGAGATCGCGTCCAGCACCGTACGGACGAGCAGCGGTTGCACCAGGGAGGCACCGGCCCCGGCCACCGACAGCACCGCGACGACGATCAACGTGCCGCGGTGCTGTCGCAGGTAGGGCAGCAGTTTGCGCATACCGCCGAGCGTAGCCAGCGATCAGAACGAGATGACCGCCTGCAACTCCTGCCGCTCACGGGCGGCGAGGTCGGTGAGCAGCGCGGGCGCCTCGTCGAAGGGCACCACCGCGGAGATCAGGTTCTTCCGGATCTCTTCCCCGTACGCCCAGAGCAGCGCGATGGTCTCCGCCGAGAGCCGTTCGCGGTCCCAGAACGGGGCCAGGCCGCGCGGCACCCGTCCGATCTGGGCGGTGCGCACCCCGAGCCCGTTGTGGTGGAACTCCTCGCCGAGCCGGACCTCGTCCGCCCCGCCCTGATAGAACGCCAGGTCGATGACGGTGCCCTGGGGCCGCAGCAGGCGCAGGGCCAGCTGCAGCGCGGACGCCTGGCCGCGGCACTGGAACACCACGTCGGCGCCGCGGTCCCCGGCGTTGTGCCGCCAAGCGGTCTTGAGCGTGACCGCCGGGTCGTCCGCGTCCGGGTCGAGGGTCTCGAGCCCGAGCGCCTCGGCCACCGCCCGGCGCGCGGGCGTCGGGTCGAGCACCACGACCGAGGCGGCGCCGTGGGCCTGGGCGAACAGCGCGGTGAGCAGGCCGACCACCCCGGCGCCGGTGACCGCGACCCGGCGGCCCTGCACCCCGTCGCCGAGGCTCTGGACCGCGGTGCCGCGCAGGTCGGCGGCCGCGTGCAGCAGCCCGTTGGCGCAGATCGGGCCCATGTGCGCGACGTAGATGCCGAGGATCGGGTCGAGGTCGGCGGGCAGCGGGACGACCCGGTCGCGCAGCGGGTCACCGGTCCAGCCGGTGCGGTGGCCGTACGTCATGGCCACGAGCGCGCCCTCGGTGACCGCGGGGGTGCTGCTGCTCTCGACCCGGCCGACCTCCATGTAGCCGAGCCGGGTCACCGGCCAGGCCTCGGCGGCGGCGCCCTCGAACAGCCCCAGCTCCGGGTCGAGGCGGGAGTGCAGGGCGGGGTTGGTGCCCTTGACGTACGTCAGCTCGGTGCCGGCCGAGACGCCGGAGTACATCGTGCGGACCCGGAACGGCCCCGGCGCGATGTCCTCCTCGACGATCTCGACGCTGCCGGGCTTGGTCACGACGATGTTGCGGTCACGCACTGGCGAGCTCCTTCAGCTGGACCGGGCGGCCGGACGAGGCGGACCGGGCGACGGCGAGGGCCAACGCGTGGGTCCGGGTGGCCTCGGCGTACGGGACGCGGATGTCGTCGCCCTCGCCGCGGACCGCCGCGATGAAGGCCCGGTCGACCGCGACGCGGGCCGTCTCCGGGTCGCTCTCGATCTCACGGACCCCGTCGGCGTCGCGGATCGTGAGGCCGGTCTCGCTGATCGCCACGGCGAGGCCGTCGGCGTACACCTCGAGCCCGGCGCGTTCCTTCCAGCCCAGCACGCAGGTCGCGGCGAGGGTGCCCACCGCGCCGCTCGCGAAGCGCAGGGTGGCCGCCGTGGCGCCGTCGATGTCGGCGCCGTCCGCGTCCGGCGGGGTGCCGTTGCCGATCGCGGTCACCTCGGAGACCTCGCCGGCCAGGTAGCGGGCGAGGTCGAGCACGTGGGCGGCCTGCTCCACGACCGGGCCGCCCGAGCGGTCCTTGTGCGGCCACCAGCCGACCGGCGGCACCTTGTCGAGCCACGCGCCGGTCACCAGCCGGATCGCCCGGCCGGCGAGCAGTTCCCGGGCCTGGTCGACCACGGCGAGATACCGCCAATGGTGACCCACCGCACTGACAATTTCACGCTGCGCAATTAGCTCGCCGATTTCATGGGCAATGTCCAGATCAAGTGAAATAGGCTTTTCCACGAAAATGGGCAGCCCCGCGGCGATCACCGCCCGCTCGGCGGGACCGTGCGCGAACGGCGGGACACACACGTACGCGGCGTCGAGCCCCGACTCCAGCAACGCCGCCACGTCCGGCAGCGCCCGTGTCGAGAACTCCTCAGCGAACCGCTGAGCCGCCTCCGGCACCACGTCCGTCACGCCCGCAACCTGCACATCCGGCAGTGCGGACAGGACCCGCGCGTGCCGCTGAGCCACCCCTCCGGCTCCGATGATTCCCACCCGTGTCGCAGCCATCCGGCCCTGTTTTGACATGGGCGGGAAAGTCTCCTGGCGCCGGGTGCCGAAACGTGAGACATGCCATTCACAGCGATTCGTAACCTGCCGTCAAGATTGACTTCGGTCTCCACGGGGGATTTGCCGATCTCCATTCGTGATCGTGACCGGGGGACTCCGCAGATGCGCAACGGCACCGCACCACCGACCGCTTCGCCCGTGGTCGAGGCCTGGACCAAGTACCGCAGCTCGAACGCCGGTCAGTGGACACCCGCCCGGCTCCTGCGCGCCAAGCGGCGCACCACGGTCAGCGTGGTCATCCCGGCCCGCAACGAGGCCGCCACGGTCGGCGACATCGTCGCGGCCATCCGGCACGACCTGATGGACGTCGTGCCGCTGGTGGACGAGATCGTGGTGGTCGACTCCCGCTCCACCGACGCGACCACCGACGTGGCCCGCGCGGCCGGTGCCAGGGTGGTCCACCAGGACGACGTGACCCGCGGCCTGCCCCGGATGGAGGGTAAGGGCGACGCGCTGTGGGCCGGGCTCGCGGCCAGCACCGGTGACGTCGTGGCGTTCGTCGACGGCGACCTCAAACAGTTCTCGTCGACGTTCGTGACCGGGCTGATCGGACCGCTGCTCACCGACCGTACGGTCGAGTTCGTCAAGGGCTTCTACCACCGGCCGCTCGTCGGGGTCACCGGCACCGAGCCCGACGGCGGCGGCCGGGTCACCGAGCTGGCCGCCCGCCCGCTGCTCAACCTGTTCTGGCCCGACCTGGCCGGCTTCGTCCAGCCGCTCGCCGGCGAGTACGCCGGGCGCCGCGCCACCCTCGAACGGATCCCGTTCGTCTCCGGGTACGGCGTCGAGATCGCCATGCTCATCGACCTGCTGGACCTCGTCGGGCTCGACGCCCTCGCCCAGGCCGACCTCGGCGAGCGGTACCACCGCCACCAGGGCACCGAGGCGCTCGGCCGGATGTCCGCGCAGATCATGGTCACCGCGTGGTCCCGGCTGCACCGCCGCGGCCTGGTCGCCGACGCGCTGCCGCCCTCGACGATCCTCACCCAGTTCCACCGCGGCGCCGGCCCGGTCGCCTCGCACCTGGACCGGGAGATCGTCGTCAGCGACGCCGGGGTCAGCGAACGCCCCCCGCTGGTCACCATCCCCCGCATGCTCCCGCTGACCGCCGCATGAGGGTCCTGATCAACGCCGGCCCCTGGCTGCCGGTCCCGCCGATCGGCTACGGCGGCATCGAGAACATCATCGCGACCCTCGTCCCCGGGCTGCGCGAGCTCGGGGTCGAGGTGGTGCTCGCCAGCGTCGGCGACAGCACCCTCGCCGTCGACGAACGGGTCTCGGTGTTCCCCGACGGACAGTTCAAGCTGCTGCAACGGCCGTACAACCAGGTCTGCGGCGTCATCCCGGCGCACCAGAACGCGGTGGTGCGCCGGATCGCCGAGGGCGACATCGACGTCATCCACGACCACGTCGAGGCCGCCGGGCTCGCCACCCTCGCTGCCCTGGGCCACGACGCACCGCCCGCACTGCACACCCTGCACTGGGACCTGCAAAAACACCCCGAGCTGTACGGCACGTTCGACGGTGCCGGCCGGGTGTACGTCAACGGCGTCTCGGCCGACCAGCTCACCCACGCTCCGGTGGCGTTGCAGGCGCACTCCGTCGGGCACGTGCACCTCGCGACCCCGCTGGCCGCCGACCCGCCGCCCCTGGCCACCAAGCGGGGCTATGTGGTCGTACTCGGCCGGATCAACGCCGGCAAGGGACAGGACCTGGCCGCGCGGCTCGCCCACCGGTACGGGTTCGATCTCGTGCTCGCGGGGCCGGTCGGGCCGTACCACTCGCCGGCCGCGCTGGCCGGCGCCGACCCGCAGAACCCCGACGTGCGCTTCTGGCTCGACCACGTCGCGCCGCATGTGGACGGTGACCGGGTGCGCTGGCTCGGCACCCTGCACGGCCAGGAGCGCGACGACCTGGTGGCGGGGGCCGACGCCGCGCTGTTCCCGTTGCGCTGGAACGAACCCGGCGGCACCGCGGTGGTCGAATCGCTCGCCCTGGGCACCCCGGTGGTCGGCATCGCCCGCGGCTGCCTGCCCGAGATGATCGACCACGGCCGGACCGGCCTGCTCACCACCGACGAGGAGGAACTCGGCGAGCTCGTCCGCGCGGCCGGCACGCTGGATCCGGGCGAATGCCGCGCCGAGGCCGCCCGGCGGTTCTCCCCCGCCACGATGGCCGCCTCCTACCTCGCACTCTACGAACAGGTCCGACGTTTGCCCCCGGGATCCGGTGGGCAATCAGGGACGCGCGACGCGACGGGAGCGACGCGACGGGGGTGAGGGGACGAGATGTCGAGCCAGCTGGTCTGCCGGCCGGAACGCAGCCTCCCGGTGGCGATCCTGCGGGTCAGCGGCGTGCTCGACGACCTCACCGGGGCCGCGCTGGAGCAGGCGGTCGCGCGCAGCCTCTGCGCCCAGCCCGAGTCACTGCTCATCGACGTCGCCGGGCTGGACATCCCCGACCCGCTCGCGTTGCGGGTCCTCACCGGCATCCTGTGCCGCAACGCCGAGTGGCCAGGTGTGCCGATCGTGCTCTGCGGCGCCGGGGCCACCGTCGCCGCGGAGCTCTCCGGCTGCGACAACGTGACCGCGGCGCCGAGCTGTGAGCAGGCCCTGGCGGCGGCCGGACCGGAACCGGCACCGCAACGACTGCGGGTCCGGTTGCGACCGGTCCCCGACGCCTGCCGGCAGGTCCGCCAGCTCGTCACCGCGACCTGCACCGGCTGGCACCGCCGCGAGATGGCCTCGACCGCGGCGCTGGTCGCCACGGAACTGGTCGCCAACGTCGTGCGGCACGCCCACACCACCATGGAATTCACCCTCGGCCTGCGCGGTGGGCTGGTCGGTCTGACCGTACGCGACGGCAGCCGCCTGTTGCCCCGGCCGAAGGACCCGGCAGCCGCCGAGGCCGGGGGACGCGGGCTGCACCTCGTCAAGGAACTCACCGACGCCTGGGGTGTGCTGCCGGTCACCGACGGCAAGGTCGTCTGGACCCGCATGGCGGCGAGCACGGCGTGAGCCCCGGCGAGGAGCTCACCGCCGACAGCGACGGCGCCATCATCGTCGTGGAGGCCGACGACATCTGAGTTTCGACGCGACGACCTGCGGGTAGGGGGACCGGTGCCAGATCGTAGACGGCATTGAGCCTCGATGCATCGGTCCGGGCGGATGACGGGTGACTGCTGGTCACCCTCTCCGGGACACTATCCCTGAGCGAGGTTCCGCAGATCCGCACCACATTGCTCAAACGCCTCGCCGACCAGCCGGAAGCCCTCCTGGTGGACATCTCGGCGATGATTGTGCAGGACCCGCTCGCGCTGACGGTGTTCCCCGACGTGGCCCGGCAGGCAGCCCGCTGGCCCGGCATCTCGATCCTGCTCTGCGCCCCCGCCCCGGCCACCCGCCGCGCCCTGGAGGTGGCGGCCTGCCGCCGGCTGCCGGTCCTGCCCGACCTGGCGACAGCCCGCACCCAGGCCCGCACCGAACACCGGACCCTGCCCACGATCAGCGACGACCTGCTCCCGGTGCCCGGCTCGGTCCGCCAGGCCCGCACCGTGGTCACCGACGCCTGCCACCGCTGGGACCTGCCCGCCCTCACCGGCCCGGCCACGCTCATCGCCAGCGAATTCGTCACCAACGCGGTCACCCACGCGGCCACCCCGATGACCCTGCGCCTCAGCCTGACCCGGCGCTACCTGCACCTCTCGGTCCGCGACGGCTCCCCGGCCGCCCCCGCGATCAGCCGGGACGTCTTCCCGGCCACCACCGGCGGCCGCGGCCTGCTGCTGGTCGAGACCATGGCCCACAGCTGGGGCTGGCTACCCGGCAACGAGGGCAAGGTCGTCTGGGCCTGCCTCCCCCGCGCCTGACCCGCTCACTGCTGCGGGCGCGGCGGCAGCCCGCTCGGCGCGTCTTCCTCCCGGCCCACCGGAGGCCAGGCCGGAGGAGCCGCCTGCGTACCCGGTTGCGCCCCCGCTCCACCCGGACCGGGCCGCGGCGGCAGCCCCGACGGTTCCTCCGTCGTACCCGGATTGAACGCGCCCCCGAGCTGCCCACCCTGCTGCCCCGGCGCGGCTTGCTGCCCCGGCGCGGCTTGTTGAGACGCGGCCGGGGACGGTGCTGCCTGCGGGAACGAGGTCGGCGCGGTCTGCTGCTCGGCACTCTGCGCCGGAGCGGCCTGCTGGAAGGGACTCCCTGCCGGCGTCGCCTGCTGGAACGGATTCGGCGCGGGGGTCGCTTGCTGGAACGGATTCGGCGGCGCTTGCGGACCGGGAGGCGATGCTTGCGGACCGGGGGGCGACGCCTGCTGGTCGGCGCTCTGCGCCGGAGCGGCCTGCTGGAACGGATTCGGCGCGGGCGAGGCCTGCTGGAACGGGTTCGCAGCCGACGCGGCCTGCTGAGACAGGTTCGGCGCCGGCGCGGCTTGCTGGAACGGATTCACAGCCGACGAGGCGGGCTGAGACGGATTCGGCGCCGACGAGGCCGGCTGGGAGAGGTTCGGCGCGGCGGTGGCGTCCGGGGCCGGCCGCGGCTGGAACGGGTTCGCGGCCGGCGTCGCCTGCAAGAACGGGCTCGGCGCGGGCGTAGCCTGCTGGAACGCGCTGGACGGTGCCGCACCGGCGGGCAGGCCGGACGGTTCCGCACCCCCGCCCGGACCGGCTTGCGGGACGTCGAGCGCCGGAGGCGACACCTGCGGCACATCGACCCACCCACTCGCCTGGCCCGCGGACGGCCGGCCCTGGTCCGGACCTCCGGGAGCAGCCTGACGGCGACCCGCGGGATCGGGCACCCGGAAGGCGTTCTCCACCGAACCCGCACCGGGCGGAGAGATCTGCGGCCCGGCATGCGGCGCCTCCGCCGAGCCACCCCCGGCGGCACCAGGAGCAGCCACGCCGCCGGACCCGGACCCGGCAGGCCCCAGGCCCCCAGATCCCAGACCCCCAGATCCCAGACCCCCAGATCCCAGACCCCCAGGCCCCAGACCACCAGATCCCGGGCCCCCAGACCCTGGTCCAGTGGATCCCGGGGCCGCGGGCCCTTGGCCTCCAGACCCCGGAACCCCAGACCCCGGAACCCCCGACCCCGGAACCCCAGACCCCGGGCCCGCAGGCCCTGACCCAGCGGATCCCGGGCCTCCGGGCCCCGACCCGGCAGATCCCGGCCCAGCGGATCCCAGCCCAGCGGATCCCAGCCCGGCAGATCCCAGCCCGGCAAGGCCGGCCGGGGTGGCGCCAACCTGGCCTGGGCCGGACATTCCGGGCGTCGATCCGGCAAGTCCGGCACCGCCCGACGTCGTCAGGTCCGCGGGAGACGGGGCGGTCAAGCTTCCCGGGGCGCCGGGCGTCGCCGGGGTGACGGGTGCGGATCCGGGGCCCGGTTCGCCGGCGTTCGGAGCTGCGGCCGGAGTCAGGAGCTCTGACGAGCCGTTACGTGACGCAGATGCGCCGGCCGGGCCCGGCGATGCCTCGGGTGGGCGGGCCGAGGGCGTGAAGCGGGGTGCGTCCAGCGGACGGTTCTGCTGGGTGAACAGGGGCGGGCCCAGCAGCAGCGGGTCGATGCCCGTGAGGTCGGGGCGCGGCGCCTGCGGCGTGGGCTGCGGCGCCTGGTCGAACGCCTGCGGACCGGCGGGATGGCCGCCCGACGGCACCGCCTGGCCGGATGGACCCCCGGCGGCGGGCAGTAGCGGGTCCTGGAATCCACCGGCCGGGGGCAGCAGCGGATCTTGGTAACCGCCGCCGGAAGGACCCGGATAGCCGGGAGACGACGCCGGGTGATCACCAGGAAGCGGGGGTGCCGGGTTCAGGTTTCCGGCCGGTCCGGAGCCGTGACCCGGGTAGCCGCCGGGCGATCCGGTCATGGGTCCGGAGCCGTGACCCGGGTGGCCGCCGGGCGATCCCGTCATGGGTCCGGAGCCGGGGCCTGGATAGCCAGCGGGAGGTCCGGCTGGACCGGGGTGGGCCCCGGCCGGAACGTCGTGCTGACCTGGGGGGAACGGCGGGTGGGCGTTGCCCGCGGTGGGATAGCCCGCGTCCGGCGGTCCGGGATGGCCGCTGCCCGGTTGCGGGGACGACAGGTGGTCCTGCCGGTCGCCCGGCTGCGGGTGGGCCGCGTCCGGGCGACGAAACGGTGGCGCCTGCGGGGACGCCGACGGCTGGCCCGACGAGAACGACTGGCCCGACGAGAACGACTGGCCCGATGGGAACGGCTGGGCGGACGGGAAGGGCTGGGTGGACGGCGGCTGCTGGCCGGCGGGGAACGACCCGGGCGGGGGGAAGGCGTCGCTGCGGGGTTCGTCGTACGGGGACGGCAGCGGCAGGGAGCGCTCGAAGGTGGGCGGGGCCAGCGGTTCCCGGGGGGTGTCGAACGCCGGGGGTGCCAGCGGGGACGGGTGGGCCGGGTGTGCCGGTTCGGGAATCGGTTCGCGGGACACCGTGAACGTCGATGGCTCGACGGGTGGCGGGGCCACGGCCGGGGTCGGGTAGGGGCGCCGGGTGCCCGGGCCGGAGGGCTGCGGGATGGGCCGGGGCCCGGAGTCGGCGTCACGGTCGACGGATCGACGGGGGCCGCCCGGCCGGCGCGGCGGATCGGTGCGCAGCGCGTCAAAAGAGGGCTGCGGCGCCTCGAATGAAGGCGCCTCGAACGAAGGCGCCTCGAAGGAGGGCGGCGCGCCGGGAGAGGACTGGGCCCCGTACGAAGGCGGCGGGCCGAAGGAGGACTCGGCGTCGTGAGAAGGATCAGCACCGGGAGAGGACGGCGGGCCGAAGGAAAATTCAGCGTCGTACGAACGAGGCGTGCCGGAAGACGGCGGGGTGCCGTACGAGGGCGGCGGGTCATCAGAGGGCTGCCCGTCGAGTGACGGCAGTGGGGCATCCAGCGCCGAGCCCGGGCCGTTGAACGAGGCGAGAGCGTCGACGGACGGGCGCGGGGGGTCGGCAGCGGGGGTGCCGGCGGACGGGGTGAAGAACGGGGAGGCCTTCGGGCGGCCGGCCGGGGGCATCAGGCTGCCGCCGCCGGTTGCCGCGGGCAGGCCGAGCGGGCCCCGGGACGCGGCCACCAGGCCGGAGGATTCGGCCAGGCCGGCGGCTTGGACGACCTCGGCGGCGGCCTGGCCGGCGGTGCAGGGCAGGTGTTCGCCGCAGATCGGGCAGATGGTGATGCCGTCGCGGGGGCCGGCGCCGCCCATGTGGGCCTGGAGCACTTCCAGGGCGGTGCGCGCCAGCACACTGTCCGGTTTGACGTATTTCATGCCCAGCAGAGCCATGGTACCCACCCCCGAATGTCCGCCGTGACCGGCGTTCAGGCTCCAGTTCACCGTGGAAAGGCCCAGCTCCGGGCGGGTTTGGCGCAATCGGTCGGCAGGCGGGGCGGTGCGGGTTTCGCTCGGTGCGGGCCGGGCATCAGCTGCGGCATGAGTGACATGGGTGACGGGGGCGGGGCAGTGATCGTCCCGTACGAGGACGGTCCGCTGCTTGTTCGTGGCGACTTCACCCTGCGTACCCCGGATGGTGACGTGATCGACCCCGGACGTGGAACCGTCGCGCTGTGCCGGTGTGGCAGGTCGGCCGTGAAGCCTTTCTGCGACGGCACCCACAAGGCGGTGGGTTTCCGGGCGGGCACCGGCCGCGACGCGCCCGCCCCGCGGGATTAGCGCAGCGAGGACTCGCCGGCCGCCCACTTGTCCAGCACGTGCTGGGCCCAGCGGTTCTCCAGGGCCAGGGCGCAGGCGGCGCCGAACAGGACGTCGCCGGCCAGTTCCGGTTCGGCGGCGGCGAACGCCCCGCACATGTCGAACGCCGCGATCTGTTCGTGGACCGCGTCCGCCTCGACGTGCTCGTCGTAGAAGCGGGTGGCCTTCTCGTCGCCGCCGAGCCGGCGCAGGCCGTTGCCGTAGTTGCGGTTGGGGGCGGTCGACGTCATCTCGTAGGCGGCGAGGTGCCCGAGCAACGCTCCGCGCAGACGCCGGTGCAGCCCGAAGAACGACATGAGGTTGTTGTTCGCGAGAGTCGGCGCGGGCACCACGTCCACGTACGCGCCGTACGTGGTGTCGAGGTTGAGGGCCGTCATCGTGTCCTTGAAGAGTTCCTGGTGCATGCGACGGGCCACTCCCCCGCCGTACTCATCGATCTGGATCTCGATCAGTGCGGCCTTGGCCGGCCCGCTGAGCCGGGGGATCGCGAAGGTGTGCGGGTCCGCCTCGCGCAGGTGGTAGACGCCGCGGTGGGTGGCGAACTCGCGGAACTGCGCCATGCTCGCGCGGCCGCGGATGAATTTGGACAGCTGCGGTCCGCTGTCGTCACGGGTCATCGCGATCAGGGCGTGCGGCACGTCAAGATCCGTTTCGGGTACGGCCAGAGCGCGCAGATCAGCCTCGAACAGCGCTTCCGAGCGGGTCCGCAGCGCGATCAGCCCCGGGTGCCACTCCCAGCGGTCGTCGACGCCGTCCCAGCCGCGGTAGTGCAGCTCGTAGAGCACGAACAGGGTGAGGTGCAGGTCGTCGTCGGTCGCGGGATCGTCGACGGCGCCGAGGTCGTGCGGCTCCTGGGCGAGCGCGGAGATGACGAACTCGGAGACGGGGCCTCGCGGCGCGGGCAGTTTCATCGGGATGTCCTCGCAGGTCAACGGTACGGAACGCTGGGATTCCCCGCCGATCCCGCGCAAAACGGCGTGAGTCGGTGATTCACTCACTGTGTCCGAAGGATTGCTCTCCGTACCATTGAGGAACCCCCAGGAGGTGATCCCCATGGATGACACCGAGCTGTACCGCGAGCAGATCCTGCGCCATTACGGGCCCGTCATCACCGGCCGCTTCGTCGGCTTCCAGAGCTCCTACACCCGCCAGGTGAAGGTCGGTCAGCCGATCCTCATCGCCATCTTCGTCACCGCGACGATCGCCCAGGCCATCGGCGGCCTGCTGCTGTCGCTGGTCCGCAGTGGTGGCGGCGGGGCCCGGCGCACGTTCAAGGACCTCAAGAAGGGCCCCGAGTACCTGGTCACGCCGGTCCGGCTGCGTGACGACCTCGGGCAGACGTACGAGATCGAGATGCACGGCCAGCTCCCCCAGTCGGCCCTGCACCGCGGTGATCTCGTCCAGGTCCGCACGATCGCGCAGAAGGACCCGGAACTGCCGGTGAAGCTGCAACAGGTGATCAACCTGGAGACGCTGCAGCCGTACCGTCCGTGGGTGCCGACGATGTGGTCGCACCTCGGTCCCGGACTGCTGATCCAGGCGATCCTCGGCGTGCTCGTGGCGCTCGCCGTGGCCGTCGCCTGGATCAGCTGACAAATCTAGATCCGGGCGAGAGGCACCACGGCCGCCATCGCCTTGTCACCCGCGTCGTTGGGGTGCAGGTGGTCACCGCTGTCGTACGCCGGCAGCAGCACCGCGGGATCCGCCGGGTCCCGGGTGGCCGCGTCGAAGTCGGCGAGCCCGTCGAGCGCGCCGTCGCCGCCCGCCCGGATCCAGTCGTTGACCGCGGCGCGGACCTGCTCCAGCTCGGGCGTCCACGTACCCCAGCCCTTCCACGCCATGATGGTGGCGCCGACGACCTTGAGCCCCCGGGCGTGCGCCTGCGCGGTGATCTGGGCGAGCCCGGCGATGATCTGCTCGGGGTCGCGCTGGTTCGGGGTCTGCTGGATGTCGTTGATGCCCTCGAACAGGATTACGCTGCGGGCGCCCGAGCGCTCCAGCACGTCCCAATTGAGCCGGGTCAGCGCACTGGGTCCGAAGCCCTCGTAGATCGTGTAGTTCGGGTAGTAGGCGTCGAGCAGGATCCGGTTGCCGCTGATCCCCGAGTTGGCCACGCCGTAGTCGGGCACCGGGCTGCGGCCGAGCCGGGCGGCCAGATAGTCGGTCCAGCGGCGGTTCGCGCCCGCGGTCGATGTGACGCCGTCGGTGATGGAGTCGCCGAGCGCGACGACCGTGCCCGCCCCGCCCGAGACGTCGACGCCGTTGACGTAGTGCCAGACACCGGTGGTCCCGGTGAACGCGGCCGCGGCGGTGTCGGCGGCATGGTCGGCCGGGCCCTGGCTGTAGAACGAGGTCTGCATGGCCGCCGGGTGGTAGGTGACCGTCCCGGACGGCTGCGGGGTCCAGGTCGAGACGAGCAGGTCCCGGTCCGCGGGTACGCGCAACCGCACCGGGTCGCTGACCACCTCGGCGCGCGCCGGGATAGTGATCTGACCACGGCCGTTGAACAGCACGTCGCGTACGGTGCCGGTGGCCGCGGTGCCGTCGCTGGCGTCGACCGTGCCGTCCCAGCGTCCACCGGCATGGGCGGACAGTGCCACCGTCACGTGCCCCATGAGGACGGGCCGGGTGCCGAAGCGGTTGGACAGGTGGATCCGTACGCTGCCGCCGCTCGCCGTGGTGTGCACGACGTTGCGGATCGTGTAGCCGGCGTACCCCTGTTCGGCGCCGGCGACCGCGGCGGAGGGCGCGGTCGCCCAGGCCGTGGTCCAGTCGGGCCCAGGTCTGGCCGCCGCCGACGCCGGCGCGGTCACCATCCCCACGAGAAGTGCTGCTCCCGCGAGGATTCCGGAGACTCTGCGCATCGTTACTCCCCTTCACCGAGGTCAAAGACAACGATCAGTGTCGATGCCACGTATCCTCTGTGTAAAGGGTGGGTAACGCTATGGAATATTTAGATCTGCTACGCGGGCTCGGCCACCCGCGCGGCGAGCAGTCCCCGCGACTTGGCCCAGCGCTCGAACAGCAGTGTCGCGAAAGGCGGGATCGAGCAGATCAGCGCGATGAGCGTGACCCACCACTTCCAGCCACCGACCCGGGCCTGCAACGCTGTCACCGCGAGATAGGCGGTGAACAGGGCCCCGTGCAGCGGACCGGCGATCTGCACGCCGATCTGGTTGCCCACCGGCCCGTACTTGAAGAACATCCCGGTCAGCAGCAGGCCCCAGCTCACCGCCTCGGCGATTGCGACGGTGGCGAACAGGGCAGGTATGCGGCGCACGCGGTTCTCCTCGGGCGTCAGACGCGTGTGAACGTGCAGATCATAGGTGTGCGCTGCTGAGAGGTAGGTGTGAAGGTGGGCGAAGAGGTCGATCGGCAGGAGTTCACCCGCGAGGACCGCACGAGATACCGGCAGAAGATCCGGCGCAGCCTGGACGTGTTCGCCTCGATGCTGCGCGAGTCGCGCTTCGATTTCGAACGCCCGATGACCGGCATGGAGATCGAGTTCAACCTGGTCGACGCCAACGCCGACCCGGCGATGCGCAACGCCGAGGTGCTCGACGCCATCGCCGACCCGGACTTCCAGACCGAGCTCGGCCAGTTCAACATCGAGATCAACGTGCCACCCCGGCGGCTCATCGGGGAGAGCAACGCCGACCTCGAGGGCGAGCTGCGCGCCAGTCTCAACAACGCCGACAAGCACGCCCGGGCCGCCGGCGTCCACACCGTGATGATCGGCATCCTGCCCACGCTGCGCCGCGAGCACCTGACCCCGGAATCGCTGTCGGCCAACCCGCGGTACGCCCTGCTCAACGAACAGATCTTCGCGGCCCGCGGCGAGGACCTCGACATCCGCATCGACGGCGTGGACCGGCTCGCGGTCACCACCGACTCCATCGCCCCCGAGGCGGCCTGCACCAGCACCCAGTTCCACCTGCAGGTCAGCCCGGACCAGTTCGCCGCCTACTGGAACGCCGCCCAGGTCATCGCCGGTGTGCAGGTCGCCCTCGGCGCCAACTCGCCGCTGCTGTTCGGCCGCGAACTCTGGCGCGAGACCCGGATCCCGCTCTTCGAGCAGGCCACCGACACCCGATCCGAGGAGATCCGAGCCCAGGGGGTACGCCCGAGGGTCTGGTTCGGCGAACGCTGGATCACCTCGGTGTTCGACCTGTTCGAGGAGAACGTCACGTTCTTCCCCGCCCTGCTGCCCATCTGCGACGACGACGACCCGGAACAGATCCTGCAGAGCGGCGCCACCCCGGCGCTCAGCGAACTGCGCCTGCACAACGGCACCGTGTACCGCTGGAACCGGCCCATCTACGACGTCGTGAAAGGACGCCCCCACCTGCGCGTCGAGAACCGGGTCCTGCCGGCCGGCCCCACGGTCGTCGACACCGTCGCCAACGGCGCGTTCTACTACGGCCTGGTCCGGATGCTCGCCGAGGCCGAACGCCCGGTCTGGTCCCAGATGAGCTTCAGCGCCGCCGAGGAGAACTTCCACTCCTGCGCCCGGCACGGCATCGCGGCCTCGGTCTTCTGGCCCGGCCTCGGCTACGTCCCCGTCACCGAACTCGTCCTGCGCCGCCTGCTGCCCCTGGCCCACCAGGGCCTCGAACGCTGGGGCGTCTCCCAACCGGAACGCGAACGCCTGCTGTCCATCATCGAGCAACGCTGCCTCACCGGCCGCAACGGAGCCACCTGGCAGGTCGACACCCTGCACGGCCTCGAACGCGAGGGCCACCTCGACCGCCAGGACGCACTGCACGAGATGCTGCGCCGATACCTCCCCCTCATGCACGAGAACATCCCCGTCCACAAATGGCCGGTCTAGATCATCGGGTACGGGAAAGTGGTCGCCCTCGACATGGTCCGCGGCGTTGCCGGTGCAGCGCCGCGGCGGTAGAGACGGCCGCCGTACCGCAGCCACGCGACCGTGCCATCGGATCCGCGGACGAAGTTGCCGCGGAAGTGCGTGTCCGTGCCGTCGGGCTGCCGGATGAGCACGTGGTCCCTACGGTAGAACGCCAGCCGTAGCCCCTCCACGCCCCCGGAGCGAACGCTCAGTCCCCCGCCGGCGGCCACCAGCTCGAGCGTCACCGCCACCGTGGCACCGTCCGGGCCGACCTGCTCGGCGGTGTAGCCGCCCTCGTAACCGGCCAGCTCGGACGGCCGCAGCCCGCGGACCACCGCCGGGAGGTTACGGACACCGGCGAACCGGCGCAGGGCCCCGTCGCCGGCGAACAGCTCCGCGGTCAGGGCCGGGCCACCGACCGAGTTGGTCAGCACGGTCAGGGCGAAGTCCCGCTCGGGCACGATCAGGAACCCGGAATGCTGCCCCGGCCAGTCACCACCGTGCTGCACGACCCGCGGTCCCTCGGCGGTCGGCCGCAGCATCCAGGTGACCCCGGCGCCGTCCAGCTCCACGAACAGGGTGCCGCCCGGCCCGGGCCGCGACTGCATGGCGCGCATCGACCGGCGGGTCAGCAGCCGGCCGCCGTCACCGAGGTGGAACCGGGCCCAGCGCAGCTGATCGCGGGCACTGGAGATCAGCCCGCCGGCCGGGTGGACCCCGCGCGGCATGTCCCACAGCTCGGGCAACGGCATCAGCGCACCGTCCGGCCCCGGAACATGCGGCACCGCCCGCGACGCCCCGGGGATCTCGTCCAGGAAGAACCCGGAACGCGTGAGCCGCAGCGGATCGAGGACCAGAAGACGGACCGCGCGCTCGTACGGCATGCCGGTCACGACCTCGACCAACCGACCGGCCAGCGAGATCGCGGCGTTGTTGTAGGCGAACACCGAACCCGGAGCGGTCAGCTGGGGAAGTCCGGCCATCCCGGCCACGTAACGTTTCAGCGCGTCGTCGTCACGGCCGGTGTCCAGGAAGTAGTCCCCCAGCCAGCCCGCGCTGTGGTTCAGCGCCTGGCGGACGGTGACCCGTGCGGAGGCCCCGGCGTCGGCCGTCCGGAAATCCGGCAGATAGCTGCGCACCGTCCGATCCAGATCGAGCCGGCCACGCTCGACCAGGCGCATGACGGCGGTCCCGGTGAACGTCTTGGTGGTCGACGCCACCCGGAACACGGTGTCACCGTCGACCGGCACCGGATCGGTGACATCGGTGACGCCGAAGCCGCGGACATAGTCGACGCCGCGGTACCGAAGGCCGAGAGCGACGCCGGGAATCCCGTACCGCTGCATCCCGACCCGGATCTTCCGCTCCAGGTCGTGTACGGCCGGGGGCAGCCCGGCCTCCGCCGGCCCGGACCAGATCGCCGCCGCCGCGGCACCACCCGCGGTCGCGGACAACAGCGCCCGCCGGCTCAATGACACAGACATCGACCCACCCCCTTGCCCCCACCGTATACGCGACCGGCCGGGCCGAGCGTCCGTCGGAGTGGCCCGCTCCGCAAGCGTCAGCGCGGCGCCGGATGGGTGTGGATCGAGCCGCCGCTGCACGTGGCCTCCGGGAGCAACCTGCACCTGGGCGACGACGTGTACGTGAACCTCGGCCTCACCGTCGTCGACGACGTCGAGGTGCGGGTCGGTTCCCGGGTGATGATCGCCCCGAACGTGACCGTCACGGCGACCGGCCATCCGGTGCACCCGAAGCTGCGCCGGGTGGTGGTGGCCGGGGTACCGGCCCGGGTGATCCGCGCGATCACCGACGCCGACCGGAGTTCGCCTACCGGCCGCCGCGTGACCTGTCGTAGGCCGCGATCGCGACCGTGACGCCGGGATAGGTCCGTTTCGGCAGGATCAGTGTCGCTCCCGGACCGGCGGCCCGCAGCGCGGCGGCTTCGCAGACGCTCGGTGCCCCGGTCAGGCGTACCACGTTCGGCGTCGGCATCCCGGCCAGCTCGGCGTCGGTGAAGGCCAGCAGCGTCCACCCCCGCCGGTCGGCGAGTGGCCTGACCAGGTCCGCGCGGCGGTCCAGGGTGGCGAGCACGGTGACGCTCACCCCGGCGAGGCCCATGGCGGCCTCGGCGGCCCGCTCCAGCTCCCCGTCGGGTACGGCCGACCGGGCCCCGACCCCGAGCACGAAGCCGGGGTCGGGGGCGGCGGCGGGGCTCATGTCGCGGCGGCTGCGGTGACCAGGCGGTGGGCCATGGCCGGGTCGGCGGCCCAGTGCAGGTGCAGGTACGACGCGTGCAGGTTCGGGGCCGCGAAGCCTTCCGGGTCCGCGCCACGCCACGCCCAGGCCGCTCCCCCGGCCGGTTCGAGCAGCAGGCCGGAGCGGGGGTGCACGGTCGTACGGTGGAACTCGTGGCCGGTGATCCGGGAGCCGGCGGGCAGGATCGGGCTGTCCGACAGCGCCACCGCGTCGCGGTAGCCGAGGGTGAGGCTCGGGGTCATCGCCGCGTCCGCGTCGAGCACGCCGCACATGGGCGCGCCGTCGAGGGTGCGGCAGAGCCACAGCAGACCGGCGCATTCCGCGGCGATCGGCATGCCCACCGCCGCGAGCGACGCCACGGCCAGGCGCAGCGGCTCGTTCGCGGACAGCTCGGACGCGTACACCTCGGGGAAGCCGCCGCCGACGACCAGCGCGCGGGTGCCGTCGGGCAGCTTCTCGTCGCGCAGCGGGTCGACCACCACGACCTCGGCGCCGGCTCCGGCGAGGAGTTCGGCCGTCTCCGCGTACGCGAAGGTGAAAGCGGGACCACCGGCGATGGCGACCACCGGACGGCCCGGCACCGGTTCCCGGGCCTCGGGACTCCAGGGCGTCGCGCTCAGGGTGGGCGCGGACCGGGCCAGCGCGAGCACCGCCTCGAGGTCCACCGAGGACTCGACCAGCGCGGCGAGCGCCTCGACCGAGGCGAGGGCCTCGGTGCGGCGTTCGGCGGCCGGCACCAGACCGAGGTGCCGCGAGGGTGCCGCGACGGCCGAGGCCCGGCGCATCGCCCCGAGCACCGGCGTGCCGACCTCCTCGAGGGCCTCGCGCAGCATCGCCTCGTGCCGGTCCGAGCCGACCTGGTTGAGGATGACGCCGCCGATGTGCACGTTGCCGAAGCTGCGGAACCCGTGAACGAGCGCGGCCACCGACCGGCCCTGGGCCGCGGCGTTGACGACGAGGATGACGGGAGCGTTCAGCAGGGCCGCGACGTGCGCGGTCGACCCGGTGTCCCCGGCCCCGGTGCGCCCGTCGTAGAGCCCCATGACGCCCTCGACGACCGCCAGGTCGGTGCCGGCCGACCCGTGCGCGAACAGCGGCCCGATCAGCTCCTCGCCGACCATGACCGGGTCGAGGTTGCGCCCGGGCCGCCCGGCGGCGAGCGCGTGGTAGCCGGGATCGATGTAGTCCGGCCCCACCTTGAAGGGAGCGACGGACAGACCCCTCTTGCGGTACGCGGCGAGCAGCCCCGTGGCCACCGTCGTCTTCCCGGTGCCGGAGGCGGGCGCGGCGATGACGACCCGGGGGACGCTCACCATTCGATGCCCTTCTGACCCTTGCGGCCCGCGTCCATCGGGTGCTTGACCTTCGTCATCTCGGTGACCAGGTCGGCGGCGGCGAGCAGATCCGGGTGCGCGTCCCGGCCGGTGATGACGACGTGCTGGGTGCCGGGCCGGTCCCGCAGCGTGGCGACCACGTCGGCGACGTCCACCCAGCCCCACTTCATCGGGTACGTGAACTCGTCCAGCACGTAGAACGCGTGGGTCTCGGCGGCCAGGTCCCGTTTGATCTGCGCCCACCCCTCGGCGGCCTCGGCGGCGTGGTCGCGTTCGGTGCCGGCCCGCTGGATCCACGACCAGCCCTCGCCCATCTTGTGCCACGCGACGGGCGCCCCGCCGGGCACCTCGCCGAGGGCCTTGAGCGCGGTCTCCTCGCCGACCTTCCACTTCTCGGACTTCACGAACTGGAACACCCCGACCGGCCAGCCGGCACTCCACGCCCGCAGCGCCATCCCGAACGCGGCGGTGGACTTGCCCTTGCCGTGCCCGGTGTGCACAGCGAGGACGGCCTGCCGCCGGCGCTGGCGGGTGGTGAGACCGTCGTCGGGCACCGTGGTGACTTTCCCCTGCGGCATCAGACAGCCCTTCCGGTCGGCGTGGTGGTGATGGAGATGGCGCGGCCCGGCACGGCGGTGGCCGGCACGGCGGTGGGTGGCGCGGTGGTGGCCGGCGCGGTGGTGGCCGGCGCGGTGGTGGCCGGCGCGGTGGTGGCCGGCGCGGTCGTGGGTGGCACGGTCGTGGGTGGCACGGTCGTGGGTGAGCCTGCCGGCATCAGGCGGCCCGGCCCAGCGGGGTGGCGGAGGTGGCGCTGAGCGCGTCGAGCGGCATGACGTCGGCGTCCAGGGCGGCGGCGAGGCGGCGGGCCAGGCCGAGGCGGATCGGGCCGGACTCGCAGTCGACCACGACGGTGGCGACGCCGGCGAGGGCCGGGGCGACGGTGACCGGGTCGGGGCCGCTGGTGGCCCGGCCGTCGGTGACGACGACCAGCAGCGGGCGGCGGCGCGGGTCACGGCGGCGTTCGGTGGCGATGGTCGCGGCGGCGGCGCCGAGGCCGGCCGCCAGCGGGGTACGGCCGCCGGTGCGCAGGCTCGCGAGGCGCATGACCCCGACCTCGTGGCTGGAGGTGGGCGGCAGGACCTGCTCGGCGGTCCGTCCCCGGAACGTGATCATCCCGATCCGGTCCCGGCGCTGGTAGGCGTCGCGCAGCAGGGACAGCACCGCGGTCTTGACCACGGTCATCCGCTTGCGGGCGGCCATCGAGCCGGACGCGTCCACGACGAACAGCACCAGGTTGGCCTCCCGGCCGACGTGCACCGCCTCGCGCAGGTCCCGGGCCTGCACCCCACCGGTGCCGCCACGGTGGATGGCCGCGATCAGCGTCGCCGGCAGGTGCGGCGCGCCCCGGAGCTTGCCCTGTGGGATCCGGGAGCCGACGACCCGGCCGCGCCGGGCGAACGCCGGGGAGCGGCGACCGGCGTGCCCGCCCTCGCCCCGGGCCGAGATCCGCAGGGTCCGGGGCCGGTAGGCCTGCCCGGCGGCGGCCGCCCGCTGACCACCCGCCGGCTGCTGCCCGCGGGCCGCACGCTCCTCAGCGTCGGCGCCATCTCCGGACGTTTCCGATTCGTCGGGCGAGGCAGTGCTCGGCGAGGAGGCGTCGGATGCCGAGTTGCCGGGTGCGGAATTGTTCGGCGACGAGCCGCCACGCGAGCCACCATCGAGGCCGCCACCGTCATCCGGGCCGCCGTCATCGGGGCCGTCACCGTCCGGCCCGCTCTGGGAGCCACCGTCGTCGTCGGGGCCGTCGTCCTGCTGGGCGGCCTGGTCCAGGGCCTCCTCCAGGCGGTCCTCGTCGGTGCCCGGCGGGTCCAGGGGGTCCTTGCGGCGGCGGTGCGGCAGCGCCAGGCGGGCGGCGTCGCGGATGTCGTCGGCGGTCACCCGGTCGCGGCCGTTCCAGGCGGCCAGAGCGACCGCGCAGCGGGCCACCACGATGTCCGCGCGCATGCCGTCCACCCCGTAGGCGAGGCAGACCCGGGCGATCCGGTCCAGCTCGGCGTCGGGCAGCAGCACCCCGGGCACGGCCGCGCGGGCCACCACGATCCGCTCCGCGAGCGCCTTCTCGTCCTGGGCGAAGCGCTCGGCGAAGGCGTCGGGGTCGAGCTCGTACGCGAGGCGGCGGCGCACGACCTCGGCCCGCAGTTTCGCGTCGCGGGGCGCGGCCACGGTCACGACCAGCCCGAACCGGTCGACGAGCTGCGGGCGGGGCTCGCCCTCCTCGGGGTTCATGGTGCCGACGAGCAGGAAGCGGGCGGCGTGCTTGACCGAGACGCCGTCGCGCTCGACGTGCGCCCGGCCCATCGCCGCCGCGTCGAGCAGCAGGTCGACCAGGTGGTCGGGGAGCAGGTTGACCTCATCGACGTACAGCGCGCCGCGGTGGGCGGCGGCCAGCAGGCCGGGTTCGTAGGCCTTGACGCCGTCGGCGAGCGCGCGCTGGATGTCGAGGGTGCCGACGACGCGGTCCTCGGTGGCGCCGACCGGCAGCTCGACCAGGGTCGCGGGCCGATGGGTGTGCGGCGCCCCGGCCTCGTGCGGCCCGTCGGGGCAGGCCGGGTCGGGGGCCTGCGGGTCACAGGCGAACCGGCAGCCGCGTACGACGGCGACCTCGGGCAGCAGGGTTGCCAGGGCCCGTACGACGGTGCTCTTGGCGGTGCCTTTCTCACCCCGCACGAGCACGCCGCCGACCGCGGGTGAGACCGCGGTCAGCAGCAGGGCGAGGCGCAGATCGTCGAGGCCGACGACGGCGGAGAACGGGTACGGCGTCACGGCCACAAGTCCTTTCCGCGGGTGTCCACGCCCGCGTGCAGAAGGTGCGAGCGACCGGAGTCTCCTGACTCCCGGACGCCCTCGGACGCCCGGTCACAGTGGCGGGACCGTCCCGGACTCGCACCGGGTTCCTCCGCGACCGCTCGCCGGTCACTCTGTCGCACCCCGGCCCGCACAGTCAACGCGGCCCCAGGTGTCGATCCTCACGCCCGCCGATGCGGCAGGGCGGCGGAGCTGGTCGCGGCCCAGCCGGCCAGCAGGCGCAGGCTGTCCGCGGAGGGGCTGCCCGGCTCGGCGCTGTAGGCCGTCAGGGTCAGGCCCGGGTCCGCGGGCAGCGGCATGGCCTCGAACGACAGGATCAGGTCGCCCACCACCGGGTGGTGGAAGGTCTTGACACCGGTGTGGTGCAGGCGGACGTCGTGCGCCGCCCAGCGGACCCGGAACTCCTCGCTGCGGGTGGACAGCTCCCCCACCATGTCGCAGAGGTCCCGGTCGTAGGGGTCACGGCCGGCCTCCGTACGCAGCAGCGCCACGGTCTGGTCGGCCGCGCCCGCCCAGTCCGGGTAGAAGACGGTCGCCCGGGGGTCGAGGAAGCAGAACCGGGCGAGATTGACCGGGCGGGACCGGGCCGCGTACGCCGGGGAGTAGAGCGCCTCCGCCGCCGGGTTGGCGCCGAGCACGTCGAGCCGGCCGTTGCGGACGAACGCCGGCGCGTCGGTCATCGCGTCGAGCAGTTGCCGGACGCCGGGGCGGACCACCGGGGCCGGGCGGCGGCGGGGGCGGGCGGTGCCGTTCGCGGCGCGGGCCAGGTCGTGCAGGTGGGCGTGTTCGGCCTCGTCGAGGCGCAGGGCCCGGCTGATCGCGTCGAGGACGGTGCCGGAGACGCCACCGAGGTTGCCGCGTTCGAGCCGGATGTAGTAGTCGGGGCTGACGCCGGCGAGCAGGGCGACCTCCTCGCGGCGCAGCCCCTTGACCCGCCGGGTGCCACCGTAGTGCGGCAACCCGGCCCGCTCCGGGGTGATCCTGGCCCGGCGCGAGGCCAGGAACTCCCGCACGTCGTCCCGGTTGTCCACGGGATCCACCGTACGTCCGGCGGCGGCCGGGCTGAGAGGCCCTGCTGTTACCCCTTACCCGCGCCGACGGCCTTCTCCGTGCTGGGCAGTGCCGGGGAGTTGAGGCGGTCGAGCTCGGTGAGGACCTCGGTGACGGCGTGGGCCGACTTCTCGACGAGCGGGCGCATCCGGCGGTACAGGTCGGCGTTGGCGGGGTCGGGTTCGGTCCGCCCGGTGATCTGCACCAGCGTCGCGGCCTCGTCGAGGTCGGGCAGGTCCCCGATGGCGTGCAGGCCCAGCAGGCAGGCGCCCAGGGCCGTACCCTCCGGGGTGTCGGCGATGGTGACCGGCAGGTCGAGCGCCGCCGCCAGCACGCCGACCCAGAGGTCGGAGTTGACCGCGCCGCCGGTGGCGCGTACCTCGGTCATCCGGATGTCCTCGTCGGCGAACGTGTCGCGGACCAGCGCGAGCTGCTGGCAGACGCCCTCCACCGCGGCCCGGACCAGGTGGGCGCGGCCGTGCTCGCGGCGCAGCCCGAGGTAGGCGCCGCGCATGCCGCCGCGCCACCAGGGGGCCCGTTCGCCGAGCAGGTAGGGCAGGCAGAGCAGGCCGTCGCTGCCGGGCGGGGCCCCGGCGGCCTCGGTCAGCAGCGCGGCGTCGCGCACGTCGGCGTCCTCGCCCTCGGCGGCCGGGCGGTCGAAGCCCTCGGCCATGGTCTGCCCGGCCCAGCGGACCACCGACCCGGCGTTGTTGATCGCGCCGCCGAGGGCCCAGCGGTCCTCGGTGAGCGCGTAGCAGAACAACCGGCCGGCCTTGTCCGCGACGGGGTGGTCGACCAGCATGCGCAGCGCGCCGCTGGTGCCCAGCGAGACCGCGGCGACCCCGGCCGGGGTGGCGCCGACGCCGAGGTTGGCGAGCGGCCCGTCGGCGGCGCCGATGATCAGCGGGGTGCCCGGGGGCAGGCCGGCGGCCGAGGCGACGTCGGGGTGCAGTTTCAGGGCGGTGGTGGTGGGGACGACCTCGGCGAGCTGGTTCTCGCGGACACCGGCGATCTCCAGCGCCTCGGGGTCCCAGCGGCGTTCGTGGATGTCGTAGAGGCCGGTGCCGGACGCGACCGACAGGTCGAGCACGAAGCCCTCCGCGGCGAGCCCGCCGAGCACGACCTCCTTGACGCCACCCCAGCGGGGGGTGTCCCGCAGCGTGGTGGGGTCGGTCTCGCGCCACCACGCCAGTTTCGCGAGCGGCGCCATCGGGTGCACCGGGGTGCCCGTACGCGCCTGCAGGATCTTGGCCCTGCCGGCCTCGGCGATGTCCTGGGCCTGGCCCGACGCGCGGTTGTCGGCCCAGGTGATCAGCGGGCCGAGCGCCCGGCCGTCGGCGCCGATCGGGGCGAGGCCGTGCAGGAACGCGGACAGGCTGACCGCGACGACCCGGTCGCCCCGCTCGCGCACCCCGGCGGCGACCGTGATCAGCGCCTCGACGGCGGCGGCACGGAGCTTGCCCGGGTCGAGCTCGGCCCGGCCGGGACCGGGCACCATGAGCGGATAGTGCACGCTGGTGCTGACCCGCACCTCGCCGTCCATGCCGGCGGCCACCCCCTTGGTGGCGGTGGTGCCCGTGTCGATCCCGATGACGACGTCCATGTGTGTTTCCTCCCGCGACTCGGGTTGACCATGCCCAGCGAGCGGGGCGGTCATGCCATTCTCGCCTCAGCCGAGCGTGCGGTACGGCGCGAGCCACCGTGCCAGTTCGCGCAACGGCGCCTGCTCGAGGTGGTACACGCGCTGCTGCGCGGCCGTGCGGCGGGACACGAACCCGGCCTCCCGCAGCACCTTGAGGTGTTTGGAGACCGATGGCTGGTTCAGGGCGAGCGCGTCGACCAGCTGACCGACGGTACGGTCCCCGGGCCGCAGCGCGTCGAGGATGCGCCGGCGGACCGGCTCGGCGAGAACGGTGATGGCGTCCATGGAGCGACTATTCCACCGGGCGGGCATCATGGCCGTATGCGGGTGCTCATCGTGACATCCGGCTCCATGGGGGACGTCGCGCCGTACACCGGACTGGGCGAGCGCCTCGTCGCGGCGGGTCACGCGGTCACCGTCGCCACCCACGAGCCGTTCCGGGACGACGTCGGCCTGCCGTTCCTGCCGCTGGCCGGCGACCTGCGCGAGGTCCTGGGCAGGGCCGGGCGGGGCAGCCTGCCGCGGCTGCTGCGGATCGCCCGGCCGCTCGTGGCCGATCTGGGCGTCGGCATCACCGAGGCGGTCCGGCGCAGCCGGGCGCAGGCGGTGCTCGTGTCGACGCTGGCGGCGCCGCTCGCCTACCAGGTCGCCGAGGCCGCCGGGATCCCGTGCGCGGGGGTCTTCCTCCAGCCGCTGTATCCGACCGGCGATTTCGGGCCGGTGCTGCTGGGCGGGCGCGGGGCCGGACCGCGGACCAACCGGCTGCTGGGACGGGCGGGCGAGGCCGCGGCCCACCCGCTGTACCGGGGACCGGTCCGTGACCTGCGCGAACGGCTCGGCCTGCCGTACCGGAGAAACCGGCTCCTGGAGCGGGAGCAGCGGCACCGCTTCCCGACGTTCCACGGCTTCAGCCCGGCCGTCGTGCCGCGGCCCGATGACTGGCCGGCCTCGCACGAGGTGGTCGGCTACTGGTGGCCGGCCCGGCCGGCCGGGTGGGAACCGCCGCGCGAGGTCGCCGCGTTCCTCGCCGCCGGGCCGCCACCGGTCTTCATCGGCTTCGGCAGCATGGCGCCCGGGCAGGGCGAACGACTGGCCGGTCCGGTGCTGGGCGCGGTCCGGCGGGCCGGCGTGCGGGCGATCGTGCAGGCCGGGTGGTCCGGCCTGCGGGCCGGTGGGAACCCAGCAATGCTGGGGGTCGGCCCGCTGCCCCACGACTGGCTCTTCCCGCGTACGGCCGCCGTGGTCCATCACGCGGGTGCCGGCACGACCGGCGCGGGCCTGCGGGCGGGCGTGCCCACGGTGGGCGTACCAGTCCTGGCGGACCAGCCGTTCTGGGCCCGGCGGCTGCACGCGCTCGGGGTGGGCCCGGCACCGGTGCCGCTGGCCCGGCTGACCGCCGACCGGCTCGCGGCCGCCATCGGCGCCGCGACGTCGAACCCCCGTTACCGGGAGCGGGCCGCGGGGCTCGCCGGCCGGTTGCGTACCGAAGACGGATCCGCCCGGGTCATCTCCTGGCTCGAGGAGATGGCCCGGGCGGACCGGTGAGCGCGATGTCCTGACGGACGGGGCTCAGCGTTCGGTGATCGGGACGAACTGCCGCTCGGCCTCACCGGTGTAGAGCTGCCGCGGACGGCCGATCTTCGTGGCCGGGTCGGCGGACTGCTCGGCCCACTGCGCGATCCAGCCGGGCAGGCGGCCCAGCGCGAACAGCACCGTGAACATCTTGGTCGGGAAACCGAGGGCCTTGTAGATCAGGCCGGTGTAGAAGTCCACGTTGGGGTAGAGCTTGCGGGACACGAAGTAGTCGTCGGAGAGCGCGATCTCCTCGAGCTGGAACGCCAGGTCGAGCAGCGGGTCCGGCTTGTCCATCGTGGAGAGGATCTCCTGGGCCGCCTTCTTGACGATCGCGGCGCGCGGGTCGTAGTTCTTGTAGACCCGGTGGCCGAAGCCCATCAGCTTGACGCCCTTCTCCTTCGCCTTGACGCGGCGCACGAAGGCCTGGACGTCGCCGCCGTCGGCGCGGATCTGCTCGAGCATCTCGAGCACCGCCGAGTTGGCGCCGCCGTGCAGCGGGCCGGAGAGCGCGTTGATGCCCGCCGACACCGAGGAGTACAGGTTGGCCCCGGCGGAACCGACGAGCCGCACGGTGGAGGTGGAGCAGTTCTGCTCGTGATCGGCGTGCAGCACGAAGAGCATGTCGAGGATCTTGGCGATCTTCGGGTCGACCTGGTAGTCGACGGTCGGCAGGCCGAACGTCATCCGCAGGAAGTTGTCGACGTACTCGAGCGAGTTGTCCGGATAGGGCAGCGGGTGCCCGATGGACTTCTTGTACGCGTACGCCGCGATGGTCGGAAGCTTCGCCATGAGGCGGATGCCGGAGATCTCGACCTGCTCGGGGTCGTTCGGGTCCAGCGCGTCCTGATAGAACGTGGACAGCGCGGTGACGGCGGAGGAAAGAACCGCCATCGGGTGCGCCTCACGCGGGAAACCGGAGAAGAACGACCGCATCTCCTCCTGCAGCAGCGTGTGCACGCGGATCTTGTCAGCGAACTCGGCGAGTTGCGCCGGGGTCGGCAGGGCGTCGTGGATGAGCAGGTAGGAGACCTCCAGGAAGGAGGCCTTGCCCGCGAGCTGCTCGATCGGGAAGCCCCGGTAACGAAGAATGCCGGCGTCACCGTCGATATAGGTGATCGCCGACGCACAGGAGGCCGTGTTCACGAAGCCCTGGTCGAGGGTGACGTAACCGGTCTCCTTGAGGAGGGCGCTGATCTCGATGCCACCCGGGCCTTCGACCGCCGAACGAACCGGCAGTGACAACTGGCCACCAGGGTGCTCGAGCTTGACATCCGTCATGTATTTCCCTCACTTCACCGGCAGATGTCGCCAATAACCTGCCGTTCACCGTAAACCCTCAAGCTGAACGGGTCATCAGCCGGTCGATCCCTGAGGGATTGATCACGAATACGTGCGGGCCGTCACACCATAGATAATGGTCTGTATAAGCGTGCCGTGATGCTGAGCCGCACGTCGAATGCTGAGGTGGTGAACCGATGCAGATTCCGGCCCCTGCTCCTGTCGTCGTCGCTGTCAACGGAACCGCGGCGGGCCTTGCCGCCACGCGGCTGGGCGCCCGGGAGGCGGTGGCGCGCGGGGTGCCCTTGCGGGTCCTGCACGCCTTCGCCTGGCCGGACCGGCGCTCCTTCGATGATCCCCCCGATTACGCCACCGCGCGACAGGAAGCCAATCAGATAGTGCACGAGGCCGTCGCGACCGCCACGCGGTCGGTTCCCGGAGTACGCGTAAAGGGGCGGGTCACGGACGGCGATCAGGTCCGCGTGCTGGTGCGGTACAGCCGGGGCGCCACCCTGCTGGTGCTCGGCGACGACGGCCTCCTCCCGGGCGTTCGCCTGCCCGCCGACGCGGTCCCGGTGCAGGTCGTGGCGCGGGCGCGCTGCCCGGTGCTGATCGCCCGCGGGACCCGGCCGCCGGCCGGTCCGCTGCTCGCCGCGGTCGACGGTTCCCCCAGTTCACTGCTCGCCCTGCGGCTCGCGGCGCGGGAGGCGGCCCGCCGCCGGGTCCCGCTCGACGCGGCCCATGTGGTGGGTGACGCCGAGGGGATCGCCGCCGGGCACCGGCTGCTCGACCAGGCGATCCACCATCTTCCGGGGGTACGCGGGCAGGTGCTGGTCGGTGACCCCGCGCCCACGCTGATCCGCGCTTCCCGGGGCGCACGCATGCTCGTCCTGGGCCCCAGAGGCAGGGACGGGGGCGGGCTCCTCGGCGCCGTGGCCTCGGAGTTGTTGCGGCGTTGTGCGTGCCCGACCGTGTTTGTGCACGGAACCCCTGCCGGGGACGGCCCGGGGGACGGTACGGTGCCATCGGTGGGAGCACTGATCGGCTGACACGGGTGCCAGGGGGCGATGCGGGGTGCGATCCACTGCTCCGCGTGCCCTCGGGCCGCGCGCGTGGCAGGCGTTCGGCGTGGCCGGCGTACTCGCGACGGTGCTCTACGTCCTGGACCTGTCGCCGGTCGTCAACGCCGTGTGCTTCGCCGCGATCGGCACCGGCTCGGTCGTGGCCTGTTTCGCCGGACCGCGACGGCACGCCGCCGAGCCCCGCGCGGCCTGGCCGGCGATGGCCGCGACCGGGCTGTTCTTCCTGGTCGGGGTCCTGGTGCGGCCGATGGTCACGGACGATCCGCTGGTCGCCGACGTCATCATCGTGCCCGGCTACCTGGTGCTGGGCTTCTTCTTCGCCGTGCTGCTGCGGGCCCGGGGCAGCATCGAGCGCCACGCCGTCCTCGACGGGCTGATCGTCTGCGTCGCCGGCGCTCTCGCGAGCGCACTGCTGCTGGCCCTGCCCGCCGCCTCGCTCGCCGCGCCGGTGGAGTCCGTGTTCGCCGGGCTCTACCCGGCGTTCGACGTCGTGCTGCTGGCGCTCGGGATCAACCTGAGCTTCACCGCGCGGACGTGGCCGGTGAGCCTGACGCTGCTGGTGTCGTGCATCGGCCTGCTGATCGCCGGGGACCTCGCGTACAGCGTGATCGGGGTGTCCGGGCTCTCCTACTCCTCTCCTCTGCTGGACACGCCGTACCTGCTGACGTTCACGCTGCTCGGGGTCGCGGCACTGCACCCGTCGGTGGTCGAGCTCGGGCACGCCGACCGGCACCCGGTGCAGGCCTGGTCGTGGCAGCGGATGCTGCTGCTGGTGCCCGCCGTCGGCACCCCGTTCGTGCTGCTGGTGCTCGTCGGAGGCACGTTCACCGCCCGGGTGACCATCGGGGCCGGCGGCACCGCGATCGTCGCGCTGCTGCTGCTGCGCGCGGTCTCCGCGGTGCGCGCGCAGGTCGAGGCCCAGCTGCGCTCGGAGTACCAGGCCATGCACGACCCGCTGACCGGGCTGCCGAACCGCCGGTCGATCACCGCGCAGATCGAGCAGCTGGTCGCCGTGACGGCCGCCGGCGACCCGGCCCGGGTCTGGGTGACGTTCCTCGACCTCGACGGCTTCAAGTGGGTCAACGACTCGTGGGGGCACGACGCCGGCGACCAGCTGGTCATCGAGGTGAGCGCGCGGTTGCGGGTCGCACTGCCGGGCGGGACCCCGCTCGCCCGGGTCGGCGGCGACGAATTCCTGGTCGCGTACGTGGGTGACGAGCCCGGGGCGCTGCGGCTGGTGGACGAGATCCAGAGCTGTTTCGCCTCGGCGCTGCCGGTGCGGGACACCGAGGTGGTCATCAGCGCGTCGATCGGCCTGGCCCACGCGCCGGGCGGCGGGGACCCGGCGATGACCGCCGAGGCGCTGCTGCGCGACGCCGACACGGCGATGTACCGGTCGAAGTCCGAGGGACCCGGGCGGGCCACCGTCTTCGACACCTCGATGCACGAGCGGGTCCGCGAGCGCATCGAGCTGGAGAGCGCGCTGCGCACCGCCCTGACCGAGGGCCAGCTGCACGTCGTCTACCAGCCGATCGTACGGATGGACACCGGGCGGCCGGCCGGCGCGGAGGCGCTCGCCCGCTGGGACCACCCGACCCGCGGCCCGATCCCGCCGATGACGTTCATCCCGGTCGCCGAGGACTCCGGCCTGATCGGCGCGGTCGGCACCTGGGTCCGCAACGAGGCGCTGCGCCAGCTCGCGCAGTGGCGGGCGGACGGGACCGTCGACGACGGGTTCTACATGTCCATCAACGTCTCGCCGCGGCAGCTCGCCGAGCCGGCACTGCCCCTGATCGTGTCGGCCGAGCTGCTCAGTTACGGGGTGCCCGCCTCGGCCGTCGCCCTGGAGATGACCGAGTCGGTCATGGTCGACGGCGACGGGGTGGCCGCGCGCGTGCTGTTCGAGCTGCGGGAGCTGGGCCTGCGGCTGCTCGTCGACGATTTCGGCACCGGCTTCTCGGCGCTGGGCTACCTGCGCCGCTTCCCGGTCACCGGGGTCAAGATCGACCGCTCGTTCGTCTCCGGGCTCGGCGACCACGGGGAGGACGAGGAGATCGTCCGGGCCGTGGTCGCGATGAGCCGGGCGCTGGGGCTGAGCATCGTCGCCGAGGGCGTGGAGACCCGGGTGCAGCGCGACGCGCTCGCCGCCGTGGGCGTCACGCAGGGTCAGGGCTGGCTGTGGGGACCGGGCGTGAGCTCGGGTGATTACGCTCTGCATTGGTCGACACAGCGTCACGTACCCGGCCCGGCGCCGCTCACCGCCGGAAATTCTTAGCAGCTCTTGTTCCTGCTCAGAGACCTGTTTGCTATCGAATTCTTTATCCAGCCGTGACAAAGGTCCGCTCCACCTCTTCCGCACCCGGGGGTGGGTCCGGCATTATTTCGCTCGGTCCCGATCCCTTGTATCGGGGCCGGCGTTGCCGATCATCAAGAGCGGCCGGACGATCCAAGGAGGCGGCACCATGGCGACATTGATCGGATCCGAGGGCTCGACGATCTGGCTGGTGGCCGTCCTGCTCGTGCTCGCCGCCGGGCTGGCCGCCGCACTGCTCGCGGCCGTGCGCGACGAAGCCGCCGGCCCGGTCCGCGTGCGCGCCGAACGGCGTACCCCGCCGATGTGATCTCGTCCCGCGTTTCTCGCGGGCGGCGGCGATGCGGCAGGCTGTAGGCATGCGCTTCGCCACCTGGAACGTGAATTCGGTCAAGGCCCGGCTCCCGCGGCTGCTGGAGTGGCTGGAGCGGACCGCTCCCGACGTGCTCTGCCTGCAGGAGACCAAGGTCGGCCCGGACGACTTCCCGGCCGCCGAGGTGGCCGCCCTGGGTTACGAGACCGCGGCGTACGGCCAGGGGCGCTGGAACGGCGTCGCCGTGCTCTCCCGGATCGGGCTCGACGACGTGCGGCGCGGCTTCGACGGCGAACCCGGCTTCCCGGAGCCCGAGGCCCGCGCGATCAGCGCCACCTGCGGCGGGATCCGTTTCACCTCGCTCTACGTCCCCAACGGGCGCACCCCCGAGGACCCGCACTACGCGTACAAGCTGCGGTGGTTCGCCGCCCTGCGCGCCGCCGCCGCGGAGCAGAAGGGCCCGGCGGTGCTGACCGGCGACTTCAACGTGGCGCCGACCGACGCCGACGTCTGGGACCCGTCGGTCTTCGTGGGCTCCACCCACGTGACCCCGCCGGAACGCGACGCCCTCGCCGCGCTGCTCGGCCTGGGCCTCACCGACGTCGTGCCGCGGCCCATGAAGGGCGACCACCCGTACACGTACTGGGACTACCGCGCCGGCATGTTCCACCAGAACAAAGGCATGCGGATCGACCTCGTGTACGCCACCCCCGACGTGGCCGCCACGGTCCGTGACGCGGTCGTCGACCGGGAGGCACGCAAGGGCAAGGGACCGTCCGATCACGCCCCGGTCGTGGTGGACACCGACCCGGAAGCGTCGTCCTGATCGAGGCCACCCCGTAGGGTGGGGGGTGACGAGAGGAGGACCGGGTGACCCAGCTACCCCTGCAGACGACGGCGCGGACGACCGGTCCACCGGCTCTCGCGCCCGCACCCGCCCTGTTGCGGGCCGCGCTCGACGCGGCCGGCGAGGCCATTGTCCTGTGCACCGCCGCGGACGACACCGTCGTGCTGGTCAACACCGCGGCCGCGGCCCTGCTCCCCGGGCTCGAGCCGGGCGGGACCGTCGGTGAGTCCGTGCTGACCGGCCTGCGCGCCGAGCGCCGGCACCTGGACGACGACCACTATGCGTGGTATCTACGGGACAACACCGCGGAGCTGCGCACCGCGTTCCTCGCCGAGGCGGGCCGGCGGCTCTCCACCTCGCTCAACCAGCGGCGCAGCCTGCGCACGACGGTGGAGCTGGCGGTCTCGCACCTGGCCGACGCCGCCGTCGTGGTCCTGCCCGTGCGCCGCCGGCAGAGCGCATGGACCCGCCTGGTGTCCGGCGCCGCGGTGGAGGAGGGCACGCTCCGCGAGCGCCTGCTCAGCGACGTGCCCGGTCTCGAGGAGGCCCTCGGTGGTTTCCCGCCGACCCCGAGCCGCTGGCTCGACGCCTCCCAGGTGCCCGCGTGGCTGCTGCCCGGCGACTTCGGCCCGGTCGGCGCGCTGCTGGTCACGCCGCTGCCCGGCAACGCCGAGCCGGCCGGCGCCCTGATCCTCGCCCGCCGCGGCCCCGGTGCGGTGTTCTCCGCCGACGACGAGCTGCTCGCCCGGATCTTCGCGGCCCGGGCCGGCGCCGCGATCTCGGCCGCCGCCATCTACCGCGAGCAGGTCGACACCACCGCGATCCTGCAGGCCGACCTGCTGCCGCCCGAGCTCCCACAGCCCGACGGCATCGAGCTGATCGGCTCCTACCAGGCCGCCCACGACGCGCTGAACATCGGCGGCGACTTCTACGACGTCTACGAGAACACCGGTGACGGCTCCGGCACGATGGTCGTGCTCGGCGACGTCTGTGGCAAGGGCCCCGAGGCCGCCGTGCTCACCGGCAAGATCCGGCAGACGCTGCGGGCACTGAGCCTCGTCGAGGACGACCCGGCCCGGATGCTGTCGGTGCTCAACCAGGCGCTGCTCGGCTCCAGCCGGCAGCACCGCTTCGCCACCCTGGTCCTCGGCGCGATCAGCCGCCACGAGCACGGCCGGGTCCGCATCGACCTGGCCACCGGCGGCCACCCGGTGCCGTTGATCCTGCGTGCCGACGGCACGGTCGACGCCGCACCGGTCAAGGGCACCCTGATCGGGGTGGTCCCGAGCATCAGCGTGCATCCGGCCACCGTCGAGCTGGCACCCGGCGAGATCTGCCTGCTCTACAGCGACGGGCTCACCGAGGCCCGGGGCGGTCCGACCGGGCAGGAGCAGTGGGGCGAGAGTCGCTTGCGCGACGCGCTGTCGAGCTGCCGCGGTATGCCCGGCGACGCCACCGTCGAACGGCTGCGCCAGCTCGTCTCCGACTGGGTGCACGGCGGCGTCCGTGACGACATCGCCATGCTCGCCGTCCGCGCGCCGTCCCGGACCCCGCTCAGCCTGATGGACACCGGCGCGCCGGCGACCTCACCGTTCGCGATCGACGCCCGGCGAGGTGAGCGAAGGAACCGGGGACGCTGATGACGGTCTTCACCACCGCCGGTCCCCCGTCGCTCGACGACCCCGGCCTGGCCGGGCACTACCTGCGCCTGATCGGCGACGGCGACGAGTACGGCGCGGTCGGGATCGTTACGGACCTGCTCGACCAGGGCACCCGCCCCCAGCGGATCATGCTCGAGCTCATCGCCGCGACCCAGGCCCGCGTCGGCGAGCTCTGGGCCGCCAACGAGTGGTCCATCGCCCGCGAACACGCGGCGACGGCCATCAGTGAACGCGCCCTCGCCGCGGTCGCCGCCCGCACCGCGACCCGCCCGACCCGCGGCCGGATCACCGTCGCCTGCGTCGACGGCGAGTGGCACGCCCTGCCGGTGCGCATCCTCGCCGAGATGCTGCGCCTCGACGGCTGGCGCACCGACTACCTCGGCGCCAACGTGCCCGGCCCGCACCTGGTCACCCACCTGCACCAGACCGGCCCCGACGCGGTGGCGCTGAGCTGCATGATCACCACCCGCCTGCCCCGGGCCCACGCGGCCATCACCGCGTGCCGCTCGGTGGGGATCCCGGTCATCGCGGGCGGCCGCGGCTTCGGCGCCGACGGCCGGTATGCCCACCGCCTCGGCGCGGACGCCTGGGCCGCCACCGCCGCCGACGCGGTCACCCGCCTCGCGCGCGACTGGCCCCCACCGTTCAGCGACCCCGGCGACGCCACCTTCCTCGGCGACGACGAGTACACCCACGTCGTCCGCCACCGCGCCGATCTGCTGCGCACGGCCCTGAGCCGGCTGTCCGGCGCCTACCCCGGCGCGGCCGCCTACGACCAGCGCCGGCGCGACGCCACGGCCGAGGACATGGGCCACATCATCGACTTCCTCGCGGCCGCTCTGTACGTCGGCGATCCGTCGGTGTTCACCGACTTCATCACCTGGACCCGGGACGTGCTCACCGCCCGGGGCGTCCCGCCGATCGCTCTCGAGACCGGCCTCGGCCTGATCCGCGACCAGCTGCGCGACTATCCCCGGGCAGCGGCGATGCTGGCCGTCCCCCGTGTGGGCTCCGCCACATGACCCCCGCTTTCCCCTAGGAACCTACTGCCCCGCGGACCGTAGCTTCGGTCGCCATGGAACTCAGCACACCGACAGCGGTCGTCTCGGTCAAACCGGTCGTCCTCCCGGCCCCGGGGCGCGGCGACGACCTCCGGGTCCGCGTCTCGGCGCCGGTCACCGGCCGCGACCTGCCGATCATCCTCTTCTCGCACGGCTACGGCTCATCCCTGGACGGCTACGGCCCGTTGACCGACTTCTGGGCCGCGCACGGCTTCGTCGTCGTCCAGCCCACCCACCTCGACTCGCGGACCGTGGGCCTCGCCCCGGACGACCCGCGGACGCCGCGGCTGTGGCGGCACCGCGTGGAGGATCTGTTGCTCGTCCTCGACCGGCTCGACGTGCTGGCCGCCGCCGTTCCCGGCCTCGTCGACCGTCTCGACCCGGGCCGCATCGCCGCGGCCGGGCACTCCTTCGGCGGGCAGACCGTCGGCAACCTGCTCGGCCTGCGGGTGCTCGACCCGGTGACCGGGGCCGGCGAGGACCTGTCCGACCCGCGGATCACCGCCGGGGTGCTGCTGGCCACCGCGGGCGCCGGCGGGGCCGGCCTCACCGCGTTCGCCGCCGAGAACTTCCCGTTCCTGAACCCGGACTTCACCACGATGACCACGCCGGCCCTCGTCGTCGCCGGGGACCGGGACGACTCACCCCTGACCGTGCGCGGACCGGAGTGGATGGCCGACCCCTATCACCTGAGCCCGGGACCGAAGAGCCTGCTCACCCTGTACGGCGCGGAGCACTCCCTCGGCGGGATCGCCGGTTACGAGGTGCGGGAGACGACCGACGAGCACCCCGCGCGGGTGGCGCTGATCCAACGGGTCACCTGGGCCTACCTGCGCAGTGCCCTGTACCCGGGCGACGACAGCTGGGCGCGGGCCGCCGCCGGGCCGGGCCGCGTCGAAAGCGGGCTGGGCCGCATCGAAAGCCGGTAAACCGGTCGCGCGGTGCCCGGGCACGGGGCTAGCCTCGACGCATGATCTCTTGAGAAGCTTCCGCTGCCGCAATCAACCGGCACCGGGTAGTTCCGGCGGGCGTCGTCCGCCGTCGGTTCGCCGCGTCCGGCGCCCGGGGCTCTTTCCGATTCTCGTTCTGCACGGCACCGCCTTGAATCATGGGAGGCCGTTTCATGCCTGATCTCTCGTTGCACACCGATCCGGACGATCTCGCCGTCCAGGAACTGGCCGCGGCGACGCCCGCGCTGCCGGGCCCGCACGACAGCTGGAAGGACGCGCTGCCGGCGCACCACGGCGCGGACGACCCGCGCCAGGCCGCCCGCGAACGCTCCGGCCGGGCTCACTCGGGCCGGGCGGCCCAGGGCGGCGGGCGCTCCTACGCGTTCCGCCGCAGCTAGAAACAGCCGCAGCTGGAAACAGCCACAGCTGGAAACAGCAGGACGCAGGGCCGGGGACCTTCGCCAAGGTCCCCGGCCCGCTGTCGTCCCGGAGCGCTGCCGAGCGTCGATCAGCCCAGGCGGGCGTACACGTCGTCGATCAGGCCGTGGAACATGTCGCTGGTCGTGTTGAAGTTGGGGCCGCCGATGCGCAGCGGTTTCGCGTTGCCGATGGACAGCGCCGCCGGGATGGTGACGTGGCCGCGGTCCTTCTTGTCGACGTAGACCGTGAGGCGGTCGCCGGAGCGCGCGCAGAGGATGTCGTGCCACTTGCCGTCCGCGACGCCGACCGTGGAGCGCACGATGTAGATGGTCGGGGTGGTCGAGCCCTGACCGATCACCACGCAGTGGGCCTTGCCCTGGTTGGCGCCGACCTGCATCTTCCACAGGCTCTCGGTGTCGACGACGCCCTTCTGCATGACGTTCGAGGAGCCCGCGACCTGCGCTTTCGTCAGGCGGATGCTGGCACCCCAGCGGAACACGCGGGTGCCCGGGTCGAGGTCCGGGTCGTCGGTGCCCTCCAGCAGCGCCCGGGGGCAGCCGGCTTTCGGGACGCACACCGCCGGGAACGCGGCGTACCGGTCGGCGGTCGTGCCGTTGAAGTTGACCCGTCCCCGTTCCGCGGTGCGGACGGTGAGGGCGGAGCCGCGGCCGGACCGGTCGGCCACCTTGCCGTTGACGACGGTGCCCTTGTCGAACGAGTAGCGCGCCACGGTCACCGGCGCGGGAGCGGCGGCGGCGGGAGCGGGGACGGCGGCGGCGGACGCCGGGGTCGGGGCCAGGGTGAGCGCGGTGAACAGCGTGCCCAGCAGAGTCGTGGTAGCGGTGAATCGCATGCAGAGAACGTACTTTTCACCGTTTAGATTGCGTAAAGCCAAAAATCGGTGTTTCGGGTGGGTTAGTCCGTAGACCGGTCAGAGGAGACCGGCCGACTCGGCGATCAGGCACACCGCGACGAGGCGCATCATGTGCCACTCGGCGGCCAGCCAGGCGGTGCCTGAGACGTAGGCGTCGCCGGGCTCCGGGATCGGCCGGTTCATCCGCTTGGCGGCGGCGACGATCGACGTGGCGTAGGCGGCCAGACCCTCGGCGTCCACCTCGCGGCCGGCCTGGTGCAGGGCGTCGCGGACGGCAGCGGCGTGCTGGTCGACCTGGGCGAGCAGACCGGCGTCACCGAGGGCGGCGGCAAGGCCGTCGACGCCCACCCGCGCCATCATCTCGTCCAGCAGCGCGCGGGCCGGGTCGGCGGCGGGAGCGGTGGAAACCGGGGCGAAGGCGAGGAATTCGTTCGTCATGAGAAGGACGCTAGGGCCTGCGGGGGCCGGTTGACAGCGGGGTAACCGAACGGCACCCGACCGCTGCCCACAGCGCACCCCACCGGCCCCGGACAGCCGCTCGGGGGCCTTTCAGCGCGGGACGGACGAACCCCACTCGGCGCTGGAGAGCAGCAGCGCCGCCTCCTCGGCGGGCAACGGCCGGGCGAAGTAGTACCCCTGGGCCCGGTCACAGCCCAGCGACCGCAACAGGGCGACCTGCTCCGGGGTCTCGACGCCCTCGGCGATGGTGCCGAGCTCGAGGCCGGCCGCGAGGTCGATGATCGCCTTGACCATGGTGATGGCGGTGGTGTCCACGCTGCCCGCGACCGAGGAGGGACCCCCCGGCCCCGGCATGAACGATTTGTCGATCTTGATGTGGTCGATCGGCAGGTCCCGCAGGTACGCCAGCGAGGAGTAGCCGGTGCCGAAATCGTCGATCGCGACCTTCACCCCGTGCGCGCGCAACGTCGTCAGATGGCGGATCGCCTGCTCGGTCACCATGCCGGAGTCGACCAGGACGCCCTCGGTGATCTCCAGGATCAACGACGCCGGGGCCAGGCCGGAGTCACGCAACGCGGCGAAGACCTTGGCCGCGAAGTCGGGCTCGCGCAACTGCCGCGGGGACACGTTGACCGAGACGACGGCGGCGTGCCGGCGCCGGTGCCACCCGGCGACGACCTCGCAGGAACGGCGCAGCACCCACTCCCCGATCGGCACGATCAGGCCGCTGTCCTCGGCCGCCGGGATGAACCGGTCGGGCGGGATCATCGCCTCGCCCGCGGGCTGCCAGCGGATCAGCGCCTCGACCCCGGTCATCCGCTCGTCGGCCAGCCGGACCAGCGGCTGGAAATGCACGATCAGCTCGTCGCGTTCGATCGCCCCGCGCAGCCGTTCGACCGTACGTGCCGCTTCGAGTTTCTGATCGCTGAGCGCCCGGTCGAAGAGCGTCATCTGGTCCCGGCCGGCCGCCTTGGCCGCGTGCAGCGCCATGTACGCGTCCCGCAGCACGTCGCCGGTGAGCAGGTCGGGATCCAGCAGCCGCAACCCGATGCTGGCCGTGGCGAACAGCTCGTGACCCTGCACCGGGAACGGATGGCGCATCGCCGACAGGACCCGCTCCCCGGTCCGTCGGCACCCGGCCAGGTCGTGATCCAGCATCAGGACCGCGAACTCGTCGCTGTCCAGGCGGGCCAGCACCCCGCCGGCCGGGACGATGTCGTGCAGCCGGCCGGTCGCCGCCACCAGCAGCTCGTCGCCGACGGCGTGGCCGAACCGGTCGTTGACCTCCTTGAACGCGTCGAGGTCGAGCACCACAAGCGCCCCGGCGCGCTCCCCCGCCAGCGCCGCGGTGAGCCGTTCGTACAGCAGCTCGCGGTTGGGCAGGCCGGTGAGGCTGTCGTGCTGGGCCCGGTGCAGCAGCTCGCCCTGCAGTTCGGCCTGCTTGCTGACGGACTCCTGCAGTGCCACGGCACGCTTGCGGGCGACGAGGTTGAGCTGGCGCATGCGCGACACCACGAGCGCGGCGGTCACCGCCGTGGCCCCGACCGGCACGATGATGTCGCCCGCGGTGACCCGGTCGACCATGGACTCGTGCAGCAGGAAGATCGCTGTCATGATCGGTGTCGCGACCACGGTGACGACGTAGATCCGCGCCGTGCCGACGTTGTCGAGCGCATCGTCGACGGGCCGGTCGGCGGGCGGCGCGGCCATCGAGGGATGCAGCGCGGCGGTGCCGAGAAGCGCGTTGGACAGCATCCAGCACACGACGCTGACCAGCGGTGACCCGCCGCTGTTGAGCGCGGACACGAACAGGGCCGTGTCGGCGGTCAGCAGCGCGGCGGTGGCGAGCGCGATCAGCGCGAAGCTGAGCGAGCCGGCCCCGCCGACCAGCAGCAACCGCAGCCCCAGGGCGAAGATCACCATGTCGAACATCGGGAACGCGACGACATGCAGCTGATCGGGGATCTGGTCCGGATCCAGCACGTACGGGTCCACGAGCAGCGTCCACCACACCACCGCCGCACCGCTGGTGATGATGCCGGTCTCGATGTATCCGGCGAACCGCAGGTCCCGGCGCCCGCGAACCGGCAGCAGCGCCAGCGCGAGCCCGAGCACCGGGTAGGTCGTGTAGTACAGCAGGTCGATCGCCGGGGAGTCGCCGGTCACGCCGGTCGCCTGCAGCACCGGCCACAGCACGTTGCTGAGCACCGTGTAGACGACCGCGACCAGCAGCACGAGCCAGCCGAGCCGGTGCGGCGGGCGGTGTATCCGCAGCCCCACGACGATCGCCACGACCACGGTGGCCGCGGAGGTCAGCATGATCGCGTTGCGCGCGGCACCGGCCGGGACCAGTGCAATGGCGGCCGTCGCGGTGCCGAGCACGATGAGGTGCCACAACCACCACGGGCGGGCGGAGCGCGTACGCTCGCCCGCCTGCTCCGTCGTCCGACCCCTGGCCATCGTTGCCACGGTCGCATGATCGTGGTCGAAGCCGGGGCGGAACGGGACAGAACGTGTCAGGAGGGAAGTTGATCCATGGCTTTGTAGATGCGTTTGTCCGAAACCGGGTAAGCCGTCCCGAGCGCCTGCGCGAAGAAGTTGATCCGCAGCTCCTCGATCATCCAGCGGATCTCCCGCAGGCCCTCGTCCGCCGGGCCGCCCACCGGCAGCTCGGCGCGCAGCTCGCGGTACTCCTGCTCGATCTCGTGCAGCTGGTTCATCAGCTGCCGGTCCCGGGCCAGGTTGCCGGCGAGCCGGTCGAGGCGGTGGGTGACGCCCTTGAGATAGCGGGGCAGCTGGTGCAGCTGGCGCCAGCCGGTCTCGGTGACGAACCCGGGGTGGACCAGGGCCTTCAGCTGGGTACGGATGTCCGCCAGCGCCGGGACCATCGACGGGTCCCGGGTGGTGCCGAGGCGCTGCCCGACCTCGTACGCGGTGGCGAGCACCGCCTGCACCTGGGTGACCACGGCCGCGGTGGCGTCGACCAGGTCGGCGCGGACCTCGTCACGCAGCTTCGCGAACGCCTCCGACGACCAGGCCGGCCCGCCGTTGTCCTGCACGAGACGGTCCAGGGCAGCGCCGGCACAGTCGTCGAGCAGGTCGGCGATCGAGCGGTACGGGTTGCCTCGCGACAGCTCCAGCTTGGCCCGGTTGTCCAGGCGCCCCTGCAGGTAACGGGCGGCCGGGGGCAGCGTGAGCAGCAGCAGGCGCCGGGTGCCGGCCCGCATCGCCTCACGCTGTTCGGCCTCGGTCTCGAAGACCCGCACGGCCACGCTGTCCTGCTCGTCGGCCAGGGCCGGGTAGACCGCGACCTCATAACCGCCGCGGACCTGTTTGACCGAGCGGGCCAGCGTACCGAAATCGTTGGTCCGGATGCCCCGGCGTTCGATGTCGCCGGCGGCGGCGGAGATCGTCTGCTGGACCTTGGGGGCGAGGCTCGCGCGCAGGACGTCCAGGTCACGGCCCTCCCCCACGGTCTCGCCGGTCTCGTTGACCACCCGGAAGTTGATCCGCAGGTGGTCCGGGACCTGGTCGGGGCGCCAGGCGTCGCGCGGCACGACCGTGCCGGTGAGCCGGCGCAGCTCGGCGCCGACCGCGTCGCTGAGGTTGCCGCGCCGGGCCGGGATGCGCGACAGCACCGCGTCGGCCCAGTCCGGGACCGGCACGAAGCTGGTGCGCAGCTGCTTGGGCAGCGCCCGGATCAGCGCGACGATGATCTCCTTGCGCAGGCCCGGCACGTTCCAGCCGAAGTCGTCGCCGTCGAGCTTGTTGAGCAGCGCCAGCGGCACCCGCACGGTGACGCCGTCGGCCTTCGTGCCCGGCTCGAACTGGTAGGTCAGCGGCATCCGGACGCCGCCGGCGAGCCAGGCGTCCGGGTACGCCCCCGGGTCCACCCCGTCGCGGCCGGTGTTGACCAGCAGCTCCCGGGTGAACGTGAGCAGCTGCGGGTTCTCGTGGCGGGCCTTCTTCCACCACGAGTCGAAGTGCCGGGCGGAGACCACCTCGGCGGGGATGCGCTCGTCGTACAGCGCGTACACGGTCTCGTCGTCGACCAGGATGTCGCGGCGGCGGGCCCGGTTCTCGATCTCCTCGATCCGGGCGAGCAGCTTGGCGTTCTCGGCGAAGAACGGGTGGTGGGTCTCCCAGTCGCCCTCGACCAGCGCGTGCCGGATGAACAGCTCCCGCGACGCGACCGGGTCGACCTTCGAGTAACCGACCTTGCGCCTCGCGACGATCGGCAACCCGTAGAGAGTGACCTTCTCGTACGCCATGACGGCGCCCTGCTTCTTCTCCCAGTGCGGTTCGCTGTAGCTGCGTTTCACCAGGTGCGGGGCGAGTTTCTCGGCCCACTCGGGCTCGATGCGGGCGTTGACCCGGCCCCACAGCCGTGACGTCTCGACGAGCTCGGCCGACATCACCCAGCGCGGCTGCTTCTTGAACAGCGCCGAGCCGGGGAAGATCTGGAACTTGGCACCCCGCGCGCCGAGGTACTCGCGTTTGTCGGTGTCCTTGAGCCCGATGTGGCTGAGCAGCCCGGACAGCAGCGCGGTGTGCAGCCGCTGCACGTCGGGCATGCCCTCCTCGTTCTCCACGATCGCGAGATCGAGACCGCGGGCCACCTGCCGCAGCTGCGCGTACAGGTCCTGCCATTCGCGTACGCGCAGGTAGTTGAGGAATTCCGACCGGCACATCCGCCGGAACTGGTTGCCGGAGAGCTCGCGCTGTTGTTTCTTGAGGTAGCGCCAGAGGTTGAGGTAGCTGAAGAAGTCCGATTCCTTGTCCACGAACCGGGCGTGTTTCTCGTCGGCCTGCTGCTGGCGCTCGGCCGGGCGCTCGCGGGGGTCCTGGATGGACAGCGCCGCGGCCAGCACCATGACCTCGGCGACGCACTGCTGCTCGCCGCCCTCGACGACCATCCGGGCCAGCCGCGGGTCGACCGGCAGCGCGGCCAGCTTGCGGCCCATCGGGGTGAGCGCGCGCTGGTCCAGGGCGCCGAGTTCCTCGAGGAGCTTGACGCCGTCGGTGACGTTGCGCTTGTCCGGCGGGTCGATGAACGGGAATTTCGCCAGGTCGCCCAGGCCGAGGTTGGTCATCTGCAGGATGACCGACGCCAGGTTGGTGCGCAGGATCTCCGGCTCGGTGAACTCCGGCCGGCCGAGGAAGTCCTCCTCGGAGAACAGGCGGATGCAGATACCGTCGGAGGTACGACCGCAGCGGCCCTTGCGCTGGTTGGCGCTGGCCTGGGAGACGGCTTCGATGGGCAGCCGCTGCACCTTGAGCCGGCTGGAGTAGCGCGAGATCCGGGCCGTGCCCGGGTCGATCACGTACCGGATGCCCGGCACGGTCAGCGACGTCTCGGCCACGTTGGTGGCGAGCACCACGCGCCGGCCGGTGTGCCGTTCGAAGACCTTGTGCTGCTCGGCCGCGCTCAACCGCCCGTACAGCGGCACGACCTCGGTGTTGCGCAGGTCCTTCTTGTTCAGTGCGTCGGCGGTGTCCCTGATCTCCCGCTCCCCGCTGAGGAACACCAGGATGTCACCGTCGGACTCGCGGCCCAGCTCGTCCACCGCGGCGGCGATGCCGTCGACCAGGTCGACCGGCTCCTCGCGCTCCTGCTCCTCGTTCTCCTCGACGAGCGGGCGGTACCGGACCTCGACCGGATAGGTACGCCCGGAGACCTCGATCACCGGCGCCGGCCGGCCGTCCGCCTCGGCGAAGTGCTCGGCGAAGCGCTGCGTCTCGATCGTCGCCGACGTGATGATCAGCTTGAGGTCGGGCCGCTGCGGCAGGAGCTGGCGCAGGTAACCGAGGATGAAGTCGATGTTGAGGCTGCGCTCGTGCGCCTCGTCGATGATCAGCGTGTCGTAGCGGCGCAGCATCCGGTCGTGCTGGATCTCGGCGAGCAGGATGCCGTCGGTCATCACCTTGACCATGGTCGCGTCGGAGACCTGGTCGGTGAAGCGGACCTTGTAGCCGACGGTCTCGCCGAGGTCGGTGCCGAGCTCCTCGGCGATGCGCTCGGCGACCGTGCGGGCCGCGATCCGGCGGGGCTGGGTGTGCCCGATCTGGCCGTCGATGCCGCGGCCCAGCTCGATGCAGATCTTGGGGATCTGGGTGGTCTTGCCGGAGCCGGTCTCCCCCGCCACGATCACGACCTGGTGGTCGCGGATCGCGGCGAGGATGTCGTCCTTGCGGCCGCTGACCGGCAGGTCCGGCGGGTAGGTCACCACCGGGACCGACGCGATCCTCGTGGCCCGGCGGGCCTCGGCCCGCTCGATCTCACCGGCGATCTCGGCGAGCGCGGCGGCCCGCGCGTCGTCGTCGCGGATCTTGCGGGTGCCCTCGAGGCGGCGCCGCAACCGGCGTTCGTCGCGGACGAGCAGGGCGGAGACACGGCGGCGGAGCTCGGCGAGGTCAGAGCTGAGGGGCGTTACAGACATGGCGAGACAACAATAGGCACCATCGCCCCTCAGTGCCCCATGATTTTCGGCCCGTGATTATTTGCTCAGCGCGTCGATCCGACCCATCTCGTCGTCGGTCAAGGTGAAGCCGTCGATGTCGAAGTTGTTGCGGATCCGCTCCGGCGTGACGCTCTTGGGGATGACCACGATCTCGTGCTGGACGTGCCAGCGCAGCACCACCCGGGCCGCGTCGACGCCGTGCGCCGCGCCGATCGCGGTCAGCACCGGGTCGCCGAGGTCGGTGTTGCGGAAGCCCGAGTAGCCCTCGACGACGATGCCACGCTCGCGGTGCGCCGCCACCAGCTCGGCGTCCCACAGCGTCGGACCCCAGGTGATCTGGTTGACGGCCGGCTTCTGGCCGGTCTCGGCGATCAGTTCGTCGATGAGCGCGAGGTCGTAGTTGCTGACCCCGACGGCGTGCACGCGGCCCTGATCGCGGGCCTCGAGCAGGGCGCGCCACATCGGCACCGACGTGCCGGCCGGCGGTGGCCAGTGGATCAGCCAGAGGTCGACGGCGTCGACGCCGAGCGCCTTGAGGCTCGCGTCGAGGGTGGAGCGCTCGTGGCCGGGCTGGCTCGCCGGCATCTTGGTGGTGATGAAGATCTCGTCGCGCGACACGCCGCTGTCGGCGATCGCGCGGCCGACCTCGGCCTCGTTGCCGTACACGGTGGCGGTGTCGAGGTGCCGGTAACCGGCCCGCAGGGCCTCGCTGACCGCGTCGTACGCGGCGTCACCCTGGATCTGCCAGGTCCCGAAGCCCAGCAGCGGCATGTCTCTCGGCCCGCCCAGGGGCAGGGAAGCAATAGTCATGCACCCATCTAACCCCCGCCGCGGGCAATGAAATGCGGCACGGGCCCGTGACCCGGAGACCACTCGATCTTTATTGGTGCAAAGAGCACCATCTCCCCCGAGTGCCGGAGCCCCCATTGATCGTCGTCGCCGAGGACCACGAGGACATTTTGTTCGTCCTGCGCAGAGCGCTCGAACGGGCCGGACACGAAGTGGTCACCACCACCGACGGCGAGCAGGCCCTCGAGGCCGTTCGCAAGCACCTGCCGGACATCGTCGTGACCGACGTGGACATGCCCAAGATGACCGGGCTCGATCTGTGCCGGGCGATCCGCGCCGACGAGGAGCTCCGGCACATCCCGGTCGTGCTGGCCAGCGGGTCGATGCTGCCCGGCGACGAGCGCGCGGCCGCGGCCGGTGCGAGCGCCACCCTGCTCAAGCCGTTCCTGCCGGCCCAGCTCCTGGCCTGTGTGGCGGCCCTGCTGCCACCCCGGCAGGTCTGACCGGCTCGCCGGGGCGGACCCCGCCGGCGATCTCCTGCACCGCGGCGCGCTCGGCGAGCGCCCGGTCCAGCGCCGCGCGGGCGGGCGCCAGCGGCAGGGTGAAGTGGAAGCGCGTACCCCCGCCGGGGTTGTCCTGCACGCCGATGCTGCCGCCGTGCCGCTCGACGATGCGCCGGCAGATGGCCAGCCCGAGGCCGCTGCCGGCGTAGCCGGCGGCGGACGAGGCCCGGTGGAACGAGTCGAAGATGCTGGGTTTGTCCTCGTCGGGGATGCCGATGCCGCGGTCGGCGACCTCGATCCGGGTCCAGCCCGGCGGCCCGGGCGCGGCCGTCACGTCGATCCGGGCGCCGCGGCCGAACTGCACGTACTTCAGCGCGTTGCCGACGAGGTTGTCGAGCACGTGGCGCAGCATCGCCGGGTCGGCCAGCACCTCGGGCAGCTGGCCCAGGTAGAAGTCCGGCGCCGAGACGTCCGGGCGCAGGTGCTCGGTGCGCTGGGCGATGATGTCGGCGACCAGCCGGGCCAGCGGGACCGTCTCCAGCTTCAGCGGCGCGTCGCGCGAGGTCGTGTACGCGAGCAGCGTGTCGATCAGGGCCGCCATCCGGTCCACCGCGTTGGCGATGCGGTCCAGGGCCGAGCGGGCCTCGAACACCTCCGGGCCCTCGGGGGCGTCGGCCAGCTCGTCGGCGGCGGTCTCGCAGTGCCCGCGGATCACCGCGAGCGGCGCCTTCAGGTCGTGCGCCACCACCCCGGCGAACACTGCCAGGTCGGTCTCGTACCGCCGCAGCTCGGTGATGTCGTGGAACACCGCGACCGCGCCGTGCAGGCCCGCGCTCGGGTCGAGCGGGCGCCCGTCGACGCTGACCAGGATGCCCTCCTTGCGCTTGCCGTTGCGGATGAGGATCTCGACGCCGTCACAGGACTCGCCGCGCAGCGCCCGGATCAGCGGCAGTTCGTCGAGCGGGAACGGGGTACGCCCGTCGGCCCGGTACAGCCCGTAGTGCTCCTGCCAGTCCTGCGGCTCGTCGGCGTCGTCGGCGATGCCGAGCAGCCCCTTGGCGGCCGGGTTGTGCAGCAGGAAGTGCCCGTTCTCGTCGACCACCCCGACGCCGTCGCCGATGCTGGTCATGACCGCCCGCAGCAGGCCGGCCTGGCGGCGGCTCTCCGCCTCGGCGGTCCGCAGCTCGGCGGTGGCGACCAGTACCTGGGAGCGGGCCCGGGACCGGCCGGTGGCCAGGATCCAGACGAGCAGCGCCAGCATGGCGGTGATGACGAAACCGCCCAGCAGGACGGTCGCCGGGGTGCTGGTCCGCGCGCCGGGCAGCCTGCGCGAGTCGGCGCCGGTGACGAGCTGCCACTGCTGGTCCGCGACGTGGATCGTCCCGGTACGGGTCATGTCCCGCCGGCCGGCCGCGTCGTAGGAAGCGACCTTGACCCGCTCGCCGGCGCCGTTCGACGCGTAGAGCTCGCCGTCCAGCTGACCCTGGCCGCCGGTGCCGAGGACCCGGTCGAGGAAGTCGCGGCTGTGCAGGCCGAGCGCCAGCCACCCGGTCGCGCCGGGCATCGCCATCGGCGTGACGAACAGGAACGAGAGCTGCTGCTCGGCCTCGGGGATGCCGCGGTCACGCAGCAGCACGTACGCGTCGGACACCGCCGGGTCCCCGGTGGCCCGGGCGGCCACCAGCGCGGCGGAGGCCTCCGGTGACTCGGCGACGTCGAGCCCGGGATAGCTCGGCCCGCTCGCGTTGAGGCTGCGCTGGAAGATCGAGAAGTAGTGCTCGGCGTGCGTGCCGCGCGGGGCCAGGGTCAGCGCGGGTACGCCCCGTTCGCGCCACAGCCGCTGGGTCGCGGCGAAACCGTCCGGTCCCGCCGCGACGACGAACGCGACCGAGGTCGCGCCCGGCAGCGCGGCGCGGTCCAGCGGGGCGGTGGCCGCGGCGAAGTCGCCCGCGGTGAGCCGGGTGTTGGTGCCGAGCCCGGCGGCGACGGCCAGCATGAGGTCGCGGTAGCGCCCGATCTCGGTCTCGACGGCGGCGCGGGCCACCGCGGTGCGCTGTTCCATGACCCGGTCCGCGGCGGCGCGCTGGTCCTCCTTGAGCGCGCCGACGGTGAGCAGCGTGGCGGTGAGGCCGACGACGAGCACGTTGGCGGCGAGCAGTGGACCGACGAAACGCCCCTGCCACGCGCTGGGCCCGTTGCCACTCTTCACCATCTGCTCCTCACTGAAGGGAGCATAAGACGCAAATCACCCCCGTCGGCCAGGTTCCGCCGACGGGGGTGGTCCGCTACGTCACTTCCAGGTGTCGTACTGGTACAGGTTCCAGGCGGCCATGATGCCGGTGACCTTGGTGTAGTACTTCGGGTCCGTGGCGTAACCGGCCTTCCAGACCTTCCAGATGAACTTGTTCGCGCTCGTCGTGTACGCGAACGCCCCCTCGTACCGCGGGTTGACGCGCAGGAAGTTCCCGTGGTCACGGAACGAGTGCGCCTGGCTGGCGTACGTGCGGAAGACCCCGGTCGTGGTGAAGCACACGCCGGCCTTGGTGCACTCCTCGGTCACGTACGTGTGGCAGCCGTTCGCGAGCTTGCCGAAGCCGCCGTTCTGGCACTTGATGCCGAAATAGTTCCTGTCGACCGCGGACAGGCCGCTGCGGCCCCAGCCCGACTCGAGGATGGCCTGCGCGATCGTCACCGACGGCGGCACGCCGAACTCACGCCAGCCGCGCTGCGCACCCGGCACCGACGCCCGGATGAACTGCTCCGGGGTCAGCGTGACCACCGGCGCCGGCAGCGCGGACCCGGTGCACGCCGGGATCGGGCCGGAATACATGAACCCGTGCGAGATGTACGTGCCGACCGACGTCTTGTCCCACTGGGTCGTGGTGCGCACCGTGCCGGTGACACTCTGCCCGGCGACCGCGCACACCAGGTTGATCGTGCGACCGGTGCCGACGGTGCCCATCACCGGCGCGGATGTCGACGGGCCCGAGCGCAGGTTGACCTTGCCCTCGGTGCTGCGCACCGTGCCGACCACGAACTTCGCGCCGGTCGCCTTCGGGACCGGCTTCGCCTTCGTCGGGACGGCCACCGGGGAGGCCGCGGCACAGACCGGGACGGACCTGGTCGCCGACATGTACGCGTGGGAGACGTACCGGCCGGGGCCGATCCGGTCCCAGGCGCTCGAGGTACGCACCGAGCCGCGTACCTTCTGGCCGTTGACCCGGCAGGTGACCGTGACCCGCTGACCGGCGTGCAGCGAACCGACCGCCTTCGCGGTCAGCGACGGCGTGGCACGCACCTGGAGCGTGCCGGCGACCCTGACGGTCGCGGTGACCCCGGAGGCCGCGCTCGCGGCCTGCGGTGAAGCGACCAACCCGGCGCCGAGCGCGGCGACCAGCAGCGGCCCGGTGAGCAGTCGTCGGGCGGTGAGCGACATGGACATCCCCTCGATCGCGGCCTCGGCATCCGTGCCTCGGCTCGTGTCTCGAAGGTCACGGGGCGGCGTTGCGGGCCAAGAGCGCTCGCAGGTGCAGTCGGGTTGCCACGGCGTCCGGTGGTGCTCGGGAGGCGCCCGGGGCGGGAGCGGTCTATGATCCGCGCGATTCGCAGGCTTGAAACACCACCGGTCTGGGCAAAGCCATCCCGCACCGCAGACCACGCACAGGAGGACCTGCCGATGACGGCCCTGGCCGCCCGCCCCGCCGAGACCACCCGAGCCGGTGGCCGCGGGTTCAGTCACGTGCTCGCGCATTTCCTCATCGCGGTGCTCGCGCTGGCCGCCGTCGCCGGGATCTACTACCTCGCGGTCCGCACCCGCCCCGGGCAGCTGATCGACACCCGCGCCATGAACGGCGCGGATGTCAGCCACCCCCGCGCCGTCGAGATCATGCAACGTGCACTGAACGGCACGACCCTGGTCAGCCTCGTCGGCATCTGCCTGGCCGCCGCCGCCATCGGCTTCGTCCGCAAGCGCGCCGACCTGGCCATCGCCGCGGCACTGCTCGTGCTCGGCTCCAACGCCACCACCCGGCTGCTCAAGACGTACCTGATCCGCCCCGACCTGGACGGCACCACGATGCCGAACTCGTTCCCCAGCGGGCACACCACCGCCGCCGCGTCCGTCGCGTTCGCGCTGATCCTGGTGCTGCCGTTCGCCATCCGCGGCACGGTCGCCCTGCTCGGCGCCGCCTACGTCACCATCATCGCGGTGGCCACGGTCTGGGCCGCGTGGCACCGCCCGAGTGACACCATCGCCGCCCTGTTCGTGGTCCTGGCCTGGAGCGCCCTGGCCACCACGTTCGTGCGCGCCTGGCGGGTCGGCGTCCTCGGTGTCACCGCCCGCCCGAACCGCTTCGTCATGACGATCTTCGCGATCGGTGGCGCCCTCAGCACCGTGGTCGCCCTCGGCGGCCTCGCCGTGATCGCGTTCGTCCCGACTCTGAGCTCGGGCCGCGTGTACTTCGCGGTCGGCATCGCGGCGGTCACCACCATCGTCGCTGGAACCTTCGCGATCTGGGTACGTCTAGCCGCAGGCGACCGGCCCGCACCCGGCCCTCAGCCCGCATGAATCACCCGCAGGAGGAAGCCATGACCACCCCCACCACCCCCGAACCCGCGATGCCCGGCACCACCGGCACGATCCCGCCCGGCCCGGCCGGCGTGCCCGCACCCCCGGCGGCCGCCCCGCAGAGCACCGTGGGCGGCACCGTCCAGGTCGGCGTCTACCCTGACTACGCCCTGGCCCAGCAGGCCGTCGACCACCTCTCGGACAACAAGTTCCCGGTCGAGCGGACCAGCATCATCGGTACGGACCTGCGCCTCGTCGAGAACGTCCTCGGCCGCCTCACCACAGCCCGGGCCGCCGGCGCCGGAGCGGCCAGCGGCGCCTGGTTCGGCCTGTTCATCGGCCTCTTCTTCGGCATCTTCAGCGACTCCAACTGGTACAGCGTGATCTTCCTCGGCCTGCTCATCGGAGCCATCTGGGGAGCGGTCTTCGGAGCCCTCGCCCAGGCCATGACCGGCGGCCGCCGCGACTTCACCTCCCGCAGTTCCCTGCAGGCCGCCCAGTACGCGGTGATCGCCGACGCCGAGGTCGCCGACGAGGCCCGGGTCCTGCTGACCAGCATCAACTGGCGAGCCAGCGGCGCCAGCTGACCGCACCACCCCCGGACGCCGCCTCCCACCGGGGAGGCGGCGTCGGCTGATGTCCGGTCAGACCGGTCCGGAATTCGGTTGGTCGCCCCCGTGGTCGTGTCTACTGTGCGGTGATGGGCTTGCGACTGCTGGCGGTTACGTACGACGCACCTGACCCGGCACCACCGGCCCGGTTCTGGGCCGGGCTGCTCGGCCGGGAGATCGTCGAGGACGCCGATGGGCTGCTCCTGCCGGGGAGCGACACCCAGGCCGGCCTCCGGTTCGTCGCGAGCGACACGGCCAAGGTGGCACGCGACCGGATCCACCTGCACGTGACCAGCGACGGCGCCGCCGGCCAGGACGAGACGGTGGCGACCGCGCTGAGCCTCGGCGGCCGGCACCTGGACGTCGGGCAGCTTCCCGAGGAGGGGCACATCGTGCTGGCCGATCCGGCGGGCAACGAGCTGTGCGTGATCGAACCCGGCAACAGGTATCTCGCCGGGTGCGGTCCGCTCGGGGAGCTCGCCTGCGACGGCACCCGGGCGGTCGGCCTGTTCTGGAGCGCCGCGCTGGGCTGGCCGCTGGTGTGGGACCAGGACGAGGAGACCGCGATCCAGTCCCCGGCCGGCGGCACCAAGGTCGCGTGGGGCGGCCCGCCGGTGGCACCGAGGACGGGGCGCGACCGGCAGCGTCTCGAGCTTGTCGCGGACCGGCAGACGGAGATCGACCGGCTGGTCACGCTCGGCGCCACCCGGCTCGGGACCGGCGGGGACGGCACGATCCTGCTGGCCGACCCCGACGGCAACGAGTTCCGCGTACGGAAATCCTGACAGCGGCAGCACCGCCTCAGAGGGTCACTGCCCTGCCTCCCAGGGTGACCGCCAGGCGGCCGTCGGAGGCGAACGACCAGGCCAGTGCGCCCGTGTAGTTCGCGCAGCGGGAGCCGTTCGTGCCCGACCAGAACTGGTTGGAGCTGTCGGCGTTGCCGATGATCCGGTCGTTCGTCCCGCTGGAGCTGCGGCACGACGTGTTGTTGCGGAACACCGACGTGCCGGCGTCGAACGAGAAATTGCGTTCCGTGTTGTCGATGCTCAGATTGTTGGAGATCGTCATCGAGCCCGGATTGCTGTTGTACGTGAACCCGTGCTTGCCGTTCTTGAACGCGATGCTCCGCCGCACCACGTGGTTGACCGCGATGTCCTCGCCGCCGAGTTTGTAACCGTTACGGTCACCGTTGCCGTTCTGGGTGCCGTTGCTGAGCGTCCCGTTGCTGTAGGCGAGCGAGTCCTCGATGGTCACGACACCGATCGGGCCGGTGTCGGTCTTGGTGTACAGGTCCCAGCCGTCGTCGATGTTGTTGTGCGACACCGCGTACCGGAAGATGTTGCCGCTGCCGACCGTCAGTTTCGCGGCGAACCCGTCCGCGTCCTCGCCGTCGGAATCGGCGTTGTCGTGCGATTCCGCGCTCAGCACCAGATTGTTCGCCGGCCATTGACTGTTCGGGGTGTCGGACGCGATCCGGGACAGCTGCAGCCCGGTGTCGCGGTTGTAGCGGGTGATCGTGCGCTCGAAGATGTTGTTGCTGCCGCCGACGAAGATGCCGTTGTCACCGGCCCGTTCGACGACGATCCCGTAAACGCGCCAGTAGTTGGCGTTCACGGCCAGGCCGCGGTTCGCGGAATCCTCGGTCTGGGCCGAGAAGTTCAATACCGGAACTTCCCCGGGGTACGCGGAGAGCGTCTTGCGTGCGCTCGACGTGCCGTTGTTCCCCGCGGCGATCGTGACCGTCTGGGCGAACGGATAGGTCCCGCCGCGCAGGAAGATCGTGCTGCCCGCCGCGATCCGGGTGATCGCCGAGACCAGTGTCGTCGGGCTGCCCACCGTGCCGGGCGCGCTCGCGCTGCCGCTCGGGGAGACGTACAGGTCACCGGCCGAGGACGGCGGCGTGGTGGGCGGCGGCGTGGTCGGCGCGGGCGTCGTGGGGGCCGGAGTTGTAGGGGCCGGGGTCGTGGGGGCCGGGGTGGTCGGGGTCGGGGTGGTGCCGCCCCCGCCGGTGGCCACGGTGACGTCGTCGAAGCCCGCGGTCGCGTACCCCGTCTGCAGGCCGATCCGGCCACCGGCCACGATCGAGCTGCTCGCGGAACCCACCGCCGCGCCGTCGATCGTGCCGCTGACGGTCGTGCCGCTGACCGTCAGGCCCAGCGTGTACCAGGTGCCGGTCGCGACGGTGCGCGACGACGTGCCGAGCACGGTGACGCTGCCGCTGTTCACCGCCTGCAGCTGCGCCTGGTTGCCGGGCAGCAGCGCCAGCCGGTAGAACGTGGTGGCGCTGTTGGCCCGGGCGAGCAGGCCCACGAAGCCACCCGACCCGAACGACAGCGGTTTGACCCGCGCCGACACGGTGTAGTTGGTCCAGGTGGTGTCGCCGGCGAACTCCCGGGCGTTCTCGCTGCCCACGTTCGTCTGGCGCAGGGTCTGCGAACCGTCGGCGACCACCGACCAGGTGCCGCCCGACTTCGACCAGGCGCTGGTGCCGCCCGACTCGAAGTCGGCGGTGAACACGGTCGCGGCCGCGGCGCCGGCCGCGGTGAGGGCGAGTCCCGCCACCACCGTGGCGACCAGCGCGCCCGCACCGGCGAGCCGGCGGACCCGTACTGAGGATGCCATGGGTAATGTCTCCTTGCCGCATGAGAAATGCGGGGATCGCGCGCGGAGAACAGCTGCGGAATGGCAGCCGGAAATGTCCTGCGACGTGCTCAGCCGCAGCCTGCGGCGCGTCCCCTACCTACCGAGAATCCTCACTCGGCAGATATACAGGAGTCAATGAATTGCACGTGCAGGTTTGTTGCACAGGCCACCGGGAAGCCTGATCCGATGACCCGGTTCAGCGTCTCCGTAGAAGTAGCAGCACCCGCCACCCGGGTCTGGGCCGAACTGGTCGACTGGCCCCGGCACGGCGACTGGGTCCCGCTGACCGTCGTTCGGGTCACCACCGCGAACGCCGGCGGCGTCGGGGCCGGCTTCGTGGCCCGCACCGGCATCGGCCCGCTGGCCTTCGACGACCCGATGACGGTCACCCGCTGGCAACCCCCGGCCGGCAACAGCCCCGGCGACACCCCCGGCCGCTGCGACGTCGAGAAACACGGCCGGCTCATCCACGGCACCGCCTGGTTCGAGGTCACTCCCCTGCCGGGCGGTCACGCCCGCGCGACCTGGCACGAGGACGTCACGGTCACCCCGCACGCCCTCACCCGTCACGCCTCGCCCCTGCTGTCCGCCATCGGCAGGATCGGCTTCGCCCACACCCTGCGAGCCATGGCCCGCGCCGCTGAGCAGGGCTAGGGCGCGTCTGGTGGATCACGGCGGCCTGCGACGAGGCCCAGCTTCCGCCTCGCGGCGCGGTCCGAACACGCAGGTACAACACCGGTACCTCCGTGCCCGGCCCACTTGCGACGCG
>NZ_JBITDZ010000008.1:0-17609 GCF_044454705.1 Actinoplanes sp. NPDC051494
GGCACCCGCATCGCCGTACTCGGAGCCGCGTTCAAACCCAACTCCGACGACGTACGCGACGCACCCGCCCTGTCCATCGCCGCCAGCCTCGCCAAGGCCGGAGCCGACGTACGCGTCTACGACCCCCAAGGCATGGAGAACGCCCGCGCGGTGCAGCCCGGGCTCGCGTACGAGGCCTCCATGAACGACGCGGTCGCCGGCGCCGAACTGGTGTGCGTGCTCACCGAATGGTCGGAATTCCGCAACGCGGACCCGGTGGCGCTCGGCGCCCTGGCCGCCGGCAAGCTCGTGATCGACGGCAAGAACTGCCTCGACGCCACCCTCTGGGCGCGCGCGGGCTGGGAGTATCGCGGAATGGGCCGCCCCGCGCCAGCCCTCTGACGACTGACCGTTTTCCGGCCGCGGCCGCGAACCTGCCGGGTTCGCGGCCGTTTCCATTGATCTCGACCCGGTTGAGACTGTTCTAATGAGGTGTCGGGAAGGCATGCTTCGTAGGTAGCGGGTCGAGGGGGTGCCGTGGCGCAGTCGCAGGGGCCGGACGAGGGCTACGACGAGGAAGTGGCCCGGATCGAAGCGTCCATCGCGGAGCTGAAGATCCAGGACATGGCGGCGGCCAAGGAACGTTCCACCATCGCGAGCAAGATCCAGGCGGCCCAGTTCCAGCGGGACATCCTGGCTCATGCCAACCAGCAGAAGAAGCGTGCCTCGGCGCCCCGGCGGGTGCGCCGCCGGCCGGTGGAATCCACCCGGGCCGAGGGCGCCGGTCCGCCCGGCGAGATGACCGACGGTGCCACCGTGCTGGTCGACGACCCGCCGCCGACCGAGGCGCCGCCGCGGCGGGCCCCGGCACCACCACGCCGCACCCGGGTGGCCCCGCTGGCCCCCGAGCCGCCCCCGGCACACGCGCCCGAGACGTCGTCGCAGTCCGTACAGAATATTTTGCTCGGCCTCAGTGCTCTGGTCCTCGGTGTCGCCGCGGTGGTGTTCGCCGGCGCGGCCACCAACCCGCTGGGCCGCGCGCTCATCCTGGCGATCTTCACCGCCGTCGCCCTGGCCGCCGCCCCGGTCATCGCCCGCCGCGGGCTGACCTCGACCGGTGAGACGCTGGCCGCGGTCGGTCTGATCCTGCTGCCGCTGACCCTGTTCGCGCTGCACGGCAGCCCCGGCTTCGGCGGTTCCGCCCCGGTGTTCCTCGGCGTGACGCTGCTGATCACCGCCGCCGCCAGCTTCGTGTACGCGGGGGCCACCAAGCTGGCCGTGCCCCGCTACGCGACCGTGGTGGCCGTGCAGCCGGTGCCGCCGCTGCTCGCGTACCCGATCATCGAGAGCCCGGCGGGCTGGGCCGGCGCGCTCACCGTCGTGGCCGTCATCGACCTCTTCCTGCTCACCACCGTGATCCGGCAGGGCCGGTTGCTGCCCACCTGGCCGGTGCGCCGCCCGGTGGCCGCCGACCGCGGGTCCCTGGCCGACGCGGACGAGGCCCGTGCGGCCGGCGCCCGCGACTTCGAACAGGGCACCGAGGAAGCACCCGCCCGCCCCGAGACGCTGCCCGAGGAGCCCGACCTCATCATCAGCGGGCTCACCGGCCGGCGCCGGTGGCGCTGGGTGCCCACCCGGATCTTCCCGGGCCCGCGCCCGGCGGGAGCCCCGGCGGCCGGCACGGTGCCGCTCGCCCCGCCCGCGACACCCCCGTCGGCGGGCTGGCTGCGACAGCTCACCTACGGACTGCTGCTGGCCGCGGCCGCCGGCGCCCTGCTGTACGGCACCGGGGGCCTGCTCGGCGCCGATACGGTGCCGGACGCACTGCGCTCCGGGCTGATCCTGATCCTGGCCGCGGTGACCGCCGCGGCCGCCGCCCGCATGGTCGACCACGTGCTGGCCAGCAACATCGCCGGTGCCGTGGTGACGCTGGCGATCATCGTCGTGTGCGCACGGATCGCCGACGTCGCGACCCCGGCGTGGACCCTGGCCGCGGCCGCCGCCGCGGTCGCGCTGACCGGCGCTGTCGTCGGCATGCTCCCCGAGCAGGTGCGCCGGGGCCCGCAGTTCGCCTCGGCCGCCGCCCTCGCCGTGATCGGTCTCCTCGTCGCCCTCGACGCGCTGCGCGCCGCGTTCGCCCCGGTGCAGGCAGCCCGCCCGGTGTGGAACGCGGACACCACCGGCTACGCGGACCGGATCTCCGAGGCCGCGGGCGGGGCCGGGTGGATGCTCGCGCTCAGTGCCCTGCTGCTGACCGTCGCCGCGGCGCTGGCCCTCCCGGCCGAGTACCGCCGTGAGGGCGCGGTCACCGGCGTGGCGCTGACCGCTCTGGCCGTACCCTCCTCGTTGGCCCTGCCCTGGTCGACCGCGCCCTGGCCGCTGGTCCTGGCCGCGATCGGCATCGGCGGCGCCGGTCTGCTCGCGCCGGCCCGCCGGGTCGCGATCGCGCACATCGCGGCCGCCGGCGTGGTCGGCCTGTTCGGCGCGGGCGCCGCGCTGAGCGCGTCGTGGCTCACCGCGGCGGTGCTGACCGCGCTGGCCGGCGCGGGTGTGATGGTCGCGATCGCGGCCCGGCAGATCCCGGTACGCCTGTACGCCTGGCTGGTCGGCGACTGGGCCTCCGGCGCGGCCGCGCTGGCGATCCCGGGCGCCGTGGTGACCGCCGTGCTCGCGATGAACGACCCCGGTGGCGGCCCGCCGCCCACCGAGGGTGTGACCGTGCCCGCGCTGGCCCTGGGCTTCCTCGCGGTGGCCGGCACCCTTACCTACGCGGCGGTCTTCCAGGTGGCCCGCCGTGAGGTCAGTCTCCCGATGACCGTCGGCGCCGGGCTGGGCGCGGTGGCGCTCGCGTTCGCCGCGCTGTTCTCCCCCGGCGCGACCGCGCCAGACATCTGGGTCGGTGCGCTGATCCTGGCCGCCGCGCTTTTGCTCTTCTTCGCCAAGTCGCTGGACAACGGCCGCCGCGCCGACCGGATGCTGGACGGCCCGGACATCGCGGCCGCCGCGGCCACGGTCGCGGTCTGCGGCGCGCTGGCCCGCATCGCGGCCCTCGCGTTCCCCGAGGCCCCGCTGGCCGTCGCCGCCGTCGTGGCGCTCATCGTCGGCTTCGGCGTCCGGGCCCTGCCCGAGGACTGGCGCCGCGGACCGGTCGTCGGGCTCGCCCTGGCCGGCCTGGTCATCGGCGCGATCGCCGCGTGGCAGGCGGTCGCCCTCGGCCTGCGGATCATCGCCGCGCCCGGCCCGGTGTGGGCCTCCGACGTCAGCGCCGTCCCGGGCAACGTCCCGGCCGGCGCCTGGCAGGCCCCGGTCGCCCTGACCATCATCGCCGTCGCCGCCGCGACCGCCCTGCCCCGCCCCTGGAAGTACGACGTCAGTGCCGCCTGCGCCGCGCTGGCCACGATCGGCGCGCCGGCCGCGTTCGGGCTGCCCTGGTGGTCGCCGCTGCTGATCGGCGGGGCGGTCGCGATCGCGTACGGCATCGCGGCCACCGCGACCACCGACCCGCGCGGCGCCCTCGCCCAGGCCGGGGTCGCCGCGGTCGTCTCCCTGCACGCCGCCGGCGCCGGGTTGGTCCGCCCGTGGTCGACGGCCGTCGCCCTGGGCCTCATCGTGCTCACCGGGGCGCTGGTCGCCGGGCTCTCCCGGGCCGGCCTGACCCCGGCCGCCCGCCAGGACTGGATCGAACGCGCCGAGGCCGAGGACGGCGTGGCGCTCACCCTCGACGACACCGGCATGCCCCGGCACCGGGCCCAGATCGGCGGGGCGGCCACCGCGGGCGCGCTGATCGCCGCCCCCGGCGTGCTCGCCGCGATCGCCGCCGGCCAGGGCCGCTCCGCGCAGCTGGTGCTGATCGCCGCGGTCGCCGCGTCCAGCCTCATGCTGGCGCTGCTCTCCCTGGTCGCCCGCTGGGTGCCGCAATACCTGCCCTGGGCGACGTTCGGTCTGGTGCTCGGCGCCACGGTCACGGCCGTGGCCTCGATCCCGAGCGACTACCCCACCGCGCTCTACGCCGCCGCGGCCGCCCTGATCGGGGTGATCGCCGAGCTGCTGCGCGGTTCGGTGCGGGCCCCCGGCCTCACCGTCGCCGCGTCGAACCCGAGCTGGCGGGAGCAGTACACCACCCGCTACGGGCGGACCCGGTGGACCTCGATCCGCCCCAGCGGCCTGCGCGGCCGCTGGCTGGTCGACCCGGCCACCGGCGCGGTCTGGGTCGCGGCGCTGCCGGCCGTGCTGGCCGTGCTCTCCATCGCCCCGGCGCTGCGCACCGCCCTCGTCGACCCGTTGCAGCAGATCGGCTCGGTGTGGGACGGCCCGATCGACGCGCTGGTCAACCCGAGCTCGGGCGGCGTCGACGGCACCAGCGTGCTCGCCGCGGTGCTGCTGACCGTGGCGGCGGCGCTGGCCGCCCTGGGCTTCGGCGGCAAACCCGCCGAGGCGGTCCCGGTGATCCTGCCGGGCCTCGCGATCACGCTGCTCATCGCGCCGATCGCGCTGCACGCGGCGTGGCCGGCGGCGACGTCGGCGGCCCTGGTGGTCTTCACGATCTCGATGCTGGGTCTCGCGCTGACCCCGCCGCCGGTCGCGACGCACGCCGCGATGCTGCGCACCACCCGCAACATCGTCTTCGTCATCGGCCTGCTCGCGGGCGGGGCCGGCCTCGCCGGAAGCCTCGCCACCGAGCAGCTGACGCTGTTCACGCTCGGCGCGGCGGTCGGCGTCGGCCTGGTCGCGGCGCTGGCCGGCCGCAGCCGCCACGCCCGGGTGCTGGGCTGGCTGTTCACCGCGGTGATGGGCCAGTTCTTCGTGCTGACCGTCGCGCTCGTCGCCGGGATGCCCCCGGAATGGGCCGCGTTCGGTGTCCTCGCGGTCGGCGCGGCACTGCTCATCCTCGAGGCCACGCTGCCCCGCCTCGGCCTCTCCGAATACCGCCTCGAAGCGACCACGGTCGAGTGGAGCGGCTACGCCTCGGCCCTGATCGCCGGCGCTCTCGCCTACAACTCACCGCCGCACCTGGCCGCGCTGCTCGCCGCCTGGGGCGCGGTGCTCGGCCTGGCCGCGACCCGCCCGGGACGCAGCCCCGCCCAGCGCCGCAACCTGTTCTGGCTGGCGGTCGGCTTCGAGATCATCGGTGTCTGGCTGTTCATCGCCCTGGCCGACGTGGCCCTGCCGGAGGCCTACACGTTGCCGTTCGCCGCGCTGGCCCTGCTCGTCGGCGTCATCGAGGCCCGGCACCGCCCGGACCTCAGCAGCTGGGCGGCCTACGGCCCGGCGCTGCTGGCGGCGTTCGTCCCGACCACCGCCCTGGTCATCGCCACCAACAACAACGAGATCCGCGAGGTCGTGCTCCTGCTCGGCGCGGTGGCCACCCTGATCATCGGCTCCCGGCTCCAGCAGCAGGCCCCGGTGGTGATCGGCACGGTCGTCACGGTCATCGCGACGATCCACTTCGCGACCACCCTGGTCGGCCCGTGGCTGGTCCTCGTCCCGGTCGGGGTCCTGCTGCTCGCCCTCGGAGCCACCAACGAGAACCGCCGCCGAACCCAGGAACGCCTCCGCGGAGCCCTCCTGCGCATGCGCTGACCGCCTGACCGCTCAGGAGGCCAGCGTCTCGCCGTCCAGCAGGGCCGGGGTCAGCTCGGCGTTGTGCGAGGCGGCCAGGTCCGGCCGGCCGCGATACCGCGCCGGGGTGCTCTGGAACAGCACCACCGTGCCGTCGACGACCAGCAGCGTGTGCACCGCGTTCAGCGCCGGGTCCAGGTCGAAACCGCCGGCCGGCACCATCCCGGCGATGGCGTGCACGAGCACCCCGTCCACCCCGACCGGACGGGTCCCGCGCACCTTGGCCACATACCGCGACGTCGGGGCGTCGGCCGCCAGGTGACCGGCGATGTCCGCCCCCACCACCTGGCTGCCGTCGAAACCGATCAGCAGGCCGTCCGCCGCGAACAGCCCCGCGAACGCGGCGGAGTCACGCTCGTTCCACGCCTGCAGCAGCCGTGCGTAGACCGCTGTCACGCCATGAGCCGCTTGCGCAGCGCTTCGTCCTTACCGGCGACGACCTGCTCGAGGTCGGACTGGAACGTCTGCATCTTCTTGAGCAGCACCGGGTCGGAGGCGGCGAGGATCCGCACCGCGAGCAGCCCCGCGTTGCGCGCGCCGCCGATGGACACGGTCGCCACCGGCACCCCGGCCGGCATCTGCACGATCGACAGCAGCGAATCCATGCCGTCGAGGTACTTCAGCGGCACCGGCACGCCGATCACCGGCAGCGGCGTCATCGAGGCGACCATGCCGGGCAGGTGCGCGGCACCCCCGGCCCCGGTGATGATGACCTTCAGGCCCCGGTCGGCGGCCGACGTCGCGTAGTCGACCATCTTCTTGACCGTCCGGTGCGCCGAGACGACCCCGACCTCGAACGGCACCTCGAACTCGGCCAGCGCCTCCGCGGCGGCCTCCATCGTGGACCAGTCCGAGTCACTACCCATGATCACGCCGACGGTGGGACCCATCACGAACCTTCCTGAAGCCAGCGAGCAGCCCGAACCGCCCGGGCACGTACCGTTGTCATGTCGTCACCGCAAACCGTCACGTGCCCGATCTTGCGACCGGGACGGACCTGCTTGCCGTACAGATGGACCCGGGCTCCAGGATCTTCCGCGAACAGGTGATGGAGCCGCTCGTCGATCGAGATCCCACCGGGCTGCCCACCCAGCACGTTCGCCATGACCACGGCGGGCGCGGCCAGCGAGGTCTCCCCCATCGGATAGTCCAGGACGGCCCGCAGGTGCTGCTCGAACTGCGAGGTCCGAGCGCCCTCGATGGTCCAGTGCCCGGAATTGTGCGGCCGCATGGCCAGCTCGTTCACGAAGATCCCGGCCTCGGTCTCGAACAGCTCGACGGCCAGCAACCCGACCACACCGAGCGCGTTGGCCAGATCGATGGCCAGCTGCTGAGCCTGCACCGCGAGCGCCTCGGACAGCCCCGGAGCCGGCGCCAGCACCTCGACACAGATCCCGTCCTGCTGCACGGTCTCGACCACCGGATAAGCCGCGACCTGCCCGAACGGCGACCGCGCGACCAGGGCGGCCAGCTCCCGCCGCAACGGCACCCGCTCTTCCACGATCAGCGGCGTACCGGTACCGACAAGATCAGCGGCGGCCTCGGCCCCACCGACCATCCAGACCCCGCGCCCGTCATACCCACCCCGGACAGCCTTGGCCACCACCGGCCACGAAAGGCCATGCTCAGCCACGAAGTCGGAAATGTCGGAAGTATCGGTCACCGGCCGCCACCGCGGAATCGGAGCGCCGAGCTCAGCCAACCGCTCCCGCATCCGCTGCTTGTCCTGGGCGAACACAATCGCCTCAGCGCCGGGATAGATCTTCACACCCTCGGCAGCCAGCGCGGCAATATGGGCGGTAGGCACATGCTCATGATCGAACGTGACCGCATCACACCCCTTCGCGAACTCCCGCAGAGCGGCAAGATCGGTATGCGTCCCGATCCGAACGTCAGCGGCCACCAGGGCAGCACTGTCGTCAGCCTTCTCGGAAAGCACCCGCAAAGACTGACCAAGGGCAATCGCGGCCTGATGGGTCATCCGGGCCAACTGCCCGCCACCCACCATGCCGACAACAGGAAGACCGGTTCTGTTATCCATCGCCCCACCAGCCTAACGACCCCCCAACCCCAAGGTCGAACCCCCATATAGGTACGCGCAACGTCCGCCCCCAACCGCACCCCGCACCACCCCGCCTCCGGCGGCTACCGCACCCCGGGCCGTCCCCCACCAGCCCCTCAGTCCGCCGCCGGCCGGATCCGCACTCCATCGCCCCAGACCAGCCACCCCAGACCCCAGCCGCTCGGCTCAGCCGCCCGGCTCAGCGCCCGCCCCAGCCGCCCGGCTCAGCCGCCCAGCTCAGCGACCCCATCCCGGACACCGCGGCAACAGACCGGCCACCGCAGGCAGGCCACCCTGGCCCGGGCCGCCGCAACCAGGCCCGCAGCAACCAGGCCCGCAGCAACCAGGGCCGCCAGAAGAAGGCCCGTCAGAAGAGGCGACAGTCCGGCTGAACATTGCCGGCCGGAGCCGGGCTGGCCAGCACAGACCGACCGACACGGCCCGATCAACCGCAAGCCAACACGACCAGGCGGCAAACAACCAGGCCGTGTCATAACCAGGCTCGCCGCACCCAGACCACCCGCACCCAGACCACCCGCACCTGGCTTGCCCGCGACCAGACCGCCCGTGACCAGACCGCCCGCCCGGTGGGCACGGGTGACGATCCCGGCGCCCCAGACCGCCCGCGCCTGGCTTGCCCGCGACCAGACCGCCCGTGACCAGACCGCCCGCCCGGTGGGCACGGGTGACGATCCCGGCGCCCCAGACCGCCCGCGCCTGGCTTGCCCGCGACCAGACCGCCCGTGACCAGGCCGACCGCGCCTGGCTTGCCTGTGACCAGGCTGGCTGCACCCAAGCCACTAGCGCCGAGTCCGCTCGGGCGAGCCCAGGCCACTCGCGCCCGGACTGGCCGCGAACGGACTGACCGCGCCCGGACTGGCCGCGAACAGGCCGGGTGCGCCGGCTGACCCGCGGGGCCGAGGCGGGGCCGGCGCACACTTGCAGTCCTCTCCATGGCAGCGGCGGCCCTCTCCACGGCAGCGGCGGCGTGGGACGGATTCGGCCAATGGCGTTGACCGCCGACAATGCCGATATTCGATACTCGGGCACTGCCACGATTGTTCTGCGACCATCGGGTTGATCTTGCTCGGTCCGGTCAGCCGGGGCGCCGAAGCATTAACTTCCCCATGGCCCGCGCGGGAATCGCCGTAGCGTTCCCGAAGCGACAAAGCCCCACAATTACCAACAAAGCCTCTGCACGCATCAACAGCGCACCACCCTGCCGATCGGGCTACGCCGGAACGGCCGAACCAGCAGCCCCCACCCACACTGAGCTGCACCCAGCCGCCCCCCACCCGCAAGGCGAGCGCTCCGCCCGATGAGCCACGGGCCCCTCGCACCGGGGCGCGATTCGAAAGCGCTCCGCGAGCAGCCCGCCTCCCGCCGACAGGGTCACCGGGCAAGATCAATTGCTGGCCACGCATGTCCATATGGTCCCTTTGCGCGGCTTTCGAAACGCGAAAGTCCGTTTATTGACTCAGATTGGCGCGTAGCTGTGTTGTGGAAGTTCGCGATCCGTTGTTGTCTACTTCGCACACGCCGGGCTCACCCGGTGGAGTGACGGACCGAGTGGGCAACCAAGGGAGTACCTCGTGGTGAGTGCGGCCGGCGGCGACGGCGCGGCGACGTTCATGCTGTGGGCCGCGGCCGGCATGGCCGTGGTGCTGGCCGTCGTGGTCATCTCGCTGATCGCCGGCGGGCGGCAGCGCAACGAGCCGCCGATCAATCCCGCGCCGAGCACCAACCCGACCAGTCTGCTCGAGCTGAGCGCGCGCCACCAGTCGGAGAAGGTCGCGTGGGGTCAGGCTCCCGCCCAGCACCGCAAGGGCGGCCGGTGGACGGTCGCCGTGCTGACCGTGCTGCTGCTCGCCGCGGTCACCGGGGCCATGACGCTGCTGCAGCGCAAGAGTGACGAGCCGCCACCGGCAGCGGTGGCCGAGTGCCCCGACGCGGATCTCAAGGTTGCCGCCGCACCGGAGATCGCCCCGGTCGTCGAGGTCGCCGCGCGCACCCTCGCCCCGGCCGGCTCCGAGTGCGGTCCGGTGCAGGTCGTCGCGCAGGAGCCCGCGGTCACCGAGGCCTCGTCGAGCAATCCTGACGTGTGGATCCCGTCGAGCACGGCGTGGCTCGGCCTCGCCGCGACCAACGGCATCACGTACGACGTCGGTGGCGCACCGATCGCCTACTCGCCCCTGGTCCTGGCCGCGACCCCGGAGCAGAGCGCCACGTTCGCCAAGGGTGACCGGACCACCTGGGCCGCACTGATCGACGGCGTCGCCAAGCGCACGGTCGCGAGCGTCTCGATGACCGATCCCCTCGACAGCACCACCGGCCTGCTCACCGTGCACGCGGTGCACGAAGCGATGAAGAAGACCACACCGGACGCGGGGATCGCCCAGCTCCGCGCCCTCACCCTGCGCAGCCGGCTGAAGAATGCGAACGCGGATCCCGTGGGCCTGTTCGACAGTTACGCGAAGGGCGGTAGGGCGACAACCACCGACGTCGGGGTCTTCCCGACCACGGAACAGCAGCTCGCCGCGTACAAGAAAGGGAACCATGCGGTGCCGCTCACCGCGACCTATCCGCAGGATGGTGTGGTCGAGGCGGATTATCCGTTCGCGGTGGCGCGGTCGAGCACCCAGAAGGGCCTGGCCAACCGGCTGCGCAAGGCGATCAGCAAAGCCGCCGTGACCAATGCGGGCTTCCAGACGAAGTCCACGGAGAACGCGCTGGAGCTACCGGGCGAACCCGATCAACTGCTCGGCGAGGCCCAGCAATGGTCACGCTACAAAGTGTTGCCGTTCCAGGTCCTGCTGCTGGTCGACACGTCCGGTTCGATGAACCAGAAGGTCACCGACAAGGCGGGTCGCGCCCGGACCAAGGCGGATCTGCTGCGCGAGTCCGGGGCCAACGCCAACCAGTTGTTCGGCGAGGACACGAGCATCGGCATGTGGTATTTCTCCACCCCGTCCGAGACGAGTCCGGCGCATGTCGAAATGGTCCCGCTCGGGCCGCTCACCGACGAGGTGAACGGCAGGCCGCGCCGTGCTCTCATGGGTGCCGCCATCGCCGGATACAAAGCGCCGGCCAATGCCGGGACCCCGCTTTTCCAGACCGTTCTCGACGGTACGGCCGAGGTGCGCTCGAAGGCCCGCCCCGGCGCGGCCAACCTGGTGATCGTCCTGACCGACGGCCAGGACGAGGAGTCCCCGTTCGCGATGCCGCAGGCGGAGTTCATGGACAAGCTCAAGTCCGAGCAGAACCCCGAGGTCCCGGTCCCGATCATCGCGGTGGGGTACGGCCAGGACGCCGACATGGGCGCCCTGAACGCGATGGCGGACGCGACCGGCGGCATGGCCATCTCGGCCGACAACCCCGCGGACATGGCCTCGGCCATCGCCCAGGCGTTCCTGGCCGCCCACGCCCCGAAATAGGCGATCAACCGCCGAGCTTCGCCACCAGATCATCCACTGTGGTCACCGGTCGGTCGCAGACAAAGCCCCGGCACACGTACGCCGCGGAGCCGCCGTCGATGAACGGCCGGTCCGCCAGCAGGGGTACGCCGTCCTGACCCGGCCGGCCGGACACGATCACCGTGCCGGGCGGGGCGTGCCGGTGGGCCGCCTCGATCAGCGGGTCGGCCGGGTCGTCGGTGACGATCGCGATCTCGTACGGCCCGGCCAGCACCGCCTCCGCCACCGACGCCGAGTAGCCCGCGAAGCGCGAGTGACCGCCGATCAGCGGTCCGACCGTCTCGAGGGCGGCGTCCGCGGCCTCCCGGTAGCGGGTCTGCCCGGTCAGCGCCGCGTACGCGACCAGGCCGGCACAGACCGCGGCGAGCCCGGACGGCGTGGCGTTGTCGGTCGGGTCGGCCGGGCGGGTCACCAGGCGTTCGGCGTCGTCCGCGGTGTCGTAGAAACCGCCCTGGCCGGTGCCGAAGTGGTCGAGAGCGACGTCCAGCAACAGACCGGCCAGCGTCAGCCAGCGGCCGTCACCGGTGAGCTGGTGCACCGCGCAGAACGCCTCGGCCACCGCGCCGTAGTCCTCGAGCACACCGGCGGGCTCCCCCACCACACCGTCCCGGGAGACCCGGCGCAGCCGTCCGTCGACGATGTGCCGCTCGGCCAGGACCTCGGCGAGCGACACCGCGGCCGCCCGGGAGGCCGGGTCGGGGTGTTCGGCCAGCGCGGTGATGGCCAGCCCGTTCCAGGAGGCCACGATCTTGTCGTCGCGGGAGGGTTGGGGCCGCTCACCGCGTACCGAGAAAAGGCGTGACCGGATCTCCTGCCAGCGACCCACCAGCTCCGGCGCCGCGGCGTCGATGTCCCTGGCCAGGGCCAGGACGCTGGTGCCGTGTTCGAAGGTGCCCTTGGTGGTGACCGCGAAGAGGTCGGCCGCCCAGGCGCCGTCCTGCTCGCCGAGGGCCGCGTCGAGCTGCGCCGGGGTCCACGAGTAGGTCAGCCCCTCGGTGCCGTCGGTGTCGGCGTCGAGCGCGGAGGCCAGACCGCCGGCCGGGGTGGCGAGGTCGCGCAGCAGGAACGTGGCGGTCTCGGCTGCGACCCGGTGGGCCAGCGGATCGCCGGTCAGCCGCCAGAGCTGGGTGTACACGCGCAGCAGCAACGCGTTGTCGTACAGCATCTTCTCGAAGTGCGGCACGGTCCACGTGTTGTCCACCGCGTAGCGGGCGAACCCGCCGCCGAGCTGGTCGTAGATGCCGCCGCGGGCCATCTGTTCGGCGGTGTGCCGGACGATCTCGAGAGACTCCGCGGAACCGGTGCGCTGGTGGTGCCGGAGCAGGAACAACAGGTTCATGTGCGGGGGGAATTTCGGCGCGCCACCGAAGCCGCCCCACTGCTCGTCGTGTTCCTTGCCGAGCCGCAGCGCCGCCGTGTCGAGCAGGTCGGCCGAGATCGGCGCGGTCGGGCCGCCGACGAGCTGGGCGCCGCCGATCGCCTCGACCACCGACGCGCCCTGCTTGACGACGGCGTCGCGCTGATCCCGCCAGGCCTCGGCGACCGAGCCCAGCAGGCGGCTGAAATTGGCGCGGGGGAAGTAGGTGCCGCAGAAGAACGGGTCGGCGTCCGGGGTGGCGAAGACCGTCATCGGCCAGCCGCCCTGCCCGGTCATGGCCTGGGTCGCGGTCATGTACACCGCGTCGACGTCGGGCCGCTCCTCGCGATCCACCTTGATCGCGACGAAGTTCTCGTTGATCTGCGCGGCGACGGCCTCGTCCTCGAACGACTCGTGCGCCATGACGTGACACCAGTGACACGCCGCGTAGCCGACCGAGATCAGCACCGGCACGTCGCGGCGGCGGGCCTCGTCGAACGCCTCCTGCGACCACGGCCACCAGTCGACCGGGTTGTCGGCGTGCTGCAACAGGTAGGGCGAGGTCGCGTTCGCCAGTCGATTGGCCATGACCCCAACTTAGCCGCAGAACTCAGGAAGCTCCGTCGGCCCGCAGTGGTACGACCTTGGCCGGGGCGGCGTCGGCCATCTGACGCAACGCCACGACGATCTTGTCGGCGGGCAGCGGCCGGCTGAAGTGGTAGCCCTGTGCGGACGTACACCCCAGGGCCAGCAGGGCCGCTCGCTGGTCGGCGGTCTCGACGCCCTCCGCGACCACCCGGGCGCCCAGTCGCGCGCCCAGCTCGACCGCGCCGCGCACGATGGCCTCGGCGATCGGCGAGTCGGCCATCTCCTGGACGAACGAGCGGTCCACCTTCAACTCGTCGATCGTGACCCGGGTCACGAACGCCAGCGACGAGTAGCCGGTGCCGAAATCGTCGACGGAGATCTGCACCCCGATCTCGCGCAGGCCGGCGAGCACCTCGTCGACCACCCCGGAACCGCTGACGGCCAGCGACTCGGTGACCTCCAGGACGAGACGGTCCGGCACGATCCGGTGCCGGCGCAGGGCCTCGGAGACCTGGGACGGGAACGTCGGATCGATCAGGCTGCGGGAGGAGACGTTCACCGATACGGGTACGTCGAGCCCGGCGGCCGCCCAGCCGGCCGCGGCCGAGAGCGCCCGGTCCAGCACGTAGCGCGTGAACGGGCCGAGCAGTCCACCGTTCTCGGCCGTCCGTACGAACGAATCGGGGGTGAGCAGTCCCCGCCGCGGGTGATGCCAGCGGATCAGGGCCTCGACCCCGGTCGGCGCCCCCGTCTCGAGATCGACCTCGGGCTGCAACGCCAGCACCAGCTGGTCGTCGGCGGTGAGCGCGTCGAGCAGCTCCGCGGGCAGCGACAGATGGTCGGTGCTGGTCGCGTCCCGGGTGCTGTCGTACGCGGCGACCGCGACGTTGAGTTCCTTGGCCTGGTCCAGCGCGACGCTGGCCCGCCGGATGAGCTCCCCCAGCTCGGCGCAACCGGCGGTCTCGACCACCACGCCGACGGCCACCTCGGTGACCAGCCGCACCCCGTCGATGTCGATCGGCTCGCTGACCGCCTCGATGAACTCCCGCGCCCGGCGCACCACCTGCGGCAACGGCTCCCGGACCGGGGTCGCGGAGTCGGCGAGGGTCACCACGGTCGGCAACAGGACGGCAAATTCGTCGTCACCCAGCCGGGCGACGATCTCCCGCTCCCGGGCGAGCCCGCTGAGACGGTCGGCGACGGTACGAAGGACAGCGTCGCCGGCCTTGTACCCCAGGGTCCCGTTGACATCGCGGAAGTTGTTGAGATCGAGCAGCATCACGGCGACCGGCCGGTCCCGGTCCAGCGACTTCAGCATCTCGTCACCGTCGGCCAGCAGCGCCGCCCGGTTCGCGAGCCCGGTCAGCGGGTCGTGCACCCCTTCGTACGCGACCTGGGTGTCCAGCAGCGCCAGCCGCTCGTTGGCCGCGGCGTCGTGCAGGGCCGCGGCCAGGGCGTCCGCGTAGGCGGACACGGCCAGTTCGTCCTGCGCACCCGGCATGGCCGGTTCCGCGAGCCAGACGGTGAGGTCGCCCACGCGCGTGCCCCCCACTGTCATCGCCCTGGTGATCACCGGTCCCGGCATCGAGCCGGGCATCGGTTCCTGCGTCGCATCCGCCACGTACCGCCGCTCGCCGGCCACGTCGATCTCCACCCGGCGAGCCCCGAACACATCCAGCGCCCCCCGCAGCCCGGCCGCGGCGACCACCGCCTCCGTGACCCCGCCCAGCGTCCGGGTGGCCCGGGCGAAAGCTTCCCAGATCCGCCGTTCCTCCTCGGCCCGCAGGTGGTGCCGGTAGGCCCGTTGCAGCAACCACAGCACCGCGGGCATCGCGACCAGCCACTGAGGACCGTGCAGGAGAACATAGACGGTGGAGAGGCCGACCAGGACATTGCCGACGAACATCGGCAGCTTGGCATGCAGCGCGCGGACCGCGATCTGTCCCGGCGAGGCATCCCGGTGCAGCGCCAGGGTCAGCACCGCCAACCCGAAGGTGATCAGCAGATACACCGTCGCGCCGGCGATCAGCGCGATCTGCGTCCGGGTCTCCCCGACCCGCGCACCCGGCCCGGCGATCGCATACGCCACCGCGGTGGCACCACTGGCACCCAGGCTGAGCGACGCCGCGAGATGCACCACATCGCCGACCGCCCGCTGATCATTGAGCCAGGTGATCAGGAACCACGCCCCGGCGACCCCGGCCAGCGTCACCAACGGCAACCATCCGGGAGGAGCGAGCGAGAAGCCCAGAATGAAGGCGGCCTCACCCCACGACACACTGACGGCGCCCCGCCCGACCCGGAACCGCAGGCGGGCCAGCTGCCCGGCGGCGACGACCACGAACGCGAGCACCACCCCGGCGGCCAGGCCCGCGGTGAACCCCTCGGGCCGCCGCGTCGGCAGCAGCACCCCCAGGACACCCAGGGCAAGGGCCAGGATCAGGACAAAGACATTGAGCAGCCGTACGCCGGAAGCACCCCGAACAGCCGCACCAGCACTGTCCCCGGAATCCCGGGCATCCACGGTCGAAACGGCAGAAGGCGAAGTCATGCGACCTCCTCGCCTGGACGATCTGAACCGGAAGCGGACCTGCTCCCGGAGCTCAAGGCGCCACCACAGGCGGCCGTGACAACCCGGCGGCGAGCCACACCCGCAGCCCACCCCAGCGGCGCGACCCAGCTCCCAGCCCAGGGACTCATCGTGGACCCGGAACCGATCGCCGCCCCCGCCCCCGCCCCCGGCCCTGGCCCTGGCCCCGCCCCCAGCCCACCGTGCCCGGCCCGCAGCTCGCGAACGCGGCCGCCGCCGTCCGGCCCAGCCATCGCGGCCGGGACGACCGTGGCGGGCGCTGCGGTGCTGGTGGGTATGGTCACAGCTTTGGCAGCCGGCGTGCCGGCGGTTGTGGTCACAGCTGTCGAGGCACAGGTCACGGCCGTTGTGGGCGCGCACCTGCCCGCTGTCGTCAAGCAGGTCGTCGCCGTTGTGGGCGCGTGCCTGATGGCTGTCGTCGCGGCGTTGATCACCGCGGGGTGCCCGGCCGCCGGGCCGCGGTGGCGGCCCGCCCGGGACGAGGGGCCCGAATTCGCGCCATGAGCACACGCCGACACGTCGGGTCCGGGGTGGGCGACGGAGCGGCCGTCCGGAGTGGCCGTTGCCGGCGCCGCCGGCGGGGCCATCCGTGCCGATCGATCTTTCCTCGACCCCGTCCGGGGAGGCTGGACAACCCCCACACGGAGATCGTCGGGAAACCCCCACGATCGATCTTGTCCGAGGTCACACCGCAAGCCGCTGACCAGCAGCACTCGCGGATGCACGTGCATCTGCAGTGGAGAATGCGGGGGGCGGGAGATGGTCATCGACGGCCCCCTTTCCGCGCAGGGTGGAGGGACGTCAAAGCCCCCCGGCGGAAGGCTAAGCCAAACCGGCGGAACGCAACAGGGGTTGACGGAGGAGCACTAGCGATGTTCAGACGGTGACACCGGCCCGCCGCGGGCGAATCCGGAAACTTGACAAAGTGGAGTCAGCCCACCAGTCGATCAGGCCCGCTCGCCCGGCCCAGCATCCTTCGCCGGGGCCTCCGCGGAGTCGACGCCCGCGACCTCGGCATCCGCCGCGGATCCATCCACAACGGAAAGATCCTGCTCGCCGGCACCCTTGGCCGCCCCAGCACCACCCCGGGCAAGATCAGCCTCGAGCCGCGCCACCTCAGCGTCCCGCGCTGCCGTACGGCTATCGGGGAAACTGTCAGGAAGCTGACGCAGCCGCTTGTTCATATTGCGGATGAGCAGCACCGTCGCGATGGACATCAGCACAATCACGAAGAGCCCCATGGGCCCGGCAAGCCCACCGGACCGGGTATCCCCGAAGTTGTTCACGGCAAAGAGATCCACCCCCCAAAGGTACGCCCACCAGCGCCGCGCCCGGCCGCGGGATCCAGCAACCCACACCGGGCCGCCCCACCGTTCGGAACCCATCCGCCGAAACAGGTTGAGGCCACTCGAAATACCCATATCGCACCGCTACGGACACGCATCGAGCTCCGCTGCAACAAAACGCTCACATGGTGGCAAACGGTGACAGAACTGTCGGGCTGACGATCAGGGCCGAGCAACACGCCGCAATCCCAGCAACCAGGGCAGCGCAGCGACGTCGGACACCGCAGGCGGCCCCGACAGTCAGCGCGCGGTCGGCAGGCGACCGCCCGCAGCTACACCGCACGCGAGAAGCGGCGCCGGCAAGCACCGCAGAGAACAGGGCTCGACACATAGGCGGGCAGCGCGGGCAGCGCGGGCAGCGCGGGCAGCGCGGGCAGCGCGGGCAGCGCGGGCAGCCCGGGCAGAACGGCGCAGGCGGGCAGAACGGCACAGCGCGGGCGGAGCAGTATAGGCGGACGGACGGGCGGGCGGAGCGGCGCAAGCAGGCAGCGCAGGCGGGTGGCAGCGCGAGAGAGCGGGTGGCGCTCAGGGGAGGTGACCAGGCCGCGGTGGGGACAAGGCCAGCTCCCGGTCAGGGCGCGCCGGGCCACGTGAC
>NZ_JBITDZ010000008.1:17704-55684 GCF_044454705.1 Actinoplanes sp. NPDC051494
CGACGGGGCGGGGCGGGGCGGGGCCGGGGAGCGGTCAGTGCGCAAGACCGCGGAAACCCTCCGAGCGGTGGAGAGGTTCCGCGGCTGCTGGGCGCGGACCGCTCCCCGGTCAGGGCGCGCCGGGCCACGTGACGGGGCGGGGCGGGGCGGGGCCGGGGAGCGGTCAGTGCGCAAGACCGCGGAAACCCTCCGAGCGGTGGAGAGGTTCCGCGGCTGCTGGGCGCGTACCCGGGTGGTCAGCGGGTTTCGGCTGGTTCCCGGATTCCGGCGAAGAGGTCGGATTCCGGGATGGGGCTGTCCACCAGGGAGCGGGCCAGTTCGAAGTCTTCGGTGGGCCAGACCTTCTGCTGCATCTCCATCGGCACGTGGAACCAGAAGCCGTCCGGGTCGACCTGGGTGGCGTGGGCTCGCAGTGCGTTGTCGCGGGTTTCGAAGTACTCGCCGCACTCGATGCGGGTGGTGATTTTGTCGCCTCGGTCGGGGCGGGCGTCCTTGTTGTTGAGCCACTCTTCGTAGGGTGACGTGAGGCCGGCCGCGAGCATGCCCTCGTGCAGGGCGAGCATGCGGGCCCGGGTCCAGCCGGAGTTGTAGTAGAGCTTGAGCGGCTGCCACGGCTCGCCGAGCTCGGGGTGCTGGTCCGGGTCGCCGGCCGCGTCGAAGGCCACCACCGAGATGTTGTGGCACATGATGTGGTCGGGGTGGGGGTAGCCGCCGTTCTCGTCGTAGGTGGTGATGACGTGCGGCTTGAACTCGCGGATCAGTTTGATCAGCGGGAGCGCGCCCTCGGCCGGGTCGACCAGGCCGAAGCAGCCCTCGGGCAGCGGCGGGAGGGGGTCGCCCTCGGGCAGGCCGGAGTCGACGAAGCCGAGCCAGGCCTGTTTGACGCCGAGGATCTCGCGGGCGTTGTCCATTTCCTTACGGCGGATGTTCGTGATGTCGGCCAGCACCTCGGGCCGATCCATCTTGGGGTTGAGGACGCTGCCGCGCTCACCGCCCGTACACGTAGCGACCAGCACGTCGACACCCTCGGCAACGTAGCGCGCCATGGTGGCGGCGCCCTTGCTGGACTCATCGTCCGGGTGTGCGTGCACGGTCATCAGACGCAACTGCTCAGCCACTGATTTCTCCCTCGACCGGACCTCGTTCGCTGGACCCGGTTTCGGCTGCGAAGATGGACAGGGTCATTCTGTCCGATGGCACCGACACTTTTCGCACGAGAGGTCCCCCTGGTGAGCGAGACGCGCGCCACAACTCCGGTATTCCCCGCGGGCCGTTACGGCCGGCGCCGGGACGGTCGCCGGCACCTGGCCGGTCCGATCGCGTTCGCCGTGGTGCTCGCGATCGCCGTGACGGTTCTCGTCGTGCGCCTCTACGGTCAGTATGGCGGGACTGATTACGACGCGCAGATCGTTCGCTGGACCGGCGCGACCGACACCCAGGTGACGCTCGACTTCACCGTGCGGGTGCCCGCCGGTGGCGCCGCGACCTGCAATCTTCGTGCCCGTGACTACGACGGCAACGAGCTCGGCACCCGGGTGGTGACGGTCCGGGCGGCCGCCGGCGAAAGCATGATCGAGGCTTCCGAGGTCGTGCCGACAAAGGGCCGGGCGGTGGTCGGCGACGTGCTCCGCTGCCGGGCCGCCGCCTGATCTTCCCGTACGGGGTACGGGTCCAAGGAAATTGTCAGACCCACCCGGTAAAAAGGTCACGGACATCGAGCGAATCGACCGTTCGACCACCGCTGGTAAGCTTGGTGATTCGCTCCGTACGCTCATCCCGCTTCAAGGAGAAGAGTCTGTGACCAGTTCAGAGGCGTCGAAGACCTGGCTTTCCCAGGACGCTTACGACCGGCTGCAGGGCGAGCTCGACGAGTTGATCGCGGCCCGGCCGGTCATCGCCGCCGAGATCAACGCCCGGCGCGAAGAGGGCGACCTCCGGGAGAACGGTGGCTACCACGCGGCCCGCGAGGAGCAGGGCAAGCAGGAGGGCCGGATCCTCTACCTAAAGGAATTCCTGCGTAACGCGGAGGTCGGCGAGGCCGTCACCGCCGACAAGGTCGGTCCCGGCATGGTCGTGACGATCTACTTCGACGACGACAAGAGCGACACCGAGAAGTTCCTCCTCGGCTCCCGCGAGATCGCGTCGACGACGGACCTCACCGTCTACAGCCCGGAGTCCGCCCTGGGTAAGGCCATCCTGGACGCCGGCAAGGGTCAGACGGTCACCTACACCGCCCCCAGCGGCGCGGACATCAAGGTGACCGTTGTGGAGTTCTCCCCCTTCGGGGGCTGAGACGCGGGGTTTCGCCGGATCCGTCACTCGGGTCCGGCGAAACCTTCACGGCGTGCCGGACAGCAGCGCGACCTGGTAACCCTGATCGCGCAGGGATCCGATGAGGGTGTGGGAGTGGTCCGGCCCCCGGGTCTCGACCGAGAGCTGCACCTCCACCTGGCCGAAGCTCAGGCCGGGGTTGTGCCGGGTGTGGGTCACGTCCACGATGTTGGCCCGGTGCCGGGCGATCTCGGACAGCAGGCCGGCCAGTTCGCCCGGCTTGTCGCCGGTCTGGACGGACAGGCGCAGGAAACGGCCCGCCGAGGCCAGCCCGTGCTCGATCACTCTCATCAGCAGCATCGGGTCGATGTTGCCGCCCGAGAGGATGGCCACCACCGGCGGCTTGAGCTGGAGGTTTCCGGTCAGCAGGGCCGCGACCGCCGCGCCGCCGGCCGGTTCCACCACCATTTTGTGGCGTTCCAGCATGACCAGCAGGGCCGCCGACAGGTCCTCGTCGGTGACCGTGACCACCTCGTCGACCAGGTCGTTGACGTGGGCGAACGTGAGGTCACCGGGGCGCATGACGGCGATGCCGTCGGCGATGGTGGCCGATTCGGTGAGCGTGATCGGGGCGCCGGCCCGCAGTGACGGAGGGTATGCCGCGGCTCCGGCGGCCTGGACGCCGACGATCCGTACCTCGGGCTTGAGAGCCTTGACCGCGACCGCGACGCCGGAGATCAGGCCGCCGCCGCCGACCGCCGTGATGATCGTGCCGACGTCCGGGCACTGCTCGATGATCTCCAGGCCGACCGTGCCCTGGCCGGCGATGACGTCGTGGTGGTCGAAGGGGTGGATCAGGACGGCGCCGGTGCGGTCGGCGAACTCGCGGGCCGCGGCCAGCGCGTCGTCGACGGTGCGGCCGGCGTACTCGATGGCCGCGCCGTAACTCTTGGTCGCCGTGACCTTGGGCAGCGGGGCGCCCTCCGGCATGAAGACCGTGGAGCGGGCGCCGAGCAGCCCCGCCGCGAGCGCCACCCCCTGGGCGTGGTTGCCGGCGCTCGCCGCGACCACCCCCCGGGCGCGTTCGGCGTCCGAGAGGCGCGAGATCCGGGTGTACGCGCCGCGCACCTTGTAGGAGCCGGCGCGTTGCTGGTTCTCGCACTTGAGCCAGACGGGCATGCCGAGCCGGTTGGACAGCGGCATCGAATGCTCGAGCGGGGTGGTCTTGACGACGCCGGCGAGGGTCTCCCGGGCGGCCTCGATGTCAGCGAGCGAAAGCAGGTCACTCATGTCTGAGATCGTGCCACCCACCCAATGATCTTGGCGAGGTGAACGGGAGAGACACTCAACTCAGACGAACGCGTGCCGGCTCCACGGGTTGGCTACCTCCAGCAGTCCCGCGATCGAGAGCAGCAGCAGCTCCGAATCCGGTGGGCCGACGATCTGCACGCCCACCGGCAGGCCGTCCGGGCGCAGTCCCATCGGCACCACGATCGCCGGCAGTCCCGCGACGTTCCACGGGGCCGCGTACGGCGCGTACCGGATGTTGGTCCGGATGTTGGCCCGCCAGCTACCCGTCGCGTGCCCGCCGGCCTGCGGTGGCGTCGCGGCCAGAGCCGGGGTGAGCAGCACGTCGATGTTCTTCTCCGCGAAGAACGCGATGCTCCGGGCCCGCCACGCGTCGCGCTGCTCCTGCTTGACCCAGCCGCGGTTCCAGGCGAATTCGCCCAGGCGGATGTGCCGGCGGGTGCGGGGCTGCAGCTTCTTCAGATCAAGACCGTCGGATTCCCGGTACGCGGCAGCGAACCACGCGAGCAACCCGGCCACCGCCAGCGACGCGGGGTACGAAGGCTCGGCCGTGACCGTGTCGTGCCCGGCCCCGACCAGCAGCTTCGACGCGGTGGCGACCGCCGCCCGGTTGGGCTCGTCAGGGCGTACCCCCTGCACCGGGGAGCGCAGGCTGACGCCGACCCGCAGCTTGCCCGGCGGGGTGAGTTTCGCCGGGGAGCGGCCGGCCAGGACGCTGAAGCCGAGCGCGGCGTCGGCGACCGTGGTCGCCAGGACGCCGTGTTCCGCCATGCCGAGCCAGTCCTCGCGGCCGAGGTTGACCGGCAGCACCCCGCGGCCGGGTTTGAGCCCGACGATGCCGCAGCACGCCGCGGGGATCCGGATCGAACCGAGGCCGTCGTTACCGTGCGCGATCGGCACCAGGCCGGCCGCCACCGCCGCGGCCGCGCCACCGGACGAGCCACCCGCGGTGCGGTCGAGTGACCAGGGGTTACGGGTGGCGGCGTCGGGGCCGTCGGTGGTCCCCCACAGGCCCATCTCGGGCATGCGGGTGACACCGACGACGACCGCTCCGGCACCGCGCAACCGGCGGACCAGCTCGTGGTCGTCCTCGGCGATCCCGGTACGCGCGGCGGCCGAGCCGTGCCAGGTGGGCAGGCCGGCGACCGGCGTGTTCTCCTTCACCGCGACCGGCACGCCGGCCAGCGGGAGGTTCGCCAGATCCTCCTGGTCGTCGACCTTCTCGGCCTCGACGATCGCCTCCGTCGCACGCACGACGCGGAACGCCGCGAGCTCCGGGTCGGAGATCCCGATCTGCTCGAGGTGATCCGCCACCACCTGCGTGGCGGTCGTGTCGCCTCGACGGACCGCACGGGAGATCTGCTTCGCCGTGGCCCCCACCCATGTGGTCGCCAGGTTTTCCATGGCCCGTCTCTCCGGTTGTCTAAAGAGAACCCGACTCAGCCGAGGGCCTGCTCGAGATCGGCGAGCAGATCGTCAGCGGTTTCGATGCCGACAGACAGTCGCACGAGATCGGCGGGGACTTCAAGCGGTGAGCCCGCCGCGCTGAGGTGTGTCATCTGGCCGGGGTGCTCGATGAGCGACTCCACGCCGCCGAGCGACTCCGCGAGGATGAACAATTTTGTCCGGTTGCAGATATCGATGGCCTGGTCAGCGCCACCCTTCGCGCGGAACGACACCATCCCGCCGAAGCGCGACATCTGCTTGGCCGCGATCTCGTGTCCGGCATGCGACTCAAGGCCGGGATAAAGGACCTCGGCCACCTTCGGGTGGCTCTGCAGGAACCCGACGATGCGCTCGGCGTTGTCACAGTGCCGGTCCATCCGTACGCCCAGGGTCTTGATCCCGCGCAGTGTCAGCCACGAGTCGAAGGGGCCGTTCACGGCCCCCATGGCGTTCTGATGGAACGCGATCTCCTCGCCGAGCCCCTCGGTGGCCGTGATCAGCGCGCCACCGACCACGTCGGAGTGCCCGCCGAGGTACTTCGTGGTCGAGTGGATCACGACGTCGGCGCCCAGGGCGATCGGCTGCTGCAGGTACGGCGAGGCGAACGTGTTGTCGACCGCGAGCATGGCGTCGTACTCGTGGGCGAGCCCGGCCAGCGCGGCGATGTCGGCGATGTTCAGCAGCGGGTTGGTCGGCGTCTCGGCCCAGATCAGCCGGGTGTGGCCGGGCCGGAACGCCGCCCGGACCGCGTCCAGGTCGTTGAGCGGCACCGCGGTCCAGTCGATGCCCCACTTCTCGGCGACCTTGCTGAACAGGCGGAACGTGCCGCCGTACGCGTCGTCGGGGATGACCACGTGATCGCCGGGCCGGCAGACCGTACGCAGCAGGGTGTCCTCCGCGGCGAGGCCGCTGGCGAAGCCGAGGCCCCGGCGGCCGCCCTCGATCGCGGCGAGGCACTCCTGCAACGCGTCCCGGGTCGGGTTGCTCGACCGGCTGTACTCGTAGCCCAGTCGCGGCGACCCGACGGCGTCCTGCGCGAACGTGCTCGTCTGGTAGATCGGCGGGACCACCGCACCGGTCCGCGGATCCGGTTCCTGCCCGGCGTGGATGGCCAGAGTGTCGAACCCGTAGTCGTTACCCGTCATGAGGGGCAAGGTTAGTCTGCGCGGATGGCCGACTGCCTCTTCTGCGGGATCGTGGCGGGCACCGTTCCCGCGTTCACAGTTGTCGACGCTCCCGAAGGGGTCGGCTTCCTCGACGTACGCCCGGTGTTCAAGGGCCATGTACTGGTGGTTCCCCGCCCGCACGTGGCCCAGCTCACCGACCTCCCGGCCGACCTGCTGCCGGGCTATTTCACACTTGTCCAGCGTGTCGCGGCCGCCGTACCGGAAGCTTTGGGAGCACAGGGCACGTTCGTCGCGAACAACAACATCGTGTCGCAATCCCAGCCGCACCTGCACACACACGTCGTGCCACGGACAAAAGGTGACGGACTTCGCGGCTTCTTCTGGCCCCGGCACACATATGACTCCGACGAGGAAGCGGCCGCTTACGCCGTACGTATCGGGAAGTTCCTGGGGTAAGGCTGTTGTTGCACCAAGCGGATGAAGGGAGTCACCGTGTTCCTGCGGTACAAGAAGATCGAACTGCCCACCGCCGACCAGGCCCTCAAGGGCAGGTTCATCGAGATGCCGGTGGCCGACACGCACACGGTGCTCGGCACCCCCCTGAAGGGCCCCTGGCCGGCCGGCCTCGAGACGGTCGTGTTCGGGGCAGGCTGTTTCTGGGGCGTCGAGCGCATCTTCTGGCGCCTGCCCGGCGTGTACTCGACCTCGGCCGGTTACGCGGGCGGCTTCACCGAGAACCCGACATACGAGGAGACCTGCTCGGGCGCGACCGGCCACGCCGAGGTCGTCCAGGTGGTCTACGACCCGTCGAAGATCGCCTTCGAGGACCTGCTCAAGGCATTCTGGGAGAACCACGACCCGACCCAGGGCATGCGCCAGGGCAACGACGTGGGCTCGCAGTACCGTTCGGCCATCTACACGACGACGCCGGAGCAGGCCGAGGTCGCCCAGGCGAGCCTCGAGGCCTTCCAGCCCGTCGTGACCAAGGCCGGCCACGGCACGATCACCACCGAGATCAAGCCGCTGGGTACGTACTACTACGCCGAGGACTACCACCAGCAGTACCTCTCGGACAGCAAGAACCCGGGCGGCTACTGCAACCACGGCCCCAACGGCATGACCTGCCCGGTAGGCGTGGCCAAGACCGCCTGATCAGCCGGTCACCGGTGGATGGGATGAAGGGTCTCACCACCAACGTCGCGTGAAGCCAGGCTTCCGCGAAGTCGATGCTGCCGCGCCGGGTTCTCCGGCGCGGTCGGTCGTTCCGTCAGCACGATCCGGGAGTTCCACTTCCCCCGCGGCGGCCGCCCCGTCCCCGTCGCACTCCCTGGAGACTTTCTCGATATCAGAGCGCCGTCGGCATCATGCGGGAGCGGTTCGCCGAGTGGCAGGGTGAGCTGCTCGAAGACGCCTGACCAGCGGGTGGGTCATCCGACCGGGTGGAAAAGATCGACACCTGACTAACCGGGATCACACACTGGGGGGCGGACATTTCGCCCGTCAGATCAAGTGAGCCGGCCCCGTGCGGGAGGTGTTTGTCGTGCCCAGATTCAACAGTGATGAGGAGCATGCCGCTTGGATTCTCGCTGAGTCCCTGATCGAGCAGGCTCTGGCCATGATGCGGCATGCCGAGACCGCCCTGGAGCGGTGGCGTACCGGTAAAGAAATGACTCTGCTGCAGTGCGCTGAGCGGGGGATCAGCGTGAGCGATGCCGAGATCCGGTGGTCCGAGACCGCGAAAGCGCGCAACGCACTGACCGACAACAGTTTCCACGTCACGCTGGCGACCATGTATTACGGTGCCGCGGCCGCGCATTATTCGCGGGCGCAGTATCTGCACAGCCGATAGAGAAAAGCGCCGCCTCGACCGGGGCGGCGGTCGGGGCGGCGCTTTTCGTCGGCCTGAAGACACGGCGCCCGCACGGGGGACGCGCACCGGGCCTTCAGGGCCTGTCACCCAGTTTGCCCCGGCTTACTGGGAAATCGCTGTGGCCGAGCCCTAGATCAGCTGGGAGTGCAGAGTCAGCTGGGAGTGCAGAGTCAGCTGGGAGTGCCGGGGTCGCGCTGCGGGTCGGCCGGGGTGGACGTGGCGGGGCGCGGGGCCGCCGCCGTGTCGGTCGGGGTGGGGCCCGACCCGGCGAGGGTCAGCCCGAGGACGGCGCCGGCACCGATCAGTCCGAGGCCGGCGAGGGACACCTTGCGACGTTCGGGTTCGTTCACGTGATCCAGCGTGCCTCGCGAATCTGTGTGTTCGCTGAGCCGGGCTCGATCGGGAAGACTGGAACCATGCAGACGGCGACGGAAACAGAACGAAAGTACGACGTTCCCGCCGGCTTCACCCTGCCGGTACTGGCGGGTGCGGGCGGCGTGCGCGGTCTCGGCGAGGCGGCGGACCACGACCTCGACGCGACGTACTTCGACACCGAGGACCTGCGGCTCGCCCGCAACAAGCGCACGCTGCGGCGGCGCACCGGGGGCACCGACGCCGGCTGGCATCTGAAGACGCCGGGTGACGGCTCGAGCCGTACCGAATACCGCCTGCCGCTGGACGGGGACGCCGTGCCCGGGGAACTGGCCGGCGAGGTCCGCACGATCGTGCGGACCCGGGAGCTGACCCCGGTCGCCCGGCTGCGGACGCACCGGATCGAGACGCCGCTGCACGACGCCGACGGGCGCGTCCTGGCCCTGGTCGCGCAGGACGAGGTCACCGCCGGCACCGACCGCGGCGAGGAGAGCTGGCAGGAGATCGAGGTCGAGCTCGTCGACGGCGGCCCGGAGGTGCTCGACGCGGTCGAGGAGCTGCTGCTCGCGGCCGGCGCGAGCGTGGCGTCCGGGCCCTCGAAGCTCGCCCGCGCGCTCGGGGACCGCCTCAGCACGGTCAAGAGCCGGCCCAAGAAGATCAACCCCGTTCTCCGGTACGCCCGTGAGCAGCGCGAGACCATCGAGGAGCTGGACGCCGGGGTGCGGGCCGGCGATCCCGAGGCGGTCCACAAGATGCGCGTGTCGACCCGCCGGCTGCGCAGCACGTTGAAAACGTTCAAGGGCTCGTTCGACCCGGACCGGGCGACCCCGCTCCGGGGGGAGCTGAAGTGGCTGGCCGACAGCCTCGGCGCGGTGCGTGACGCCCAGGTCCTCACCGGGAAGCTCGGCGCCGCCGCGGAACCGTTCCCCGAGGTCGCCGCGCAGATCGCGGAGAAGCTCGCCGCCGACGCCGAGGCCGGCCGGGTGGCGCTCGCCGCGGACCTCGACTCCGACCGCTACCTGGCGCTGCTCGACGCGGTGGACGACCTGATCGACGACCCGGCGCCGGATGACGAGACGGCGCCGCACCGGGCCGCCAAGGCGTTGCGCCACGCGGACCGCCTGCTGGACGAGGCCACCGCGGAGGGTGCCGACGGCGAGCTGCACGAGGCCCGCAAGACGTTCAAACAGGCCCGGTACGCGGTCGAGGTGTTCTCCGGTGGCGCCGGCAAGCCCGGGAAGTCGCTGGTCAAGGCGCTCACCGCGCTGCAGGACGTGCTCGGCGCGCACCAGGACACCGTGGTCGCCCGGGAGGTGCTGCAGAACCTGGCGTGGGAGCGGCCGAACGCGTTCGACTACGGCATTTTGTTCGCCCGGCAGGAACAGGTGGCCGACGAGGCCCTGCTCGAGCTGCCGGCGGTGACCGAGAAGTCCCGGAAGGCGAAGGTCCGGGCCTGGCTGCGATGATCGTTAACCCCGCGTCCACTTTCTCGTCACTGATTGCGAGTTGGGACGTCGGTGCGAGCGGGTATGAACCGTGTTCATGCAGGCCGATGACGAGCTGACCACGCCGCCCTACTCCGGGCCCATCTCCGAGCTGGGCGGCTTCCGGGTCTCCGACAACGATGACGACGACCCGGTGCTGCTCAACGCCGACGGCGCCCCGGTGGACACCTGGCGTGAGGACTACCCCTACGACGAGCGCATGCCCCGGACCCAGTACGACCACGACAAGCGGCTTCTGCAGATCGAGCTGCTGAAGCTGCAGAACTGGTGCAAGACCACCGGCGAGCGGCTGGTGATCCTGTTCGAGGGGCGGGACGCCGCGGGCAAGGGCGGCACGATCAAGCGCTTCATGGAGCACCTGAACCCGCGTGGGGCGTCAGTGGTGGCGCTGGAGAAGCCGAACGAGCGCGAGAGCAAGCAGTGGTACTTCCAGCGTTACATCAGCCACCTCCCGGCGGCCGGCGAGATCGTGCTGTTCGACCGGTCGTGGTACAACCGGGCCGGCGTCGAGCGGGTCATGGGCTTCTGCACCCGCGCCGAGTACCTCGAGTTCATGCGTCAGGCCCCGGACCTGGAACGGATGCTGGTCCGCTCGGACATCAACCTGGTCAAGTTCTGGTTCTCGGTGGCCCAGGGCGAGCAGCGCACCCGCTTCGCGATCCGGCAGGTCGACCCGGTGCGGCAGTGGAAGCTCTCGAAGATGGACCTGGAGTCGCTCGACAAGTGGGGCGACTACACCGAGGCCAAGGAGGCGATGTTCTTCTACACGGACACCGCCGACGCCCCCTGGACCGTGGTCAAGAGCAACGACAAGAAGCGGGCCCGGATCGAAGCGATGCGGTACGTGCTCGCCCGCTTCGACTACGACGGCAAGGACACCGAGGTCGTCGGCACCCCGGACCCGCAGATCGTGGGCCCCGCGTCGCTGGCCGTCGAGGGCACCGAGATGTCCCCGCGGGTATTCCCCCGGCTCTAGTGACCTTAAAAGCGTTGTCGCCCGGCCTCCTGAGTGGTTACCGTGGCCGTACACGTGAAAGGAGGTGGTCCGAAGTTGCATAGCATCGGGACTCGTGAGGTGGCTGTCCGCTAGCCGCTGTCCTCGACAGCATCAACATCTCGTGTAGTACGTCGAGACCGTGTGGCAGCGGTTCGGCGAGCACCAGACAGCCACCCGACCCCCGGGGATCCGGCCTTGTCCGACCGGACCACATGCGTACGCGTATGTGGAAGTCCCCGGGGGTCGCCTTACCTTCGGGACGTACGCATGCGTGAGCTGACCATCCTCGGGACAGCGAGCCAGGTGCCCACCCGGCACCGCAACCACAACGGTTACCAGCTGCGCTGGGACGACGAGGTGATCCTCTTCGACCCGGGCGAGGGCACCCAGCGCCAGATGCTGATGGCCGGGCTCGCCGTCACCCCGCTCACCCGCGTCTGCATCACCCATTTCCACGGCGACCACTCGCTCGGCCTGCCGGGCATCATCCAGCGCATCTCCCTGGACCGGGTCCCGCACCCGGTCCGGATCAACTTCCCGGCCGGCGGCCGCGACTACCTCGACCGGCTGTGGCACGCCACCAGCTTCCACGACGTCGCCGACATCGTCCCGGAGGCGGTCGGCCCCGGCTTCCGGGTGGAGACCCCGGTGGGCACGCTCAGCGCGCTGCCGTTGCGACACCCCATCGAGACGTACGGCTACCGCCTGGTCGAGCCGGACGGGCGCCGGATGGTGCCCGCGCTGCTCGCCGCGTACGGGATCAGCGGTCCCGCCGTGGGTGAGCTGCAGCGCACCGGCCGCTCCGGGCGGGCGTCCCTCGACGACGTCAGCGTGGCCCGGCCGGGTCAGAAGTTCGCGTTCGTGATGGACACCGGCCTGTGCGACAGCGTGTTCGCGCTGGCCGAGGGCGCCGACCTGCTCGTCATCGAGTCGACGTTCCTGGCTGAGGACGCCGCGCTGGCCGCCCAGGTCGGCCACCTGACCGCGGGCCAGGCCGGGTCCGTCGCCCGCCAGTCGGGGGTACGCACGCTGGTGCTCACCCATTTCTCCCAGCGTTACCCGGACAGCAAGCGGTTCCTCGACGAGGCCCGTGCCGAGTTCGACGGCGACATCGTGCTCGCCGAGGACCTCATGCGTGTCCCGGTGCCCCCGCGGCTAGGTTCGTCCCATGAGCGTGCACCTGCGTCCCGCGGCTGACGACGACCTGCCGGGCATCGGGGACCTGCACTACCGGTCCCGGGCGTCCGCGTATTCGCACCTCCTCACCCCGGAGGCGCTGACCTTCGGCTCCCCCGCGGCGCTCGGTGAATGGTGGACCGAGCGCTGGAAATGGGAACGCGACAATCACCGGCTGACCGTGGCGGTCGCCGGTGACACCCTGGCCGGATTCACCTATCTCGGGCCGGGCGAGGACCCGGACACCGGGGAGCTCAGTGCCATTCACGCCGATCCGGACTTCGTCGGCAAGGGGGTCGGGCGGGCGCTGATGGTGGACGCGTTGGGTGCGCTCATCCCGTACGGGAAAAGTGCTGTGCTCTGGGTCCTGGAAGGCAACGCCGTGGCGCGGTCCTTCTATGAAAAAGGAGGCTGGACGCCCGACGGGGTGACCCGGGTGGAACCTGTCGGCAGCGAGCCGGTGCTGCAGATGCGATATCGCATCGCCCTGGGTCGGCAGGGCGGGAGCGCGTGACCGAGTGAATGCGGGGGAACCTGTGGTCACGCACTCCCGCCTACCGCGCCCGCCCGAACCGTTGCTGCGCCTGGCCGGAGGCGCCGACCGGCGGAGGCGTGCCGGTCGTTTCGGTTCTGGCGGGTCAGGGTGCGGGACACCGGCGTGCTGGCGGGGCTACGCCGGTGTCACCGCGGTTCAGGCGTCAGGTCCGGCGGCCCTTGCCGGGGGACGGACGAGCCGGAACGGACGACGCCCTGTCAAGTCAGTCCAAGCAACCTCGGGTGAGTTCCTCCGTGCGCCAGGCGTCGCGCTGGGCCCGGTTGTCGTCGACCATGCCGGGCAGGTCCCGCAGGCTGTTCAGGTCGTGCCGCACCGTCCACGCCTCCCGCCAGGGGCGTCGTGACGCGGCGTCGGCGCGCTCCGCGATCCGCCGGGGAGCGCACGGCCAGCGCCAGCCGCACCAGACGCAGTTGCCGTCGTGGCCGGCCTCGGCGTGCCGCCCGAGCATCCGCTGGGCGTCCTGCCAGAGCAGGCGGTCCGCGATGACCATGTCTGTTCCCGCCCTCCGAAGCGTTGCCCTGTTCAGCACATACAACGCCCCGGACCGGCCCGCCAATCGGACTGAGTGTGCGACCTTAGCAACTATCAGTAACCACCGATGTTCGCTCCGGGCGGATCCCCGGCGGGCATCGACACCGCTCGACCCCGTGTTGTCGCAGGTATGGACCCTTCCGGGGAGCTCGACGCCTACAGCCGAGTGGTGACCGGTGTCGCCACCAGCCTCCTGCCCTCCGTCGCCGCCCTCAGCGTGCGCACCCCCCGCGGTGCGGGCGCCGGATCAGCGGTGACGTTCACCGACGACGGACTCCTGCTCACCAACGCCCACGTGGTCGCCGGCGCGACCGGCGGCACCGCCGAGTTCGCCGACGGCACCGAGACCCGCTTCGACGTCGTCGGCGCGGACCCCCTCTCCGACCTCGCCGTGGTCCGGGTGCACAGCCCCGGCGCCGCGGCCGCCCCGCTCGGGGACGCCGACCGGCTGCGCATCGGCCAGCTCGTCGTCGCCCTCGGCAACCCCATGGGCCTGGCCGGATCGGTCACCGCCGGCGTCGTCTCCGGCCTCGGGCGCTCCCTGCCCGCCCGCGACGGGCGCCGGATCCGCATCATCGACAACGTCATCCAGACCGACGCGGCCCTGAACCCGGGCAACTCCGGCGGTGCCCTCGCCGACTCCACCGGCACGGTGGTCGGCATCAACACCGCGGTCGCGGGCTACGGCCTCGGCCTCGCGGTGCCCGTCAACACCACCACCCGCCAGATCATCGGCGAACTGGTCGGCACCGGCCGGGTCCGGCGCGCCTGGCTCGGCGTGGCGGGCATCCCCGCACCCCTGCCGCCGCCGGTGGCCGAACGCCTCGGCCAGAAACTCGGCCTGCGCGTGGTCGAGGTGGTCCCGGGCAGCCCGGCCGGCCTCGCGGGCGTGTACCTCGGTGACATCCTGCTCAGCGCGGCCGGACAGCCGATGCAGACCGTCCAGGCCCTGCAACGGCTCATGCTCGGCCCGGCGATCGGCCGGGACCTGCCCCTCACCGTGCTGCGCAAGAACGCCCTGGTCGACGTCGTCACCGTGCCCGCCGAGCTGGGTTGAGGTCTGCCCCACTCACGCACGTCGCCGGGTGCGGAGATCCGTTCAGGAGCCGTCAGGCTCCTGGATCTCCGCGCCCGGCCCTCGGCGTGAGCGGCGGTCCGTACCCACCGCCCGGCTACGACCCTCGTCTTTGTCCTCGTTCCTCAGCTCAGGTGGGTGAGCAGGTCCTGGCGGGTGAGGACGCCGGCCGGCTTGCCGTCGATCAGGACCATCGCCGCGTCCGACTTCTCCAGCAGGGCCACCGCCTCGCTCACCGGCTGACCGCCACCGATCATCGGCAGCGGATCGCCCATGTGGCGCTCGATCGTGTCGTGCAGGTGGGCCTGCCCGGTGAAGAGCGCGTCCAGCAGGTCCTTCTCCGCGAGCGACCCGGCCACCTCACCGGTCACCACCGGCGGCTCGGCCTTGAGGACCGGGAGCTGGCTGACGCCGTACTCCCGCATGTAGTCGATCGCGTCCCGGACCGTCTCGGTCGGGTGGACGTGCACCAGCGGGGGCATCGAACCGCTCTTCGCGGCCAGGACCGCGGACACGGTGGGCTTGCCGTCGCCGGCCGACAGGAAGCCGTAGCGGGCCATCCAGCCGTCGTTGAAGATCTTGGAGAGGTAGCCGCGGCCACCGTCCGGGAGCAGCACCACGATCACGTCGTCCGGGCCGGCCGCGCGGGCGACCTCGAGCGCGGCGACGACCGCCATGCCGCAGCTGCCACCGACCAGCAGCCCCTCCTCGCGGGCCAGCCGCCGGGTCATCTCGAACGAGTCCGAGTCGGACACCTCGATGACCCCGTCGCTGATGTCCCGGTCATAGGTGGTCGGCCAGAAATCCTCACCCACACCCTCGACCAGGTACGGACGGCCGGTGCCACCGGAGTAGACCGAGCCCTCCGGGTCAGCGCCGATGACCTTGACGGTGCCCTGCTCCTTGAGGTATTTCCCGACCCCGCTGATCGTGCCACCGGTGCCCATACCCGCCACGAAATGGGTGATCCGGCCCTCGGTCTGCTTCCAGATCTCCGGGCCGGTCTCCTCGTAGTGCGAACGCGGGTTCGCCGCGTTGCTGTACTGGTCGGGCTTCCACGCACCGGGGATCTCACGGGTGAGCCGGTCCGACACGTTGTAGTACGACCGCGGGTCCTCGGGCGCCACCGCGGTCGGGCAGACCACGACCTCGGCGCCGTACGCCCGGAGCACGTTCTGCTTGTCCTCGCTGACCTTGTCCGGGCACACGAACACGCACTTGTAGCCGCGCAACTGAGCTACGAGCGCCAGCCCGACGCCGGTGTTGCCGCTGGTGGGCTCGACGATCGTACCGCCGGGCTTCAGCAGGCCGGCCTTCTCGGCGTCCTCCACCATGCGCAGCGCGATCCGGTCCTTCACCGAGCCACCGGGATTGAAATACTCCACCTTGGCGAGGACCGTCGCCGCGATGCCGTCGGTGACGTTACGCAGCCGGACGAGGGGGGTGTCCCCGATGATCTCGACGACGTTGTCGTAGTACCGCACGTCTGTGTGCCCTTCTCCGGAGCCGACCAGTTCTGTCCGGTCAGCCTACGGCTCAGGGCAGGGTCGTCCCAGGCAGTACGGCATCGCGTTGTTTCTCCCACTCGAGGAAGCGCTCGGTCTCGGCGAGCACCGTCCCGGCGAGCCACGTGATCATCACCGCGTCGTCGGCGAGCCCGACCACCAGCAGGAACGCCTCCGGCACCACATCGATCGGCGAGACCACGTACGCGGTGGCGGCCGCCATCATCGCCACCCGCATGCCACCGTCGTACTCACGGCGCATCGTCGCCCGCATCATCCGCGGCAGCGCCGCCAGGCGCTTGCCGATCGAGGGTCCACCCCGGGAACCGGACAGCAGAGCTTTGCCGAGAGCGGTGAACGCAGCGGTTCGTTGCAACGTTCTAGCCATGTCGTCCCCTTTCGCTGCGTCCAGCATGACGGGCGGAAGCTACATCCGCCCGTTCGGCGCCGGTTCAGATTTCTGTCGCATGGTCGCGTTAGCCTCGGAAGCAGGATCGGCCGGTTCTTCTTGGGGCGTTCGGCCGGGTCCGGGTCGGGCTTCGGCCGGGCTTCGTTGGGGCGGAAGCGAGGGAGATTGTGCAGAATTTGCGAAGGTTGACGGTCGAGGACCGGCGGCGGATCAAGCTCGCCGGGCAGGTCGCGGGCGGTTTCACCGGCGCCGCGGCGGGCATCACGCTGCTCTCGGCGGGCGTGTTGATGCGCCAGGCCGCCGAGGCCCGCCGGATCATCCCCATGGCCGAGGCGCCCCCGCCCCGCGGCGACGGGGTCTACGGCCCGAAATTCCCCGGCAAGCCCCTGAGCATGGTCATCCTCGGCGACTCATCGGCGGCCGGCTACGGCGTGCACCGCCCCCGCGAGACCCCCGGTGCCCTGCTGGCCACCGGTGTGTCCCGCCGCCTGCGCCGCCCGGTCCGCCTGCACCGGCTCGCCGTGGTCGGCGCCGTCTCCGCCGGGCTGCCCTACCAGGTCGACGCCGCCCTCGAGTACCAACCCGAGGTCGCGGTCATCATCATCGGCGGCAACGACGTCACCCACGTCTCGGCCCGCGCCGCCGCCGTGCGCCACCTCGGCGACGCCGTACGCCGCCTGCGCGCCACCGGCTGCAAGGTCGTCGTCGGCACCTGCCCGGACGTCGGCGCCATCCAGCCGATCAAACCCCCGTTGCGCTGGCTGGCCCACACCTGGAGCCGCCAGCTGGCAGCCGACCAGACCGTCGCGGTGGTCGAGGCCGGCGGCCGCTCGGTCTCCCTGGTCGACCTGCTCGGCCCGGCCTTCGCCGCCGACCCGGTCCGCATGTTCGGCTCGGACCGCTTCCACCCCTCCGTCGAGGGCTACGCCCGGGCGGCGGCGGTGATGATGCCCACCCTGATGGCGATGCTCGGCGAGGACGACCGCACCCCGGCCACCGGCACCGAGGGCATCCGCGCCCTGCCCGAGGCCGCCCAGGAGGCGGTTCGCTCGCCGGGCACCGAGGTCTCCGCCACCCAGGTGAACGGCCACTCCAGCGGACCGGCCGGGCGCTGGGCCCAGCTGCGCCGGCACCCCTGGTTCGGCGAGTCCCGCCTCTGGTTCGGCGAGTCACCCCGGCTCCGGTTCGCCGAGTCCCGTCCTTGGTTCGGCGAGTCGCGTCCTTGGTTCGGTCACCGCGCCGACAACACTTCCCCGGCGTCACCGCAGCCCGGTGACACCAACCGGGCACATGTGGCGAGCCGTCCGGGTACTCGTGTTACCCGTGGGTCGGGCCGGTCGGCCTCCGGGGCCGTAGGCTGGACCCCGGACGATCACTGAGCCCATTCCAGAAGATCACCAGCGACCGCCGACGGAACGCGGCCGTTGCGGACCGCAGGGAGGCGACATGACGGGTCTGCCAGGACGGATCAGCAGGGCTGCTGCCACAACCTTGTTCGCCTCAGCCGTCGGTGGAGCCGCGCTCCTGGCCGGAGAAGCCATCGCGGCCCGCAGTCGCAGGTACGCCAAGCCCACCATGGGCCTGGCCCTGCGCACCTCCATGGGCCCCACCAGCGCCCCCACCCTCAGAATGGTCCTCCTGGGCGACTCGGCGGCCATCGGCGTCGGTGTGGAATGGCTCTCCGAGACAGTCGGCGGCCAACTGGCCCGGCTCCTGGCCGAAGGCACCCAGGAAAGCGGCCCCCGCCACGTCCTGCTCTCCAGCGTCGGCGTGGCCGGCTCCCGCTCCACGGACCTGGCCACCCAGGTGGCCCGGGCCCTCCTCGGCGACCGCCCCGACGTGGCGGTGGTCCTCATCGGCGCCAACGACGCCACCGGCCTGCGCAGCGCCGAGGAATCAGCGGTCCACCTCGGCAACGCGGTCCGCCGCCTCCGCGACGCCGGCGTCCAGGTGGTCGTCGGAACCTGCCCCGACCTGGGAGCAACCCGCTCCATAGCCCAGCCCCTCCGCCAGGTCACCGGCTGGCTCGGCCGCCGCATGGCCCGAGCCCAGGCCCTGTCGGTCACCGAATCAGGCGGCACCGTGGTCGACCTAGGCGAAGAAACCGGGGCAGTGTTCCGAGCGGACGCGGGAACCCTCTGCTACGACGGCTTCCACCCGTCCGCGGACGGCTACCGGGTCTGGGCCCACGCCCTCTACCCCGCGGTCTTCGACGCGGCCCAGGCCGCCGGCCGCCGATCGATCCAGGACTGACGGACACAGCCGCACCGCCATCAAGGCCAGACGGACTGCAGCTGGACGACGGCCGGGAACGCGGCCGGCAGATCAGGCCGCTCGGTGTCAGGAACAGCCAGGCGAAACGACCCGGTCCTGAACAGCCACGCGAAACAGCCCGGTTCTGAACGACCTGGCGGGAAAACAGCATGGTCGCAACGATGAAGCGAAACCGGCCGGGCGAGAACCACCAGCCGAACGTGGACCACAATCGCAGGCCGGAAGCTTAGGTCGGATCCGTACGCCCGAGACAGCTGAACGGTATTAACTGCGCGAAAAAGGCTGACGGAGAACGGGTGCGCAGGAAAGCCGAGCCGGATGTGCCGAATGGCTCCGGAAGCCGGCACGCCCAGTCTGAGAGCCGGGCCGGGCGGGTATCGGTGCGTCTTGGCCAGTGACCGGGATGTCCTGACTGAGCAGTGTGGCGATCCGACTGCGTCATGGCCGCAGGAACGCTCGGCCAGCCCCGGGGCCCGCTCGGACCGGCCAGCCCCGGGGCCCGCTCGGACCAGCCAGCCCCGGGGCCCGCTCGGACCAGCCAGCCCCGGGGCCCGCTCGGACTGGTCGGCCGCGGGCACGCCCGGCTCGGCACGGGACATGCCCGGCTGGGCACGAACCGCTCGGCTCGACGCGGGCACATCCGGCTGAGCACGAACCACTTAGCTCGACGCGGGCACATTCGGCTGAGCACGAACCACTCAGCTCGACGCGGGGCATGCCCGGCTCGACGCGAGCCCGCCGGCCGAGCACGGGGCACACCCCGGCTGGACGCCAGCCGCTCGGCTCGACGCGGAAACGTCCGGCTGGGAACGGGGTAGCCCCGCTGAGCACGGGGCACTCCGCTGAGCACGGGGCACCCCGCTGGGCACGAGGCATCCGGCTGGGCACGAGGCACTCCGCTGAGCACGGGGCACCCCGCTGGGCACGAGGCACCCCGCTGAGCACGAGGCACCCCGCTGAGCACGAGGCACCCCGCTGAGCACGAAGCACCCCGCTGAGCACGAAGCACCCGGCTGAGCACTAGCCGCTCGGCTCGACGCGCTGGTGCTGGTCGCGGACGGTGAACCTCGTGGATGGCGTGCCCGGCTGAGGACGGGGTACCACTGGCTCGACGCGGGGCACGCCCGGTTGGGCGCGAACCGCTCGGCAAGGGGCGCGCTCAGCCGCCCGGCTGGACGCGAGGCACGCCCGGCTCGACGCGGGGCACGCCCGGCTGCGTACGAACCGCTCAGCACGGAACGCGCTCGGCTGAGCGCAAGCCGTTCGGCTGCCGACGGAGGCTGGCTCGGAGGGTAGAGGCGGAGGCTGGCTCGGAGGGTAGAGGCGGAGGCTGGCCCGCAGGGTACGGGCGCGGAGGTAGGGGCGACGCTGCTGGTTGGGTCCTGGTGGGGAGCTGATGCCGGTGGCTCGGACTGGGTCTTGGGCGGGGTATTCAGGATTTATCCCGGTATTTGGGTGTGACGAATTGGTGCTTCCCCGCTAAGTTACCGGCGCGTTAACGTGGGGCTCATGCCGGAAGCTGTCATCGTCGCTACTGCTCGTTCGCCGATTGGGCGTGCTCATAAAGGGTCGCTGCGGGATCTGCGGCCTGATGATCTTGCCACCACCATTATCGACGCCGCCTTGAGCAAGGTTCCTCAGCTTGATCGGACCCTGATCGAGGATCTCTATCTGGGCTGCGGGCTGCCCGGTGGCGAGCAGGGCTTCAACATGGCCCGGATCGTCGCGGTGAAGCTCGGGCTCGACGGGTTGCCCGGCGCCACCGTCACCCGTTACTGCTCGTCGTCGCTGCAGACCACTCGGATGGCTTTCCACGCGATCAAGGCCGGGGAGGGCGACATCTTCCTCTCGGCCGGCGTCGAGACCGTGTCGCGGTTTGCCCGGGGCAGCTCCGACGGGCTGCCGTCGCAGGCTCAGGCGCTGGTCGGGGGCGGGTGGGAGAACCCCGAGTTCGACGGTGCCCGGGCCCGGACCGCTGAATACGCTCAGGGTGGCAGGACCTGGACGGACCCTCGTGCGGACGGGGCGGTGCCCGACGCCTACATCACGATGGGGCAGACCGCGGAGAACCTGGCGCAGATCAAGGGTGTCAGCCGCGAGGAGATGGACGAGTTCGGGGTCCGCAGTCAGAACCTGGCGGAGAAGGCGATCGCCGACGGTTTCTGGCAGCGGGAGATCACGCCGGTGACCACGCCGGACGGCACGGTGGTGTCGGCCGATGACGGGCCTCGGGCCGGGGTGACCGTGGAGGGTGTTTCCGGGCTGAAGCCGGTCTTCCGGCCCGACGGACGGGTCACCGCCGGTAACTGCTGCCCGCTCAACGACGGCGCCGCCGCTGTGGTGATCATGAGTGACACGAAGGCCCGGGAGCTGGGCATCACGCCGCTGGCCCGGATCGTCTCCACCGGTGTCACCGCGCTGTCCCCCGAGATCATGGGGCTCGGCCCGGTCGAGGCTTCCCGGCAGGCGCTCGCCCGGGCCGGCATGGGCATCGGCGACGTCGACCTGGTGGAGATCAACGAGGCGTTCGCGGCGCAGGTCATTCCTTCCTACCGTGACCTGGGCATCCCGATCGAGAAGCTCAACGTGAACGGCGGCGCGATCGCCGTGGGTCACCCGTTCGGCATGACCGGGGCTCGGATCACCGGCACGCTGCTCAACGCCCTCGACTGGCACGACAAGTCGATCGGCCTCGAGACCATGTGTGTCGGGGGCGGTCAGGGTATGGCGATGGTGCTCGAGCGGCTCAGCTGACGGCGTACCGCATGAAGTGACCTCCGCCGGGTCCGGCTGCCAGACAGGGCGCCGGGCCCGGCGGACCTCATCGCAGGAACGCATCGACGCACTCGATGGTGCGCTGGTTGTCCTCGAAGAGGACTGCTCGCAGGCCGGCCGCGCGGGCGGCGGCGATGTTGCCCGGCGCGTCGTCCACGAAGAGGATGTCGGCGGGTGCGGTCCGGAGCCGATCGGCGGCGAGCGCGAACGCCGCGGGGTCGGGTTTGACGAGCCCGATCTCGTGGGAGTACAGGATTTCCTCGACGAGTGAGCCGAAGCCGTAGGCGGCCTCCTCGCGCTCGCGGGCCCCGACGAAACTGTTGCTGAGGATGCCCAGCCGGCACCGGCCGCGCAGCCCCGTCACGTACGCGATGAGCTCGTCGTTGGCGCTCCCCAGGTATTCGCCCCACAGGTCGCGCAGGAACTCCCCGAGCTGGACCGGGTCGAGCCCCAGCCGGTCGGTGAGCCCGCGCTCGACCTCTGCCTCGCTGACCGTGCCGATGCCGCCGGCGGCCCAGAGGTCACCCATCCGTGCGTCCAGCTCGCCGGGCTCGAGGCCCAGCCGGCGCTCCCAGCGGGCGCCGTAGCCGGTTGCGGGGGTGATCTCGAGAACGCCGCCGATATCGAGGAGGACCGCTCGGTTCGTCATGGGTCGATGGTCGCCCCTGCCCCAGGGGCAGAGTCAACATCAGAGCCCCGTGCGGACCTCGGTGATGTCGCTCATGGCGCGGGAGAGCAGCTCAGCGGCCGGTTCCGCGGCGAGGAGGTCGTCGGACATCACTCGCAGCTGGTCGGGCAGGATCATGTCCGGCTCGCGCGGCACGACCCGGCGAGGGTGGTGCCCGGCATCGGCGGCATGGTCGGCGAGTCGCTGGACCAGGGCGTACACATGGTCGCCGCGGCTGCCCCCGCCGGAGCCGGCGGCGGCCCCCCAGCGCCCGGTCTCCCAATGGCCCACCTGCGTGAGCAGGCGCTGCATCGCGGTCTGGAATTCATCGGCACCCACCCCATGACCCTATCGAAGCGCAGACGCCGAACGCCCGGCCGCATGTGGCGGGCCGGGCGTTCGGGTCGGGCGTTCGGGTCGGGCAGGATCAGTCGTCGCTCTGCAGGAAGCTCAGCAGACGCAGGATCTCGAGGTAGAGCCAGATCAGGCCGACCAGGATGCCGAACGCGGCGGTCCAGGAGTACTTCTGGGGCAGGCCCATCCGCACGCCCTGCTCGATCTCGTCGAAGTTCAGGATGAAGCTCAGCGAGGCGACCACGATGCAGACGATGCTGAAGATGATGCCGATCGCGCCGTTCTCCCGCAGGCCGGTGCTGACACCGAACAGCGACAGGACGAAGTTGGCCATCATCGCGAGGAACAGGCCACCCATGACCGCGATGAGGCCGCGGGTGAACTTCGGCGTCGCGCGGATGACCCGGGCGCGGTACAGGAACGCCATCAGGAAGAAGACGCCGAACGTGGCGACCACCGCCTGCAGGACGATGCCCTGGTAACCCATGATGTTGTTGAAGAACTTGCTGACCAGGCCGACGAAGCCGCCCTCGACCACGGCGTACGCGACGACCAGGGCCGGGTTGGCGACCCGCATGAACGAGATGACGAGGCCGAGCACCAGGCCGACAATCGCGGCACCGATCCAGACGGCGCCGAGCAGGCTGTCGGGGACCAGGTTCCAGGCCGCGACGGCGGAGACGCCGGTGATGCCGAGCAGCGTCACGGTCTTGACGACGACATCGTCGATCGTCATGGGTCGCACAGCCGGCGGAGCCGCGGGATAGCCCTGGTCCGAGGCGTACGGCTGACCGTAACCCGGCTGGGCGGGCGGGCCGTAGGGTCCGTATCCGGCCGCGCGCTCCCGCTCGGCCGCTTGGCCGAGGCGCGAGAGCACCGGGTTCGATGTCTTCACTTGGTCCAGCCTCCCTGAGGTTCGGTGGCACGTCCGAGGATCGTGCTTTTACCAAGGGTAAGCGCACTATCGACGCGGTTATGCCTCCGGAAGCTGTGAACGACCTGAAAACAACGGCGGCCAGGCGTCACCCCACTCGACATCGCGCGCCGCACGATAGAGCGGGCCGTCCTTCTTCGAGACGATCTTCTGCTGTACGCCGTCCCGGGCCCCGCACACCTGCATGGTCACCATGCCTTTGCGGAACTGGGGGTGCCGCAGGACCCGCCCGTCCGGGCCGCTCAGCGCGTCGGTCCGCACCCCCGCGACGTACGAGAACTTCTCGTCCTCATGTCCGAGTTGGGCGTTCTTCAGCCGGCGATGCAGGGCGGAGCGGTTGACGCGAGCGGAGAAGTGACACCAGTCACCGGACGCCGCGGACAACGGGCAGTCCTGCTGATGCGGGCACGGCGCGACGACACTCAGCCCGTGGTCGATCATGGCCTGCCGGGCGGCGAGGATCCGCGCGTACCCGGCCGGGGTGCCCGGCTCGATGACCAGCAGCAGGCCGGCCGCCCGCAGCGCCCGCCCCAGCAGCTCGGCCTGGGCCGGCGCGGTCAGCTCCCCGAGCACGTAGGAAACGGTCACGAGGTCGGCGGCGGGCAGCTCCCCCGCCCCGGCGGCCTGCCACTGCTGCCAGACGGCCGAGCGGAGTGCGGGCGCGCCGGCTTTCCCGGTCAGCCGCCGGCCCAGCGCGAGGGCGTCGGCGACCTGGTCCAGGACGGTGACGCCGGTCAACCCGGGAAAGGCGTCGACCGCCGCCCAGCTCGCCGCGCCGGTGCCCCCACCGACGTCCAGCTGGGTCCGCGGATCGAACGCCGGATACGCGGCGGCGACCTGGGCGAACGCGGACCGGACCGCGGCGAACGTGGCAGGCATCCGGTACGCGGCGTAGGCGGCGACATCCGTGCCGGTCGCGAGGATCGGTGCGGTCGCGGGCCGCCCGGACCGGTAGGCCTCGATCAACCGGCCGACGGACTGGGCCATCCGCTCCTCGGACGCGTGCCCGGATTCGGCGATCAGCCCGGCACGCAGGTCGGTTGGCAGCTCAGCACTCACGGAGGGCGAGTTTAGGGCCGACCGGTGCGGGCGCGGGGAAGGGGTGCCCGGGGCGGGTCTCGAACCCGCACGCCTTTTGGGCAGCCGCTTTTAAGGCGGCCGTGTCTGCCGTTCCACCACCCGGGCCGGGGCGTAGGTAGCCACCGTAGCGGGTGTGGCCCGTCCGGCACGATGCCGGACGGGCAGAAAACACCGTCAGCGGGACGCGGCGCCCACGGGCTTGGTGGTGGCGGCCGCCTCAGCGTTCAGCGGCGGGGTGACGTCCTCGAACTCCTCGCGGGGCTGGTGGAGCTGGCCGAGGGAGACGACCTCGCGCTTGAGGACCGACGCCAGGGCCCAGTCGGCGACGACCCGGACCTTGCGGTTGAAGGACGGGATGTGTCCCACGTGGTAGAGGCGGTGCATCATCCAGGCCGGCCAGCCCTTGACCTTGATGCCGTAGACGTTGGCGACGCCCTTGTGCAGGCCGAGGCTCGCGACGCTGCCGAGGTACTTGTGCTTGTAGTCCTTGGGGGTGCCGCCGTAGACGACCTTGCGGATGTTGTCGGCGAGGACCGAGGCCTGACGGACCGCGTGCTGGGCGCTCGGGGAGCACCAGCCGCCCGGGTTGGTCAGGTCGGGGACCTGGGCGCAGTCACCGGCGGACCAGGCGCCCTCGAGGACCTTGCCGTCCTCGTCGACGACCTGCAGCGTGGGCAGGCAGTTGACGTGGCCGCGGGGGCCGCGCGGGAGGTCGGTCTGCTCGAGCATCGGGGACGGCTTGACGCCGGCCGTCCACACGATGGTCTCGGCGCGGAAGACGTCGCCGTCGGAGAGGTGCACCTCGCCGTCGACACAGGACTTCATGATGGTCTCGAGGCGGATGTCGATGTTGCGCTTGCGCAGCTGGCGGGCCGCGTAGGCACCCATCTGCGGGCCGACCTCGGGGAGGATCTTGTTGGCCGCCTCGACCAGGATGAAGCGGACTTCCTCCTGCTTGAGCTCGGGGTAGTACTTGAGGCCGTCGCGGACGACGTCCTCCATCTCGCCCAGCGCCTCGGCACCGGCGAAGCCGCCGCCGACGAACAGGAACGTCAGCGACGCCTTGCGGATCTCGGGATCCGGGGTGACGGCCGCGACGTCGAGCCGGTCGAGGATGTGGTTGCGCAGGTAGATGGCCTCACCGATGGTCTTGAGGCCGATGCCGTGCTCGCGCAGGCCCGGGATCGGGAGGGTACGCGACACGGAGCCCGGTGCGACCACGATGTGGTCGTACTCGATCTCCTTGACCGGGCCCTCGATCGGCTGCACGGTGACCGTCTTGCGGGCGTGCTCGATCTTGGTGACTTCGCCCGCGACGATGCGGCAGCGCTTGAGTTCGCGGCGCAGCGGAACCACCGAGTGCCGCGGCGAGATGTTGCCGGCGGCCGCTTCCGGGAGGAACGGCTGATACGTCATGTGGGGCTGAGGGTCGATGACGATGACCTCGGCCCGGCGCGAGTTGAGCTTCTTGGACAGTCGGAGTGCGGTGTAAAGGCCGACGTGCCCTGCGCCTACCACCACGATGCGTTGCGGGTTCACGTCCTTGATTGTCGCTCTCCGGACGCTTCGACGCCCCGGACTGTGACCAAGGACAAGCTACGGATCCGCCGACACCGGGGATCAGATTTCGGTTTCATTTCACTGAGAACACACTGTAAACCTACGGTCACGGACGGCGTAGCAAACGGGCGATGAGCAGGGTGAGAGCGATCGCCGCGGCAAGCCCCACCAGGGTCGCGACGATGAACGCGCCACCGGCCAGTTCGGAGGTCAGGCCCAGCGCGACGACGGTCAGCACCGCCGAGCCGAGCAGGACCAGACCGGCCCGGCCGAGCCAGGCGAGCACCACCTCGCCGCCGACCATCGCGTCGTACGGCAGCACCGCCGCGAGGGCCGCGAGCGTGTGCCCGAGGTACGTCAGGGTCGCGATCGCCAGCACCCGCCACAGCGCGATGCGGGCGTCGTACCAGGTGGTGTCGAGGATCCAGCCGGCCACCACGACGAGGACCGCGAACGTCACGGCCCGGCCCCGGGGCGCGACCGCCGGATACACCGCCACCAGGGCGAGCGCGATGAGCGCGCGGCCGGCCACCAGCGACACCGGCCAGGCGATCGTCAGCGCGCCGAGGAACACGACGCCGATGCCGAAACGGATGCCCAGCGGCAGCATGGTCGCCCGGGAGACCGTGGTGCGGACCAGGGCGGCCCGGGAGGAGAAGAAGGACATGTCAGCGCCCCCGGGGTGCGGAGGCGAGCCGCGAGACGTCCCGCAACACCAGGTCGAGGCTGCCGGCCCCGGCCCACTCGACCACCGGGACGCCGTGCTCGCGCAGCCGGCCCAGCACGTTCTCGCGTTCCATCCGCCACAGCCGGGTCGCCAGCGGCGTCCACGGGCCGCGCTGCGGCGGCAGGACGCCGTCCGGCAGCGTGTCCACGGCCACCGTGTAGCGGCCGGTCTTGACCAGCCCGGCCAGCATGTCGGCGGCGCGCGGGTCGACGAGCGGGGTCAGCACCACCACGAGCGCGTCCGAGGACACATTGTGGGCGCCGAAGCCCTGCTCGTTCGGCTCCCAGCCACTGGTGTCGGCCCGCACGTCGAGCAACCACTCGAGCACGGTCAGATACTGGCGGCGGCCCGTCGCGGCCCGCAGACGGCGCGCCGTCGCGCCGTACTCGGCCAGCGACACCCGGTCGCCGCGCTGCAGGTAGTGCTCCGCGATGGCGGCGGCCGCGCGCACGGTCGTGTCCAGCACCGAGGCCTTGCCCTTCACCCCGCCGGAGACCCCGGCCTCACCGAGGACATCCAGCAGGAGCAGCACCTCGGCGTCGCGGTCGGACAGGGTCGAGGCCACATGCAGATCGCGGGTACGCAGAGAGACGCGCCAGTCGATGCGACGCAGCCGGTCCCCCGGTGCGAACGGGCGCACCCCGGCCAGTTCGCCGCCCTCCCCCGGGCGCCGGGACCGGTGGTTGCCGACCAGCCCGGCGGCCGCGGGCATCGCCTCGGTGGCCGCGAACGGCTCGGTCTCCGGATAGACGCGCACGCCCCGCGCCGGGACCACCACCGGCCGGCACGCCAGCAGCCCGCCGCACGCCGCCACCCGGGCCGCGGCGGGCCCGACGTCGTGGCGGCCCCAGCGCGTCGCCCTGCCGGCGAGGTCGACCGCGGTCCAGCCGTCCGGCGCCACGGCGATCGCGTGCGGCCGGTCGGCGTCCTCGAGCTCCAGCCACGGCGAGGTGCGGGTACGCACCACGACGAGGTCGTAATTGATCACGTCCGGGTTGGCGACGGTCAGGCCCGCACCGACCTCACCACCCTCGACGATGTGGTCCTCGTTCGCCTCGATCCGCAGCTCGGGCGCGGAGTGCGGCATGCGGCGCAGGCCCACCGCGGCGCCGATCGCGAACGGCGCCGCCAGCAGCACCAGATCGACCCGGCCGAGCGCCACCCCCAGCACCAGGAACAGGCCGGTCAGCAGCACCGTACGGCCCAACGCCCGGGTGGGCACCCAGACCGGCGGCGCCCAGCCCTCATCGGCCGCGGCCTCCCGGGGAGGCACCGCGGCGCGCAGCGACGGCGGTTCGGTCCCGGTCACTGCTCGGCGTATCCGCCCGCGTACGTCGGCAGCGCGCCACTGGCCGGCGCCGGCACGTTCTGCAGCACCTCCTGGACCACGAACGAGGGATCGACCCGGCGCAGCCACATCTCCGGCCGCAGCGTGATCCGGTGGGCCAGGGCCGGCACCGCGAAGTGCTTGACGTCCTCGGGCACGACGTAGTCCCGGCCGGCCATGACCGCGCGGGCCCGGGACAGCAGCAGCAGCGCGAGCGAGCCCCGGGGCGACGAGCCGACCAGCGCGGACGCGTGTTCCCGGGTCGCCGACGCCAGCGCCACGATGTAGCGGCCGATGGAGTCCTCGACCACGACCGTCTCCAGCGCGGCCTGCATCGCCATCAGGGTGCGGGCGTCGACCACCGGCGTGAGCTGGGCCTCCTCCTGGCGCCGCGACATGCGCCGGCGCAGGACGTCCCACTCCTCGTCCGGCGTCGGGTAGCCGAACGAGACGCGCAGCATGAACCGGTCGAGCTGGGCCTCCGGCAGCGGATACGTGCCCTCGTACTCGATCGGGTTGGCGGTGGCGACCACGTGGAACGGCGGGTCGAGCCGGTAGGTGACACCCTCGACCGAGACCTGCTTCTCCTGCATCGCCTCGAGCAGCGCGGCCTGGGTCTTCGGCGGCGTCCGGTTGATCTCGTCGGCCAGCAGCATGTTGGTGAACACCGGCCCGGCCCGGAACGCGAAGTCACCCTTGCGCTGGTCGTACAGGAACGACCCGGTCACGTCGGCGGGCAGCAGGTCCGGGGTGAACTGCAACCGCCGGAAGTCCAGGCCGAGCGCCTGCGCGAACGAGCGGGCGGTCAGCGTCTTGCCCAGCCCGGGCAGGTCCTCCAACAGCACGTGCCCGCCGGCCAGGATGCCGGCCAGCACCAGCTCGAGGGATTCCCGCTTGCCGACCACCACGCTGCCGACCGAGTCGAGGACCGCGCCGGCCAGGCGGCTCACCTCGTAGGGCGCCATCGCCTCCACGCTCGCGTCCGTCACCGATCCACCCTTCTCAGATCCTCTCCAGAGCGTCGACGTACGCCGACAGCTCCCGGGCCTTCGGCGCACGCCGTCCCGGTTCGTTCAGCAACTGCCACAGCGGCTCGCCCATCAGCTCCCGCGCGCGGGTGGGGTCGGACTCCCGGGTGAACCCGTGCTTGAGCCGGAGCCGTTCGTCCGCGAGTTCCGACAGCGCGGGCAGCACGATACGCGAGAACCGCTCGACGTCGTGCTGCGACCAGTCGAGTTGCTTCTCCCAGCGGCGGACCGCCACGCGCAAGGTATCGCCACCGGACCAGCGGTAGTCACCGGACTCCTCACCACCACGGGCGCGGCGGCGCGGCAGAGGCGGTGGGGCCACTTCGGACACCGCGAACATGAGCAGCCGCAACGCCACGAACGCGACCACGACCAGCAGCAGCGACACCTTGATGCCCTGCGAGCGCAGCACGGCCAAGGTGATCGCGGTGGCCGCGGCGACGAGCAGCGTGTTGCGCAGGATCCAGCCGACCCGGGAGCGCGGCTTCTCGACGGCCTCCGGCGCTTCCTCGACGGTGAACCGCTCGTCCGCCGCGCCGAACAGGTCGGCGAGGCCGCCGTTCGCGTCGAGGCTCACGCGGACACCCCCGCCCCCAGGTCGGCACGCAGTCGTTGCAGCGCGGAACCCGCCTGCTGACGCATCTGGTCGTCGACGGTGTGGGTGGCGTACCGGGCCTGCCGGTAGACGTCCGCGAACGGGGTCAGCACCGCGTTGTCGAGCCGCTGCTCGGCCAGCAGCCGGGCGACCAGGTCGGTCGGGCTGTCGCCGGCGTGGCGGGGGGTGCCGGCCGCCGCCGCGGCCTGTTCCAGCCGCACCCAGCAGGCGATCACCACCCGGCGCGGATCCTGGTCACCGTCGGAGAGCTCCTGCAGGCCGGCGTCGACCGCGGCGACAAGATCCTCAGCGGTACGGGCGTCCGAGCGCTTGACCGCCCGTTTACCGCCGCGGCGGCCCTTGCGCCGGGCGACGTCACGCATCAGCGCCGAGACGACCAGCACGAGCACGGCGATCCCGGCGACCACCACGACCACCAGGGCCGCCGTGCCGACCCACTCCGGCAGGCCCTTGGCCGCCTCGACCGGCGCGCTGCTGCGGGCCACGTCCGGGGCCGAGGTCGGCGGCAGCAGCGGGGCGGTCGTCGGCTCGGGCTGCGGATCCGGGTTGAACCGCTCCAGCTGGGGAGCCGAGCGGGTGGCCGCGAGGGCGGCGACGGAGAGCAGCGCGAGGACGGCGGCCAGCGGCCACCAGCGTCGCAGTGCGGCGAGATCCAATGCTCAGGCCTTGTTCCTTGCGCGGGGGAAAGTCCACAGGCCCCGAATCATGCCAGGCCCGCGCTCCGTTTCGCACGGGAGAAGACATCGTCCAGCATCGCGGGGGTCAACCGGCCGGTGAACGTGTTCTGCTGCGACACGTGATAGCTGCCCAGCAGATCCGGGCCGCCGGGTATGCGGACGTGCGCACCGTGGGTGAAGACCGGGCGGGGAACGGGTGCGCTCAGTCCGTACACATGGCGCAGGACCGGCCACCACGCGGCCCAGGCGAACGCACCCAGGGCGACCACGACCCGCAGTGTGGGTCTGATGAGGGTGACCTCGCGGTGCAGCCAGGGAGCGCAGGTGTCGCGCTCGGCGGGCAACGGCTTGTTGTCCGGCGGCGCGCAGCGGACCGCCGCGAAGATCCTGGTGTGGGTGAGCGTCAGGCCGTCGTCCGCGCTGACGCTGGTCGGCTGGTTGGCCAGGCCGGCGCGGTGCAGGGCGGCGAACAGGACGTCGCCCGAGCGGTCGCCGGTGAAGATCCGCCCGGTGCGGTTGCCGCCGTGCGCGGCCGGGGCGAGACCCAGGATCGCGATCTCGGCGCCGGCCGGGCCGAATCCGGGCAGGGGCCGTCCCCAGTAGGTCTGGTCCCGGAAGGCGGCACGCTTCGTGGCGGCGACCTCCTCACGCCAGGTGACCAGACGCGGGCAGGCGAAACAATCCGCGATGTCCGCGTCGAGCACGGTCAGTCCGGGCGCGGCGGCCGCGTGGGCGACGACGTCCTCGGGGGTACGGCTGAGCATCCGACCAGCTTCGCACCCGCCCCGGTCAGCTGGGGCTGGGGGACGCGCTCGGGCTCGGGTTCGGGCTCGTGGAAGGGGCCGGGCTCATGGAAGGGGCCGGGCTCGCGGAGGCTTCCGTCAGGCGGAACGGGGCGTCGGACGGACAGTACGGGTAGACGCCGAGCTCGCCGGTGCTCTCGATGCCCGTCTGCTCGTCGTAGCAGTACGGGGAGCCCACCTGGATCGGCTGCCCGTTCTGGTCCAGCAGGCGCGCGCCGTTGATCAGCCGGCCGCTCTCGTCGTACACGAAGATGTCCTGGACCCCGTTGTACGGATCGTTGTAGGTGACGTTCGAGAAGTAGCTGTCCCGGGTGGTGCTGTCCGCGCTCGTGAACCCGGCCAGCCCGGCGACCACCAGCACGGTCGTGCCCGCGTACAGCGCGTAGCGCGACCAGAACGTCAGCTTCCACGAGCGGCGGCCGAACCAGATCGAGGCGATCACCCCGGCGGCGAGCAGGATCAGCGCGACGGCGTCGCTGCCGCCGACCCGGGGCAGCAGGCCGATCGGCTGGTCGCCGTTGTCGAACAGGGCGGCGGCGACCATGGCCAGGAGGTAGCCGCGCAGCACCCACCAGGCGGGACGCAGCAGCCGGCCGAAATCGCTGGCCCGCTCGTAACCGAGGACCGGGCCCAGCCGGGTGTCGGCGTGGCGCAACCGGGGTGCGGCCCATTCGCCGGCCCGGGTCAGCGGGCTGGGCCGGGCCGGCGGATCCGGGAAGCCGCCGACGTAGGGTGCCGTACCGAGCAGCTCGGCGGCATACGCCTCGGGGCTGCCGACCCGGTCGGTGAGCGAGCCCTCGCCGTCGGCCGCCATGACCTCGGTCAGATGCTCGATGAGATCCTCGAGCAGCTCGTCACGCTGCGCCTCGGGCAGGTCACCGAGCGCCGCGCGGACCGCGTAGACATACGCGGTGATCTCGTCCTGAGCCGTGGAATTCACGCTGTCTCCCGCTCGCGAAGCAGATCGTCCATGGTGGTGGCGAAGCCTTGCCATACCTTGCCTGAGCGCTGCAACTCCGTCCGGCCGGCGGTATTGAGCGCGTAGTACTTGCGGTGCGGGCCCTCGTCGCTGGGCACCACGTAGGTGGTCAGCAGCCCGGCGTTGAACAGCCGGCGCAGCGTGCCGTAGACGCTGGCGTCGCCGACCTCCCCCAGCCCGGCGCTGCGCAGCCGCCGGAGGATGTCGTAGCCGTAGCCGTCCTCGTCGCGCAGTGCGGCCAGGACGGCAAGGTCGAGCACGCCCTTGAGCAGCTGCGTCGTATCCACGTTATGCACACTACTGTGCGATGCGAAGTAGTGTCAAAGAAGAGATCCCCTGCTGCCTGGAGGGCGTTTCTCAGGCCAGGGAGTACGCGATGCCGTCGAGGATGTCGTGCTCGCTGACGATCACCGTCGACTTGCCCGCGCGCTCCATGATGACGCGCAGGATGAGCGCACCGGCACCGATCACGTCGACCCGGCCCGGATGCATGACCGAGAGCTCACGCCGGTCCGCGACGGTCGCGCCCATCAGGCCGGTCACCACCTCCGCCACGTCGTCGTACGGGATCCGCGCGTGGTGGATCTTCGCCGAGTCGTACTCCGGGAGGCGCATGGCCAGCGCCGCCACCGTGGTGACCGAACCCGCCAGACCGACCAGCGTCGCGTTCTCGTAACCCGGCACCGCGGCCAGGGCCCGGTCCACCGCCTCGGTGATGTCCCGCTTCGCGGCCTCGACCTCGGCCGGGACCGGCGGGTCACTGTGCAGGTGCCGCTCGGTCATCCGGACACAGCCGATGTCCACCGAGATCGCGTGCTGCACCGCGTCGGCGCCCACCACGAACTCCGTCGAACCACCACCGATGTCCACCACCAGGTACGGCGGGTCGGCGGCCAGACCGTTCACCGCGCCCGCGAACGACAGCCGGGCCTCCTCGTCACCGGAGATGACCTCTGGGTCGACACCGAGGACCGAACGCACCATCGCCCGGAAATCGACGGCGTTCGAGGCGTCCCGTGAGGCCGAGGTCGCACACATGCGGACCCGGGACACCCCCAGTTCGGCGATCTCGGCGGCGTACCCCAGAAGGGCCTTGCGGGTTCGCTCGATGGCCTCGGGAGCCAGCCGCCCGGTGCGGTCCACCCCCTCGCCCAGCCGGACGACCTCCATCCGCCGGGAGACGTCGCTCAGCCGCCCGTCGCCCACATCGGCGATCAGTAAACGGATCGAATTGGTACCGCAGTCGATGGCGGCGACTCGCACGAAGCTCTCCTAGAGGTGCAGCAGCATCCTTCTGTTGCCGAGCGTATTCGGCTTCACGCGTTCCAGGTCGAGGAACTCGGCGACACCCTCGTCGTACGAGCGCAGGAGCTGCTCGTAGACAGTGTGCGGCACCGGCGCGCCGTCAATCTCGGTGAAGCCGAACGACCCGAAGAACCGGGTCTCGAACGTGAGGCAGAAGACCCGCGCCACGCCGAGCTCCCGGGCCACGTCGAGCAGCACCGACACGATCCGGTGACCGATCTGCAAACCCCGGCAGGCAGGATCCACCGCGACCGTACGGATCTCCGCGAGGTCCTCCCACATCACGTGCAGCGCCCCGCAGCCGATCACGCGCTGGTCCTCCGCGTCGACCGCGACCCAGAACTCCTGCACACTCTCGTACAGGGTGACCGTGGCCTTGCTGAGCAGCCGGCGGTCCGCCGTGTACGTGTCCACGAGCGCCCGGATGGCCTTGACGTCCGATGTCCGCGCCCGGCGGATCTCGACCTGCACGGTTCAGTCACCCTCCGGCGCGACGCAGGGGCCGTCGGCCCACCACGGCTCGATCGCCGCGCGCACCTCGTCGCCGAACGGGTTGACGCCCGGGCCCGCGGCGAGCGCGTGGCCGAGCTGGACGTGCAGGCACTTGACCCGGTCGGGCATCCCCCCGGCCGAGATCGTGGCGATCTCCGGCACGTGGCCCAGTGCCTCACGGCGGGCCAGGTAGTCCTCGTGGGCGACCTGGTAACGCTTCGCCAGCTCCGGGTCGGTGGAGAGCCGCTCCTGCATGTCACGCATGACACCGGCGGACTCCAGGCGGCTGCACGCGGCCGTCGCCCGGGGGCAGGTCAGGTAGAACGTCGTCGGGAACGGGGTGCCGTCGTCGAGCCGCGGTTCGGTCTCCACCACGTCCGGGTTGCCGCAGGGGCACCGGTGGGCGATGGCGTGGGTGCCGCGGGGGCGGCGGCCGAGCTGCGCGGCGACGGTATCGAGATCGGTCTCGGAAGGAGTCGTCATCTACTTTCGGGATTCTGCATTGGCTGCTGCGACGCTTCCCCACAGTGTCTCGTACCACCGGCCGGGGTCGGCCGTCGCGGTCCCTCCCGCGTCACCACGAGCGGCGACCGGGTCGTTGTAGACCAGCAGCGGGGTCTCACCGGGCCGGACGTAGAAGAACCGCTCGCGGACCTGGATCGCGACATAAGCCTGGTCCTTCCACTTCTCGGCCTCCTCCTCGAGCCCCTTGATCTCGTCCTCCTGCACGGCCTGGGCGGCCTGCATCTGGGCGATCTGGGACTCCTGGGCGAGATAGACGCGGACCGGGTACGTGTATGCGAGGGCGAGCGTCACCAGCACGATGATCAGGACGGTCGCCCGGGCGGTGAACGCTTTGGGGCGGGCCGCTACGGTGCGTTTTGTCGCACCCGGTGCCGCCGCGCGCCGCGCGGCCGCCGGCCGGCTGCTGGATCGATTGATGCTGCCGGTGCCGCGGGCGGCCGGATTACGACGCGGCTCGATGCGCGTCGAGGCCGTGTTGAGGGTGCGGGAAGGACGGGCACCGTTACGAACACCCGGGCGGCCAGCTGCGCCGGTGGGTCGGCGCGACGGCCCCTGCCCACCCGGACTGCGGCGCTGCGTCATCCCTGCCCTCCCCCGGCGCTCCCCAAAAGACCATGGAGTTGCGGCACCTGTCCCTGGACACTATGCCCACGAAACGGGGAGCCACAACTCCATGATCTCGTGACAGAGCGTTACGCGGAGCGGTAACGCGGGAACGCGCCCGCACCGGCGTACCGGGCGGCGTCGCCCAGCTCCTCCTCGATGCGCAGGAGCTGGTTGTACTTCGCGACCCGGTCCGAACGTGCCGGGGCACCGGTCTTGATCTGACCGCTGCCGACGGCAACTGCCAGGTCGGCGATGGTGACGTCCTCGGTTTCGCCGGACCGGTGGCTCATCATCGTCTTGAAACCGGCCCGGTGCGCGAGGTCCACCGCGTCGAGCGTCTCGGTCAGCGAACCGATCTGGTTGACCTTCACCAGGACCGCGTTGGCGGCGTTCTCCGCGATGCCCCGGCCGATGCGAGTGGGGTTCGTCACGAAGAGGTCGTCGCCGACGATCTGGACCTTGTTGCCGATCTGCGCGGTCAGCGCGGTCCAGCCGGCCCAGTCCTCCTCGTCCAGCGGGTCCTCGATGGAGACGATCGGGTACGCCTCGGCGAGCTTGGCGTAGTAGTTGATCATTTCCTCGGTCGACTTCGGCGAGCCCTCGAAGATGTACGACCCGTCCTTGTGGAACTCGGTCGCGGCCACGTCCATCGCCAGCACGATGTCGGTACCCAGGGTGAAGCCGGCGGCCTGCACGGCCTCGGCGATCAGGTCCAGGGCGGCGGCGTTGGTCGGCAGGTTCGGCGCGAAGCCACCCTCGTCGCCGAGGCCGGTCGACAGGCCCTTCTTCTTCAGCACCGACTTGAGCGCGTGGTAGACCTCGGCACCGGTGCGCAGCGCCTCGCGGAAGCTGGGCGCACCGATCGGCGCGATCATGAATTCCTGCACGTCGACGTTCGAGTCGGCGTGCGCGCCACCGTTGAGGATGTTCATCATCGGCACCGGCAGCAGGTGCGCGTTCGGGCCGCCGATGTACCGGAACAACGGGAGCACCGAGCTCTGGGCGGCGGCCTTGGCCACCGCCAGGGAGACCCCGAGGATCGCGTTCGCGCCGAGCTCGGACTTGTCGGCGGTGCCGTCCAGGTCGAGCATCTTCTCGTCGATCAGGCGCTGCTCGCTGGCTTCGTACCCGATCAGCTCGTCGGCGATCTTGTCCTCGACGTTGCTGACCGCCTTCTCGACACCCTTGCCGAGGTAGCGGCCCTTGTCACCGTCGCGCAGCTCGATCGCCTCGAACGCACCGGTGGAGGCCCCGGACGGGACCGCGGCGCGGCCGATGGTGCCGTCGTCCAGGCCGACCTCGACCTCGACGGTCGGGTTGCCCCGCGAGTCGAGAATCTCCCGCGCGACGATCGCTTCAATGGTGGCCATCTGTCGTGTCGCTCCTCTAGGTAGTAACTGGTGAATTCCTTCGGACCGCGACCCTGCGGCCGACCACGTACTTGAGCGTATAGACCCGGTGACTTGGGGGTGGCAGCGCCTCGTGAACTCCTCGGTACGCTTGCGCTCACCTTGAGCATCTCAGGCCTTGTTCTTGAGTGGCACAGGCCTTATGGCGGCGGACCCGGCGCCGATGTCCTCGGTCGTGACGACCTCTCTCGCTCTCCTCCCCGATGCCGGCTCGTACGTCGAGATGACTGCTGACGACGAGCAGGCCGCCCGTGTCCGTGTGGTCCACGCCGAAGGTGCCGGCCTCACCCTCTCCGCCCCGCTCGCCGCCGTGCCCTCCGTGGGGTCGTCGGTCACCCTGCGCTGGTCGGCCGCCCCACGAGGCAGGTACGCCCTGGCGTGCGCGGTCGTCCAGGTCGACGAGAACCGGGTCGAGGTGCAACCCGCCGGCGAACCGCACGTCGAACAACAGCGCCACTTCGTCCGCGGCGGCGGTGGCGAGCAGATCATCCTCAGCCGCCCCGGCTGGAACGACGCCCACGGCTGGATCCGCGACATCAGCGAACACAGCGCCCGGGCCCACTTCGAGGGCACGAACGTGGCCGAGGGCGAGGAACTGCGCCTCTGGATCCAGCTCGGCAGCGAGATCGTCGACCTGGCGGCCACCGCGGCCCGGGTCGCCATGCTGCCCCAGCAGGTCCCCCCGGGCCCGATGTCGGTCGAGATCGTGGCCGTCTTCGCCCCCGACGAATCCCAGGCCCGCGTCATCCGCCGCTACGTCATGCGCCAGCAGCTACTTAGCCGCACCCGCGCCTGACCACGCCGCGCCACCGGCCGGTTACTGGTTTGCGTGGGTTGCGGGCATCGGCAAAGGTGGGCTCGTGCCCTTCTCCCGTCTCCGCCGCACGGCGGCCGCGTTCCTCGTGCTCGCCGCCCTGTCAGGCTGCTCGGAACTGGACAAGGCCTCTGCCGCGGGGATCAACCACAACGACCTCATGACCGACATGGCGACCCAGCTGGCCGACGCGACGGACGTCACCTACGAGGCGACCTACCAGCTCAGCGGCGGAGCGACAGCGACCATCGCCCACGAACCCCAACCGGCCCGGACCGCGTACGTCTACCAGGACGGCCTGACACTCGTGACCGCCGACACCGTCACCGAGTGCACAACCACCGCCGGCCCGGCCACCTGCACCATGACCACCCCGGCGCCCACCAGCCCGTCCCCGGCGGCGGCCATCCTGCCCAGCGCCACCGTCACGGCACCCGGCCTCGTCCCCACGCCGACCGTCCAGGCCCTGCTCAACCGGGCCGCCCTGGACCCGGAAGCACAGATCGAGCAGCGCGACACCACGATCGCCGGCCGGCACGCCACCTGCGTCAAACTCGGCGGCGCCGAGGGCACCAGCGACTTCGACACCTGCATCACGAACGAGGGAATCCTCGGCAGCTTCAGCGGCGTCGTGGGCCAGGCCCCTTTCGACATGACGATGACCCATTACTCGGACACCATCGCCGAGGTCACCTTCACGCTCCCCGCCGGAGCAAAAATCATCGACCACCGGCAGTAACACAGCACCGCGTCCAAGGCCGCCCACCAGCCAGCTTCCTGCCCCGCTGCCTCGCTGCCTCGCTGCCTCGCTGCCTCGCTGCCTCGCTGCCTCGCTGCCTCGCTGCCTCGCTGCCTCGCTGCCTCGCTGCCTCGCTGCCTA
>NZ_JBITDZ010000008.1:55780-420028 GCF_044454705.1 Actinoplanes sp. NPDC051494
CTCGCTGCCTCGCTGCCTCGCTGCCTCGCTGCCTCGCTGCCTCGCTGCCTCGCTGCCTCGCTGCCTCGCTGCCTCGCTGCCTCGCTGCCTCGCTGCCCTGCTGCCCTGCTGCCCTGCTGCCCTGCTGCCCTGCTGCCCTGCTGCCCTGCTGCCCTGCTGCCCTGCTGCCCCGCTGCCCCGCTGCCCCGCTGCCCCGCTGCCCCGCTGCCCCGCTGCCCCGCTGCCCCGACCAGCTTGCCTACCGCCCTTGGCCCGCTGCCTGGCACGGCCCGGCCCGCCTGTGAGCACGGAAGTAGCCCCGGAAGCCGCTGATCAGCACCACCGGCTTCTCGACCGGGCAACTGCTCCACCCACATTGTGTGGACGCGGCTAGCTATCCGGCCAGGCTCTGCCTGACCGGTCTACCGGCCGGCAGACCGGCCCCCGAGGGGCCAACCGGCCGCCGAGGGCCGACCGCTCAGCCGACCGGCCGCTGGGGGCTGACCGCTCAGCTGACCGGCCGCTGGGGGCTGACCAACTGCCGTGGCCCCGACCCCGCTGGCCGACCGGTCATTGAGGGCCCCGACCCCGCTGGCCGAGCGATCGCTGAAAGCCCCGGCACCGCTGGCCGAGCGGTCGCTAAAAGCCCCGGCACCGCCGGCCGAGCGGTCCTGAAAAGCCTCGAGCCCGCTGGACGACCGGTCGCTGAAAGCCCTGCCGGCTGGGCTACTCGCCGCTCGCCTCGGCCCAGACCGCGGCTGGGTCTTCCTCCGGGCTGAAGTGTCCGGCGCCCGGGATCAGGGCACCCTGGACATCCGCGACCCCGGCCCTCCGGAACCCTTCGAGGTAGGGCGTCAGCTCGCCGTCATCGTTCCCGCCTCGCAGGTAGCGCAACGGCGTGTCGATGCGCTGCCCCGACGTGGTGGCCGCGGCCGCGTCCTCGGAAAGCTTTTGATACCAGGAAAATCCGGCGGCGAGGGACTCGGGGCGCTGGTAGGCCGCCACCGCCGCGGCGCGTGCTTCCTCGGGGATCCGGGCCGGGTCGGGGCTCAGGACGTCGAAGAAATAGTCGAAATAGGGACGTTCGCGGCCCGCGACCATGGTCTCCGGGAGGCCTGGGATCGCGTGGAACGCGAAATGCCAGACGTACGGCCTGGCGACCACCTCGTCCCAGGGTTCCAGCCCCGGCACGACCGTGTCCATGATCACGACCCGCCGGAAAGGGCCGGGTTCCGCGGTTGCCGGCTCGGGGGGTGTCGTGTTGGCGGGGGCCGGGGTGTCGGCGGGTGGTTCGGTGCCGAGGAGGCCGGCTGGGGACAGGCCGGCCGGTGTGGGGTCCGCGGGTGGCTCGGTGCCGAGCAGGTCGGCCGGGGACAGGCCGGCGGTGATCGGGACCGCGCCGGCCTGGAGGCAGGCCCAGGCGATCATGCCGCCGCAGTCGTGGCCGACCAGGACCGGGCGGTCGAGGCCCAGGGCCGGGACCAGGTCGAGGATGACCGCGGCGAGGGCCGATTTCGAGCCGTCGGTGGGGTCGCCCGTCGATTCTCCGATGCCGGGCAGGTCGACGGCGATCATCCGGGCGCCGGCCTCGGCACCCGCGGCCATCACACCGCGCCAGGCGAACCATGATTGCGGCCAGCCGTGCAGCAGGAGGTAGGCCGGGCCGTCTTTCGGGCCCGCTTCCACGACGTGCAGGGAAGACCCGCGCACCGGGACCTGGCTGTGCTGGAACGTGGGGGTGGACGACGGTGTCGGCATGGTCAGACCCCGAGGAGGAAGCGAAGGTGGCGGGGCGGGGGTGAGCCGTGGGCCAGCATCGCGTCGTGCCAGGCCTTGGGGGTGGCTCCGAACGGGCGGGCCGCGGCGATCCCGGCGATCTCGGTGTAGCCGACGAAGTAGGTGGAGAGCTGGGTGGAGGTCAGCAGCGCCCGCTTCCATTTCCCGGCCGCTTCGCCCTCCTCCTGGAAGCCGAGGCCGGTCATCATGGCCATCGCCTCGTGCTCCGGAAGATCCTCGCAGTGGACCAGCTGGTCGAGGATGGCGTTGAGAGTCATCCGGAGCTGCATCTTGAGCTGCTGCAACCGGATCGGGAGGCCACCGAAGCCGAGGCCGGCCATCAGCTCCTCGGCGTAGACGGCCCAGCCCTCGACGAACGGGCCGGAGAAGCCGAGGGCGCGGACCCGGGTGCCGGCCCGGAAGCGGCGGGAGTGGGCGAGCTGGAGGAAGTGGCCCGGCATGGCTTCGTGGACGGTCAGGTTGCGCAGCATGTGGTTGTTGTATTCGCGGTAGAGCGACTCGACGCGGGCCGCGGACCAGTCGGACGGTGCCGGGGCGATGCAGTAGAACGTGGGGACGTCGGCGGTCTCCAGCGGGCCGGGCGGGTCGCAGTAGGCGACGGCGACGCCGCGGGCGAACTCCGGCATCTCCTCGATGACGCACCGGTCGTCGAGCAGGGTCATCAGGGCGTGGTCGCGGACGAAGTCGGTGGCCTCGGCCATGGTCACCTTGGCCAGGTCGACGATCGTGGCGTCGTCGGGATGCTCGGCGGCGAGGGTGGCGAGGGCCTGCCGCACGGTCTCGTCGGTGGCCGGGCCGCCGACCAGCTCGGCCGAGGCCTCTCTCAACCGGGTGGCGACCTCGTCGAGGTTGCGGCGGGCCCGGGTGAGGATCTCGGCGGCCGGCAGCTCGGTGTCGAGGGTGTGCCAGAGGCGGGCCTCCCAGAGCGGGCGGCCGAGCCGGGGGTCGCGGCCGGGCTCCGCGCTGTCGAGGCGAGCCTTGAGCCAGCCGTCGAACTCGCCCAGTGCGGCCAGGGCGGCGGCCGCGGCGGGCTCGATCGTGGGGCGCAGGCCCGGCGCCTCGGCGGTGAGCACGGGTAGCTGGTCGCGGATCAGGGCGGCGGTGCCGGCGAACTGGCCGCGGGCGACCTCGGCGTGCAGCCGGGGCATGTCGCGAAGGACCGCGCGGGCGGTGGCCAGCGCGTCCGGGATCGCCTCCAGACGGCCGCCGATGCTGGTCAGGCGCTCATCCGCCGGGGCGAAGGAGCGGGCCATGAGCATGTGCAGCAGGGGGCCCGGGTTGTGCCCGAGCGGATTCCACTCGTGCTCGCGCACGTCGGTGAGCTCGAAGATGCCGCGCTCGACGACCGCGGACAGGATCGCGTGATCGACCTGGTCCTGCTGGTCGAACGTGTCCGGGTCGATGCCGGAGAGCGCGTCGGCCGCGTCGCGCAGCATGGTCACCCGCTCGGTGACGGCGCCCGGCGACAGGTCGGGCAACCGGTCGTCATATCGGTGATCGCCCGCGGAGGACGCCAGCCCGGGATCGCTCTCGAGGATGGCGTCGACGATGTTTTCGGCGAGGGGAACGAACTCCGGCATGGGGAAAAACTTACTCGGGGGGTGCGACAAAAGCCGAAGCGGCAGAACCCGGCGCGGCGGAAGGCAGTGCACCGAAAGGCAGTGCGGCGGAAGGCAATGCACCGAAAGCAAGCACCGCGAAGGCCAGGCCCGGGTTATGAGGTGGGGGGCCGGCTTTCCGCGGCTCTGATGGTGGCTGCGTGGTGGAGGGCTGCCGCGCGCAGGAGGGCCTCGGCGTCCTGGCCGTCGGCCTGGGCCTGGGCTACCAGCCGCAGCAATGTGGCGCCGAGGTCAGGGCCCTCGGGCAGGGGGACGTCGAGGCCGGCTCGGGTGGTCCGGTGGAGGATTTTTGCGGCCAGGGCCAGGGCGGGCTGGCTGAGGGCGATGCCATCCAGGACCGATTCGCGGCCTTTTTCCGCCTTTTTAATGCGTTCCCAATTGTCGATGATGTCCTCGACGCCGTCGACAGCCTCACCGGCGAAGACGTGGGGGTTGCGGCGCACCATCTTGTCCACGAGTGTGCCGGCCACGTCGTCGATGGTCCAGCGTTCGTCCTCGGGGAGGTTCTCGGCCAGGCGGGCGTGCAGGACCACCTGCAGGAGGACGTCGCCGAGTTCTTCGCGGAGGGCGTCGAGGTCGTTGTCGGCGATCGCGTCGTACGCCTCGTAGCTTTCCTCGAGCAGATATTGCGCGAGGCTCTCGTGGGTCTGCTGCTGCTTCCACGGGTCGCCGCCGGGTGAGGCGAGGCGGTCCATGACGGCCACCGCGTCCAGGAGGCGGGCGCCGGGTGGGTCCCAGGAGCCGTAGCAGAGCTCGAGTTCGGCGAGGGCGGGTTCGCGGGCGAGCCGCAGCCCGAGGCGCCGGGCGAAGTCCTCGTCGCCGGTCGCGCCGGCCAGCCAGACCACCGTGCCGGACGTGGGCAGGGCGGTGATCAGCAGCTCGGGGTCGGCGGGGGCCACCGTGACCTGCACGCCGGACAGGCGCAGCGCCTCGGCCTGGTCGCTCTCCGCGGCGGTGAAGACCGGGCCGGCCCGCAGGGCGTCCCAGGCCGTCGCGGTGAGCAGGCCGGCCGGCAGCCGGGGCGAGGTGACCAGCAGGACGATGCGGCCGGGCGGGGTCATCAGGCCACGGTAGTCACGGCGGACACGTCGGTGACGTACGGGGCCTCGTCTGCGTCGCCGGCGAAGGTGACCGAGACCAGCGGGACGTCCTTGCCGTCGGCGGACTGGGCGGACAGCAGGGTGACCTCCTGGTCGCCGAAGCGCGGGTTCAGTTTGACCTTCTCGTCGGCCACGATCTTCTGCAGGTCGTTGCGCAGGGCCACGTACGTCTCGAGCAGCGTCTTGTTCTCGGGCGAGAGCGTGGTCGAGAAGTCCTCGAACGAGGTGGCCGGGTCGGCGCCGCCGCCGGCGATCAGTCGCCGGTGGACGTCGCGCAGGTCGTCCTCGGTCAGCGTCGCCGGGGTCACCTTGGCCTGCAGGGCGGAGCGCAGCCGGTAGGTCTCGGTGAACAGGGTGGTGTATTCCCAGGCCGGCGACAGGTTGCGGGCCTGGGCGACCTGTTCCACGGTGGGCTCCGCGGCGGGCTGGACCCCCTTCGCGGCGGCTGCCTTGCGCAGCACGTCGATGCTGAGCAGCGTGTTGAGCACGTCCTGCTGCTTGATCGGCATGGTGAGCGGGGCGGCGGCCTCGGACGAGGCGCCGTTGGCCTCGCCGGCCGCCTGAGCCTGCGCCCGCGCCGTGGTCAGCTCGTCCTTGACCTGGTCGTAGATGCCCTGGATGCGGGATTCGGTGATGGTCTCGTCGCCGATGTACGCGGCGACGTCCGGCGACTGCCGGCACGCGGAGAGCCCGGCCACGGCGAGCGCGGCAACGACGACGGTGGATGCGAGACGGCTGGCACGGCGCATGGTCACGACTCTCTCACGCCTTGGATGTGACCGACGACACCGGGGCCGGGATGTCGCCGAGCACGTCTTTGAGCAGTTGGGTGCACCACTGCAGCAGTGCCAGGTCCCGCAACGGTTCGCCACCGACCCGGCGGGTGCTCGGGCGGGGCACGCTGACCTGGTCGTTGACCGACTTGTAGACGGAGTCGGGGTGGTAGCGCTTGAGCCGCATCTGCTTGGAATCCGGCAGCGGCAGCGGGGAGAAGCGCAGGTGCTTGCCCTGCACCGAGACGTCGGACAGGCCGTACGCGCGGGCCACCAGCCGGAACCGGGCGACCGCGATGAGGTTGGCGACCTGGGTGGGCGGCTCGCCGTACCGGTCGGTCATCTCCGCGACGACCTCGTCGAGGCGGGCGCCGTCGCGGGCCTCGGCGAGCTTGCGATACATCTCGAGGCGCAACCGCTCGACGGAGATGTACTCGGTGGGCAGGTGCGCGTCGATCGGCAGGTCGACCTTGACCTCGGTCTCCTCCTCGGGCCGCTCGCCCTTGAACGCGCTCACGGCTTCACCGACCATCCGCACGTACAGGTCGAAGCCGACCCCTTCGATGTGGCCGGACTGCTCGCCGCCGAGCAGGTTGCCGGCGCCGCGGATCTCGAGGTCCTTCATCGCGACGTACATGCCGGCGCCGAGCTCGGTGTGCTGGGCGATCGTCGCCAGCCGCTCGTGCGCGGTCTCGGTCAGCGGCTTCTCGCGGGGATAGAGGAAGTACGCGTACGCGCGTTCCCGGCCCCGGCCGACCCGGCCCCGGATCTGGTGCAGCTGGGAGAGGCCGAGCAGGTCGGCCCGCTCGACGATCAGCGTGTTGGCGTTGGGGATGTCGATGCCGGACTCCACGATCGTCGTGCAGACCAGGACGTCGTACTCCTTCTCCCAGAAGCCGACCATGACCTTCTCGAGCTGTTCCTCGCTCATCTGCCCGTGCGCGACCGCGACCCGGGCCTCGGGGACCAGGTCACGCAGCTTCTTGGCGGCGCGGTCGATCGACTCCACCCGGTTGTGCAGGTAGAAGACCTGGCCGTCGCGCAGCAGCTCGCGGTGGATGGACGCGGCGACCTGCCGGTCGTCCTGGGCACCGACGAACGTGAGGACCGGGTGGCGCTCCTCCGGCGGGGTCGCGATCGTGGACATCTCCCGGATGCCGGTGATCGCCATCTCGAGGGTCCGCGGGATCGGGGTGGCCGACATGGTCAGCACGTCGACGGAGGCACGCAGCGTCTTGAGCTGCTCCTTGTGCTCCACGCCGAAGCGCTGCTCCTCGTCGACGATCACCATGCCGAGGTTCTTGAAGCGGGTCGCGGCGGCGAGCAGACGATGCGTACCGATGACGATGTCCGCGGTGCCGGCGGCGGCGTCCTCGAGCGTCTGGGCCGCTTCCTTCGGGGTCTGGAACCGCGACAGCTGCTTGATCGTCACCGGGAACTGGCCCATCCGCTCGGTGAACGTGTTGAAGTGCTGCTGGGCGAGCAGGGTGGTCGGGACGAGCACGGCGACCTGCTTGCCGTCCTGGACCGCCTTGAACGCCGCCCGGACCGCGATCTCGGTCTTGCCGTAGCCGACGTCGCCGCAGATCAGCCGGTCCATCGGGACGGCCAGCTCCATGTCGTGCTTGACCTCGATGATCGCCGACATCTGGTCCGGCGTCTCGGTGTACGGGAACGCGTCCTCCAGCTCCCGCTGCCAGGGGGTGTCCGGGCCGAACGCGTGGCCCTTCGACGCCTGCCGGGCCGCGTACAGCTGGATGAGCTGGGCGGCGATCTCGCGGACCGCCTTGCGGGCGCGGGCCTTGCTCTTCTGCCACTCGGAGCCGCCCATCTTGTGCAGGGTGGGCGCCTCCCCGCCGACGTAGCGCGACAGCTGGTCGAGCTGGTCGGTGGGGACGAAGAGCCGGTCGCCGGGCTGTCCGCGCTTGCTGGGGGCGTACTCAATGACGAGGTATTCGCGGTCCGCGCCGTTGACCTTGCGCTGGACCAGCTCGACGTAGCGGCCGATGCCGTGCTGCTCGTGCACCACGTGGTCGCCGGTCTTGAGCTCCAGCGGGTCGATCGTGTTGCGCCGCCGGCTGGGCATCTTGCGCATGTCCTTGGTGGACGTGCCCCGGCCGCCGGAGATGTCGTTGCCGGTGATGACGGCGAGTTTGGCGGTCTCGTCGACGAAGCCGTGGTTGAGCCCGCCGCGGGTGATCAGGAGTTGCCCGGGCTCGACGGCCGTGGGGATCGCGTCGACCGGGGTGATCCCCAGACCGGCGTCGCGCAGCAGCTCGGTGGCGCGCTGGGCGGTGCCGTGGCCCTCGAAGACCAGCGCGATCGCCCAGCCGTCGGTGGACCACTGCCGCAGGTCGGCGGCGAGTTTCGCGGTGTCGCCGTGATAGAGCGGCACGGCCTGGGCGTGCAGCGTGACCGCGTCCCCGGTGTCCGGCGCGACCTCGACGGCAGCGGGGTCCTCCCACGGAAGGGATTCTTCTGCGTCGGGAGACAGGCCGAACGGGGACAGCGTCCACCACGGCTGACGCAGGGTGGCGGCGTGCGAGCGGACATCGGCGAGGGTCTTGAACGCGGCGGCGCCGACGTCGATCGGGGCCTGGCCACCGACGGCGGCCGCGGCCCAGCTGGCCTCGAGGAACTCATCGGAGGTACGGGTGAGGTCGTGCGCCCGGGTCCGGATCCGCTCGGGGTCGCAGAGCAGGACGTGGGTGCCGGCCGGCATGCAGTCGAGCAGCAGTTCCATGCTGTCGGTGCCCCGCAGCAGCGCCGGGGCCAGCGACTCCATGCCCTCGACCGGGATGCCCTCGGCGAGCTTGTCCAGGATCTCGCCGATCTCCGGGTGATCGGCGGCCAGCTCGGCGGCGCGGGCGCGGACCTCCGGGGTGAGCAGCAGCTCGCGGCACGGCGGGGCCCAGAGCCGCTGGACCGGGTCGATGGTGCGCTGGTCGGCGACGGCGAAGGTACGGATCTCCTCCACCTCGTCGCCCCAGAACTCGACCCGCGACGGGTGCTCGTCGGTGGGCGGGAAGACGTCGAGGATGCCGCCGCGCACCGCGAACTCGCCGCGCTTGGTGACGAGGTCGACGCGGGCGTAGGCCATGTCGGAGAGCCGGCGCGAGACGTCGTCCAGCTCCGCGGCGCCACCGGGGCGCAGCTCGACCGGCTCGAGGTCGCCGAGGCCCTTGAGCTGTGGCTGGAGCAGGGAGCGCACCGGCGCCACGACGACCTGCAGCGGTTCCGCGCCGGTCTCGGCGGGATGGGCGAGGTGGCGCAGCACGGCGAGCCGGCGCCCGACGGTGTCGGAGCGGGGCGAGAGCCGCTCGTGCGGCAGCGTCTCCCACGAGGGGTAGACGGCCACCCGGGCGGCCGGGAGCAGGCAGCCGAGCGCGTCGGCCAGGTCGTCGGCCTCGCGGCTGGTAGCGGTCACGGCCAGCACCGGACGGCCGGCGCCACCGGCGTCGGCGGTCGCGGCGACGACTGCCACCACGAACGGCCGGAGCGCGGCGGGGGCGGTCAGGTCGAGGGCGTCGGAGTCCACGCCGCCCTTGCGGGCCAGGTCACGAGCTCGGGCGAGCCCCCGGTCACGCAGGGCGGCCGGGATGAGGCCACTGAGTTGCATGAAAAAGATTCCCTCGAAGACACATCGAAATACCCCGACGCCAGTTGGACGGGGGGTGCGTCCAGCTTAGTCCGCCGAACGGCGGCGGACCGCGGGACCGTGATCGGACACCACGTCCGACATGGGACGAAAAGGCTAAACAAGACTGCCTGATCGTCGCAGGGGATTGTCTGGGGAGGCAATGTGCGGTTTGACCTGGCGAAACCGTTTCACATCCCAAATTCTGGGAGCCGGTGGATCAACCGAACGTACCGTTCCGATCCCTGCCCACCTGACGCGACATGTCGGACATAGACGGACGACAAACACTACTCAGCGTTATGTGGAATCGCTCCCACGAGAACCTAAGCGGGCTCGTTCACCGTTCTGCAATCTACGCCTGCCACCTTCGGTAGTTCCTTGGCCACGGCATAAGCGCAGCTCAGGCGAAGCTTAAGTAGATCCACATGCACAAATAGTCACCATGATGAAGGTCTTTGATCTTCGTCACGATACGTCACGCACGTTCTCAGGAAGGAAATTATGAGCGTCGCTCAGTCCCCACCACCCGAGCAGGAGAACCTGGACGAGACCAGGGTGATCCCGGCGCCCCGCGCCCGGCTCGACATGGAGAGCATGAGCGGCGGCAACGACCGCACCGACATCCTTCCGTTCCGGTTCAGCTACAGCGCCTACAGCGTGCTGGCCGGCCCGGCCGAGCTGCCGGCGAACCGCGGCGACGAGCCGTACCGGGTGAAAATGAAACCGCTGGCCCGGCGGCGCCCGATCGCCACCGTGTTCATCACCCTGTTCGCGTTCGCGTTCGAGTCGACGTTCTTCGGCTGGCTGCTCTCCTCGATCGAACTGCCCGACCCGGACCTGCGGCCGCTCGTCTTCGGCGCCACCATCTTCATGATCGCGGCGACCTGCCTGATCGAGCTCTTCCGCCTCGTCAACGTCGTCACCCTGTGCCTGGCGACGATCTGGGCGCGGGACCCGGTGCCGGTGGTCCCGGACGCCAACCTGCGGGTGGCGTTCCTGACCACCATCGTGCCCGGCAAGGAACCGCTGGAGATGGTGGAGACCACGCTGGTCGCGGCCACGAAGATCCGCCACCCCGGACCGTACGACGTGTGGTTGCTCGACGAGGGCGACGACCCCGAGGTCAAGCAGATGTGCCGGCGCATCGGTGTGCGGCACTACACCCGCCGCGGGATGCCGCAGTACAACACCCCGGCCGGCGCGATGAAGGCGAAGACCAAGCACGGCAACTACAACTCGTGGATGCACCGGCACGGCGACTCGTACGACGTGTTCGTCTCGGTCGACCCGGACCACGTGCCGCAGCCGAACTTCTGCGAGCGGCTGCTCGGCTACTTCGACGACCCGGACGTGGCGTTCGTCGTCGGCCCGCAGGTGTACGGCAACTACGACAGCGTGGTGACCCGCTGGGCCGAGTCACAGCAGTACCTCTTCCACTCGCTGCTGCAGCGCGCCGGCAACAAGCGCGGCATCGCGATGCTGGTCGGCACGAACAACGCGGTCCGCATCTCGGCCATGCGCAGCATCGGTGGCCTGCAGGACTCGATCACCGAGGACATGGCGACCAGCCTCGTCGTGCACAGCACCAACAACCCGGAGACCGGCAAGCGCTGGCGCTCGGTCTACACCCCCGACGTGCTGGCCGTGGGCGAGGGCCCGTCGAGCTGGACCGACTACTTCTCGCAGCAGCACCGCTGGTCGCGCGGCACCGACGAGGTCGTGGTCCGCAAGTTCGGCAAGATCGGCTGGAAGCTCGGTGTCGGCCGGGCTCTGCACTACGTGCTGCTGATGTCGTACTACCCGCTGACCGCGCTCGCCTGGGTGCTCGGCGCGCTCGTCGCCGCCTGCTACCTGGTCCTCGGGGCCAAGGGTGTCCAGGTGCCGCAGGAGGTGTGGCTGATGCTGTATGTCGACGCCGCGCTGTTCCAGATCGGGCTGTACCTGTTCAACCGGCGGCACAACGTCAGCCCGCACGAGGACGAGGGCTCCTCGGGCCTGCCGGGCATGCTCGTCTCCACGCTGTCCACGCCGCTGTACGTCTCGTCGTTCTTCGGTGCCCTGCTCGGGCGCAAGGCCGGCTTCGTGGTGACACCCAAGGGCGACGCCATGAGCCCGGACCGGGTCTTGACCTTCCGGCACAGCCTGTCCTGGGCCGTTTTCTACGCCGCGCTGCTGATCGCGTCGCCGTTCCTCGGCCACGTGGACGGCGCGATGTGGCTCTGGCCCTCGCTCAACCTCGTGATCTGTCTGCTGCCGCTGATCGTCTGGCAGGTGCAGAAGGCCCACGCCCGGACCCACAAGAACCGCCGCAAGCGCATCCTGGACCCGAAGACGATGGAGAAGACGTACGCATGAAGCCTCGTACCCGCCCCTCTCTTGCCCGCAAGTTCGCGAGTGGTCTGGTCGGACTGACCGTACTGAGCATCGTCGTCGTGGTGAACCGGCCGATGGTGGCCGCCGCGTCCGAGGCCTACCACGAGTTCACCATCAACCGGCAGTCCTACAAGGAGCAGTACGGCCACTGGGCGAACCTGCCGGTCCCGCAGGACTTCAAGGTCAACGCGATCCACGCGGCGATGCTCAACACCGGCAAGCTGCTGATCATCGCGGGCAGCGGCAACAACCGCGACGCGTTCGAGGCCGGCACGTTCCGGACGATCATCTACGACCCGGCCACGGACGAGTTCAAGGACGTCGAGACGCCGACCGACGTGTTCTGCGCCGGGCACACGTTCCTGCCCAACGGCAATCTGCTGATCGCCGGTGGCACCAAGGACTACGAGGTGCTGCCCGAGGACATCGAGCACGCGTACGGCGTCATGAAGCTCAAGAACGAGTCGGCCGCCAACGGCCCGCACACGTTCGCCAAGGGCACGAAGCTCGTGTCGAAGTCCGGCAAGGTCTACAAGACCCGCGACGACGTGGTGCTGGGCAAGGCCACGACGATGAAGCACGGCGAGATCGTGATGACCCACGCCGCCGAGGTCGAGGTGTTCGTCGACGCGGTGGACAAGGGCGACGGGCCGGTCGTCGAGACGCCGCAGCAGTACACGGTCGAGGGCCTGACCGGTACGAACAAGCAGAACATCTACGGCGTCTCCGACAAGATCACCCACGAGAAGCAGGAGTACGCCGGGGACAACACGTCCTACGAGTTCGACCCGGTCACCGAGAAGTACGTCAAGGTCGGCGACATGGTGGAGAACCGGTGGTACCCGACGCTGGCCGAGCTGCCCAACGGTGACGTGCTCGCGGTCTCCGGGCTCGACGAGTTCGGCCGGATCATCCCGGGCGACAACGAGAAGTACATCGCGTCGACGAAGAAGTGGGTCGACGCGCCCGAGCTGCAGCGCACGTTCCCCACGTACCCGTCGTTCCACATGATGGCCGACGGCAACCTGTTCTACTCCGGCTCGAACGCGGGCTACGGATCGGACACGGTCGGGCGTACCCCCGGGATCTGGAATGTCCGCAACAACAAGTTCACCGAGGTGGACGGCCTGCGGGAGCCGACGCTGACCGAGACCAGCTCGTCGGTGCTGCTCGCGCCGGCCCAGGACCAGCGCGTGATGATCTTCGGTGGCGGCGGGGTCGGCGAGTCCGAGGTCTCCACCAAACGCACCGACATCATCGACCTGACCGAGAAGACGCCGAGCTACCAGCCGGGCCCCGACCTGCCGGCGCCGGCGCGGTACCTGAACGCCGTGCTGCTGCCCGACGACACCGTTTTCACCACCGGCGGCTCGTCCGGGTACCGCGGTGGCAAGCACGGCGACCAGACCCGCAGCGACCTGTTCAACTCGCAGATCTACCAGCCGGGCCAGAACGTGTTCGAGACCGCGGCCGAGTCCACTGTGGGACGCAACTACCACTCGGAGGCGATCCTGCTCCCGGACGGCCGCGTCGTGACCATGGGCAGCGACCCGCTGTACGACGAGTCGGGCAAGGGTCCGGGCACGTTCGAGAAGCGCATCGAGGTGTACTCGCCGCCGTACCTGTTCCAGGGCGCCCGGCCGACCATCAGCGGCGGCCCGGAGCAGGTCAAGCGCGGCACCACCGTCGACTTCACCAGCCCCGACGCCGGCCGGATCAGCAAGGCGCGCCTGGTGCGGCCGAGCGCGGTCACCCACGTCCTCGACGTCGACCAGCGCTCGGTGGCGCTGGACATCACCCCCAAGGGCGGGGAGACGCTGGGCCTGACCGTCCCCAAGACGCGGGGCTTGGTGCCGTCCGGCTGGTACATGCTGTTCCTGATGGACGACAAGGGCATACCGTCGGTGGCCCGCTGGGTCCAGGTGGCCTGATTTGGTACGCCACGCCCGAGAGGTGGTGCGCCACGCGCGGCCGGTCCGGATCCGTCACCGGGTGCTCCTGGCGGCGGCCGCGGTCTTCGCGGTCGCCGTGGGGGTGGGCCTCGTCGCCTTCGGCCGCGACGAGGAGCCGGCCGCCGCGCCGGTCCCCGTCGTGAGCGCCACCGGCAGCAGCGGCCCTCCCCCACCGGCGCCGTCGATCTCCTCGATCGCACCGGCCGCCTCGACGACCTCCGCCCCGCCCGCCCCGACCACGACTCCTCCCGCGCCGAGGAGCAAAGCGCTCTACGTCGACCCGACGGGCGCGGCGGCGAAGCAGGTCAAGGACTACAAGGCGGCCGGGCGGGCGGCGGACGCGGCGCTCATCGAGAAGATCGCGAACCGGCCGGTCGCGACGTGGTTCGCCGACTCGTCCCCCGGCGGGGCGAGCCGGGCCCGGACCCTGGTCACCAACGCGGGCAAGGCCGGCAAGCTGCCGATCCTCACGCTGTACAACATCCCGCACCGCGACTGCTCCGGGCAGTCCGCGGGCGGGGCGGCGAGCGGTGACGAGTACAAGTCGTGGATCTCGGCCATGGCCGGGGCGCTCAAAGGACGCGAATCGCTGGTGGTCCTCGAACCCGACGCGGTCGCCCAGGCGGTGCAGGGCTGCCTCGACGAGGACCGCAAGAGCCAACGCTACGACCTGCTCTCGTACGCGGTGAGCACGCTCAAGGCCAACGCCGGCACCCGGGTGTACCTGGACGCCGGCAACCCGACCTGGATCACCGACACCGCCCAGCTCGCGGCGGCCCTGCGGCTGGCCGGGATCGAGCAGGGCAACGGCTTCACGCTCAACGTGGCGAACTTCGAGACGACGCAGTCCAACGTCACGTACGGCACGGCGCTGTCCGGGCAGCTGAGCGGCACGAAGTTCGTGGTGGACACCAGTCGTAACGGCAACGGGCCGGCCGCCCAGGGGCCTCAGGGCAACGAGCACTGGTGCAACCCCGCCGGGCGCAAACTGGGCGACCTGCCGACGACGGGTACGGGCAACGACCTCGTCGACGCGTACCTGTGGATCAAGAGGCCGGGCGAGTCCGACGGCGCCTGCGGGAACGGTGCGCCGGCAGCCGGCCAGTGGTGGGCCGACTACGCCCTCGAACTCGCCCGGTAATAGTTCTTAAACCTCAGTTTTCCGCTGCGGGAAGACTCTGCTTAGTCGAGTCCGTTGACCGACGGGACCTCGAGGGTGCGCTCTGAGGGCGTACCCCCGAGCTTGATCTCGCGAAGCGCCGTGTTGTTGGCCGTGCTGAGCTCGGTCAGCTTGTTGGACGGGTTGGCCTTGACCTCGATGTAGTAGGTGCCGTTCGGCAGATCGGTGATCTCGAACGACTGGCCCGGGCGGGCCTGGGTGTACGTGTCACCGTTGCCGATGTCGAGCACCTCGCGGACCGCGACGGCGGTGTTCTGGCCGCAGGAGCTGGACAGGTCGGTGTTGTCCGGGCGCCACTTGGCGTTCGGGATGGTGTAGTCGACCGCGTCGGTGTTGGCCAGGCAGAACGCCTCCTTGCCGCTGCGGACGGCGAGCTTCTTGTCGGCGGCGAGCAGGTTGTACTGCGCGAAGTCGGTGAAGTGCCAGTGCCGGTGCCCCTCGCGGGCGTCCCACTCCATCGTGCCGGCCTCGACCGAGCCGACCTCCTTGCCGTTCGCATCGAAGAAGTACTGGTAGGCGTCCATCAGCTCGGTGCCGGTGCGCCGGAAGCCGTCGACCAGCAGCGGTGACGTGCCGGCGTTCCAGACCGTCGCGCCGAAGTCGACGAACGACTTCCCGTCCTCCTGCGAGAGCGAGATGCCCCACGCGGGCAGCGACTTCAGGTCGGGACGCGGGCCCTTGGCGACGGCCGTCCGCGCGACCGCCTTCGGCGCCTTGGCCGGCGGCCGGAAGCCCGGCTTGTAGGCCGAGACCTGCTGGCTCGCGTCGCCCTGGCCGCCGTGCTCACCGTGTTCGGCGACCGCGGTCTCCGGCGACGTCCTCGATCCGGCCCGGGCGGCCTTGACCTGCGCCTCGGCCACCGCCGCGCCACGCTTGTCCTCGATGACGTCGACGACCGTGAGGTTGATCGTCTGAGTGGCGTCCGCGGCCGGGACCTGGAAGAAGTCCCGGTATTTCGGGTTCAGCGTGACCGTCGCGGTGTACTGCCCGGCCGGCAGGTCGATCTCCCGGTCGTTCGGCGTGCTGGCGGTGGTGCCGTTCCAGCCGGCCTGGATGCCCCAGACCGCGCCGAGGTTGAACGGGTTCTCCCCGTTGCAGTACCGCGGGTAGGGGTTCTCGGCCGGTGCGTCCCGGCGGGTGCGCGCCGAGTCCCACGAGTTGAGGCAGAAGTCGGTGTCGAAGCTGGTGACCTCGGCGCCGGCCGCGTCCTTGAACGTGACGGTGGTGAAGTCCTTGAGCCCGAACCAGTCGGTGACCATCCCGGCCGGCAGGTTCACCGCCTTCTTCCTGCCGTTCTTGACCACCATCTGCTGGGCGACGATCGGATCCGCGTACGACTTGCGGGTGGCCCGGATCTCGAGCGGGTCCTTGCCGGCGATCACGTTCACGCCGAGATCCAGATACAGGTACGCGCTCCCGTCGTAGATGTAGCGCTCGGCGGTCACGTTCGGCGTGGCCAGAGTGAACGCGAGCGGGGGCGGATCGGTCGCCGCGTTCGCGACCCCGACCCCGACCGCCGTCAACGCCAGCGTGGCGGTGACAGCGCTCGCAGTAAGGATCTTGGTCCTTCTTGTCATATTTCCTCCCCAGGTTCTGTGTCGCCCAGGTAAACCGAAAACGCGTAAAGCTGACGTAAGGGGCTATGAGACTTACCTCAAAGCAACCTTGTGGGAGGCCTTACAGATACGATCGCGGAGGCGGGACAGCGCAGTCCTGGAGCTCACCTGAAGACAAGAGGAGTGCCCCAGTGACGGACCAGCACGGCCACCTCGACCCCGACGGTCCCGACGCAGCCCTGCGCGCGGACATCCGCCGGATCGGCACCCTGCTCGGCCAGACCCTCGCCCGGCAGGAGGGCAAGCCCCTGCTCGACCTCGTCGAGGAGGTCCGCGCCCTGGTGCGTACGGACGCCCCGGCCGCCGCCGAGCGCCTCGCGACCATGGACGTCACCACCGGCACCAAGCTGGCCCGGGCGTTCTCCACCTACTTCCACCTGGCCAACATCACCGAGCAGGTGCACCGCTCCCGCGACCTGCGCCGGCGCCGGGCCCAGAACGGCGGCTGGCTCGACCAGGCCGCCAAGCTCATCGCCGAGAAGGGCGTGCCGGCCGACGAGATCGCCGCCGCCGCCCGCCGGCTCGCCGTGCGCCCGGTGTTCACCGCGCACCCCACCGAGGCGTCGCGCCGCTCGATCCTGTCGAAGCTGCGCCAGCTCGCCGACACGCTCGACCACGAGGCCAGCGCCGCGGTCCTGTTCGGCGCGACCGACACCACCGCGTCGACCCGCCGCTTCGCCGAGCTGATCGACCTGCTCTGGCAGACCGACGAGCTGCGCCTCGACCGCCCGGACCCGACCGACGAGGCCCGCAACGCGGTCTACTACCTCAAGGACCTGTACGCCGAGGCCGCCCCGCAGGTCCTCGACGACCTGGCCGAGACGCTGCGCCAGCTCGGCGTGGAGACCGCCCCGACCGCCCGGCCGCTGACGTTCGGCACCTGGATCGGCGGTGACCGCGACGGCAACCCGTTCGTCACCCCGGCGGTCACCCGCGACGTGCTGATGATCCAGCACGAGCACGGCATCCAGGCCACCGAGAAGGCGATGAACGCGCTGATCGACGAGCTGTCGGTGTCGCGCCGACTGCGCGGGGTCTCGCTCGACCTGTCCGCCAGCCTCGCCGCCGACCTCGACGCGCTGCCCGAGGTGGCCGAGCGCTTCCGCCGGGTCAACGCCGAGGAGCCCTACCGGCTCAAGGTCCGCTGCGTGAAGGCGAAGCTCGCCAACACCCGCGAACGACTGCGCCGCGGCACCCCGCACGTATCCGGCCGCGACTACCTCGGCACCGACGAGCTGGTCGCCGACCTCGAGCTCATGCGCGCGTCGCTGGCCCGCAACTCCGGCCAGCTCACCGCGGTGGGCACGGTCGCGTCCGCCATCCGTACGGTCTCCGCGTTCGGCCTGCAGCTGGCCACCCTCGACGTGCGTGAGCACGCCGAGAAGCACCATGAGGTGCTGGCCCAGATGTACGCCCAGGTCGGCGAGGTCGGCGAATACACCTCGCTGAGCCGGGAGGACCGCACCAAGCTCCTGGCCACCGAACTGACCGGCCGGCGCCCGCTCTCCTCGGCGGACACCCCGCTCACCGACTCGGCCCGCAAGACGTTCGACGTGTTCGGCACCATCCGCGACTCGCAGGACCGCTTCGGCTCCGAGGTGATCGAGTCGTACATCATCTCGATGACCCTCGGGGTGGACGACGTGCTGGCGGCGGCGGTCCTGGCCCGCGAGGCCGGCCTGATCGACATCCACACCTCCCGGGCCCGGATCGGCATCGTCCCGCTGCTGGAGACCCCGGCCGAGCTGGACGCCGGTGGCGAGCTCCTCGACGAGATGCTGTCCCTGCCGGCCTACCGCGAGATCGTCCGCGCCCGCGGCGACCTGCAGGAGGTCATGCTCGGCTACTCCGACAGCAACAAGGAAGCCGGCATCACCACCAGCCAGTGGTCGATCCACAAGGCGCAGCGCTCGCTGCGTGACGTGGCGGCCCGGCACGGTGTGCGGCTGCGCCTGTTCCACGGCCGCGGCGGCACGGTCGGCCGCGGCGGCGGCCCCACCCACGAGGCGATCCTGGCCCAGCCCTACGGCACGCTCGACGGCGCCATCAAGGTCACCGAGCAGGGCGAGGTCATCTCCGACAAGTACACGCTGCCGGCCCTGGCCCGGGAAAACCTCGAACTGACCGTCGCGGCGGTGCTGCAGGCGACGCTGCTGCACACCGAACCGGCGGTCGACCTGAACTCCCTGGCCCAGTGGGACAAGGCCATGGACCAGGCCTCGGCGGCGGCGTTCAAGCAGTACCGCACCCTGGTCGAGAACCCCGACCTCCCGGCGTACTTCTGGGCGGCGACCCCGACCGAGCTGCTCGGCGCGCTCAACATCGGCTCCCGCCCGTCGAAGCGCCCCAACACCGACGCCGGCCTCGGCGGCCTGCGCGCGATCCCGTGGGTGTTCGGCTGGACCCAGACCCGCCAGATCGTGCCGGGCTGGTTCGGCGTCGGGACCGGCATGGCCGCGGTCCGCGAGGCCGGGCAGGGCGAGGTGCTGCGGGAGATGTACGCCAACTGGCAGTTCTTCCGCACGTTCATCTCCAACGTGGAGATGATGCTGGCCAAGACCGACCTCGGCATCGCCCGGCGCTACGTCGAGACCCTGGTCCCGGAGGGCCTGCGGCCGATCTTCACCACGATCGAGCAGGAATACGCCCGGACGGTCGAGCAGATCCTCGCCATCACCGGCCACGACCAGCTGCTGTCGTCGCAGCCGGAGCTGTCCCGCACGCTCGGTGTCCGCGACACGTACCTGGAGCCGCTGCACCACCTCCAGGTGGCCCTGCTCCGGCAGTACCGCGACCTCGGCGACGCGGACCGCCAGATGGCCACCGCCCCGGGAGCCCGCCGCACCCAGTCGGACTCCACGGCCCTCGAACGGGCGCTGCTGACCACGGTCAACGGCATCGCCGCCGGCATGCGCAACACCGGCTGATCTCCACCTGATTCACCACAAGGCCGGGCATCCCAGCGATGGGGTGCCCGGCCTTGTTCCCACTATGTGGACCCCCGGCCAAGAAGTGACAGACCCTGATGCGATCCTCTTGGGGCCTCGCGGGTGCGAGGTCTCACGGGGAGGCGTCGTGCGCCGGTTTCACGCTGCCCGGGCAGCGATCCTGACAACTCTGTGCGTGGTCATCGCCACGCCACAAGCGGCCTGGGCGGGCCCATCGCCCACACAGTCCACAACCGACTCCGCGACGGCGGCGGGACTTTCCGCGGCAGGGCTTTCCGCGGCAGGGCTTTCCGCGGCGGGGCTTTCCGCGGCGGGGCTTTCCGCGGCGGCGCGGGGTGAGGCCGCCTCCGGCGCGTCCGCCGCAGCCTCGCCCTCCGCCGGTCCGGCCGCGCCTGCTTCCACCACGTCCTCTGCTGCGCCCACCTCTGACGCGCCCACCTCCGCGCCGTCTTCTGCCGCGCCGCCTTCTGCTGCGCCGTCTTCTGCTGCGCCGTCGTCTGCTGCGGCACCGTCGGCCGCCTCGCCGTCTTCCGCGGCGTCATCACCCACCGCGCCTGCCGCCGGAGCGCCTGCCGCGGGAGTGGCCTCTTCCGCGCCTTCCCCCGGGCCCTCTTCCCCCGGGTCTTCTTCTTCCGCGGCTCCTTCCACCGGGCCTTCCTCTCCTCAGCGGGGCGGCGCGCGGGCGGCGGCTTGCGGTGGGGAGCTGGCTTTCGGGGCGGTCGTGGACTGCCCGGCGATCCAGGGCTCGGAGCGCCACGTCTTCACCGTCCGGACCACCGCGGATGGTGACCGGATCCAGACGACGTTCCGGAACCAGAGCCAGGACGACAGCATCGACATCGCGATCACCGGCCCCGACGGTCCGGTGAACTGCACCATCGGGTTCTCGCCGTACTGGTGCGACGCCCCGGTCGCCGGGGTCTACACGTTCACCGTGTCGCTGTACTACAAGTCCGGCACCGGGACCTACCAGCTCGGCGTCGACTCCTGGGCGACACCGTCCTCCTGCACCACGCTCGACGAGGACTTCTTCGCGATCGGCGCCCCGGGACGCAACGGGTCGCTGCCGGTCGGGTCGGCCGGTGACTGCTACCGCTTCGAATCGGCCCGCGACGGCGACGAGCTGGTGCTCGCGCTGGACGGCTCGGGTGCGTGGTTCAACGGTGGCATCGAGAACGCCGCGAACGAACGTCTCTGCGACTTCAACTACAGCCGTTCCTGCACGATCAGCGGGGACGGGCCGTACCGGTTCTTCCTGCACGAGGGGTACGGCAACGCGGTCGACTACCACCTGCGGATCACCCGGATCACCCGGCCGGTCGGCTGCACCGCCCTGCAGACCGCCCACTTCGGCACGCTCTCGGATGCCCAGCGGGCCACCGGTGACCTCGGGCCCAACGGGATCGCGTGCCACACGTTCACCGCTCGGGCCGGCACGCACCTCGTGCAGATGGAGAACACCAACAGCGCGAACTGGTCGATCCGTGGCGGCGACAACGCTGAGGTCTGCTCGAAGTGGTCCTCCGGCCTGTGGTGCGAGCTGCCCGCCGACGGTCCGTACACCTTGCTGGTGACCAACACGGAGAGCTGGAACGAGGTCCGCTACGAGGCGGTCGCCGTCGCGCTGAACAGTGACGAGGGATGCGCGGAGCGGGTCAGCACCGCGTGGGACCGCCCGGCGACCCGGATCGCGCTCAACAGCATGCTCGGTGTCGCCTGCCTGCCGTTCGAGGCCGCGCCGGGTGAGCGGGTCGAGTCCCGCGCGAGCCTCGGCTACGGGTGGATCACCGACCGCACCGGCACCCGGATCTGCGACACCGACGGCGGGGATTCCGGCGACGGTTGCGTGCTGCCCGGCACCGGTCCCTACCGCCTGCTCGCCTGGTACACCGCGTACGGCTCCCCGGAGATCGCCGTGGAGGTGCGCAACCTCTCGGCTCCGGTCGGCTGCCCCACGGTCACCCCGGGATCGTTCGGCACCGCGCCGGCCGGCTTCTCCTCGATCCGCTGCCGGACGCTGACCCTGCCGGCCGCCGGGTCGTACCTGGTCCGTGCCGTGACCGAGGACAACTATGTCCGGTCCCCGCGGGTCTACGCCCCGACCGGCGAGCGGATCTGCACCGGTTCGTGGTGCGCCTTCCCGGCCGCGGGGTCGTACACGCTGGCCGTGGACGCCGCCGAGGACTTCACCACGGTGCTGATCCCGGCCACCACCACGAGCTGCGTGCCGGTCTCCGACCAGGGCGTGGCGGCGGGTGCCGTCGCGGGCAGCTTCACCGGTGCCGGGCAGATCGACTGCTACCAGCTCGCCGGGCCGGCCGGCACCACCGTCACCCACGTGTTGCCCGGCAATGCCTCCGGGGCGTCCGCTCCAGAGCTCACCATCTATGACGCCGACGGCACCTACATCTGTGACGGATACGAGTCGCAGACCTATGGATGCCGCCTGGACGGCACGGCACCCTTCCGGGCCGTGGTCTCGTCGCGCGAGGATTACCCGACCGGCGTCTACCGGCTGGCGTTCCAGCGCACTGCCGGGATGACCGGCTGTGGCGCCTTCCCGCAGGGGCAGGCTTCCACCGTCTCCGTCACCGCTGACCGTTTCGCCACCTGTCTGACGATCCCGGCCAACGGGCACGCCACGCAGGAGATCGTCTCCTTCGCCCGGACCGCCGGTGCGGGCAAGGCCCGGGTCGTGGTCTACCGGGATTCCACCGGTGGCGTCGCCTGCGCCACCGGCACCGCCGCCTACCAGAACACCACCGCCGCCTACGCGTCCTGCGACCTCGTCGCGGGGCAGTCGTACTCGGCGCTGATCATCGCGGACACGGAGCCCTCCACGTTCCGGCTCTCCCGTCACGACGCGACGCCGGCCGGCGGCCACTGCACCGCCGTCACGTCGACGACCGTCGGGGGCGCGGCTTCCACCGGCACGGTCGCCTCCGCGGACGAGGTCCGGTGTCACCGGATCACCGCGGCCGCCGCCCGGGACGAGTTCATGATCGCCATCCGCAGCCGGGCCTCGTCGGCACGGCTCTGGGTCACCGATCCGGCCGGCAAGCGGCTCTCCTGCTCCGAGTGGTCACCCTGCCGGACCACCGGATCGACCGGCTACCAGGTGTTCGTCTCGGCGAACACCACCGACGGGCCGGTGCCGTACGAGGTGGACACCTGGAGGACCTCGTCCAGCGCCGGACTGCCGGCCGAGTGCCCGGTGGTGGCCTCGTCCGCGTACGGCTTCGGGCCGATTTCCGGGGTGCTCGACAGCGCGCGGACCGGAGCCTGCCTGCAGGTGCCGGCCACGTCCCGGGACCGCTTCGAGGTCACGATCGAGAACACCGCGGACGCCGACGGCCGCACCCCCGATCCGTACCTGGTCAATGGTGGCACGATCCGGAGCTGCTACTACGGTTCCGCCGGCCGGACCTGCTACGCGGAGGCGAAACCCGGCGAGACGAAGGTGCTGTTCGTCCTGCGGGCCGGGGAGCTCGGCCGTCACCCGTTCCGCGCCGAGGCGACCTGCGACTCCGGGCTCTGCGGGGGTACCGGGTTCTCCGCGGCCTCGTTCTCGCCCGCGACGGCGGTGACCGGCACCCGGACCACGATCACCGTGCGCGGCACCGCCCTGCACCTCAAGGACGTCGTCCAGCTGACCGCCACCGGCAAGCCGGCGATCACCGCGACGGTGAAAGCCGTCTCCGCGGACCGGACCACGCTCACCGCCGAGGCCGCTCTCACCGGTGCCGCCACCGGGGCCCGGACCGTGACGGTGAAGCCGTTCTACTCCGGTGCGGACCGGGTGACCGTGCCCGCCACGTTCACGGTCGCGCCGGTGCCGGCGCCCGCGGCGCTCAGGAACACCAGGGCACCGTGGATCTCCGGCACCGTCCGGGTCGGGTCGAAGGTCACCGCGAACGCCGGGTCGTGGACGCCGGCCGCCACGTCGTACACCTACCGGTGGATGGCCAACGGCGCGACGATCTCCGGGGCGACCGCTGCCACGTACCCGGTCGGCGCCTCCGTCGTCGGCAAGAAGCTCACCGTGGCGATCACCGCCAAGCGTTCCGGGCACCCCAGCGGGGCCCGGACCTCGGCGGCCGTCACGATCGCCAAGGGCGTCGCTCCCAGGGCGAGCAAGGCTCCGAGCATCACCGGGACGGCCCGGAAGAACCGTACGGTGAAAGTCTCGGTGGGCACCTGGTCACCCAAGGCCGATTCCTACGCCTACCAGTGGCGGCTCAACGGCGTGGCCATCAAGGGCGCTACGCGGTCCAGCCTCAAGCTGACCGCGACGATGGTCGGTAAGAAGGTCACCGTCGTGGTGGTCGCCAAGCGCAAGGGCCACACCGACGGCAGGGCCACCAGCGGTTCCGTCAAGGTCAAGAAGTAGGCACACCGGGGCCCAGCAGCCGGGGAGCACGAGATCAGGGTGGACTCGGGGTCTTCACCGATCCCGATGATGCGCGTGCTCCCTAGGCTGACCCTGTGAGTCTCATCGTGACCCAAGGGTTGACCAAGACATATGGCGGGCGGGTGACCGCGCTGCACGACCTCACCGTCGAGGTGGAGCCCGGGATCGTCGGCCTGGTCGGTGCGAACGGTGCCGGCAAGTCCACGTTCATCAAGATCATGCTCGGCCTGATCACGCCGACGAGCGGTTCGGTACGGGTGTTCGGGCTGGACCCGGCCGTCGACACGGACAAGGTCCGCGCCCGGGTCGGGTACATGCCCGAGCACGACGCGCTGCCACCGGACGTGTCGGCCGCCGAGTTCGTCACGCACCTGGGCCGGATCAGCGGCCTGCCCGCCACCGCGGCCCGCGAGCGCGCGTCCGAGGCGCTGCGCCACGTCGGGCTGTACGAGGAGCGCTACCGGCAGATCGGCGGCTACTCGACCGGCATGAAACAGCGGGTCAAGCTCGCGCAGGCGCTGGTGCACGACCCCGACCTGCTGCTGCTCGACGAGCCGACCAACGGCCTCGACCCGGCCGGCCGCGACGAGATGCTGGCGCTGATCCAGCGGGTCGGCACCGAGTTCGGCATCTCCGTGGTGACCTGCTCGCACCTGCTCGGCGAGGTCGAGCAGATCTGCGACTCGCTGGTGGCGATCGAGGGCGGCCGCCTGCTGCGCGCCGACCGCATCTCCGCGATGACGACCGCCAGCGACGTGCTCGCCGTCGAGGTCTCCGAGGGGATGGACGAACTGGCCGCCGCTCTGCGCGAGCTCGGCCTCCCGGTGCAGGTGGACGGGCGGGTGCTGCTCGTACCCCTGGACCAGGACGGCACGTACGACCGGATCCTGCGCGCGGTGGCCGACCTGGACCTGCCGTTGCACCGCCTCGACCAGCGCCGCCACCGGGTGGCCGAGCTCTTCACCCCGAGGGAGACGGCTGATGTCTGAAGCCAGTGTCATCCACGACATCGGATACCAGCGGTACACCGGCCCGAGGCTGGGCCGCGGCGCGGTGTTCGGCGCGCTGTACCTCCACGGGCTGCGGGCCTCGTTCGGGTTCGGCCGGTCGGCCAAGGCCAAGATCTTCCCGTGGGGCGTGGTCGCGATCCTCAACCTGGTCGCGGTGATCGTCGCGGCGGTCCGTTCCCAGGCCGGCATCGTGGTCTTCAACTACATCACGTTCGCCGACGCGATGAGCTGGCTGATCATCTTCTTCGTCGCGATCGTGGCTCCCGAGCTCGTCTCGCGGGACATGCGCTCCGGGGTGCTCCCGCTGTACTTCAGCCGTCCGCTGCGGGCCTCCGACTACGTGGCCGCCAAGGTGGCGAGCATGGTCACGGCGGTGTGGCTGCTGCTCGCCGTACCCCAGTTGGTGATGTTCCTGGGTGCGGCCTTCACCACGAAGACCGGGATGTCGGGCGTCTGGGACGAGACCCTCGATCTGCTGCCGGGATGGGGGTACAGCCTGCTGTGGGCGGTCCTGTTCACCAGCATCGGGCTGCTGATCGCGTCGCTGACCGGCAAGCGCGCGTTCGCCGCCGGCGGCATCGTCGCGGTGTTCCTGATGACCACCCCGGTGGTCGGCGTGCTGTCGATCCTGCCGTCCGACGACGCCCGGCACGCCGCCGGGCTGGCCAGCCCGATGACGCTGATCCAGGGCGTCGGCCAGTGGCTGATCCCGACCGCCAACACCGGCCTCGATCTGGGCAGCTTCGGCCCGGTCTACGCCATCGAGGCGTTCACCCTGATCGCCGCCTGCCTGTTGCTCCTGCTCGCCCGCTACCGGAAGGTGGCCTCGCTGTGACCACGATGAACCTGCAGAACGTGTCGCGGTGGTACGGCAACGTCGTGGCCGTCAACGACATCACGATGACGCTCAACCCGGGTGTCACCGGTCTGCTCGGGCCGAACGGCGCGGGCAAGACGACGGTGCTGCACATGATGGCGGGTTTCCTCGCGCCGTCGCGCGGCACGGTCACCCTCGACGACACCTCCACCTGGCGCAACCCGGAGGTCTACAAGCAGCTGGGCCTGGTCGCCGAGCGCGAGGCGGTGCACGGCTTCCTGACCGCCCGCGAGTTCGTCATGGCGTCGGCCAGGATGCAGAAGCTGCCGGACCCGAAAAAGGCGACCGACTGGGCGCTCGAGATGGTCGAGATGACCCCGGCCGCGGACCGCCGGATCGAGACGTACTCCAAGGGCATGCGGCAGCGCACCCGGGTGGCGGCCGCGCTGGTGCACAACCCCCAGGTCCTGCTGCTGGACGAGCCGTTCAACGGCATGGACCCCCGCCAGCGCATGCACATGATGGGCCTGTTGCACGAGCTGGGCGACCGGGGCCACACGATCCTGTTCAGCTCGCACATCCTGGAGGAGGTCGAGCAGGTCTCCGGCACCGTCCAGGTCATCGTCGCGGGCCGGCTGGCCGCCTCCGGTGACTACCGCCGGATCCGGCGCCTGATGACGAACCGGCCGCACGTCTTCGCGGTGCAGTCCTCCGACGACCGGCGGCTGGCGGTGGCCCTGATCGGCGAGAAGTCGGTCAGCGGCGTCGAGGTGGCGGCGACCGGCCTGACCGTACGCGCCTCGGACTACGGCAGTTTCACCCGCGCCCTGCCGCGCATCGCCCTGGACTCGGAGATCCGCCTGAAGAAGCTGATCCCGTCCGACGAATCCCTGGAGAGCGTCTTCTCCTACCTGCTGGAGGCCTGACATGTCGACCGTAGCCTGGATCACGGCTCGCGGCCTGTTCGGCCGCCGCCGGGCCCTGCTCCTGCTGCCGCTGCCGCTGCTGCTGGTGGGCCTGGCCGCGCTCTGCCGCGCGTACGACGTGGCGCCCACCGACTGGGGCACCCCGGTGATCGTCGGCCTCGGTCTCGCGGTGGTCCTGCCGGTGATCTCGCTCATCGTCGGCACCGGCGTGCTGGGTTCCGAGGTGGACGACGGCACGATCGTGCACATCCTGACCAAGCCCCTGCCCCGCCGGGACATCATCCTGGCCAAGCTCGGCGTCGCGGTCGTGGTGACGGCCCTCTCCTCGGCGATCCCGCTGTTCATCGCGGGCTGGCTCGCCGACTCCGCCCGTTTCGGTCTGGCCCTGGCGGTGGCGGCGGCGGTCGGCGCGTTCGCCTATTCCGCCTTCTTCCTGCTGCTCAGCCTGCTGACCCGCCGCCCGGTGCTGCTCGGCCTGGTCTACATCCTGGTCTGGGAGGGCCTGCTGGGCCGTTTCGTCAGCGGCACCCGGGTCCTGTCGATCGAGCAGTACGTCATCACCATCGCCGACAAGATCGCCCCGACCCCGCTGCTGGACGCCCGGGTCTCCGTCCCGGTGGCGGCGGTCATGGCGACCCTGTTCATCCTGGGGTGCGCGGTCGGGGCCGTCGACCGCCTGCGCAGTTTCTCCATGGCCGGCGAGACCAGCTGACGAGGACCACGACCGGGGCGGCATCCTCCAGCTGGAGGATGCCGCCCCTCTGTCGTCCCGATCGTGGTCAGGGCAGGGCCGGGCCGACGTCGACCTGGAAGATGGGGAGTTTGCCGAGCTTGCGGTAGGCCGCCAGAGATTCCTTCGTAGCGTCGACCGAGGATTCGCGGCCGTCCTGGTTGTGCGGGGTGTCGAAGTGGATCAGCGCCTTGATCTTGGGGAATTTCTTGATCTGTCTGCCGACCTCCCGGTAGAACTCCGCTTTGTGTCCCGGGTTCTTCTTGGAGGACCAGACGCCCCATTCCGCGACCATCAGCGGCTTGCCCGGGTGCTTGGTGGCCGCCCAGTTGTAGAAACCGGGCCAGGCCGGGCGGGCCGAGGATTGGCGGTTGAGCAGTTCCTCGAAGTCGCCGTGGCCGTAACCGGGGTCGCTGTAGGCGTAGGAATCGAAACCGATCCAGTCGACCACGTCGTCGCCGGGGTACATGCGGTCGAACCATTTCTGGCTGGTGTGCGGTACGTAGGCCATGTGGACCAGCACCGTGACAAGGTTGTCGACGCCGTGGGCGCGGAGGCGTTTCACCACGTGGCGGTACATCGCCGAGTAGTCCTCCGCGCGGTATCCGGAACCGGATTTCTCCCGCACGTTGTCCTCGGCCTCGTGGTGCACCGTGAAGAAGAACTGTTCGGGGAAGGTGTTGTTGATGTATGCCGCGAGTTTGTCGAGGTATTTGTCCGTGGCCTTGTCACCCTTGGCGATCTTGGCCCAGGACGCACCCTTCGGCTTCCAGTTGAGGAACAGGATCCGTTCGCGTCCCGGTTCGCGGGCGATGCGCCTCTCGGCCACGGTCGGGAACAGCTGCGAGTTGCCCCGGTGATAGGCGTGGTACACGTCCTGGTGCCGTTCGGTCTTCTTTTCGAACGCGGCCAGCGCCTGCTGGCCGCGCGCGTCGGTGAAGGCGCCCGGGGCCACTCCCCAGAGAACCCCGCAGCTGGGGACCAGGTCGACGCCGGTCTCGCACGTGCCTGCGCCTTGCGGGGCCGGCGCGACGTTCGCGGCCTTGCCCGGCGCCGCGGTGGGCGAGGCGGGGGCGCTGGAGGATCCCGGGGACAGGGACGACCCGGTGGCACCCGGAGCGGGATCCACCGGCACGCCGGGCTCGGCCGTCGGGTCCGGCACGAAGGTCTGACCCGGTGCGGGCGGGAAAGGTGAGTCGGTGCCGGGGACGACCACCGGGGTGGGGCCGTAGGTGAGGCTCAGCTGGTCGACACCACCGGTCCAGGCCCAGGAGAGCGTCGCACCGGCCGAGATCGTGAAGACGAGGGTGATCGCGGCGAGGTGCAGGGACCGGCTTCGACGTACAGGACGTGTCACGATTGTGCAGTTTGTTACTTAGAGTCCACTTTGTCGACAACCCACGCGGACGGACCCCACTCGACCTTGTGGACCGCTACTGAGAAACTGTCCGTCAAGTCACTGCAGGGGGAGTCTCAGGTGAACGACGGTTCGGTCCTTCCCGAGGACGTGTTGCGTGACGCGCCGTCGTACACGCCGCGCGCGCACGAGCTCGCCGACCTCGAGCTACTGCTTTCCGGCGCGTACGCGCCGCTGACCGGTTTCCTCGGTCGCGCCGACCTGCAGGCCTTGCGCCGACGGGGCCGGCTCGCCGACGGGACACCGTGGCCGGTGGCGGTCACGTGCGAGATCCCGGCCGAGTTCGGCGCCGGTCTCGACCTCGCCGACCCGGCCCGGCGCACGGTCGTGCTGACCGACCCCGAGGGCGCGCCGGTCGCCGCGGTCGAGGTGACGGACGCCTGGCCCACCACCGAGCGGATGTACGCCATCGGCGGCATCGTGCGCCGGATGGGCGACGGCGGGCACGGGCCCTTCCAGCGCCTGCGGCGTAACCCGGAAGAGGTCCGGGCGCTGCTCCCACCGGGCCGGGTGCTCGGCGTGATCGCCGACCGCCCGCTGCACCGGCCGCAGCTCGCCCAGATCGCGCACGCCGCGCGCACGCTCGCCGCGCACCTGCTGATCTTCATCCCGGTGACCGGGCCGGGGCCGGACGGGCTGCCGCCCGAGGCGCTGGTGCGCTCGATCTTCGCCGCCCGCGACCGGATGCCCCCGGCCACGATCGTGGCGGTGCCGCTGATGACCCGCGGCGACGAGATGCGCGACGCGATGCTGCGCGCCCGGGTCGTCGTGGCGTACGGCGTCACCCACGTCCTGTCGACCGGCGACATGCTCTCCGGCGGCGGTCTGCGGGTGCTGGTGCCGCGCGAGCTCGCCTACGACAACCGCGACGGCCAGTGGCGCTGGCGCGACGACATCCCGCCGCGCAACCGGCGGCTCGCGATGCCCCGCGCCGAGATCGCCGAGCTGCTCGACCGGGGCTTCCCGCTGCCCGAGTGGCACACCCCGCCGGCCGTCGCCAAGGAGCTGGCCCGGGTGCGGCCGCCCCGGCGGCACCGCGGGCTGGTGGTGTTCTTCACCGGCTTCTCCGGTTCCGGCAAGTCCACCGTCGCCCGGGGGCTGGCCGACACGCTGCGCGAGAGCGGCGAGCGGACCATCACGTTCCTGGACGGTGACGTGGTGCGCCGGGAGCTCTCCGCCGGCCTGGGCTTCAGCCGCGCCGACCGGGACGCCAACGTGCGCCGGATCGGCTGGGTCGCGGCCGAGGTCGGCCGGCACCGCGGGATGGCCATCGCCTGCCCCATCGCGCCCTACGCGGACGCCCGCGCCGCGGTGCGCCGGATGGCCACCGACGCCGGGGCCGGGTTCGTGCTGGTGCACGTCAACACCCCGATCGAGGTGTGTGAGCAACGCGACCGCAAGGGCCTGTACGCCCGGGCCCGGGCCGGTCAGCTGCGCGGCATGACCGGGATCGACGACCCGTACGACGTGCCCCTGGACGCCGAGCTCAGCATCGACACCACGCACATGTCGGTGCCCGAGGCGATCGACCAGGTGCTCGCCTATCTGGTGGAGAGCGGCTGGGTGGAGCCCAGCATGAAGTAAGCAGGTCGCGGCGGAGTAGTTACGCATCGGCGTACGGGCCGTTTACCCCCTCGGGGGCAAAAAGCCCGACTACTTCACCCGCGAAAGGGCCGCCGTACCCATGGAAGCGCCTCGCCCGTCCGCCGACCTCTCGCACTACCTGGGCGTCTTCCGCCGCCACTGGTGGGTGGTGCTGGCGATGACCCTGGCGGGGCTCGCGGTCGGGGCCGGGGTGACCCGCATCATGCCGAAGGTCTACGAATCCTCGACCTCGGTGCTGGTCACGCCGGTCGAGCTGGACACCAACGCGGCCGGCGGGCGCACCAAGGGCACCATCAACCTCGACACCGAGGCCCAGCTCGTCCCGTCCGGCGCGGTCGCCGCCAAGGCCGCGGCGCTGCTGCGCTCCCCGGTCCCGCCGACCGAGCTGGCCCGCGACGTGTCGGTCGAGGTGCCGCCGAACACCACGGTGCTGGTGATCCGGTTCGAGGCGGACAACCCGAAGGACGCCCAATCCGGGTCGCACGCGTTCGCCGAGGCGTACCTGCGCAACCGTGAGGAGAGCGCGCGCGCCGACCTGGACAACCGGATCAAGACGCTCAATCTCAAGATCCGGCCGCTGACGACGTCGCTGGTCTCGATCAACACCCGGTTGTCCCGGGCACAGCCGGGCAGTGCCGAGCGCGGCAACCTGGAGAGCCAGCGCAGCAGCACGCAGAACCAGCTCAACAACCTGAACAGCACGCTCAACGGGCTGACCACGACGACCATCAGCGCCGGCAGCATCATCAGTGACGCCCGCGAGCCGGACGAGCCGACCAGCCCGAACGCGATGCTCAACTTCGCCGCCGGCGCCATGATCGGTCTGCTGCTCGGGCTGGTGCTGGCGTTCCTGCGGGAGCGGTTCGACCGGCGCCTGCGCACCGCCGCCGACGTCCGCGACCGGGGGCGCATCCCGGTGCTGGCCGCGCTCGACGAGCGCACCACCCCGCACTTCGACGACGTGCTGCAGCCGTACGGCCCGGGTGGCCGGGTCTTCAACCGCCTGCGCAACGAGATCCTCGCCAGTCTCAACGCGGGCGATCAGATCATCGTCGTCACGGGCGCCAGCCGGGGCTCCGCGACCACGCTCGTCGCCGCGAACCTGGCCGCCGCGCTGGCCCGTACCGGAAGTGATGTCGTCCTGATCGGAGCGCACCTGCCGGACAGCGTTGTGGACGCCGCGCCGCTGGCCCGGATGCTCGGGGTCTCCGCCATGCCGGGCCTGTCCGACCTGCTGGCCGGCCGGGTCAGCCTGAACGACGTGGTGCAGCGCACGGCGCGGATCCCGTCGCTACGGGTCGTCACCACCGGCGGCGCGGCCACCGCCGCCGGGCTGATGCAGTCCCAGCGGCTGCGCGACACGCTGGACTCGCTGCGCCGGCAGGCCGGTTACATCGTCATCGAGGCGCCGTCGACCAGCAGCAGCGCCGACGCGCAGAGCCTGGCCAGCCTCGCCGACGCGGCGATCCTCGCGGTCGAGCTGCGCCGCTCGAAGCGCCCGGCCCTGCTGGACGCCGCCGAGCAGTTGAGCCGGGTCGGCACCAAGCTGCTGGGCGCGGTGGTGCTGCCGCAGCTCACCGGCCCGACCCGGACCTCACCCGCGGAGAGCCTGCCGGCGGTGGCGCTCGGCGCGCAGAAACACGAGGATCCCGCGGTCGCCGACGGCGACCGGACCCAGCAGATGCGGACGGTCCCCTCGTTCGTGGCCCGGCCGCCCCGGCAGGGTGACGGCACCGAGGAGGTCACCGCGATCATCAATCTGTCCGGCAAGACGACGAAGCAGTCCCGGGACGACGACCGGTGACGCTGGTCGTCCCCGGGGGGACGCGCGCGGCGCACAGTGCGGCGCCGGCGCGCCCCGTCTGGCTGCCGGCCTGGCCGGTGGCCTCGATCCTCGCCCTGTACCCGCTGTGGTGGGCGCTCGGCCTGGGGGTGCTGATCTTCCCGATCATGGCCGCGCCGATGCTGGTGCTGCTGGTCCGGCGCCGGGCGGCCGGCCGGCCGCTGCGACTGCCGCCGGGCGCGGGCTGGTGGGCACTGTTCCTGGCGGCGGTGCTGATCAGCATCCTGGCGCTGGGCGCCGACCCGGCCGGGACGGTGGTCGAGCATGCCGAGGGCCGCCTGGTCGCGGTCCTCTACCGGTTGATCATGTACGTGTCCCTGACCATCCTGCTCGTCTACACCGGCAACCTCACGGAGTCGGAACTCCCCCGCCGCCGGCTGGTGCGACTGCTCGGCTGGTTGTTCGTGCTGACCGTGGCCGGCGGCCTGCTCGGCCTGGTCGCGGGCTCGTTCGCGTTCACGTCGCCGGTGGAGTGGCTGCTGCCGGGTTCGTTGCGGAGCAAGGGGTTCGTGCAGTCGCTGGTGCACCCGTACGCGGCGCAGATCATGGACCTGGTCGGCGCGGAACAGCCACGCCCGGCCGCGCCCTGGGGTTACACCAACACCTGGGGCAACAACTTCTGCCTGCTCATGTGCTGGGTCGTGGCAGCCGCCTGGGCGACCCGGCGGTTGAGCGTCAAGGTGCTCGCGCTGGCCTGCCTGGCGATCGCGATCGTGCCGGCGGTGGTCTCCCTCAACCGCGGGCTGTGGGTCGGGGTCGGGGTCGTCATGGTGTACGTCGCGATCCGTTACGTGCTGATGGGCCGGCTGTGGGTCCTCGCGGCGGTCGGCCTGGCCGGTGCCGGTCTGGCGGTCGCCCTGGCCGCCACCCCGATGGGCGACGTGGTCAGTGCCCGGCTCGACAACGGCAAGTCCAACGGCGTGCGCTCGTTCCTGATCGAGCGCGCGGTCGACGGTTTCCAGGACTCACCGATCATCGGGTACGGCTCCACGCGCAACACCATCGGTGGCCGCAACTCCATCACCGTGGGCGAGAGCTCGGAGTGCGAGCGCTGCGGCAACTTCACGGTCGGCGGCAACGGCCAGCTGTGGCAGCTGATGTACGCCCACGGCACCGTCGGCACCGTCGCCTACCTGGGCTTCTTCGGCTACGGGCTGTGGCGGTTCCGGCGGGACCGAACGCCGGTCGGGATCGCCGCCGGGGCCGCGATCGTGAGCTCGTTCTCCGCGATGCTCTGGTACAACGCGATCCCCACCCCCCTGGCGTTCATGTTCCTGGCCTACGCGCTGCTCTGGCGCAACGAACTCGAGGGGGACGCCCATGCCCGTTAAGACCGCGCCGGCGGAGCTGACCGCCGGTGACTCGGCTCTGCGCACCCGGTACCTCAACGAGGTGCTGGCGCTGCTGTATCCGCTGCCGTGTGCCACCGGTGACCGGCGGGGCGAGCCGATCGCCGAATATCTGGTCGTGCCGGACGCGCGCCGCCCCCGGCTGCTGGTGCCGACGACGTCGCGGCGGGTCGCGGCCGCCGCGGTGCGCCGGTACGCCGAACCGCAGTCCCGGGCGGCCCGGCTCAAACGCGACGCGGTGGTGGCGGCGTTGCGGACCGGTGCGTCCAGCGTCCTGCTGCGCGACCGGGTGCGGATCACCGGTCCGGTCTCGGCGAGCATCGACGGCTACCTGCACGAGGCGCTGGGCCGGGACCTGTCGGTGAGCATCCACATCGGACCGGCGCGGGCCAACCGTAAGCCGGTGCTGCAGCTGATCAGCCCCGAGGGCGAGACGTTCGGCTTCGGCAAACTCGGCACCGGCCCGCTGACCCAGCGCCTGGTGAAGGCCGAGACGACCGCACTGACCGCGCTGGGCACGGTCGGTCTGACGAAGCTGACCGTGCCGTCCGTGCTGCACGCCGGGCAGTGGCGTGGCCTGCAGGTGCTCGTCCAGTCGGCGCTGCCGGTGTGGCTACCACGAGCGCCGCTGACCCCGCGCCGGCTCACCGCCGCGATGATCGACATCGCCGGGTGCTGCGGGTTCAGCAACGGCACGCTGAACGGCAGCGCCTACTGGGCGGAGCTGCGCGGGCGCCTGCACGCGGTGGGCGACCGGCCCGAGGGGGTCGCGCTGGCGGCGGCCGCCGAACAGCTCGCCGCCCGGTCCGGGGACCACACGCTGCGGTACGGCGCGTGGCACGGCGACTGGGCGCCCTGGAACATGGCCAACCTCGCCGACGCGCTGCTGGTCTGGGACTGGGAACGGTTCGCCAAGCACGTACCCGTGGGCTTCGACGCCGTGCACCACGAGCTGCAGCGGCGCATCCAGTCCAGCGGTGACGCGGGGGCCGCCGTGGAGGCCACCGTGCGGCGGGCCGACGAGCTGCTCGCCCCGTTCACGGTCGCCCCGGAGGTCCGGGAGCTGACCGCGCTGCTGTACCTCGTCGACCTCGCCACCCGTTACCTGGCCGACCGCCAGGCCGAGGCGGGCGCCCGCCTGGGAGTGCTCGGGACGTGGCTGCTGCCCGTACTCATCAGAAGGGTTGAAGAACTGTAATGGATGTCCGGAAGGTTCCCGCGCCGGTCAAGCGGGTGGTGCACCTCGGCACCCGGTCCTACGGCCGACTCACCGCGCCCCGCCGGATGACGCCCTCGTTCCTCATCTGCGGCGGGCAGCGGTGCGGCACCACGTCGTTGTACCGTGCGCTCTCCGCGCATCCGGTGGTGCTCAAGGCCGTGCTGCACAAGGGCGTGCACTACTTCGACGTCTCCTACGAGCGCGGCATGTCGTGGTACAAGGGGCATTTCCCGACCCACCGGCAGGCCGACAAGGTCCGCGAGAAGCACGGGGTCGCGGCGCAGACGTTCGAGTCGAGCCCGTACTACATGTATCACCCGCAGGCGGCCGCCCGGATCGCCGCCGACCTGCCCGGGGCGAAGCTGCTCGTGCTGGTCCGGGATCCGGTCGAGCGCGCCTACTCGCAGCACCATCACGAGGTGGCCCGCGGCTTCGAGACGGAGCTCGACTTCGGCAACGCGCTCGCCCTGGAACCGGCCCGGTTGCACCGGCAGGAGGACAAACTCGCAGCCGACCCGGGCTACTACTCGTTCGGGCATCAGCACCACGCCTACCGGGCCCGCGGCGAATACGCCCGCTACCTGAGCGTCATGGCGCAGCACGTCGGCCGGGAACGCATCCATGTGGTGGAGAGCGAAAAATTCTTCACCGACCCCGAGCAGACGTACGACGAGGTGTGCGCGTTCCTGGGCCTGCCGACCGATCTGCCCCGTCCCGAGTTCGAGCGGCACAACGCCCGCCCCCGCGAGTCCGACATGGACCCGGGCATCCGGCGTGAACTGCGGAACCACTACGCCACCCACGACGACGCACTGATCACGTGGCTGGGTCGCGTACCCGTCTGGCGTCAAGCGTGACCGCTGCCGTCGCCGAGCGGAAGAACCGGGGGCTGGCCCGCGGCGGGCTCGCCGGGATGGTGGGGTCGGCGCTGGCCGGGGGCACCGGGGTGGTCGTCACCTGGGTCGTCGCCCGCGCCCTCGGCACCGAGCAGGCCGGCGCGTTCTTCGCGGCGACGGCGGCGTTCGTCCTCGGCGGCGGTCTGGCCAAACTGGGCACCCAGACCGGGCTCGTCTACTGGCCGGCCCGGTTGCGGGCCACCGGCCGCGACCACCTGCTCGGCGCGTGCCTGCGCACCGGCCTCGCGCCGGTACTCGTCCTGTCGGTGCTGCTCGGCGCCGCGATGTGGTGGTGGGCCCCCGCCATCGCTGCGATCACCGCCGCCGACTCGCCGCGGGTGCACGCCGAGCACGCCACGGGGCTGCGGATGCTGGCGGTCTTCCTGCCGTTGCAGGCCATGACCGACGCGCTGCTCACCGCCACCCGCGGCTACCGGTCCATGCGGCCGACCGTCGTCCTCGACCGCGTCCTGCGCAGCGCGCTGCAGTTGCTGTGCGTCGGCGCGGCCGGTGTCGCGACCATGTGGATCGGTGCGTCGCTGCCGCTGTTCGCGTTCGCCTGGGCGGTGCCGTACCTGCCGGTGGCGTTCCTCGCGGCCTTCGCCCTGCGCAAGACCTATCGCACCGGCCGGCCCACGGACTCCCGCAGCCGGCGGGCCGAACGGCACGGCCTGCGGCGCGACTTCTGGCGCTTCACCGGGCCGCGCGCGCTGGCCAGCGTGGCCCAGCTCGCCCTGCAACGGGTGGACGTGCTGCTCGTGGCAGCGCTCGGCGGTCTCGCCCCGGCAGCGGTGTACGCGGTCGCCGGCCGGTTCGTGGTGCTGATCCAGTTCGCCAACCAGGGCATCTCGCAGTCGGTGCAGCCCCGCCTCGCCGAGGCGCTCGCGACCGGCGACCGGGACACGGCGAACCACCTGTACCAGACCGCGACCGGCTGGCTCGTGCTGGTGACCTGGCCGATCAACCTGCTGGTGATCCTGTACGCCCCGGTGTACCTGCGCGTCTTCGGCGACGGCTACACCGCGGGCGTACCCGTGGTCGTGGTGCTGGCCTGCGCGATGCTCGTCGCCACCGGCTGCGGCATGGTCGACATGGTGCTGGCCATGGCCGGGCGCACGTCGTGGAACCTCGTCAACGTGCTGATCGCGCTCGGTGTGACGATCGGCCTGGACGTGCTGCTCATCCCCCGGTACGGCGCGCTCGGCGCCGCGATCGGGCTGGCCTGCGCGATCCTCGCCAACAACCTGCTGCCGCTGATCCAGGTCGGCCGGGCCGCGCGGCTGCACCCGTTCGGGCCCGGGACGCTGACCGCCGGCGCGCTGTCGGTCGCGTGCTTCGGCGTACTCCCCCGGATCGTCACCGGGGTGACCGGCACCGGCCTGGCTGTGCTCGCCTTCGCCGCCGGGGTCTGGCTGCTCCGTGACCGGCTGGCGCTCGCCTTTGCATTCCCGACCAAAAACAGGAGGACGACCGTTGACCACTGAATACACCAAGGTGTTCCAGGACGCGGACGCCGTCGCGAAGTACGAGCACGTCACCTACGCGCCGGACAGCTACGCCTCGCAGATCAACGAACGCCAGCAGGCGTACCTGCGCAAACTGGTGCAACGCGAGTTCGGCGCGAAGCTCCCGGTGCAGCACGACTTCGCCTGCGGCACCGGGCGGGCGATCCGCACCCTGGACGGCCTGGTCCAGGCCGCCCACGGGTACGACACGTCGGCCGAGATGATGGCGAAGGCCGAGGAGGTCGGCTCGAAGGCGAGCTGGCACCGGATCGCCGCCGACGGCCCCGTCCCCGAGCCGGTCCCGGCCGGGCACCCGGCGATCGTCACCATGTTCCGGCTGCTGCTCAACGTGGATGACACCGTCCGCGACCGGGCTGTCGCGTTCGCCGCGAAGGTGCTGCCCACGCCGGACGCCGGCCTGCTCGTCGTGGAGAACCACGGCAACGCGGGTTCGCTGCGGCACCTGCGCGCCCGGCGGCACTCGGGTCAGCGCTGGTTCGCCGAACTGTCCCACGAGGAGATCGTCCAGCTGCTCGACCGGCACGGCTTCGAGGTCGTGGAGCGCACCGGCTTCTCGATGCTGACCGAGTCGCTGAACAAGAACCCGCTGGCCCGGGTCGCGGACGCGGCGGCCCGCGCGCTGCCCGGCACGGACGGCTTCGCGGTCAACGTGCTGTACACGGCGCGCCGGAAGAAGTAGCGATGCGTCGCCTGGCTGTTTTTGCGGCGCTGCTGGTGCTCGCCGGTTGCACCACCGACCGGCGGGACGAGCCCGAGCCGGTGCCGTCCCCCGACCTGAGCAGCCCACCGGCTGCCGTCGCGGTCAACCCCGGCCCGTTCGAGGCGGGCCCGGTCGAGGCACCGTCGACCGGCGCGTACCTCGGCGCGTGGATCAAGCCGGAGGAGCTGACCCATGACGGCCGGGTCGAGGCGGTGGACACCCTCGAGGAGGATCTCGGCCGGCCGCTGGACATCGTCAACACGTACCGGCGTTTCGAGCAGCTCGTCGGCACCGACTCCGACAAGGAGTTCCTGGACCAGGGCGCCACGTTGATGGTCAGCTGGGCCACCGGCGACAACCGGTCGATCACCGGCGGCGAGCACGACCGGCTGATCCGCAAACAGGCCAGGGCCATCCGCAAGCTCCATGATCCGGTGCTGCTGCGGATCCGCTGGGAGATGGACCGGCCCAATCTGCGCGCGACGATGTGGTCCGGGGCGGACTACATCGCCGCGTACAAGAGGATCCGTTCGATCTTCGCGCAGGAGCGGGTCGAGAACGTCTCCTGGGTCTGGTGCCCGACCGCCGAGGGCTTCGTGCGTGGCGACGCCCCGGCCTTCTACCCGGGCGACGACCTGGTCGACTGGACCTGCGTCGACGTGTACGCCGGCAACGAGTTCCAGCCGATCGGCCGGCTCATGGGTCCGTACCTGCAATGGGCCGCGCAGCGCCCGAAGCCGATCATCATCGGCGAGTTCGGGGTCGCCCGGGCCTGGGGCTCGGACGGCCGGGCCGCCTGGCTGCGCGACGCCCAGCGCACGTTCAAGGCGAACCCGCAGATCAAGGCGGTCGTCTACTTCGAGTCCGACCCCGAGGGCAACGGGCCGAAACAGCAGTTCCAGCTGGCCGGCGACCGGCCCGCGTTCACGGCGTTCACCAAGCTGACGAAGGACCCCTACTTCAACCCTTGACCTGCATCAGGAGCCGGAGGGCGTACGGCAGGTCGTGCTTGAGGTACCGGCCGGCCAGGCGACGGGGTTCCGTGCCGAGGCGGTGCGCCCACTCGAGACCGGTGCGCTGCATCCACCGCGGCGCCCGGTCCACGTCGCCGGCCACGAAGTTGACCGCCGCGCCACAGCCGATGAACCAGGTGTGCGGCATCCGCTCCCGCAGCCGATCGATGACGATCTCCTGCTTGGGGAACCCCAGACCCACGAAGACCAGGTCCGGTTCGGCGTCGGCGACCTTCGCGCACACGTCCGCGTACGTTTCCTCGTCGCGCTCGAAGCCGTGCTCCGGGCAGATCGTCCCGGCGATCCGGAGCCCCGGGCAGTGCGCCGCGAGACGGTCGGCGGCGCGGCTCGCCCCGTCGCGGTGCGGGCCGGGGTTCCCGCCCATGACGAAGATCGAGCGGCCGTCGAGTCCCAGCCCCCGTGACAGTGACCAGATCAGGCTGCTGCCGGCCACCCGTTCGGGCAGCGGGACGCCGGCGCCGAGGCGGCTGGCCCAGACCAGCGGCATGCCGTCGGCCACGATCAGGTCCGCGTCGGCCAGGTATGCCCGTACCCGCCGATCGGTTCTGGCCTGTCGCATGATGTCGATGTTCGGGGTGACGATCCGGCCCCCGCGGCCGGTCGCGACGGCCTCCCGGACCACCGCGACCACCTCGTCCTCGGTGATCGGATCGAAACCCGTGCCGTCGAGCCGTACACGATCGAAAGCCTCGATGGGCACTTCACGCCTCCTTCAGCCTGGTTCGCTCGTTATAGGAGCGAAACGAGCGAAGGTGGGCCAAAGTGGCACGGGTTCTTTATTTGGGCGGATTGGGACGAAGCGGAACCACGCTCGTCGAACGTCTGCTCGGCGAACTCCCCTCCGTGTGCGCGCTCGGTGAGATCGTGCACCTCTGGCAGCGCGACATCCGCGACAACGAACGCTGCGGGTGCGGCGCCCGGTTCGCGGCCTGCACGTTCTGGCGCCGGGTGGGCGACCGCGCGTTCGGCGGCTGGGGCAACGTCGACGTCGACCGCGTCCACGAGCTGCGCGACGCCGTCGAGCGCACCCGCTTCATCCCGCGCCTCGCGGGCGCCAGGATCCCCGATCCGGCGGTACGCGAATACGCGAGCTTCTACGCCCGGATCTACGCGGCGGCGGCCGAGGTGTCCGGGGCCGAGGTGGTCGTCGACTCCTCCAAGCACAGCGCACTCGCCCACGTGCTGCGCTGGGCCGACGGTGTCGACCTGCGGGTGGTGCACGTGGTCCGGGACCCGCGCGGGGTCGCGTACTCGTGGACCAAGACCGTGTCCCGGCCCGAGGCCGACGGCGCCGACGAGATGACGCGGTACTCCCCCGGTCGCTCGGCCATGCTCTGGAACGCGCACAACGCGGCGTTCGGGCTGCTCGCCCGGCGCGGCGTCGCGGTCCGCCGGATCCGTTACGAACAGTTCCTCGCCGACCCGCGCGCCGCCCTGACCGACCTGGCCGACTTCGCCGGCATCCCGCTCACCGACCGCGACCTGGGCTTTCTCGGAGACGGGTACGCGGACCTGGGCGTCGGCCACAGCGCGGCCGGGAACCCGATGCGCTTCACCGTCGGGCGACTGCCGCTGCGCCGCGACGACGCCTGGGTGCGCTCGCTCCCCGGCGGTCAGCGGCGACTCGTCGGAGCCGTGTGCGGCCCGATGCTGCGCGCGTACGGATATCCCGTTTTCAAGGAGGCGTGATGAACTGGCCGTCCGTCGGTGTCGTGATCCCCACCCGATCCCGTCCCGAACTCGTGCGCCGCTCGATCGCCGCGGTCCGGGAACAGCGCTACCCCGGCGAGATCAAGATCGTCGTCGTGTACGACCAGACCGAACCCGACTACCTGCTGGCCGGCACCGACGGGGTCCAGGTGCTGGTGCTGACCAACTGGCGCACGTCCGGGCTGGCCGGCGCCCGCAACACCGGCATCCTGGCCCTGGACACCGAGTACGTGGCGTTCTGCGACGACGACGACGTGTGGGCGCCGGACAAGCTGCGCCGGCAGGTCGCGGCCCTGGTCGCGGAGCCGGACGCCGAGTTCGCCACCTGTGCCATCGAGGTCGAGTTCGAGGGGAGGACCACCCCTCGGCTGGCCGGCACCGGCCGGGTCACGGTCGACGAGCTGGCCCGCTCCCGGATGGCGATGCTGCACTCGTCGTCGTTCCTGGTGCGCCGCGAGGCCCTGAGCGAGGAGAACATCGGCCTGGTCGCCGAGGACGCCCCGGGCAGCCAGAACGAGGACTGGGACCTGCTGCTCCGGGCGGCCCGCCGGGCCCCGATCGTGCACCTCGACGAGCCGCTGGTCCGGGTGCTGTGGGGGCGGACCTCGCACTACGCGTACGAGTACGCCACCAAGATCTCGTCGCTGCGCTGGATGATGCAACGCCACCCGGAGATCAGCGGCTGCCGCCCCGGCGCGGCCCGGGTCTACGGTCAGCTCGCCTGCTGGTCGGCTGCGTCCGGGAACAGGTCACAGGCCTGGCACTTCAGCAAGGAAGCGGTACGCGCCAACTGGAAGGAACCGCGGACCGCGATCGCGCTGGCCGCGATGACCGGTGCGGTCAAGGTGGAGAACGTGCTTTCCGCCCTGCACAAGCGCGGACGAGGGATCTGACACACCCTTTTGCCCACACCCACTCACCGGGTAGTGTTCGCACGTGTTCGAAATAGTGCGGTTGACCGTTCACATGCCGTGCGGCCAGTTTGTTTGCGGCCGGTCTCTCTGATGTTGGCCCAGCAGAGACAGGCCGCGATCCTGGACCGCGTCCGCGCCGCCGGCGGCGTGCGCGTCAGCGAACTCGCCACCGAATACGGCGTGTCCGACATGACGATCCGGCGCGACCTGGAAACCCTCGCCGAACGGGGTCTTCTCGCGAAGGTACACGGCGGGGCGACCACCGTCAGCCCAGGATCCGCCCACGAACCCGGCTTCGCCGCCAAATCCGTCCGCCAGCGGGTCGAGAAAGCCGCCATGGCCATGCGCGCCGCGGCCCTGGTCTCCCCCGGCGACGCGATCGCCCTCTCCGCCGGCACCACCACCGCCGGTCTGGCCCAGCGCCTCGTCGACGTCCCCTCGCTGACCGTGGTCACCAACTCGATCCCGGTCGCCGACGTCTTCTACCGCGCCGGGCGCCCCGACCAGACCGTGGTGCTCACCGGCGGCACCCGTACCCCGTCCGACGCGCTCGTCGGCCCGGTCGCCGTCGCCGCCATCGGCACCCTGCACCTCGACATGCTTTTTCTGGGCGTCCACGGCATGAGCGAACGCGCGGGCTACACCACGCCTAACCTCATGGAAGCGGACGTCAACCGGGCCCTGGTCGAAGCGGCGGAACGACTCGTCGTTCTCGCCGACCACACCAAATGGGGCACGGTCGGCATCTCCTCGATCGTCCCGCTGGACCGCGCCGACGTGGTCATCACGGACGATCAGCTCGACGAAACAGCCCGCACGATCCTCTCCGAACAGGTGAACGAACTCATGGTGGTGAGCGCCCAGTGATCGAAAAGCGCACAGCGATCCGGCTTTCCGACGGGCGAGAGCTCATCTACTTCGACGAGAGCCCGTCGCACGACCGCGACAAATGGCCGGACACCCGCGAGCTCCCGCCGCCGCCGCCGACCTCCCAGCTGCGCTACGACCCGCTCGTGGACGAGTGGGTGGCGGTCGCGGCCCACCGGCAGACCCGCACCTTCCTGCCGCCGTCGGACAAGTGCCCGCTCTGCCCGTCGACCCCGGAGTTCGCCAGCGAGATCCCGGCCCCCGACTACGACGTCGTCACGTTCGAGAACCAGTTCCCCTCGTTCAGCGACCGGGTCAAGGCCGACGAGATCACGTCCCTGACCGACCTCGTCCCGGTCCGCCCGGGCGTCGGCCGCTGCGAGGTCGTCTGCTTCACCAGCGACCACAACAGCTACTTCGGCGCCCTCACCCCCGAACGCGTCCGCACCGTCATGGACGTCTGGGCCGACCGCACCGCCGAGATGTCGGCCATGCCCGGCGTCGCGCAGGTCTTCCCGTTCGAGAACCGCGGCATCGAGATCGGCGTCACGCTCAGCCACCCGCACGGCCAGATCTACGCCTACCCCACCGTCACCCCCAAGACCAAGGCGATGCTGGCCGCATCCCAGGCCCACGCCGACCGCACCGGGGGCCGCAACCTCTACGCGGACGTCCTGGCCGCGGAGATCGCCTCCCAGGTACGCGTGGTCGCGGCGAACGAACACTGGACGGCGTACGTGCCGGCGGCCTCCCGCTGGCCCTTCGAGATCCACCTCGCCCCGAACCGGCACGTCCTCGACCACACCGGCCTCACCGACGAGGAGCGGGACGCGTTCGGGCCGCTCTACCTCGACATGCTCAAACGCTTCGACTCGCTGTTCGACAAGCCGATGCCGTACATCGCCGCCTGGCACCAGGCCGTGACCGGCGAGGGCCGCGACCTCGGCTACCTACACATGCAGCTGTTCAGCATCCGCCGCGCGGCGGACAAACTGAAGTTCCTGGCCGGCTCGGAATCCGCCATGGGCGCGTTCATCAACGACGTCGTCCCGGAGAAGGCCGCGGAGATCCTCCGCGACATCATCTGACCTTCCCCGCTCAGCTCGTCGAGGCGCGGGTCTTTCAGAACAAAAGGGGGCGGGGGGCCCGGGACAAGGCCCCCCGCGGGGGGAAGGGACGGCAGGCCTCGCGCCCACGGACCGGTCGGCGCCCCGGGACAGGGCGGGCCGGACCGGCGGGCGACCCGCGGGCGTCGCGGCCGTCATCCGTTCTGTACTGAGAAACGACCGGCCATTCCCGAAGTTACGCACCCTAAACATGCTATTCAATGCATTTGTCATACTTTCGAGGTCCGGAAATGCCGCTGCCGGCCCCCTCATGGCGAGAGGGCCGGCAGCGGTCTGTCCAGAACGTCAGGCGAGCTTGCGTGCCAGGTTCTCGTCCAGAGCGTTCATGAACTCGTCGGTGGTCAGCCACGGGGCGTCCCTGCCGATGAGCGACGCCAGGTCCTTGGTCATCTGACCGGCCTCGACGGTCTCGATGCAGACCCGCTCCAGCGTCTCCGCGAACTCGGTGACCGCCGGGGTCCCGTCGAGCAGGCCGCGGTGCTTGAGCCCACCGGTCCAGGCGAAGATCGACGCGATCGGGTTCGTCGACGTCTTCTCGCCCTTCTGCCACTGGCGGTAGTGCCGGGTGACGGTGCCGTGCGCCGCCTCGGCCTCGACCGTCCTGCCGTCCGGCGTCATCAGCACCGAGGTCATGAGACCCAGCGAGCCGAAGCCCTGCGCGACGGTGTCGGACTGCACGTCACCGTCGTAGTTCTTGCAGGCCCAGACGTAGCCGCCCTCCCACTTGAGCGCGGCGGCGACCATGTCGTCGATCAGGCGGTGCTCGTAAGTGAGCCCGGCCTTCTTGAAGTCCTCGGCGAACTCGGCCTCGAAGATTTCCGCGAACAGGTCCTTGAACCGGCCGTCGTAGGCCTTGAGAATCGTGTTCTTCGTCGACAGGTAGACCGGGTAGTTACGGGCGAGGCCGTACCGGAACGAGGCCCGCGCGAAGTCACGGATCGACTCGTCGTAGTTGTACATGCCCATGGCCACGCCGCCCGCGGGGAAGTCCGAGATCAGGAATTCCATCGGCGCGGAGCCGTCGGTGGGCGTGAACGTCATGGTCAGCTTGCCGGCACCGGGCGCCACGAAGTCGGTTGCCTTGTACTGGTCGCCGTGCGCGTGCCGGCCGATGATGATCGGCTTGGTCCAGCCGGGCACGAGCCGGGGCACGTTCGACATGATGATCGGCTCGCGGAAGACGACCCCGCCGAGGATGTTGCGGATCGTGCCGTTCGGCGACCGCCACATCTTCTTCAGGCCGAATTCCTCGACCCGGGCCTCGTCAGGCGTGATCGTCGCGCACTTCACGCCGACACCGTGGCGCTTGATGGCGTTGGCCGCGTCGATCGTGACCTGGTCGTCGGTCTCGTCACGGTACTGGATCGAGAGGTCGTAATACTCGAGGTCGACGTCGAGGTAAGGCAGGATCAACTGCTCACGGATCTGCTTCCAGATGATCCGGGTCATCTCGTCGCCGTCGAGCTCCACGACCGGGTTGTTGACCTTGATTTTCGCCATCGACCGGCGCTCCTCTCCCGGGAAAATTGCTTACAGTACGAGCGTACTGCATGTAACCCGAAGATCGGCGCCGGGCCGCGATCTGCTCGTGACCGTGACCGCCACAACAGCCCCGGGTGGCACGCCGGTTCTATGATGTCCCTGATGTCCGAGACAGCGCAGCGCGGCGAACGGCCAGGCCAAGCACCAACGCCCGGCCCCGCCACCGCGCCCAGCTCCATCACATCCAGCTCCACCGCTGCGCCCGCCCTCACCCCGGCCGTGCCCGCCCTCACTCCGGCCGCGCCCCGCCTCACCCCGGCCGTGGCGCCGCCCGTTCTGATCGAGGCGCGACCCCGTCCCGACCGGCGCCGGACCGGAGCGATCCTGGTCCTGACCGCCCTGGTCGCGCTGCTGCTCGCAGTCTCCACCAACAGCCTCTGGCTTGTCGGCGCGGCCATCGTCCCGGTTGCGGCCTACGTCCTGCGCGAGCAGTCGCCCGAGCTGGCGGCCAAGTCCACCGCCGCCACCCTCGCCGCGGCGATCAGCCTGATCCTGCTCGGCCTCGGCATAGCCCACGCCTGAGCAACCCCCGCGAAGAAACCTTCCGACGGCAAGCACCCGTTCGGACCGCCGTAACCCGCGGCCGATCGCATAGACACATGCCATTGCCAGAGAAGCTGCACCTCCCGATCAGCCGGCGCATGTTCGTCTCCGGCGCCGCCACCGTCGCCGCCAGCCCGCTGCTCGTCACTCCCGAGGGCGGCCACATCCGCATCCCCTCCCACATGGGCGAGAAACTCCCCGCAGGCCTGTTCACGCTGGGCGTGGCCTCCGGCGACCCGCTCCCGGACGGGGTGGTCCTGTGGACAAGGCTCGCCCCGGCACCGCTCACCGGCGGTGGCATGCCGGACAAGCCGGTGGCGGTGGAGTGGGAGATCGCCGAGGACGACCGCTTCCGCCGGGGCCGTCGCCGCGGGGTGACCACCGCCGACCCGCGCCTGGGTCACTCGGTGCACGTGGACGTCCGTGGACTGCGCCCCGACGCCGAGTATCACTACCGGTTCCGCGCCGGCAAGCAGATCTCGCCCGCCGGACGGACCCGCACCGCGCCCGCCGCCCGCTCCCGGCCGCATCACCTGCGGTTCGCATTCGCGAGTTGCCAGGACTACCAGGCCGGCTTCTACACCGCCTACCAGCACCTGGCGAATGAGGACCTCGCCTTCGTGGCTTTCCTGGGCGATTACATCTATGAGGGCGCGCGCAATCCGAACGCCGCCCGCCACCACGAGGGCACCGGCGAGCCGTACTCGCTGGAGCAATATCGCAACCGGCACGCGCAGTACAAGACCGACGCGGATCTGCAGGCGGCGCACGCGGCCTTCCCGTGGATCGTCACCTTCGACGATCATGAGCTGGACAACAACTGGGCCGACGAGGTGCCGCAGGACCCCGCCCTGCAGACCCCGGAGGCATTCCGTGCCCGGCGGATCGCGGCGTTCCAGGCCTACTACGAGCACATGCCGCTGCGCCGCACCTCGCTGCCGTCCGGATTGGACATCCAGGTGTACCGGCGGCTGCGCTTCGGCTCGCTGGCAAGCCTGCACGTCGTGGACACCCGGCAATATCGCAGCGACCAGCCCGCGACCCTGGAGGCCGCCCAGGACCCGTCGCTCACCATGACCGGCGCGGAGCAGGAACGCTGGCTGGTCGACGGGCTCGAGTCGGCGGGCAGCCGCTGGAATCTGCTGGCCAACCAGGTCATGTGGGCGTCCAACGACCGCAAGGCCGGCCCCGAGCAGGTCTTCGACTTCGACAACTGGGACGGGTATCGCGTCCAGCGCCGCCGCCTGCTGGAACGTTTCGGCGCGGGCCGGGTCAGCAACCCGGTCGTGCTCACCGGGGACCGCCACTGCACGTGGGCCTGCGACCTGCGACCGGATTTCGACGACCCGTCCTCGCCGATCGTCGGCGCGGAGATCACCGGGACATCGATCACCTCCGGCGGGAACCCCGACACCGCGGCCTTCCACGCCACCTACGACCCGATCATGGCGGACAGCCCGCACTGGCGATACATCGACAACCAACGCGGGTACGTGGTCTGCGACGTGACCGCCACCCGGATGGTGAGCAGCCTGCGTCTGGTCGACACCGTGTGGGCGCCGTCCGCGAGCGTGCGGACAGCAGCTGAGTTCGTCGTCGAGGCGGGCCGGCCCGGGATCACGGCCGTCACGCAGGAGCAGGCCACGGCACGAGCCGCGAGTCGATGGGCGGGACCGGTCTACGACGTTCATGACGACGAGGATGCCTTCCCGCTGCGTCGCTGACCGGGTGCCCTGTGGACAGAGACGCACTGTGGATAACTTTCCGGGGCCGGCCCGGACCTCGATACAGTCCGGGCCATGACCGATGCCGTCCGTGAGATCGGACCCGTGACCATCCTCGCTCTGGACGACGCCGAGGGCCCCCACTTCGACCGGCGGGAAGACGCGTTCCCGGCGGCGACCCCGCAGGACTGGGCCGCCGCCGACGCGCTCGACCCCGGCGCGCTGACCCTCGACGGCCGGTGGTGGCTGAAGTTCCGCAGCTTCGCCATCCGCTACGGGGACGGGCCGGTGACGCTCGTCGACGCGGGCATCGGGCCCGCCGGTTCCCTCGCCGCGGACTGGGCGCCGGTGCCAGGCCGGTTGCCGGAGGCGCTCGCCGCGGCGGGGATGAAGGCCGCCGACGTCGAGACGATCGTGCTCACCCACCTGCACACCGACCACATCGGATGGGCGGTCCCGGCCGATTCGCCGTTCGTCAACGCACGCGTGGTGGTGCAGCAGGCCGAGGTGGCCGCTTTCACCGGTGCTCAGCAGGAGGTGCTCCTGGCCCCGCTCCGCGCGCAGGGCCGGCTGCAACTGATCGAGGGCGACGTCCGGCTGACTCCCGAGGTGCGGGTCATCGCAACGCCCGGCCACACCCCGGGTCACCAGTCCGTGCTGGTGGAGTCGGGTGACGAAACATTGCTGGTGACCGGGGATCTGCTGGTGCACGCGGTGCAGCTGGTGCGGCCCGAGCTGGACTACAGCTTCGACATGAATCCCGAAGCGGCCCGCAAGTCACGGGCAGCCATGTTGAACACCGGCACAGTGCTGGCGGTGTCCCATCTGTCGACGGTCTGGGGCCGTACATGGAAAGCATGAAGGCCGGACCGAACGGCCCGGCCTTCAGCAACGATCTGTCAGAGCTCGGCGATGTCCGCCTGCTTGGCGCGGACGGCCTCGGCGGCCTCCTTGAGACCGGCGAGCTCGGTCTCGGTGAGGTCGGTCTCGACGACCTTGCGCACGCCGGTGGCACCGATCTCGGCCTCGACACCCAGGTAGACCCCGGAGATGCCGTATTCGCCGTCGACCCACGCGCAGACCGGCATGACCGCGCCGGAGTCCTCCGCGACGGCCTTCGCCATCCGGGCGGCCGCAGCCGACGGGGCGTAGTAGGCCGAGCCGGTCTTCAGCAGGGCCACGACCTCGGCGCCACCGTTACGGGTGCGGGTGACCAGCTCCTCGACCTTGTCCGCCGGGAGCAGCTCGGCGAGCGGCTTGCCGTTGACCGTGGACTTCGACGGGACCGGCACCATCGTGTCGCCGTGCGAGCCCAGCGTCAGCGTCGTGACGGAGCCGACCGGCACCTTCAGCTCTTCGGCGACGAAATTGGTGAAGCGGGCCGAGTCGAGCATGCCGGCCTGGCCGAGCACCCGGTTCTTCGGGAACTGCGAGGCGATCTGCGCGAGCGCGGTCATCTCGTCGAGCGGGTTCGAGACGACGATGACCACCGCGTTCGGGGCGTGCTTCGCGACGTTCTCGGCGACCTGACGGACGATCTTGGCGTTGACGCCGAGGAGGTCCATCCGGCTCATGCCCGGCTTGCGGGGCAGGCCCGCGGTGATGACGACGACGTCGGAGCCCGCGATAGCCTCGTAACCCTCGCCGTTCGGCCCGGTGGTGGCGCCGACGACCTTGGTCTCGAAGCCCTCGACCGGCCGCGACTGGTTGAGGTCGAGCGCGAGCCCTTCCGGCTTGCCCTCGACGATGTCGGTGAGCACCACGGTCTCGAAGATGTCGTACTCGGCGAGCCGCTGTGCGGTCGTGGACCCGTAGAAACCGGCGCCTACGACGGTGACCTTCTTACCCATGATGATCTCACTCCCAGACGGTGGGACGATTTTTCGCGACCGTATCAGTTGGTTAACGGCGCATTACCGACCAGGGCCGCTCAGGGACTATCCGATCACAGCTCCATGGGCCCGGGCGAACAAACCGGCCTGCTGAATGTCGATCTTCGCGCCGGTGAGGTCGAGGCCGCGCAGGACGACTCCGTCCAGGTCAGCGCCGCGCAGGTCGGCACCTTTGAGGATCACGTCCTTGAGGCGGGCGTTCGAGAGGTCGGCCCCGCGCAGGTCGGCCTTGGTGAGGTTGGCGCCCTCGAGGTCGGCCTCGCGCAGCCGCAGGCCACCGAGCTTGACCGAGGTCAGGTTCTGACCGCGCAACGACACGAACCCCCAGTCGCCGCCGTCGATCGTCAGGGGTCGCAGGCCGCAGTCGACGAACTGGGTCCCGGTGAGCTTGCAGCCGGCCAGCGTCGCGCCGAAGAACGAGCAGCGCTGCAGCAGCGACTGGGTGATCGCGCACCGGGTCAGTTCGGACGAGTTGAACCGGACATTCCCGAACTGACAGTTCGTGAACACGCAGCCGGTCAGGTTCGCCTCGGACCAGTCGATGTCGTGGAACGCGCAGTCCTCGTAGACCGCGCGTTCCACCTCGGCGAGGGACCAGTCCTCGGCCGAGAACGTCTGATTCCGGATCGGTTCCACGTCTCAGTGGTAGAAGTGCCGCGTCCCGGTGAGGTAAACCGTGAGTCCGGCCTTCTCGGCCGCCTCGATGACGAGGTTGTCACGGATCGAGCCGCCCGGCTGCACCACAGCCTTGATCCCGGCGGCGATCAGCACCTCGAGGCCGTCCGGGAACGGGAAGAACGCGTCGGAGGCCGCCACGCTGCCCTTGGCCCGGTCCGCCCCGGCCCGGTTCACCGCGAGGTGCGCCGAGTCGACCCGGTTGACCTGGCCCATGCCGACACCGACGGTCGCGCCGTCGTGGGCCAGCAGGATCGCGTTGCTCTTCACCGAGCGGATGGCCCGCCAGGCGAAGGCGAGGTCGCGCAGCTCATCGGCGGAGGCCGCCTCGCCGGTCGCGAGCGTCCAGTTGGCCGGGTCGTCGCCCTCGGCGTCGATCCGGTCGGACAGCTGCACCAGGACGCCGCCACCGACCTGCTTGATCTCCGCCGACGGCGGGTTCCAGGCCGGGGCGACCAGGACCCGCAGGTTCTTCTTCTCCTGGAAGACGGCGAGTGCGTCCGGAGCGAAGGACGGCGCGACGATGACCTCGGTGAAGATGCCGTCGAGCTGCTTCGCGAGCTCGGCGGTGACCTCACGGTTGACGGCGATGACGCCGCCGAAGGCCGACACCGGGTCGCAGGCGTGTGCCTTGCGGTGCGCCTCGGCCACGTCCGCGCCGATCGCGATGCCGCACGGGTTGGCGTGCTTGATGATCGCCACACACGGGTCGGTGAAGTCGTTGGCACTGCGCCACGCGGCGTCCGCGTCGACGTAGTTGTTGTAGGACATCTCCTTGCCGTGCAGCTGCTTCGCCTGGGCCAGCCCCGCCGGAGCGTTCGGGTCGAGGTAAAGGGCTGCCTGCTGGTGCGGGTTCTCGCCGTAACGCAGGGCGTTCTCGCGCTTGAGGGCCAGGCCGGTGAACTCCGGCCATTCGGCCGGCGCGAGCACGGTCGCGCACCAGTTGGCGACCGCGACGTCGTATTCCGCGATGTCGGCGAAGGCGCGGGCCGCGAGCAGCTTGCGCTGCGTCAGCGTGAAGCCGCCGTCCTTGAGCGCGTCGAGAAGCAGGGGGTACGCGGCCACGGACGTCACCACGGCCACCGAGGGGTGGTTCTTCGCCGCGGCACGGACCATGGCCGGTCCGCCGATGTCGATCTGCTCGACGCACTCGTCCACGCTCGCACCGGACGCGACCGTCTCGGTGAACGGGTAGAGGTTGCTGACCAGCAGGTCGAACGGCTCGATGGACAGCTCGGCGAGCTGCTGCTCGTGCGCCGGCAGCCGCAGGTCGGCGAGCAGGCCGGCGTGCACCTTCGGGTGCAGGGTCTTGACCCGGCCGTCCAGGGTCTCCGGAAAACCGGTGAGCTCCTCGACCCGGGTCACCGGCACGCCGGACTTCTCGACCGTCGACGCGGTGGAACCGGTGGAGATGATCTGCACCCCGGCGGCGTGCAGTGCCTGTGCGAGCTCGACCAGACCCGTCTTGTCGTAGACGCTCAGCAGGGCCCGCTTGATCGGGCGGCGGCCGTCGCTCATGGAATGGTGACCTTCCTGTCCGTGATGGTCCAGCCTTCGCGGACCATCCGGCCCACGTACTCGACGAGTTGCCGGCGTTCGGCGTCCTTGATGCGCTCGGTCAGCGTCTCTTCCGTGTCGTCGTCGAGCACGGGCACGCTGACCTGGGCGATGATGGGTCCTGTGTCGACGCCCGCGTCGACGAGGAAGAGCGTGGCACCCGCGATCTTCACCCCGTACTCGAGGGCGTCGCGGGGGCCGTGGATGCCCGGGAACGACGGCAGCAACGCGTTGTGGGTGTTGAGATACCGGTCGCCGAACGCGTCCAGGAACTGCTTGCCGACGAGCTTCAGGAAACCGGCCGAGATGACCAGGTCCGGCTGGTGCTCGGCGACGTGCGCGGTCAGGGCGGCGTCCCAGTCGTCGCGGCTCGGGTATGCCTTCACGGAGTCCACGAACGTCGGCACTCCGGCGGCTGCGGCTCTGTCGAGCCCGGCGATGCCGTCCCGGTCCGCACCGACGGCGACGACCTGCGCGCCGTACGCGGGATCCGCGGCGGCGTCGAGTAAGGCTTGCAGGTTGCTACCGGAGCCGGAGACGAGGACGACCAGGCGGGAAGGCGCTGGGTCAGTCACCCGAGCACCCTACCTGAGATGCCTCTCGAGCCGGTCCGGCGGGCAGTCCGTCTGCACCCCTGACCAGGCATTCGGGGCTTCGATCGAGCGGGTGATCACGGTAAGCTGCCGGTTCCTCACGAAACCCCCCTCGGTTTCCGCACGTCATGAGTTCACCGCGAAAGGTCCACTTCATGCAGCCAGGTCAGGACGACCCGAACCAGCAGCCTCCCGGCTCCTACCCCCCGCCGCCTCCCGGCTCGTACCCGCCGCCCCCGCCGCCGTACGGTGCGCAGCCGCCCTACGGTCCCGGGGGTGCCGCCCCGCAGAACACCCAGGGCCTCGTCGGCATGATCCTCGGCATCGCGTCGATCCCCCTGCTGTGCTGCTTCAACCTGGGCATCCCGCTGGGCATCGGTGCCGTTGTGGTCAGCTACCTGGGCCTCAACAAGGCCAAGGCCGGTCTCGCCACCAACCGTGGACAGGCCCTCACCGGCCTGATCTGCGGTGGGGTCGCCGTCGTGCTCGGCCTCATCGCGGTGATCGTCTCGCTGACCGTGGATCTCTCGGACATCCCCGGTTACAACGGCATCTGACAGCGGACGGAGGGGCAGCTCCGGCTGCCCCTCCGCCGCAACACGGGTTACTTGCGGACAGGTGCCCGGAAGGCTCGGCCGGCCGCCGCGCCGATGCACGCGCACACGGTGACCACCGATGCCGTGACCAGGGCCACCTGCCACGGCACCGGGCCGATGTCCGCCATCCGGCCGTTGCCGAGCGGGCCGCCCGACAGCCACGAGACCGTGCCGAGCACCAGACCCGCGACCGGGCCGGCGATCACCGACGAGGTCAGCACCAGGGACCACGCCGGTTCCGCCGCGGGGACGTCGGCGGTGCGGGCCGGATGGCGGCCGTCGACGAGATGGCCCTCGACGACGTGGTGGATGGTCATCAGGCGCCGGGTCAGCAGCCAGCCGGCTGCCATCGCGGCCAGCACCGGCACCGCGAGCAGCAGGGCGCCGCTGGCACCCATCGGACCGTTCGGCAGACCGGCCAGCAGGGGCAGGGTCGGCAGCGGACCCACCGACAGCTCGGTCAGGCGGACCGCGGAGTCGGTGCCCAGGGCGAAACCCGGGCCCAGCAGATACGCCGCCGACCACACCACCGCGTTCGCGCCGTAACCGAGGCTCACCAGGGTGATGCCCGCCTGACCGGCCACCCCGGTCTGGTAGGCCGAGATCATGTCCGCGGCCTGTTTGGCTCCGACGGCCACCGACAGACCCGCGAAGACAGCACCCGCGGCGAGGATCAGCAGCGCCGCCACGACGCCGGTGCGCAGGCCGTGCCGCAGTGGTTGCGGCAGCCGGCGGGCGACCACGACGAGCGCTTCCGAGCTGCGCAGCGAACCGATCAGCGAGAACACGAGGCCGGCGAGGAAGAAGTGTCCCGCGGCCCGGGCCGGGGCGACATCGGTGCCGCGGCCGTCGACCGTGAACGCCGCGAGCAGGCCGATGAGCGCGTACGCGAGCCCGACGGTCACCGCGACCAGCATAGCCGCCCTGGGGGAACCGCTGCGGCGGGCACCGATCGCGCGGGTGACGTGCAGACCGGCCCGGTTGAGCCGCCATCCGGCGAGCAGGGTCAGCAGCAGGGGTGCCACGCCGAGCGGGCCGATGGACGTCCCGATCGGGACCCCGTGGCCGAGCAGCCAGCCGGCCAGTCCGGCGTGCAGCGCCCCGCCGAGGCCGCCCTGTCCCTCGAGGGTGCGGGCCAGGCCGATGACCGCGGCGACCGGGATGTAGGAGAGCGCCGCCGCCCACAGCGTCGCGAACGCGGCGGCGACGAGGAGCGGCGCCCGCCGGGTGGCGGGCCGGCCACGCCCCTGGAGCCGGACGGTCTCGCGGTTGCCGGGGTCGACCCGCACGGTCTCGCGGTTGCGCCCGGACCCGGAACCGTCCGAGGGGCCGAGGCCGCCAGGATCCCGGCCGGCGTCATCCCGGCCGTCAGGGTCCCGGCCGGACTCATCCCGGGCAGCACGGTCCCGTGCCGGGCCGGAGCGGCCCTGTGGAGGCACAGAACCGTTCCCGCCGCCGGAGTCACGGGTGTGCCGGTCGAGGCCCACAGTCGCGTGCTGGGGGCGGGTGGTGACCGGCACGGTGTCACGGACGAGGTCGAAGTCCTCGTCCAGGAGATCGGGGTCGCGGGGCGGTCTCCGGGCGGCCGGGGTGGGGCGGGGAGAGGTACTGGCGGCGTCGTCCATGGCCTCGGCGGCCTCCAGCGGGTCCCCCGAGCCGGCGGATCGACCGTCGGGGCGGTCGGGTGTTGTCGGCATCGCCGCCTACTTTTCCACGCCGGACCGGCTGCGGCGACGCAGAAACCGCGACGCGCCGGGGCTGGGTCGTCGCGCCGGGTGCTGAAAACGGCGCGAATACGACGGCGCGCCGCCGAGCGGACCGAGCTGGTCCGTGCGGCGGCGCACCGGTGGCCGTACCAAAATCAGCTCATGACCTCGCGCATCAGCCGCGCGGTCTCGCTCGGGGTCTTGCCGACCTTGACGCCGGCGGCCTCGAGGGCCTCCTTCTTGGCGTCGGCGGTGCCGGCCGAACCGGAGATGATCGCGCCCGCGTGGCCCATGGTCTTTCCGGGCGGGGCGGTGAAGCCGGCGATGTAGCCGACGACGGGCTTGGTCACGTATTCCTTGATGAAGTCGGCGGCGCGCTCCTCGGCGTCGCCACCGATCTCGCCGATCATCACGATCGCGTCGGTCTCCGGGTCGTCCTGGAACGCCCGGAGCGCGTCGATGTGGGTGGTGCCGATGATCGGGTCGCCGCCGATGCCCACCGCCGTCGAGAAGCCGATGTCCCGCAGCTCGTACATGAGCTGGTAGGTCAGGGTGCCGCTCTTGGAAACCAGGCCGATGCGGCCGGCCGGGGTGATGTCGGCCGGGATGATGCCGGCGTTGGACGCGCCGGGCGACGCGATGCCCGGGCAGTTGGGGCCGACGATGCGGGTCTTCTCACCCTGGGCGATGTTGTGGGCCCAGAACGCGGCCGAGTCCTGCACCGGCACGCCCTCCGTGATGACCACGGCGAGCGGGATCTCGGCGTCGATGGCCTCGAGCACGGCGGCCTTGGTGAACGCCGGCGGCACGAAGATGACCGACACGTCGGCGCCGGTCTCCTTGATGGCTTCCGCCACCGAGGCGAAGACCGGGAGCGCCGTACCGTCGAAGTCGACCGTGGTGCCGGCCTTGCGCGGGTTGACACCGCCGACCACGTTCGTGCCCGCGGCGAGCATCCGGCGGGTGTGCTTGGAGCCCTCGGAGCCGGTCATGCCCTGGACGATGACCTTGGAGTCCTTGGTGAGCCAGATAGCCATGTCGTCACTTCCCCGCAGCTGCGAGCTCGGCGGCGCGCTCGGCCGCACCATCCATAGTGTCCACCCGCTCGACGAGCGGGTTGTTCGCCTCGTTGAGGATCGCGCGCCCGGCCTCGGCGTTGTTGCCGTCGAGGCGGACCACGAGCGGCTTGGTGACCGTCTCGCCACGCTCGGCCAGCAGGGCCAGCGCCTGGATGATGCCGTTGGCGACCTCGTCACAGGCGGTGATGCCACCGAAGACGTTCACGAAGACCGACTTGACGGCCGGGTCGGAGAGCACGACCTCGAGGCCGTTGGCCATCACGGCCGCGCTGGCGCCGCCGCCGATGTCGAGGAAGTTGGCCGGCTTGACGCCGCCGTGCCGCTCACCGGCGTACGCGACCACGTCGAGCGTCGACATGACCAGGCCCGCGCCGTTGCCGATGATGCCGACCTCGCCGTCGAGCTTGACGTAGTTGAGGTTCTTGGCCTTGGCGGCCTGCTCCAGCGGGTCGACCGCGGACTGGTCGACCAGCGCCTCGTGGTCGGGGTGCCGGAAACCGGCGTTCTCGTCCAGCGTGATCTTCGCGTCCAGCAGCAGCACCCGGCCGTCGCCGACCTTGGCGAGCGGGTTGACCTCGACCAGGGTGGCGTCCTCGGCCACGAAGGCCTGCCACAGCTTGACCGCGATGTCGACGATCTCCTCGGCCACCTCGGCCGGGAACTTGGCGGCGGCGACGATCTCCCGCGCCGTGGCCTCGTCGACACCCTTGCTCGCGTCGATGGCGATCTTGGCGACCCGGTCCGGGTCGGTCTCGGCCACCGTCTCGATCTCCATACCGCCGGCGACGCTGGCGATGCAGAGGAAGGTGCGGTTGGAGCGGTCCAGCAGGTAGGAGAAGTAGTACTCCTCCTTGATGTCCGCTGTCTCGGCCAGCATCACCTTGTGCACGGTGTGGCCCTTGATGTCCATCCCGAGGATGTCGGTCGCCCGGGCCTCGGCCTCGTCGGCGCCGTCGGCGAGCTTGACGCCGCCGGCCTTGCCGCGGCCGCCGACCTTCACCTGGGCTTTGACGACAACCTTGCCCCCGAGGCGCTCGGCGATCGCACGGGCCTCCTGCGGGGTGTCGGCGACGCCGCCGCCCAGCACGGGCAAGCCGTGCCGTTCGAACAGGTCGCGCCCCTGATACTCGAACAGGTCCACGTGTCTCCTTTCGCTCGCGACGCTTGCCTCGGCAAGCCGCTACCCGCGTCCCGACCTGTGTGCGCGGCGCGTCGTTGCGTCGCCGCCAGCGTGAGAGATTTGTCGGCCCCAACGGTGGTTTAAGAGGCCTCAATCGCAGCCTAGCCACACCGCCGGTGACGGCGCCCTCGCGGGGCCGCGCTGTGCAAGACCACACAAGTACGCATACCGCCTAGACAGACGCAGCGTGGCAGGAACCCCGCCTCCGGCGGCTGTCGCGCCCCGGGCCGTAGCCACTCCGGCCCGTGCGTCCCCGCCGGGCTGAGCGTCGTGGTCCAGCCGGGAGGAAGGCCGTAACCGGCTTTCGGAGGCGTCGTTGAGTGTGATGTCGGCGCGCTGAGCGCGGTGACGGAAGCGGCCGATGCCCTGTCGGTCGAGGGGTGGCGGCGGGGCATCGTGCATAGAGAGGCCGGACGTGTGAGGGGTGCGTCCGGCCTCTCCCTATAACTCTTCGCAGTTATAGGGTCACCAATTGGTCAGGAAACCGGTGTCGCGACATTGGCGCGCACCCATTCGACGATGGAAGCGGTTGTCGCACCCGGCGTGAATACCCGGGCGACTCCGAGTTTCGCCAGCTCCGCGATGTCATCGGCGGGAATGATGCCGCCGCCGAATACGACGATGTCGGTGGCATCACGTGCGGCGAGCAGTTCCATGACCCGGCGGAAGAGCGTCATGTGCGCGCCCGAGAGCACGGACAGCCCGATCGCGTCGGCGTCCTCCTGCAGAGCGGTCTCGACGATCTGCTCCGGCGTCTGGTGCAGACCGGTGTAGACGACCTCCATACCGGCGTCCCGTAGCGCCCGGGCGACCACTTTCGCGCCCCGGTCGTGCCCATCGAGCCCGGGCTTCGCCACGACAACCCTGATCCGTGCTTGCATCTGCGACCCCTTCGGCGCGCGTCGGCCCAGACCCTCTACGACCGACCTTAACGAACGGTAACCCGATCGCGTTGAACCTTGGAACCCGTTGATCCGTACTGTCCCGCGGCAGAACACCACCTGGCGATCTTGCGCAAGCACCGATTAGCGTATTCCACATCACATGACTTTGCGTTTCGTACGCAGTTACGGAGAGCCAACACTGTCGCTCCCCCTAAAAGATGACCAACTCGGACAATGTCCCGCGAATGCTCAAAGGGAACTGTCAGAGAATTGGCGCTGCGACTTGTGACCGGCGTTGCGTTTGGTTACCGTGGCTCCCGGCTGCCAACTGGTTAATTCCGGTCCGGCCGCCTGGCAAACCACCGTTCAGCAGGTGTTCACGACGGTGGGGCCGCCGCTTCTTTGCCACCGACGGAGGGTTGTTCGTGCGTCAGCGCTTGTCGTCTGAGCCCGACCGCTATCGCGGCCGTCGTCGCGTTCCTACCCCGCCGCGCAGCAGGTACGCGGCGGTGATCACCTCGGCTTTCGTCGGCGCGGGTGTGGTGGCTCTCGGAGCCGCGACCCAGCTGCCCGACGCCAAGAGCGTCAACCCCGAGGTCCTGCAGAACCTCAAGGAAGCCGCCGTCGCCCAGGACGCCCTGGCCGACCGCTCCGCCGACGAGGGCGACCGCGCCTCCCGTGACGCCGAGCGTGGCACCGAGGCTCCCGCCGGCGCGGAAGCCGACGAGAATGACGCCTGGGTCCTCCCGCTCGAGGACTACACGTTCACCGCCCCGTACGGCATGCGTTTCGGCGTCCTGCACGAGGGCATCGACCTGGCCGCCCCGGAAGGCACCCCGTTCAAGGCGGTGCACGGCGGCACGGTCACCCAGTCCGGCTACTTCGGTGGCTACGGCTACGCGACCACCATCCGGCTCGACGACGGCACCCAGATGATCTACGGCCACGCCCGCCGCGTCGTCACGAGCGTCGGACAGACCGTCAAGGCCGGCGAGATCATCGGCGAGGTCGGCAACACCGGCCACTCCTTCGGTACCCACCTGCACCTCGGCGTCTACGTCGAGGACGGCAAGCCCACCGACCCGGTGCCCTACCTGCGCAGCAAGGGCGTCGACATCAAGCTCAAGATCGAGTCGGTGTTCGGCTCGCTCGCCGCTTCCTGACCGGCACCCCCTCCCCAGCGCTCCTCCCCGGTCCGCGCAACCGAACGGCAACCGGGGCAGTAGCAGCGCACCCTTCAGGCTCATGATCCCGCGGCCACGTGCCGACAGGCTGGTGTCGGACCGGACGCCAAGGCCTGGAGGATCAGTTCACCGTGCAGCATCGAGCCCCGCAGCACGCACCCGGCCGCCACCGTCGTACCCCGGCGCTGACCAGCCACCGAGCCCCCCGCGAGCCCATCGCCGAGAAGGGCCGCTACGCCATGGCCGCCGCCCTGGTCGCCGGCGTCGGCGTGGCCGGCGTGACGGCGGCCGGTGAGGGCGCTTCCCCGGCCGGTGCGGTCACCCGCAGCCTCGCCCCTTCAGCCGCGCCCACCCCACCCCCGGCCGCGGCCCGATCCGCCACCGACACGAAGACCACCAGCCCCACGACCGGCACAGCGTCCTCCACCGCAGCCGCAGCCGGCACCGGCCCAGCCAACGGCACCAACACCGGCCCAGCCAACGGCACCAGCACCGGCTCGATCGCCTCCAGCGCCAGGGCCGGCGGCACAGACAGCCTCGTCGGCGACCCGGCCGGCGGCGGCAGTGACACGACCGTCGCGGCGGGCAGCGGGCCCACCAACGGGATCGCCGGGGTCGCCCCGATCGGCGGGCTGGACGTCGGAACGCCGTACGCGCCGCAGCTCTTCAAGATCAAGCCGCAGCCCGCGTGGATCAACCCGATGCCGGAGGGCACGGTGACCTCGTGTTTCGGCGAACGCTGGGGCCGCCTGCACGCCGGCGTCGACCTCGCCGCACCGCACGGCACCCCGATCCGCGCCGCGGGCGCCGGCACCGTGGTCTCCGCGGGCCCGGCCGACGGGTACGGCAACGCGGTGCTGATCGACCACGGCAACGGCTATCTCACGCATTACGGGCACATGTCGGCCATCACCGTCACGGTCGGCCAGCGGCTCAAGGCCGGTGACCAGATCGGCAACGAGGGCTCGACCGGCCACTCGACCGGCCCGCACCTGCACTTCGAGGTCCACAAGGGAAGCTACAAGAACCCGATCGAGCCCACCCGGTGGATGCACGACCACGGGGTGGACATCAACGGCTGCGTGGCGTTCACCGGCTGAGCGGCGGCCGCCTCAGATCTTCTCGATCGGGGCGTGCCGCAGGACCAGCCACATGACCTGGTCGCCGAAGTCGATCTGGGCCCGCGCACCGGGGCCCTGTCCCTCCACGGTGACCACCCGTCCGAGGCCGTACCGCTGATGGTTGACCCGGTCGCCGGGCGAGACCTTCGGCGGTTGCTTGAGCTCACTGGCGGTGGACAGTTTGCTCGCGTCCACCCCGAGACGCTCCGCGATCCGCTGGGCCTTCGGCGTGCCGCCGGAAAACCCTCCACCGCGCGCGTAATCGCCGCCGCCACGCCCGCCGACCCCGCCACCCGTGCCGGACCAGGAGGTGTACGACCCCGCGGTCCGTTCCCAGCGCACCAGCTCGGTGGGGAGTTCGTCGGTGAACCGGGACGGCGGGTTGTACTGCGGCTGGCCCCACGCCGACCGGGTCACCGCGCGGGAGAGATAGAGGCGCTGGCGGGCCCGGGTGATGCCGACGTACGCGAGGCGCCGCTCCTCCTCCAGCTCGGAGTTGTCGCCGAGCGCCCGCATGTGCGGGAACACACCGTCCTCCAGGCCGGTCAGGAAGACCACCGGGAACTCGAGGCCCTTGGCGGTGTGCAGCGTCATCAGGGTGACCACGCCCTGGTGGTCGGGGTCGTCCGAGGGGATCTGGTCGGCGTCCGCGACGAGGGCGACCTGCTCGAGGAACCCGGCCAGCGTCGCCACCGGGGCGTCGTCCTCGCCGGCCTGCGCCTCCACCCGTTCGGTGTACTCCCGGGCGACGCTCACCAGCTCCTGGAGGTTCTCCACCCGGCCCTGGTCCTGTGGGTCGAGGCTCTCCTCCAGCTCCGACAGCAGGCCCGAGCGTTGCAGCACCGCCTCGAGCACCTCCTCGGGCGGGGCGGTCCGGGAGAGTTCGCGCAGGTCGTCGAGGATCTGCACGAAGTCGGTGATGCTGTTGACCGCGCGGGTCGAGATGCCGGGCGCGTCCTTCGCTCGGCGCAGCGCCTGGCCGAACGAGACCCGGTCGCGGTTGGCGAGCGCCTCCACGCAGGCCTCGGCGCGGTCACCGATGCCTCGTTTGGGGGTGTTGAGCACCCGGCGGATGCTGACCGTGTCGTCGTCGTTGACCACGGCCCGCAGGTATCCGAGCGCGTCGCGGACCTCCTTGCGCTCGTAGAAGCGCACCCCGCCGACCACCTTGTAGGGCAGTCCGACCCGGATGAAAACTTCTTCGAAAACCCGGGACTGGGCGTTCGTACGGTAAAAGACCGCGACGTCGCCCGGCCGCACCTCGTGGTTGTCGCCGAGCCGGTCGATCTCGCGGGCCACCCAGTCGGCCTCGGCGTGCTCGGTGTCGGCCACGTAACCGACGATCTGCTCACCGGCGCCCTGGTCGCTCCAGAGCCGCTTGGGTTTGCGGGAGGTGTTGCGGTCGATGACCGCGTTGGCCGCCGAGAGGATCGTCTGGGTCGAGCGGTAGTTCTGCTCGAGCAGGATCGTGCGGGCGTCGGGGTAGTCGCGCTCGAACTCGAGGATGTTACGGATCGTCGCGCCCCGGAACGCGTAGATCGACTGGTCCGCGTCACCGACCACGCACAACTCGGCCGGCGGCACCTCGCTGTCCGTCGCGGCGGTGCCGACGAGCTCGCGGATCAGGGTGTACTGCGCGTGGTTGGTGTCCTGGTACTCGTCGACCATGACGTGCCGGAAGCGGCGGCGGTAGGCCTCGGCGACGTGCGGGTGCGACTGGAAGAGGTGCACCACGGCCATGATGATGTCGTCGAAGTCGAGCGCGTGCGCTTCCTTCAGGCGGCGCTGATACAGCTCGTACGCCTCGGCGACAGCCCGCTCGTTGGGACCTTTGGCCCGGTCCTTGAAGTCTGCCGGGTCGACCAGCTCGTTCTTCAGGTTCGACACCTGGGCCGCCAGCCCGCGGGCGGTGTAGCGCTTGGGGTCGAGGTCCAGCTCGCGGATCACCAGCGTCATCAGGCGCCGCGAGTCGTCGGCGTCGTAGATCGAGAACGTGCTCTTCAGACCAGCGTGCTCGTGCTCGGCGCGCAGGATCCGGACGCACGCGGAGTGGAACGTCGAGACCCACATCAACCGGGCACGCGGGCCGACGAGTTCGGCGACCCGTTCCTTCATCTCCCCCGCGGCCTTGTTGGTGAACGTGATCGCGATGATCTCGCCGGGATGCACGTCGCGCGCGGCCAGCAGATAGGCGATCCGGTGGGTGAGCACCCGGGTCTTGCCCGAGCCCGCACCGGCGACGATGAGCAGCGGTGAGCCGGCATGGGTCACGGCGTCCCGCTGCGGGCTGTTCAGGCCGGTCAACAGCGTTTCAGGGTCCGTACGCCGGGACACCCGCCGCGGCTCGGACGGCTCCCGGAGCGGGGGACCCGGCTGCTGAACGGCGGGCATGGTGAACAGGGGCTGGGTATTTTCCGGAAGGGCTCGCATCGCGCCGACAAGTCTATGCCCGGCCTCCGACAATCCCCACGCAACCAACCTGTCATCCACCAGAGGTAGCGCTGACCAGGATCGATGAACCAGGCTGTCGGGGTTGGTTGATCCGTGACCCGATCGGGAGACCGAATACTATGGACCACCCTCGCCGCAGCCGGTGGGCTGTGCTGCGTCACCTCGCCGCACCCGCGCTCGCCGTGGCTGTCGTCGCCACCCTGCCGTTGAGCCGCCCCGAGCAGGCACAAGCCGCTCCGGAGTTCCAGCCCGGCATGTCACCCGCCAGTGTGAGTCACGGACTCCCCGGCGGGCCGACCGTCAAGGGCCAGTTCCTCAGCTACAACGACTTCCACGGTGCCATCGACCCGCCCGCCGGCTCCGGTGCCGTGGTCAACGGCGTGCCCGCGGGTGGTGTCGAATATCTCGCCACCTACCTCAAGAAACTGCGCGCGGAGGCCGCCAAGGAGGGCCGCAAGACGCTCACCGTCGGCGCCGGCGACCTCATCGGCGCGACCCCGCTGGTCAGCGCCGCGTTCCACGACGAGCCGACGATCGAGCTGATGAACGAGGTCGGCCTGCAGATCTCGTCGGTCGGCAACCACGAGTTCGACGAGGGCGTCGACGAACTCATCCGCCTCCAGCGCGGCGGCTGCCACCCCACCGACGGCTGCCAGGACGGCGACGGATTCCGCGGCGCAAAATTCACCTACCTCGCCGCAAACACCATCGACAAGAAGACCGGCCTGCCGATCCTGCCGCCCATCGAGATCAGGTACGTGGACGGCGTACCCATCGGATTTGTCGGTCTGACGCTCGAAGGCACCGCCGGCATCGTCAACCCGGCCGGCATCAAGAACGTGCGCTTCGCCAACGAGGTCGAGACCGCCAACAAATGGGGCAACATCCTCAAACTGTTCGGCGTGAAGGCGCAGGTGCTGCTCGTGCACCAGGGCGGCCAGCAGAACGTCTCGGACACCGTCCCGGTCCCCGGCGTCTCGGACTGCAACAACTTCAGCGGCCCGCTCGTCGACATCGTCAAGGGCCTCAACCCCGAATTCGGCGTCGTGGTCTCCGGGCACACGCACCGCTTCTACTCGTGCACGCTGCCCAACACCAAGAGCACCTCGGTGGTCACCAGCGCCGGCACCGTCGGCCAGCTCATCACCGACATCGATTACAGCATCGACCGCCGCACCGGGAAGTTCGCCACCATCACGGCCAAGAACGTGGTGGTCGAGAACGGTGTCCCCGACGGCAACGGCGGCTGGCTCAAGGACGCGGCCGGCGTCTTCCTCAAAAACCCCGCCACGGTCGACGCCAAAGCCAAAAAGGTCGCCGACAAATATCGTACGGCGGTAGCGCCGATCGCCAACAAGGTCGTCGGCGCCATCACGGGCGACATCGTGCGAACCGCCGGCCCCAACGGCGAGTCCCCGCTCGGTGACGTCATCGCCGACGCCCAGCTCGCCTACACCCAGGCGCAGATCGCCTTCATGAACCCGGGCGGCATCCGAGCCGACTTCGACGCCGAGGCATCCGCCGGTGGCGAGGCGACCGGCCAGGTCACGTACGGCGAGGCGTTCACCGTCCAGCCGTTCAACAACCTCGTCGTGACCCAGACATTCACCGGCGCCCAGATCAAGAATGTGCTGGAACAGCAGTTCGTCGGCTTCGGCGGGCAGACCACCCAGCGCATCCTCCAGGTGTCAGCCGGCCTCACCTACTCCTGGACCAGCACCGCCCCGGCCGGCGCCAAGGTCACCGGCCTGGCCCTCAACGGCACCCCGATCGACCCGGCCGCCAACTACCAGGTCACGACCAACGACTTCCTGGCCAACGGCGGCGACGGCTTCACCAACCTCACCCTCGGCACCGGCCGCACCACCGCCCCGGGCTTCGACGTCGACGCCCTCATCGCCCACCTCGGCGCCGGCGCCCCGATCGCCCCCGGCCCGGCCAACCGGATCACCAAGCTCGGCTGAAAACCTGTATCCCACGGTTCGGGCGGTTTCCTTGCGGGGCCGCCCGGGCCGGGGGCATACTCGCTTCGTGATTCAGGGCGCGCGATTTTATGGCTACGGCACCGGAAGTCCGGCGACCGTGGATCGCGCCTGAACGACAGGCCACCATCGAGCCCCGGGCTTCCCAGCCCGGGGCTTTATGCTGCCCGGGCCGGGCCGACCGGGGCACCAGCACCCGAGGAGCACGACATGAGCGCTGACCTGATCAACCAGAACAACCAGGAAGCCACTCCCCTCGACCAGCGCACCGGCGCGGGCGGAAAACTAGCCGCCGACGAGATCAAAGCGATCCGGGAACGGATCGACGAGATCGACCAGACGCTGATCGACCTGTGGCTGGAACGCTCCCGCCTCTCCCAGGAGGTCGGCCGGACCCGGATGGCGTCGGGTGGCACCCGGCTGGTCCTCTCCCGCGAGCGGGAGATCGTCGAACGGTTCCGGGAAGCGCTCGGTCCCGACGGCACTCAGGTCGCCCTTCTCCTCCTGCGGTCCGGGCGCGGGCCTCTCTGATCTCTCTCACGCTGGGGCTCTCTCACGCTGGGACGGGCGAGCTTGCCGCCGGATTCTGATGGTGGTCACCGGCGGCGTGATTGCCGGGCCGGGCTGGTCGGTCACCATTGCGGTGGGCGATCACCGCTGCCGCGCTACGGTCCTTCCCGGTCCACCGGTTCCAGCAGGCCGGCCTTCGTGGGTGTGGCGCGCGGCGCACCTCGCTGCTCCCGGTCCCGATGCTTGAGCCGCAAATCGCCACAAGAGCCGCAAATGTCTTGACAGCCACCGTCTGATGCCTCGACAGCCGACGCCAGCCTGAGCGGCGCGCCGGCACCGCCGTCCGCGAACCTGCCGACAGCTGGCGTCGCGGGCCGGGCCGGCGACCAACTCGGCGCGGGCCGGGCCGGCGACCAGCTGGCGCCTGGTCGAGCGCGCGGCAGACGGGCGATGCCAGCGGCCAGAACGGGCCTCGGCCGGGATCCTCTGGCAGCGGATGCCGTGGCTTCGTGACGTCGTTTGCTCAGCTGCCGCTTCCTGATCTGATCGCATCAAGTCCAGGGTCGTGGCGTCGCCAGCGGCTGGCTCATATCGGTCGAGCCGGGCTCCGGCTCCGGCTCTGGCACGACCGGTGGTGATCCGACCTGGTTCCACGAGTCTGAGCGCGCTCGCTGAAGAACACGAGTGGCGGCAGGCCGGCTCTGGAGGTTGTGCCGGCCCGGGACCACGTACCAGAGTCGCGGATTTTGCTCTGGGATAAAGCGAAAGGGGCCCGCCGAAGATCGGCGGACCCCGTTCCCAAGAAAACTTCAGTGCGCGTGCACGACGTCCCGCGGCTCAGCGAAGTGGCAGGCGCTCGGGTGGGCCGAGCGCTCGCGGATCGAGAGGACCGGGTCCTGCTGGGTGCAGATGTCCTGAGCCTTCCAGCAGCGGGTGCGGAAGCGGCAACCCGAGGGCGGGTTGGCCGGCGACGGGACGTCGCCCTCGAGAACGATCTGGTCGCGGTGGCCGCGCAGCCGGGGGTCCGGCACGGGGACGGCCGACAGCAGGGCCTGGGTGTACGGGTGGGTGGGGTTCTCGTAGATCTGCTCGTCGTCGCCGATCTCCACGACCCGGCCGAGGTACATGACGGCTACCCGGTCGGCGATGTGGCGCACGACGGAGAGGTCGTGGGCGATGAAGATGTACGAGAGGCCGAACTCGCGCTGCAGGCCTTCCAGGAGGTTGATGACCTGGGCCTGGATCGACACGTCGAGCGCGGAGACCGGCTCGTCGCAGACGATGATCTCCGGCTTGAGCGCGAGCGCGCGGGCGATGCCGATGCGCTGGCGCTGGCCGCCGGAGAACTGGTGCGGGTAACGGTTGACGTGGTCGGGGTTGAGGCCGACCGTGTCGAGGAGTTCCTGGACCGCCTTGGTGCGGCCCTTGCGCGGGACGACCTCGGGGTGGATCTCGAACGGCTCACCGATGATGTCGCCGACCGTCATCCGCGGGTTGAGCGAGGTGTACGGGTCCTGCAGCACCATCTGGATGTTGCGGCGGGCCCGGCGCATCGCGTTGCCCTTGAGCTTCGTCATGTCCTGGCCGCGGACGTTGATCGAGCCCGCGGTGGGTGTCTCCAGGCCGACGAGCAGCTTGGCCAGGGTCGACTTGCCACAGCCGGACTCACCGACGACGCCGAGGGTCTCGCCCCGGCGCAGCTGGAGGTCCACGCCGTCGACCGCCTGCACGGCGCCGACCTTGCTCTGGAAGACGATGCCCTGCGTGATCGGGAAGTGCTTCTTGAGTCCCCGGGTCTCGAGAACTACATCGTTGCGGTCGCTCATTCGCCGACCACGTCCCTCCAGAAGTGGCACCGGGACGTACGGCCCGGCGCGACGGTGTACGGCGGCGGGGCCGGGTCCTGACGGCACACGTCCTGGGCGTAGGCGCAGCGCGGGTTGAACGCGCAGCCCTGCGGGATTGCGGTCAGCGCCGGCGGCAGGCCGCGGATGACGCTGAGTTCCTGACCCTTCATGTCGAGTCGCGGGATGGACTCGAGCAGGGCCTTCGCGTACGGGTGTGCCGGGCGCGCGTAGATGTCGTAGACGCCGGCTTCCTCGACGACCTTGCCCGCGTACATGACGGAGATCCGGTCCGCCACGTCCGCGACGACACCCATGTCGTGGGTGATGAGGATGAGGCCCATGTTGCGCTCTTGCTGCAGCTCGGCGAGCAGGCCCATGATCTGCGCCTGCACGGTCACGTCGAGAGCGGTGGTGGGCTCGTCGGCGATCAGCACCTCGGGGTCGAGCGCCAGCGCCATCGCGATCATGACGCGCTGGCGCATACCGCCGGAGAACTGGTGCGGGTAGTCACCGAACCGGGTCTTGGCACCCGGGATCTTGACCATGTCGAGCAGCTCGATCGAGCGCTTCTTGGCGTCGGCGCGGGACATGCCCCGGTGCACCCGGAACAGCTCGGCGAGCTGGTAACCGATCGTGAAGACCGGGTTCAGGGCCGAGAGGGCGTCCTGGAAGATCATCGCGATCTGGTTGGCCCGCACCTTGCGGCGCTGGTTCTCCGGGAGCTTCAGCAGGTCGACGCCGCGGTACTTGACGGCGCCCTTCGTGATGAAGCCGGGAGGGGAGTCGAGGATGCCCATGATCGCCTGAGCGGTCACGGACTTGCCGCAGCCCGACTCGCCGAGGATCGCCAGGGTCTCCCCGGGCGCCAGCGAGAAGTTCGCGCCGTTGACGGCGCGCGCGACGCCGTACTGGGTGCGGAACTCGACGTGCAGGTCGGTGACCTCGAGCAGCGGGGCGTGCGGGTTGAGTCCGGGAAGGACGTCGATGTCCGCCTTGATATCGGTCATGTCGGGATCACCGCAGCTTCGGGTCGAAGGCGTCGCGAACAGCGTCGCCGAGCATGATGAAGGCCAGGACCGTGAGGGCCAGAAAGATCGAGGGCCAGATCAGCGGACCAGGAGCCACCCGAACGTACGACCCCGCCTCGGAGATCGCCAGACCCCACGAGATGGCGTCGCCCTTGAGACCGATGCCGAGGAACGACAGCGTCGCCTCGCTGGCGATGTTCGCGCCCAGCAGGATCGTCAGCACGACGATGAACGACGCGATCGAGTTCGGCACGATGTGACGCCACATCAGCCGTCCCGGGCCGGCACCGAGCATCCGGGCCGCCGCGACGTAGTCCTGGTTCTTGGCAGAGATCACCGCGGACCGCATGATGCGGGCCGCCGTGGTCCAGCCGAGGATGCCCAGTGTGACCGTCACCGCGACCACACCGTTGCTGGTGGGGTCGGCCGAGAAGCGCTTCGCCAGCACGATCGCGGCGAGCAGGAACGGGATGCCGAGGATGATGTCGATGAAACGCGACAGCACCGCGTCGACCCAGCCGCCGAAGTAGCCGGTGGCCAGGCCGAACAGCAGGCCGATCACGCCGGACAGCAGCGTCGCCAGCACGCCGACCTCGATCGAGGCGCGGGCGCCGTAGATCGTCCGGGCGTAGACGTCGCAGCCCTGGAAGTCGTAGCCGAAGACGCCGCCGGAGCCGTGCTGCCGGGAGAGAACGCAGTATCGCGGGTCCGCCGAGGTGAACAGCGTCGGGAACAGCGCCATTGTCACGATGACCACGACCAGGACGGCCGCGACCCAGAAGATCTTGTTGCGGCGCAGGTCCACCCAGGCGTCGCCGGCGAGGCTGCGCGGCTTGTCGCGCTTGTTCGCGTGCTTCGGCTCCATCGGAGGGGCGCCGGAGGGGCCGGTGGCGGCCGTCAGTGACTCACTCATAACGAATCCTCGGGTCGAGGGCGGCGTACAGCAGGTCGACCAGAAGGTTCACGACCAGGAAGACGATCACCAGGATGCTGACGAAACCGACCACCAACGGGCCGTCTTCAGTTCTGATACCGCGGAAGAGGTTGAAACCTACACCCGGCACATTGAAGACCTGCTCCGTGACGATGGCACCCGACATGAGGGAGCCGATGTCGAGACCGATGAGGGTCACGACGGGGATGAGCGAGTTGCGCAGCACGTGCACACCGATCACCCGCTTGCGGGACAGACCTTTCGCCTTGGCTGTGCGAACGTAGTCGGAGCGCAGGTTCTCAGCTACCGAGGACCGGGTGACCCGGAGCTCGGTGGCGACAGCCAGGCTTCCCAGGACCAGTGCGGGCATCAGCAAGGCCCAGAACGATGGATGAGCGCCGGTTGTCGGCGGGAACCATCCGAGTTTGATACCGAAGATCAGCTGGGTCAGCGGGGCGAGCACGACGATCGGCAGCGACAGGATGATCAGCGTGATCACCAGTGTGACGTTGTCGAAGATGCTGCCGCGGCGGATGCCGGAGACGACACCCGCGGTGACCGCGAGCGTGGCGGCGATCACGATGGCGATGAGCGCCAGCTGGATCGTCACGGGCCAGGCCGCGGTCATCATGTCCGAGATCTTGCGACCGGTCAGTGACGTACCGAAGTCACCGGTCAGCAGACCCTTCATGTAATACCAGTACTGGACCAGGAACGGTTCGTCGAGGTGGTAGCGCTCTGTCAACGCTTGACGAACGCTCTCTGTGATGGGTCGTTCGCCCGCCAAAGCCTGGATGGGGTCGTCCTGGTTGGCGAACGTCAGCGCGTACACGAGAAAGGTGGCCCCGAAGAACGTCAGGACCATCTGCAGTAGGCGCCGCACGATATAGCGGAACATACGGATAAGCCTCTTCCGCGGAAGATGCGCCGCCGAGCGTCGTGGGCCGGCGGCTGAGAAGGGGGAACACAATGGTGGCGCCACGGTTGCACAGGGCCCCGTAACGCCACCACCGTACTAGCGGCTAAATCAGCTGGCGGTTTCGATGTTGTAGATGTCGACCCGCGTCTGGGTGTCCACCTTCACGTTCTTGACCTTCTCGGAGAAGCCGTAGACGTTCTGGCCGAACCGCAGGGGGATGACCGGCATGTCCTTGACGAGGATGTCCTCGGCTGCCTGCCACTTGGCGATGGCGGCGTCGGTCGTGTCCGCGGCCGAACCCTCGGCGACCAGGGCGTCGAACGCCTTGTTGCTGTAGCCGTAGTAGTTCGAGGAACCACCGGTGCTGTACAGCGGGCCGAGGTAGTTCTCCATGAGCGGGTAGTCCATGACCCAGCCGAGGCGGATGAGGCCGACCGGCTCCTTCTTCTCGACCTTGGTGAGCAGGTCGGCGAACTTGGGCTCCGGGGTACCGACACAGTCAACGCCCGGGAGGGACTGCTTGACCTGGTTGCACATGGCGTCGACCCAGGCCTTGTGGCCACCGTCGGCGTTGTACGTGATCTGGATCTTCTTGGGACCGTTGTTGGCGTCCCACAGTTCCTTCGCCTTGGCGGCGTTGTAGGTGCAGTTCTCGCCACAGATGTCGGCGCGGTAACCCGCGACGGCCGGGGAGACGAAGCCCGTGGCGGGCTCCTGCGAACCGAGGAAGATCTGGTCGGTCATCTCCTGGCGGTTGATCGCCATGGAGAGGGCCTTACGGATCTCGACGTTCTTGAACTCCTCCTGGAACGTCGGGAAGCCGACGAACTGGAAGGACGAGCTCGGGGACTTCTGGAAGCGGTCGCCCAGGTCGCCAGGAGCGGCGGCGAGGCTCTCGATCGGAATCGTGGTCTGGACGTCCACGTTGCCGGCGGTGAGGTCGGCGTACTCCGCCTTCTGGTCCTGGTAGATCTTGAAGTTGATGCCGTCGATCTTCGGGACGGTGCCCTTGAAGCCGTCGACCTTCTCGACCTCGATCTGCGAGTCGTGCTGCCACGAGCCCTTGATCTTGAAGGGGCCGTTACCGATGATCGTGTCCTCGAAGCCGTCGGCGATGACGCCGGGGGCGGAGAACGCGGCCGCGGGCAGCGGGTAGAACGCGCTGTAGCCCATGACGGACTCCCAGCCGGCGAACGGCGCCGTCAGGGCCACCGTGAAGGTGGTGTCGTCGACCTTCTTGAGGCCGGTCAGCGTCTTGGCCTTGGGCTCGGGAGCCTTCTGCGGGCCGTCCTCGCCGTCCGGGTCCTCGGACTGCAGGTCGGCGTAGCCCTCGATGCGCTCGAAGAAGTACGACGCACCCTGACCGTTCGGGCCGTACGCGCCATAGTTCCAGGCGTTGATGTAGCTGTCGGCGGTAACGGCTTCACCGTTGCTGAACGTGAAGCCGGGCTTCAGCTTGACGGTCCAGGCCTTGTTGTCGTCCGAGGTGATCGACTCGGCCGCCACCTCGACAGGCTTGTTCTGGTCATCGAAGTCGACCAGCGGGTAGAACAGCGCGGCGAGAACCTGCGCGCCGCTGGTCTCCGTGGCGTTGGTCGGGATGAGGTGCTGAGGCTCACCGATACCGATGACGACGCTGTTCGTGTTGGCGTCGTCTTCATCCGAGCCTCCGCCAGAACAACCGGCGGCCAACAAGGCGATGGCGGTCGCTCCGACCGCCACCTTCCATGGGCGATTCCCAAACATGGGAGTGTCTCCTTCAGAGGGCGCTCACGAGGGGTTGTGTGAGTAGGAGCAACCCTCGCACAGACCCTCTAGCCCCGAACGGTGCCGTTATCAACCCGATATTAGGCCGAGACTCCCCCGGCGCTTTCGGGAGATCGTACTTTCGGTCAACTGCAACGCTCTGACCAGGAGTTATACCAAAGGCGCAACAAGCTGGTAACTTTCATCAACACCCATGTCCGCTTTAACCCTCAGGGGGCTAAAAATGGCCGGGCGTACGTTTGATGCCGATCACACGAGACGGCGGTCGGCGGCCCACCGGGACAGCTCGTAACGGTTGCTCATCTGGAGCTTCCGGAGCACGTTCGACACGTGCGTCTCGACCGTCTTGATGGAGATGAAGAGTTCCTTGGCGATCTCCTTGTAGGCGTACCCGCGGGCCAGCAACCGCAGCACCTCGCGCTCGCGGTTGGTGAGCTGGTCGAGCTCGGGGTCCGCGACCGGCACGTCGGGGCGGGCGGCGAACGCGTCGAGCACGAAGCCGGCCAGCCGCGGGCTGAAGACCGCGTCGCCGTCGGCCACCCGGCGGATGGCCGCGGCCAGCTCGTCCGGGGAGATGGTCTTGGTGACGTAACCGCGGGCACCGGCCCGGATCAGGCCGATCACGTCCTCGGCGGCATCGGAGACCGACAGGGCCAGGAACTTCACCTGCGGATGGGTACGCCGCATCGCGTCCAGCACGGCCCGGCCCCCGCCGTCGGGCATGTGCACGTCGAGCAGCACCACGTCCGGGGTCAGCGCGGAGATCCGGGCGACGGCCTCGGCGACCGAACCGGCCTCCCCCACGACATCGACGTGCGCACCGAGCTCGGCCCGGACCCCGGCGCGGAACATCGCGTGGTCGTCGACGAGGAAGACGGTGAGGCGGGGCTGCTGGTCGGTCATCGTGCGTTCTCCTTCGTTGCGGAGACGCTCTCGCGCGAAGCGGGCAGCGTCAGGCGTACCTCGGTGCCGTCCCCCGGCGCGCTGCGGATCACGGCCTTGCCACCGTGCCGCCGCATCCGCCCGATGATCGACCCCCGGACCCCGTGCCGGGTATCTTCCACCGTTTCCGGGTCGAAGCCCGCACCCCGGTCCCGGACGAACACGCTGAGCTCGGCGTCCTCGACCTCGGCGTACAGCGAGACGGTCTGCACGCCCGCGTGCCGGGCCGCGTTGACCAAGGCCTCGCGGGCGGCCGCGACGAGTGCCGCGACCCGCTCGTCACACTGCGTGTCACCAACGATGACCGTCTCGACCGAGATCGCGTACGTGTCCTCGACCTCGGCCGCGGCCTCCTCCAGCGCCGCCCCGAACCGCTCGGTCGGCGAGGCGGCCGGCTTGTACAACCAGTTGCGCAGCGAGCGCTCCTGACCACGGGCGAGGCGCTGAACCTCCTTGATGTCCGTCGAGTTGCGCTGGATCAGCGCGAGCGTGTGCAGCACCTGGTCGTGGATCATGGCCGCGACCTCGGCCCGCTCCTGCTCCCGGATGCGCCCCTCACGCTCGCTGCGCAGCTGGCTGAACGTGCGCCAGAGCAGCGGCGCCACCACCACACCGACCCCGAGCAGGCCGACCAGGGCGAAGATCACCCCGTTGAACACCGTGGAGAGGTTGCCGGCCGGGGCGTAGACGGCGAGCACGCCGATCACGCCCACCGCGACCAGGACGCCCCCGCCGATGAACCGGAACAGGAAGGACCGGCGGTCACTCTCGGCGACCACGGCGGCCAGCCAGGGGGTCTGCGGGGCCTGATCCGCCCAGTGCCCACGCCGGGCCGGGTCGGACTGGTGCCAGATCACCCCGGCGCCGACCGCGATCAGCGCGATCAGCCAGCCGGCGGTGCCGGTCACCCCGTTGCCGCCGAAGAGCAGACCCTGCAGCAGGACCACACCCAGGCCGATTGCTCCGAAGGGAAGCAAAAGGGCCAGATCCCGGCGGGGTTGCGGGGCGCCGTCCGGGACCTGTTGCGGCAGGAACGCCCAGAACACCGCATAGAGCAGCAGACCCAGGCCGTTGAAACCCAGGAGGACGACCAGGGCGATGCGCACAGCCATGACGGGTACGCCGAGATGGCGCGCGATCCCGGACGCGACTCCCGCGATGACGCGGTGATCACGTCGCCGATAGAGACGGCGCGTCGGTGGAAGTGCGGCGGCGGCGGTGATCACTGCTCCTCAGGGCTCGCGAAAAGACTCGCTCCGATCGTCACACGTCTGTCACGCCCGGGCTACGGGGAAACACCCCCAGGCCGTGGCCCCCGGATCTCAGGGTGGGCTCAGGGTCGGAGCCGGAGGCACATCGGGTACGGGAACAGCCAGTATCGAAGTCATGACCGACGAAGCTGCCCCGCCGCCTCCGCCACCCCCACCGGCGGATGGTCCCGTATGGTCCCGCGAGCTGCTGATCCGGCCCCGCCAGGGCCGCTACCTCGCCGGGGTCAGTGGTGCGATCGCCCGCGCCACCAACACCGATCCGGTGCTCTGGCGGGTCGTGCTCGCCGTCCTCGGTTTCTTCGGCGGCGTGGGCGTGCTCGTCTACCTGCTCGGCTGGCTGCTGATCCCCGCCGAGGGCGACACCGCCTCCCCGCTCGAGTCTCTGCTCGGCCGGGGCCGCTCGGGCATGGCGCCGGTCTCGGTGCTGCTGCTCGGCGCCGCGTCGATCGTGACGTTCGCGTTCGTGGTGAACGACGGCTTCCGGGCCGGGTTGCTCGTCGCGACCGCGCTGATCGCGGTGGCCCTCGTCCGCAAGCGCGCCGGCCGTAACGCCGGCTCGGCCGGGTTCCCGACCTTCTCCCCCGCCGGGCCGCCGGCTGCCGGGCCTTCCTACACCGGGCCTCCCTACGCCGGGCCTCCCTCCGCCGGGCCTCCCTCCGCCGGGCCTGCCTCCGCCGCGCCTTCTGCTGCCGGGCCTACCCCGTCCGCGCCTTCTGCTGCCGGGACCGCCTCCGCCGGGACTGCTGCTTCCGGGCCTGCGGATGGCGCCGGGCCTGCGGATGGCGCCGGGTTTCCGCCGGCCGCGTATGCCCCGGGCGAGCCCTCGGAGGGTGAGCCGACGGTCGGGTTCGCGGCCGCCGGCGGTCCGGCGACCGCCACCGCACCGGCCGGCGAACCGGTGATGCCCGCGCCGCCCCAGCCGCCGCGTTTCGCGCCGCCGACCGGGGACTACCGGCCGCCGTTCGCGCCGCACGGGCCGTGGGCGCAGAGCGCCGCGCAGCCGCCGTTCACCCCACCGTTCAGCCCGCCGGCGCCGCCCGTGGCGCCCCGGCCGCCGAAACCGCCGCGTGAGCGCTCCAAGCTCGGCCGGATCACATTCTTCGGGCTCGTGGTCATGATGGGGATCCTGGCCGCCGTCGATGCCGGCGGGGCGAGCGTGCCTGTCTCGGGCTACTTCGCGGCCGCGCTGGCCACGGTCGCGGTGGGCCTGATCGTCGGCGCCTGGTTCGGCCGGGCCCGGGGTCTCATCGTGCTCGCCGTGCTGGTCTCGCTCGGCCTGGGCGTCTCCTCCAGCGTCGAGACCTTCGGCGGGCGGGTGGCCAACAGCTCCTACCGGCCGCAGACCATCGCCGCGGTCGCCGACCGGTACGACTTCACGTTCGGGCAGGCGACGCTGGACCTGCGGGCGCTGGACTTCGAGGGCCAGAACCAGAGCGTCACGATCGCGATGAAGCTCGGCCAGGTGCGGGTGCTGCTCCCGGACGCCGTCGACACCTCGGTCACCGTGGACATGCCGGACGGCCGGGTGAACCTCTTCGGCCAGGATCACGACGGCCGGGAACTGGGCACCCAGGAGATCACCGACCTGGGCGCCGACGGCAAGGGCGGCGGCACCCTGCGGCTGGCCATCGAGATGGACGCGGGCAACGTGGAGGTCAACCGATGAAGCCGCACCGCACCGACGGGTTGTCCCTGAGCTTCGGGCTGGTCTTCCTGGCCGTGGCCCTCTGGTGGGCCCTGAGCCGGGTCGTCGACGTCCATCTGCCGGCGCTGGGCTGGTTGGTGGCCGGCGCTCTGATCTTCTTCGGCGCACTCGGTCTGATGGGCGCCATCCGGTCCGGGCGACGCGACCAGGTGCCGGCCACCGTGGGCGCACCGGTCCAGGAGGTGCCGGCGGAGATCCCCGGGGACCTGCCGCCGGACGTGCACGCGGACATCGTCCGGGAACTGCTGGAGAACCCGGCGGACCGCACCGACCTGCAAACGGAGAGTAAGCAGGAGAGCGAGCGCAAGGAGTGACGACGCCGCTTCCGCGCGGAACCGCCCCGGCCACCGGTCACACCTGCGGGTGGGGCCGGTGGCCGGGGCAATATGCTCTTCCCATGACGCCGTTTCCCACCGTGTCCACCGCTCCCGTGACCGGCGTCGGCCCCCGCGCCGCCCGCACGCTCACCGCTGAGTTCGCCCGGCACAACGAAGCGACCTCGGCGCTGGTGATCGGCGCCGACCACTCGTCGGCGGTGGTCGAGGCCGCGGTCGAGGCGCTCCTGCCCGGCGACAGCCTCACCCTGGTCACCGGCGAGCGCAGCACCGCCTCCCTGCTCCGCGACCACATCGCGGGGCTCGGCAGCTGGATCGCCGACCGGGTCACGATCGTCGACTCGCTCGACGAGGCAGAGCCGGCCGACGTGGTCATCCTGGGCGAGCCGCTGACCGGCACCGCCGAGGAGACCCGGGCCGTGCTGGACAGCCTCACCAAGCTCCAGAAGGAAGGCGCCGTCGTCGCGGTGTCCACCCCGGCGGTGCCCGGCCGCACCGGCGGCGCCGCGGCCGAGCTGTTCCGGCAGAGCGCGCTGTTCGGCGTCGGCTCCGACCTCGTGGTCCGCAACCAGCCGCCGCTGCGCGTGCACCGGCTGCGTTTCAGCCAGGCCGCCACGGCCAAGGCCGCCACCCTGGCCCCGGCCTACCGCCCGTCCAGCGTGCCGCTGACCCGCACCATGCACATCGACTCCAACGGCGTCGCCGCCGCCGGCATCGCCCTCGGCCTCGCCGCGGTGGCCCGCGCGGCCCGCCCCACGTCGAAGCTCTGGCTCGTCCCCGCGGTGGCCGCCCTCCCGGTGGCCGCGTTCTTCCGCGACCCGGAACGCGACGTCCCCACCGACCCGAACGCCGTCGTCGCCGCCAGCGACGGCAAGGTCCTCTCCGTGGAGCGCCTGACCGACCCCAAGATCGGCGAGGGCGAGTTCCTGCGGATCGCGGTGTTCCTGTCGGTCCTCGACGTCCACGTCAACCGGGTCCCGGTCGCCGGCCGGGTGACCGACTACTTCATCGTCGACGGCGGCTACGCCAACGCCATGACCGCCGCCGCCGAGCACAACGTCGCGGCCTACACCGTGCTCGACACCGACCACGGCACGGTCGGGGTCGTCCAGCGCACCGGCCTGATCGCCCGCCGCATCGTCCAGCGCGCCCCGGTGGGCACGCTGCTCGCCCGCGGCGAGCGGTACGGCCTGATCCGTTTCGGCTCCCGCACCGACGTCTACCTCCCCGCGGACAAGGCCGACCCGGCCGTCGCAGTGGGTGACAAGGTGATCGGCGCGAGCTCGATCATCGCCCGCTGGAAGTAGGCGACAGACCGAAAAATGGCCGCCCGGGAGGTCCCGGGCGGCCATTCCTGTCCGCGTGACTAGGCGCGCTTGTCCTTCAGCCACATGACCGGGCCGCTGACCAGGTAGGTCGCGACGACCAGCACGAAGGTGAGCCGGGGCTCCACCAGGACACCCACGATCGGCAGCAGCCAGAACCACAGCGGCAGCTTCACGATCCGGGCCAGCTTCGCGTACGGGAAGCTGGACACCATCGCGAAGGCCAGCACCGACACCCCGCCGAGCACCACGATGCCCGGCAGCGGCAGCCCGATCAGGACCGTCAGGGCCAGCACGGCGGCGGCCATGGTGGTCGGCACCCCGGAGAAGAACTTCCCGTCCTTGGGTGACACGTTGAAGCGGGCGAGACGGATGGCGGCGCAGCTCGCCACGAGCACACAGGCCACCGCGGCGGCCGCGGTGGGCACGCTGGAGACCAGCGAGGCGTACACGACCACCGGCGCGGCCAGGCCGAAGGAGCACATGTCCGCGAGCGAGTCCATCTGGGCGCCGAACGGGCTGGAGACGCCGAGGCGCCGGGCCAGGACCCCGTCGAGGCCGTCGAACGCCACGCAGGCCACCAGGCAGCCGGCCGCGAAGCGGGTCTCGCCGTTCATCGCGAGGAAGATCGCCATCAGGCCGAGCGCGAGGCTGGCCAGGGTGCAGGAGTTGACCAGCGCGAAGCTGACCCGGCGGCGCAGCGTGTGCTCGCCGGGGAGCAACGACGCGGAGTCGTCCTCGACCGCGTCCAGCACGACCGGCTGGGCCATCGCGACCGGGCCGTGGCTCCCGGACGTCGTGAGCTTGCGCCCACGCCCGCCCAGCGGGACCAGATCGGTCCCGGTGTAGATGACCTCGGCCTTGGTGGCCGTGGCGGCACGGCCGGGGGTGGAGTCGGCGGACCGCCGACCCACGCGCACCAGCAATGCCTGCCGGGCGAGACTTCCACCGCGGCGCAGCCTGCCTGCCCAACGACGTCCGGCGGGACGGGGACTATCCGTCGTACGACGCCGGCGCCAAGGGGTTCTCGGCACGTGCTCCTCCATCTTGGGGTCGTATGCCCGCCGGCTTCGGCCGTCGCGGGGTGCTGCCCATTGCCCGAAATTCGCCCGCATGTCTACGGACCGTCACTAAGGCGGGTTACACAATCGCACAGCCGGACGCTCTTGGCGAGACCATGACGTGCAACCACATGCTGTGGACTTTTCATCCCTCATGCCGGGCGAGGAGGCACGCACACTGCCTGGCCCTGTGATGAGTCTAACCGAGCCCTCGCAAGCCGATCACCGATGAACGCTTTCGGCCGCCAGCCGCCGCAACGCACCGGCGGCGACCTCGGTCAGCGGTAGATTACCCGCTGTAACCTGATCGAACCATCCAGCCGCACTCGTAGATCCGCCGGCCTCCTCCAGCACCACCGGTTCGGTCGGCCGATCCACGAAAACCCGGAACAGAACCCGGACCACATGCCAGTCGACGGGTACGCCCTCAGGGCCGAGCGCCGCGGGATCGTAACGGTGTGACGTGCCCAGCAGGGCGGTCACCCGGCCCCGCTGGCCGGCCTCCTCGAGCAGCTCACGGGCCAGTGCGACCTCCGGGAGCTCACCATGATCGGTGCCACCGCCGGGCAGGTGCCACAACCCGGCCCCGGGATAGCCGGTGGCGATCCGGGTGAGCAGGACCCGGCCGTCCGGGTCGGTGACGATCCCGTACGCCCCGAAGCGCTGATTCGTGCGCACCGGCGGCTCGGCCGGATCGGCGGGCACATCCGAGGCCGTGACGGGCAGCCCGAGCACACCCGCAGTGAACGGCATGAGCTCCACGTCACCCGGAGTCACCCACTCCACCCGGTCGGTGGTGCCGTCGGTCTCGGCGCGCAGCTCCCCGCCGACGATCTCGACAGCGTAGATGATGCGATCGGTGTGTTCCCACATATCGGTATGGGGCAGCCGGAAAACGTCGGCGGTCACGGACTGCAGCGCGGTCACCCGTACGCGAAAGCCGGTTTCTTCTTGGAATTCCCGCACGATCGTGTCGTCAGGGTGCTCACCCTGCTCGACGCCGCCACCGGGCAAAGTCCAGAGACCGGTGAAAGCGGACAGCACCGAATTCCGGGCGAGCAACACCCGCCCGGCGTCATCCCGGCACAGCCCGTATGCCCCGATCCGTCTGACCTTCACCCCAGAAGGCTAGCCCGGTTTTCCTCAGAGGACCTTGGCAGCCTTCAGAGCTTCCGCGGTCACCTCGGTGAGTAGGTCATCACTCAACGCGGCGACCTCCGTCAACGCCATCCAGCACGCGTCGGACGTGGAACCGCCCACATCTTTGACGATCACCTCGGTGGGCGCGTCGACCACCACCCGATAGAAGGCCCGCACGCCGTGCCAGTCGATCGGATAGCCTTCCGGCCCCAGCGAGGCCGCGTCGCGGTGGCTGGCGACGCCCAGCAACTCGATGAGCCGCCCCTCCTGGCCGGTCTCCTCGACCAGTTCCCGGATCAGCGCGGCACCTGGCTGCTCGCCATAATCGGTGCCACCGCCGGGCAGATGCCAGCGGCCCTCCCCCGGATACCCCGGAGCGATCCGGGTCAGCAACAGCCGATCATGGGGATCCGTGGCGATCGCGTACGCGGCGAAGCGCTGCGAGCGGTGCAGCCCGTCCGGCCCGGGATAGGCATAGAACGACGGGAAATCCGGGGCCTCCTCCGGGCGAAGATCGGCGGAAGCGGCACTGAGCCCGAGAGCAGCCGCGGTGAACGGCCGCAGCCGCAGCTTCTCGGCCTCCGCCAGGGTGTGCCACCGGGCAAGATCGGTCGGCTGCCCGACCCGGTCGAAAATGTTGCCGCCCCGGATCGACACCTCGTAGATCAGGCGGTCAGTGTGGATCGTGACGCCACGATGCGGCAGCGATCGCATGTCAGCGAGAACATCGCGCAAACCGGTCACGGCGACGGACATGCCGGTCTCAGCGGCCGTCTCCCGGACGACAGTATGGTTCGGGTCCTCGCCATGATCGACGGCACCACCGGGCAACGACCACACGCCGGGGGTCCCGGAACGGGTCGAGGCCCGAACCAGGAGAACGCGGCCGTCGGGGTCGGTCGCGACTGCATATGCCGCAATCCTGCGGAGCGGTTCCAGTGCGGGGGTCACGGGCGGCATCTTGCCCGGTTTATGTTAACTCCAGGAAACGTCTGTCAGATTCCTGACAGGGCGATAGCCGTCAGTAACCGCAGATCAGGGCGGTTCTCCGCACCGAGCGCAGCAACCCCATAACAGATAGCAACCCCCACAGACCAGCGCAAGATCACCGATCTCCGACGCATCCGCCGGGACACCTCACCGGCCCCCGCAGACCGTTCGGCGAACGGGGCCGGCAAGCATGAACAGCAAGCGCGGGGACACCGGCCCGGGCAGCGCGGGGACACCGGTCCAGGCAGCGCAGGGGCGGGCGCAGACGGTGCGGCTCGGGCGCGCAGACAGTGCGGGCTCGGGCGGTGCGGGCCCGAGCGGCGTGGGCCCGAGCGGCGTGGGCCCGAGCGGCGTGGGCCCGAGCGGCGTGGGCCCGAGCGGCGTGGGCCCGAGCGGCGTGGGCCCGGGCGGCGTGGGCCCGGGCGGCGTGGGCTGGAACGCAGACGGGCGGCGTGGACAAACCCGGCGGCGTGGACGGCGCGAACGGACCGGAGCAACGCGTATTGGACCGGACGGCACAGGCGGACCGGACGGCACAGGAGAGCTCGGACCGGATGGCGCGGGTGGCACGGGCGGACCGGACGGCACGGGCGGACCGGACGGCACGAGCGGACCGGACGGCACGGGCGGACCGGACGGACCGGGCAACGTAGGCGGGCCCGGATCGGATGGCACAGACCTGATGGTGCGGGGCCGGGCGGGCGGCGCGGCCTGGCTACATGGACTGCCGCCGCACGGACCATGCCGGGGTTCTTTCGCGCAACCGCAGTGAGGGGTCGGGGCGGGGAAACAGCCAGGTGTGCGGGCTTCCCCGGCGCCGAGGTCAGGGGCCGGAAATCAGGGTTGGCATCGGGGCATTCACCGAGGTCGTGGCGATGGAAAAGGCCGACGCTTGGGGCATGAGTACACCGACTGTCGCTCCGTACAAGCAGCTTCGCCGCCCTGTTGATGATCGGATCGTCGCAGGGGTTTGCAGTTCTATCGGGCGCTATTTTACGATTGATCCGGTTCTGGTGCGGGTCGGCTTCGCCGTCCTCACGGCGGTCACCTGGGGCGTGGCGGCGCTGGCCTATCCGGTCATGTGGTTCCTGATTCCTGAGGATGAGGCCTCGCCGCCGCCGGCATACCGTTCTCCTTCGGATCCGGGCTGGGGTGCCCCCGCAAACCCGGCCTGGGATCGCAGCGCGCCGGCAGCACCGACTTTCCCACCGGCAGCGGATCAGAGCTGGACCACGGCTCCGGCCGCGCCGATTTTCCAGCCAGACCTGGCTCCCGCCCCGGCTCCGGCTCCGGCCCACGCAGCTCCGGCTCCGACTCCAGCTCCCGCCCCGGCCCACGCGGCTCCGGCTCCGGCCCACGCAGCTCCGGCTCCCGCCTCGGCTCCGGCAGCATCGACTGAGCCCGCAATCCACCCGGCATGGATCCAGGCGGCCTCAGCCGCCCAGACCCCGGCCACCCAGACCCCGGCCATCCAGACCCCGACCCAGGTCCAGGCGCCGGCCCCGGCGCAGGCCCCGGCGCAGGCTCCTCTGGTTGAGGACGTGAGCTTGGCAGCTGACAACTCTGCCCCGGGAGTAACGGACGCAGGGCTAGCCGCTCGAACAAAGCCGGACGGCCTCGAAGGCGGGCGGCCCGGCGCGGAAGCGGTCGACAGCGCGACCGGGACCGACGGCCTCGAAGGCGATCGGTCTGGGCGGAAGTGAGGGAGAGCGGGATGGCCTGGCTGGGCCGGTCGCGGGAGGTGGCTCGGGCCGGGGTCGGGATGGTGGTCCCGGTCCCGGCCCGTGGGCTTCAGGGGGTCGTGGTCACTCCCACTCGATGGTGCCCGGGGGCTTGGAGGTCACGTCGAGGACTACCCGGTTGACCTCTCGGACCTCGTTGGTGATGCGGGTGGAGATGCGGGCGACCAGGTCGTACGGGAGGCGGGACCAGTCGGCGGTCATGGCGTCCTCGCTGGATACCGGGCGCAGGACGACGGGGTGGCCGTAGGTGCGGCCGTCGCCCTGGACCCCTACGCTGCGGACGTCCGCGAGCAGGACCACCGGGAACTGCCAGACGTCGCGGTCGAGGCCGGCCGCGGTGAGTTCTTCGCGGGCGATGAGGTCGGCCGCGCGGAGGATGTCGAGGCGTTCGCGGTCGACTGCTCCGATGATGCGGATGGCCAGGCCGGGGCCCGGGAAGGGGTGGCGCTGGACGATCTCCTCGGGGAGGCCGAGTTCGGCGCCGAGGGCGCGTACCTCGTCCTTGAAGAGCGTGCGGAGCGGTTCGATGAGGGCGAACTGGAGGTCGTCGGGGAGGCCGCCGACGTTGTGGTGGGACTTGATGTTCGCCGTGCCGGTGCCGCCGCCGGATTCGACCACGTCCGGGTACAGCGTGCCCTGGACGAGGAATTCGATGTGGCGTTCGGCGTCGAGTTCGCGGGCCGCCGACTCGAAGGTGCGGATGAACTCGCGGCCGATGATCTTGCGTTTCTGCTCGGGGTCGGTGACCCCGGCGAGGTGGCCGAGGAAGATGTCCTCGGCGTCGACGACCTTGAGGCGGATGCCGGTGGACGCGACGTAGTCCTTCTCGACCTGTTCGGCCTCGCCCGCGCGCAGCAGGCCGTGGTCGACGAAGACGCAGGTGAGCTGGTCGCCGATGGCCTTGTGGACGAGGGCCGCCGCGACCGCGGAGTCGACGCCGCCGGAGAGGCCGCAGATGACCTGCTTGTCGCCGACCTGGGCGCGGATGGCCGCGACCTGGTCCTCGATGATGTTGGTCGAGGTCCAGGTGGGTTCGAGGCCGGCGATGTCGTACAGGAAGCGTTCGAGCATCGTCTGGCCCTGCGACGTGTGCCCCACCTCGGGGTGGAACTGGACGCCGGCGCGGCGGGTGGTGAGGTCCTCGAATGCGGCGACGGGGGCTCCCGGGGAGGAAGCGGTCACCGTGAAGCCGGCCGGGGCCTCGGACACGGAGTCGCCGTGCGACATCCAGACGGGCAGGTCGGCGGGGAGCTCGCGGAGCAGCGTGCCGGGTGCGGCGGCCGGGGCGAGCAGGGTCCGGCCGTACTCACGGGAGCCGGTGTGCGCGACCGTGCCGCCGAGGGCCTGGGCCATGGCCTGGAAGCCGTAGCAGATGCCGAAGACCGGGACGTCGCTGTCGAACAGGCCGGCGTCGAGGACCGGCGCACCCTGTTCATACACACTGGACGGTCCGCCGGACAGGATGATCGCGGCCGGGTTCTTGGCGAGCATCTCGGCGACCGGCATCGAGTGCGGGACGATCTCGGAGTAGACCCGCGCCTCCCGGACCCGGCGGGCGATCAGCTGGGCGTACTGGGCGCCGAAGTCGACGACCAAAACAGGGCGCGGTGTGCTCATGGGCAGCGAGTCTACCGGCGCGCCCGGGGCGGATACGGGACCGGGGGAAGGGTCACCGGCGCCACGTACGGTTCGGGGTGTAAGCGACATTTCCCACCCGGTCGTACGCGCGTACCCGTACCGAAACGATCTTGCCGTATGTGCCGGCCGGCACCGAGAAGCGCCGTGCCGATCCCGCGTAGCCGGCCACGACCTTGCCGTTGAGCAGAAGTTCCATCCGGCTGATGCCGCTGCGGTCGGTGGCGGTCGCGGTGACCGACAGGGTCTTGCGGCCCGACGGCCCACCGGTGATCGTGACAGCCGGGGCCCAGTTGTCGACGGTCACCTTGCGGGTGGTGATCGCCACGTTGCCGCCGCGGTCGGTGGCCCGCAGACCGAGCGTGACCGTCCCGCCGCGCAGCGCGGTGGAGTTCCAGGAGAACGCGTACGGCGAACTCCGGTCGACGGCGGTCACCTTGCCGTTGACGAGCAGTTCGACCTTGGCAAGACCGACGTCGTCGGCGGCGCGGGCGGAAACCGTGACCGTGCCGCGGACCAGGGCCGACGCCGCCGGTGACACGAACGACGTGACCGGCGGCACCTTGTCGCTCTTGATCACCAAAGAGTTCTCGAGGGTGAGCGCGCGGGCGGCGTTGACCCGGCCGGACGACGACGCGACCCACTTGCCGGTCAGCTTGTCGGCGGTCGAGGTCAGCACGTCGCGGATGGCGGTGGCGTCGGGCGCCGGCGTGGTCGAGGCCAGCAGCGCGGCGACCCCGGAGACGAACGGCGTCGCGGACGACGTGCCGCAGAACTGGCCGACGACACCCTTCATCGACTGGGCCGGGTTGCATCCGGGCGCGGCGATGTCCACCCAGCCGCTGCCGTAGTTGGACCACGGGTACCGCGCGTCACCCTCGGTCGAGCCACCGACCGCGAGCACCGACGTGATCGCGGCCGGGTAGTGCGGCGCCGGGCTGCCCGCGTTGCCGGCGGCCGCGATGACCAGGGCACCCTTGCCTTTCGCGTAACCGACCGCGTCGCGCAGGAGCTGGCTGTCGTCGTTGCCGCCGAGCGACAGGTTGATGATGTCGGCGCCCCGGTCGGCGGCCCAGCGGATGCCCTCGGCGATGTCGCTGTAGCTGCCGGAGCCCTTCGCGTCGAGCACCTTGACCGGCAGGATCCGGCAGGACCAGCAGACGCCCGCGATGCCGGTGCCGTTGTTGCCGGCGGCCGCGATCACCCCGGCGGCCATCGTGCCGTGGCCGTTGTCGTCGGTGGCGTTGCTGTCGTCGTTGACGAAGTCGTGGCCGGGCAGCAGGCGGCCGGCGAGGTCCGGGATGGCGGTGACGCCGGTGTCGACCACGGCGATCGTGACGTCGCTACGACCGCGGGTGGTCGCCCACGCGGTGGTGACCCCGGTCTTCTTGAGGCCCCACTGACCGGAATACCCGGGATCGTCGGGCGTGACGGCGCTGATGGTCGCCACGTGGTCCGGTTCCACGTACGCGACAGCCGGGTCTGCTCTCAGCGTGTCGGCGGCCTTGGCCGCTTGTCCCGCCGGGACCTCGACGGTGATCGCGCTGCCGGGCTGGTTCTCGCTGTCGAGCACCGGAACGCGGTCGAGGGAGACGCCGGAGCCGGAGCGCAGCCCGACGACGAGGGTGACGGGTTGTTCCGATGGTGGTGCGGCGACGGCCGGGTTTCCGATGAGCAGGAACCCGGCCGTCAGCGCATGAAGAATCATGCGACCACACTCGGTCCGGTCCGGCTGAAAAGTCGGACCGAACCGGGTGCGAAAGAGTTGCTAACGCCTCAACGCGTGTAGTTGAGCGTCTTCGTGTACGTCACGTTGCCCACCTTGTCGTACACGCGGACCCGGACCTTCATCTTCTTGGGCTGGTTCTTCGCCTTGAACTTCAGGACGTAGCCGGCCTTGACGTCGGTCGCCTTGACCTTGCCGTTGACGAGCAGCTCGACCTTCTTGACGCCGCTCTTGTCGGTCGCGCTGACCTTGATCGTCACCGTGCCCTTCACCTTGGCCTTGTTCTTCGGGGCCTTGGTGATCGTGACGGACGGTGCCTTGTTGTCCGCGGTGATCCACCGGGTGACCAGACTGGAACCGTGGCCGGCGTAGTCGTACGCCCGCAGCGTGAACGTCACCTTGTTGTTGCGCTTCTTGGTGTTGTAATTGAACTGGAACGGCGCCGTGGTGTCCTTCGCCGTCAGCTTGTTGTCGACGTAGAGGTCGACGTACTTCACCCCGGACCAGTCGTCGGTCACACCGGAGGTGTTGATCGCGACCGTGCCCCGCGCCTTGGTGCCGTTGCGGACCGAGACCGCGCCGATCCTCGGCGCCGTCTTGTCGCTCTTGATCGTCATGGCCTTGCCGACGTCGAGCATGCCGTGCGTCGCCCAGCCGTCGTTGCTGATCTTGCGACCGGACACGAGCAGCGCCCGGGACAACGACCAGTTGTTGTAGCCCGGGTGGAAGGACTTGATCAGGCCCGCCGCCCCGGCCACCATCGGCGACGCGAATGACGTGCCGCGGTGGATCAGGGTGTACTTCGGGTCGTTGGCCTGCTGGGCCAGGACCTCACCGGGGGCGGCGATGTCGACCCAGTTGTCGCCGGCCTTGTTGTAACTGGAGAAGCTGACCCGCGAGTCCGAGTTGCGTGCCGTCGCACCGACCGCGACCACGCCGCGGTAGGCCGCCGGGTACTGCTTGACGGTGGTGCCCGCGTTGCCCGCGGCGGCGACGACCAGCACGCCCTTGGCGTTGGCGTAGGCCACCGCGTCGTCCAGCAGCTTGCTGTAGGCGTCCATGCCCAGGGACATGTTGATGATCTTCGCGCCGTTGTTCGTCGCCCACACGACACCCTTGGCGATGTCGCTGTCGTAGCCCTTGCCATCGGCGTTGAGCACCTTGACCGGGAGGATCACGCACTTCCAGCAACCGCCGGCGAGGCCCTTGCCGTTGTTGCCCCGGCCTGCGGCGAGCGAGGACACCGCGGTGCCGTGCCCGTTGTCGTCGCTGGTGTCGGTGACATCGGCCCAGAAGTTGTAGCCCTTGAGCACCGCACCACTGAGGTCACCGGTGGCGTTGACGCCGGTGTCCAGCACTGCGATCTTGACCGCGGAACTGCCGGTCGTCGTCGCCCACGCGGTGGGCAGCCGCACACGGTCGACCTCGGGCTGCTTGCCGGCGACGTACTCCGGGTCGGTCGGCTTCAAGTCGAAAGCCTTGCTGACGTGGTCCAGCTCGACGTAGGCGACGCTGGGGTCACGCTGCAGCGCGGCCATCACCGCCGACTTGCGCGACGCGGGCACCTCGATGGTCCGGGCACCGAGCGGCGCCAGGGCCTCCTGGGCGACCGCGATCAGATTGGTGGCCCTGGCCCCCAGAGCGGACGCCGTCGCCACCGGCGTAGCGGTGTCGGCACCGTTCTTGAGACCGATGACCAGGCGGACCGTCGTGTCAGCGGCGACCGCACCGGTCGACACCCCGGCCGAGGCCACGATGACGCCGAGTGACAACGCGCCGACGACGGCCCGTCGTGCGATATTTTTCTTCAAGCCCTGCCTCCCCGTGGATCCGCTCGCCCGGCGGATCGGCGGTCAGCTTAGAGCCGATTTCACATCTGCCCCCGGGGCCGTTCCACCAGGCGAGATCCCGCGACATTGAGCAGCTTGGAAGCGTCGCCTAAAGTTCCATCATGCGGACCAAAAGGCTTGTCTGGACAGCGATCGCGGCGGTGGTCGTGCTCCTGCTCACCGGCACCGGCATCGCTTACGCCCTGCGCGGCGGCGATGACGACGAGCCCCAGGCGGCCGCGGCACCCAGCTCGGCGCCGCCGTCCACGGCCCCGAGCATCCCGGCCAGTCCGTCACCCCCGCCCGGCGCGGACCTCACCGGGCCGCTCGACCTGCTGCTGATCGGTGTCGACACCCGGGTCAGCGTGCCCGACTGGCAACCGCACGCCGACGCCATCATGCTGCTGCACGTCGAGGCCGGGCTGCGCAGCGGATACCTCTACTCCCTGCCCCGCGACCTGCGCGTCGACGTGCCGGCGTTCAGCAAGAACGGCTACCCCGGCGGAAACCACAAACTCACCGAGGCGATGGCGTACGGCGCCAAGGTGCGCGGAACCGACAGGGCGAACCCGGCGCAGGGCTACGAGTTGCTGGCCAGGACGATCTCCGCGTACACCGGCATCAAGAAGTTCGACGCCGGCGCGGTGCTGACGTTCAGCGGGCTCGCCAAGCTGACCGACGCCCTGGGTGGCGTGACCCTGACGATCGACCGCAAGGTGCTCTCGCAGCACCGCAAGCCCGACGGGACGATGCGGACGCTGCGGCCGGGCGGCGGCGGTTACCTCGGCCCCCAGGCGGAATACCTGCCCGGCACGAGGAAACTCGTCGGCTGGCAGGCGATCGACTACGCGCGGCAGCGCTACGGCCTGCCGAACGGCGACTACGACCGCCAGAAGCATCAGCGCCAGCTCGTCAAGGCATTGCTCACCCAGGCCGAGGACGGTGGTCTCGCGACCGACACCGCAAAACTGGAGGGCGTGATCAAGGCCATGGGCGAGACGCTCCTGCTCTCCGGGGAGCGGTCCGCCATCGAGTACGCGTACGCGCTGCGCGACCTCCCACCGTCCCGGATGACCCTGGTCGACCTGCCCGGCGACTCGGTCTTCAACGGCGGCGGCTACATCGGTGAGCAGCTGCTGGCCGACGGGCGTGGCTTCGTGAGAGCGGTGGCCGCCGGCAAGCCCCGCGAGTACCTGAAGAGCCACCCGAGGCTGGTCAGTAAGTAGGGCGGTACGTCCCGGAGAGCCAGACGTCGAAGAACTTGCGCAGGTTCTGGCCCGACATGCGTTCGGCCGCCGCGATGAAGTCCCCGGTCGAGGCGTTGCCGTACGCGTGGTCACCGGCCCATTTCCGCAGCAGCGCGAAGAACGGGCCCTCCCCGATCCGGCCCCGCAACGCGTGCAGGGTCATCGCGCCCCGGTCCTGCGGGCCGGACGAGAACACCTCGTCGGCGCCCGGGTCGGCGGCCGGCATCACCTGCCACGGATAGTTCTCGTACTGCTCGCGGACCGACTCCTCGACGGCCGGGCCGCCGTCCTGTTCGATCCACATCCACTGCGCGTACCGGGCGAAGCCCTCGCTGAGCCAGCTGTCCGGCCAGCGCTCGATCGAGACGCTGCCGCCGAACCACTGCTGGGCCAGCGCGCGGGCGATCTCGGCGGCGTTGTCCCGCGGCTCCCCGGAGAGCAGCTGCCCGCCGTACACGGGCCGGGTCTGTGCGGCGGAGAACTCCGGATCGTCGACCACCACGCCGCCGTACGCGGAGAACGGATACGGCCCGAACTTCTGCTCGAACCAGTCCGCGATCTCACCGGTGCGTTCCAGTGCCTGGTCGGCCCGTCCGCCCGGTGGCATGTTCCGCGGCACGGCGGTGATCATCGGCTTGCCGCCGTGGGTCGTGGAGGTCACCCGGTAATCGCCGATCGCCACGAACGCCAGGTAGGTCGCCATCGGCTCGGTCTGGCGCCAGCGCCACGTCGTGCGGCCCGCGGTGGTGGTGCGCCGGCCGGGAATGCCGTTGCTCACCGCGGACATCCTGCTCGGGACGGTCATCTCCAGCGCGAACGCGGCTTTGTCGGCGGGATGGTCGTTGGCCGGGAACCAGGCACTGGCACCACCCGCCGCGTAGGCCTGTGATCCGCTCCGGTGCCAGCCCGCCTCCCGGGTGGCCGCCGGCACGCCGCCGTATCGCACCGCGACGGTGAAGCGTGAGCCCTGGGCGACGGCGGCCGGCGGGGTGATCGCCAGTTTGCCGGCCGCGGTGCTGCTCCCGGCGTCCCGGCCGTCCACGGTCACCTTCTCGACGGTCAGCCGGTGCAGGTCGAGGGATAAGCGGGACAGCGGCTGGGTGGCGGTCGCGGTGATCGTGGCGACCCCGTCGAGCCGGCCCGACCGGGGGTCGTAACCCAGTTTCAGGTCATAGCCGGCGATGTCGTAGCCGCCGTTGCCCAGGGCCGGGAAGTAGGGATCACCGGCACTCTCAGCGCCGGGAGCTGGTTTCCTAACCATTTGGGCGCTTTGGACGCCTTCTCCGGCCGTGCATCCCCCCAGCATCAGCACGACGGCCGTCGCCCCCACCACAACTCGCACATAGGTAAGACGTCAGCCGGGCGCCGGAGGTTGAGTCGAATCTTCGAGCCAGTTCCGGAACAGGTCCGTCAGGTCCTTCCCGGCTGCCCGTTCGGCCGCCGCGACGAAGTCCTCCGTCGTCGCGTTGCCGTCGCGATGATCCGCGGGCCAGGACTTCAGCAGACCGAAGAACACCTGGTCCCCGACGGCCTTGCGGAGCGCATGGACGGTCATCGCACCACGCTGGTAGACGGCGTCGCCGAACAACTGTTCGTGGCCGGGATCACCGGTCGGCGTCCGCCAGTCGAAACCCCGGTAGGCCGCGTCGAACGCCTCCTGGGTGGTCCGCTCCCCCTGGTGCTCCTCCCAGAGCCATTCCGCGTACGTGGCAAAGCCCTCGTTGAGCCAGATGTCCTGCCAGCGCTCGAGCGCCACGCTGTCGCCGTACCACTGGTGGGCCAGTTCGTGCGCGACGACCGTGAGGTCCTCCCGCGAACTGAAGAAGACGTTGCCGTACACCGGACGCGACTGGGTCTCCAGCGCATACCCCACCCGTCCGTCGTCGAGCACCACACCGCCGTACGCGTCGAAGGGGTAAGGCCCGAACAGCGTCTCCAGGTAGTCGGCGACCTCGCCGGTGCGGGCCAGCGACCGGGCGGCCGGGCCGTCCGCGGGCAGCGACTCGGGAATCGCGATGACCATCGGCTTGCCGGCGTGGGTCGAGCTCCGCACCCGATACTGTCCGATCACGACGGTCGCAAGATAGCTCGCCATCGGCTTGGACTCCGTCCACCGCCACGTGGTCCACCCGCCGGCCTGCTCCCGGGCACCCGGCACCCCGTTGCTGATCGCCTCCACCCCGTCCGGCACGGTCATGGCCAGCGAGAACGTCGCCTTGTCGGACGGATGATCGTTGACCGGGAACCACGTGCTGGCCGACTCCGGCTGTCCCAGCGCGAAACCGCCGTCATCGGTACGCAGCCAGCCGCCGACGCCCAGCGCCTCGTTCTCCAACGGCCCGGGCACCCCGGCGTACGCGATGACGGCCGTGAACGCCGCCCCCCGCACGATCCCGGCGGCCGGGGTGACGATCAGCTCGTTCCCGTCCGCCCTGCTCGTGGCCGGCCGCCCACCGACGGTCACCGAGCTGACCGTGAGCTTCACGAGATCAAGATGGAAACTGGACAGGTCCTGCGTGGCGGTGGCGGTGATGGTCGCGGTCCCCTCCAGCCGCCCCGGCCCCGGGTCGTACTTCAGCTCCAGGTCGTAGCCGGCGACGTCATAACCACCGTTCCCGTACGCCGGGAAGTACGGATCACCGGCCCCCTCGGCACCCGGTGCGAAGCTGGGCGCCACGTTCGCGGGCGCGGCCTTGTCCGTCGTGCACCCACCGACCCCGAGGAGGACAGCCACAGCCGCCGCGATCCGTGCCCGCATCCATCGCTCCCCACCAGTTCACTCCCACCGGCCCCGACCCTACGTCGCCGTGTTCCCCCGCTCACAGCACAGATGCCGCCCGGCCACGTGGGCCGGACGGCATCTGGTGAGCTCTCGCTGGTTACTTGTCCAGGACGAGGGAGACCTTCTGGAATTCCTTGACGTCGCTGTAACCGCACTTGGCCATAGCTCGCTTGAGGCCCCCGAAGAGGTTGAGCTGGCCGTCGGCGCGGGACGCCGGGCCGTAGAGCAGCTCGTCCATGGTGCCGTCCGGGTCGCCGGCGATGCAGAAGCCTCCGCGCGGCAGGTTGGGGTGGCTCGCGGCCGAGTGCCACCACGCGCCGCCGGCCGGGGCGCCCTCGGCGAGGGAGAGCGGCTCGCCGAGCATGACCGCGTCGGCTCCGCAGCCGATGGCCTTGGCGATGTCGCCGGAGGTGGAGATGCCACCGTCGGCGATGAGGTGGACGTAGCGGCCACCGGTCTCGTCGAGGTAGTCCCGGCGGGCCGCGGCCGCGTCGGCGATCGCGGTGGCCATCGGGACCCGGATGCCGAGGACGGTGTCCGTGGTGGACCATTCGTCCGCGCCGATGCCGACGATGACGCCGGCCGCCCCGGTCCGCATGAGGTGCAGCGCGGTCTTGTAGTCGGTGCAACCGCCGACGATGACCGGGAGGTCCAGGTCGGCGATGAATTCCTTGAGGTTGAGCGGCTCGTCGGTGGTCGAGACGTGCTCGGCGCTGACCAGCGTGCCCTGGATGACGAGCAGGTCGACGCCCGCGTCGAGGATCACCGGGGCGAGCTGCAGCGTGTGCTGCGGGGACACCCGCACGGCGACCGTGATGCCGCCCTCGCGCATCTCCCGGACCCGCTCGGCGATCAGCTCGGGGCGGATCGGCTCGGCGTAGACCTCCTGGAGGCGCTTGGTGGCGTCGGCTTCCTCGTCGAGGGAGGCGAGCTCTTCGAGGATCTTGGTGGGGTCCTCGTAGCGGGTCCAGAGGCCCTCGGCGTTGAGCACGCCCAGGCCGCCGAGGCGGCCCAGGGCGATGGCCGAGGCCGGGCTCATCGTGGCATCCGACGGGTGCGCGACGCACGGGATCTTGAACTGGTAGGCGTCGACCTTCCAGTCGGTGGAGACGTCCTCCACGTCACGGGTGCGGCGGCTCGGGACGATCGCGATGTCGTCCAGGTGATAACCGCGCTGGGCCGTCTTGCCCAGGCCGATCTCCACCACGTCGCGCATGTCGGATACCTCTTAAGGGATTGAGATCAACGGGAGTGGTAGTTGGGGGCCTCGACGGTCATCTGGATGTCGTGCGGGTGGCTTTCCTTGAGGCCCGCAGCGGTAATCCTGATGAGCTGACCCTTCTGCTGCAAATCGGGGACCGTCTCGGCACCCGCGTAACCCATGGCGAGCCGCAGGCCGCCGACGAGCTGCTGGGCGACCCGGGACAGCGGGCCACGATAGGGCACCTGGCCCTCGACGCCCTCGGGGACCAGCTTCTCCTCGGCCACGTCGTGCTGGAAGTAGCGGTCCTTGGAGTAGGACTTCGCCTGGCCGCGCGACTGCATGGCGCCGAGCGAGCCCATGCCGCGGTAGGACTTGTACTGCTTGCCGTTGACGAAGATCAGGTCGCCGGGGCTCTCCTCGGAACCGGCCAGCAGGCCACCGAGCATGATCGAGTCGGCGCCGGCCACGATCGCCTTGGCGATGTCGCCGGAATACTGCACGCCACCGTCCGCGATGACCGGCACACCGGCCGGGCGGCAGGCCCGGGCGGCCTCCATCACGGCGGTGATCTGCGGCACGCCGACACCGGCGACGATCCGGGTGGTGCAGATGGCGCCGGGGCCCACGCCGACCTTGACCGCGTCCGCGCCGGCCTCGACCATCGCCTTGGCACCGGCGTACGTCGCGACGTTGCCGCCCACGATGTCGATCGTGGCGTCCTTCTTCAGCCGGGCGATCATGTCGAGCACCTGGCGCTGGTGACCGTGCGAGGTGTCGACGATGAGCACGTCGACGCCGGCCTCGATGAGGCCCCGCGCACGCTTGTAGGAATCGTCACCGACGCCGATCGCGGCCGCGACCCGCAGCCGGCCCTGGGGGTCCTTGGTGGCGAGCGGGTGCTGCTCGGTCTTGGTGAAGTCCTTGACCGTGATCAGGCCCCGCAGCCGGCCGCCGTCGTCGACGAGCGGGAGCTTCTCGACCTTGTGCCGCTGCAGCAGCGCGAGGGCGTCGTCCTTGCTGACCCCCACCGGGGCGGTGACCAGCGGCATCTTCGTCATCACGTCGCGCACCTTGGCGCTGTGGTCGGAGATGAAGCGCATGTCCCGGTTGGTGACGATGCCGACGAGCGTGCCGTCGCCGTCGACCACCGGCACGCCGGAGATGCGGTAGCGACCGCAGAGCTGGTCGACCTCACGCAGCGTGTCGTCGGGGCTGCACGTGACCGGGTTGGTGATCATCCCGGACTCGGAGCGCTTGACCAGATCGACCTGGGCTGCCTGGTCCTCGGGCGAGAGGTTGCGGTGCAGCACCCCGATGCCGCCCTCGCGGGCCATGGCGATCGCCATCTTGGCCTCGGTCACGGTGTCCATGGCGGCGGACAGCAGCGGGATCGAGAGCTCGATGTTGCGGGACATCCGGGTGACCGTGTTGACCCGGCTCGGCACGATGTCGGATTCGCCTGGCTGGAGCAGGACATCATCGAACGTCAGGCCGAGAGGAACAGTGCGGGCGGACTCAGTTTCCACAGATCATCCCTAGCGACGAGGAGGAGTGTTCCATCCTACCTATCGTTTTCGGGATACCTGTCGGGGCGGACAGGAGGTGCGGGCCAGCACACAGTGCCGTCCGGTGGGTACGGTAGACATCGTGCAGGAAGAGCCGATCGACCCGTTCAACGGCGACCCCGCCGACCCGGCCGCCGGACTCGACGACCTCTCGGAGGACGCCGAGCAGGAACCCCTGACCGAGGCCGAGCGGCAGGACGTCCTCGAGGACCTCTCCGACCTGGAGATTTACCAGGCGTTGCTGAGTCCGACCGGGATCCGCGGGCTGGTGATCGAGTGCGAGGACTGTCACGAGCCGCACTACTTCGACTGGGATCTGCTGCGGGGCAACCTGCGGCATCTGCTGTCGTCGGGGCGGCCGCGGGTCCACGAGCCCGCTTACGATCCGGATCCGGACCACTACGTCACGTGGGAATACGCGCGCGGTTACGCAGATGGCGTGCACGACACCCTCACCGAGGGCACAAGCGACGACCCGAACCAATGACCTCCGCCCCATGAAGTTGCGGTCGAGAGCACCACAACAGGCCACGCAAAGCGCTTGCCCGTTGTGGCGCCCTCGACCGCAGCGGGCGAAGCGCGACTTTTGGGTATCGGTTACTTCAGGTAGCTCAGGCGACCAGGCCTGCGCGGAAGCCGGCGGCTACCGCGTGGGCGCGATCTCGTGCGCCCAGTTTGCGGAAGAGACGACGGGCGTGGGTCTTGACCGTGTCCTCGGAGACGAAAAGCTCGCGGCCGATCTCGGCGTTGCTCTTTCCGTCGGCCATGCCCCGCAGCACCTGGAGCTCACGCTCCGTCAGAGTGAGACGGCGTCCCGCCGGTGCCGCTTCGCCGGGCCGGGCCTCGTTGCCCGGCCAGACCAGCGGACGGCCGGTGGCCGGGTCGATGTCCGAGCCGTCGCCGCGCTGGGACGGGACCATCGGGGAGTTGGGCAGCATGGCGGGGATGCCGGCCGCGTTGGGGGTGCCGGCCATGGCCAGGCCGTCGCGGTGCAGGCCCCGGGCATTGGCGGAGTTGTTGCGTCCCGCCTGTCCCACCGCGGCGGGCTGGGCGTTGGCACCGTTGATCGGCATGCCCTGCGGGCGTACCGGGAGGAGCAACAGCAGCAGTGCCTTGGCTACGACGCTGACCAGGTCGTGCTCGACACCGCGGATGACGCCGCGGGCGCCGGCGGCGACCGTGGCGGCGGCGACCCGGGGGTCTTCCGCGCCGAAGAGGACGACCTGCGCGTTCGGGGCGCGGGCCAGAACGCGCCGGGTGAAACCGACGCTGTCGGGACGGGTCACGGCGGTGTCGGCCAATACGACCTCGGCCGGCCTCTCAGCCAGTCGGATCATGGCCTCGGTCTCGCTGACCGCGGTCCGAACGACACCTGTCATGCCGAGCCGGGCCGCGGTTGACGCGACGGTCTGGGCCGCCAGTGGGGTACGGACGCACACGAGGACGGTACGCACAGTGATCCTCCTTCTCTCTCAGAGGAGATCACGCGAGGGCCGCAGCATTACGCGCTTTAGATGGAAAAAATAGGAAACATCGGTAGGTTTTGCTACGCCGGTGAGATACGCCGGTCGAAGACATCGACAGGTCGGGTGTGATCCGGCATTCGTCTGGGTACACCGGCGGCAGGCTCGAGCCGGGCCCCTCATGAACCACACTCCGCGGTGCCGCGCGGGAGGAGCGTGTTGATGTCCAACGTTCGCAGACTGCCGGGGCCCATCGCCGACCTTTGGGACTGGCAGCGACTCGGCTTGTGCCGGGGCCGGGACAGTGCCCAGTTCTTCCACCCCGACGGCGAGCGCGGGTCGTCCCGCAATCGTCGTGAGGCGAAGGCCAAGGCGATGTGTGGAGCTTGCCCGGTGCGTGCCGAGTGCGCCGCGCAAGCACTGGCTGTTCGTGAGCCGTACGGCGTCTGGGGAGGTTTCAGCGAAGCGGAGCGGCTGCGGCTGCTCGCGGTCGGCTGGGAGGACCTTGCCGATCGGACTCACGGACGTGTCGACCTCGACCGGCTCGAGGCACGCCTCGGCCGGCCCCACAAGTCGACGGTCCCGGCGCAACGACAGGCTCCGGCTGCCTGACGCGACACCGAGCGCGGCACGACGACGCAACTGACGGCGCGGCTCCTTTCAAGGAGTCGCGCCGATCTGTTCAACGGCGTGTCAGCCGCATTCGTGGACATGCAAGCCACCGTATGAGCGAACTTGCCCTTGACGTCGGACGAAAAGTGCGGCTTTCGCGTGACACGGCGTATCCGATCCGGGGGTCAGCCGACGGCGACCTTGATGGTGTGCCAGCCGGTCGCTCCGTCCGGCGCGGGCGGCGCCTCGGTGCTCGTCTGGGTCTGGCCCTGCGCGTCGGTCGCCCGGACCTGGATGCGGTGGTCGCCCTTCGTCGCCGCCCAGGGATAGGACCACTGCACCCACGTATCCGTGGAGACGGCCGGCGCCAGCCTGGCCTCGGCCCACGGCTCGTCGCCGATCCGGACCTCGACCTTGGTGACGCCGCGGTGCTGGGCCCACGCCACCCCGGCCACCATGATCTCGCCGGCCGGTCGTTTCGCGCCGTCGCGGGGGGCGTCGATGCGGGATTCCGTCTTGATCGGGCCCAGCGCCGACCAGCCGCGGGGCACCCAGTAGGCGTCGAAGTCGGCGAACCGGGTCAGCTCGATCTCGGTGATCCACTTGCACGCCGAGACGTAACCGTAGAGGCCGGGCACGACCAGCCGGGCCGGGAAGCCGTGCTGGACCGGCAGCGGGACGCCGTTCATACCGATCGCGAGCAGGGCGTCACGGCCGTCGCGCAGCTCCGCGGTCGGGCTGCCGCAGGTCCAGCCGTCGGCCGAGCGGGCCACCGCCTGGTCCGCCTCGGGCAGCGGGTCGGCCTCGTCGAGCAGGTCCTTGAGCGAGGTGCCGAGCCAGAGCGCGTTGCCGATCAGATCGTCACCGACCTCGTTGGAGACGCAGGCCAGCGTGACGTACCGCTCGACCATCGGCCGTTGCAGCAGCTGCTCCCAGGTGATCGTGATCGGGTTACGGACCATGCCGTGGATGCGCAGCTCCCAGGTGGCCGGGTCGACCTGCGGCGGATACAGCGACGTGTCGATGCGATAGAAGTCGTTGTTCGAGGTCACGTACGCCGTCGCGCCCTCGGCCTGGGCCCCGGCCGGGATCGGTGGGGCGCTCTCGACCGGCTGGGGCAGCACCACCGCGTTGCGCGCCTCGGTCACCGCCCGGCGCGAGGTGAAGAGCCGGCCACCGAAACCGCCGACGACCGCGATGCCGGCCGCGGCGCCCACCCCGACCAGGAACCGCCGGCGGGAATCGTTGTCCGCATCCGCGCCCGCGCTCTCCTCGGAGATCGGGATCAGATACCGCAGGGCCTGGACCGCGACCGCACCGGCGAGCAGCGACGGCAGCGCGGCGGTGACGCCCGCGTCGTGCCGGGTCAGTGCCGCGGTCACGCCGACGACCACAAAAAGGCCGATGCCCGCGTACGCATAAAGCCACGACCGGAGCGCGAGGATCCCGACGGCGGCCGCATAGACGGCGAGCAGCAGGGCCGTACCGATGATCAATGCGGTCTTGTCATGGGTGCCGAACACGGCGATGCCGAGGTCCTTCACCGGGCCGGGGACATTGTCGACGACCACGCCCCCGACGGCGAACAGCGGTGACGACAGCGGCCCGGTGAACACGGCGACGATCTCGGCGAGACCGAGCGCCACGGCGGCGGCCGCGACCCCGGCCAGGCCCGCCCGAACGGAAAGTTTCACCCGCCTATCGTGCCTCGGGACGGTCTTACGAGGCCATTACGGCTTCCCCCCAGTCTCGGCAGGGTGTCGACGAGGCGGTCCAGCAGCTCGGCCGCGCACCGGTCGGGCCTCGGCTCCGGCAGCTTCGGGACCCCCTCGACCGGAAGCTCCCACAGCACCCGCCCCGGCGACAGACTCTCCAGGGCCGAGTACCACTGCTGCAACGGCTCGCGGAGCTGCACGTGGGCGGCGAAGTTCCGCCGGCGCCGGGTGTCGTCACCGTCCCTGCGGCGCTGCAACGTGTCGGTTTCCGGCATCCCCACGAGTACGGCGTCCGCGAAGCCGAGCCGGCCGGTGCGGAACGCTTCCCGGGTGACCACGAGTTCCCGGTCGAACCGGGCCCTCGGTGCCAGTCCGAGCGCGGCCATGCCCCACGAGTAGTGCAGTTTGACCGGATCGGTGTCGCAGAACGCGACGCCGTCCTCCCGTTCCAGTTCGAGCGCCGACGTCCAGCGCCGCATCCCCGTCCGCACCCAGTGCCGGGCCAGCGTTGCCTCGTCGTCCGGCACCGGGCCGGAGCCCCGCGCCTCGGCGACGAACCGGCCGACGTACCGCCGGCACCACGAGGTCTTCCCGGCCGCGGTGGGTCCCTCCACAACGACGATCATCCGCGCACCTTTCCCCGAATCCTGCATCACACACGAGAAAGGGCGCGCCGCGGAAGCGACGCGCCCTTTGCGTGGAACCGGATCAGAAGCCCGGGCCGTGCTGGTGACCGTGGCCACCGTGGCTGTGGCCACCGGCGGCGGCGGCCGGCTCGGCCTCGGCCGGCTTCTCGACCACGAGGCTTTCCGTGGTGAGCAGCAGCGCGGCGATCGACACGGCGTTGGAGACCGCGTTGCGGGTCACCTTGACCGGGTCGATGATGCCGGCGGCGGCGAGGTCGACGTACTCGTCGGTGGCCGCGTTGAGGCCGTGGCCCCAGCCCAGCTCCGAGACCTTGCCCACGACGACGTAGCCGTCGTGGCCGGCGTTCTGAGCGATCCAGCGCAGCGGCTCGACGAGCGCCTTGCGGACGATCTGCACGCCGATCGCTTCCTCGCCGGTGAGGCCGAGGTTGCCGTCGAGCTCGGAGACGATCTGCGCGAGGGCCGCGCCGCCACCGGGGACGGTGCCTTCCTCGACGGCCGCCTTGGTCGCCGCGATGGCGTCCTCGATGCGGTGCTTGCGCTCCTTCATCTCGACCTCGGTCGCGGCACCGGCCTGGATGACGGCGATGCCACCGGAGAGCTTGGCCAGCCGCTCCGAGAGCTTCTCGCGGTCCCAGTCGGAGTCCGAGGCCTCGATCTCCTTGCGGATCTGCGCGACCCGGTCGTCGATGTCGGCCTTCTTGCCGCCACCGTCGACGATGGTCGTGTTCTCCTTGTCGACCACGACGCGCCGGGCGGTGCCCAGCATGTCGATGGTGACCTGGTCGAGCTTGTAGCCGAGCTCGGGGGCGATCAGCTCGCCACCGGTCGCGATGGCCAGGTCCTGCAGGAGCGCCTTGCGGCGGTCACCGAAGCCCGGGGCCTTGACCGCGACGACCTTGAAGGTCTTGCGCAGCGCGTTGACCACGAGGGTGGACAGCGCCTGGCCCTCGACGTCCTCGGCCACGATGAGCAGCGGCTTGCCGCCCTGCAGCACCTTCTCCAGCAGCGGGAGGATCTCCTCGACGCTGGAGATCTTCTGCGTGGTGATGAGCAGGTAGGTGTCCTCGAGGACGGCTTCCTGCGACTCGGCGTCGGTCACGAAGTTCGGCGAGATGAAGCCCTTGTCGAACTGCAGGCCCTCGGTGACGACGAGCTCGGTGCTGAGCGCGGAGCCTTCCTCGACGGTGATGACACCGTCACGGCCGACCTTGTCCATCGCCTCGGCGATCAGCTCACCGATGGTGGCGTCCTGCGCGGAGATGGTCGCGACGTTCGCGATCGCCTTGTGGTCGGCAACCTCGACGGCCTTGGCCAGCAGCGCCTTGGAGATCGCCTCGGCGGCGAGGTCCATGCCGCGCTTGAGGGCGATCGGGCTGGCACCCGCGGTCACGTTGCGCAGGCCCTCGCGCACGAGCGCCTGGGCGAGCACGGTCGCGGTGGTGGTCCCGTCGCCGGCGACGTCGTTGGTCTTGGTCGCCACCTCCTTGACCAGCTGCGCACCGAGGTTCTGGTACGGGTCGGAGAGCTCGATCTCCTTGGCGATGGTGACACCGTCGTTGGTGATCGTGGGCGCGCCGAACTTCTTGTCGAGAACGACGTTGCGTCCGCGCGGTCCGAGGGTGACCTTGACCGTGTCGGCGAGCGTGTTGACGCCGTGCTCGAGCAGGTGCCGGGCGTCGTCTGAGAAGCTGAGAATCTTCGCCATCTATGGTCCCTTCACGCACCGGCGCCCTGCCCCGACATGCCGGAACAGGGCGCAAGCGCAATCAGTTAGGTCTTACTTCTCGATGACCGCGAGGACGTCGCGGGCGGAGAGCACCAGGTACTCCTCGCCGGCGTACTTGACCTCGGTGCCGCCGTACTTCGAATAGAGAACCGTCTCGCCGACCTGGACGTCGATCGGGACGCGGTTGCCCTTGTCGTCGATGCGGCCGGGGCCGACCGCGAGGACGGTGCCCTCCTGCGGCTTCTCCTTGGCGGTGTCGGGGATCACAAGGCCCGAGGCGGTGGTGGTCTCCGCCTCGTTCGCCTGGACGACGATGCGGTCCTCGAGCGGCTTGATCGCTACCTTGGTCGCGGTAGTCACGGGCATACCCTCCTGGGTACAGGTTTGCCGGCCAGCATTGGCCGGGCTCATGCCTCATGCCACCGGGCGGGTCCGTCGTCGCGGGTGCCGGTCCGCCTGGCGCAAGCGTGCGGCCCCGGTCCGGACGAGCCGCGAGGGCACGGCCGGCAAGGGCGCACAGCTGGCACCCTCAGGTTGAGAGTGCTAATCGGAGATTATGCCGGAACTAGCACTCCGTCAAGGAGAGTGCCAACACGGCAGAATGACTCCGCGTGGACCTCGAACTGCTCGCCGCCCTGCGTACCCCCGAGGGCTCGGACGCCCTGAAGGCCGCCGCCGAGGTGTCGGGCGGCGATCCGCTCGCCGCTGCCTCGGCCATGCGTGCGCGGGGTTTCCCCGCACCGCTGGCCGCTGCCGCACTCACCCAGTCTGAGCTGCGCGGACGCGCCGCGGGCAAACTCGGCGAAGCCGCCGCGACAATGTTCTTCACCCGGCCGGGTTTCGAGCAGGCGACCCGCGCGGTCGTCTCCGACCGGCGGGCCGCCCGGTTGCGCGCCGCCGGGGTCACCAGCCTGGCCGACCTGGGGTGCGGCATGGGCTCCGACGCGCTGGCGGCGGCCCGGCAGGGGATCCGGGTGCACGCCGTCGACGCCGACCCGCTGACCGCAGCGGTGGCCGCCGCGAACGTCGAGGCGGCCGGCCTGACCGCGCTGGTGACCGTGGCGTGCGCGGACGCCACCACGGTCGAGGTGGAGAAGTTCGACGCGGTCTTCGCCGACCCGGCCCGGCGCCGGGCCGGCCGCGGCCGGGTGATGGACCCCCGGTCGTGGTCGCCGTCCTGGGATTTCATCGGCGCGCTGCCCGACCGGGTCCCCCGCACGGTGCTCAAGCTGGCACCGGGCATCGACCACGCGCTGCTGCCGCCCGGCGCCGAGGGCGAGTGGGTCAGCGTCGGCGGCGACCTGGTGGAGGCGGCGTTCTGGTGCGGCCCGCTCGCGGAATTCGCTCGACGGGCGAGCTTACTGCCGGAGGGGCTCGAGCTGCACGGGTCGGGCGTCGAGGCGGCACCGGTCGGCACGGTGGGCCGCTATCTGTACGACCCGGATCCCGCGGTGGTCCGCTCGCACCTGGTGGCCGAGTTCGCCGCCACGGTCGGGGGCCGGCTCGCGGACCCGGAGATCGCCTACGTGTACACCGACGAGCCGGTGGAGACCGGGTTCGCCCGGCGGCTGGAGATCACCGACGTGCTGCCCTTCTCGCTGAAACGGCTGCGCACCCTGCTGCGCGAGCGGGGCGTGGGCCGGCTCGAGATCCGCAAGCGCGGGTCAGCACTGGAACCGGAGCAATTACGGCGTGATTTACGCCTGAGCGGCAGAGCGGGGGCGTCGCTGGTGCTCACCCGGGTGGCGGGTGCGCCGACGGTCCTGCTCTGCCGATAACCTCGACGATCGTGGCTAAGAAGGCGTCCGGCACCCCGGCGACGGTTCTGCTCTCCTCGGCGAAGGTCGCGCACGAGTTGCACCCGTACGAAGTCTCGCCCGATTCCCCCCATTACGGCGCTCTCGTCGCGGCCGCTCTGGGCGTACCCCCCGGGTCGTTGTTCAAGACCTTGATCGCCGAGGTGGACGGCGCGCTGACCGTCGCGGTCGTCCCGGTCACCGGTGAACTCGATCTCAAAGCGCTGGCGGCCGCGTCCGGCGGCAAGAAGGCGGCCCTCGCCGACCGCGCGGCGGCCGAACGCAGCAGCGGTTACGTCCGCGGCGGCATCAGCCCGCTGGGCCAGCGCAAACGGCTGCCGACCGTGATCGACGACTCGGCGCCGGGGCTGGAGTTGATCTACGTCTCGGCCGGCCGCCGGGGTCTGCAGGTCTCCCTGCCGCCGGCCGACCTGATCCGGCTGACCGGTGCCTCGGTGGCCCGGATCAGGACATAACCCGGATCGCCGGTTGTGCTGCGGCGGGTGCCCGGCATACGTTGCCACGCGCGGCCCGGGAGAGGACACCACGTCATGCGTAAGCGAATCGCGCTCCTGGCCGCGGCGGGTCTGCTCGCCGGCGGGGTGACCGCTTGCGGCACCGGGTCCGACGGCTTGCCCGGCAAGGTCGGGGTGATCCTGCCGGACACGGCGACCTCCCAGCGCTGGGACTCCTACGACAAGAAGTATCTGCGGGCCGCGTTCGACCGCGCGGGTGTCACGGCCGACATCCAGAACGCCCAGGGCGACAAGAACCAGTTCCTGACACTGGCCGACGGCATGATCGCGGACGGCGTCACGGTCCTGATGATCGTCAACCTGGACGCCGGCACCGGCCGGGCGGTGCTCGGCCGGGCCCGGGCGGCCGGCGTCCACACGATCGACTACGACCGCCTCACCCCGGACGGCGGCGCCGACTACCACGTCAGTTTCGACAACGTCGCGGTCGGCCGGCTGCAGGGTGAGGGCCTCATCAAGTGCCTGGCCGGCGCGAAGGCCGACCGGCCGATGGTGGCCGCGCTCAACGGCTCCCCCACCGACAACAACGCCACCCTGTTCGCCGAGGGTTACAACGCGGTCCTCGATCCCCGGTACGCCGACGGCACGTTCGTCAAGGGCCCGGACGAGTCGGTACCGGCCTGGGACAACGCCCAGGCCGCGACGATCTTCGAGCAGATGCTCACCGAGCACCGGCAGATCCGGGGCGTGCTGGCCGCCAACGACGGCCTCAGCAACGCGGTGATCTCGGTGCTCAGGAAGCAGGGCCTGAACGGCCGGATCCCGGTCACCGGCCAGGACGCCACCGTGCAGGGACTGCGGAACATCCTCGCCGGCGACCAGTGCATGACCGTGTACAAGGCGATCGAGGACGAGGCCGAGGTCGCCGCCGGCCTGGCCGTCGCGCTGGCCCGCGGCGACCGCGAGCCGGCCACCCCGACCGTCCTGCTCACCCCGCAGGCCATCTACCAGGACAACGTCAACGACGTGGTCAAGGACGGCTTCGTCACCAAGGAGCAGCTCTGCACCGGCGAATTCGCCAGGCTCTGCACCGATCACGGCGTCAGCTGATCATCGACAAGGAGAGCCACCTTTGGCCGCGACACCGTTGCTGGAGCTACGTGGGATCGACAAGAGCTTCGGTCCCGTCCAGGTGCTGCACGACGTCGGACTCAGCGTGTATCCCGGCGAGGTCACCGCGCTCGTCGGCGACAACGGCGCCGGCAAGTCCACCCTGGTCAAGTGCATCAGCGGCATCTACCCCGTCGATGCCGGCACCATGCTGTTCGACGGCGAACCGGTGAGCGTCGGCAGCCCCCGGGAAGCCGCCGACCTCGGCATCGAGATCGTCTATCAGGATCTCGCGCTGTGTGACAACCTGGACATCGTCCAGAACATGTTCCTCGGCCGCGAGAAACTCACCAGCTTCGTCCTGGACGAACCCACGATGGAACAGATGGCCGCCGAAACCCTGGCCAGCCTTTCGGTACGCACGGTGACGTCACTGCGGCAGTCGGTCGCGAGTCTCTCCGGCGGACAGCGGCAGACCGTGGCGATCGCCAAGGCCGTCCTGTGGAACAGCCGCGTCGTCATCCTCGACGAGCCGACCGCCGCGCTCGGCGTCGCCCAGACGGCCCAGGTGCTCGAACTCGTCCGGCGGCTCGCCGACAACGGGCTCGGCGTCGTACTGATCTCGCACAACATGAACGACGTCTTCGCGGTCTCGGACCGCATCGTGGCGCTGTACCTCGGCCGCACCGCGGCGCAGCTCAGGACGACCGACGTCACCCACTCCCAGGTGGTAGAACTGATCACCGCGGGGCGCAGCGCATGAGCTTCTGGAAACGCGACACCGGGAGCTGGTACGCCGTCGCCGGCCTGGTCGTGCTCTGCGCGTTCTTCGGCATCGCCCGGCCCCGGTTCTTCAGCGCCACCAACATCGCCAACCTGTTCCCCCAGGGTGCCGCGGTCGTCCTCATCGCGATGGGCCTGATCTTCGTCCTGCTGCTCGGTGAGATCGACCTGTCCGCGGGCTTCGCGAGCGGGGTCTGCGGCGCGGTCATGGCGACCCTGCTCGCCGACCACGGCTGGGCCTGGTACACCGCGATCCCGGCCGCGCTGGCCGTCGGCCTGCTCATCGGCCTGGTCCTCGGGTTCCTGGTGGCGAAGGTCGGCATACCGTCGTTCGTCGTCACGCTGGCCGGCTTCCTGGCGTTCCAGGGCGTGCTGCTGGTGCTGCTCAGCGGCGGCAAGAACGTCTCGATCCGCGACCCGTTCGTGCTGGCGCTGGCCAACCGGAACGTCCCGCCGGCCCTGAGCTGGGTCCTCGCCGCGGTCGCGGTCGCCGGATACGCGGGCAGTCAGCTGCACCGGGTGCGCCGCCGGGCCGTCCATGGGCTGACGAATGACCCGATGGGTATCGTTGCGGTACGAATCGCCGGGCTCGCGGTCCTGCTGTTCGCCGCGGTCGCCGTCCTGAGCCAGGAGCGCAGCATCAACCCAGAGTCCATCTCGGTGAAGGGCGTGCCGATCGTCGCCCCGGTCATCGCGGCGTTCCTGGTGCTCTGGACGTTCGTGCTGGGCCGCACGGCGTACGGCCGGCATGTCTACGCGGTCGGCGGCAACGTGGAAGCGGCCCGCCGGGCCGGCATCCCGGTGGACCGGATCCGGATCTCGGTCTTCGTCATCGGCTCGTTCATGGCCGCGGTCGGCGGCATCGTCGCGGCGAGCCGGGCCAACTCCGTCGACCCGAACTCGGGCGGCAGCAACGTCCTGCTGTACGCCGTGGGCGCGGCCGTCATCGGCGGCACCAGCCTCTTCGGCGGCAAGGGGCGCGTCTTCTCCGCGGTCATCGGCGGCGCGGTCATCGCGGTGATCGACAACGGCATGGGCCTGATGGGCCTGAGCCCCGGGACGAAGTACATCTTCACCGGCGTCGTCCTGTTGCTGGCGGCGAGTGTGGACGCGCTGTCGCGGCGGCGCGCGGCCTCGACCGGTATCCGATAGCCGCGGGTATGCGGGCGGCCCCGACCCAGGAAGAGGTGCGGCGGCACAATCTGGGCGCCTTGCTGAGATACGTCCACATTCATGGGGCTACGTCCCGGGCGGAACTCACCACCCGGCTAGGCCTCAACCGCAGCACGATCGGCGCGCTCACCGCGGACCTCATCGCCGCCGGGCTCGTCACCGAGAGCAAGGAGTCGCCGAAGACCCGCCGGGCCGGCCGGCCGTCGCTCGTCGTGCGGCCCGAGTCGGCCAAGGTCTACGCGTACGCGCTCAACATCGAGGTCGACCGGCTGCGCGCGGCCCGCGTCGGGCTGGGCGGGAAGATCCTGGACCGCCGGGAAGCCCCCCGGCCCTGGGGCATGCAGGTCGGCGACGCGGTCCAGCCGCTCGCGGGCTTCGTCCACGAGATGCGCGCGGACGTCCCGCCCGGATCCCGGTACGTCGGCGCCGGTCTCGCGATCGCCGGCATGGTGCGCCTCGCGGACGGCATGGTCCGGCTCGCCCCGACGATCGGCTGGGTCGACGAACCCGTCGGGGAGGCGCTGGTCGAGGAGATCGGCGACGTCGGCCCGATGCTGGTCGGCAACATCGCGGACGTCTCGGCGATGGTCGAGCACACCCGCGGCGCGGCGGCCGGCCGGGACAACGTCATCTACCTGTACGGCGACGTGGGTGTCGGTGCCGGCATCATCGCCGGCGGCCGGCGCATCACCGGCAACGGCGGGTACGGCGGCGAGGTCGGCCACATGGTGGTCAACCCGCAGGGGCAACCGTGCAGCTGCGGGTCCCGCGGCTGCTGGGAGACCGAGATCGGCGAATATCCGCTGCTGAAGCTCGCCGGCCGCGCGGACCGCAGCGGCCGGGACGCGGTGCTGGCCGTGGTCGACGCGGCGATGCGCGGCGACTGGGTGGCCCAGCAGGCGGTCCGGCACGTCGGCGACTGGCTCGGACTCGGGGTCGGCAACCTGGTCAACATCTTCAACCCCGAGGCGGTGATCTTCGGGGGCACGCTGCGCGACATCTACCTCGTCGCCGCGGCACAGATCCGCAGCCGGCTCCACGAGGTGGCACTGCCCGAGTGCCGCGCCGACATCCGCCTGCGCACCCCCGAGCTCGGCCAGGACGCCGCACTGATCGGCGCCGCGGAACTCGCGTTCGAGCGGCTCCTGGACGACCCCCGCGACGCACTATGGCCGTGACCCCGTGCCGTTCCGTGGTTTGATCCCGTGCCAGGAGTTCCACAACGCGGCGTAGGAACCGCCGGCCGCGACCAGCTCGTCGTGCGAGCCGAGCTCGGTGATCCGGCCGCCCTCGACCACCGCGACCCGGTCGGCGTCGTGCGCCGAGAAGAGCCGGTGCGCGATCGCCACGACCGTCCGCCCCCGCAGCACGCCCGCCAGCGACTGCTCCAGATCACGGGCGGCCCGCGGGTCCAGCAGGGCGGTCGCCTCGTCCAGCACCAGCGTGTGCGGATCGGCGAGCACCAGCCGGGCCAGCGCCACCTGCTGGGCCTGCGCCGACGACAGCGGCACCCCGCCGGCGCCCAGCACGGTGTCCAGCCCGTCCGGCAGCTGGTCCGCCCACTTCAGAGCGTTCACCGCGGCCAGCGCCTCCCGTACGTCGGTCGGTGACGAGCCCGGCCGCACCATGGCAACGTTGTCGCGCAGCGTCCCCATGAACACGTGATGTTCCTGGCTGACCAGCGCGACCTCGGTCCGGAGCCGGTCCAGCGGCAGATCCGACAGCGGCACCCCGCCGACCGTGAGCGACCCGCTGGTCGGCGTGTGCACCCCGGCCAGCAGCCGGCCCAGCGTCGACTTGCCCGCGCCGGACGGCCCGACGATCGCCAGCCGCTCCCCCGGCGCGATGGTCAGGTTGATGCCGTGCAGCACCTCCCGTCCCTCCACGTAGGAGAAACGCACGTCGGTCGCGACCAGCTCGGTGCCGTCCGGGTGCCGCTGGGTGCCCGGCGCCGCGGTGAACGTGACCCCGAGCAGCCGGGCCAGCGACGCGGCGCCCACCTGCAACTCGTCGAGCCAGCCAAGGAAACGGTCGAGCGGGTCGATGAGCAGCTGGGTGTACAGCACCGCGGTGGTGACCTGGCCCAGGGTGACCCAGCCCTCGAAGTAGTACCAGCCGCCGATGAGCAGCGTGCCGACCACCGGGAGGATGTAACCGAACTCGACCGTCGGGCTCCAGACCGTCCGCAGGTACAACGTGTAGCGCTCGGCCCGCCAGGAGCGCCGCAGATCGGCGTCGGTGCGGCGCACCCGCTGGTCCTGGCGCCGCAGCGCGTCCACCGTGCGCGCCCCCTCGACGGTTTCCGCGAGTCCGTCGGTGACCTGCGAATAGGCGGCGTTCTGCCGCAGATAGCCGGCCGAGGCCCGGCGCAGGTACCAGCGCGCGGAGATCACGATCACCGGCACCGCGATCAGCAACGGCAGCGCCAGCAGCGGGCTGACGAGCAGCAGCGCGCCCACCGCGAGCGTCACCGTGATCAGCGAGATCAACGTCTCGGGTACGGCGAACCGCACGCAGCGCGACAACGCGTCGACGTCCCGCGACGTCCGGGTCAGCAGGTCGCCGGTGCCGGCCCGTTCCACGGTGGACAGCGGAATGGCCAGCACCCGGTCCACGAACTCCTCACGCAGCTCCGCGAGGACCCGCTCACCGAGCCGGGCCGAGGCCAGATAGGCGAGGCGCACGAAGATCGCCTGCACCACGATGAAGACCGCGATCAGGATCGCGATCCGGTCCACCGCCGCGACGGCCGCACGCCGCTGGATGGACTCGACGAGGCTGCCGAGCAGGCGTGGGCCGACCAGACCGGCGATCGCGGCCACGGCGTGCAGGGCGATGGCCGTGCCGAGGGCGCGCGGATGCCGGCGAAACAGCTCGCGGGCGTACCGTCGCACCTGGCGGGTGTCAGCCACCGGGAGCGCGTTGCTCACTCGCGCAGCACCGTCCTCGCATAGGCGAGACTGCCGTCCAGCAGCTCGCGATGGGTTCCCTGGGCGACCGCGAGGCCGTCCTCGACGTAGACGACGTGGTCGGCCCGGTCCAGCACCAGCGGGCTGGTCGAGCAGACGACGGTGGTGCGGCCCTGCCGAGCCGTGCCGAGCCGGCCGGCGATCCGCGCCTCGGTATGCGCGTCCACCGCGCTGGTCGGCTCGACCAGCACCAGGATCTCCGGATCGGCGACCAGCGCCCGCGCCAGCCGCAGCCGTTGCTGCTGACCGCCCGAGAAGCTGCGGCCGCGCTCGGCCACCTCGCTGTCCAGGCCGTCCGGCAGCTCCTCGATCACGTCCCGCGCCGATGCCGCCTCGAGCGCCGCCGGCGTCCGGCCGGTCCGGTCCGGATCCAGGTCGTCGTGCAACGGCCCGGAGAACAGGCGGGCGTCGTTGTCGGCCACCATGATCCGCTCCCGCAGGGCGGACAGATCAAGATCTTTCAGCGGTACGCCGTCCAGCAGCGTCCCGTCGCCGTCACTGGTGTATCTGCCGAGCCGATCGGCGATGGCGACCGCGTCGGCCGGCAGGGCGGCGGCGATGGCCGTCACACACCCCGAGCGCACGGTCACGCCGGAGACCGGATCGACGAGGTCACCACCCGCGGGCACGGGCCGGGGCCGGGGCGATTCCGGCAGGTCGGACTGCACCCGGAGCATGTCGACCACCCGCCGCCCGGAGACGTGACCACGGGTCAGCTTGTCGATCGTCTCGGTGAGCTGGCGCAGCGGGGAGACGAGGAACGCCGCGTACCCGTAGAACGAGACCAGCTGGCCCACCGTGATCCGGCCGGACAGGGCGAAGCGCGCGCCGAGCCAGGTCACCAGCACCAGGAAGATCCCGGGCACCAGGACCTGCGCGCCGTCAAGGAGGGCTTCGACACGGGCCACGCGTACCCCGGCGTCGCGAAGTTCCTGCGACCCCTGCCGGTAGTGCCGCGACATCACCGGCTCACCGCCGACACCGCGCAGCACCCGCAGCCCGCCGACCAGGTCCGTGGCCCGGCCGGTGAGCCGGCCCTGCTTCTCCCGGTATTCCTGCTGGCGATGGTGCAACGGCCGGATCAGCAGGCTGACCACGGCGGTGAGCAGCGGGATCCCGAGCACCACCACCAGGCCCAGCGGCACCGAGGTGAACAACAGGATCGTCGTGACGGTCAGCACCGCCACGACCGCGCCGGTGCCGCGCGCGGTGATGTCGATGGCGTTGCCGATGTGGCTGATGTCCGCCGTCCCGATCGCCACGACCTCACCGGCGTCGAGCCGGCGCGGCATCGCGACACCGAGCCGCCCGGACTGCCGGATGGAGAGCTGGATCGTGCGGAACGCGGCGGAGAGCCAGTTGAACACCGCGCGGCGGTGCCGGAGCACTCCGGCGAGGGCCTGCACGGCACCGACGCCGAGCAGCACCAGACTCCAGAAGAGCAGGTCACCACGGTTGTGCTGGGTCAGGCCGGCGTCGATCGCCTTACCGACGACGGCGGGCACCACGGCCTGGCACACCATCCAGAGGATGGCGAACAGGACCGCGGCGCTGACGGATGGCCAGGTACGCCGGGCGAGCCAGCCGAGATATCGGGTGGCGGACCGGTCATCGGGGGTGCCGGGGTCGGCGGGAGGCAGATCACGCATCGCCCTTCGACGTTACGTAACTACGCCATCACGATCCATAGGCTTATCTATCGACCGGCGTGAAATCCCACACGTGTGGCGACCGGGCCACCAGCTCCTGCGGGGGTGCCGGAAGCTCTCCGGGGGTGTTCCGCCACCGGGAGATAACCACAATGCGCAGATCCGTGGAGGAGTAGACCTCGCTCGACACATGCGAGGGCAGCACCTCCAGTTTCGGCAGCGCCACATCGCAGACCCAGCTCAGCAGCTCGTCGAAGCCGCTCCGCGAGGCCCGTACCTCCCACATCCGTGCGATCATGCCTGGCTTCCTACCCCGCCACCACGATCGAGGTCAATCCCATTGCCGAATCGGCCGGCAGGTCGAGGCGGCTGGGCGCGACACCGGCGGCTACCAGATGTGACCCCAGGGCAGCCACCATCGCCCCGTTGTCGGTGCACAGCTGCGGCCGCGGCACCCGCACCCGGATGCCCAGTTTCGCCGCCCGTTGCTCGGCCAGCACCCGCAACCGGGAGTTCGCGGCGACCCCGCCGCCGATGACCAGCGTCTCGACCCCGTGCTCGCGGCACGCGTCCAGCGCCTTCGCGGTGAGCACGTCGCAGACCGCGTCCTGGAAACTCGCGGCGATATCGGCGACCGGCACCGGCTCGCCACTGCGCTCCTTCGCCTCCACCCACCGGGCCACCGCGGTCTTCAGCCCCGAGAACGAGAAGTCGAACCGGTGCCTGGCCATGTCTTTCGGCCCGGTCAGCCCGCGCGGGAACACGATCGACCGGGGGTCGCCGTCCCGCGCCGTCCGGTCGATCACCGGCCCGCCCGGGAACCCCATCCCCAGCAGCCGGGCGACCTTGTCGAACGCCTCCCCGGCCGCGTCGTCGATCGTGGCGCCCAGCGGCGTCACCCCGGCCGTCAGGTCGTCGACCAGCAACAGGCTCGAATGCCCGCCCGAGACCAGCATCGCCACCGCGGGCTCCGGCAACGGGCCGTGCTCGAGCGTGTCGACCGCCACATGGGCGGCGAGGTGGTTGACCCCGTAGATCGGCTTGTCGGCGGCCAGCGCGTACCCCTTGGCCGCGGCGACCCCGACGAGCAGCGCCCCCGCCAGGCCGGGCCCGGCGGTCACCGCGATCGCGTCGATGTCGTCCAGGGTCACGTTCGCCTCGTCCAGCGCCCGCCGCATCGTCGGCACGAGCGCCTCCAGATGGGCCCGGCTGGCGACCTCCGGCACCACCCCACCGAACCGCGCGTGCTGCTCGACACTGGACGCGATCGCGTCGGCGAGCAGGGTGTGCCCGCGCACGATGCCGATGCCGGTCTCGTCGCAGGAGGTCTCGATCCCGAGGACCAGAGGTTCGTCAGACATCACGCATCATCACCAGGGCGTCGGTGTTGCTGGGCTGGTAGTAACCGCGCCGGATCCCGACCGGCTCGAAATCATGGGAGACGTAGAGTCGCTGGGCGGCGGCGTTGTCGACCGCGACCTCGAGCAGCACCTTGCGGTCGCCGGCCCGTTCCAGCAGCGTCTCGAGCAGCAGCCGCCCGATCCCCCGCTGCTGGGCGGTCCGCTTGACGGCGATGTTCTGCACCCAGCTCTCCTCCCCGTCGATGACCGCCAGCCCGGCATAGCCGACGAGCTCCGTGCCGTCCTCGACGGCCGCCACATAGAAATGCCGCTGGGCGAGCTCGTTCCAGAACATCGACGAAGACCACTTCTCGGACCCGAACAGGTCCTCCTCCATCGGGAGGACCTGTTCGATGTGCCACCACCGGAACCGCTCGACCGAGATCACTGCAGCACGTTCTTCTTCGTCACCGAGGCCACGGCATCCGGCCGGCGCAGGTACAGCGGGGTGAGCGGGTCCCCGTTCGCACCGGCCCGGATCTTGTCCAGGGCCAGCGCGATCAGCGCCTCCCCCGACGGGTACAGCAACCGATCGTCGATCGGGATCCCGAACACGTCGCTGTACTTCAGGGCACCCTCGCCGACGGCCCGCTCGGCGTCGACCACGACGTCGGCCGGCTTCGCGACGTCGGGCTCGGTGACCCGCTTCCCGTCCTGGTAGGTCGCGTAGTAGACCTCCCGCCGACGGGCATCGGTGGCCACCAGCACCCGCCCCGGCCCGGCGGCGCGGCCCAGCGCGTCGAGCGTGCAGACCCCGTAGGCGGGGATCCCCAGCGCCTGCCCCATGGCGGCGGCGGTGGCCAGCCCCACCCGGAGCCCGGTGAACGGCCCGGGCCCGGTGCCGGCGACGATGGCCCCCAGGTCCCGGGGCCGGTAGCCGGCCTCGGCGAGCACCCGCTGAATCTGCGGGGCCAGCAACTCGCCGTGCGCCCGCGGATCAACCGTCCGGCGCTCCCCCAGCCCGCGGAAGGCCCCGCCGCCGACGTCGGCGAGCGCGGCCGTGACGGCGGGCGTAGCGGTGTCCAGACCCAGTACAAGCACCCACAAACCCTAGCGCCGCCCCACCCCGCCTCTGCTGCCAGGCGCTCCGTCAGGCGCGCGGGTCCCAGTTGATCGGCTCACGGCCGGCGTCCGCGAGCGCCTTGTTGGCCGCGCTGAACATCCGGGCGCCGAAGAAGTCCCGGCCGCCGTTCATCGGGCTCGGATGCCCCGACTCGATGACCGTGTGCGCCGGGTTGGTGACCAGCTCGGCCTTCTTGCGGGCATAAGCCCCCCACAGCAGGAACACTATGCGCTCGTCTCGTGCGTTGAGGGCCCGGATCGTGGCGTCGGTGAAGACCTCCCAGCCCTTGTTCTTGTGCGACGCGGCCGCACCGGCTTTCACCGTCAGCACGGAGTTGAGCAGCAGGATGCCCTGCTTGGCCCACCCGGTGAGATCACCGCTGCGCGACGGCGCGACCCCGACGTCCTCGGCCAGTTCCTTGTAGACGTTGCGCAACGAGGGCGGCACCCGCACGCCCTCGCGGACGCTGAAGCTGAGCCCGTGCGCCTGCCCCGGCCCGTGGTACGGATCCTGGCCGAGCAGCAACACCCGGGTCTGCTCCGGCTCGCACCACCGGTAGGCCGCGAACAGGTCCTCGACCGGCGGGTACACCGTCTGCGTCGCATACTGCTCGGTCACGAACGCACTCAGCTTCTCGGTGGCCGCGGCGTCGAGGAACGGCGTCAACTCCGCGCGCCAGGTGGGCGGGAGCAGCTCGGGCAGGTTCACATCATCTCCGTTTTGTGCAGTCTGTCGGCCCAGTCGCCGCCGTGCGGGACGAGATCGATGACGCGGGTGTCGTCGTCGAGGCGCTCGATGCGCACGGCGAGGTATTCGTCGTTCAACTGCTCGACCAGCCCGGCGCCCCACTCGACCACCGTGACCGCGTCCTCGGCCGAGGCGTCCAGATCAAGATCGTCGATCTCGGCCCGGGGGTCCGCGGCGTCCCCCAGCCGGTACGCGTCCGCGTGCACCATCGGCAGCGAACCACCGAGCGAGGGGTCGGGTCGATGCACCCGGGCGATCACGAACGTCGGCGAGGTGACGGCCCCGAATACGCCCAGGCCCGCCCCGATGCCCTGGACCAGCGCGGTCTTGCCGGCCCCGAGCGGCCCGGTGAGCAGCAGGAGGTCGCCCCCGCGCAGCAACCCGGCCAGCCGCCGCCCGAAGGCGTGGGTGTCCTCCACGGTCGCCAGCCGGATCCCGGTGACCGTCATGAGATCTTGTCCAGGAACGGGAGCAGAGCCGCGTTCACCTCGTCCGCCTTCTCCAGCATGACCACGTGGCCGCTGTTGTCGATCTTCACCAACTCGGCCTCCGGCAGGTGCCGGAGGATCTCCTCGGAATGGGTCACCGGCGTCAGGTAGTCCTTCGTGCCGACCAGGACCAGCACCGGGACACCCGACAGCGCCGACAACGCCGGGAAGCGGTTGTGGGTGTAGAGCGTGTGCAGGTATTTGGTCAGCGTCTCGACCGACGTCTTGGAATTCATGTGCTCCACGAACGTGACCAACGACGGGCTGGGCCGTGGGTCGCCGAAACCGTACCTGCGGGTCAGCAACCACGCGAGGTCGGACGACACCACCCGGGCCCGGTCGATGGCGGTGCCCCCGAGCCGCGCCGAGACGCCCCACAGCGGGAAGAACGGCGCGCTGGCCCGCGCCACCAGTGTGGGCAGGCCGAGTGTGCTCTTGTCGATCAGACCGGCCGATGTGGACATGAGCACCACACCGGTCACCCGCTCACCGAACCACTCCGGATACTGCTCCGCGAACGCCATGATCGTCATGCCGCCCATGGAGTGCCCGACGAGAATGATGTGCCCGTCGGGAACGGTGGCGTCGAGCACCGCGGCGAGCGACTTGCCCAGCGCCGCGATGTCGTACTCACCGGACCGCAGCCGGCTCGACCGCCCGTGCCCCGGCTGGTCGTAGAAGACGAGCCGATGGTCGCCGCGCTCGGTCAGCGCCTGTCGCTGGAAGTAGAAGGTGCCCATGTCCAGGGCGAATCCGTGCACGAACACGATCGTCGGCTTGTCGCCGGGCTGCTTCGCCTCCACGATCTCGACGTGCAGGTCGGTGCCGTCCGCGGCGGTGACGGTCAGCTCCTCGTCGAACGTCTGGTCCTCGAAGGCCTCGTCGGCGTGCGGGTCGTTCGGCACGTTGACCGACCTGCGCACCAGCACCCGCTCGACGGCGAACGCGGTGGCGAGCCCGGCCGCGGCGACCCCGACCACGGCACCGGCGATGCCGACCTGTTTGGCCCGCTTGCTCGGGATCGACCAGACGGGGCTCACGACAGCACCCCCTCGGCTCCGTCATAGACCCGCGGGACGCGTGAGCCCCCGAACCGGGTCACGATCTCGTAGTTGATGGTGCCGATCGCGTCGGCCCAGTCCGTCGCGGTCGGTTCGCCCCCGGTGCCCGGCCCGAACAACGTCGCCACCTCCCCGGCCTGGACCGGGTCGTCACCGCAGTCCAGCACGATCTGGTCCATGCACACCCGGCCGGCGATCGTGCGCACCGCACCGCCGAGCAGCACCGGGCCCACGTTGGAGGCATGCCGCGGCACCCCGTCGCCGTAGCCGAGCGGCACCAACGCCAGCGTCGTCTCGCGCGCGGTGTGGTACGCGTGCCCGTACGAGACGCCCTGCCCCCGCGGCACGCGTTTGGTCAGCGTGACCCGGGCGCGCGCGGTCATCGCCGGGCGCAGACCCGCGGGCTGCGGGCCGGCCAGCGGCGACAGCCCGTAGATCGCCAGCCCGGGACGGACCAGGTCGTAGTGGGCGTCCGGCCGGGTCAGGGTGGCCGCGGAATTCGCGATGTGGCGGTAGCGCGGCTCGATGCCGTAACGCGCCGCGACGGCCAGGGCGTCAGCGAACGCCGCGAGCTGCTGGTCGTTCATCTCGTGCTCCGGCTCGTCCGAGCGGACGAAGTGGCTCCAGACCCCGACGACCTCCAGGTCACCGTCGGCCTGTGCCTTGGCCGCAGCCTCCACCAGCGCCGGCCATTCCGCCGGCGTCGCCCCACCGCGCGCCAGACCGGTGTCGATCTTCAGGTGTACGCGGGCAGCCCGGCCGGCGAGACGTGCCCCGGCCACCACGTCGCCGAGTTGGAGCAGCGTGCCCGCGTTGAGGTCGACCCCCGCCTCGACGCCACCCCGCAGCGGCACCCCGGGGGCGTGCAGCCACGCCAGCACGGGTGCGGTGATCCCCGCCCCCCGCAATGCGAGCGCCTCGTCGAGGGTCGCGACCCCCAGCCACGTAGCGCCGCCGGCCAGCGCGGCCCGGGCGGCGGGCACCATGCCGTGCCCATACCCGTCCGCCTTGACGACGGCCATGACCTCGGCGCTCGTGCCCGCGCACAGGGTCGCCACGTTGTCCCGGATGGCGTCCAGATCGACGCGAACTTCGGCCTGCCACATGTTCATCAGCCTACTGAGGGGTGCGACAGAAACGGGGTCACAGCAGGTCCGCCAGCACCGGGCGCAGCGCCTCGGCCACATCGGCGGACGTCGCCGGGCCGTCCTGCCCGGCCCGGCGCCCGGCCAGCCCGTGGACGTACGCGGCCGAGACCGCCGCCCGGTCCGCGGGGAGCCCGGCGGCCAGCAACGACCCCAGCAGCCCCGCGAGCACGTCACCTGAACCCGCGGTCGCCAGCTCGGCGCTCCCGGTCGGATTGACCCACGCCTCGCCGGCCGGTGTCGCCACGATGGTGCGGTCGCCCTTGAGCAGCACCACCGCGTCGAGCTCGGCCGCCAGTCCCAGTGCCGCACCCAACCGATCGGCACCGGGCGCCGCCCCGGTCAGCCGGGCGAACTCCCCGTCGTGCGGTGTGAGCACCAACGGCGCGTCCCGACGCAGCTCATCGGCGTGCTGACCGTCGGCGAGCAGGGTCAGCGCGTCGGCGTCGAGCAGGACCGGGAGCGACGTCGCCAGGACACCGCGCAGCTCGGCGCGGGCATCCTCGCCGGTCCCCAGCCCGGACCCGCACACCCAGGCCTGGACCCGGCCGGACTCCGAGACCCGTTCCGTGGCGACCACCGACGGGTGTCCCGCCAGCACCTCCCGGGCCGCTGAGCCCGAATACCGGACCATGCCGGTGGGACCCGCCTGCGCACCGGTGACGGACAGCACCGCCGCGCCCGGATACCGCGCGGAACCGGTAGCCACCCCGACCACCCCGCGGTTGTATTTGTCCGACGACGCGGAGGGCCGTGGCCACCAGGACGAGATGTCGGACACATCAGCCACGCGTACGGCCGGATCAGCCCGCAATGTCGCACCGAGCCCGATATCGATCAGCTCGACGTGGCCCGCCAGAGCCGCGGCCGCACCCACCACATGGGCGGGCTTGAGGCACCCGAACGTCACCGTGACATCTGCACGCACCGCGTCCCCGGGCACGTCGCCGGTGTCGACAGTCACGCCACTGGGCACGTCGACGGCCACCACCGGAGCCCGGGCCCCGTCCCGCCCGCGAAGACCGGCGAGCCTGTTCACCAACGCGGCCGCCGGGGCACGTAGCCCTCCGGTGGCGCCGATGCCCACGATGCCGTCCACGACGAGGTCGGCCCTCGGTGGCAGATCGCCGGCCGTGCGACCACCGGCCCGCCGCAACGCCCGCAGCCCTTCGGCGTGCACCCGGTCGGGCTGGAGCAGGATCGCGAGCACCGCCGCACCCCGGGACGCGAGCCGCGCCCCGGCGTAGAGCGCGTCGCCACCGTTGTCACCACTGCCGACCAGCAGCACGACCGTCGCGCCGTAGACACCGCCGCTCTCCTGGAGCAGCAGCGCGCACCGGCGGGCCAGACCTGCCGCGGCACGCTGCATCAGGGTGCCGTCCGGAACGGTCGCCATCAGTGCCTTCTCGGCGGAGCGTACGTCCACCACCCGCCATGCCTGTCGCATCCGCTGCTCCCCTCGCCGTTGTGTCTCAGGTCTCGGCGACCACCATCGCCGAGGCAATACCGCCGTCGTGGGACAACGACAGGTGCCAGCGGTTGACCCCCCGCGCGGCCGCGGCGGCCGCGACCGTGCCGGAGACGGTCAGCCACGGCCGGCCGTCCGGATCCGAGACGATCTCGCAGTCGTGCCAGCGCAGCCCCGCCGGAGCACCCAGCGCCTTCGCCACGGCCTCCTTGGCCGCGAACCGGGCGGCCAGGGATTCCGGCGCGCGGGGGTTGCCGGACGACGTCGTCCGTTCCGAGTCGGTGAAGAGCCGGTCGGCGAGCAGAGGCGTTCTTTCCAGCGCCCGGCCGAACCGTTCCACCAGCACCACATCGATCCCGACAGACACGATCACACGGCCAACCCTATCGGGACCGAGTTATCCACAGCCCGGCTCCGGCGGCATACGAGGGTTATCCACAGGCCGGTCCCGGCCGGGCCCCGGACCTCCTAACGTCATCGGCCCGACTCCCCGTGACAAGGAGGTGGCCGATGAGATCCGATCTCGAGGTGGACACCGAGGCTCTGCGCGCCTGGGCCGCAACGCTGCGAAGAAGAAGTGACCGGATGGACCCTGATCCGCTGCCGCCGGCGGCCGGCCCGCGCTGGTCCTCGACCTCCGCCGGTGCCGCCGCGGCGCAGGCCGCACGCCGGGCGCTCACCCTTCTGCTCGGCGATCTGCAGGCGATCGGCCGGGCCGCCGAGGCCGCGGCCGGCGACTACGAGGACGTGGACGCTGGGGTCGCGACCCGGATGCGGGGCGAGCGATGACGCTGCTGCAGCAGACCGATCCCGCCCACTGGCGGGAGCTCGCGCTGGCCTGGCGCGGCTGGGCCGCGATCGCCGGCCGCTGGGTGGCCGAGATCAAGGAGTGCTCGGCGGCGCTGCGCGACATCTGGGTGGGCCGGTGCGCCGAGGCGGCGACCGCCGCCCTGGGCCGGATCGTGCTCCGGCTGACCCTGTTCCGGCTCGGCTGCTGGGCGGCCGACCAGGCGCTGAGCGAGTTCGCGGCGGCGCTGACCCGCGCGAAGCACGCCGATGATCCGATGGCCGCGCAGACGGTGGATGCCACTACCGCTGGGTTGCTCGACGACCTCTTCGTCAGCACGGCGACACCACCGGCGGTCGATCAACCGTCCTGCACCGCCTCGGCGACCGAGGTCCGCCGCTGGTGGGAGCGGCTCGGCCCGGCTCAGCGGGATCAGGCCCTGGCCACCCATCCGGGCCGGCTCGGCTCGCTCGACGGCATCCCCGCCGCCGCAAGGGACCGGGCCAATCGTCTGTTGCTCGACGAAGAGGGGCAACTGGCCGCGCGGCTCGCGGCGGGGGACGGGCCCCGGGCATACCTCATGGGTGTCGACCCGGCGGGCGACGGCCGTGCGGTGGTCGCACTCGGCGACCCGGATCGGGCCGGGGCCGTCCTCACCCACGTGCCGGGCATGACCGCGGACCTCGCGTCGTTCGATGGCGAGCTCGCCCGCGCGGAGCGGGTCGCCGTGCGGGCGGCCGAGATGGCACCGCAGAGCGCCACGAGCACGATCATGTGGCTCGGCTACGACGCGCCGGACGGCATCGTGCAGGCGGCGAGCCCGGCGCAGGCGATCTCCGGGGCCGACGGGCTACGGCGCTTCCAGGACGGGCTTCGCGCCACCCACCAGGGCGGACCCGCCCGGCAGACCGTGCTCGGGCACAGCTACGGATCGCTGGTGGTCGGCGAGGCCGCGGCGCGCCCTGGTCTGGCCGCCGACAGCGTGGTCTTCGTCGGCTCCCCGGGGGTCGGGGTGGATTCCGCGGCGGAGCTGGCCGTGCCGCGCGACGAGGTCTGGGCCGCCACGTCCCTGACCGACGTCATCCAATGGGCGGCGGTCTCCCCGGGCAGTTTCGCCGAGGATCTCGCGCTGAGCCGCACCGGCCCGATCGGTGCGGCGATCGCGTTCCTGACTCCCGAGAAGGACCTGTATTTCGGCACCAACCCGGCCGACCCGGCGTTCGGCGCCCGCACGCTCGCGGTGCAGCCGGGCGCCGGGCACCTCGGTTACTGGGATGAGGGGCGCCCGGCGCTGGACGCCCTCACCCGGATCACCCTGGGGCGGGGCGATGTCATTCCACAGTGACGGATTTGGCCAGGTTGCGGGGCTGGTCGACGTCGTGACCCCGGGCGGCGGCGATCTCGCAGGCGAGGATCTGCAGCGGCACCGTGGTCATGAGCGGCGCCAGCAACGTGGGCGTGCGCGGCACCGGGATCAGGTGGTCGGCGTATGCGATCACCTCGTCGTCGCCTTCCTCGGCGATGACGATCGTGCGGGCCCCGCGGGCGCGCACCTCCTGAATGTTCGAGACGACCTTGTCCCGCAGGACCCCCCGGCCGGCCGGCGACGGGACCACGCAGACCACCGGGGTGCCCTTGTCGATCAGCGCGATCGGGCCGTGCTTGAGCTCGCCGGCCGCGAAGCCCTCGGCGTGCATGTAGGCGAGTTCCTTGAGCTTGAGCGCGCCTTCCAGGGCCACCGGGAACCCGACGTGGCGCCCGATGAAGAGCACGGTCGACGCGGTCTTCAGGTCCCGGGCCAGCTCGCGGACGGATTCCATCTGGGTCAGCAGCTCACGCAGGTTGTCCGGGGTGCGCCGCAGACGGGAGACGACCGCCGCGACCTCGTCGGCGTACATCACGCCGCGGACCTGCGCGAGGTGCAGACCGATCAGGTAACAGGCGACCAGCTGGGTCAGGAACGCCTTCGTCGATGCGACGGCGATCTCCGGCCCACCGTGGGTGTACAGAACCGCGTCGGACTCGCGGGGGATCGTGGAGCCGTTGGTGTTGCAGATGGCCAGCACACGGGCCTTCTGCTCCTTGGCGTGCCGCAGCGCCATGAGCGTGTCCATGGTCTCACCCGACTGGCTGATCGCGATGACCAGCGTCGAGCGGTCCAGCACCGGGTCGCGGTATCGGAACTCGCTGGCGAACTCGACCTCGCACGGGATCCGGGTCCAGTGCTCGATGGCGTACTTCGCCACCATGCCGGAGTGGTACGCGGTGCCGCAGGCGATGATGAAGATCTTGTCGACGTCGCGCAGGTCCTGGTCGGTGAGGCGCACCTCGTCGAGGACGATCTCGCCGCGCTCGGAGAGCCGGCCGAGCAGCGTGTCCGCGATGGCCTGCGGCTGCTCGGCGATCTCCTTCAGCATGAAGTAGTCGTAACCGCCCTTTTCCGCGGCCGAGGCGTCCCAGTCGATATGGAATTCCTTGCCCGTGGCGGCTTCACCGTTGAAGTCGGTGATCTCGATGCCGGCCGGGGTGATGAGCACGACCTGGTCCTGGCCCAGCTCGATCGCCTCGCGGGTGTGCTCGATGAAGGCGGCGACGTCGCTGGCCAGGAAGTTCTCCCCCTGACCGCGGCCCACCACCAGCGGCGAGTTGCGACGGGCGGCGACCACCGCGTCGGGGACCTCGACATCGATCGCCAGCAGCGTGAACGCGCCCTCCAGGCGGTTCACCGTGCGGCGCATCCCCTCGGCCAGCAGGTGCGGACCGGTGAGGTCGGTGCCGGCCTCGCGCAGGGCCCGCATCTGGGCGGCGAGCAGGTGCGCGGCGCACTCGGTGTCGGTGTCGCTGACGAACTCGACGCCGGACGCCTCCAGCTCGGCCCGCAGCCGCCCGAAGTTCTCGATGATGCCGTTGTGGATCACGGCGACCCGGCCGTCGGCCGACAGGTGCGGGTGCGCGTTGCGGTCCGTCGGCCCACCGTGGGTGGCCCAGCGGGTGTGCCCGATGGCGGTCGAGCCGGTCGAGATCCCGTCGCTGCTCCGCTCAGCCAGAGCCTTTTCGAGGTTTGCCAGCTTGCCGGCCTTCTTCTCGGTCAGGATGACGTTGTCGTCCACCACCGCGATACCGGCGGAGTCATAGCCGCGGTACTCCAGGCGCCGGAGTCCGTCCAACACGATCGGCAGCGCCGGGCGCCCACCCACGTAACCCACGATCCCACACATGTGGGGCAGCGTAGCGGACTTTCGCTCACGAGGGATGCTCGAGAACCACACTTTCGAGCACGACTCTTGATCGAAAGGACCGTTGGGCGGCTGCTGCGCCGACGCCGGTGCAGGTCAGCGGCGATCGCGACACGTCCGGGTGATCCGCGACTGGCAGCGGGGGCGTACCGTCGGGCACAAGCCCTGCCAGGAGAGACAATTGAGCTACCCACCGCCGCCTTCGGACCCCACCGGTCCGCCCCCGCCCGAAGAACCGCACGCGCTCTCCGGCCCGCCCCCGTTCCAGCCGCCCCCGTTCCAGCAGCCCCAGTTCAAGCCGGGGCATGCGGCACTGCCCCCGAGCGGCCCGCCGGACGGCTACCCGCGCACCGAACAGTTCCCGGCGACCCCGCCCTACGGACAGCAGGGCTACGCCCCGCCGCCGAACTACGGCCCGGGTTATGGCCAACCCGGTTACGCCCAGCCGGGTTATGCCCAGCCGGGGTACGGCCCGCCACCCGGTCCGCCGCCGAAGCGCAACAAGGCGCCCCTGATCCTGGTGCTCGTCGCGATCACGCTGCTGCTGTGCGCGGGTGGGGTGACCGCGATCGTGCTGGCCGTGAACAAGGCCACCGACAAGGCCAAGGAAACGATCAACTCGCTGCCGGACGTGCCGGAGGTCCCGGACATCCAGGTCCCGGACGAGCCGACCGAGCTGCCCACCGACTTCCCGACCCTGCTGCCGAACCTGCCCGGCGAGGGTCCCGAGATCACCGTCGAGTACGAGGTCACCGGCGACGGCCCGGCCCAGATCCTGTACATCGACCAGCTGGACCAGGCCCCGAAACAGCTCCGGAACCAGGAGCTGCCGTGGAGCACCACGGTGAAGATCCGTGGCGCGGGCCTCGTCTCGGTGATCGCCGTCCGCGGCAACGTCACCACGGGCACCATCAGCTGCACAGCCACGGTCGACGGCGAGGAAGTGGCCCAGAAGACGGCCACGGGCGGCATCGTCACCGCCGGCTGCACCAAGCTCGTCTACTGAGCCGGGCCGCCCCAGGGCCTAGGCTGATCGATGTGACGTCGTCAATCTCGGCCGACCCGCTCGTCAGCCGTATGCGCCCGTTCGGCACCACCATCTTCACCGAGATGTCCGCGCTGGCCGCACGGACCGGAGCGGTCAACCTCGGCCAGGGGTTCCCGGACACCGACGGCCCGCCGGAGATGCTCGCCGCGGCCGCCGCGGCGCTGACCTCCGGCGCCAACCAGTACCCGCCGCTGCCCGGCATCCCGGCGTTGCGTCAGGCGGTCGCCGCTCACGAGCAGCGGTTCTGGGGGCTGTCGCGGGACCCGGACACCGAGGTCGTCGTCACCGCCGGCGCGACCGAGGCCGTCGCCGCCGCGATCCTCGGGCTGTGTGAGGCCGGGGACGAGGTGGTCTGCTTCGAGCCCTACTACGACTCGTACGCGGCCTCCATCGCGCTGGCCGGCGCGGTCAGGAGACCCGTCACGCTGCGGCCGGGGCCGGACGGCAGGTACGCCTTCGATGCCGGCGAGCTGCGGGCGGCGTTCGGGCCCCGGACCCGGATGGTGCTGCTCAACTCCCCGCACAACCCCACCGGCAAGGTCTTCACGACCGAGGAACTGACCCTGGTCGCCCAGCTCTGCCAGGACCACGATGTGTACGCGGTGACGGACGAGGTCTACGAGCATCTCGTCTTCACCGACGCGTCCACGCCGCACGTGCCGCTCGCCACCCTGCCCGGCATGCGGGAGCGCACGCTGCGGATCTCCTCGGCGGGCAAGAGCTTCTCGTGCACCGGATGGAAGGTCGGCTGGGCCACCGGGCCGGCCGCACTGGTCTCCACCGCACTGCGCGTGAAGCAGTTCCTGACGTTCGTCAACGCCGGGCCACTGCAGCCCGCGGTCGCCGTGGCCCTGGGGTTGCCGGACACCTACTTCACCGGTTTCCGGGACGGGCTCGAGGCGCGGCGGGACCGGCTGGTCGCGGGCCTGACCGACGCGGGGTTCGGGGTGCTGCCGTCCGAGGGCACCTACTTCGTGACAGCCGACATCAGGCCGCTGGGCGGGACCGACGGTGCTGACTTCTGCCGCGGCCTCCCGGAGCGTTGCGGCGTGGTCGCGGTGCCCACCCAGGTCTTCTACGACCGGCAGGAACACGGCCGGCACCTGATCCGCTTCGCCTTCTGCAAACGCGAGGACGTGATCGACGAGGCCGCTCGCCGCCTGCGCACCCTGGCCTGAGCACCCTGGGCTGAACACCCTGGCCTGAACACAGCGAAGCCGGCCCGTCGCGCACGGCGGGCCGGCTTCGGTGTGAAGGGTGGGTCAGGCGGGGCTGGCCGCCCGGACCTCGGCTGCGACGCGCTCCGCGACCGTACGCGCCTGGTCCTCGGTGGCGGCCTCGACCATCACCCGGACGAGGGGCTCGGTGCCGGACGGGCGGAGCAGGACCCGGCCGGTCTCGCCGAGTTCGGCGTCGGCCAGGGCCACCGCGGCCTGCACGGTGGGGGCGTTGGCTCCGGCCTCGCGGTCCTTGACCGCGACGTTGATCAGGACCTGCGGCAGTTTGTGCACGACCGACGCGAGGTCGGCCAGGGACTTGCCGGTGGAAGCGATCGTCGCCATCAGGTGCAGGCCGGTCAGGACCCCGTCGCCGGTCGTGGCGAACGCGGGCATGACGATGTGGCCGCTCTGCTCGCCGCCGAGGGCGAGGTTGCCCGCGGTGAGCTCTTCGAGGACGTAACGGTCGCCGACCTTGGTCTCGATCAGGCGGACACCGGCCTGCTTCATGGCCAGGCGCAGGCCCAGGTTGCTCATGACCGTGGCCACCAGCGTGTCATCCGTAAGAGTGCCCGCGTCCCGCATGGCGAGCGCCAGGATCGCCATGATCTGGTCGCCGTCGACGACCTCTCCGGTGGCGGTGACGGCGAGGCAGCGGTCCGCGTCACCGTCGTGGGCGAGGCCCAGGTCGGCGCCTTCGCGCAGGACCGCCTCGATGAGCGACTCCATGTGGGTCGAGCCGCAGTTGTCGTTGATGTTGAGGCCGTCCGGCTCGGCGTGCATCGAGACGACCTCGGCGCCCGCCTCCTGGTACGCGGTGGGGCCGACCTCGCTGGCCGCGCCGTTCGCGCAGTCGACCACGACCTTGACCCCGGCCAGCGGGTGCGGCGTGGCCGCGATGAGGTGCTTGATGTAGTGCTCGGCACCGTCGAGCAGGTCGTGGACCCGGCCCACGCCGGCGCCGGTGGGGCGGCCGACCAGGCCGTGCCCGTCGGCGACCGCGGCTTCGATCTTCTGTTCCAGCTCGTCCGGCAGTTTCAGGCCGCCGGGGGCGAACAGTTTGATGCCGTTGTCCGGCATCGGATTGTGCGAGGCGGAGAGCATCACGCCGAGGTCGGCCTGTGCCTGGCCGACCAGGTAGGCGACGGCCGGGGTGGGCAGCACCCCGACCCGGACGACGTTGGCGCCGGCGCTGGTCAGGCCGGCCACGACGGCGGCTTCCAGCATCTCGCCGCTGGCTCGTGGGTCGCGGCCCACGATCGCCAGTGGCTGGTGGCTCCGGTCGCTCTCGATGAGGACCCGGGCGGCCGCCACCGCGACCGCGAGCGCCAATTCCGGTGTGAGGAGCTCACCGTTGGCAAGTCCACGTACGCCGTCCGTGCCGAAGAGTCGCCCCATGGCGCCGTTCCTTTCGCCGATCCGAACCGCGGCCGGACCGGAGTGTCGTTCGGGGAGGGAAATGCGAAACGGCCGGGCGCGCCCCAAGCGAGGGGGCGCACCCGGCCGTCCCGTTCAGACGTGGTGCAAGTCGAGCGCTGCGATCAGCGCTTCGAGTACTGCGGAGCCTTACGGGCCTTCTTGAGGCCGTACTTCTTGCTTTCCTTGACCCGCGAGTCACGGGTGAGGAAGCCGGCCTTCTTGAGCGCCGGACGGTCGTCGGGCTCGTTGGTGATGAGCGCACGGGCGATGCCGAGGCGCAGCGCGCCGGCCTGGCCGGTGATGCCGCCACCACGGAGGTTCGCGATCACGTCGAACTGCTCGGTCTTCTCCGAGGTCACGAACGGCTCACGGATGAGCTGCTGGTGCACCTTGCTCGGGAAGTAGGCCTCGAGGTCGCGACCGTTACAGGTGATCTTGCCGGTGCCGGGCACGAGGCGCACCCGGACGATGGCCTCCTTGCGGCGGCCGACGGTCTGGATCGGGCGGTCACCCGGGCGGGCGACGCGGACGGTGGGCGCGGGCGCCTCGACGACCACGACGGTCTCTTCGACCGGGGCCTCGGCGGCCGGGGTCTCCTCGACCGATTCTTCAGCGACCGGAGTCTCAGCGGCGGGCTGCTCGACGGTCTCGACGACCTCGGGCTCGACGTTGTCGGACATGCTGTTTCCTTCGCCCGCGCTCACTGCGCGATCTGCTTGATTTCGAACGGCACCGGCTGCTGCGCGGCGTGCGGGTGCTCGGCGCCCGGGTACACCTTGAGCTTCTTGATGACCTGGCGGGCCAGCTTGTTGTGCGGGAGCATGCCCTTGACGGCCAGCTCGACCGCGTGCTCGGGGCGCTTCGTCAGCAGCTCTTCGTAGCCGACCTGCTTGAGACCGCCCGGGTAGCCCGAGTGGCGGTAGGCGACCTTGGTCTGGCGCTTGTTGCCGGTCAGAGCGACCTTGCCAGCGTTGATGATCACCACGAAGTCGCCGGTGTCGACGTGCGGGGCGAACGTCGGCTTGTGCTTTCCACGCAACAGCGTGGCAGCGTGGGTGGCCAGGCGGCCCAGAACGACGTCAGAAGCGTCGATAATGTGCCACTGACGCTCGATCTCACCCGGCTTCGGGCTGTACGTACGCACAGAATTACCTTGTCTCGTCGTCGGTCTGGGGGCGCGCGCTGGTCCGTAGCGAGCACGAACATCAAGCGTACCTGAAGCGGACGCTCGCAGCTGTCGCACAACAGCAGGCAACAATACCCGCCAGTGCGGCGCGCGGTCAAAACGGGCCGTAATCAGAACGAACCAGTGGCCCGTCACGGCGACGGACCGCCTAACTTATCGGTCCAGGATAGGGCGTGACGCACGGCACGCCGTCAGCGGGGGCAGTGATTCCACCCACCGGTGGTACCAGCGGGGATGAATGCCTCTTAGCAGGCTCGAAACATACGGGACCCGAGGCCGAAATTCCACAACGGCAGTCTTCCGTCATGGCGAGTGGTGCTTTCACCCCGATGACGCGGCCCGGGCTCCGGCCCGGACCCGCGCACGGACGCACCCTCGCCCCCGAGCCACCGCCAGGGTTGAGGACGGACCTGGCGGTGCCCACCGGGACGGGTGACCGTTCCGGCGGAGGGAAGCCGCGGTGTGTGCCGCCCGGAGGTACGGCGGAGAACGCAGGCGTGACATGGGAGCGGGTCGACGCTGAGGACGGCGGGCTCCGAGCGTGCCCTTCGGTGGACCGGTCGGCCATGCCGCGGCTTTTCAACAGGCAACGCAGAAGATGATCACGGCGGCCGCGCTCGCGGAGCCGGCGGCGTCGTTGTCCGGGTACACCATCGGGGTGACCTCCGACCGGCGCCGCGACGAGCTGGCGGGTCTGCTGGAGAGCAGGGGTGCCCGGGTGGTGCTGGCTCCGGCGCTGCGCATCGTGCCCATCGCCGACGACGCCGAGCTGCGGGCCGCGACCCGGGCCTGCCTCGAGACTCCCCCGGACGTCGTCCTGGTCAACACCGGCATCGGCATGCGCGGCTGGCTCGAGGCCGCCGAGGGCTGGGGCCTGGCCGAGGCACTGCGCGCGGTGCTCTCCCGGGCGTACCTCGTCGCTCGCGGACCGAAAGCACGCGCCGCGATCCGCTCCGCGGGTCTGCGGGACCACTGGTCTCCCGAGGGCGAGAGCTACGAAGAGGTCGTCGACCATCTGGCCGGCCGCGGCCTCGCCGGCCTGACGGTGGCGATGCAGCTGCACGGCGAGAGTCAGCCGGAATACACCGAGGCGCTGCGGGCCGTCGGTGCCCGGGTGATCGAGGTGCCGGTGTACCGCTGGGCCCCGCCCGTCGACCCGGCGCCGCTGCACCGGTTGGTGGATCTGATCACCGGCCGCCTGGTCGATGCCGTGACGTTCACGTCCGCACCCGCCGTCGGCGCCCTGCTGCGCGCGGCCGGGACCACCATCGATCCACTGCTGGAAGCCCTGCGTACGGACGTCCTGGTCGCCTGCGTGGGCCCGGTGACCGCGGCGCCGTTGCGCAAGCACGACATCCCGGTGGTGGCGCCGGCCCGCGCCCGGTTGAGCGCACTGGTCCGGACGATCGTCGACGAACTCCCCCGGCGGGCACTCAGCCTGGAGGTCTCGGGGCATTCGCTGACCCTGCGCGGCCACGCGGCGATCGTCGACGGTGATCTCAAACCGCTGGCCCCCGCGCCGATGGCGGTCCTGCGGGCGCTGGCGACCATGCCGGGGCGGGTGCTGTCACGCGCGGCGCTGCTGCGGGCGCTGCCTCGTGGCGCCGACGAGCATGCGGTGGAGATGGCCGTCGCCCGTCTCCGGGCCGGCCTCGGCACGCCCGGAGTCGTGCAGACCGTGGTCAAGCGCGGATACCGCCTGCCCACCTGACGGTGTGGCAGGCCCGCGAGGGAAAACGACCGGCGCCGACCGGGAAGGCCGGCGCCGGGTTCAGCCGACCGGGGTCGGGAAGCCTCTGCCCTGCTCGGCGACAAGGGTGCGCATCGCGTGTTCCACGACACCCACCAGCACCGCCTTGACCGAGTCCCGGTTGCGCGCGTCGCACAGGATCAGCGGCACGTGCGGTGAGATGGCCAGGGCCTCACGGACCTCCTCCGGTTCGTACCGGGGAGCACCGTCGAAATGGTTGAGCGCCACCAGATACGGCAGGTGGCGGTTCTCGAAATAGTCGAGCGGGGCGAAGGCGTCCGAGATGCGCCGGGTGTCCACCAGGACAGCGGCACCCACCGCACCTCTGATGAGCTCGTCCCACATGAACCAGAAGCGGGTCTGGCCCGGTGTTCCGAACAGGTAAAGGATCAGGTCGTCGGCCATGGTGATACGGCCGAAGTCCATCGCCACCGTGGTTGTCTCTTTGCCCGGCACCTTGGACGCGTCATCGATCCCCTGACCGGCCGAGGTCATCACGGCCTCGGTGGTCAGGGGCTCGATCTCGGAGACCGCGCCGACGAGCGTCGTCTTACCGACGCCGAAGCCACCAGCGACAACGATCTTCGCGGAGGTGATCTCCTTGGGTTGCGCCCCCGCCCGCTTAGAGCTTGCGAAGTCCACTCAACACCCTTTCCAGCAGATCCATCCGCTCCGTGAACCCTTCCTTGGGAGCGGCGCTGTGCAGCGACAACATCCCGTCGGCGACCATGTCGGCGACGAGTACCCGGGCGACTCCCAGCGGGAGCCGGCTGTAGGCCGCGATCTCGGCCAACGACTGAGCCCGCGGCTCGCACAGCACGGCGATGCGGTACTTGTCATGCCCGGCGAACCGGGCCTCCTGGACAGCGGCCTGGCTCGCGACCAGGACCGCTTCGATCGGTATGTCCCGGCGCGGCTCGGTCCGGCCCCGGGTGACCGCATACGGACGGACTAGGTTGCCACGGGGGTCATGCGGCTGGCCCATCGTGCGGTCACCTCCTTCCGGCTGTCGTCGGACGCGCTTGGGGACTCATTTCAGTGATTGGCGACGGCCTCGCGCGGGGCCGGCACAAGTGCCGCACCGACGCGCTCGACCAGCAACGCCATCTCGTAGCCGACCTGACCGACGTCGCAGCTGCGCGCGGCCAGAACGGCCATGGACGATCCGTCGCTGATGGACATCAGGAAGAGGTACCCGCTGTCCATCTCGATGATCGTCTGCTGCACCGCGCCGGCGTTGAACATGCGCGACGCGCCGTCGGTCAGGCTGACCACGCCGGAGGTGATCGCGGCGAGCTGGTCGGCACGATCCGCCGGCAGATCCCGCGAAGAGGCCAGCAGCAGCCCGTCTGCGGAAACCGCGACCACGTGGGCGATACCTGCCACGCTGTCGGCGAAGTTGCTGAGCAGCCAGCCCATGTCCTGCATGGTGGGGGGCCTGGTCACTGTCCGTTCTCCTTCGGAGAGGGGGCGCCCGCGGCAGCTTCCTCACTGCCAGCCGTACGCCCTCGTTGCACGCCTCGGTGATACGCGGAGAGGAGCCCGCGTACCTGGTCCGGGCTGCGCCGTGTCTGGTCGAGCGGAGTGTTCTGCACCCCACCCGGCACTAGCTGGGCCTGGGGTGTCCGCTTGGGCAGCCCGGAGCGGGTGGTGTCGTTGACGGTGGGTTCCGCCGCCGCCATCGCCCGCTGCCATCCTTCATCGGCGGCGGTGCGCCAGGCATCCTCGGCAGACCTGCGCTGCCGCGGGAGGGCCTGGGTCGCACCGCTGTCCGGACCGGCTTGCGCCGGTCGCGCTCCATTCTGCCCCGCGATTCCGGGACCTGTCGCGGCCGGCGCTGGGGACGTCGGTGCCGCGGGAGAGACCTGAGCCGCCGGAGCCGGGGCGGAGACCGCCGCGGCCGGGGCGGAATTGGGGGATGCGGCCGGTACGGCCTGGGGAGCAGCCGGGGCGGCGACGGTGCCGTTCGGCTGGTTCGGCGGTGGGGCGTAGCCCGCTGTCGGCATGCTCCACTCCTCGTTGGCGGCGTCTTCTTCCTGACCCTTGAACCAGCTCTGCTGCATCTGCAGGAAGATCGGCGCGGCCTCGGTACGTTCCTCGGTCTGCACGGACGCGAGCGGCGGGGCCGGCGGCATGGCCGCGAGCGCGGCACCCCAGCCGTTCCCGTTCGGGGCGGCGGCGGGTTCCGGGGCGGTGTACGCCGTCGGGGCCGGGATCCGCTGGGTGGCCGAGAGGTCCGTCGCGGCCCGTTGCTGCATCGTCGGGTACGCCATCGTGGGCGAACTGGTCGCCGCGTCGTACGTCGGGGTGGGCGCCGGAGCCGGAGCCGGTTCGGCCGGCGGGGCGACCCGGGTCGGGAGTGCCCGGTCCTCGGCCCCCCGCTTCGGCAGCATCGGGCGGTTCGGGGTCGGGAAGCCTTCCCCGGTCGCGCCGGTCTGCGAGGGCTGTGCCGGGAGCAGCGGGTGGGCCGCGGGCGCGGGCGGCTGCGGTGCGGAGATGCCGCTGGAACCGGCCCGGGCGAACGTGTCCTCCGGGCGCTGCTGCCAGGGTTCGGGTGCGATGGCCGGGAGGGTGGCGGTCGCCGAGGTGGAGCGGCCGATGGTCATCGGGTCGTTCCAGCCGGTCGGGGCCGGGTCGAGCTGGCGGGCACCGCGTCCCGGCGGGTCCAGCGGCCGGTTGCTGGGCAGCTCGACGATGCTGTTCGGCAGGATCACCTGGGCGACCGTGCCACCCTCGATGTTGGCGCGCAGCTCGACGCGGATGCCGTACCGGTTGGCGAGCCGGCTGACCACGGCCAGGCCCATGAGCCGGAACGCCGCCACGTCGACGTCGGGCGTCTCGGCGAGCCTGCGGTTCAGGCTGTCCATCTGTTCCTCGGACATCCCGAGGCCGCGGTCCTCCACCTGGATCACCACGTAGTCACGGATGCGGCGGCCGTCGGCCACCACCACCGTGTTGGGCGGCGAGAACCGGGTCGCGTTGTCGAGCAGTTCGGCGACGAGCCGTACGACGTCGTTGACGGCGATGGCGGTGATCGAGATGTCGGTGTCGACCGTGCCGAACTCGATGCGGTTGTAGAGCTCGACCTCCGACTGGGCGGCGCGCAGGGCGTCGACCACGAGGGCGTCCTCGCGACGCGGCGCGCTGGAGTCGGCACCGGCCAGCACCAGCAGGTTCTCGTCGTTGCGGCGCATCCGGGTGGCCAGGTGGTCCAGTTCGAAGAGCTGGGCGAGCCGCTTCGGGTCCTCCTCGCCGCGCTCGATCTGGTCGAGTTCGCCGATCATCCGGTCGACCAGGCTCTGCGAGCGGCGGGCCAGGTTGAGGAACATCGCCGAGACGCTGGTCCGCAGTGCGGCCTGCTCGGCCGCGATCCGGACCGCCTCACGGTGCACGACGTTGAACGCCTGGGCGACCTGCCCGATCTCGTCCCGGTTGGTGAGCCGGATCGGGTCGCGGACCTGGCGGACGATGTCGTCGGCACCGCCGTCGCCGAGGTTGCGCACGTCGCGGAGCCGGGCGACGGCGTCGGGCAGGTCGCGGTTGGCCACCGCGAGGGCACCCTCCCGCAGCCGGCGCAGCGACGTGTTGAGCGAGCGGGCCAGCATGATCGCCAGGGCGACGGCCAGGACCAGGGTGAGCAGCACCAGACCGGCTTCGACGGCGGCCTGCCGGCTGACCGTGGCACTCTCGTCGATGGACTGCTGCAGGGCCTGCGACTCGAGCTGCTGCTCGGCCCAGCGCATGAGGTCGACGACCGAGCCGAGCGAGTCGGTGATCTCTTTCGGCTGGACGCTCTCACCGCGGTTGAGCAGGCTGGAGGTCTGGTCCGCGAGGTTGACCGCGTCGCCGGTGACCGTACGGTCGACCAGGCTCTGCTGGTCGGGGGAGGCCACGAGGGAGAAGCTCTCGAGCGCTTCCTGCTGGCTGGTCTGTGTCGCGGTGAAGACGGAGAGCTGTTCCTTGCTGATGGCGCTGCCGGACAGCAGGGCGGCGTAGGCGACGGCTTCCTGCTCGGCGGTGCCGGCCTTGGCCCGGGCGAACGCGGAGACCGCGCGGAGGCTGTTGGCGACCCGGCCCTCACCGGCGTACTGGCCGAGGGTCTCGCCGTAACCGATGAGGTCGGTCATGACGACGCCGTAGCGCAGCACCGCCTCGGAGACGGCGATCCCTTCCCGCTTCTCGATCTGCTTGCGGGTGGAATCCATGAGGCGCAGGTGGTCGTCGATGCGGCCGAGCGGGCCCGCCACCGAGGCCGGCGGGCTGTCCAGCTCACGGCGGTCGGCGGTGTACCGCTGGATCCGGTCGTCGCTGTCGCCGATAGCGATCTTGTACTGGTCGACCTTGGCGGCGGGGTTCCCGAGATACTCGGCCGCGGCCATCCGCTCCTTGTGAAAAGTCTGGGTCAGTTCGGAGACATCGGTCGAAAGCCGGGTGAGATCCTCGACCCGGCTGGCATCGATGGCCTGACTACCGACGTCGAGAAGACGCACCGTAGCCAGTGCCAGAACCGCAAGCAGCGGCACGAAAAGAATTAGAGCCAGTTTCGAACGGATACGGGCGTCCTGGAGCCTCGGCATACGGCTCCGGCGCTCCCGCCCGTCCGTGCCATCGTCCCGTGCCCCGTCGTCGCTGCCTGCGGCAGGACTGACGGCGGAGCCGGCAGGATGCGTCGAAGCCTGGGTCGAAGATCCGGTGCTCACGACATCTCCTCGCTGATCATTCCCCGCATCTCGTCGCCCGCCCGGAAATGAATCACCGGGCTCAGCCGACCCTTCGCGGCAAGGCATGTGCCGCACGCGACACGGCCGCGATTTCATCAGAGTCGGGAACCCTTTGGGAAGTCCGAGAAGGCCCTTAGGAGGGGTTCACGAACCGGAGACAATGGCCCGAACATGTCGACAATCGACAGTCGGTGGGCGTTGACGTGCACTGATGTAACACCAGACACGTTCCGTGTTGGGGCAGTTACAGGTTTCCATCAAGATTCCAACCACTATGTGAGATGATCATCCCGCGAAGCACACCTATCGCGGCTTGACCAGGGACCCTCACGTTGGCAAGGTTTGGCGCGATCGGACGGACGGACTGTCCGTGTTCGCACGGTCCATTCCGGACAACGTTGCGTTCCGCGGGACACATCGCGTCCCGTCTCCGCCCCCTAGGAGGCACCCCCAGTGAGGCTCCCCCGTCGTCTGACGGCGTCCATCACCGCCTCGGCGCTCGTCCTGCCCGCCCTGGCGGCCTGCGACTCGGGCTCCGAGTCCAGCGGCGCCAAGACCGACATCGTGATCGGCGCCGACCTGGCCCTCGGCACGGCGTCCGACACCGCGTTCGCCCGGGCCCTGCAGCTGCGCGTCGACCAGGTCAACGCGTCCGGCGAGCTCGCCGACCACAACCTGGTGCTGCGCATCCAGGACAACCGGTCGGACTCGACCGCGTCGGCGCGCAACATCAGCACCCTCGCCGATGACCCGCAGGTGGCCGCGCTGATCGCCGGCTCCTGCGACAAGTGCATCGAGGACGCCGCCAAGACCATCGACGACAGCAAGATCCCGACCATCTCGCTCGGCGCGTCCGACCAGATCGCCACGCCGCTCGACGGCCGTCGATACGTGTTCAAGGTCGGGCCCAACAGCGCCGACAACGCGGCGGCCCTCACCTCCGAGCTGGTCCGCACCGGCCGCAAGAAGGTGGCACTGCTCTACTCCGACGACCTGTACGGCCGGGGCGCCCACGAGCACATGGTCTCCGAGCTCACCGGCGCCAAGCTGGACATCAGCGACGAACTGCCGGTCAAGCCCACCTCCACGGACCTGTCCGAGAGCATCGCCGACCTGGTCGGCGGAAAGGCTGACGCTCTGGTGGTGCTGACCGGATCTGATCAGGCCACACTGGCCGTGACACAGGCCAAGAAGGCCGCTTTCAAGGGTCAGGTCTTCTTCGACGCCGCGGCGGCCGGCGACCTCTTCCTGCCGCAGCAGGCGGCCGCCGCCGCCGAGGGCACCACGATGGTCTTCACCCAGATCCTCGCGATCGACGACGTCATCGCCACCACCCCGGCCAAGGCCGCCAGCAAGCAGTGGTTCCGGGACTACACGTCGCGGTACGGCAGCTACTCCGGGGTCGCCTCGTTCGGCGCCGACGCGGTCAGCCTCATCGCCGACGCCGTGCTCCGGGCCGGCGGCGACCGCCAGCGCATCCGCGACGTGCTCGAGACCTCGCAGACCGACGGTTTCTCCGGCCCGCTGCGGCTCACCCCGGACAACCACTCCGGGCTGATGCCGCAGGCACTGACGCTGCTGGTCGTGCGCAGCGGCCGCTGGCGCCTGCTCAGCTGAGCCGATGCGAAGAGGGGGTGCCGGACCGACCGACCGGCACCCCCTCTTCGCGTCCGCGTCAGCGGGCCGAGGTGGTCGCCCTGACCCAGGGCAGGGCCATGCGCTCGGCCAGGGTCAGCAGGTAGAACAGCACGATGCTGAGCACGGCCAGCAGGATGATCGCCGCGAACGCGGTCGCCGTGTCGCCCTGGCCGCTGGTCTGCACGATGATCATGCCGAGACCGGTCTCGCCGTACTGCATCTCGCCGACCACCACGCCGATCACCGCGAGCGGCAGGCCCACCTTGAGGCCCACGAAGATCTGCGGTAGCGCGGCGGGCAGCCGGACCCGCAGGAACGTCTGCACCCACGACGCGTCCATCGCCCGGGCGAGTTCGGCCAGCTCGGCGGGGGTGCTGGCCAGGCCGGTCGCGGTGGAGAGCACGATCGGGAAGAAACAGACCATGAAAGCCATGGCGAGGACGGGGGTACGCCCGTAGCCGAACCAGATCAGCATCAACGGAGCGAGCGCCACCTTGGGTACGGCGTTGAACGCCACCAGCAGCGGCGAGAACATCCGCTCGAACGGGCGCCACGCGGCGATCGCGACGCCGATGAGGACGCCGACGGCCACCGACAGGGCGAAGCCGAGCAGCGTCGCCACTGTGGAATGGCCCAGCTCCTTGAACAGGGTGTCCGAGTAGCGCCGGAAACCGTCGGCGACGTCGGACGGCGCCGGCAGCACCACCGGGTTGACGGCGAACACGATCGTGGCCGCCCACCAGGCACCGACCGCGACGGCCAGGCCCAGCAGCGGCCAGAGGACCAGCGAGGCCCCGGGACGGCGGCGCGGCACCGTGGTCGCGGGTGCGACCGCCAGATCAGTAGTCATGTCTCATCGTTCCCTTCCGCCCCGGGCGGGGCCTGCGTGACGGCAGGCCCCGCACCGGACGTGGATCAGGCGTTCGGGACCAGGTCGAACGAGATGACCTGCTCGGGGGTCAGACCGGCCGGGATCTGGCCGGCACCCTGCAGGATCGCGATGCTGCGGGCGACCCGCTGGCTGTCCAGCGCGCCGACCGGCACGCCGGCGGCCTCCGACTTGACGAACGCGCCCATCAGGGTCAGCTCGGCGGCGGCGGATTCCGGGACCGCGGTGTCGACGTACTTCTTGAGAATGGTGCCCGCCTCGGTCGGGTTGGTGATCGAGTCCTGCAGACCCTTGAGCAGGGCCGCGCTGAACTTCTTGACCTTCTCCGGGTCCTTCTTGGCGTACTCGCTGTTGGTGATCAGCACGTTGCCGTACAGGTCCTGCAGGACGTCGCTGTAGGGCAGCAGCACCGCGGGCTTCTTGGCGATGTTCTCGATGGTGGGCTTGCCGACCACGAACTGGCCGATGCCGTCCACCTTGTGCTGTGCGAGCGTGCCGAACAGCGTCTGCGCCGTGCCGGGCACGAACTTGACCTTGCTGGCGTCCACGTTGGCCAGCTTCGCGTACGTCGGGAAGAGGTTCTTCACGACCGAGCCGGGAGTGTCCGCGATGGTCTTGTTCTCGAGGTCCTTCGGCGTCTTGATGCCGTAACCGTCGAGCGACATGATCGCCGCCATGGTGCGCTGCTGGATCGCGGCGACCGCGGTGAAACCGGTGAGCTTCGGCGCGTTGTTGGCGCCACCGGCGGCGAGCAGGCCACCGGTGAGGTCGATCGGCGTGAACTGCACCTGGCCGCCGACGATCGCCTTCGCGTTCTCGAGGCTGCCGTTGCCGGGCTTGATCTCGACGTCGAAGCCGGCGTCCTTGAAGTAGCCCTTCTCCTTGGCCACGTACGCGTACGAGTCACGGCCGAAGTTGCCGAACGAGGTGAGGTACGTGACCTTCTCCAGCGACTGCGAACCGCCGGAACCACTACCCGCGTCGTCCGCGTCGTCGCTGCAACCGGCTGCGGCGGCGAGCGTCATGGCCAGAGCACCGGCCATGAGCGTACGAGTGAAAGTCCTTCTTTGCACCGTGATCCTTCCCAACCGAGGGGTGTTGAGGGGTCCGGTGCCGGGGCGGAGGGTGCCCCGGCATCGGAGGGTGTTCGAGTGAAACTCGCGCGTAACTGTAGGGGAAATACGGGCCGTCATCGATGACAGGTCGGTCTCGGAAACCCTTGTGGACAGCCAGGTCGACACGGCGCACCATGGTGTGGCTAAAGTGGCAGCCCACCGAGTAGATCTGCACGGGAGCACGCACGGATGATCAGTCTCACTGGCGTTTCCCGAACCTTCACCGGACGTTCCGGCACCGTGGAGGCATTGCGGGGAATCGATCTCGACGTCGCCGAGGGAGAGTTCGTCGCGATCCTCGGGCGCTCGGGTTGCGGCAAGTCCACACTGCTCCGGTTGATCGCCGGGCTGCTGCCGGCGACCGGTGGCGAGGTGCGGGTGTCCGGCGATCGGGTGACCAGACCACGCCGCGACATCGCCATGATGTTCCAGCGCCCGGCGCTGCTGCCGTGGCGTACGGTGCTCGACAACGTGCTGCTGCCCGTGCAGATCTTCGGCTGGAAGAAGGCCGATCACCGGGAACGCGCCGATCAGCTGCTGACCATGACCGGCCTGGCCGGGTTCGAGAAGCGACTGCCGCACGAGCTGTCCGGCGGCATGCAGCAGCGGGTGGCGCTCTGCCGCTCGCTGATCGCCAACCCGCGCGTGATGCTCATGGACGAGCCGTTCTCCGCACTGGACGCGCTCACCCGCGAGGAACTCTCCGGCGAGCTCCAGCGGGTGCACATGGAGCTCGGCACCACGATCGTGTTCGTCACCCACTCGATCGACGAGGCGGTGCTGCTCGCCGACCGGGTCGTGGTGCTCAGCCCCCGGCCGGGCCGGATCCGCGAGGTGCTGGACGTGACCATCCCGCGCCCGCGCACCCTGGGCCGCGGCGCGCACCTCGAAGACGTGGCGCTGGCCAGCGCCGAGCTGCACGAACTCCTGATGGCATAAGGACCGGGAATGCGCGTCACCCTTTTCATCGAACCCCACCGCGGTGCCACGTACGACGATCAGCTGCGCATCGCCCGGCACGCCGAGGACGCCGGTTTCGAGGGCTTCTTCCGGGCTGATCATTACCAGTCGATGGGCGCCGACCCCGGGCTGCCCGGGCCCACCGACGCGTGGCTGACGCTGGCCGGACTGGCCCGGGAGACGACCCGGCTGCGGCTCGGCACGCTGGTCAACTCCGTCACGTTCCGGCTGCCCGGACCGCTGGCGATCATGGTCGCCCAGGTGGACGCGATGAGCGGCGGCCGGATCGAGGTGGGCATGGGCGCGGGCTGGTTCGAGCGCGAGCACACGTCGTACGGCATCGACTTCCCGCCGGTCGGCGAGCGTTTCGACCGGCTGGCCGAGCAGCTCGCGATCATGACCGGGCTGTGGGCGACGCCGGACGGCGCGACGTTCTCCCACGACGGCAAGCACTACCGGCTGCAGGACGCTCCCGCGCTGCCCAAACCGCTGCAACGACCGGGCCCGCCGGTGATCATCGGTGGTAAGGGCCCGAAGCGCACCCCGGAACTCGCGGCCCGCTTCGCGGACGAATACAACGTGCCGTTCAAGTCGGTCGAGCTGACGGCGGCGGCTTTTCAGCGGGTACGGGACGCCTGTGACAGGTACGAGCGTCCGGTCGAACGTCCGTTGATCTTCTCGGCGGGGGTTGTGGCGGCCATCGGGCGCACGGACGCGGAGGCCCACCGGCGGGCCGCACCCCTGCACGTGCCCAGCGCCCTGCCGCCCGAGGACCCGGTGATCGGCTCGCCCGACGCCCTCGTCCAGCGCCTCGGCGAACTCGCCGCGACCGGTGCCTCCCGGGTGCACCTGCGGGTGATCGACATGTCCGACCTCGACCACGTCAGCCTCATCGCCGACACGGTCCTGCCCCAGCTAGGAGCGCTGTGACCGAGCAAGTCCTCGGCCCCGTCGGCCAGGAGATCATGCTGGACAACGACAAGGTGCGCATCTGGCACATCTCACTGAAACCGGGTGAGACCCAGCCGCTGCACCACCACGGCCTCGCGTACGTCGTGGTCGCCGTCCAGGGCGCACAGAACGTGATCCACACCGCGGACGGTAAGCGGATCGAGGTCACCGAGGAGACCGGTGGCATCGTCTTCCGCGAACCCGGTCAGATTCACAAGCTGACGAACGTCGGTGACACTGTGTATATCGGCCGCATCATCGAACTCAAGACCGGCGTCGATGCGTCCTAATCGGAATTTTTGCAAAGCTTAAGAGTTGCCCGCTGGACTGGCGGGCGCCCGGGCCTTTCCGTAACCTGCCGGTCATGGCATTTCGGACCTGGGCCAGGGTGTTGTCCGCCACTCTCGGTATTGCGGCTCTCGCGGGCGCCGGCGAGCTGGGCATGGCGTACGGACTCGGCATCGTGCGCCTCACCCGGGTCGTCGACATCACCGCGCGTGATCAGTGGACCGCGCAACTGGCGTGGGTCGCCTGGTTCCCGATGGTGGCCGCGGTGGTCGGCGCCGTCGCCGGCTCCCGCCTCATGCGCCGCTGGGCCCCCGGCTTCCGCGGCGGCGTCGGTACCGAGATCGCCCTGTCGTTCGCGGCGGCCATCGGCGCGGCCGTGGTCATCCCGCTGACCATGCAGCCCGCCCGCACCGCCCAGGTCACCGGCGTCGACCCGGTCGTGGTGATCGCCATCTGCACCGGCCTCGGCGCGCTCGTCGGCGTGTTCGCGGCCTGGGGAGCCCTCGCCCAGGCGGTGGCCCGCTGGAGCCTCGCCGTCACCGGCATCGCGGTCGGCGTCGTCGCCCTCGTCTCGGTCTCCCCGTCCCTCGCCCCGAGCGACCCCCTGCCCGCCGTCCGCCTCGGCGTCCTGGACGCGACGTCGCTGTCGGAACAGGTGCTCTCCCGGACCGCGCTGGCCACGATGCCGGCCCTGGCCCTGCTGATCGGCCTGGCCCTCGGCTGGATCGCCCGCCGCCGCGACCTGCCCACGCTGACCATCGCGCTGGCCGGCCTCCCGGGCCCGGCCCTGCTCACGGTCTCCTACCTCATCGCGGGCCCCGGCTCCGGAGCCGACCGCTACCAGATGACGCCCTACTGGGCCGCGATGACCGCCACCGGCGCGGGCGTCCTGGGCTCGGTCCTGGCCGCGGTCCTACGCCGCAACCCGGCCCCGGACGACGACCAGCTCCCCCCGGCCGACGACCGCCCGGCCCTCCCCCGCCGCCCCGACCAGAACGAATCCGCCATCGCCGCAGCCGGCGCCGGCACCCCCACGGCCGCAGGCCCCACCGCCGGACCCGCGGGCCCCGCCTCCGGTCCCACCGCTGGCACCCCAGGTCACCCCTTCGGCAGTCCCGGTCATCCCTCCGGCCTCGCGGGTCCCGCCGCCGGACCCGCTGGGGCAGGCACCGCGGGTCCGGGCTCCGGCACCGCGACCCCGCCGGCCGCCACCGGCCAGCCGCTACGCCCCGTCGATACCGCCGTCTTCGACCTCCCCCGCCAGGAGAGCCGGCGCGGCCAGGACAACCGGCAGCCCCATGGCGCACAGTCCCCTGGCGGGCGGCACGGCGCCCACTCCGCCGAGGCACCCGGACACTTCGACGGTTTCTCGCAGGGGGCGCACGCCCAGGCCCCGGGTCAGTACGTCCCGGAGCCCGCGACCAGGCCGCTCCCGCCGGAGGCCCGCCAGCAGCCGTCGTCCCGGCCGACCGGTGGCCCCCTCGGCCGCAACCTGCGCCCGGCAGCCCGCAGCCGCGGCCGCGCCACCGCCGAGCCGATGGTCCCGGAACCCACCGCGATCAGCGCACCCCTGCCCCAGCCGGAACCGCTGACCCCGGCGCAGCCGTCCGTCCCGCCGCGCCTCTCCCGCCCGATCACCACCCTGGAACCCCACGCCGCACCAACCCCCCGCTCCACGCCCGGCCCGAACCCGGCCCAAGGCACCCACTCCGCGCCCGGCACCAGCCCGGCGACCGGTAACCGCCCGGCTCCGGCCGGCAACCGCCCAGCCCCGGCCGGCAACCGCGCCGCGCAGGCCGGGTCGTCGTCGGACAACCCGGCTGACACGACGCCGCGGCTGTCGCTGCCGATCGGGGAGCCGGTCACCGACCCGCGGGCCGGGGACCAGGACGCCAAGGACAACGGCCGTGGGCGCTTCGGGCTGCGGCGCCGTAAGGACGAGGACTACGTCGACTGGGTCAGCGGCCTCGGCAACTGAACGCCGGTCAACACATAGTCGAACATCGATGTAATGACGCGTTGGATATGTACCGTGGCGGCGCGGACCATCGCACGATGAGTGCATGACTCTGCACGCAACGGCATCCCGTCCGTCCCGTACACGTCGTCTGCTGTCGGCCGTCGCGGTCGTCTTCGCTCTCGCCGGCGGCTCGCTCGTCGCGCCCGCCGTGGTCGCGCCGGAGAGCACCACCGCCGCCGAGGCCGCGGTGTACTCGAGCTGCACCCTGTCCCGCTGTTCCGCCGCCCGGACCGCCCGCACCGGCTGGAGCCAGCTCGGCTGGCCGACGAGCGCGGGCTGGTACTCCTGGCCGTACGGGCAGTACAACTACACCGGCGGGACCTTCCGCAACAACGAGGGCCAGCTGCCCACCGGCGCGACCTACAGCGAGTACGACGTGTACTCCCGGGCCCGCGGCGCGTCCCGCGACGCCTACCGGATCGTGGTGAACCGGTCCACCCGCGAGACCTGGTTCACCCCCGACCACTACGTCAACTTCTACAAGCTCTGAAGCGGCAGATACACCTTTCCGCCGGCGGACTGGAATTCGTCGCTCTTCTGCTCCATGCCCCGGGCCGCGTACTCCTTGAGTTCCTGGGTGATCTTCATGGAGCAGAACTTGGGCCCGCACATGGAGCAGAAGTGCGCGGTCTTCGCCGGTGCCGCCGGCAGTGTCGCGTCGTGATATGCCCGCGCCATCTCGGGATCGAGTGACAGGTTGAACTGGTCTTCCCAGCGGAACTCGAAGCGGGCCTTGGACAGCGCGTCGTCCCAGTCCTGCGCGCCCGGGTGGCCTTTGGCGAGGTCGGCCGCGTGGGCCGCGATCTTGTACGCGATCACGCCCGCCTTCACGTCGTCGCGGTCGGGCAGGCCGAGGTGTTCCTTCGGCGTCACGTAGCAGAGCATCGCGGTGCCGAACATGCCGATCATCGCGGCGCCGATGGCCGAGGTGATGTGGTCGTACGCGGGTGCAATGTCCGTGGTCAGCGGCCCGAGGGTGTAGAAGGGCGCCCCGCCGCACAGCTCCTGCTGCAGGTCCACGTTCTCCTTGATCTTGTGCATGGGCACGTGGCCGGGCCCCTCGATCATGACCTGGACGTCGTGCTCCCAGGCGACGTGGGTGAGTTCGCCCAGTGTGCGCAGCTCCGCGAACTGCGCCTCGTCGTTGGCGTCCGCGATGGATCCGGGGCGCAGCCCGTCGCCGAGCGAGAACGTCACGTCGTAGCGGGCCAGGATCGTGCACAGCTCGGCGAAGTTCTCGTACAGGAAGTTCTCGCGATGGTGGGCGAGGCACCACGCCGCCATGATCGAACCACCGCGCGAGACGATGCCGGTGACCCGGTCGACGGCGAGCGGCACGTACGGCAGCAGCACCCCGGCGTGCACCGTCATGTAGTCGACGCCCTGTTCGGCCTGTTCGATCACCGTCTCGCGGAAGATCTCCCAGGACAGTCGCACCGGATCGCCGTCGACCTTCTCGAGCGCCTGGTAGATCGGCACCGTGCCGATCGGCACCGCGGAGTTGCGGACGATCGACTCGCGGGTCTCGTGGATGCGCTTGCCGGTGGACAGGTCCATGACGGTGTCCGCGCCCCACCGGGTCGCCCAGGTGAGTTTCTCGACCTCGTCGGCGATCGAGGACGACACCGCCGACGTACCGATATTGGCGTTGATCTTGACCAGGAAGCGTGAGCCGATGATCATCGGCTCGATCTCCGGGTGGTTGACGTTGGCCGGCAGCACCGCCCGGCCGGCGGCGATCTCGTCCCGGACCACCGTCGGGTCGACGTTCTCGCGGATCGCGACGAACTCCATCTCGGCGGTCACGATCCCGGCCCGTGCGTAGGCGAGCTGCGTGGGCCGTTTCCCGGCGAGCGGCGTGCCGGCTCCGGCCACCGGGGCGACATCCCCGCGCGCCGCGATCCACGGTCCGCGCAGTGGCGGCAGGCCGACCTCGGGGTCACTGCCGGGCCCTGACGTGTCGTACAGCCGCACCGGCGGGTTGTCCCCGGTCAGCTCGATCTCCGCGAACGGCACCCGGACGTCCGGGCGCGACCCCTCCACGTACACCTTGCGCCTCATGCTTTTCCCCTCAAATAGTGATCAACCGGGCGTGACAGGGCCGCAAAGGGCCACGATGCCCGGCAAGAAACCTCAGACGAAGTGGTGCAGGGGACCCGGCCCGGAGCCGAGCTTCCAATCCCGACCGCCGGCCAGCGCCCGCGCGACGTAGTCCTTCGCGAAGAGAACGGCGTCCCCGATGTCGTCACCCAGCGCCAGACGGACGGCGATCGCGGACGAGAAGGTGCAGCCGGAACCGTGGTTGTTGATCGTGGGTACCGGCACCCCACGCAGCACCGAGGTCCGGCCGGCGTGGTGCAGCACATCGACGGCACGTTCGCTGCCGGTCACCACGACGGCTTCCGGTCCTCTCGCGGCGAGCGCCCGCGCCATCTCCGCGTCCCCGCGATCGGCAAACCCCAGCTCGGCAAACCCCAGCAGGGCGCCGGCTTCGGTCCGGTTCGGCGTCAGGATCCGGGGGTACGCGAGCAGGGGCGCAACGGCATCGACGTTCGACAGCCGGCTCCCGCTGGTGGACACGAGCACCGGGTCCACGACCAGGTTCGGCAACGAGGCGGCCCGCTCGGCGATCACCGCGGCCACCGCCGGATCGGCGACCATCCCGACCTTCACCGCCGCCACCGCGAAGTCACCGAGCACCGCGTCGAGCTGGGCCGCGACGATCTCCGCGGGCACCGGATGGACGGCGGTGACCCCGAGCGTGTTCTGCGCCGTGATCGCGGTGAGCACCGAGACCCCGTACGTCCCGAGCGCGGCGAACGTCTTCAGATCGGCCTGGATCCCCGCCCCACCCCCGGAATCCGACCCCGCGATGGTCAGGACGACAACCGGTGTCCCGCCCCCGGAGCCACCAGCCGGCTGGTCCGGGTCTCGTGGGAGCGCGGTCATGACGCCACCGCCTCGGCGAGTTCGCTGACCACCCGGGCCGGGTCGGCGGCCCGCATCACCGCGCCCATCACGGCCACCCCGGCGGCTCCGGCGGCCATGCACGCGGCGGCGCGCTCCGGCGAGTCGACCCCGCCGAGCGCCAGCCACGGCCGCGATCCGGCCAGCCCCGCGGCTTGACCTGCCCCAAGGGCCGGACCATAACCTGGCTTCGACGACGTCGGATAGACCGGCGACAGCGTCACATAGTCCTCGTCGGACAGCGTCTCGGTGCCGTGCCAGGAGCGTCCGACAAGCTCCACCCGCTGATCACAAGCATCCTGGGAGGACAGATGAACAGCGTTGCCACCCAACGGATCCGGGCCCGCGACGATCACCCGCCCCGGCGCGATCTCCCGCAGTTCACGGGCCAGGGCCGCGCGTACGGCGTACCCCAGGTCCCGGTCCCGGAGGATGACCCACGACGCGCCGCCGCGGACCGCTTCCCGGACCAGCGGGATCAACGGCCCGGCGGCGAGCCGGCGGTCGGTGACCACGACGACGCCCGACGGGATCACCATGCGGGCATCCCCTCGTCGGACGTCGAGGCCAGCGCGTGATAGCGCCTGGGGATGCGCCCCGCACCCGCCGCGAGCCGCCCCGCCACCACCGCGTGCCGCATCGCCGCGGCCATCCGGGCCGGGTCCGCGGCCCGGGTCACCGCGGACGCGACCAGCACCCCATCGCAGCCCAGCTCCATCGCCAGCGCCGCGTCGGACGCGGTGCCCAGGCCCGCGTCGAGGATCACCGGCACCGCGACGCTGTCCCGGATCAGCCGGATGTGATGCGGGTTGCCGATGCCCAGCCCGGAGCCGATCGGCGACCCCGCGGGCATCACCGCGGCACAGCCCACGTCGGCGAGCCGGCGGGCCAGGATCGGGTCGTCGCTGGTGTACGCGAGCACCCGGAAACCGTCGTCCACCAGGGTTTCGGCGGCCTTGAGCAGTTCGATCCCGTCCGGCAGCAGGGTGCGCTGATCGCCGATGACCTCAAGCTTCACCATCGCGGTCTCGAACGCGTCCCGACCCAGCCGGGCGGCCTTGACCGCGTCGCCGGCGGTATAACACCCGGCCGTGTTCGGCAGCACCCGCATGCCGAGCCGGTCCAGCAGCGGCATCAGGCCCGGGCCGGCGGCGTCGATCCGGCGCAGCGCCACGGTGACCATCTCGGTGCCGGAGGCGACGATCGCGGACTCCAGCGCCGCGAGGCTCTCCGCGCCGCCGGTGCCCAGGATGAGCCGCGACTCCCCGAAGATCTCCCCCATGCCTCAGCCGCCCTGTGCGGCGGTGAGGACCTCGACCCGGTCGCCCTCGCGCAGTTCGGCGGCGGGCCAGGTCGAGCGGGGCACGACCTCGCCGTTGACCGCGACCGCGACCCCGCGCCGGGCCGGGGTCACCGAGGCGACCAGGCCTTCGATCGTGCTGGCGGCCTCCACCGTGCGATCGGAGCCGTTGACGTTGACCCTCATGTGAACCTCCCGGGTGTGAACGCGGCGAGCAGGGGATCGGGCCGGCCGGTGCGGACCAGGTCGGCGATGAGATCGGCGGTGACCGGGGCGAGCAGCACCCCGTTGCGGTGATGTCCGGCCGCGACGATCACGTCGTCCTTCCAGTGGCCGAGCAGCGGCGCGTTGTCCGGGGTGCCGGGCCGGTGCCGGACGACGGTTTCGGTGAGTTCCAGTTCGGCGAGCTCCGGCACCAGGTCGGTGGCGGAGCGCAGGAGCTCGAGCACGGCCCCGGCGGCCACCGTGGTGTCGGCGCGTTCCTCCTGCGTGGCGCCGACGACGACCTCGCCGTCCGCCCGGGGCACCACGTAGACGTGCCGCCCGTCGACGTACCCGTTGATCACGTGGCGCAGCAGTCCCGGCTCGCCCCGCAGCCGCAGCACCAGCCCTTTGACCGGGCGCACCGGCAACCCGGTCAGCGCGGCGGTGCCGGTGCCGGCCGCGATCACCGTCGGGCCGTCCGGGATCGTGCTCACGCGTTTCGCCACGACGGCGTCGCCCAGGGCCGCACGCAGCGCCGCGACTGTCCGGCGAGGATCAACCTGATGATCACCGGGCCGGAACGCACCACCGCGGACCCGTGGCGACAGCGCCGGCTCCCGCTCCCGCAGCTCGCTCGCGGTCAACGGCTCGGGCCGTTCGGAGTATGCCCACATCCGCCGCGCCTCGGCCAGATCATCGCTGGTGAGAGCGACGTCCAGGGCCCCGGACCGGTCGTATCCGATGTCGTCGCCCAGCTCGGCGGCGAACCCGGGCCACCGCCGCGCCGACTCGGTCAGCAACCCGGTCAGGGCCTCCTGCCCGAACGAGGTCTCCCCCGCCGGAGCCAGCATCCCCGCCGCCGCGAACCACGCACCGTTGTCGCCGCCGTCGTCATAGACGGTCACCCGCAGCCCTCGCCGCACGCACCGCCACGCGATGCTCAGCCCGATGATCCCCCCACCGACCACGGTGAGGGCGGTCATGACAGGACCTTCAGCAGGCGCTCGGTCGCGTCGCCGGGGTCGGCCGCGTTCGCCACGGCACCCACGACCGCGACCCCGGTGGCACCGGCCCGGATCAGGTCGGCCGCATTGCCGAGGGTCACGCCACCGATCCCGAGCACCGGGGTGCCGGGCACCGACCGCGCGACGTCGCCGATCCGCCCCGGTCCGATCGGCGCCGGCAGGCCGGACTTCGTCACGGTCAGAAAAGCCGGGCCGACCCCGAGGTACGTGGCACCGGCCGCGACCGCGTCCACTGCGGACGCCACCTCCCGGCACGTCGCACCCACCACCGCCCCGGCACCCAGCACCCGCCGCGCCGCCGCCACGGGCAGATCGTCGGCGCCGACGTGACCACCGTCCGCCCCCGCCGCGAGCGCCACGTGCAGGCGGTCGTTGACCAGGCACAACACCCCGGCGGGGCGGCACCGGGCGAGGATCGCGACGGTCAGCTCGTACGCCGAACGGTCGGTGACGCCGTCCTCGACGCGCACCTGGACCGCCAGCCGATGCGGCTCACCCAGCCGCACCGCCGCGGCGATCGCGGCCGTGACGACCTCGACCGGCCGGTGTCCCGCACGAGCATCGGTGATGACATGAAGGCACGGAAAAACCACAACACGCTCCTCCCTGCGCCGGCATGATCCGGATCAGGTTCGACGGTCGGAGGCCGCGACAGCCTCCCTCTCAGCCCGGTGCACCGGACTCCCGTGGGGTTGGTTCCGTGACGGACCATAACCCCGGCGTGTCACATCCGTCTAGCGCACGTCCCAGACGGGCTCGGGGGTCTCGACGACCTCGCCGTCGCCCTGGAACAGCACGAAACGATCGAAACCCCGGGTGAACCAGCGGTCATGGGTCACCGCGATGACCGTGCCCTCATACGCTTTCAGACCCTCTTCCAATGCCTCGGCGGAAGCGAGGTCGAGGTTGTCCGTCGGTTCGTCGAGCAACAGCACGGTCGCACCGGAAAGCTCCAGCAACAGCACCAGGAACCGGGCCTGCTGACCGCCGGAAAGGGTGCCGAAACGCTGATCGCCCTGGGCCGCCAGCTCGTATCGGTTGAGTGCTTTCATGGCACCCGCGCGGTCCATTCCGGACCGGTGGTCGTCACCGCGCCACAGAATCTCGGCGAGAGTGCGTTCCTGCAGCTCGGGCCGGTCGTGGGTCTGCGAGAAATGGCCCGGCCGGACCCGGGCCCCGAGCCGCGCCACACCGTGGTGCGCGACGTGTGCCAATGGCGCTCCGTCGACCGGCTTGTTGTCGACATCCGGTGCGCTTCCGCCGGCCGCCAGCAACCGCAGGAAATGCGATTTGCCGGTGCCATTGGCGCCGAGAACCGCGACCCGGTCGCCGTACCAGATCTCGAGGTCGAAGGGGAAGGTGAGGTTTTCCAGCTCGAGGTGCTCGCAGATCACCGCGCGCTTTCCGGTGCGGCCACCGCGCAGGTTCATCTTGAGCGATTGTTCCTTGGGCGGCTCCGGTGGCGGCCCGGCTTCCTCGAACTTGCGGAGCCGGGTCTGCGCCGCCTGATAGCGCGAGGCCAGGCCGTCGTTGAACGCGGCCTTGTTCCTCAGGGTGAGGACGAGTTCCTTGAGCTTCTCGTGTTCCTCGTCCCAGCGCCGGCGCAGCTCCAGCAGGCGTTCGTGGCGGTCCGAGCGGGCCGCGTGCCACGACGCGAAGCCGCCCGGGTGGGTCCACGCGCCGCCGCCCTCGACGGCCACCACCCGGTCGGCGGTCTGGGCCAGCAGCTCCCGGTCGTGCGAGACGAAGAGCACAGATTTCGCCGACTCCCGCAGCCGCGCCTCCAGCCAGCGTTTGCCCGGCAGGTCGAGGAAGTTGTCCGGTTCGTCGAGCAGCAGCACCTCGTCGCCGCCGCGCAGCAGCAGGTCGAGGGCGAAACGTTTCTGCTGGCCGCCGGAGAGCGTGCGGACCGGCCGGGAGCGGACCTCCTCCCACGGTTTGTCCAGGATGGAGACCGCGACAACGTCGAACAGCACCTCGGCGTCGTAACCGCCGGCCTCGCCCCACCCGGACAGCGCGTTCGCGTACGCGATCTGCGCCTTTTCCGATTCCGGCTGCGCGGTGAGCGCGGCGGTCGCGGCGGCCAGGTCGGCTCCGGCCTTGCGCAGCGGCGGGGCGACCAGCGACAGCGCCAGGTCCTCCAGCGTGCGGTCGTCACCGATCATGCCGATGAACTGGCGCATCACACCGAGACCACCGGCCCGTGCGATCGTCCCGACCGGGACCGGGGTGTCCCCGGCGACCATCCGCAACAGGGTGGTCTTGCCGGCACCGTTCGGGCCGACCAGCGCCACCTTGGCGCCCTCGCCGACCCGGAACGACACGTCGGAGAACAACTCGCGGCCGTCGGGCAGCACGAGACCGGCACCGGAGACATCTACATAACCCACGAGGTCATCCTCCTCTCGTCACCTTGAGCACGCGGAATCCTCGCTGGCTCGCCGTCCTTTCCACAACCCAGTTATTGCCGGTGAGGTAGGCGTGCAGCGAGTCGCCGCCGAGATTGCGGTTGATCACCAGCCAGGCCACGCCCGCCGGGGCCAGCCGGGCCAGCCAGCGGTCCATCAGCTCCTGCAGCCCCGCCTTGCCGATGTGGGTGGGCGGGTTGCTCCAGATCTGGTCGAACTCGACACCGGCCGGGACCTCGTCGGGTTCGTACACCTCGACCCGGTCGGCCAGGCCCAGCGCGGCGGCGTTCTCCACGGTCAGCGCCCGGGCGCGGGAGTTCACGTCGATCGCGAAAACGGTGGCGGCCGGCGCCTCGGACGCGAGCACACACGAGATCGGGCCGTAACCGCACCCGACGTCGAGGAACGTGCCGGTGGTCGCGGGGGTGGGCAGGTCGCCCTTGCGCAGCAGGACCGCCGTGCCGGGGTCCAGCCGCCCGGCCGAGAACACGCCGCGCGAGGCCGTGAGGGTATAACCGCGCCCGCCCACGGAGAACTCGATCCGCTCCCTGGTCTCCGGGGCGGAAGGCTCGGCACTGAAGTAATGGTCGGGGCTCACCCAGCAAGTTTCCCGCCGCGTAACGACCCCCGGTGCACCGGGGTGCCGCACATCCAGTGCGCCCATCGATCATCGTGCGCTCCTAGCGTGAATCCATGTCTCACGCCGCCCATCGCGCTCCCACCGTCGTCCTCGAGCCGCGGCAGACCCTGCAACTCCTCCTCACCGGGCTGGCCGCGCTGATCCTCACGTCGATCGTCGGGCTGGTCGGTTACTTCGTCGTCGTCGAGCAGCTCCGCACACCGAGCACCACCTCGTCGGTGCGGTCCACGCCGGCCGAGATCAGCTCGCGGGCCGTCGACCCGGCGCCGCTGACCCGCCAGGAGGTCTTCCCCGCACCGGAGATCCAGCTGGTCGCCGGTGCCCCGCCCTACCGGGTCTCGGTGACCCACATGGACTCCGACTGCGCCCAGGCCACCAGCGGTGAACTCACCACGATGCTCGCGGACAACGGCTGCGACCAGATCGTCCGGGCCACGATGACGGCACCCTACGGCGGCTACGAGGTGACCGCCGGCATCTTCAACCTCGACAACGACATCGGGGCGGAGGCCACCACCGAGCGGGCCGGGAACCTCATCGAGTCGGGCCGCGGCACGTTCACCCCGATCGGCGCGCTCGGCAGCTTCGGCGACGAACCCACCGGGCCGGTCGCGCAGGCCGGCTGGCGGGCCCGCGGGCACTTCCTGATCTACTGCCTCATCTCGCGCCCGGACGGGCGCCTGGTCGGCGACGATGATCCGTACGCGGGCCGGATCACCGCCGACATCATCGACCAGTACCTCGTGGACAAGGTCGTCAACGCCCGGTCACGGAACCCGTAGCCGCCGGGTGGCCTCGGCGCGACCGGCGTACTCCGCCTCGTCCGGATAGCCGACCTCGACCAGCGTGAGCCCGTGTGCCGGCGCGACCGTCACCTCGCTGGAGCGCTCCCGCAGCACCAGCAGCCCGGCGGGCCACTCCGGCTCCCGGCGCCCGTCACCCACGGTCAGCATCGCCCCGACCAGGCTGCGCACCATCGCCTGGCAGAACGCGTCGGCCCGCACGGTGGCCACGGCGACCCCGTCCGGTTCGCGGTGCCACTGCAGACGATCGATCGCCCGTACGGTCGTCGCGTGCTCTTTGCGTTTGCAGTACGCGGCGAAGTCGTGCAACCCGACCAGGCCCTCGGCCGCCACGTTGAGCCGCTCCAGGTCGAGCGGGCGCACCCAGTGCAGCGTGTCGTTACGCCGCAACGGCTGCGGTCCGTAGACGGTGTCCGCGACCCGGTACTCGTACCGCCGGAATGTGGCCGAGAACCGCGCGTCGAACGTCTCCGGCACCGGGGTGATCGCACGCACCCGGGCGTCCGGCGGCATGAGCGCGGCGAGCCGGCGCAGCAGCGAGGCCCGCAACGTCTCCCACAGCTCGTCGGGCAGGTCGACGTGGCACACCTGGCCGGTCGCGTGCACCCCGGCGTCCGTGCGCCCGGCCACCGTCAGGCCCAGCTCCACCTCGGGCCCGGTCAACCGCGCGAAAGCCTCGATCAAGACCCCTGCGACCGTACGCCGGGAGGGCTGCACCGCCCATCCCGAGAAGTCCCCGCCGTCGTACGAGACGTCCAGCCGTAGCCGCGTCACCTGGTAACCCTCCCTGGGATACGAAACGGCCCGGCGCCCCTCGCGGGGTGCCGGGCCGTCGGTTGCCGTGCTCAGGCCTTGGCGTCGTCGCCCTCGGCCTTGTCGCCGGAAGCGCTGACCGGCGCCTCGGCGTCCTGGTCCGCGGCGGGCTCCGTCGTGGCGGCGGCGGGCTCCGTCGTGGCGGCGGCGGCCGGAGCGGCCTCCTCGTCACGGGTCAGGGCCTCGACCTTGTTCTGCTGCGCGGCGGCCTTGCGGGCCTCCTTGCTCGGGCCGGTGACGGCCGCGACCTGCAGCTCCTCGACCAGCTCGATGACCGCCATGGGGGCGTTGTCACCCTTGCGCGGGCCGGTCTTGGTGATCCGGGTGTAGCCACCCGGACGGTTCGTGTACCGCGGCGCGATCTGCTCGAACAGCGAGTAGACGATGTCCTTGTCCTTGACGACACCCAGCACCCGGCGACGGGAGTGCAGGTCACCGCGCTTGGCCTTGGTGATCAGCGTCTCCGCCAGGGGGCGAAGGCGCCGCGCCTTGGTCTCGGTGGTCTTGATCTTCCCGTGCCGGAAGAGCTCCGTGGCCAGGTTGGCCAGCAGCAGCTTCTCGTGCGCCGGGCTGCCGCCGAGGCGGGGACCCTTAGGGGGCGTGGGCATTGTTGCTCCTTCGAGGAATTTACCTTGCAGTGCGGCGGAGCCGCCTAGTTGCCGCAGAGCATGGCGGCAGCCGAGTTACAGCTGCTCGGTCTCGCGGTAGTCGTCGGTGTCGTAGTCCACGTCGCCGAACGAGTCGACCACGTGCGCCGGGTCGAAGGACGGCGCGCTGTCCTTGAGGCCCAGGCCCATTCCGGCGAGCTTCATCTTGACCTCGTCGATCGACTTCTGACCGAAATTCCTTATATCCAGAAGGTCGGCCTCCGTCCGCCCGATGAGTTCCCCGACGGTGTTGATGCCCTCGCGCTTGAGGCAGTTGTACGACCGGACGGTGAGGTCCAGCTCCTCGATCGGCAGCGCCAGATCGGCGGCCAGCTGCGCGTCCTGCGGGGACGGGCCGATGTCGATGCCCTCGGCGGTCTCGTCCAGCTCACGGCAGAGACCGAAGAGCTCGACGAGCGTCGAGCCGGCCGACGCCAGCGCGGTACGGGGCGAGATGGACGCCTTGGACTCGACGTCGATGATCAGACGGTCGAAGTCGGTGCGCTGCTCGACACGGGTCGCCTCGACGCGGTAGGTCACCTTCATGACCGGCGAGTAGATCGAGTCGACCGGGATCCGGCCGATCTCGGCGCCGGCGCTCTTGTTCTGCGCCGCCGTGACGTAGCCACGGCCCCGCTCGACGGTGAGCTCCATGTCGAGCCGGCCCTTGCTGTTGAGCGTGGCCAGCTTCAGGTCGGGGTTGTGCACGGACACGCCGGCCGGGGGCTGGATGTCACCAGCGGTGACGTCACCCGGGCCCTGCTTGCGCAGGTACATGCTGACCGGCTCGTCGTGCTCGGAGCTGACGGTGAGCTCCTTGACGTTCATGACGAGCTCGACCACATCCTCCTTGACACCGGGGATGGTAGTGAACTCGTGCAGCACGCCGTCGATCTTGATGCTGGTGACCGCCGCGCCCGGGATGGACGACAGCAGCGTCCGCCGGAGCGAGTTGCCAAGGGTGTAGCCGAAACCCGGCTCCAGCGGCTCGATGGTGAACCGGGAACGGGTCTCGCTGATCGTCTCTTCGGAGAGAGACGGCCGCTGGCTGATGAGCACGCTTTTCTTCTTTCTGTCAGGGCAACCGCTATTTGCTGCCCGTCCGTTTCAAAGGGCCGCCGGCCTCTCGACCGGCGGCCCCGAAAGCTGCTACTTGGAGTAGAGCTCGACGATCAGCTGCTCCTGGACCTGGGTGTCGATGACACCGCGGGCCGGGAGCGAGTGCACCAGAACCTTGTGCTCGCTCGGGATCGTCTCCAGCCAGGCCGGGACGGGACGCGAACCGGCCTGGGCCTGCGCGACGACGAAGGGAGTCATTTCCTTCGACTTCTCACGGGCCTGGACGATGTCGTGCTCCCGGATCCGGTACGACGGGATGTCGACCTTCACGCCGTTGACCAGGAAGTGGCCGTGCTTGACCAGCTGACGCGCCATGTCCCGGGACTGCGCGAGGCCGGCCCGGTAGACGACGTTGTCGAGACGGGTCTCGAGGATCTGCAGCAGCACCTCGCCGGTCTTGCCCGGCTTGGTGACAGCCTCCTCGTAGTAACCGCGGAACTGCTTCTCCAGCACGCCGTAGGTACGACGGGCCTTCTGCTTCTCGCGGTGCTGCAGGAGGTACTCGGTCTCCTTGGTCCGGCCGCGGCCGTGCTGCCCGGGCGGGAACGGCCGGGACTCGAACGGGCACTTCGGACCATCGCACTTGCTGCCCTTGAGGAACAGCTTCATCTTCTCGCGGCGGCAGCGCTTGCAGTCCGCCCCTGTGTAACGAGCCATTGCTTCTAACTCTCCCTTAGACCCGACGACGCTTCGGCGGACGGCATCCGTTGTGCGGCTGGGGCGTGACGTCGGAGATCTGCCCGACCTCGAGGCCCGCGGCCTGCAGCGAACGGATCGCGGTCTCCCGGCCGGAGCCGGGACCCTTCACGAACACGTCGACCTTGCGCATGCCGTGCTCCATGGCCCGGCGAGCAGCGGCCTCGGCGGCCAGCTGCGCGGCGAACGGAGTCGACTTGCGGGAGCCCTTGAAGCCCACCTGGCCCGAGGAGGCCCAGGAGATGACAGCACCGGTCGGGTCGGTGATCGACACGATGGTGTTGTTGAACGTGCTCTTGATGTGCGCCTGCCCGTGGGCGACGTTCTTGCGTTCCTTGCGCCGGACCTTCTTGACAGGGGCCCCAGTGCGCGCCTTCGGTGGCATAAGTCAGTGCGCTCCTATTACTTCCGACCGGGCTTCTTCTTACCGGCAACCGTGCGCTTCGGACCCTTACGGGTACGCGCGTTGGTCCGGGTCCGCTGACCGCGGACGGGAAGACCCCGGCGGTGGCGAATGCCGGCGTAGCAGCCGATCTCAACCTTGCGGCGGATATCGGCGGCGACCTCGCGGCGCAGGTCGCCCTCAACCTTGAAATGGCCCTCGATGTAGTCGCGGAGCTGGACCAGCTCCTCGTCCGTGAGGTCCTTAGCGCGCTTGTTCAGGTCAATCTCGGTCGCCGTCAGTGCCTCGACGGCACGGGTACGACCGATTCCGAAAACGTAAGTGAGCGCGATCTCCATCCGCTTGTCGCGGGGAAGATCGACGCCGACGAGTCGAGCCATAAGTGGGCTTGCTCCTCAGATGTCTCACGGAGGTCTGTGCCCGTCCCGATCCCGCCTGCCCGGGCGGGCCCCGGCCTCCGACCGGGGGTGGAACCACGTGTCATCGCCATAACAATGACTGCGGCTGGAACGAGCTTGTGCAGAAATACGGATCTGGCAGCGAGAAGCTGAAATCAGCCCTGGCGCTGCTTGTGGCGCGCGTCGGTCTTGCAGATGACCATGACGCGCCCGTGCCGCCGGATGACCCGGCAGTTGTTGCAGATCCGCTTGACGCTCGGCTTGACCTTCACGGTTTGCCTTAACTCTCAGTCGGACGGGACTAGATCCCCGCGACCCTCTACTTGTAGCGGTAGACGATGCGCCCACGGGTCAGGTCGTACGGCGAAAGCTCGACGACGACCCGGTCCTCGGGAAGGATGCGGATATAGTGCTGCCGCATCTTGCCGGAGATGTGAGCCAGCACCTTGTGACCATTGGCGAGCTCGACGCGGAACATAGCGTTCGGCAACGGCTCGATCACTCGGCCTTCGATCTCGATGGCTCCGTCTTTCTTTGGCATGTCCTCCGCTACCTGTACATCGGGATCGTGGGGCAGGCTCACAGCATTCATCCCAACCCCAAGGGGAAGGACCAGCCGCGGCTCCGAGGCACCATCAGAAGCGCTTGATGGACACGTCAGAGTGGACGCTGTGCGCCAGCATGCCAGTGTACGCGTGCTAAGCATCGACACCAAACCGAGCCCCCCGTACCCCGGGGTCGGGTGTGTCGACACCCTCGAAAATCGGACGCGAAGGCATGTTCGACCCCAACCTTACGCCCGGTTCCGGCAAACCCCACCCCCACAGGCAAGCCCAACCCACCACCCGCCCACTCAGGCACAACAACCCGTCCAGCCCAAGCAGCGCGAAGCCACCCGACGAGCCCAAGCAGGCCGAGACCGCCCAGCCAACGCAGGCTCCACTCGATCCGGCCATCCAGGAGGACGATCGCCCGGTTCACCCAGAGCAAGACCATCCATACCGCCGACCTGCCCGGACTGCGACCACCCGGGCCGCCCACACCGGGCATGACCACCCGGGGCATCACCACCCAGGGCATGACCATCCAGCCAGCCGAGGCACGGCCACCGGGCCCGCCCACTCCCGGGGAGGGCCACTCGGGAAACGGTCACCCAGCGCCAGCCCACTCGAAGGGACGGCCACCCGGGGGCCAGGCACCCGGCCCACCCACTCCGGGGCCAGCCAACCGGCCCGCCCACTTGGGAAACGGCCACCCGGCCCGCCCAATCAGGGAAACGGCCACCCGGCCCGCCCACCCGGCCCACCCGCCCCACCCGGCCCACCCGGCCCACCCGGCCCACCCGGCCCACCCGGCCCACCCGCTCAGGGTGATGACCACCGGCCCGCCCACCCAGGGGGACTCACCCGGGGAACGGCGACGCGGCCCACCCAATCAGGGGGACGTCCACGCGGCCCGCCCGCTCGACGCAATGCCCACCCGATCCGCTCAGCCGGGGAAAACCGCCCAGCCCGCCCACTCAGAGCGAGACCTCCCGCCCAAGGCACAACCACCTGGACCCGCCATACGGGAACACCCCCCGCCCACTCAGGGCAGGGACTCCCACTCCCCCGCCCAGGGCCCTGGCACTCAGTCCGCCCGCACGGGAGAGACCACCCGCGAGCTGTCAGGCGCGGTTGTCCCGGGTCCGTTCCCGCTCGGTCCGCGGCTCGGGATTCCACACCGGCGCAGCCTCACCGTCCCGGGTAGCCGAGATCGCCGGCGTCTCCCCCACATACCCGGCCTGCCCGGCCTGCGCCGTCTGGCCCGGGTGCGCTTCCTGGCCTGCCTGCCCAGCCTGGCCCGGGTGCCCTGCCTGCCCTGCCTGGCCCGGGTGCCCTGCCTGCCCTGCCTGGCCCGGGTGCCCTGCCTGGCCTGCCTGGCCCGCTGGCTCGGCCGAATCTGCCGGCTGGGCCGGGCCCGCCTGCGCCGTCCCGTCGGCCTCCAGCGCTCTCCGCTCCCGCTTGGCCTGCCGATCGGCCCGCTTACGGGCCTTCTTCTCGGCATCCCGGCGCGGCGCTCCCGCGGCCACCCCCGCGATCGACGACCAGACCAGCACCGCTCCCCAGGGCCCGGCCACCCACATGGGCCAGAAGTAGAGGAGTTCCCTGTTCCCGAGGCAGGTGAGGACCCAGATCACCGTCGTGATCCCCACCACGGATGCCCAGGAGCCCCATACCGCCGCCAGCCAGCGCATTGTCAGCTCGCGGTCCGAGGCGGTCGTCGTCGCCGTGCCGGGTACGGGATCGGGCACCCGGCCGACCGGCAGATCGTGCACCAGCGGACGAAGTTCACCGTACGTCCTGGCCGCATAGACCTGCTGCAGCCGCTCGTCGTACTCGTGCAGGTCCAGCCGGCCCTCGTTGAGCGCTGTCCTGAGCTGTTCGGCGACGACCTCCCGGTCGGCGTCCGCGGCTCGCATCTCGTCCCGCCCCATGCGTACCAGCATGACAGCGTCACGCTCCCAGGTCACCCCGCGCCGTCGGTGGCCTGGTCCAGCCGCAGAGCGCGTACGGGCACGGAGACTCCCCGAACGCCGTGCCGGCGGAGATATCGCCGCAGAGCGCCTCTGGGAGACGGAAACGGGCCAGAGGGATTCCCTCCGGCCCGTCAGCGTGTCAGTTCCTCTTGGTCACTCCACCGCGGCGGTGGCAGCCGGCTGGCGGGACGTCACGAGGTCGCCCAGCCGGGCCCGGCCGCCGTCGTGGGCGGTGGTCACCCAGACGCCGTCCTCGAGGAGCGCCATGGTGTGCTCGACGTGTGCCGCCACCGAGGCGTCCCGGGTGACGACCGTCCAGCCGTCGTCGAGTTCGACCGTGCGGGGCGAGCCCATGGTGATCATGGGCTCGATGGCCAGCGCCAGGCCGGGGACCAGACGGGGGCCCTTGCCGGGCTTGCCGTGGTTGAGGACGTGCGGGTCCTGGTGCATCTCCGTGCCGATGCCGTGGCCGCCGTACCCGTCGACGATGCCGTAGCGACCGCCCTTGCGGACGGTCTTCTCGACGTTGAAGGAGATGTCCGTGAGCCGGCCCCGGCCGTTGGCGGCACCTCGCGCCGCCGCGGCGATTCCGGCCCACATCGCGTCTTCCGCGACCTCGGCCAGCCGAAGCAGCGCCGGGTCGGTCTCGCCGACGCCGACAGTGATGGCCGAGTCGCCGTGCCAGCCGTCGAGGATCGCGCCGCAGTCGAGCGACAGCAGGTCGCCCTCTTTCAGCACCTGGCCGGTCGACGGGATGCCGTGCACGACCTGCTCGTTGACGGACGCGCAGATCGACGCGGGGAAGCCGTGGTAGCCCTTGAACGACGGGACCGCGCCCGCGTCGAGGATGACCTTCTCCGCGATGGCGTCGAGGTCGCCCGTCGAGACGCCCGGGGCCACGGCCTCGCGCATCGCGTCCAGGGCGGCCGCGACCACGAGGCCGGCACCCCGCATCAGTTCGATCTGCTCGGGGGTTTTCAGCTGGATGTCCAGCTGTTGGCGACGCATCTCAGCCTCCGTACGACCGAAGTGCGTCGATAGCCCGCACAGTGACATCTTCGACCGGTCCGGTCGCGTCGATCCCGACCAGCTTGCCCTGGGCGCCGTAGAAGTCGACTAGGGGTGCTGTCTTGTCCGCGTACTCGACGAGACGGTTGGCGATGGTTTCCGCCCGGTCGTCGTCACGCTGGAACAGCTCGGAGCCACACCTGTCGCAGATGTTCTCTTTGCTGGTGGGATCGAACTCGACGTGCCAGATCTTGCCGCAACCCCGGCAGGTACGCCGCCCGGACAGCCGCCGGATGACCTCGTCGTCGTCGACCACGAGTTCCATCACGAGGTCGAGCGCCGTGCCGAGGTCGGCCAGCAGCTTGTCCAGTGCCTGCGCCTGCGGGACCGTCCGCGGGAACCCGTCCAGCAGGAAACCATCGGCCGCGTCCGGCTCGGCGAGCCGGTCCCGGACCATGTTGATGGTCACCTCGTCGGGGACCAGGTTTCCCGCGTCCATGTACCGCTTCGCCTCGAGGCCCAGCGGCGTGCCCTGGGAGACGTTGGCCCGGAAGATGTCACCGGTCGAGATCTTCGGTACGGCGAGATGGGCAGCGATGAACTCAGCCTGGGTCCCCTTGCCGGCCCCCGGAGGGCCCACCAGTACCAGCCGCACCTACATCGCCTCGCTTCGGTGAGAACGAGCCTCGCAAACCACGGACGCGAGAGCCCCCCGGCTCCGCGCCCCCACTACCGGAGGAACCCTTCGTAGTTGCGCTGCATCAGCTGGCTCTCGATCTGCTTGACCGTCTCCAGACCCACGCCGACCATGATCAGCACCGCTGTACCACCGAACGGGAAGTTCTGGTACTGGTCCGCGTTGAGCCAGATGAAGAAGAAGTTCGGCAGGACCGAGATCAGGCCCAGGTAGAGCGCACCCGGCAGCGTGATCCGGCTGAGGATGAAGTCCAGGTAGTCAGCGGTCGGCTTACCGGGCCGGATGCCCGGTACGAACCCACCGTACTTCTTCATGTTCTCCGCGACCTCGGTCGGGTTGAACGTGATCGACACGTAGAAGTACGTGAAGAAGATGATCATGAGGAAGTAGGTCGTGATGTAGATCCAGCTCGTCGGGTCGACGAGGTACTGCTGGATCCACTGCTGGTAACCCTTGAGGTTGTTCGGGTCGAAGAACTGCAGGTACAGCTGCGGCAGGTAGAGCAGCGACGACGCGAAGATGACCGGAACGACACCGGCCTGGTTGACCTTGAGCGGGATGTACGTCGAGGTACCGCCGTACATGCGCCGGCCGATCATGCGCTTCGCGTACTGCACCGGGATCCGGCGCTGTGCCTGCTCGATGAAGACGACAGCGGCGATGACCAGCAGCACCAGCCCGATGACGAGCCAGAACTTGCCGAAGCCGTTGCTCTCCTTGATCGTCCAGCCCTCGCCGGGGAGGCGGGCGGCGATCGAGGTGAAGATCAGCACCGACATGCCGTTACCGACGCCGCGGTCGGTGATGAGCTCGCCGAGCCACATGACCACGCCCGTGCCGGCGGTCATCGTGATGACCAGCATGATCAGCGTGAGCCACATCGGGATACCGGTGTTGGTCGGGACGATCTGCAGGTTCGACTGCTCCTGCGGGCACGCGTTGCCGAACAGCTGGCCGGAGCGGGCCAGGGCAACGAACGCGGAGGACTGCAGAACGGCCAGACCCAGGGTCAGGTACCGGGTGTACTGGGTGATCTTCGCCTGGCCGGACTGGCCCTCCTTACGGAGTTGCTCCAGCCGCGGGATCACCACGGTCAGCAGCTGCAGGATGATCGACGCCGTGATGTACGGCATGATTCCGAGCGCGAAGACCGAGAGCTGGAGCAGGGCGCCGCCGGAGAACAGGTTCAGCAGGTTCAGAACCCCGCTGCCCGAGTCCGCGGCGCTCACGGAGTCCAGGCAGTTCTGGACGTTGGTGTAGGACACGCCTGGGCTGGGCAAGGTTGCGCCGAGCCGGTAGACCGCGATGATCGCTACTGTGAACAGCAGTTTCTTGCGCAGGTCGGGCGTCCGGAACGCACTGGAAAAGGCGGAGAGCAACTTCTTCCTCCTGCGCGAGGTGGCCGCCTGAAACCGGCGGATGGGGGGAGGCATCGGTCCGGACGACCGATATCCCTAGCTGGGAACGGACTTTAACAGCCTGACGGGCCTCTCGTGAGGCACGGTCGCCGCTTGTGTAACACCCGGGGACGAAGAGCTATGCCCCGGTCAGTGCGACATTCTTGCCCGTCCCGGCGAAATGCCAGGTCAGACGCCACAACGGGGATGCCGGCCCGGGTATCACGACGGACACCCGGGCCAGCACCCCCGGCAGAAATCACAGCGCGGTGGCGGAACCACCGGCTGCGGCGATCTTCTCCTTGGCGGACTCACTGAACGCGTGCGCCGAAATCTGCAGCGACACACCGCCCAGGTCGCCCGTACCGAGGACCTTCACCGGCTGGTTACGACGGACCGCACCGGCGTCGGCGAGCTCCAGCGGACCGACCTCGCCACCGTTCGGGAACAGTTCGGCGAGACGGTCCAGGTTCACGACCTGGAACACGACCTTGTTCTTGTTCTTGAAGCCCTTCATCTTCGGCAAGCGCATGTGGATAGGCATCTGCCCACCCTCGAACGCAGCCGAGATGTTCTTCCGGGCCTTGGAACCCTTGGTACCGCGACCGGCGGTCTTGCCCTTGGAGCCCTCACCGCGACCCACACGGGTCTTCGCGGTCTTGGCTCCGGGCGCCGGCCGGAGGTGGTGGACCTTGATCGCCATTACTCGACCTCCTCGACGCTGACGAGGTGGTTCACGGCGAAGATCATGCCCCGAATCTCGGGGCGGTCCTCCTTGACCACCACATCATTGATCCGCTTCAGCCCGAGCGACCGCAGGGAGTCCCGCTGGTTCTGCTTGCGGCCGATGCCGGACCGGAGCTGGGTGACCTTCAAGCGTGCCATCAGTGCACCGCCGCTTCCGCACGCGCCGCCAGCATGGCAGCGGGCGCGACGTCCTCGACCGGCAGGCCACGGCGAGCCGCGACCGCTTCCGGAGACTCGAGACCCTTGAGAGCAGCAACCGTCGCGTGGACGATGTTGATCGGGTTCGAAGAGCCGAGGCTCTTGCTCAGGATGTCGTGAATACCGGCACACTCGAGCACGGCACGCACCGGGCCACCGGCGATAACACCGGTACCAGCCGACGCCGGCTTGAGGAGCACGACACCCGCGGCAGCTTCGCCGGTGATCGGGTGCGGGATGGTGGCGCCGATGCGCGGCACCTTGAAGAAGTGCTTCTTGGCCTCTTCGACACCCTTGGCGATAGCCGCGGGCACCTCCTTGGCCTTGCCGTAACCGATACCGACGGTGCCGTCACCGTCTCCGACGATCACGAGGGCGGTGAAGCTGAAGCGACGACCACCCTTCACGACCTTCGCGACACGGTTGATCGCGACGACCCGCTCAAGATGCGGGGTCTTCTCGACGGGCGCGTTACCGCGGCCGCCCTCACGGCGGTTGTCGCGGCGGCCACCTTCGTTGTTACCGCCGGACCCGCCGCCTCGGCGCTGCTGACCAGGCATTGGTCAATCCCTCCTAGAACTCGAGTCCGGCTTCGCGGGCGGCGTCCGCAAGCGCGGCGATCCGCCCCGCGTACTTGTTGCCACCGCGGTCGAAGACGACCTTGGACACTCCCGCAGCCTTGGCCCGATCGGCGAGCAGAGCACCGACCTTGCCGGCCAGGGCGCTCTTGTCACCCTCGGTGCCCCGCAGGGAGGCGTCGAGCGTGGAGGCAGAAGCCAGCGTGTGACCCTTGAGGTCGTCGACGATCTGCGCGGTGATGTTCCGCGTGGACCGGGTGACGACCAGGCGCGGACGCTCGGCAGTGCCGCGGACGTTCTTCCGAACCCGGAAGTGCCGACGCGCCTTGCCGACGGCGCGCTTGTAGCTGGCACCCCCGCCATTGCGGCGCTTGAGCAGCGTGGCGGTCACTTCTTACCTGCCTTTCCAGCCTTGCGGCGGATGACCTCGCCCTGGTACTTGACGCCCTTGCCCTTGTAGGGCTCCGGCGGGCGGATCTTCCGGATGTTCGCGGCGACCTCGCCGACCAGCTGCTTGTCGATACCGGCGACCGTGAACTGCGTCGGCCGCTCCACCGAGAAGGTGATGCCGGCCGGCGGAACAACGTTGACCGGGTGCGAGAAGCCGAGCGCGAACTCGAGGTCCTTGCCCTTGGCCGTCACGCGGTAACCGGTGCCGTTGATCTCGAGGGTCTTCTTGTAACCCTCGGTCACGCCGACGATCATGTTCGCCACGAGGGTACGAGACAGGCCGTGGAGTTCCTTGGCCTTGCGCTCGTCGTTGGGGCGGTTGACGTGCAGCTCGCCGTTCTCCGCCTTCTCGACCGTGATCGGTTCGGCGACGGTGTGCGAGAGCTCGCCCTTAGGGCCCTTGACCTTGACGGTCCGGCCCGAAATGGTGATGTCGACGCCGGTCGGGACCGGGATCGACTTACGTCCAATTCGCGACATGTCTAAGTCTCCGTTACCAGACGAAGGCGAGGACTTCCCCGCCAACGCTCCGCTTGCGGGCCTGCCGATCGGTCAGGAGGCCCTGGGACGTCGAGATGATCGCGACGCCCAGGCCGCCGAGCACCCGGGGGAGCTCGTCGGACTTGGCGTAAACCCGGAGGCCGGGCTTGGACACGCGCTTGATCCCGGCGAGGCTGCGCTCGCGGCTCTGGCCGTACTTCAGTTCAACGACCAGGCGCTTGCCGACTTCGCCTTCCTCAGGCTCCTCGGCCGACCAGGAGGCGATGTATCCCTCTGCCTTGAGGACCTCGGCGATGTTCGCCTTGATCTTCGAGAAGGGCATGGTCACCTTGTCGTGGTACGCCTGGTTGGCGTTACGCAGACGCGTCAGCATGTCTGCGATCGGGTCCGTCATCGTCATGGGTATTCGTCAACCTTTCTCGCCGGGGTTCCCGGTGAACCGGGCCTACGGCGAAGCGGTATTACTCCAGATCCGCCTTTGCCCCGGGTGAGGGGCGCGGGCGGTGTGGTTGGCAGGATTACCAGGAAGCCTTGGAAACGCCGGGCAGCTCACCACGGTGAGCCATGTCCCGCACGCACACCCGGCACAGACCGAACTTGCGGTACACCGAGTGCGGGCGACCGCACTTCTGGCAACGCGTGTACGCCCGGACGGCGAACTTCGGCTTCGCGGCTGCCTTGATCTTCAGCGCCTTCTTAGCCATTCTCAGTTCTCCTTGAACGGGAAGCCGAGGAGCTTGAGCAGCTGCCGGCCCTCCTCGTCGGTCGTGGCGGAAGTGACCACCGTGATGTCCATGCCCCGAGTGCGATCGATCCGGTCCTGGTCGATCTCGTGGAACACCGACTGCTCGGTCAGACCGAACGTGTAGTTGCCGTGCCCGTCGAGCTTGCGCCCGTCGAGCCCGCGGAAGTCACGGATACGCGGCAGCGCGATCGACAGCAGCCGGTCCAGGAACTCCCACATGCGGTCGTTGCGCAGGGTGACCTTCGCGCCGATCGGCATGCCCTCACGGAGCTTGAACTGCGCGATCGACTTGGTCGCCCGGCGCACCAGCGGCTTCTGACCGGTGATGGTGGTCAGGTCCCGCACGGCGCCGTCGATCAGCTTGGCGTCGCGGGCAGCCTCGCCCACACCCATGTTCACGACGACCTTGACCAGGCCGGGGATCTGCATGGGGTTGCCGTACTTGTACTGCTCCTGAAGCGATGCGACAACCTCGCCGCGGTACTTCTGCTTCAGCCGGGGCAGGGTCTTGGTCTCGGTAGCGGCAGTCATCACAGGTCCTTACCGGTGGAACGCGCGACTCGGACCTTCTGGCCGCTGTCATCGATCCGGAACCCGATGCGAGTCGGGTTGCCCTGGTCGTCCACGATCTGCACGTTCGAGATGTGGATCGGGGCTTCCTGAGTGACGATGCCGCCGGTCTTCGAACCACGCTGGTTCGTCTGAATGCGCTCGTGCTTCTTCATACGGTTGACGCCCTCGACGAGGACCTTGTCCCGGCGGGGGTAGGCCGCAATGACCTTGCCCTTCGCGCCTTTGTCCTTACCGGCGATGACGACGACCGTGTCGCCCTTCTTGATCTTCACGGTCAGAGCACCTCCGGCGCCAGGCTGATGATCTTCATGAACCGCTTGTCGCGCAGCTCGCGGCCGACCGGGCCGAAGATGCGCGTACCGCGGGGGTCCCCGCCGTCCTTGATGATGACGGCGGCGTTCTCGTCGAAGCGGATGTACGAGCCGTCGGGACGGCGCCTCTCCTTGGCGGTGCGAACGATGACCGCCTTGACGACGTCACCCTTCTTCACACCCGCACCCGGGATGGCGTCCTTGACCGTGGCCACGATGACGTCGCCGATGCTCGCGTAACGGCGGCCGGAGCCGCCCAGTACGCGGATGCACAGAATTTCCCGGGCACCCGTGTTGTCGGCGACGCGCAGTCGCGACTCCTGCTGGATCACGTCTGTCTCCTATGTCTGCCAGTTCTCCGGATCAAGAACACCGAAGCTTGGCGGAACGATGGTGAGCTGGGCCGGCTTTCACCGGCCCAGCGCACTCACTTGGCCTTTTCGAGGATCTCCACGACCCGCCACCGCTTGGTGGCGGACAGCGGACGGGTCTCCATCAGCAGGACCCGGTCGCCGGTGCCGCAAGCATTCTGCTCATCGTGCACCTTGAGCTTGCGGGTGCGACGGATGACCTTGCCGTAGAGGGCGTGCTTGACGCGGTCCTCAACCTCGACGACGACAGTCTTGTCCATCTTGTCGCTGACCACGAGACCCTCGCGCGTTTTGCGCTGAGCCCGCGGTGCAACGGCTTCAGTCCCCTGCGGGGCGGTTTCACTCATGCTGTCACCTCACTCGGCGCGGCCGAGAGCCCCAGCTCACGTTCACGCATGATCGTGTAGATCTTCGCGATGTCCTTGCGGACAACCTGCAGCCGACGGTGATTGTCGAGCTGACCGGTTGCACCCTGCACGCGAAGATTGAACAGCTCCGCCTTGGCCTCCCGCAACCGCGCGATCAGATCCTCTTCGGAGAGCTCGCGCAGCTCGGCCGGCTTAACGCCCGCTGCCATCAGTTTTCACCCACTTCGCGTGTCACGATGCGGCACTTCATCGGGAGTTTGTGGATCGCGCGACGCATTGCCTCACGCGCGATCGTCTCGTTCGGGAACGACATCTCGAAGAGAATGCGTCCCGGCTTGACGTTCGCCACCCACCACTCCGGCGAACCCTTACCGGAACCCATGCGGGTCTCGGCAGGCTTCTTGGTCAGCGCCTGGTCCGGGAAGATCGAGATCCAGACCTTACCGCCACGCTTGATGTGGCGGGTCATGGCGATACGAGCCGACTCGATCTGACGGTTGGTCACGTACGCAGGCTCGAGAGCCTGGATACCGAATTCACCGAAGACCACGCGATTGCCGCCCTTGGACGCGCCGTGGCGGTCCGGGTGGTGCGGCTTGCGGAAGCCCTTCGGGGGCTTACGCGGCATCAGCATGTGTCAGCCCTCCTGCTGCGGTTCGGCCGCGGCCGGAGCAGCGGCGGTCTCGGTCGTCGGCTCGGTCTGCGCGGCCTGAGCCTGCGCGGCCCGGCCGGCCTCGGTGCCGCCCGCGGTGGTGCCGGACGAACCGGAACGACCCCGGCGCGGACGGTCGGGACGGTCACCACGGTCGCGACGCGGACGCGCCGGCGCCTCGGGGGCAACCTCGCGACCCGGAACGGCGTCGCCCTTGTAGATCCAGACCTTCACGCCGATACGACCGAAGGTGGTACGCGCCTCGAAGAAGCCGTACTCGATGTCGGCCCGCAGCGTGTGCAGCGGAACGCGACCCTCACGGTAGAACTCGGTGCGGCTCATCTCCGCGCCGCCGAGGCGGCCGGAGACCTGAACCCGGATGCCCTTGCAGACGGGGTTCTTCATCGCCGACTGCATGGCCTTGCGCATCGCCCGGCGGAAGCTGACCCGGCTGGACAGCTGCTCGGCGACGCCCTGCGCCACGAGCTGTGCGTCCGATTCCGGGCTCTTCACCTCGAGGATGTTGAGCTGGACCTGCTTGCCGGTGAGCTTCTCGAGCTCACCGCGGATCCGGTCGGCCTCCGCACCCTTACGGCCGATGACGATGCCCGGCCGGGCGGTGTGGATGTCGACGCGAACCCGGTCACGGGTGCGCTCGATGTCCACCTTGGAGATACCGGCGCGCTCGAGGCCCTTGGACATCATGCGGCGGATCTTGACATCCTCGCCGATGTAGTCCTTGTAGAGCTTGTCGGCGAACCAGCGGCTCTTCCAGTCGGTGGAGATGCCGAGGCGGAACCCAGTGGGGTGAACTTTCTGACCCATTACTCGGCACCTTCCGTGCTGCTCTGGGACTCGGCCGGCGCAGCCTCGGTGGCCGGAGCCGCCTTCTTGGCCGGCGCGGCCTTCTTCGCGGAGCCCTTACGAGGAAGAACCTCGACGGCCTCTACCGCGATCGTGATGTGGCTCGTGCGCTTGCGGATCCGGTACGCCCGGCCCTGCGCCCGCGGCCGGAACCGCTTGAGCGTGGGACCCTCGTCCACGAACGCCTCGCTGACCAGGAGCGCGTCCGGGTCGAGCCGCTCGTTGTTCTCCGCGTTCGCGATGGCGCTGGCGAGCACCTTGTAGACCTGCTCACTCGCAGCCTGCGGCGCGAACTGCAGGACCGTGAGAGCCTCCTTCGCGGGCAGACCGCGGACGAGGTTGATCACACGGCGCGCCTTGTTCGGCGAGATACGCACGTGGCGCGCAACGGCCCGAGAGCCGGGAAGCGCCGGAGCATCGCTCTTGACTGGCATCGCTGTAACCCCTTTCTTATCCGTGGACTGACTAGCGACGACGGCTCTTGCGGTCGTCCTTCTCGTGACCCTTGAACGTACGGGTCAGAGCGAACTCGCCGAGCTTGTGACCGACCATGGCCTCGGAGATGAACACCGGGACGTGCTTGCGCCCGTCGTGCACGGCGATCGTGTGCCCGAGCATGTCGGGGATGATCGTCGAGCGACGCGACCAGGTCTTGATGACGTTCTTGGAGTTCTTGTCGTTCTGGACTTCCACCTTCTTGAGCAGGTGGTCGTCGACGAACGGGCCCTTCTTCAGGCTGCGAGGCATTTTCTTCTACTCCCGTTATCCGCGCTTGCGGGTGGCGTAGCGGCGGCGAACGATCATGCGGTCGCTCTCCTGGCCCTTGCGGCGGGTACGACCCTCGGGCTTACCAGCCGGGTTAACCGGGTGGCGACCACCGGAGGTCTTACCCTCACCACCACCGTGCGGGTGGTCGACAGGGTTCATGGCGACACCACGGACGGTCGGGCGCTTGCCCTTCCAGCGCATGCGGCCGGCCTTGCCCCAGTTGATGTTCGACTGCTCGGCGTTGCCGACCTCGCCGACCGTGGCGCGACAACGGATGTCGACACGACGGATCTCACCGGAAGGCATCCGCAGCGTGGCGAACGCACCTTCACGGCCGAGCAGCTGAATGCCGACGCCGGCCGAACGGGCCATCTTGGCGCCACCGCCGGGACGAAGCTCCACACTGTGGATCGTCGTACCGACCGGGATGTTGCGGAGCGGCAGGTTGTTGCCGGGCTTGATGTCCGCGCCCACACCGGATTCGATGCGGTCGCCCTGCTTCAGGTCCTTCGGCGCGAGGATGTAGCGCTTCTCGCCGTCGGCGTAGTGCAGCAGTGCGATGCGGGACGTGCGGTTCGGGTCGTACTCGATGTGAGCGACCTTGGCCGGCACGCCGTCCTTGTCGTTCCGGCGGAAGTCGATGAGCCGGTACTGCCGCTTGTGACCGCCACCCTGGTGCCGCGTGGTGATGCGACCGTGGACGTTGCGGCCACCCTTCTTGGGCAGCGGGACCAGCAGCGACTTCTCCGGCGTCGACCGGGTGATCTCTGCGAAGTCGGCGACGCTCGAGCCGCGACGGCCCGGCGTGGTCGGCTTGTACTTACGGATAGCCATGATTTACAACCCCTTAGCTGACCGGGCCGCCGAAGGCCTCGATGCGGTCACCGTCAGCCAGCTTCACCAGGGCACGCTTGGTCGCTTTACGCTGACCGAAGCCCGTCTTGGTGCGCTTGCGCTTGCCCTGGCGGTTGTTGGTGTTCACCGTCAGCACGCGGACATCGAAGATCTGCTGGATAGCGATCTTGATCTCGGTCTTGTTGGCGTCCGGGTGGACCAGGAACGTGTACCAGTTCTGGTCGAGAACGCTGTAGCTCTTCTCGGAGACCACGGGGGCGACGATGATGTCGCGCGGGTCGGCAACGGTGCTCACTTGTCGCCCTCCTCGGCGGCCTCGGCCGGAACGCCCAGGAACTCGTCGAGCGCGTCCTTCGTGAAGACCACCTCGTCGGCAACCAGCACGTCGTACGTGTTGAGCTGGCCGGCCTCGATGAGGTGGACGGACGGCTCGTTGCGCAGCGAGATCCAGTTGAGCTCGTCCAGGCTGGTCAGCACGACCAGGACCTTGCGGGACTCAGTGGCCTTGCGCAGCGTCGTGATCGCGGCCTTGGTGGACGGCTTGTCGCCGGTCACGAAGGACTCGATCACGTGGATGTGGCCGTCACGGGCCCGGTCCGAGAGGGCACCGCGCAGGGCGGCGGCCTTCATCTTCTTCGGGGTCCGCTGGCTGTAGTCGCGCGGCACGGGACCGTGCACGACGCCACCACCGGTGAACTGAGGCGCGCGGATCGAGCCCTGACGGGCGCGACCTGTGCCCTTCTGCTTGTACGGCTTCTTGCCGCCACCGGCGACCTCGCCGCGGTTCTTGGCCTTGTGCGTACCCTGACGGGCCGCGGCCAGCTGTGCCACGACGACCTGGTGCATGAGCGGGATGTTCGCCTGCACGTCGAAGATGTCGCCGGGCAGCTCGACCGAGCCGGCCTTGGTGCCCTCGGCGTTGATCACGTCAACGGAGCTCACTTCTTGACACCGCCCTTCTTCGCCGCCGTGCGGACCAGAATCAGCGCGCCCTTGGGGCCGGGAACGGCACCCTTGACGAGCAGCAGGTTGTTCTCCACGTCGACCGCCTGAACCGTGAGGTTCTGCACGGTGAAGCGCTCGCCACCCATACGGCCGGCCATCCGGACGCCCTTGAAGACGCGACCCGGGGTGGCGCAGGCGCCGATGGAGCCGGGGTGGCGGTGCTTGCGCTCGACACCGTGGCTGGCCTTCAGGCCGTGGAAGCCGTGGCGCTTGATGACACCCGCGTAGCCCTTGCCCTTGGTCTTACCGGTGACGTCGATCGGCGTACCGACCGCGAACGCCTCGACGGTGACTTCCTGGCCGAGCTCGTATTCGCCCGCGTCAACGGTGCGCAGCTCCACCTTGTGGCGCCGCGGCGACACGCCCGCCTTGGCGAAGTGACCGCTCTCGGGCTTGTTGACCTTGCGCGGGTCGATCTGGCCGTAAGCCAGCTGTACGGCTGCGTAGCCGTCTGCCTCGGGGGTGCGAACCTGGGTCACGACGCAAGGGCCGGCCTGCACCACGGTCACCGGGACAACTTTGTTGTTGTCCCAGACCTGGGTCATGCCGAGCTTGGCGCCCAGGATCCCCTTCACTTGCCTGTCCATTGTCCGGATCCCTACAGCTTGATCTCGATGTCGACGCCAGCCGGGAGGTCGAGGCGCATGAGCGAGTCGACCGTCTTCGGTGTCGGGTCGATGATGTCGATCAGACGCTTGTGCGTGCGCATCTCGAAGTGCTCGCGCGAGTCCTTGTACTTGTGCGGCGACCGGATCACGCAGAAACGGTTGATCTCCGTGGGCAGCGGCACCGGGCCCGCAACCGATGCCCCGGTACGTGTCACCGTCTCGACGATCTTCCGTGCCGAGGAGTCAACGACCTCGTGGTCATAGGCCTTGAGCCGGATGCGGATCTTCTGTCCCGCCATGGTGGCTTCTGTTTCCTTTTCTCGATGCCGCTACGTGCGAAAGCGGTGGCCCTCGCATGCCCGCAGGACCGTTGATCCTGCGTTGTCCGACCCCCGCGGTCGGGCGTGTCGCGCCTAGTGGCAGATTGCTCTGCGAACAGGCTTCCGCCCCAGTCACCTGGAGCGATCATGCCCGCGAGGATTCCTCCGAGGAGGGGTCCTCGATCCGTCGGGATCGGGGTGGCCGGCGGCTAATACAAACACACCGGACACCGGGCGAGGGTGGTTGACTGCCAACAGCGAACTGTTCAGCGGCTGTCAACCACCCTGCGCGGACGCAACCTGACTAGTATGCCGCATCCCTCGCGGCATTGCTAATCGGGGTCACCATTGAGGCGTGGGCCTCAATCAGACGTTGATCTTCGTGACCGTTCCGGCGCCGACGGTGCGGCCACCCTCACGGATCGCGAACTTCAGGCCCTGCTCCATGGCGATCGGCTGGATCAGCTTGACCGACATGGAGGTGGAGTCGCCCGGCATGACCATCTCGGTGCCCTCGGGCAGCGTGACGACGCCGGTGACGTCCGTGGTGCGGAAGTAGAACTGCGGGCGGTAGTTCTGGAAGAACGGGGTGTGCCGGCCGCCCTCCTCCTTGGAGAGGATGTAGACCTGGCCCTCGAACTCCGTGTGCGGGGTGCTGGACCCCGGCTTCACGACGACCATGCCGCGCTCGACGTCCTCGCGCTTGATACCACGCAGGAGGAGGCCGACGTTCTCGCCCGCGCGGGCCTCGTCGAGCAGCTTGCGGAACATCTCGATGCCGGTGCAAACGGTCTTGGTCGACTTCTCGCGGATACCCACGATCTCGACCTCCTCGTTCGGCTTGAGGATGCCACGCTCGGCCCGGCCGGTGACGACCGTTCCACGACCGGTGATCGTGAAGACGTCCTCGATCGGCATGAGGAACGGCTTCTCGATGTCGCGCTCGGGCTGCGGGATCGCGGTGTCGACCGCGTTCATCAGCTCGAGCAGCTTGGCGGTCCACTCAGCGTCGCCCTCGAGCGCCTTGAGCGCCGAGACACGCACGACCGGAAGGTCGTCGCCCGGGAACTCGTAGGTGCTGAGCAGCTCGCGGACCTCGAGCTCGACGAGCTCGAGGAGCTCCTCGTCGTCCACCATGTCGCTCTTGTTCAGGGCGACGACGATGTACGGAACGCCGACCTGGCGGGCCAGGAGCACGTGCTCCTTGGTCTGCGGCATCGGGCCGTCGGTCGCGGCAACCACCAGGATCGCGCCGTCCATCTGCGCGGCACCGGTGATCATGTTCTTGATGTAGTCAGCGTGGCCGGGGCAGTCCACGTGCGCGTAGTGACGCGTCGCGGTCTGGTACTCGACGTGCGCGATCGAGATCGTGATACCGCGGGCCTTCTCCTCCGGCGCCTTGTCGATCTCGTCGAACGGCGTGTAGGGGTTCAGGTCCGGGTATTCGTCGTGCAGAACCTTGGTGATGGCCGCAGTCAGCGTCGTCTTACCGTGGTCGATGTGACCAATGGTGCCGATGTTGACGTGCGGCTTAGTCCGCTCGAACTTCGCCTTCGCCACTGGTGTCCTCCTAAGGACTGTGGTTTTCTTCTCGCCCGGCACGCCCGATAAGGCGATGGGGACTCTGTCGACTGCTAGTGCGCGTGCGGCCCTCGACGGACCGCACGCGCCTCACCGCGTCAGGCGCCAGTGGCCTTAGCGATGATCTCCTTCGCGACGCTCTGCGGAACCTCGGCGTAGGAGTCGAACTGCATGCTGTAACTCGCCCGGCCCTGCGTCTTCGACCGGAGGTCGCCGACGTAGCCGAACATCTCCGACAGCGGCACCAGAGCCTTGACGACGCGGGCGCCGGAACGCTCCTCCATCGACTGGATGATGCCACGGCGGGAGTTGACGTCGCCGATCACGTCGCCCATGTTGTCCTCGGGCGTGGTGACCTCAACGGCCATCATCGGCTCGAGCAGCACGGGGTCCGCCTTGCGGGCCGCTTCCTTCATGACGATCGAGCCGGCGATCTTGAACGCCATCTCGGAGGAGTCGACCTCGTGGAACTGACCGTCGACCAGCGTCAGCTTGACACCGACCAGCGGGTAGCCCGCGAGCACGCCGTACTGCAGGGAGTCCTGCGCACCGGCGTCCACCGAAGGGATGTACTCCTTCGGGATGCGACCACCGGAGACGGCGTTGACGAACTCGTAGGTCGGGCCGTCGGCGACGAGCTCAAGCGGCTCGACCGTGACGACGACCTTCGCGTACTGGCCGGAGCCACCGGTCTGCTTCTTGTGGACGTACGTGAGCTTCTCCACCTTGCCGCGGATCGTCTCACGGTAGGCCACCTGCGGCTTACCGATGTTCGCCTCGACGTTGAACTCGCGGCGCATACGGTCAACCAGGATGTCCAGGTGGAGCTCGCCCATGCCGGCGATGACCGTCTGACCGGTCTCCTCGTCGTTGAAGACCCGGAAAGTCGGGTCCTCCTCGGCGAGGCGCTGGATGGCGGTGCCCAGCTTCTCCTGGTCGGACTTGGTCTTCGGCTCGATGGCGACCTGGATGACCGGCTCCGGGAACGTCATCGATTCCAGGATGACCGGGTTGGCCGGGTCGCTCAGCGTGTCGCCGGTGGTGGTCTGCTTGAGACCCTGCACGGCGATGATGTCGCCGGCCTGCGCCGACGGACGCTCTTCACGCTTGTTGGCGTGCATCTGGTAGATCTTGCCGATCCGCTCCTTGCGGTCCTTGGTGGAGTTGACCACCTGGGAACCGGAATCGAGCGTGCCGGAGTAGACCCGGACGTACGTCAGCTTGCCGAGGTGCTTGTCCGTCTGGATCTTGAAGGCCAGACCGGAGAAGGGCTCGCTGTTGGACGGCTTGCGCAGCATCGGCGTCTCGCCGTCCGTCGCGGTGCCCTCGATGGCCGGGACGTCCAGCGGCGACGGCAGGAAGTCGACCACGGCGTCGAGCATGGGCTGAACGCCCTTGTTCTTGAACGCCGAGCCGCACAGCACCGGGTTGGCCTTGCTGGCGATCGTGGCCCGCCGGATGGCGTCCTTGATCTCGACCTCGGTCAGCGACTCGCCCTCGAGGTACTTCTCCATGACGAAGTCGTCCACGTCGGCGAGCGTCTCGATGAGCTTGTCGCGCCACTCGGTGGCGGAGTCGACAAGGTCGGCCGGGATCTCCTCGACCGCGTAGTCGTCACCCTTGGCGGTCTCGCCGCGCCAGGTGAGAGCGCGCATGCCGATCAGGTCGACGACGCCGATGTGGTCACCCTCGAGCCCGATCGGGATCTGGAGCACCAGCGGCGTGGCGTTGAGCCGGTCGATCATCATCTGCACGCAGCGGAAGAAGTCGGCGCCGGTCCGGTCGAGCTTGTTGACGAAGCACATCCGGGGGACGTTGTACTTGTCCGCCTGCCGCCAGACGTTCTCCGTCTGCGGCTCCACGCCGGCCACACCGTCGTACACCGCGACAGCGCCGTCGAGCACACGCAGCGACCGCTCGACCTCGACCGTGAAGTCGACGTGGCCGGGCGTGTCGATGATCTGAATCGTGTAGCCCTTCCACTCGCACTTCGTGGCGGCGGAGGTGATGGTGATACCGCGTTCTTGTTCCTGTTCCATCCAGTCCATGACGGCCGCGCCCTCGTGGACTTCACCGATCTTGTACGTGATGCCGGTGTAGAACAGGATGCGCTCGGTCGTCGTGGTCTTACCAGCGTCGATGTGCGCCATGATGCCGATGTTGCGTACCTTGGCGAGCGCGTCTGCGGCAGCCACTGCAATCCCTACTCTTCGTCGTCGTGTCGACTGTGCTCCCGCGGGATCCCGCGGGGAGCCGGTGCGACCGGGGCCCCGGCCCGGCTGTTGCCGGGCCGGTGACGGGGTCTTACCAGCGGTAGTGCGCGAAGGCCTTGTTGGACTCCGCCATCTTGTGGGTGTCCTCGCGACGCTTGACAGCGGCACCGAGACCGTTGCTCGCGTCGAGCAGCTCGTTCTGCAGCCGCTCGATCATGGTCTTCTCGCGACGGGCCTTGGAGTACTGCACGAGCCAGCGCAGGCCCAGGGTGGTCTGGCGCGGGGTGCGCACCTCGACCGGAACCTGGTAGGTCGCGCCACCGACGCGGCGGCTGCGGACCTCGAGGGTCGGCTTGACGTTGTCCATGGCGCGCTTGAGCGTCACCACGGGGTCGGTGCCGCTCTTCTCACGGGCACCCTCGAGGGCGCCGTAGACGATGCGCTCGGCGAGCTGACGCTTGCCACCCACGAGGATCTTGTTCACCAGCTGGGTGACAAGCGGGGAGTTGTAAACAGGGTCCGCTACCAGTGGGTGGCGCGGAGCGGGGCCTTTACGAGGCATGTCAGCTCTTCTCCTTCTTCGCGCCGTAACGGCTGCGGGCCTGCTTGCGGTTGCGGACACCCTGGGTGTCCAGCGAACCACGGACGATCTTGTAGCGGACGCCCGGGAGGTCCTTTACACGACCGCCACGCACGAGCACGATCGAGTGCTCCTGCAGGTTGTGGCCGACGCCCGGGATGTACGCAGTCACCTCGATCTGGCTGCTGAGCTTCACACGAGCGACCTTGCGCAGCGCAGAGTTCGGCTTCTTGGGGGTGGTGGTGTACACGCGCGTGCACACGCCGCGCCGCTGAGGACTTCCCTTCAGCGCCGGCGTCTTGGTCTTGCTCGTCTTCGCCTGTCGGCCCTTTCGGACCAGCTGCTGGATCGTGGGCACCGGGTTTCTCCGCTCCCTTCGGCCGCCCTTCAGCGGCCGCAACGTCTTCGTTTTGCCTGGTGTACGCCCCGACCCAGGGGGTCGGCCCGCACCCGCGGTCGGGCGTGTCGCCCGGCTCACGGTGCCGCAACGCGCGGTTGCGCGTTACGAGTTCTGTCATTGTCGGGCTCAGCCCGTCGTGCTCATCGCCCCGTCGTTCTACAGACTCGGGCGCACGCACGAGTTGCCCAGGCGAGCCCGGGCACGATGGGAAAGAGTACCCACCATTAGCACGCAGGTCAAAACGAGGCGCTCGAATATGAGCGACTCCAACCAGCCAACTTGATGATGGACATCTCCGCATACCAAGTGTACCGGGTGTTCCGGCGCGGCAACGCCGCGGTGCCTGTTTCCCACACACCCGCCGTTATGAGGTCTGTAACACCACTACCAACAGCAGGGTCAACAGGGCGATTCCCGCTCCGGCCGACCCGGTCCAGATCCCGGCGAGAGCGACTCCCCCACCGACGAAACGGACCCTGCCACCCTGGCCCGAGCGCCGGATCTGCCGGCGCGCGGCCGACGCCAGCGCGACGGCTCCCCCACCCGCGATGATGCTGAGCAGAGCGAACGCCCCGCTCACCGGGACACCCCAGTCCGCGTCCGAGCCGGCGATCCCGAAGCAGAGCACCAGCGTGGCGACCAGCACCGCGGCGATGCCGGCGCCGAGCGAGCCGACCGCCAGCCCCGACGTGATGGGTGCCACCCGGAGCTGGACCAGCCCGAACTCGGTGCCGGGCACCGGCTCCACCCGCTCCGGCGTCCATGTCTCGGAGGTGGCCGGGGGTGCCCCCATCGGAGGCGGCCACGAACCTGGCTGCTGTGTCACCGTCCGAGCATGTCACCCGGAGGGGACCGGGCGCAGCCCGAGGTCCACCGGACGGCGGTCAGTCGGTGCCCGGGTCGAAGTCCTGCCCGGGGGTGGCGGCCAGATGCAGCAGCCCGGCGATGCCGGCGATCGTCAGAGTGGTCAGGGCGAGCACGATGCCGGTCCAGGCCAGGACCCGGCCACGGCGGACCCACTTGGCGCCGATCAGATAGCCGCCCGCCGCGTAGTGCTCACGGGACACCTGGCGGGCAAGAACCAAGGCGATAGTGGCGGGTATCACTCCCCCGACGAACGCGCCGGTGAGCAACGACACCAGTCCGAGCGCGAAAACAGCCCGGGCCTTCGTGGCCGGAGCAGGCTCCGGGTCCATCGGGTGGCGGGTCGGTGCGGTGGAGACAGGCAACGTCACCGTTCCATCCTAGGCCGACCCTGGGAACGCCGAAGGGCGCCCGCGCGATGCACGGACGCCCTTCGGTGACTACCTCAGATCAGCGGTACGACCCGAAGTCGAAGTCGTCCAGCGGAACAGCCTGACCACTGGCCGGCCCGAATCCGTAGTCGGTCTCGGGGTACCCGGTCATCGAGTACACCTTGGCCTTCGCCTCCTCGGTCGGCTCGACCCGGATGTTGCGGTACTTGCTGATGCCCGTACCGGCCGGGATGAGCTTGCCGATGATGACGTTCTCCTTGAGGCCCACCAGCGAGTCGCTGCGCGAGTTGATCGCAGCGTCGGTGAGCACCCGGGTGGTCTCCTGGAAGGAGGCCGCCGAGAGCCAGGAGTCGGTCGCCAGCGAGGCCTTGGTGATACCCATGAGCACCGGACGACCGGCGGCGGGCTCGCCACCCTCGCCGACGATCCGGCGGTTCTCCGACTCGAACAGCGCCCGGTCGACCAGGATGCCCGGAAGGAACTCCGCGGCACCCGAGTCAATGACCGTCACCCGCTTGAGCATCTGGCGGATGATGATCTCGATGTGCTTGTCGTGGATGAGCACACCCTGCGAGCGGTAGACCGCCTGGACCTCACTGGTCAGGTGGACCTGGACCGCACGCGGGCCCATGATGCGCAGTAGCTCGTGCGGGTCGATCGTGCCCTCGGTGAGCTTCTCACCGACGGCCACGTGCTCGCCGTCCTGCTTGCGCAGCTTGACGCGCTTGGAGATCTTGTCGTACACGATCTCCTCGCTGCCGTCGTCCGGCACCACGATGATCTTGCGCGAGCGCTCGCCGTCCTCGATGCGGACGCGACCGGGGGTGTCGGCGATGGGCGCCTTGCCCTTCGGGACGCGGGCCTCGAAGATCTCCTGCACACGCGGCAGACCCTGGGTGATGTCCTCACCCGCGACACCACCGGTGTGGAAGGTACGCATCGTCAGCTGCGTGCCGGGCTCACCGATCGACTGGGCCGCGATGATGCCGACCGCCTCGCCGATGTCGACCGCCTTGCCCGTCGGCAGCGAACGGCCGTAGCAGGCCGCGCAGACGCCGAGCTTCGACTCACAGGTCAGGACGCTGCGCACCCGGACCGTCTCGACGCCGGCCTGGACCAGCGCGTCGACCATGATCGAGTTGAGGTCGTCGCCACGCGACACCACCCGGTTGCCCTGGGCGTCGTCGATGTCGTCGGCCAGCGTACGGGCGTGCACCCCGGTCTCGGCGTGCACGTGCACCACCAGCGTGCCGTCCGCCTCGCGGTCGCCGACCTGCATCGGGATCGCGCGGTCGGTGCCGCAGTCCTCCTCGCGGATGATCACGTCCTGCGAGACGTCCACCAGACGACGGGTCAGGTAACCCGAGTCGGCGGTACGCAGCGCGGTGTCGGCCAGACCCTTACGGGCACCGTGCGTGGAGATGAAGTACTCCAGCACGGTCAGGCCCTCGCGGTAGGACGAGGTGATCGGGCGGGGGATGATCTCGCCCTTGGGGTTGGCCACCAGACCACGGATCGCGGCGATCTGCCGGAGCTGGAGGAGGTTACCGCGGGCGCCGGAGTTGATCATGACCCAGAGCGGGTTCTCCTGCGGCAGCGCCACCTCCATCTCCTTGGAGATTTCCTTGGTCGCGTTGGTCCAGATGTCGATGAGCTCGCCGCGACGTTCCTCGGCGGTCATCAGGCCACGCTGGTACTGCTTGTCGATGTTGTCGGCCTCGCCCTGGTAACGGGCGATGATCTCCGGCTTGCGCGGGGGGCCGATGACGTCGCCCATACCGATCGTCACACCGGACCAGGTGGCCCAGTGGAAGCCGGCCTCCTTGAGCGCGTCCAGGGTCGCGGCCAGCGCGACCTTGGGGAAGCGCTCTGCGAGGTCGTTGACGATCGCGGAGAGCTGACCCTTGCGGATCTCGTAGTTGACGTAGCGGTACCCCGGCGGGAGGGTCTCGTTGAAGATGACCCGGCCCAGGGTGGTCTCGACGAGCAGCTTGTCGCCCGTCTCCCAGCCCTCCGGCCGCTCCCACTTCGCCGAACCCGCGCCGTTGTCGACCTCGAGCACCTCGGGCAGGCGGATCTTCACCAGCGACTGCAGGTGCAGCTCGCCGTTGTCGAACGCCATCCGAGCCTCGGCGTCCGAGCTGAAGACCCGGCCCTCACCCTTGCCACCCTTGGTGAGGTGGGTCAGGTAGTAGAGGCCGATGACCATGTCCTGGGTCGGCATGGTGACCGGCTTGCCGTCGGCCGGCTTGAGGATGTTGTTCGACGAGAGCATCAGGATCCGCGCCTCGGCCTGGGCCTCGGCGGACAGCGGCACGTGGACCGCCATCTGGTCACCGTCGAAGTCGGCGTTGAACGCCGTACACACGAGCGGGTGGATCTGGATCGCCTTGCCCTCGACCAGCTGCGGTTCGAAGGCCTGGATGCCGAGGCGGTGCAGGGTCGGCGCGCGGTTCAGCAGCACCGGGTGCTCGCTGATGACCTCTTCGAGGACGTCCCACACGACCGGGCGCTGACGCTCGACCATCCGCTTGGCCGACTTGATGTTCTGCGCGTGGTTGAGGTCCACCAGGCGCTTCATCACGAACGGCTTGAACAGCTCCAGCGCCATCTGCTTGGGCAGACCGCACTGGTGCAGCTTGAGCCGCGGGCCGACGACGATGACCGAACGGCCGGAGTAGTCGACGCGCTTGCCGAGCAGGTTCTGACGGAACCGGCCCTGCTTGCCCTTGAGCATGTCGGACAGCGACTTCAGCGGGCGGTTACCCGGGCCGGTGACCGGCCGGCCGCGGCGGCCGTTGTCGAACAGTGCGTCGACGGCCTCCTGCAGCATCCGCTTCTCGTTGTTCACGATGATCTCGGGCGCGCCCAGGTCGATCAGGCGCTTGAGCCGGTTGTTCCGGTTGATGACCCGGCGGTACAGGTCGTTGAGGTCCGAGGTCGCGAAGCGGCCACCGTCGAGCTGCACCATCGGGCGCAGGTCCGGCGGGATGACCGGGACGCAGTCCAGGACCATGCCGAGCGGGCTGTTCCGGGTGTTCAGGAACGCGGCGACGACCTTGAGCCGCTTGAGCGCACGGATCTTGCGCTGGCCCTTGCCGGTGCGGATGGTCTCCCGCAGCGACTCGGCCTCGGCGTCGAGGTCCATGTTCTCGAGCAGCGCCTTGATTGCCTCGGCACCCATGCCACCGGTGAAGTACTCACCGAAGCGGTCCCGCAGCTCGCGGTAGAGCAGCTCGTCCGTGACCAGCTGCTTGCTGTCGAGCTTGCGGAAGGTGTCGAGCACCTCGTCGAGACGGTCGATCTCGCGCTGCGCCTTGTCCCGGATCTGGCGCATCTCGCGCTCGCCGGCTTCCTTGACCTTGCGGCGCACGTCGGCCTTGGCACCCTCGGCCTCGAGCTCGGCGAGGTCCTGCTCCAGCTTCCCGGCGCGCTTCTCGATCTCCGAGTCGCGGCTGTTCTCGGACTGGCGCTTCTCGGCGAAGATCTCGTTCTCGATGGTGGACATGTCGCGGTGACGCGACTCGGCGTCCACGCTCGTGACCACGTACGAGGCGAAGTAGATGATCTTCTCAAGGTCCTTGGGCGCAAGGTCCAGGAGGTAGCCCAGCCGGCTCGGCACACCCTTGAAGTACCAGATGTGCGTGACCGACGCGGCCAGCTCGATGTGACCCATGCGCTCACGACGGACCTTGGACCGGGTCACCTCGACGCCGCAGCGCTCACAGATGATGCCCTTGAACCGGACCCGCTTGTACTTGCCGCAGTAGCACTCCCAGTCCCGCTGAGGGCCGAAGATCTTCTCGCAGAAGAGTCCGTCCTTCTCGGGCTTGAGCGTGCGGTAGTTGATCGTCTCGGGCTTCTTGACCTCGCCGTGAGACCACTGCCGGATGTCGTCAGCGGTGGCCAGGCCGATGCGCAACTCGTCGAAGAAGTTGACGTCGAGCACTTGGACTATCCCTCGTGTTTCGTTGCTCGGATAAATTCCAGGCCGGCGGGGGCGTCCCCGGTTGGCCGATTCAGGTGAACCTGCTCACCGGGGACGCTCTCCGTCAGATCTCTTCGACGCTGCTGACGCCCTCATTCGGGCGCCGGGACAGGTCGATGCCGAGTTCCTCCGCGGCCCGGAAGACCTCGTCGTCCGTCTCGCGCATCTCCAGGGCCACACCGTCGCTGGAAAGCACCTCGACGTTCAGGCACAGCGACTGGAGCTCCTTGAGAAGCACCTTGAAGGACTCCGGGATACCCGGCTCCGGGATGTTCTCGCCCTTGACGATGGCCTCGTAGACCTTCACGCGGCCGAGAACGTCATCGGACTTGATGGTGAGCAGCTCCTGCAGTGCGTAAGCCGCACCGTAGGCCTGCATCGCCCAGCACTCCATCTCACCGAAGCGCTGGCCACCGAACTGCGCCTTACCACCCAGCGGCTGCTGCGTGATCATCGAGTACGGACCGGTGGAGCGAGCGTGGATCTTGTCGTCGACCAGGTGGTTCAGCTTCAGGATGTAGACGTAGCCGACCGAGATCGGGTCCGGCAGCGGCTCTCCCGAGCGGCCGTCGAACAGCTGCGCCTTACCGTCGCCGTTGACCAGCCGCTTACCGTCACGGTTGAGCAGCGTCGACTCGAGGAGACCCTTGATCTCCTCTTCCTGGGCACCGTCGAAGACCGGGGTCGCGACGTTCGAGTCCTTGGGGGACTCGTGCGCCTCGATGGCCCGCAGCTGACGCTTCCACTCGGTGTCCTCGCCGTCGACCTCCCAGCCCGTCTTGGCGATCCACCCGAGGTGGGTCTCCAGGACCTGGCCGATGTTCATACGCGAGGGCACACCCAGCGGGTTCAGCACGATGTCGACCGGGGTGCCGTCCTCAAGGAACGGCATGTCCTCGACCGGCAGGATCTTCGAGATGACACCCTTGTTGCCGTGCCGGCCGGCGAGCTTGTCGCCGTCCTGGATCTTGCGCTTCTGGGCGACGTACACCCGGACGAGCTCGTTCACGCCCGGAGGCAGCTCGTCGCCGTCCTCGCGGGAGAACGTGCGGACGCCGATGACCGTGCCGGTCTCGCCGTGCGGCACCTTCAGCGAGGTGTCCCGGACCTCACGCGCCTTCTCACCGAAGATCGCGCGGAGCAGCCGCTCCTCCGGGGTCAGCTCGGTCTCGCCCTTGGGCGTGACCTTGCCGACCAGGATGTCGCCGGGCACGACCTCGGCACCGATCCGGATGATGCCGCGCTCGTCCAGGTCAGCAAGCATTTCCTCGCTGACGTTGGGGATGTCGCGGGTGATCTCTTCCGGGCCGAGCTTGGTGTCGCGGGCGTCGACCTCGTGCTCCTCGATGTGGATCGAGGTGAGGACGTCCTGCTGCACGAGGCGCTGCGACAGGATGATCGCGTCCTCGTAGTTGTGACCTTCCCAGCACATGAACGCGACGAGCAGGTTCCGGCCGAGGGCCATCTCCCCTTCGTCGGTGCACGGACCGTCGGCGACGACCTGGCCGGCCTCGACCCGGTCGCCCTCGAAGACGACGGGCTTCTGGTTGACGCAGGAGCCGGCGTTGCTGCGGCGGAACTTGTGCAGCAGGTAGGTCCGGCGGTGGCCGTCGTCCTGGTGGACCGTCACGTAGTCGGCACACAGGTCCTCGACCACGCCACCGACCTCGGCCACGACCACGTCACCGGCGTCGACCGCGGCGCGGTACTCCATGCCGGTGCCGACGAGCGGGGCCTCGGCCTTGACCAGCGGCACCGCCTGACGCTGCATGTTGGCGCCCATGAGCGCGCGGTTGGCGTCGTCGTGCTCGAGGAACGGGATCATCGCGGTCGCGACGGACGTCATCTGTCGCGGCGACACGTCCATGTAGTCGACGTCCGTGCCGGGCACGTAGTCGACCTCACCGCCCTTACGGCGGACCAGGACGCGGTCCTGGGCGAACGTGTTGTCCGCGGCGAGCGTGGCGTTCGCCTGCGCCTTGATGTACCGGTCTTCCTCGTCCGCGGTGAGGTAGTCGACCTGGTCGGTGACCACGCCGTTGTCCACCTTGCGGTACGGGGTCTCGACGAAACCGAACGGGTTCACCCGTGCGAACGTCGAGAGAGCACCGATCAGGCCGATGTTCGGGCCTTCCGGCGTCTCGATCGGGCACATCCGGCCATAGTGGGACGGGTGCACGTCACGGACCTCGAAGCCGGCCCGCTCACGCGACAGACCACCAGGGCCGAGCGCGCTCAGCCGGCGCCGGTGGGTCAGACCCGCCAGCGGGTTGGTCTGGTCCATGAACTGCGACAGCTGCGACGTACCGAAGAACTCCTTGATCGCAGCCACCACGGGGCGGATGTTGATCAGGGTCTGCGGCGTGATCGCCTCGACGTCCTGCGTGGTCATGCGCTCACGGACGACCCGCTCCATGCGGGAGAGGCCGACGCGAACCTGGTTCTGGATCAGCTCGCCGACGGTACGCAGGCGCCGGTTACCGAAGTGGTCGATGTCGTCGGCCTCGTAGCCTTCCTCACCGGCGTGCAGCCGGCAGAGGTAGTCCACGGTCTTGACGATGTCTTCCTCGGTGAGCGTGCCGCGGACGATCGGTACGTCGATGTCCAGCTTCTTGTTGAACTTGTAGCGGCCGACCTTGGCGACGTCGTACCTCTTCGGGTTGAAGAAGAGGTTGTCGAGCAGGGTCTGCGCGTTCTCCCGGGTCGGGGGCTCGCCAGGGCGGAGCTTGCGGTAGATGTCGAGCAGAGCCTCGTCCTGCCCGGCGATGTGGTCCTTCTCGAGCGTCGTCATGAGCAGCTCGGACCAGCCGAACCGCTCCCGGATCTGGTCCGCGGACCAGCCGATCGCCTTGAGCAGGACCGTGACGGCCTGCCGGCGCTTACGGTCGATACGGACGCCGACGGTGTCGCGCTTGTCGATGTCGAACTCGAGCCAGGCGCCCCGGCTCGGGATGACCTTGACGCTGGAGAGGTCGCGGTCGGAGGTCTTGTCCGGCTCCTTGGTGAAGTACACGCCCGGCGAACGGACGAGCTGGCTCACCACGACGCGCTCGGTGCCGTTGATGACGAACGTCCCCTTGGGGGTCATCATCGGGAAGTCACCCATGAACACGGTCTGGCTCTTGATCTCGCCAGTGGTGTTGTTGGTGAACTCCGCGGTCACGAACAGCGGTGCGCAGTAAGTCAGGTCCTTCTCCTTGCACTCCTCGATAGAGGCCTTGACCTCGTCGAAGCGCGGAGCGGAGAAGGACAGCGACATGGTGCCGGAGAAGTCCTCAATGGGACTGATCTCTTCGAGGATCTCTGCGAGGCCCGAGTGGGCATGCGGATCGTCCGTCGAACGGGCCTGCCAGGCCTCATTACCCACCAGCCAGTCGAACGAGTTCGTCTGGAGGGCGAGGAGGTTGGGGACCTCGAGCTGCTCTTGGATCCGACCGAAAGAGATACGGCGGGGAGCGTAAGCGCTCGACGTACGGCTGGTCTTCGCAGGGCGGGAAGCTGCCAAGATGCGTCCTTCCGAGGACCGGTGCTGCTAATGCGGCTGAGCTGCTGATGCAACTACTTGCGCTGTCTACTGCCCTGGGCACTCCAATGGACCCCCAGGAAATCACCCGGATGGATGTCCCTGCAGGGCTCAAGGCAGAAGGCAGCGCAAACTAGCAGTGTAGCCGCTCGGCTAACCGCTGTCCAGCCCACACCTGAGGGTGCCTGCGGAACGCATCCCCGCCGCCTCTGACCTGCGCTTCTGTGGACCAGCGCGGTCGATGCTCACTGCGGGGCCGCTCGAACGCGGCTCACAAACCCTCAAGTGCCGAACCACGGAATCCGGCCGAAGCTGGATACCCGCGGAGCGGCTGTCGCAAGCGCGGAAACTTGCTGATGTCAGCGTGCCCGTCAGCGGACACACAGTCAAGGCTTGTGCTGCGGGTGGGTCCTGTGCCGTCGTCCGCGCGACGCGGCACGGTGTCCTTCAAGCAGCATAAGAGATGATAAGTGGCTTTCGTCAGTCGTCCTTCCGACGGCCGGCGAAAGCGGTGCTGAGCTGGCGTAACAAGTCGATATACGAACAGGCGGAGGCCCGGTGAGGGGCCCCCGCCTGTGCGAGGTGGTGCGGTGGAGCTTCAGATCACTTGAGGGTGACCTTGGCGCCTTCGCCCTCGAGCTTGGCCTTGGCGGCCTCAGCCTTCTCCTTGTCGACACCCTCGAGGATCGCCTTGGGGGCGGCCTCGACGGCGTCCTTGGCCTCCTTGAGGCCCAGGCCGGTCAGCTCACGCACGACCTTGATGACCTGGATCTTCTTGCCACCGTCGGCCTCGAGCACGACGTCGAAGGAGTCCTTCTCCGGCTCGGCCTCGGCGGCGGCAGCGCCACCACCGGCAGCGGCGACCGCGACGGGCGCGGCAGCGGTGACCTCGAAGACCTCTTCGAACTGCTTCACGAACTCGGAGAGCTCGATGAGGGTCATTTCCTTGAACGCGTCGAGCAGCTCGTCGGTGCTGAGCTTCGCCATGTCTGGCAACCTTTCGTATTTTTTACGGGTGTTAAGTCAAACTCCACGCGAGGCCGGATCAGGCCTCGGCGGAACCGTCCTGCGCGCGCTTGTCCTGCAGTGCAGCCGCCAGGCGTGCGACCTGGGCGAGCGGGGCCTGGAAGGTCGCCGCTGCCTTGGTCAGGTTGCCCTTCATGGCGCCGGCCAGCTTGGCCAGCAGCACCTCACGGGACTCGAGGTCGGCGATCTTGCCGACCTCGGCCGCCGAGATGGCCTTGCCCTCGAAGACGCCGCCCTTGATGACCAGGGCGGGGTGGGCCTTGGCGAAGGCCCGGAGGCCCTTTGCCGCCTCGACCGGGTCGCCGCCGACGAAGGCCAGCGCGGTAGGACCGGCGAAGAGCGTGTCGAGGCCCTCGATGCCCGCGTCAGAGGCAGCCCGCTTCGCGAGCGTGTTCTTCGACACGGAGTACTTGGTCTGGCCACCGAGCGAGCGTCGCAGCTCGCTGATCTGCGCGACCGTGAGACCGCGGTACTCGGTCAACACGGTGGCCGACGAGGTACGGAAGTGCTCCGTGAGCTCGGCGACGGCAGTGGCCTTATCGGCCCGGACCGGCTTGTCCGCCATGTCCCTCCTTTCTCATTGCTCGAAGACCCACTGGTGGGACGTGGCGGGCCCGAACACAAGAAAGCCCCGGCGCAGGGCGCACGGGGCGGGACATGGGCGCTGGTGGGCGTCGACATGATCACGAACCGTTCTCCCCTGCGCGGGTCTCCCACATGAAGCGGGACCTTCGGCCGCGATCCTCGTCGTGAGACGGGGACTGCGACAACCAGCGGTCTATGGGTGGAACTCTGTGCACGAGAATACGCGTCGCGACCGCATCCACCAAATCGAGGGCACGAAAAAGCCCCCGGGGCGACCCGGGGGCTTTCGCGACGTGGAACGTCAGGCGTCGTTGCTCTCGCGGAGGTTCTTGACGACCTTGGGGTCGATCGGCACGCCGGGACCCATCGTGGTGCTGAGCGTGACCTTCTTGAGGTACGTGCCCTTGGCCGCGGACGGCTTGGCCCGCAGGACCTCGTCGAGGACCGCGCCGTAGTTGTCGACCAGCTGCTCGGCCGAGAACGAGGCCTTGCCGATGATCAGGTGCAGGTTCGAGTGCTTGTCCACCCGGAACGTGATCTTGCCGCCCTTGATGTCGGAGACGGCCTTGGTCACGTCGACGGTGACCGTGCCGGTCTTCGGGTTCGGCATGAGGCCACGCGGGCCGAGGATCCGGGCGATCCGGCCGATCTTGGCCATCTGGTCCGGCGTCGCGATCGCGGCGTCGAAGTCCAGCCAGCCGCCCTGGATGCGGGCGACGAGCTCGTCCGTGCCGACCTCGTCGGCGCCGGCGGCGACGGCCTCTTCAGCCTTCGCACCCTGCGCGAAGACGATGACGCGAGCGGTCTTACCGGTGCCGTGCGGCAGGTTGACCACGCCGCGGACCATCTGGTCCGCCTTGCGGGGGTCGACGCCGAGGCGCATCGCGACCTCGACCGTGGCGTCGAACTTGGCGGGGCTGGCGTCCTTCGCGATCTTCACCGCGGCGGCCGGCTCGTAGAGCTTCGACGGGTCGATCGCCTCGGCGGCCTTGCGGTACGCCTTGCTGCGCTGTGCCATTTCCATTACTCCTGTGGTAGTTGGCGGGACGCCCGGACGGAGCGCCCCTCCCACGACTTCTCGGGGACTGCGGTGAATCAGATCTTGGTGACCTGGTTGAAGTTCAGCTCGACCGGCGTCTCGCGGCCGAAGATGGACACCAGGACCTTCAGCTTCTGCTGGTCGGCGTTGATCTCCGAGATGGACGCCGGCAGCGAGGCGAAGGCGCCGTCGGTCACCGTGACCGAGTCACCGACCTCGAAGTCGAGCACCTTGATCTCGGGCTTCGCCTTCTTCTCCTCCGCCGTGACGGCCGGTGCCAGCCACTTCAGCACCTCGTCGAGCGAGAGCGGAGCGGGGCGGTCGACCCGGTCGGTGGCACCGACGAAGCCGGTGACGCCGGGCGTGTTCCGCACACAGGAGTAGGACTCGGGTGAGAGATCCATCCGGACCAGGATGTAACCGGGGAAGACCTTCGCCTGCACCTGGTTACGCTTGCCGTTCTTGACCTCGACCTCTTCGCGGGTCGGTACCTCGACCTGGAAGATGAAATCCTCCATGTCGAGGCTCGTGATCCGGGTCTCGAGGTTGGTCTTGACCTTGTTCTCGTAACCGGCGTACGAGTGCACCACGTACCAGTCACCGGGGGCGTACCGCAGCTTCTGGCGAAGCTCGGCGACCGGGTCGTAGTCCTCGTCGACGTCCGGGGCGACCGCGTCGGCGGTCTCCTCGTCGGTCTCGACGGGTGCGGTCTCGGCGGCCTCAGCGGCCTCGACCGGCTCAGCGGCGGCCTCGACCGACTCGGCGTCGCCCGCCGTGGCCACCGACGACTGCTCGTCGGTAGCGGTGCCCGCTTGAAGGGCGGCGGTCTCGTCGTCGTACTCAGGCACGCTTGCTCACTTCCGTAACTATCAGCTTCAGTTGCCGAACGACGCCAGGACGGCCTTGCCGAACCCGTAGTCCAGGAGGGCCACGATCGTGGTCATCACGGTGACAAAGGCGATCACGACACCGGTGTAGGTCAGCAGTTCCTTGCGCGTCGGCCAGATGACCTTACGCAGCTCGCCGACCACCTCGCGGAAGAAACCGCCGATGCGGCCACCGCGCCGGCCTTCCTTCTTCTTCGGCTTGTCGTCGTTCTCGGTGCGTTCACGAACGGCTGTCCCGCCGCCACTGCTCACCGGCTCGTCGGACTCGACGTCGTCGGTACGGGCGTCGTCCTCGGCAGCGACTGCGTCGTCGAACGCTTCGTCGTCCCCGGGGCGGTCAGCGTCGTCACCGGGTCGCTTGCTCTCGGCCACTTCGCCCTCTTCCGATCGTCGGTCGGTGCATGTCGGTAAGCGCCGTGCGCGGCGCTCGGTACTACCGGCGGCCCGCGCCGGGCGGTCCGCCGCCGGGCCGATACGGGTCGGTGCGCAGGGGTGACAGGACTTGAACCTGCAGCCTGCGGTTTTGGAGACCGCTGCTCTGCCAATTGAGCTACACCCCTAAGTGCGGCAGGTCACCCCACCCCTCACACGCTCTCGCACGCGAAAGGCAGGAGCGATTAGCCCCACGGCGGACCAGTGTACGGGTTACCACGCATGTTGCCCAACCCGGCCCACCCCTGACGTCATCGCTTGCGGATGACGGCCTTCCCGAGCGACAGAACCTTCTCGCCGTTACACGTCGCCACCAGGTCGATCCGGGTCAGTCCGTCGTCCGTGACCTCCTTGACGACACCGGTCACCACGACCTCGGTCCCCTCGTCGGTGTCGGGCACCGGGACCGGCCGGGAGAAGCGGACGCCGTACTCGACGACGGCATCGGGAGCCCCGGCCCAGACGGCCAGCGCGCGGCCGCCCAGAGCCATCGTGAACATCCCGTGGGCGATCACCCCGGGCAGACCCACACTCTGGGCGATCCGCTCGCTCCAGTGGATCGTGTTGAAGTCACCGGACGCGCCCGCGTACCGCACGAGGTCGGCCCGGGTGATCCGGAAGGTCTGGGGAGGCAGCTGCTCGGCCATGGTCATCCCTCTCCACGCTGGACGAGCTTGGACCACACGGTGACGACCGGCTCGCCGAGCTCGGTCGTGACCTCGGTGCGGGTGGTGATGAAGTCGTGCCCGCCTCGGGAGGTGATCTCGTCGACGCTGTTGACGCAGACCAGCGAGTCACCGGCGACCACCGGCCGGGCGTAGGCGAACCGCTGGTCGCCGTGCACGACCCGGCTGTAGTCCATGCCGAGCTCGGGATCCGCGATGATCTGCCGGCTGGCCGCCATCGTCAGCACCACCGGGAACGTGGGCGGGGCGACGACGTCCGGATAGCCGGCCGCGCGGGCCGCCTCGGGGTCGTGGTGCTCGGCGTCGGTCGCGCCGATCGCGATGGCGAACTCGCGGATCTTCTCGCGGCCCACCTGGTAGGGGGCGGTGGCCGGCCAGCTGCGGCCGACGAAGGACTGATCCAGGGGCATGAGCCGAAACTACCCTGTAACTTCCGGCCGGGGCAGACCCCGGGTCGGCGTATCTGCACGGTAAATGCAAAAACGGCGGCCGCCCGAAATCGGGGGCCGCCGTCCTTGACGAAGACTTAGCGGGTCTCGCGGTGCAGAGTGTGCTTTCCGTCCCGGGCGCAGAACTTCTTCAGCTCGATGCGGTCCGGGTCGTTACGGCGGTTCTTGCGCGTGATGTAGTTGCGCTCCTTGCACTCCGTACACGCCAAGGTGATCTTGGGACGGACGTCGGTCGCCTTGGCCACGGCGGGGTGCCTTCCTGCTCACGGAACTTTACTACTGACGAGCCAGCGTAGACGATTTCCACGCGGACATGCAAAACGCCGGACAAGAGCCCGGGTTAGCACGGCAGCCCGGGACGAATCCCGGACCACAGTAGCGGTGGCCGGACTTGAACCGGCGACACAGCGATTATGAGCCGCTTGCTCTGCCATCTGAGCTACACCGCCGAGCCAGGCTGAAATACCGCGCCTGAGGGCGGATCACGAACCCGGTTGGAGCCCCCTTACGGAATCGAACCGTAGACCTTCTCCTTACCATGGAGACGCTCTGCCGACTGAGCTAAGGGGGCGCGCACATCGCTTGCGTTGTTGCGCAGACAGAAGCTTACACGGCTCGGGTGCGCAGGTGAAATCGGTATCCCGGCGCGGCGAAATCCCTGGTCAGAGCGGTGCTCAGCCAACGGCGCGAAGCCGGCGGACTTCTCCGGTGGGAGTTTCCTCGGGCTCGGTCTGCGCGCTCAACCACATGTTCAGCCGCTCCACCGGGAGCGGCCGGCTGAAGAAATAGCCCTGCCCGATCTCGCAGCCGAGCTCGGCGAGCAGGTCCAGGGTCAACTCGCTCTCGACCCCCTCGGCCACCACGGTCAGGCCGAACTCCCGGGAGAGCCCGATCACGGCCCGCACGATGGCCAGATCACCCGAGTCGGTCGCCATGCCCTGCACGAAGCTGTCATCGATCTTGACCTCGTGCACGGGCAGCCGCCGGAGGTAGGACAGTGACGAGGCGCCCGTACCGAAATCGTCGACCGAGAGCCGGACGCCCAGGTCCCGCAGGCGGTAGAGGGTCGGCAGCGCGCGGTCGATCTCACCGAGCATGCCCGGCTCGGAAACCTCGAACGTCACCTGACCGGCCGGCACCTGATAGCTCTTGAGCAGTCCCTCGACCAGATCCGGGAACCGCGGGTCGAGCAGCGTGCGCACCGACAGGTTGACCGAGATGGAGAGCGGCCGGCCGGCGTCCGCCCACTCCCGGCAGTGCCGCAGGCCCTCGCTCAGTACGACCTCGGTGAGCCGGTGCAGCTGACCGGTGTGCTCGGCCACCGCGACGAAGTCCTCCGGCGACACCTCGCCGTGGGCCGGGTGCTGCCAGCGGGCGAGACATTCGACACCGATCAGATGCCGGTCCCGGATGGACACCTTGGGCTGGAAATGGACCTCGAGCTCCCCCGCGTCCAGCGCGCGGCGCAGATCGGCCGCCAGACCGAGCCTGCGGATCGCCCGGGACTCCAGGGCGGGATGGAACAGCTGGACGCCGTACGGGAGCGCCTTGGCCGCGTTGGCAGCCAGCTCGGCGCGGCGCAGCAGAGCGTCGGGGTCGTCGCCGTGGTCCGGGTGGACGACCACCCCGGAGGCGGTGTCCACATCGAGGGTGAGCGAACCCACGACCATCGGGCCGCGGAGCTGCTCACGGATCTCCGTGGCTAGCCGGACCGCTTCCTCGGTGCTCTCGGCCCGCAGCGTGACCACGAACTCGTCGCCGCCGATCCGGCCGACCAGCGCCCCCGGTCCGGCGATCCCCCGCAGCCGCTCGGCGACCTCGGCCAGCAGCTTGTCGCCGTTGGCGTGCCCCATCGACTCGTTGACGTCGCGCAGGCCGTCCACGTCGAAGAGCATGACGGCGACGATCTCCCCCGGCGCGCGCACCTTGACGGACTCGGCGAGCGCGTCGGTGACCCGCCGCCGGTTGGGCAGCGAGGTCAGCCGATCGTGATAGGCGTCATATCGGAGCCGTTCGACCAGCCGGGCATTCTCCACCGCGACCGCCGCGTGGGCGGCGACCGTCTCGAGCACCTGCACGTCGGCGTCGCGGAACGTCCTGGTGTCCCCGAGCCGGTTGACGACCTCCAGGCTGCCCACTGTGGCCTGCCCGGAGCGCAGCGGCACCACGATGACGTCCTTGATCTTGCCGGCCCGGAGGTACGGCCGCAGTTCGGCGTTCTCCACGAACCGGCTGCCGACGGCCAGCGTGCGCCCGGCGGTGGCGCCCTTGTCCCGGACCGCGATCGGGGTCGGTGAGATGTCGAGCAGCCCCTTGCCGTCCACCCTGGAGGTCAGCAGCACCTCCGGGTGCCGCCCCTGCGCGGGCAGCCAGAGCGTCGCGTACTCGGCCCGCATCAGGGCCCGGACCCGCTCGAGGAGGACGTCGGGGAGGTTGCCGTCGGTGCCCTGCTCGCGCAGCGCCCGGGTCAGTTCGTACACCTCGCTGAGGGTCTGGTGCTGACGGAAGAACTCGGCGAACGACCGGAGCACCAGGGCCAGGGCGACGACCAGGACGCCGAGCAGGGCCGCGCCCCACCAGGTGGCGGCGAGCACCACGAGGAAGACCAGACCGATGACGATGTTGATGGCCGCGGTCACGAGGATCCGGGTGCTGGCGCGCAGCGCCTCCTGGCCGGCTCTGCGGCCCTGGACCGCGGTGATGACACCGGCGTACGCGGCGTAGTTGACGACCGCGGACGTGCCGACGGCGGTGAGGAGGATCGCCCAGGAGCCCGGCCCGGCGTCGGTGATCCGGGGCAGCGCGGACAGGACCACCAGGGCCGCGGCGGCGCTGGCGGCCGACTTCGCGACGTTGAAGGACATCTTCGTCGCGTCCATCCGGGCCCGCACCTGGGTGACGAGGGTGGCGAGCGTGAACGCGATGATCACCGTCACCGGCGGGAGGAAGAAGACGCCCAGGGTCAGCGGTATCTCGGTCAGCGAGACGAAGAACGCCTGCCGCCGGATGACGACGTTGAGCACGGTGACGTGTGCGAGGACGAACCCCGCTAAAACCAGCAGGCCGCCGACCCAGTCGGAATACCAACCGGGATCAGCGGCCCAATAAAGTGCCAGACAGACCGCCGCGAACAGCGCGAGCGGGCTGGTGATAAGCCACGCATAGTCCCCCGAGCGGCGTGGTGCAGACGGTCGCCCGGACATTGTGCTCCCTGGTCAGTCAGCATTCCACGCGATCGGAGAACGGCCGGGGATCACTCCCAGATGACGTCGATCAGCCGGATGTTCTTGGTCGCCTCGGTGCTGGTTGCAGAACTGTCAGCCCCGGACTGAACGGAAGTCGTGACCACGCCGCCGACGAACGCGGCAAGCACGAAAACCAAGCCTGCGAGGCGGCCCAGCTTCCTTGCAGACATGTTGGCTCCTAGTACGAAAGCGTGCTTCGGGTGGGGTTTCATGATGGTGCCACACCGAATGTGCGTCAGACAGCGTCGATCGGCGGGTCGGGACCGCATCTCCGGAAATCTTGGCTGAACGGCTGAGGTACAGACCGTCTCTCATCCCGGAAAATTGGCGGCTTTGAGTCCGATTTAGCAGGAGATGTGAGGCCAATTCGATCCCCATCGTCAGGCTGTGTTGACGTCAGGAATTCTTGACGCAACAGTGAAGACATGACTACTCCTGACGAACTGGAGCAACAGCACACGCTCTCCACCGCCACAACGCGTTACGACGAGTTGAGGATGCGGGACGCTCTCGCGTCGGTGGCCGGCGACGACCACGCCGCGCCGCTCTCCCGGGACGAGACGCTGGAACTCCTCGCCCTCAGCGAGGTGGTGAGCCGCAAGGCCGGATACGGGCGCCAGCCCATGGTCCGCTCGGCCCGCGGCGCCGGAGCGTCCTGGACCCAGATCGGCGCGGCGCTGGGCACCAGCAAGCAGGCGGCGTGGGAATCCCACCACCGCTGGGCCGAGGACGAGGCCGGCAAGACCGGCGGCGCCTGACCCCTCACGCCCCGGTCGCGGCCGCCCGGTCCGTGGCGCTGTACTGCGACCAGGAACCGGGGTACAGCCGCCCGGTGCCGAGACCCGCGTACTCCAGCGCGAGCAGGTTGTGACAAGCCGTCACACCCGAGCCGCAGTAAGAGATGACATCGGCGTCCTCGGTGACGCCCACCGCGGCGAACCGCTCCCGCAGCTGCGCCACCGGCAGAAAACGGCCGCTCTCGTCGAGGTTCTCCCGGCACGGCAGACTGTGCGCGCCCGGGATGTGCCCCGGCCGCGGATCGACCGGCTCGACCTCGCCACGGAACCGCGCGCCGTCCCGGGCGTCCAGCACGACGGCCTTACCCCCGGCCGCCTCGTCCAGGCTCGCCAGCCGCGACTCCGGCCAGGGCCGGGCCGCGAACTCCGCCGGGCTCCTGGTGGGCGGTCCGCTCACCAGACCTCCCGGGTACGCGGCCAGGCCGCCGTCGAGCAGGGCCGCCTCGTGCCCCGTCGCCCGCAACATCCAGACGAGACGGGCGGCCGTGGTGCCGCCCGCGTCGTCGTACGCGATGACCATGTCCTGATCGCCGATGCCGGCGGCGGCCATCCCCTCGGCGAACACCGCGGGATCCGGGAGCGGATGCCGGCCCTCGTCCGGCGAGGCCGGGCCGGCCAGCCACCGGTCCAGGTCGATGAAGACGGCGCCGGGCAGGTGACCTTCCACGTACGCGTCCCGCCCCGACCGCCCGTCCAGATACCACCGCACGTCGGCGAGGACGACCCGGTCCCCACGCTCCCGCACCCACTGAAGGTCGACGACCGGATCGATCACGAAGGCACCCCTACCTCTGGTTCTCCCGCCGCTCGATGCGCCGGGGGCGGTATCTGATCAAGGCAAAAACAACGAGGACGAGGCCCCCCGCACTGCACACCACGCGCGCCGCCCCGGAGAGCATGCCCTGCCCCAGCACCATCATCAGCACTGCCACCCCGAACAACAGGTGGTAGAGGCCGGCGTCACGGACCCGGGGAAAATTGCGCAGGATCACCGCCGGACCGCGACCGGTGACCAGGAGTGTCACCCCGAAGAGCGCCAGCACCAGGCCGATCACCGCACCTAGTTCCATGCCCCTCAGTCTGCGCCGCCGGCGCCGGGGTTACCGGTAGTTCGTGAACTGCAGGGCGACGCCGAAGTCCTCCGCCTTGAGCAGGGCGATCACGGCCTGTAGGTCGTCGCGCTTCTTGCCGGTGACCCGCAGCTGGTCGCCCTGGATCTGCGCCTGCACACCCTTGGGGCCCTCGTCGCGGATCTTCTTGCTGATCGCCTTCGCCTTGTCGGTCTCGATCCCCTCGATCACCTTGCAGTCGATCTTGTAGGTCTTGCCGGACTGCCGGGGCTCGCCGGCGTCCAGCGACTTCAGCGAGATGTTCCGCTTGACCAGCTTCTCCTTGTAGACGTCGAGCGCGGCGACGACCCGCTCCTCGGTCTCGGAGGTGATGGTGACGCCGTTCTCCCCCGACTTCTCGACGGAGGTCGCGGTCCCCCGGAAGTCGAACCGGGTGCCGAGCTCCTTCTCCGTCTGGTGGAAGGCGTTGTCCACCTCCTGGCCGTCAACCTTGCTCACGATGTCGAACGACGGGCTGGCTGCCATGATCAGACTCCAACTACTGGGCCACGTATCGATGTCCGCGAGGGCCCCAACAGGACCCCCGACATGCCGACCGTACCCGGTTGCGGAACCGGTCGGCGCTAAGGCTATTCTGTTGTCCGCTGTTGAGGGAGACCGAGACGGCGACGCCCAGGCGGGTTGCCCGAGCGGCCAATGGGAGCGGACTGTAAATCCGTCGCGAAAGCTACAGAGGTTCGAATCCTCTACCCGCCACAGGCAGTAAGTTAAGGCCCCTCACCAGCTGAAACAGCGGTGAGGGGCCTTCTTCGTTTGTCCCACTGAGTCTCACTCGGGACAGGTCGATCTCACTCGTCACGGCAAATGCGCGGCAAAGTTTCCCGGCCGGGTCACGCGGCTCGGAGTGTCGCTGCCTGCCCAGCCCGGAAGGCGTCCATGCGGCGGAAGGCTTCCTTTTCCTCCCCATAGAGGCACTTGGCGTAGATCTTGAAGAGAACCGCGATGCTGTGGCCCGCCCACTCGGCGACCAGAGTCGGCGAAACCCCCGCGTTGAGCTGGGTCGACACACACGCGTGCCGGAGGCTGTACGGGTCGGGCGCGATCCCGGCGGCCAGTTCATCGGGGGTGAGAGCTGCCTCGCGTGCAGCGCGCCAGGCGTTCGAGCGAGCGTTTGCCGTGACCGGCTGTCCCCTGGTCGGTTTGTACTTCCCGCCGGGACCGCGTCGGGTGACGAACAGGCGGCCGTCCAGCCCCGGCGGGAAGTTCTCGATGTGCCAGTCGAGCGCCCGGCAGAGAGCCGGTTCGGCCGGCACGGGACGGACGGTGTCCTTCGACCGGTGCTTGAGCGGTCGGTGTTCGTGAACCTTGCCATCGTCGGTCCAGGCTGTGCCTACCTCGGTCGTGGCTCCGCCGAGGTGGAGCCACCCCCACTCGCCTTCCACTTTCGGACGCTCGTACTGGTGCTTGAGCAGGCCGAGCGCCTCCTCCGGCCGGAGTCCAGCTCGATACATCGACTCGTACATCGCCGCCAGCTCGGGCCACTTGGTCCGGACCGCAGCGAGCACTCTGTCCGCCTGGTCGGGGTTGGCGACCTGGCGCCGGTCGATTGCGTCGTCTTTCTTGGGGGCGATCCACTTCACCCGCTTCATCGGGTGTGAGTTGAGGTGGCCCTCTTCGAGAGCGTGCCTCAGCGTGCCGCTGAATACCGCCCGCTTCCGGGCGACCGTGCTGGCCCCCGCAGCCGTACCGTCGAGCTTCAGGGCCAGGGCGTCAAGCACCTTACGGACTAGCGCGGCCTCTTCCAACGCGGCGATCTTGACCGTGTTCTTGTGCAACCACGCGACCGCCGTTGCCAGACCGTCCGGTGGCGGCCCAGCGTCCCGGCGCGGCTTGACGAACAGGTAAGTCCCGAGCGCCCGGCGGAGCGTGGCGTCCGGAACCGGCGAGCGCCCCGTGCTCGACAGCAGAGCCATCGTGGCCCCGGTCAGCGTCTCGGCGATGCCCTTGCGGTGATGGGCGGAGGAACCCGGCCACTTCATGTCGACGTAAGCGATCGCGTGTTCGAGCCACGACCGGCTATTCAGCTCACGAGCCATCGGTTCGGGCAGGCCGCTCGCCACATCGAAGGCCACGCCTTCGCGTTGCGCGGTGATCAGCTTTGCCCGGAAGCTCTCGGCGAGCGCCCGCGTCTGGAAGGTCTCGCCGAACTCCTCCCCCGCGACCAACCAACGCACGCGGTACGTGCTCCGCGCCTTGCCCGTTGTACGGTCCTTGCCTTTGTGCTCACGGATAGCCCAGAGGCGCACGTCATAGGTGGTGTTCATGCGGCTTGCGGCTCCTCTCGGGTAGACAGCCATGCGTCGAAGTCGGTGCGGCGGATGCGCAGCTGCCCGTTGGGCAGCTTGTAGGTGCGGGGTGCTTGGCCGAGGGCCTTCCAGCGGAAGAAGGTCGACTTAGGGACGTCCAGCTCGGCGAGGAAGTCAGTCAGGGTGAGGAAGTTGCGTGCCATCGGGTCCGGCCTCCCTTGGCGGGGTGTTGCAGGGCTGCGAGCATCGTGGTGACGGACCTTTAAGACCTCGGGCCTGTCCAGTGGTGGGTGCGGGTAGGCGCTCGAATGAGAGCCGTACGGCGGGCCGTTGAGAGCCCCGCTGAGCCAAGATCTCGCCCTACTGAGGGGTTCTGTAGGCAAGTGAGCTGAAACAGCAGAGATCGTGCCTGTTTCAGCTGTTCTGTCAGCCTCACGTCCACGGACCGGCTGTCCCCGGGGTGTCCCCGTCGTTTTCCCTGCTCACGGACGGTTCGGGGACACCGGGGACAGCAGGGACACCGGGGACTCGGTACCGGCCGCCGGTGTCGGCGGCGAGCTGGCCGTCGGCGAGCATCCGCTGACAGGTCCGCTTCACGTTGTCGTAGCTCAGCCCGACCCCGGCGGCGATGGCGGTGGGGGCACTGCCGGGTGTGGTACGAAGCCACCGCAGGATCTTCGCCCGGGTCTCGCCGAGCTGGTGGTCCCCGGCCGGGCCGTCGAGCATCTGCCACGCGCCCGCGTCAGCGTCGAAGCTCAGCGCGTACTCGGCCTCGTCGACGTCGCGGCCGGTTACGTGCAGCACGCCGTCGCCCTGGTTGCGTGCCCGCTTGAGCACGAGCGTGGCGTCGGCGGCCCCGGCGAGGCCGTTGGTGCCGCTCACTTCGGTGAGGAAGTCGTCGGATCCGGCCTTGCGCACGTGATGGACCAGCACGAACGCGACGCCGTAGTCATCGGCGACCTGCTTTGCCCGGCCCACGGCCTTGTAGTCCGCGTCGTACGCCGAGTCGCCGGGGGCGGAGTTGCCGCGCAGTTTGGCGAACACGTCGATGATGACCATTCGGGCGTCGCGGTGCCGGTCGAGCCATGCGGCGATGGCTTGAGCCCCGCCCTGCGGCAGCGGCGGGCACTCGGTAGCGAGGGTCAGCGCGGCCGGGGCGGGCCGTCCGGCGAGCACCTTGCCGAGCCGGTTCTGCAAGCGGCGGGCGGTGTCCTCCAGGGCGAGGTAGAGCACCGGCCCCGGGTCGACGTCGATGGCACCGAACGCTTTCCCGCCCATGGCCACGTCCAGGCCGAGGCCGAGCGACATCCAGGACTTGCCGACCTTGGGCGGCCCGCACAGCAGGTTGACGCCTTCGGACAGCACCCCGGGCACGGCCCATTTCGGCGGGGCGAACTCCATGGCCATGATGTCGGCAGCGGTCCACGAGGTGCGGATCCGTCCGGGCTGCTTCGGCGCGGGTGAGAGGACCTCGGCGGCGTCGTCGGGTCCGGCCACGTGAAGGTGGGGCCGTTCGGCCGGCACGGCGCTCACGCGGCGACCGTCCGGGGGCGCTTCGCGCCAGCGGCCAGGCCGGAGCGGATCGTGCGCCGGGTCTCGAACTCGCTCAGCCCGATCGACAACGCGGCCTGTTCGAGTAGGTGGGCGGCTTGGTCGACGGGTAGCGCTCCCCCGGCGGCGAGCTGGCCGAGCGCGATCGCCGAGCGGTAGAGCGTGTGGTTGCGCTCGCCCTCGGCGGCCCGTCGCAGGTGGTCGAGCTGGCTGTTGATCGCGGCGTCCAGGTAAGCCCCGGCCCGGCCGGTCGGCAAGTCCACCACGACGGGCCGTTGGGCGGGCAGCGGGGCGGGGGCGAGCCGGTCGGCGAGCCATCCGGGCAGCGCGGCGACCTCGGCGCCTCGGGCGATCGTGTACGGGCGTCCCGCGACGGTCGAGCCTGCGGCCACGACGTACCCGCCGTGGGCGCGGGTGTCGATCAGCCACCCGAGGCCGTTCCCGCGCTCCCCCGCCGTGTTCCGCAGTGCCGGGCCGCTGGTCGGGTGCCGGTAGTAGAGGTGGGTGCCGCCCCGCCCAGTCGTGACGGTGTAGGTGTTCCACGCCTGCGGCGCCCCGTCGTCATCATGTTGGGCGCAGAGCAGGCCGAACACGTCAGAACCGTTGCGGCACAACGGATCCGACCATTCCGCGGGCGGGGTCTGCCCATCTTTCGGCGTGTCCAGGTCGATCACGACCAGCCCGGACGGGCCGCAGGCGATACCGACGCCGTACGCGGTGGTGGCCCAGCCACGCCGGATCCGGTCGGGGTCGGTGGTGGCACGGGTCTCCCAGCCGGTGTGCCCGGTCCGGCAGCGCGGGTCACGGCCGGGGCACGCGTCGGCCGGGTGATCAGGGAACGCGGGCCGCTTGTCGTCGGGCCGCAGCGGGAAGACGTACCAGCCGCGCGCGGCGGCGGCGAGGGCGACATCGCGGAATTTTTCGTTGCTGTGCATAGGATCCGGCCTCCTGATCTCGGGTGTGGCGGGGTGCTCGCGCAGGTACGTGTCGTGGGCGCAGGCCGCGCAGTAGCGGGCTCTCTCCCACCGGGCGACTCGCAACGGCTGGCCGGAGACGGTGTCCTCGGCAGCGACTGTCCGGTCGCAGAGGTGCGGGTACGGCTCGCTGGTCGAGACCAGGCGGCCGCGGGCCTTACTCGCGGCGATCCAGTGCCCGCCGCTCACTGGCCCGGCCGTTCGTCGTGGCAGGTCAGGCACTCGCCGAGCGAGCGCGGGATGTAGTAGGGCCGCAGCTCACCGCAGACCCGGCAGGTCCGCCGAGCGCGAAGCGCGGCCCGGACCGCGCGGAGCTGGCCCGGGGTTGCCGGCCGTTTCGGGCGGGCCAGGTCGAGGCGGTAGAGGTAGGCCGCCCGGGTGCCGCCGATACCGCGCCAGAGGATCTGTGCGGCGATCGGCTGCCCACCGGGGCGTAGGCCGCGCGCCCGGAGCTGTCTACGGGTGGCGTAGTCGGCCGGGGCACCTCCCCACCAGAAAGTCGGCAGGCCGTACCGGGTGCCCTCGGGATCGAAGTAGGCGGCCCGGACGCGCGACATCAGGCGGCCCGCTCGGCGTGCTGCCGCTCGGCGGCCATCCGGGCGGCGGTGGCGTCGAGCGCGGCGAGGGTGCCCGCGTCGAGGCTCAGCCGGTCAGCGATGTCCAGGCCGTTAGCGATGGCGCGGCGGCGGCGGGCCTCTAACATGGCGGGCAGGTCGGGGTGGCCGATCTGGCGGCGCCCGCCGGGCAGGCGGGTGACGGTGAGTCCCTGGGCGCGGGCGTCGTCGTCGTGGCGGGCGTGGATGCGATCGGCGATACGGTCGAGCAGGCTCACGGCGGTTCCCTTTCGACAGGCGGGTTAGCGGGAGGCCCGGCGGATGCTGGACAGGTGGTTGTAGATCCAGCGCCCGGCCCGCATCCGGCGCCCGGTGCCCGAGCAGCGGCGGCAGAGCCGGAACGCGCGACCGGACGGGGAGCGCTTCTTGCCGAGGCCGTCGCACTTGCGGCAGTTCTTGAACGGCCAGATCCAACACGCGACGGCGTAACCGAGGGTGAGCGCGAGTAGGGCGAGGATGAGGGCACTAGCAGTGATGACGTGGGGGTCCACAACAGCCTCCGGGCCGATTTTTGGGTGTGCGGGGCCGTGAGCTGCTATCTACTAGCGGGCAGCTCAGGATCTTGATCAGGTGCTAGCGGGTCTGCTAGCGCTAGCAGCTCGGGGTGCTAGCGCTAGCAGCCCTGGTGACCTCAGTCGTTGGAGCGCTTGCGGTCACGCTCCGCAATGGCGGCGAGGAGATCGGTATGCCGGATGCCGCGCCGGGTGACCGGCTTGCCGTCGATGCGCTTGCCGACGTCGGCGACCTTGATCGCGGTATACGGCTTCAGCGCGGTGGTGAGCTGAGCGGCTTCCCACCCGCCGTAGACGTCCGGGCGCAGCTCGGCCAGCGACGCGCACAGCGTCTCGTTCCACGCCGACTTCTCATCCCCGGACCAGACCCGGGCCAGGTCGTCCAGCACGCTGTGCTGCGGGCCGGTTTCGCGTTCGGCGGGGAAGGTGGGGATGTTGCCGACCGAAGTGCGCAGGGCGACGGCACGGGCCACGATGCGGGCGGCGGCGTTGGTGTCGACGTAGTACGACCGCACGGCTTGGACCTGGTCGAAGCCCTTGAGGATGCCCCACCCGGCTTCTTCCTTGGGCTGGAAGACGGTGGCCCGGTAGCCCTGCTTGTAGGCCGAGGTGCCCAGGATCATGTCGTTCGCGGTCTGGTCAGCTACCGACAGGCAGAACCGGGAGTTGACGTTCCGGGTGATCCCGGTCGGCAGGCTGTCCTTGTCCGGGATCTGGGTCCCGATCAGGATGATGATGCCGAGGGCCCGGCCGAGCTTGATGACCTTCTCCAGGATTTCCCCGGCTTCCTTGCCGTACTTGCTGGTCATCAGCTCTTGCAGCTCATCGAACCAGGCAACCAGGGGGTGCAGCCCGGAGCCCTTGAGCGACGCGAGCTCGGGCGTGACCTTGTTCTCCGGGGCCTTGCCAAGCCGGGCGTAGTGCTCGATGCGCTTCGACCGGCGGCGGGCCTCCTCGTACAGCCACTCGATGAACCCGAACGCCTTGGCCAGGGTGTCGTCATCGAAGCCGTTGCCGTACTCAGCCATCACGGACTCCAGGACGGCGAAGTCACCGACACCCTTGAGTTCGTAGCCCCGGATCTCCGTACGCGGGTCCAGCGCGGCGGCGAGCACCAGGTCGCGCAGGGCGAACGTCTTACCGGAGCCGGGCTGACCACCGAACAGGAAGTTGCGGTACATCAGATCCACGCTCACCGTGTCGAGCCGAGGTGTGGTGGCAAACGCGAACGGCTTGAACACGTCGACCTTGGCGCTCTCGGACAGCAGCGGCCATGCCGGGGCCTTCATCTGCGACGCGGGCTCGTAGCCCACCCACAGCGCCAGGCGGCCAGTGTGACCGGGCGCCGGTTCGGGCCACACCTGATCCAGCGGCAGACGCATCGCGGAAGCGAGCTTGCCGCGCCGGGCGATCACCTCGGAGGCTTCCACGCCATACGGCAGATCCACGATGGCGAGGTGTCCGGGGCCGTCACGGTGGATGTCCATGGGGAAGCTGATCGCCTTGGCGTCCTTGGCCACCGCCGAGTTGATGGCGGCCATCTGGAGCGAGGTCAGCGCCCGGCGGACGAGGTCGGCGGTGAGCTTGCGGTAGCGGGTGCCCTCGGACACCCGGTCGGTGAGCGGCTTGTCCGCCGGGCGGCCCCGGGTGGCCAGGAACGGGATTACGGCGGCGAGGGCGACCCACCGCCACCACACCGGGCCGAACGCGAGCACGATTCCCCCGGTGACGATCAGGGCCGTGAAGAACGCCAGGACCCACCACCGCCAGGTGCTCTGCCGCTGGCGGCGGGCGTCGAGCTTGAGCCACTGGTCGATATCCGTCGACGATGACCGGGACGCGGCAGCCTGCCGCAAGTGCCAGTTGCCCTCCTCCGCGCGAGCCCAGTGCAGGGCCTGACCGAGGCCACGGAACAGCCCGACCGGCGCCCACAGGGCCGTCTTGGCGGCGTACTTGGGCAGGCGCACCCCGTGGTAAGCGGCGACGTACCCGGCGTCCTTGCTCTGGTGCTTGGCAGCGGCCTTGAGCGCGCGACCGGAGCGTGCCCAGTCGGCCAGGATCGGCCGGCGCTCACGCTGGCGAAGCTGGATCTCGTGCGGGATGTCCTCGACCGTGTCGACCGGGCCGCCATCGACGTCCGGGGTCTCGTCCACGGTCTCGGCGTCCGTGTCGTCGGTGTCGGCCGGGGCCGGGGCGGGCGTCGCGCCAGTGCGGCGGGTACGGGCGGCTTCCAGGTCGACCACCTCGGCCTCGATGGCGTCGAAGTCGTCGGGGTCGTGGTGGGGGTGGGTGCTCATGGTGTCCATACCTCCGGTCTCAGGCGGCGATCACGAGGGCGGCGACGAACAGGAACAGGTAGTGAAAGGACTGGTCCAGGGCGTACGAGCCGGTGCCGAGCGAGGGGTTGTCATCGCGGCCCTCACGAGGGACGCCGAGGGCGTGCAGCGGACCGGAGCCGATCGCTTCCGCGAGGCGCTTGAGCGGGGTGCGCCGGTCGGCGATGTAGTGCGTGACCGCTGAGATCAGCAGTCCGGCAGCGACCCGGCCGGGGCTCAGCGCCAGGCCGAGGAACAGCGGCAAGGCAAGCAGGGCCAGCAGCGAGGTCACCGTGTAGGAGGCGACGTGGGCGGCACAGGCGAGGCGTCCGACCCACCCCCGGTCGCCTTTGTGGTCTGCCTGGTGCTGCGTTTGGATCCAGTGGTCGGCGAGCTGGTGAGCGACGAACAGGGCGACGAACACAGCAGTGAATGTGGCGACGTGGGCGGTGGTGTCTGGCAGCATCAGTGGTCTCTCCTGAGGTCTGGAAAATGGGGCTGAGGGGTGAGGCCGGAGCACGGCCGTGGGGCCTGCGAAACCGTGAGGCCGTGCTCCGGGCGGGGTCAGCCCCTTCGACCTCCGCACGTGGGGCAGGGCCTGAACGTCATGCACTGCGTATCGGCGACCTGACGGCCGTTGCGGTCGAGCACGGGGTTGTTGCCCTGCAGGTAGAACGGGATCTGGCCGGTGCCCTTGCACGGGGCACAGCGGGTGAGCAGGTTCTTGGCTTTAGCGATGGCACCCATCAGCGTTTCCTTCCGAACAGGCGGGCGATCGGGCCCTCGGTGAAGGTCACGACGTCGTACTCGGGGTCGTAGCCGCGCCGGTGCCGAGGCTGAGTCGTCTCGACCACCTTCGGGCGGCCCTTGCTGGTGGTGCCGTGGCTGTACTCGCGTTTCGGCATCAGCGACCGGTCTCCTTCTTCTGCTGTTCGCGTTCTGCGGCCCGGCGTTCGGCGTCTCGGGTTTGCTGGCCTTTACGCCGCCAGTGCTCGGCGTTCGCGGCCTGGTGCTCCCTGCGGTTCACCGGGGCTCAGCTCTTCTTGCGCACGGTGTAGGAGGTCGACGAACCGGTCACCCGCCGGGAACGCAGGTCGCGTTCCTGGTCGCGCAGCTTGCCGGCGTCGTGGGACTCGGCGACCTTGCGGCTCTTACCATCGGCGTACGTGACGCGCAGTTCGTGCTTCTTGTCGCTGCTCATGGGAGGTGATCTCCTGTCCAGGCTCGCCGATCTGGCGGCCACCGCACGGAACCCGTTACAGGGCAACGGATTCCGCACCGTGGCGGTCAGCGGTGGCGGTTCTTGAGTCGTTCGTCGGACTCGCGGTGCAACTCGACGCGGGCGGCCTCCCGGTCGGCGAGGCGCCGGGCGAGGCGTTCGGGCGGCGGGGTCTTCCCGGCCCGGCAACCCTCCAGGTCAGCCACGGCCCTTACCCCAGCCCTTACGGTGCTGCGGACGCAGCGCGTCACACCCACGCGAGCAACGCGGCGGGCAACTGCTCTGGGCCACCATGTCGGTGTGCCCACACTGGGAGTAGGTGACGGGGACCAGCTTGCGAGCGGTCATACTGGGTGCCTCTCCTGAGGTCTTCACGGATGCAGGGGGAGACCGGTGACGCGGCGCTTGCTTGGCGGTAGGGGCCGCGTCACCGGGCGGAGCTACTGGCCGAGAGCGTCGGCGAGCATCCGGCGGTGTGCGGGAAACACCACGCCGCCGAGGTAGCCGAGAAAGACGTCGAGGGTGCGGTAGTCATCGACCGGCAGCCATGCCGCGCAGGCCGCGTCGTCGCTGCCGATGACCTCCGGCAACTCGTTCGGGATGCCGAGGTCGACGTGGGCCAGGACGGTGACCATCCATGCCTCATCGCTGGCACGCGGGTCCGGGACGTACCGTGCGCGCGCCGACTGCCAGAACGAACCAGGGATGTGGAGTCCGGTTTCCTCGGCCAGCTCCCGGATCGCGGCGGCGCCCGGGGTCTCACCGGGGTCGACGAACCCGCCGGGCAATGCCCAGCCGTGCCCGTCGCTGCGGCAGATCATCACGACCCACCGGTGCCCGTCGCGGTCGGTAGCCGTCACGAGTGCATCGGCGGCCAGGGCCTCACCCCAGTGACCCAGCTCGTTGCGGCCGTACCGGATACCGGTGCTCTCACACGGGTTGACTGGGCGCCCGTCGACCACCTCGAACGGGATCGCAGCCGCTTCCTGCCGGCCGATCCAGTCGATGCGAGTCGGGTCGGTCTCGGGGTCGGCCCAGCCGTCGCGGATGCCGATGGTGAACACGTCAGGGTGGGTGAAAGTGCGGTTCATCGTGGGTTCTCCGTCCGGCTCAGGCTGCGTGATCGGAGTGCATGAGGTGGGCCAGCGCGGCACCCATACCGAGGACGGCGACCGGGATGCACGCGACGATGGCGGTGATCAGCCACGGGGCGGTGGCCCACCCGGCGGCGGCCATCAGGTGATAAGCGATCTGGCCCAACGCCCCGACCGCGAGAGACGCGATCGCGGACCACTTAGCGAACTGCCGTGCCTGGCCACGGAGTCGACCGGACAGCCACGCCCACAACGCGTACGCGGCGTAGGTCTCGACACCGATCGGCAGCGTGATCGCCGTGTCGATCTGGAAGTCCGAGATACCCGGCAGCAGAGTGACTTTGCCGAACCCGGTCAGGCGGCCCATCTCGACCCACCCGGCCCAGATCGCCACGAACGCGGGCAGGCACAGGATCAGTACCGGCCACACCACCGGGCGCCGTTCCTCCACGTCCTCCGTAACCACCTCGGCCTCGGCGGGCTCGGCGGCGGGTACGGCGTCGATGTCCGGGTGTCCGACGGGTTTGAGCTGCGACGCGGCGTCCGGGATGGTGATCTCCGGATAGACCACCGTGACGGCCTCGGACTCGGATACCAGCTCGGGGACGCTCTTGCTCAGCTTCAGTTCCGGGGCGGGCACGTTGCGTCCGCGCTGGAGCTGGTACCGGAACCGCTCCATCCGCTCTTCGTCCTGCTTGGCAAGCTCGTCCAGGGCCTCGCGCAGCGCGGTGGCCTTAGGAACACCGATGTGGAACTCCTTCATCAGCGCGTTCCGCGACGGCACCTTGCCCGTGTCCTTGGCAAGCTCGATCGCGTCCGGGATGAGGTCTTCGACCTTGGAGGGGTACGCGCTCGGGGCCAGCGTCGGCGCCGTCATCACGCCACCGCCTTGAGAGCGGTCGAACGCGGCGCGGCCAGCTCAACAGCGACGGCAAGCGCACGGGCCTCGGCCCGGCGCAGACGCCGCCAGTCAATCTCCGTCGGGCCGCCGTTGTCGGCGGCGTTGATCAGGGCGATCTCGGCGTCCAACACGTCCATGTCGGCCTCGATCAGCGGCCACACGGCCTCGATCGTGACGAGGCCCTCGGGTGTCGGTTCGCGGTCAGTGCGGCCGTTTCCGGGCACGCAAAAGCTAGCCTTCTCCTGCACCTTGTTGCTCCTTCGCGGGACTGACGTCGGGTGCACAGGCCACGGCGAGGTTGCACCCTCGTCGTGGCCGTCTACTGCAAGCACTTGATGGCGTTTAGCCATCTCTGTACGCCCTGAACCGTACAGGCATGGGTGCACGATGTCTAGTGATGACTAGACGATTCCCGTACTCTTGAGGGCGTGAGCCAAGGAGACGATGGAGAACCACCAGGTAGCGCCCTGGACGACGCCCTCAACAGACTTCGAGAGTCCGCAGCGGTTGCGATGGCGGCCGTCGAGGAGATCCCGGAACCGAACCGCGCGTTTGAGCAGGCGACCGCGCTACGAGAGGCGATTGACGGCCTGGTCGGCGAGGCTGCGGCGCTCCGCGCACGCATGGCAGCACGGATCTACGAGTCCGAGAAGCTGTCCCTCGCCGCGCTTGCCAACCGGATCGGCGTCTCCAAAGCGCGCGCCGATCAACTGATCCGTTCCACCAAGTCGAGCCAGCAAGGAAAGGCTGATCAAGATGGCTGAGAACATGGCGGTCTGGGTAGAGGTCTGGCCCGTTGCCGCAGACCAGATCGGTATCTGGCTGCTCAGCGGCCAGGACGCATGGCGCCCCGCCCTCGCGGTGCCCGCAGACAGCGAGCCTCACGCCGAGGTAGAGCTAGAAATTGCCGGCCACGATGCCAGCTCGGGAGCGAATCTTCTGCACTCGACGTCATGGCGGGTCGACGGACCGCGCGTCATCCTGACCTACATCGCGGTGGTCGAGGTCTCCGGTTTCGTCCGTGACGAGTGGCCGGATGCCCTCCCCATCGATTTCGACCTGGCCAAGGCGGTGGGGCGGCCACCGACGAACGCCGCCAACGAGGCGCCCGCACCGCGCTACATCGACGTCCTGCTCCACGCGCTCAGGCACCTACGGTTCCTCATCGATCACGACGCGACCGCCGCCGCTGCCCTGACCGGTCACATCCGGGAGCACCTGCTCCCCCTGGCACCCGCGCTCGCTGGCATGTACGGCGAGCGGCACCTCTCGCCGATTCAGGCGACTACGCAAGAGAACTGAGTCCCTGCTGTCCCCCGTGTCCCCGCTGTCCCCCGACGAGCGCTTAGCTGCGAAAACCAGGGGGACAGCGCCGGGACAGGTGTCCCCCGATGTGCCCGACATCGGTCGACCGACTCGGCGCAAGATCCGAGCCATCGGCTCCCGCGCACGAGCCGTACGGGGGGGGGGTCGCACCCGCCTTGCCGCTCTGCTCCCGGCGCGCGACGACGTAGGACAGCTTGCCGAACGCCGGATACGACGCAGCCCCGATTCCTCAAATCAGGGGAATCGGGGCTGCGGGAACCTGCTACTCATGTACCCAACCCAGCTCGCGACAGTAGTTCCGCATCTTAGCTAAGCAGTATTGGGCGATAGCGGCACGGTTGGCCGGCCGAAGGAAGTCCCCCGATCGCCAGGTGTACTCGATACAGATCACGTCAGAGCCAGTGTCCACACTATTGTCGGGAATTAGTGGGCAAAAATCCAACTTCTGCTCGGATGCCACTATCCCGGGCAGGGCGTGTAGCGTCAAGAATTTTGTGATCGATTCCCCCATTACCTTGTTAAGTCGCTTGTCAGCGCCAGCGGTGAAACCGGTCTCGGCAAGCAGCTGGAAGGCGGGGATAGAGGTAGTACTCGGGGTCCCTCGCACCTCATAGGTAGCGCGGGACTGCCCCAATAAATATTTACCGAGGTCGGCGCGATCGATCGCCACTTTGAGCCGGGATTCACCCTGGCTTTTGATCCCCAACTCCATTAAAGGCTTGACGATCGATTCGTCGCCGTAACGTCGAAGGATCCCCACCGATGCTGTCGGAGGTAGGCAGAATGCTCGGGCGTCGAGCTGAACGATCGTCTGTGTCAGAAGACCAGGACGAGCGCTCCACCACTTCCCCACTTCACTCGTCTTGGTCGCGTCTAGCAGGGCGTGACCATCAAGCAGACCAAAGCGGGTGCTGCTGGTCAGGTGGACAAGGACCCCTGCGTCACTACTCTCGCTGACGAAGACGACGGCGAGGCGAAGCGGCCTCTGAACCGCGCGGAGAAGGCGGAGCTGGGTCGTGCGAAAGTCGTCCGACAGTTTGCGGAGAAAAGCACCGATCGATTTGAAGGCAGCCGGGTCGTAGTTCCTCGGGTCGACGCCGAGGTCTTCTAGCGAGTCCAAGTCGTTACTCAGCCGCAGAGTATTGGATGCGGTCTCCTGCCAGGATTCCCGAGGAGGCCCCTCTACTGCAACGGGAATTTCTACAGCGGGCGTACCCGCGATCGCCTCATAAGCCCGAGCCATCCCTTGGGCAACCGAGGCGGACGTATCCGGCCACAATACGGCGCAACGCGCCCCAAGCTGAGGGCTCCGGAGAAACCTCTTCAGTTCAGCCATCTCCGACTCGTCAGGAGGACTTCCTTCACGGTGGTCAATGTTGATGGGAATTACCCGGGTGTCGTTGACCGGCAGGTGCTGCGCGAAGTCTGACAGTGCCACCCGGAGTTCATCCGCCACCACGGCACCGTTGTATGGAAGCGTGTCGGTGTAGACCCCAGGAAAGAAAGTCCCGAGATTGTTCGCCAGAGTCGTCTTACCAGTGCCGGACGCCGCGTAAAGGGGGATCAGGGCACCTTCACGACGACCGCGCACGGCGAAGGCCGCGTCTTCTAACAGATGTCGCGTCGCTTCCTGAGGGCTCACTAAGAGCTTCGCTACCTCCGGCCCGAGTCGCTCGACGAGGGACTCGTAACGGTCAGGGAAGACTAGCTGCTTCAAGACGTGCTGATTGGGATCAATCCGAGCCACGGGTAAAGGCCCTCTCCAAATTACTCTGGGGCATGACCGTCAGACCCCCTTGCGAAGATAGGACTTACCACCCAGTTAACGTCGTACAGATTGTGCGACGCCTGCGGCCGACCCGCGCAGCTGGTTGGTGGAGCTGAAGAAAACTGGCCCACGCCTCCGGCGGCCGGGGCTCCGCCCCGGACCCCGTCGCTCTAGGAAACGGCTCTTCGGCTGAAAAATTCGTCTAGCGCAGCCAACGGGCCGAGCGTGGGCCGAAGCGCCTCGCCTCCAACCCCTGCCCGGCCGCTCCGCCGCTGTTCAGAGCCCCGGCCGGGGTATACCCGGCGTCGCCCTCCGAAGGCCACGCTCCATCCCCTCAGTCGGTGGCGCCAGCAAGCCGCGCCGTGCCATGGGCGTGCCATTAGGCATGGCCATCTGAGGCCACTCCAGGCCACTCAAAACCGCCGTGAGTTGCAGTTGACCGTAGAGGACAGGTGTCTCGGTACGTTTCCCAAGCTGACAGCCCCTGTCCCCGCTGTCCCCCGTGTCCCTCAATGGGCTTGAACAGGGGAAACGAGGGGACAGTCCGGGGGACACCCTCTTACGAGGACATAGCTGAGCGCTGGCGCGGATCCGTGTCGGCGAGCTGTACAGCGCCCGCCTGTTTCAGCATGTACGGCGAGGGCACGGCTACGGCAGTGACGGGGATGCTGTTTGCGCTGCTCAGCACGGTCGGATGGAGGGGTCTGTAAATCCGTCGCGAAAGCTACAGAGGTTCGAATCCTCTACCCGCCACAGGCACACAGAACGGCCCCGGAAGCTGCGGAAACGCGCTCCGGGGCCGTTCTGCTATCCGAGCCTGGCGTCGAGGTCGTCGAGGGTGGGCAGGAACCAGGCCTGGGTGCCCCGGTTGGACTCGCGGACCAGGTCGCTGAAGGCGGTGCCGTGGCCGGCCATGTCGCCGATGAGGACCAGGCGGATGTGGTAGTTCACGAACTTCTGGAGGATCTCGCCGGCGACGCCGTTGCTGAGGGTGAAGAAGCCGGGATCGAGGCGCTCCACCGGGACGACCACCGTGTCGGTCTCGGCGCCCCAGGCGTCGCCGATCATGCCGTGGGCGTCGAGGAGTGGGCCTTCGGTGGGGTAGATCAGCGGGGTTGTCACAGGATGCCGCTTTCCGGCCGCAGGACGTCGGCGAGCGTGCCGAGGAGGTCGGCCGTGGCGGCCGGGCTGCCCAGGACGATCACTTTGAGGCGGCTGCGGGCCTCGTCGTGGATGGTCCGGACGCGCAGGTCCGGGATGAGTTGCGCGCCGGCGACCAGCAGGGTGCCGATCCGGTCGGCGGCGGCCGGCGGGACGTCCTCGATCTCGACGACCGCGGAGACCTCGGCGCGGGCCGGGGCCCGCGCCGCTGGACGGCCGGTGAGGGCGTCGAGGTCGGCCTGGGCGATGCGGTACTGCTTGCCGATGCGGACCGCGGCGAGCCGGCCCTCGCGGATGTAGCCGCGGACGGTGCGGACGTGCAGGCCCAAGCGTTCGGCGACCTGCTCGACCGAGTACCAACTGTCATCCATAGTTCCCTAAACTACCCTAAGAAGGTAAGGATAGGGAACGAAGCGCGATCTCGGCCGCCTCCAGCAGTGCCTCGCGGGGCACGCCGGCCGTCGCGTGGATCGCCTGACCCTCGGTCACCATCATCAGGAAGCGGGCCAGCGCCGCCGGGTCCGTGCCGGGCGGGAGGTCGTCGGCCCGCCGGAAACGGTCGGCCAGCAGCGCCTCCCCGGCGAGCCGGCTGGTGGCCAGGAATTGCGCCACCTCGGCGTTGGCCGGCCCGGTCGACACCCCGCCCTGGATGGCCAGACAACCCGCCGGGCAGTCCTCCCGGGTCACGGCGATCGCGTTGCCGCGCAGCAGGGCCGCCGCCACGCCGTACGCCGTGGGCTGCTCCAATGCCTCGCGCTCGAAGGCCATGTCCTCCTGCGCGTACGCCTCGATCACCTTCTCGAAGAGTTCGCGCTTGGTCCCGAAGGTCGCGTACATGCTGGGTTTGTTGATCCCCATGGCGGCGGTGAGGTCGGTGAGGGACGCCCCCTCGTAGCCGTGCCGCCAGAAGACCTCCTTGGCCCGAGCGAGCGCGACCGTGGGGTCGAAGCGGCGCCGGGATCCGGGGGATGACTCGCTCATCACACAACTGTACCGAACGGTAAAATTGGGTGTACGTTTCCTCTTGTACCGAGCGGTACAGCTAATGAGGAGGAATCATGGGACAGCTCGACGGCAAGACGGCCCTGGTCACCGGCGGCACCTCGGGCATCGGGCTGGCGGCGGCCAAGCGGTTCGCGGCCGAGGGCGCCACGGTGATCATCACCGGCCGCCGGCAGGAGACGCTGGACGCCGCGGTGGCCGAGATCGGGGCGGGCGCGGTCGGCGTGCAGGGCGATGCGAGCGATCCGGCCGACCTCGACCGGCTGTTCGCGGGGATCACGTCGCTGGACGTGCTGTTCGCGAACGCGGGCGGCGGCGAGTTCGGCACGCTGGCCGACACCACGCCCGAGCACCTGGCCAGTTCGTTCGACCGTAACGTCAAGGGCACCGTGTTCACCGTGCAGAAGGCGCTGCCCAAGCTCGCGGACAACGCCTCGGTCATCGTGACCGGGTCGACCTCGGCGACCGGTGGGTCACCGTCGTTCGGCGCGTACGCCGCGTCGAAGGCCGCGATCCGCTCGTTCGCCTCGACCTGGGCCGGTGAGCTGGCGCCGCGCGGCATCCGGGTCAACACGCTGGTTCCCGGGCCGACCGAGACCCCCGGGCTGGCCGGGCTCGACCCGGAGGACACCGCGAGCCTGTTCAAGCAGCTCACGGTGAACGTGTCGCTGGGCCGTCTGGGCCGGCCGGAGGAGGTCGCCAACGCCGCGCTCTTTCTCGCGTCCGCGCAGAGCAGCTTCATGACCGGCAGCGAGCTCTATGTGGACGGCGGCGAGGTCGGCGTCTGAGCCGCTAGCCTGTCCTGCATGGCGAAGGAAGTCGTGCGTAGGACCGAGACCGACACCATGCGCGCGGCTGATGCCGACCGGCACAAGATCGCCGAGCAGCTGAAGTCCGCTCTGGACGAGGGCCGGCTCTCCCTCGCCGAGTACGACGACCGGGTGCGGGACGCGTATGCCGCCCGCACCTACGGCGACCTGGTGGGCCTCGTCGATGATCTGCCCCGGCCGGGGACCAGTGCCGCCGAGGTCGCCGCCCAGCGGGCCGCCGAGGACCGGCGGCTGGCCCGCAAGCTGCCGATGGCCCTGATGGTGCTCTGGACCGTGTGGGGCTCGCTGGCCGCGGTGAACCTGCTCGCCTGGTTCCTCGTCCTGGTGACCGTGGACAGCGAGATCTACCCCTGGCCGATCTGGCTGCTGGTGCCCGGTGCCGCGCTCGGCGCGACCACGGTCGGGGTGCAGCGGATCAGGAGCCGGCGGCGTCGATGATCTGCCGCCGCACCAGCGGCGCCAGCGCCTTCGAGTACGCCGTGGTCAAGTGGCTGTTGTCCTTGAAGACCAGCAGGTCGCCGATGACCACCGGGCAGATCGTCGTGCAGAACCACGAGACCGGGTTCACCACGCGGATCCCCTGCTTCTTCGCGAGGGCCGCGGTCGCGTTGCGGCGGCCGGGTTCCACGATGGAGCCGCGCCGGGTCCGGTAGCACTCCGTCACGTCCTGCGCGTGGGCCGCGAGACACTCCGGGGCGATGCCCTTCGGCCACGGCGAGTCCTGCAGCAGCACCAGCGCGGTGCCGGGCTGTGCCAGCCGCTCGAACGACGTCTCCCAGCCTCGCAGCCAGAGCTTGTCGTCCGCGGTCCCCGAGGTGGGGATCCGGGCGCCGGCATCGTCGACCAGGCCGCCGTTGTCCAGGTCGTTGGAGGCGAGCACGACGAGGTCCGGCCTGTCCGCGCGGACCCGCTCGAAGACCTGGTCACGCCAGGTGACACATTCGTCGTACGGGCGCTTCAACGTCACCGCCCACACCCGTACCGATGGCACCTGGCAGGCGCCCTTGGTCAGGGTCTTCAGTTTCCAGCCGCTGTCCCGGGCCGCCTGGTCGAACGCTGGGAACCAGTGCGCCGCGTGCGAGTCGCCGATGAGGTAAACGGTCTGCGAACCGGCCGGATCGCCGTAGACGCACGGCTGGTCCCGCAACGACTCCAGCAGATCGAGATGGCACTTGTCGGTATAGGTCCGGGGCGAATCCCCGGCGGCGCTCGTCAGCTCGGGTGTCATGTTCGACGGCATCAGCTTCCGCTTGGCCGAGGCGTTGATCAGCTGGGCCAGGCGGGCCTGCGGGTCGCTCGCCGCAGCCAGCGCCACCGCGGTGCCCGGCGCGTCCGGTCCGGTCGGCAGCGGCGGGGTGAGGTGCGTCGCGACCAGCGCCAGCGCGGCCGCCGAGGCGGACAGGATCAGGCCCACGCCGATACCGCGCCAGGCCCGGATCTTGAGCCACGGCCGGTTCCGGACCGGGTTCTCCACCAGGTGGTAGGAGGCCACGGCGAGCATCAGCGCACCCAGCGCCAGCGCGAGGTTCAGCGTCAGCGACGCCTCGCGGCCCAGTGCGGCCGGGCCGATCATCAACACCGGCCAGTGCCAGAGGTACCACCCGTACGAGAGCTTGCCGATCTGCTGCAACGGCCAGGTCCCGAGCAGAGAGACCGCGCCGCCGCGAGCTCCGGTCGTACCCCCGGCAATGAGCGCGGCCGTGCCGAGCACCGGAAGCAAGGCCGCGAAGCCGGGGAAAGCGGTGGCATCGTCGAAGACGATCGCCGCCGTGCCGATCGCACCCAGACCACCCCAGGTCAAGATCCAGGACCAGATCCGGGGGGTACGGGCGAGAGCGCCACCAGCGACCGCCACCAGCGCGCCGATCGCCAGCTCGAACGCCCGGGTGTGCGCCCCGAAATAGGCCCAGGGCGCGGCGGTGGTCGTCTGGTGGACGCTGACCGCGAGGGAGACGACCACGATCGTGGACAGCGCGACGATCACGGGTACGCGGTGTGCCGTGCCCCGCCGCCATGCCCAGATCGCGAGCAGCAGCAGCGGCCACACCAGGTAGAACTGCTCCTCCACGGCGAGCGACCACAGGTGTTGCAGGGGTGAGGGCGCGGCGGTGGCGTTGAGATAGTCGGTGCCCTCGGCGGCGAGCCGCCAGTTGATCCCGTAGAACGTGCTGACCAGCGCGTCCGTCGCGATCGAGGCGAACCGGGTGGCGGGCAGCCAGAGCCAGCTGCCGATCAGGGTGACGATCACGACCAGGGTCGAGGCGGGCAGCAGCCGGGTGGCGCGCCGCGCGTAGAACGTCGACAGCGAGATCCGGCCGGTGCGGCCGAGCTCCTTCAGCAGCAGTGTGGTGATCAGGAAGCCGGAGATGACGAAGAAGACGTCGACGCCGACGTAGCCACCTTCGAGCCGGCTGAGACCGGCGTGCCCGAGGACGACGAGGGTGACGGCCACCGCGCGCAGGCCCTCGATGTCGGGCCGGAACCCGGTGTGGGTGACGGCTGCCTGTTCGCCCGAACGTTGCTGGGGGATCGCCCTCGACGGGGTGGTGATGGACACGCGGTAGTTGACCAGTCGCATTCGAACGTCAGGTGTACGTGTGGCGAAGTTCATGCACCAGGTGCAAGTTGCACCGAGTGCATAATGGGGTCATGACCGTCCGGGAACTCAAGAAACGCGAGACCTGGCGCCTCGTGCACGGCACAGCGCTGCGCCTGATGACCGAACGGGGCTTCGACGCGGTCTCCGTCGACGACATCGTGACGGCCGCCGGCATCTCCCGGCGCACGTTCTTCAATTACTTCGCCGGCAAGGAGTCGGTCGTCTTCGACCCCGACCCCGACGACCCGGCCCTGTGGGAATCCCTGATGGCCGCCCGCCCGGACGGCGAACCGCTCTGGACCTCCCTGCGGGAACTGCTCCTCGGCTACACGGCCGCGACCGCCGACCGGATGATCCTGCAGCGCCGGGTGCGGCTCGCCTCCCCCGAACTCAGCGGCTGCTCCCGCGAGGTCGCCGACCGCTTCTGGGACGGCCTGCGCGACTGGGCCGCCACCCGCGCCGGCCTGCCCGCCTTCGAACTCGAACTCACCATCAACGCGGCCCGGACCGTGCTCAACACCGCCTGCCCGCACTGGGACGCGGCCACCGGCATCCCCGGCCTGCACCACCTGATCCGGACCGGATTCGACACTCTCGATTGGACCCGACGATGAGTCGTGTACCCCTCTCCGTCCTCGACCTCGCCACCGTGCGCGAGGGTCACGACAGCACCGACGCGCTGCGCGGCACCACCGAGATCGCCCAGGCCGCCGACCAGCTCGGCTACTCCCGCTTCTGGGTCGCCGAGCACCACAACGCCCCGGCCGTCGCGTCCACGTCGCCGCCGGTGCTGATCGCCCACCTCGCGGCGAACACCCCGCGGATCAAGGTCGGCTCCGGCGGCGTGATGCTGCCCAACCACATGCCGTTCGTCGTCGCGGAACAGTTCGCCCTGCTCGAAGCGTTGCACCCGGGCCGCATCGACCTGGGCATCGGCCGGGCCCCGGGCACCGACCAGGCCACCGCCACCGCGCTGCGCGGAGTGTCCCCGCACCTGACCGTCGAGCAGTTCCCCGACCACCTCAAGCTGATGCTCTCGCTGCTCGGCGACGACCGCATCGAATCGAACGGCAAACTGGTCGCCACGCCGTTCCCGTCCAGCTTCCCCGAGGTGTGGATGCTGGGCTCGTCCACGTACGGCGCCCAGGTCGCGGCCGCCCTCGGCCTGCCATTCTGTTACGCATATCACTTCGCGATGAGTTCCGACGTGGACTCGGCCGCCCGGATCTACCTCAACGGGTTCAAGCCCTCGCCGCGCTTCCCCGAACCGCACCTCATGGTCAGCGCCTCGGTGATCGCCGCCGAGACCACCGAGGAGGCCGACTACCTGGCCGGCCCCAGCCGCATCATGGCGCTCAGCCTGCGCACCGGCCGCCTCGCCCCGATCGTCTCCCCCGAGACGGCCGCCGCCGCCGACCTGTCCGACCTGGACCGCGGCCTGCTCGCCCAGCTCCCCGGCACCCAGTACGCCGGCACCGCCGACGAGGTCGTCGCCAGCCTCGACACGCTGGTGGAACGCACCGGCGCCAAGGAATTGATCCTGGCCGGCACGGTCTACGACCCCGAGACCCGCAAGGATTCGTTGGCCCGCATCGCCAAAGCCTGGGGGCTCTAGGCTCTGGGTATGACCTGGAGGATCACGGAAGACGTCGAGGAGTTCCTCGCCGCGGCGGGGAGCTTCCTCAGGGAAAGAGCGGTCGAGAACACGGTGCTGATCACCGTGGCCGAGACCGTGCGCCGGGAAGGACCGGACGCGTACGGCGCCGGGACCCCCGTCTTCGGCTGGGCGCCCGGAGCCGCGTTCGTCCGTACCCCACCGTTCCCGATCATGATGTCCGACATGCCCACGGCGACCGCCGAGGAACTGGCCCGCGCCGTCGAAGGCCCCCTCAGCGGCGCGGGCGGCCCCGACCCGGTCGTCCACGCATTCACCGACGGGTGGATCCGGCGCACCGGCGACACCGCCACGATCTGGGGCCGGCTGCGCCTCTACCGCCTCGGCACGCTGGTGCCCCCGACCTGCGCGGGCACCTCCCGGGTGGCCGGCCCCGACGACCGCGACCTGCTGGTCACCTGGACCACGGAGTTCTTCCACGAGGTCAGCGAAGGCGGCAACCCGGCGGACTTCGTCGACCAGCGGCTCCCGTACGGCGGCATCACGCTCTGGGAAAACGGCGGTGACCCGGTCGCCATGGCCGCCCTCACCCGCCCCGAATCCGGCATGGTCCGCATCCAGTCGGTCTACACCCCGGCCCGGCACCGCCGCCACGGTTACGCCGCCGGCGTGACCGCGGCCGTGAGCCGCTCGGCCCTGACCGCCGGAGCCACCGACGTGGTCCTCTTCGCCGACCACGCCAATCCCACCGCGAATGCCCTCTACCAGCGGCTCGGCTTCGTCGCGCTGCAGGACCGCACCACGATGGAGTTCACGTCATGAGCACAGTGCTGCAGGTCAACATCGCCGTCCGGGAACAGACCGCGGTCAAGGGAGTCGGCACCACCGGCATCAACAAGCAACCGGTCACCCACCCGGTAGCGGTGACCGCACCCGGCCCCAAGGGCAGCCAGCCACCGGAAAAGGCCAGCGGCCTCGCCGGCGACGAGATCTGGGACCTCCGCAATCACGGCGGCGACGAGCAGGCGGTCTACGCGTACGCCCGCGAGGACTACGACTGGTGGGAAAAGGAACTCGGCCGACAGCTCCCGGGCGGCATCTTCGGCGAGAATCTGACCACCGCCGGCATCGACCTCCACGCCGCCGAGATCGGCGAGACCTGGCAGATCGGTGACACCCTCGTGCTGGAGACGACGTTCGGCCGCATCCCGTGCGCCACGTTCCAGTGGAAAATGGGCGAACCCCGCTGGGTCAAACGCTTCGCCGCGGAAACCCGCCCCGGCGTCTACTTCCGCGTGGTGACCCCCGGCAACGTCCAGGCCGGCGACCCCATCCAGGTCCTCGACCGCCCGGGCCACGGCGTGACGATCGGCGAGAGTTTCCACACCTGGATCCACAACCCCGCCGACCTGGCCGGCTACCTCACCATCGAAGGTCTCCCCGACTCCCTGAAAGCCGAGATCCGCCAGCGCCTCCGCCTCTGAACCAGGTCCCGCAGCCCCATCACTGCTACCCGTTACGTCCCTCTGCGCGACCAGCGGCTCAGTCAGCTCCGAGACGTCGGTCCTTGCTGAAGAGCCGCCGGGCGCTCGGCTGGCACATCGAGACCTTCCCGCCAGGGCTGGACGGCCACCTGGACGCCTTCCGGGACGGGCGGGCAGCGACACCCCCAGCTGAGTGACCCGGCCGGGAAACGTTGCCGCGCATTTGCCGTGACGCGTGAGACTCAGAGGGACCGACGAAGAAGGCCCCTCACCGCTGTTTCAGCTGGTGAGCAGCCTTAACTTACTGCCTGTAGCGGGTAGAGGATTCGAACCTTTGTAGCTTTCGCGACGGATTCACCGGCCGCTCCCGCTGGAAGTCCCGGTCCTGGATGCCGGCCGCCCAGATGTCGCGGTCCGTGGGATGGGGCGGTAGGTCCACGCCCAGGGCTTGGAGACGGTCGAAGGCGGGCTTGCGGACCCTGCGGTGATCGTTGGAGACCGCCAGTTCGATCCAGCGGTGTTCCTTCTGGACCAGGTCGGCGAAGGTCGGTCCGGGCTTTCGCGGCATGCGGCCACTGTCACATGAGCGTCCACTGTGGGCAACAACACCTCGGCAGGCCGGAACGCGGGCTTCGTGCCAGGGGTGTCCGGGCGCGTTGGGCGAGCGTGGGGCTGTGGCCGGGGTGGCGAACCGGACCTTCGGTGCTGGAGCGGTGATACCGGCCACGGTGGACTTGGGAGTGGATCACGGGGCACAGTGCAGGTTGGGGGGATGCGAGATGGGGTGGGGATGCGGCGCGGTGAAGTTCGGGAACGGTTGCGGGAGCTGATCGACGCGGTGGCGCCGGGGGACGCGCTTCCGTCGGAGCGTGATCTCAGTGCCGACCTGGGGGCTTCGCGGCCGACGATCCGGGCTGCCATAGAAGAGCTGGCCAGAGAAGGGCTTCTCGTACGCCGGCACGGGCGTGGCACGTTCACCAATCCTCGCAAGATCTCGCAGGAGGTTCCGTCCACCGCCGATCTGCCCCCGGCCGAGGGTGAGTGGGTGAGTGAGCTGCTGGAGTTCGAGGTCGTGCCGGCCGGGTCGCGGCTCGGGCGGCGGCTGGAGGTGCCGGCCGAGGACGGGCTCATCCGGTTTTTGCGCCGGCGGGTCGTGGACGGGCAGCCGATGGCGATCGAGGAGATCCGGTTGCCGCAGACCGTCGTTCCGAACCTGACGCGTGAGGATGTGTCGGCCGGGTCGCTTTATCATCGGCTCCGGGATCGGCACGGGGTGGTTCCGGCCGACGCGCTGCAGACCACCGAGCCGACGGTGACCGATGCGACGGAGTCCCGGCTGCTCGGGGTGCCGCTGTACTCCCCCGCGCTGGTGTTCGAGCGGACGACCAGGGACACCGGGGGCCGTCCGATCGAGTATTCGCGGTCGGTCTACCGCGGTGACCGGTACCGGATCACCCAGCATCTCCGTTTCGGCCCGGAGTCCGGCTAACCGGCTGCCAGGGCCTCGCGTAGCCGCTGGTCGGCCAGGTCGTCGGCGCGGGCCAGCGGGCCGGCTGGGAGCGCCGCCAGCAGGGCCGCCGCGGCCAGGACGACGGCCGGGAAGACGAAGGCCCAGGGCAGGCCGCCGGGGTGGTCGACGATCGTGCCGGCCACCGAGCCGCCGGCCGCGCTGCCGCCCACCGACACCGTGATCATCCAGGTGTAGGTCTCGTTCAGCATCGCGGGTGGCGCGATCCGGCCGACGAGGTTGTTCAGGACCGTCAGGGCCGGGGCGATGGCCGCGCCACCGAGGACCAGGGTCGCGCCGAGCGCCCCGGGGCTAGGCATGATCGACAGTGCCAGGAAGCTGGCCGAGACGCCGGCGAGCAGCCAGGCGAACTGGCGCGGCAGGGGCATCGCCGGGCGGCGGGTGCCGAACCAGATGCCGCCGACCGCGCTGCCCAGGCCCCAGACACCGAGCAGGATGCCGCCGAGGCTGTCGCCGCCGCCGTGATCGGACGCGTAGGCCGGGACGACGACCCCGGCCGCCCCGAACGCGATGCCGAGCCCGCCGGTGCACGCGAGCAGCGCCGGGAAGCCGCTCGCCCGGAGCGGGCCGAGGCCGCGGGCCGTCTCGGCGGACTCGTGCCGGGTCCATCCGCGCATGACGGGCAGCAGGGCGATCCACAGTGTCCCGGCCAGGGTGACGACTGCGGCGAAGAGCACCGCGGCGGCGGGTGTGTGCGCGACCACGACGAACGCCGCGACCAGCATCGGGCCGGCCACGAAGACCAGCTCGAACAGCGAGGTCTCGGCGGCCATCGCGGTGGGGCGCAGCGCGTGCCGGCCGGTGCCGGCCGCGGTCGCGTCCATCCAGGCCCGGCGGATGGCGGCGGTCAGCGGAGGGTACGTGGCGCCGGCCAGCGCCGAGGCCGTGAAGATCCAGGGCAGGGCCGCCGCACCGCCCCGGGCGGCCAGGACGAGGCCGCCGAGCGCGATCGGGTGCAGCACCGCGGTGGTGAGCAGCACCCGGGACGGGCCGACGCGGTCGGCGATCCGGCCGGCGATCGGGCTGACCGCGGCACCGGCCAGGGCATACATGCCACCGGCGAGCCCGGCTGCGGCGTAGCGGCCGGTGCTCTGCTGCACGAGCAGGAGCAGGGAGAGCGGGGTCATGCCGATGCCGAGGCGGGCGAGGATGCCGACGACGAGGAGGGTCTTGCCGCCCGGCAACCGCCACACGCCGAGGTACTGACGGAGAGCGGTCACGCTCCCGACCGTATCGGCCGGGAGCGTCGTAACACACCCGAAATGAGCTAGCTCACTTATCGGCGGGTGCCGGTCACCGCGGCGAGCTGGTGCAGGCGCCGGACGCGCTCCTCCATCGGCGGGTGGGTCGAGAACAGGCCGGCGATGCCCCCGCTGCGCAGCGGGTTGTCGATCATGAGGTGCGCCGAGCTGGCGAGCTGTCCCTCGGCGGGGAGCGGCGTCCGCTGCGCGCCGTAGTGGATCTTCTCCAGCGCGCTCGCCAGCGCCAGCGGGTCGCGGGTCAGCGTCGCCCCGGACGCGTCCGCCTGGAACTCCCTGTTGCGGCTGATCGCCAGCTGGATGACCGACGCGGCCAGCGGGCCGAGGATCAGCATGAGCAGCAGCGACGCCGGGTTCGGGCCGTCGTCGTCGTCCGATCCGCCGAGCGGCAGGAAGATCGCCAGCTGGGCGAACATTGTGATGATGCCGGCCAGCGCTCCCGCCACGCTCGAGATCAGGATGTCCCGGTTGTACACGTGGGAGAGCTCGTGGTTGATGACCCCGCGCAGCTCCCGGCGGTCCAGGATCCGGGTGATCCCGACGGTCACCGCGACCGCGGCATGAGCCGGGTCACGTCCGGTCGCGAACGCGTTGGGCTGCATGGCCGGGCTCACGTACAGCCGCGGCATCGGCTGGCCGGCGTCGGTGGCCAGCTCGCGCACGATCTCGTACAGCGCGGGGAACTCGGCCTCGCTGACCGGCTGCGCGCCCATGGACCGCAGCGCGAGCCGGTCGGAGAAGAAGTAGGTGCCGGCGTTCAACGCCAGCGAGAGAACCACGGCGAACACCAGTCCACCGCTACCGCCGACCCAATACCCGATGGCGAGGATCAGGGCGGTGAGCAGACCCAGCAGAGCGGCCGTCTTGAGGCCGTTGTGATGTCTGTGCACGACGATCACTCCTTCACATGCGGGCCGGTAGGCCCACATCCCAGGGAACGCCGCGAACGTGTGAATTCATCCGTGTGTGACTGTGAGTTCGCTGCGAGCGACCGGTCTCAGACCCGGAATCGAGCGACAGCCTGATTGAGTGACAGGGCGAGCCCGGACAGCTGCTGTGCCGCGTCGGCCGCCTGGCCCGCACCGGTGCGGGAGGTGGCCGCCGTCGCGGAGACCTCGCCCACGCTGTGCGCGATGGCGTCCACCCCACCGGCCGCCTGACTGACGCTGCGCGAGATCTCCTGGGTGGTCGCGGTCTGCTCCTCCACCGCGGAGGCCACCGTGGTCTGGTGTTCGTTGATCCGCTCGACGATGCCGCTGATCTCGGTGAGCGCGGCCGCCGTCTCCCGGCTGCTGGTCTGGATCGCCTGGACCTTGCGGCTGATCTCCTCGGTGGCCTTCGCGGTCTCCTGGGCGAGGTCCTTGACCTCGGTGGCCACCACCGCGAAGCCCTTGCCGGCCTCACCCGCGCGGGCCGCCTCGATGGTGGCGTTGAGCGCCAGCAGGTTGGTCTGCTCGGCGATGCTGTTGATCACCTTGATCACGTCACCGACCTCGACACTGGCCTCGCCGAGCGCCGCCACGGAGATGTTGGTCCGGGTCGCCGTGGCCAGCGCCTCCTGCGCGACCTCGACCGCGCCCGCGGCGCTGCGGGAGATGTCGGCGATCGCCGCGTTCATCTCCTCGCTGGCGGCGGCGACCGTGCTGACACTGGCCGCGACCTCGTTGGCCGCGTCCGCAGCCGTCTGCGACTGCGCCGCGGTGGCACTGGCACCCGTCTCCATGCGCCCGGCAACGTTGCTCAGCTCACCGGAGGCCGACGTGAGCCGGCGGGCCTGGTCGAGCACCTCGCCGACGCTGGCCCGCATGGAGGCCAGGGAGGATCGCAGGCCACGGGCCATCGTGCCGACCTCGTCGCGGGTGCCGGGGTCGGGGACGTCGGCGGTCAGGTCGCCGGTGGCCACCCGGTCGAGCGCGCCGGCGATCGCCCGCAACGGCCGGCTGATGCCGCGGCCCACCCAGGCCGCCAGCAGGAGGCCGGCCAGCAGCGCGACACCGAGAGTGATCAGGGAGACGGTCAGCGCGGTACGGTACCCGGCGTGCAGCTGCTCGGCGCGGGTCGCCGCCTGGGCGTTCTCGGCGTCCAGCATCTGCTTCATCAGCGCCTTGCAGGCCTCGTACGGCGCGTCCGCCTCGCCGTCCTTGACCTCCATGTACCCGGCGACATCGCCCTTGACCGCGGCCGGCAGCATCTTGCTCTCGGCCAGCCCGTTGTACGTGGCCAGCTGGGTGGTGAACTCCGCCACCACGGCCGGGTCGGCGGCCCCCGGGGTGTACTGGGCGAGCAACGCGTCGACCGCGGCGATGTCGTCCTCGATCAGCTTGATCTTCTTGGTCATCTTCTCGGAGCCCGGTTCGAGGGTGACGACCGCGTTCTGGTCGAGCCGCAGCAGCCGGAACATGTCCCGCAGGTCCGAGGCGATTACCATCGACTGCACGTTGTCGGTGTAGATGGTGTCGCCCATGTCCCGGACTTTGCCGGTCTGCACCAGGGTCAGCACGGTCGCCACCGAGGCGATCAGCGTCGCCGCCACCACGGCCACCGTGATCTTGGTGCCGACCCCGCGGTCTCCCCAGGGGCGACGGCGCGGTGAGGTGTCAGTGGTCATCGCGGGCTCGCTCCCAGGTCATCGGTGATCGGTGCCGTCCATCACACTGATCGGCTCACCGGCACGGGAGATGACCGGATCGGCTCAACCGTCGAGAAAAGCGAACACGATCTGGGGTACGAACCCGAGCGCCACCGCCGCGACCGAGGCCACCACGAGCGCCGTGGTCAGGGCGGCCGGGACCGTGACGCGGGGGCGGGGGACGAAGCCGGTGTAGAGCAGGGCCGCCACCCGGACGTAGTAGGCCAGTGCAATCACGGCGTTCAGGGCGACCACGCCCGCGAGCCAGCTCCAGCCGGAGGCGACCAGCGACTCGACGACGGTGACCTTGGCGAACAGGCCGGCGAGGCCCGGGGGGAGGCCGGCGAGGCCCGCGAGCGCCAGGACCAGCGCCGCGCCCAGCCACTTCTCGCGACGTCCGGCGCCCCGGTAGGCCTCGATGCTGCCACCGTCGGCGCCGGGGCCGCGCAGGGCCGCGACGGTGGCGAAGGCGATGAACTCGAGGACGACGAAGAACACCGCGTACGCGTAGGCCGCCTCGACCCCCGCCGCGCCGGCGGCCAGCGGGGCGATGATGTAGCCCGCCTGGGCGACCGACGACCAGGCCAGGACGCGGACCATCCGGGTCTGGCGCAGCGCGACGAGGTTGCCGACCGTCATGGTGAGCACGGCCAGCACCGCCACGAGGACCCCGGTGTCGAGGCGTTGCACGACCGCGGCCAGCGCGATCACGCCGCCGAGCTTGGACGCCGTCGACAGGTACGTGGCCACCGGCACCGGCGCCCCGTCGTAGGTGGCCGGCGCCCAGGCGTGCAGGGGCACCGCCGCGACCTTGAACGCGAAGCCGAGCACCACCAGCGCCGCACCCGTCGAGGCCAGCGGCTTGAACTGGCCCTCGCCCATGGTGAGCGCGGCCAGGTGCACGGCGCCGGTCGCCGCGTACAGCAGTGCCGCGCCGAGCAGGGCCAGGGCCGTCGACACGGCGCTGATCAGGAAGAACGTGACCGCCGCCGAGGCACCCTCGGGGCTCTCCCGGCGCCGGCGGAGGCCGACCAGCACGTACAGCGGAAGGGTGAGGGTTTCCAGGCCGACGACGAGCGTGATGAGGTCGCCCGCGTAGGCCACCACCACGCCACCGGCCATCGAGCAGGTGAGCAGGAAGCAGAACTCCCCCACCGGCGCGTAGCCCTCCCGCAGGGCCGGCACCGACAGGGCGAGCACCCCGGCGGTGAGCGCGGCGAACAGCACCACCATCAGGCCGCCGCGCGGGGTCAGCGTCCACGAGCACAGGTCACCGGAGCAGAACGTGGTCGCGTAGCCGGGGGCGGTGATCGCGCAGGTCATCGTGGCGGCGGCGCCGATCAGGCCGGCGAGCACCTGGAACCGGCCGAACGCCAGCTCGGCGATCAGGACCAGCAGGGCCGTACCCGCCGCGGCGTACAGCGGCAGCAGGGCGAGGTGGTCGACGGCCTGGGTCATGGCAGGGCTCCGGTCAGGGCGGCCACCGGGTCGGCGGTGGCCGCGAGCACGAGCGCCGGGACCAGGCCGACGGCGAGGGTGAGCAGGATGAGCGGGGTCCAGGCGAGCCACTCGGCCCGGGTGATCACCGCGGGGCGGGTCAGGGCGGGAGCGGCCGGGCCGTGGGTGACCCGGCGCAGCAGGCGCAGGAAATACACCGCGGTCAGGGCGCCGCCGATCGCGGCCACGACCGCGAGCGTGCTCCAGAGCGGGCCGCCGCGCTGGACCGCGGCGACGACCGCGAACGCCTCACCCCAGAAGCCGGCGAGGCCGGGCAACCCCAGCGACGCGATGGCCGCGAAGCCGACCAGGCCGGCGAGGCGCGGCGCGGTCTCCCGCAACCCGCCGAGATCGGCCAGGTCACCGGTGTGCGCCCGGTCCTTGATCGCACCGGCCAGGAAGAACAGCAGGCCGGTGATCACGCCGTGGGCCACGTTGCCGATCAGCGCGGCCTGGATGCCGGTGACCGTGCCGGTGGCGATGCCGAGCAGGACGAAGCCCATGTGCCCGACGCTGGAGTACGCGATCAGCCGCTTGAGCTCGGTCTGCCGCAGGCACACCAGCGACCCGGCGATGATCGCGGCGACCGCCAGCACGCCGAGCACCGGCGACGCCCATTCGGCCCCCTGCGGCGCCACCCCGACACCGACCCGGATCAGGCCGTACGTACCCATCTTGAGCAGCACCCCGGCCAGGATCACGCTGCCCACCGTGGGGGCCTCGGTGTGCGCGGCCGGCAGCCAGGTGTGCAGCGGCCAGAGCGGTGCCTTCACCGCGAACGCGACGGCGAACAGGGCGAACGCGAGGCACTGTGTGGTGCGGGACAGCCCGAAACCACCGGCCAGCGCGAGCATGTCGGCGGTGCCCGCGGCGACCACGACGGTGATGACGCCGAGCAGGAGCAAAACCGAGCCGAACAGGGTGTAGAGCACGAACTTGCGCGCGGCCCGGCGCCGGCCGGGGCCGCCCCAGCCCGCGATCACCGCGTACATCGGCAGCAGGACGACCTCGAAGAACACGAAGAACAGGACCAGGTCGAGCGCCAGGAAGGTGCCCAGGATGCCGGCTTCCAGGACCAGGAGCAGACCCGCGAGGGTACGGCCTGAGCCCCCCGCCGGCACCTTCGCCACCGTGTACGCGCAGCAGAGCAGCGTCAGCAGCGCGGTCAGCACCACGAGCGGGTACGAGATCCCGTCCAGCCCGAGGTGGAACTCGACGCCCAGCCGGGGCACCCACGCCAGCCGGGCCTCGGCGAACGGCACCACCGGGGTCATCCCCCACTCGTCGGGGTGCCCGCCGAACCGCAGCGACGGCACGAGGAACCCGAGGCTCACCAGCAGCGTGAGCGCCGCGAACCCGGTCGCCACGAGCCGGGCGCCCCGATCGTGGCGGGCCGGCAGCAGCGCGACCACGAGCACCCCGGCCAGCGGCACCACGAGCAGGCCGAGGAGCAGGGTCTGCGCGGCCGCGTCCACACCGATCATCCGACAGCTCCCAGGATCGCCGCGACGACGCCGAGGACCAGCGCGCCGGTGAAGACCGCGACCGCCGCGCGGGGCAGGGCGGTACGGTGCGCCGTGGCGAGCAGCGTGCCCAGCCGCGTGGTCACCGTGCCGGTGCCCTCCACGGCCGCGTCGACGACCCGCTCGTCGGCGAGCCGGAGGTAACCGGCGAGCGCGCGCACCGGTCGTACCAGCAGCAGGTTTTGCCCTTGATCGAGGTAAAAGCCGGCGGCGAACAACGGCCGGGCCCGGCCGAGGGCCTGCGCCGGGTCCACGCCCGGCGCGGTGTGCCAGAGCCACCAGGCGCTGCCCGCACCCACCGTGAGCAGCAGCAACGGCGCCACGATCGACACGCTGAGGTGCGGCGACTCGAGTTCGAGCGCGGTGCGGAAGCCGGGCAGGAACGCGGCCAGGCCGAGCAGCACGGCCGGCACTCCCAGCGCGATCAACGGCCGGCGCATCACCCGCGGCGGGTCGTGCGCGGCGCCGGGCGGCACCTCGTACCGGGCGTCGTCGAACCCGACGAACCAGGTCTCGGTCCGCGAACGGACGTGCCCGAAGAACGTGCGCAGCAGCAGGCGGGTGGAATACCAGGCGGTGAGCGCGACACCGAGCAGCCCGGCGATCCAGACGACCCAGCCCAGCCACGCCGGCGCCGGACCGCCGCCCTCGGTGGCGTGCGCGGCCGCGACCAGCACGTTCTCCTTGGACCAGAAACCCGCGAGCGGGGGTACGCCGGCCAGCGCGCCCAGCCCCACCACGAACGACCAGAACGTCACCGGCATCTGGGTGCGCAGACCACCCATGCGGGTCATGGAATTGGTGCCGACCGCGTGGATGATCGCCCCGGCGGCCAGGAACAGCAGCGCCTTGAACGCGGCGTGGGTGAGCAGGTGGAACAGCGCGGCGGCGGGTGATCCGACAGCCAGCGCCCCGGTCATGTAGCCCAGCTGCGACACCGTCGACCAGGCCAGCACGCGCTTGAGGTCGTCCTGGGCGGTGGCCGCCAGCGCGCCGAGCAGCAGCGTGATCGCGCCCATCACGCCGAGCACCGCGAGCGCGGCCGGGGACCGCTCGAACAGCGGGAACAGCCGCACGACCACGAACACACCGGCGGCGACCATGGTGGCGGCGTGGATCAGCGCCGAGATCGGCGTCGGGCCGGCCATCGCGTCCGGCAGCCACGTGTGCAGCGGGAACTGCGCGCTCTTGCCCGCGACCCCGGCCAGGATCAGCACCAGCGCGACCGTGGGCGCCCCGGTGTGCTCCAGCAGCTCGTCGATCCGGAACGTGCCCGCGTCGACCGCCAGCCACGCGATGCCCAGCAGGAACCCCACGTCACCGACCCGGGTGACGACGAACGCCTTCACCGCGGCGGCGGGCGCCTCGGGCAGTCGCCGGTCATGACCGATCAGCAGGTACGAACACGCGCCCATGACCTCCCAGCCGACCAGCAGCAGGATCAGGTCGTTCGCGGAGACCACCAGCAGCATCGCGCCGGTGAACAGGCTGATCTGCGCGGCGTACGGCCCGTAGCGGCGATCGTCGTGCAGGTAGCCGACCGAGTAGACCTGTACGCACAGCGCCACGACGCTGACCGCCAGCGCGACATAGAGCGCGGCCGGGCTCAGCTCGAAACCCATCGTGACGTCCAGGTTCCCGAACGCGACCCACGCCCAGCCGGCCCGCACCGGGTCGTCCACCAAGGCCAGCAACACCACGGTGACCAGCACCGCGATCGAGGCGCCGGCGATCCCGAGCAGGGCGGCCGGCTTGCGCTTCATGCCAGGATCCAGGACCAGACCCACCAGACCGAACCCGATGGGTACGCCCGGCAGCAGCGGAATCAGCACGTCGGTGATCATCCGGCGTTCTCCCCGTCCAGCCGCACGTCGTCGAGGTGGACCGCCGCGCGCATCCGGTAGTACTGCAGGACGATCGCCAGCCCCACGCCGACCTCGGCGGCGGCCAGCACGATGACGAACAGCGCGAACGCACCGCCACGGTGGGTGCCGGGCAGCAGCGTCGCGTCGGCGGTGACCAGGATCAGGTTGACCGCGTTCAGCATCAGCTCGACGGCCATCAGCACCAGGATCGCGTTCCGCCGGCGCAGCACGCCGTAGACGCCCAGCCCGAACAGGCAGGCGGCTGTCACGTACGGGATGACCGCGTGCATCAGGCGTCGCCCTCCTGCGCTTCTCGTGCCCCGATGTCGGGTCTCGACAGGATGATCGCGCCGACCAGGGCCGAGAGCAGCAGGATCGACAGCACCTCGAACGGCAGCACCCACGCGCCGAACAGCTCCGCACCCATCCGCTCGGCGTTGCCCGGCACCGGCCCGGCGTAGACGCTCCACCGGAACGCGTCCGCGAACAGGACGGCCAGCCCCAGCCCGATCCCACCGCCGAGGAGCACCGCGGGCCAGGCCGGCCGGTCCAGATCCTGCGACGGGCCGATCGGGGCCCGGGTCAGCATCACGGCGAACAGCAACAGGACGACCACCGCGCCGACGTAGACGAGCACCTGCACCCAGGCCACCATCTCGGCACCGAGGACCAGATAGAGCCCGGCCATCGCCCCGAGGCTGACCACGAGATAGAGCCCGGCCCGCACCAGATGTGAACTGGTGACCACGAGCGCACCGGAGCCCACGGCAATTGCTCCGAGCGCCAGCAAAAGCGCGTCGGCGACCGTCACAGCCCCGAACCCGGCTGCTCTGAGCCCGGCTGCTCTGAGCCCGGCTGCTGTGGCCCCGGCTGCGGTGGCGCGGCGGGCGGCTGCTGCGGGCGTACGGCGGGCCTTGCTGTCCTGGCGGCAGTGGCCGCACCCGGACCGGCCACCTTGCGCGCCGCCGTGGCCTCCTCCTTGGAAGGCTCCCCCAGCACGTCATGGGCGGGAGGCGCGGGCACGGTCGGCATCCACGCGCCGAGCCGGTCCTTGTCGTGCAGCAGATCGAGCACATCGGTCTCCGAATACTCGAACTCGGGCGACCAGTGCAGCGCGTCGAACGGGCACACCTCGATGCAGATCCCGCAGTACATGCAGAGCGAGAAATCGATGTCGAACTTGTCGAGCACATTGCGCTGCCGGGCCCGCGCGGCACCCGGGACGACGACTTCTTCCTTGTGCGAGTCGATGTAGATGCACCAGTCCGGGCACTCCCGGGCACAGAGCATGCAGACCGTGCAGTTCTCCTCCAGGAGCGCGATCACACCCCGCGAACGAGGCGGCAGATCAGGCTCGACATCGGGATACTGCTGGGTCGTGGACCGCTGGGTCATCGTCTTCAGCGTGACGGCAAGCCCGTTGACCAGACCCTTACCAGGTGTGGACCGTTCCGCCCGCTCACTCATAAGCGCATATCCTGCCCGGTCCACCCCCCGGAGGCGAGCACACCCCCGCCGGTTCTTCCGGCACAGCTCTCTGCACCGGTCCCCGCACCGAGGCCACCCACCCGCGCCAGCTCCTCTGACTCAAGATCGTCACCGTCGACGTGATGGTATGGGGCGATAAGGAGTGGATTGCAGTTGGTCGTAAGTCTGGTCATAATCGAGCCATGCCGACCATCATCCCCCTGAACGAGGTCAAGACCCGCCTGTCGGAGATGGTGGGCAGAGTCGCCGATCACCATGAAGAGATCGTCGTGACCGTGCACGGAAGGCCCGTGGCAGTACTCATGGGCCTGTACGAATACGAGTCGATGAAAGAGACGCTCGACGTCCTCGGTGATCACGAACTCATGCGACAACTCGATGACTACGACGCCGATCCCGCCACGGTCAGCGCCGACGAGGTCCGCGCGATGCTCGAGGCACGCCCCCAGGAGCACGGACGAGCCGTCGACCGAGCCGCTTTCGCCGCCCACTTCCGGAAGACCCGCTCCAGAAACGGCTGGGCGGCGAGCAGGAGAACCGGCCTCAAGGGACGCGTCGGCGTACGTAAGACCGCGAAGAAGACCAGGAACGATCCAGCCGCATGAGCCTCTACGCGGTCCGGTTCGGCCGCGGCGCGGCCAGAGCGCTGGCCGAAGTCCTCCCAGCAGCGGTCGCGTTCGCGGTGCAGGAATTCGCCGCCGGACCTCTTGCCGAGAACCCTCACCGGGTCGGCAAGCGACTACGAGAGCCGAAGGCGCACCTACACTCCGCACGCCGTGGGACCTTTCGAATTCTCTACGAGATCAACGACGAATCCCGAACGGTCATCGTCGAGGCCGTTGCACACCGCTCGGACGTATATCGGGCCCGACGGCCGGACCACGGAGGGGGATGCGCTGTTCCGGGCCGTCCTCGGCGGGGAGGGTTCGGCGGTGGCGCGGTTATGGAAAGCCGTGGCGCCGGGCGGTCGGGCGGGAGAGCCAGCCTGCGCCGCTGAGGGTCGAGCGCGTCCACTTCGCACTGTTGGTCAGATGATTACGGGATAGATCATGTGCTGTGGCGGCGAAGATCATTGTTCGGGTGTTTCATAGTTTTCTTTGTGAATAACGATGATCGTCAGTTTGATGGGTCTGTGTCCGGTTAAGAACCTCTGCGACAGAGCGCTACGTCCACAGTGGAGGAACTTATGACAGTCACCAACAGCCGCACACGCACCGTGATGACCGCCTCGTTCGTCGCCGCCGGGATCGCCGGGCTGCTCGGCACCGCGGCCCAGCCGGCCGCTGCCGCCGCGCCCGCGCCGCTGGCCGTGCCCTGCGTGCAGAAGGTCGCCGTCGTCAACAACGGCGGGTTCGTGATCAACTTCCAGATCACCACGCGGGACGGGGCCCTGTCGGCGCCGACCGACGACTACCCGATCAACCAGTGGCGCCTGGTCGACCTGACCTCGACCCCGCTCGCCGAGGGCGCCGACGTGCGGCCCCTGGTGCACGCCACCGCCGGTGACGACGTCCTGGGCAACGTCTTCGTGTCCTACTGCGCGAACGGCCAGACCGCGACCTACACCGCCAGCGGCACCACGCTGGACTACTCGGTCACGCTGCTGACCTGATCCACCCCGAGATGACCGACCGTGGCCGGGCGCACCGCAACTGCGCCCGGCTACCGGTCTCTCATCCGGTGGTCTCCTCAGGAACAGAGAGCCGTGTCCACCAGGTGCAGGACACCGTCGGCCTGGGCCTCGGTGGTGGGCAGCGAGGTCACCGCGACCGTCGCCGCGCGGCCGTCCTCGGTGACGCCGCCCCGGGTCTCGTACCCGGGGATGTCGCCGCCGTGGCCCCACGCGAGGCCCCCGCAGGTCAGCGGGAAGCTGATCAGGCCGAGGCCGTACCGGGCACCGGGGAACAGCTCCGCCGGGACGGTCTTGCGCATCTCGGCGAGCTGGGCCGCCGGGAGGAGTTCGCCGGCGAGGAGGGCCGTGAAGAACGAGTTCAGGTCCGAGGGGGTGGCGACCATCTGGCCCGCCGTCCAGCCCCACGAGGGGTCCATGTCGGTGAAGTCGACCAGGTCGCCCTGCTCGTCGGGGGCGTAACCGTTCGGGTGACGTTCCCGGATGACCTGTTCACCGACCGGCGGGAAGTATGTGTGGCGCAGGTTCGCCCGGCGGATCACCCGGTTGGTGATCTCCTCCGCGGCGGGGCGGCCGGTGACCTTCTGGATCAGCAGGCCGGCCACGACGTAGTTGGTGTTGCTGTACTCCCACTTCGTCCCCGGTGCGAAGACCGCCGGGTGGACGAGGGCGCGGTCGAGGAGTTCGCGGGGCTCGAAGTAGCGGTGCTGCAGCTCCGGGTCGTCACCGAAATCGTCGGTGTAGTTGGGTAGGCCGCTGGTGTGCTGCAGCAACTGGCGAATCGTGATGTGGCGGCCGTCGATGCCCTCGCCACGCACCAGGCCCGGCAGGTATGTCTCGACCGGAGCGTCCAGGGCGATCTTCTTCTCGCCGACCAGCTGGAGGACCACCACCGCGGTGAAGGTCTTGGTGTTGCTGCCGATCCGGACCTGGCCGTCGACCGGCACCGGGCGGTTCGTGCCGATCGTCGCGACACCGGCGGTGAGGTCGCGGCTGCGGCCGTCCCGGGTGTCGACCGCGAGCAGGGCACCGGGCCAGCCGTCCGCGGCGACGATGTGGCGCAGCCCGGTCTGGATCGGGTCGCGGGTGGCGGCGCTGACGGGCTGGGCCGCAAGCAGCACGGCCAGGGCGGCGACGGTGGCTGTCGCGGCGTGTCGGACTGACATCGGAGGGCTCCTCGGCTCGGCTGATCTGACACCGGTAAGCCTGTCCGGGAGCGCCCCACATATCGATGACGGCAGTAGGCGTAAGTGAGGTATGGCCAGCCCTACCTCAGAGCGCCGCTCTCACCGCCACCGTGAGCACGAGCTGGGCCAGCGCGACCGGCACCAGGATCAGCCAGCAGAGGCGCTGGAGCTGGTCCTCGCGCATCCGGGGGAACGTGACCCGGAACCAGATGATCACGAAGGACACCGCGAAGATCTTGGCGAGCGTCCAGAGCCAGCCGAGATGGTCGGCGGCCGGGCCGTGCCAGCCGCCGAGGAACAGGACCGTGGTCAGGCCCGCGATCACCACGATGCCGACGTACTCGGCGAGCAGGAAGAACGCGAACCGCAGGCCGGTGTACTCGGTCATGTAGCCGAACACCAGCTCCGAGTCGGCGATCGGCATGTCGAACGGGGGCCGGCGGATCTCGGCCAGCCCGGAGACGAAGAAGACCACCGCCGCCGGGGCCTGCCAGAGCAGCCACCAGGGACGCCAGGCCTCGACGATGCCGGGCAGGCTGAGCGTGCCGGCCGCCATCGCGACGCTGGCCGCCGAGAGCACCAGCGGGAGTTCGTAACCGAGCAGTTGGGCGGCGCCGCGCAGGCCACCGAGCAGGCTGTACTTGTTGGCCGAGGCCCAGGCCGACATGAGCACGGCCACCACGCCCACGCCGAGGACGGCGAGGACGAAGAGCAGACCCACATCCAGCGACTGCGCGACCAGGCCGTTCGGCCCGAGCGGAATAACCAGGATCACGATGAGGTACGGGAAGAGTGCCACCATCGGGGCCAGCCGGAACACCGTGCGGTCGGCCTCGCGCGGAGTGATGTCCTCCTTCTGCACGAACTTGACCCCGTCGGCGATGAGCTGGGCCCAGCCATGGAAAGCGCCCGCGTACATGGGGCCGAGCCGGCCCTGCATGTGCGCCATGACCTTGTGCTCGGCCTGACCGATGACCAGCGGCAGGACGAGGAACCCGACGAGGACCGCCGCGACCCGGACGAGCAGATCGAGCCAGAGCGGCATCAGCTCGGCCCGCCGGTGGACGCGGTCGGACCCCAGTCCTTCGGGTCGGGGACCCCCGGCGGGCGGATCGGGGCCCGTTTGGGCGTACCCGCGTCGGATTCTCCTGGTTCTTTTGCCCCTGGCCAGGCCTTCGCGACGCGGGAGGCGAGGATGAAGTCCTTGCGCAGCGGATGGCCCTCGAAACCGGGCGGCAGCAGCAGCGGGCGCAGGTCCGGGTGGCGTTCGAAGCCGATGCCGAACATCTCGTAGGTCTCGCGCTCGTGCCAGGCCGCGCCCGGGAACAGGTCGACCACCGATTCGACCGTGGGGTTGTCGCGCGGCACCCGGGCCCGGATGAGCAGGCCGTGCTTGCGGCGGGTGGACCAGAGGTGGGCCACCACGGTGTAGCCGTCGGTCTCGTCGATCGCGGAGAGCCAGTCGAAGTAGTCGCAGCCGAGGCCGCCGGGGTCGCGGACCGCGTCGATCGCCGCCCACCAGAGGGCCGCCGGGACGTCCAGCACCGCGCGTTCGTGGCCGGGGCCACCGCCGGAGACACTCGCCGTGATCGACGACGGGTCCACGGCCGCCTCGGTATCGTCTGCTGTCAGCAGCGCGACCATCCGCTCGCCGACCTCTTCGGGCGTCATGGCGCTCATCCTATGGTCACCCCGGATTCTTCTCCGGACACGGCGCAACCCGGTGGCCGAGCCGCGCGTGTAGTGGCCGTGACATCGGAGGCGATCGCCATAAGACCGGAGCCGCTGACTGCCGTGCCAGCACACCCCGTTTCGTTCGACGAGCTGTACGCCGCTCACTACGCCGACCTGACGGTCCAGCTGTACGCGTACTTCGGTGACCGGCAGGAGGCCCAGGACGTGGTCCAGGAGGCTTTCTGCCGCGCTCTGACGCGGTGGCGCGCCGTTTCCGCGTACGAGGATCCGGTCGCCTGGATCCGCCGGGTGGCCTGGAACCTGGCCGTCAGCAAGTGGCGGCGCAGCCGCACCGCGCTGTCCTTCCTGCGCAAGCAACGGCCCTCCGACGAGCACGTGGACGGACCGAACCCGGAGCGGGTGGCGCTGGTCGCCGCGCTGGCGACCCTGCCCCCGGCGCACCGGCGGGCCATGGTGCTCCGGTATCTCGCGGACATGCCGGTCGCCGAGATCGCCGAGCGGGAAAGCGTGCCGGAAGGCACCGTGAAGTCCTGGCTGCACCGGGCCCGGACGGCCCTGGCCGCACAGCTGTCCGCCGAACCGACCGAGACCACCGAGGGGGTGCGCAATGCCTGACCAGTTCGAGGCACTCTTCGCCGAGCTGCGCGCCGAGACCATGCCGCGGATCCTCCCGCCCGGCGTCGACGCCACGCACCGGACCGTCCGACGCCGGCGCCGGACCCGGCGGGTCGCCGTCGCCGCCGCGGTGCTGGCCGTGGCCGGCGGGTTCGCCGCGGTCAACCTGCCCCGGGGCGCCGGGCCGGCGCCGCAGGAGGCCGCGGCCGCGCGGATCAACCGGCTGGTCGCCCCGGCGGACGCGGCGGTCGATCTGCCCGACGGGTTGTTCGCACACGGCCTGATGACCGCCGACGGGACGGCCGAGTTCCCGAACGTGGTCGCCGGCAACTACACGCTCTACATGGCGTGCAGCGGGGCCGGGCAGGCGAGCCTGGCGGCGACGCTGACCGGCACCAGGCCCGCCGAGCTCGTCGGTTCCGTGCTGACCTGCGACGAGACGCCGCAGCGGGCCGAACTGGAGATCGCGGTCCCGGCCGACGGGACGGTGGTGGTCACCCTGAAGGGCGATGACCGGGCCGCCGGGAACGCCGGATACGCGCTGAACCTGCGCGGCGCCACCGACGCCGAGAGCAACGTCACGCCGAGCCCGCAGACCGTCTGGAACGCCGACCGGGCCCTCGGCGTGCTGAAGAACCTTCAGCCGCAGGACGGTGCCGCCCCGGTCTCGATGACGACCGAACGCCAGGTCCAGAGCAGCGACTGGGAGAGCACGACCGGTGGCGGCGGATACCAGATCCGGGTGGCCTGTGCCGGGCCGGGCGGCGTCGGGCTGACGGTCACCCAACGACTGAAGGACGGCAGCACGGACCGGGTGACCAACGAACGGATCGCCTGCACCGACGTGGACCCCACCGTCTACCCGTCGTGGATCGGGTTCGACCTGGCCGCCGGCGCCGACCTCGAGGTGCTGATCGCTCCCGACGAGCTCGCCCGGGACCAGGCCGGGTTCGCGTACATCGTCACCGGGACGGCCTGAACCGGGCTCACTGCAGGCCGGGCAGCCGGCCGTTACGGAACACGTCCACGAAGTCCTGGTGGTCCTCGCGCGCCTGGTCGCCGTACTTGTGCGCGAAGTCCACCAGGACCTCGACAAAACCGGCCTCGTCCTTGTCGACCTCGGCCACGATGGCCTCCTCGGTCGAGAAGTCGACCAGGTCGTGGCTGGACTCGTCGTCGGCGACCGAGTGCATGCGGGCCACCGCGCGGCCCAGGTCGGCGACCACCCCGGCGAGTTCCTCGGCCTCGTTGACGTCGGCCCAGTCCAGGTCGCTCGCGTACGGCGACACCTCGGCGACCAGCTGACCGACGCCGTTGAGCACCGTGTAGCCGACCCACGGGTCGGCGTGGGCCTGCAGGGCGCGCTGCGACTCGGCGGTGCGGTGGCCCTGGTGCTGGAAGTACGCCCGGACCCGCTCGTCGTCGATCCACCGGGCGACGGCCGGCACCTGGGCCTGCTTCATGTAGATGATCACGTCGTTCTCGAGCGCCTGGGTGTGCCCCTCGAGCAGCAGGTTGTACGACGGCAGCCCGGCCGACCCGATGCCGACGCCCTTGCGCAGCTTGATGTCCTTGATCGTGGTGTGCACCCCCTCGCCGTGCGACGGCACCGTCTTCAGATACTCCTGGAACGCGGCGGTGACCACGGCGGACGTCTCGCCGTCGACGTCATAGACGCCATCGCCGAGCGAGAACCGGCGCTCGTAGTCGTCGATCGTGGTCTGCCCGTCCAGCAATTCGACCCGGGTGTTGAGCCGCGCCTGCTGCAACACCCGGCGCAGCACTCCGTCGGCGTTGTCCAGGGTGATCGAGCCGATCGCGTCGTCACCGCCGTGCGCGATCGCCCGCAGCTCGGTGAGGTACGCGTCGGCGAACGTCCGGACCAGCGCGGTGATCACGTCGTCGGAGAGAGCCTTGCTGTATCCGATGAGCGCGAGGCTGGCACTGAACCGTTTGAGGTCCCAGATGAACGGCCCCACGTACGCCTCGTCGAAATCGTTGACGTTGAAGACCAGCTGGCCCGAGGAGTTCATGTAGGTGCCGAAGTTCTCGGCGTGCAGGTCGCCGTGGATCCATACCCGGCTGGTCTGCTCGGTGAGGAACCGGTCGTCGCGGTACGTCCCGGTCAGGTCGGCGTAGAACAGCGAGGCGCTGCCCCGGTAGAACGCGAACGGGGACGCCGCCATCTTGCGGAACTTGCGCCGGAAAGCGGCCGGATCGACCGTTATAAGATCACCGAATTCCCTGCTCAGCACCTCGATGATGAAGTCCGCCCGCGACTGCTCACTCATGATTCGCAGCGTAGCTCCGCCGCGCGACTCAGGTGGGCGGGCGCACCATGGGGGCGGTGAGGGAGAGGGCGTCGCGGCGGGGTTTGGCCGCGTCGGGCGGGCCGGGGACGAGCTGGTCGCGGCCGGGGACGCCGCCCGGGCCGGACTGTTCGCGGGCGATCTGCGCCTGGAGCTGCAGGATGCCGTGCAGCAGGGCCTCGGGGCGGGGCGGGCAGCCCGGGACGTAGACGTCGACCGGGATGAGCTGGTCGACGCCCTTGGTCACCGAGTAGGAGTCCCAGTAGGGGCCGCCGCTGTTGGAGCAGGAACCGAACGAGATGACGTACTTGGGCTCGGGCATCTGGTCGTAGAGCCGTTTGATCGCCGGGGCCATCTTGTCGGTGACCGTGCCCGACACCACCATGAGGTCGGCCTGGCGGGGGCCGTGCGCGAACGGGATCACGCCCATCCGCATGAAGTCGTGCCGGCTCATGCTGGTCGCGATGAATTCGATCGCGCAGCAGGCCAGGCCGAAGTTGAAGACCCACAGCGAGTAGCGGCGTCCCCAGTTCAGCACGAACTTGATGGGATCACCGAGGACTCCAGGCAGAGCGGCCACGCGGCAAACCTACCCTTCACCAGGACGGGCGCTGGAGCAGGCTCAGGAACCCGGCGAGCAGCGCCTCGCGCAGGGCCGGCGGTGCGACGTTGAGCACCGCGTTGACCGCGGCCATCCCCTTGTCCATCTCGAGGCCGCCGGCCAGGCCCTGGATCAGCTCCGGCGTGATCATCGCGGGGGTCAGTGACGCCAGCATCTCGGTCGGCAGGCTGATCGGTTCGCGCGCGCGGGTCGCCGCCACGGCCGCGGCCAGGTCGGCCGCGAAGTCCGCCGCGGTTTCGCTCACCGCGGCGGTCACGGTCAGGTGGATGGTCGGGGGCAGGTTCGCGTACGCCATCTGGGGCTGGGTGTGCCAGCCCCGCCCGGCCAGCTCGTCGGCCAGCACGAACGGGTCGACGCCGGGTTCGGTGGTGAGGCAGACGACGGTGGTCGCGGGCGGTGCGAACAGGCGCACACCCTCGACGGCGGTCACGGCACCGGCCAGGATCGCGACCGCGTCCCGGGTCCGTTCCGCGAGCGCCAGGTAACCGTCGTCGCCGAGGTGCCGCAGGGTGGCGAGAGCCGCGGCGATCGGGCCGCCGGACCGCGTCGACGACACCACCGGGTTGATCATCGTGTAGCCGGGCCAGTCCGCGTACGCGAAGTACTGCGGCAGCCGCAACCGTTCGTCGCGGTGCAGCAGGACCGAGACGCCCTTCGGCGCGTACGCGTATTTGTGCAGGTCGACCGAAATGCTGGTGACGCCGGGCAGCTCGAAGCCGAACGCCGGCAGGTCCGCGCCGAGTCGTCGCAGGTAGGGCAGCACCCATCCGCCGAAGCAGGCGTCCACGTGGAACCGCACCCCGCGGTCGAGGGCCAGGGCGGCCAGCTCCGGGACCGGATCGACGACACCGTGCGCGTACGAGGGTGCCGAGCCCACGACCAGCACCGTGTCCGGGCCGATCGCCTCGGCGGTGGCCGCGACGTCCGCGCGCAGGTCGGCGCCGACCGGGACGACGTCGAGCGCCACCCGCAGATAGTGCGCGGCCTTGGCGAACGCGGCGTGCGCGGTGGACGGCACCACGATGCGGGGGTGATCGGTGGTGGCGGCGTCGCGGGCGGCCTTGACCGCGAGCAGCAGGGACTCGGTGCCGCCGCCGGTCACGCTGCCCACGACGCCCGGCGCGTCCGTGCCCGGTCCGCCCCCGAGCAACCGTCCGGCGGCCGCCACCAGGGCGTTCTCCATCGCGAGCAGGGACGGGAACGCGGTCGGGTCCAGGCCGTTGACATGGGCACTGATCGCGTACGCGGCGTGCGCCAGCTCGTCGAGACCGGTCACCGCCGGGTCGTAGACGTACGCGAAGAGCCGACCACCGTGGGTCGGCAGGTCAGCCTCGCGGAGCGTGCGCAGCTCGGCGAGGACCTGCTCGGCGGGGACACCGGTGCGGGGCAGCGCGTCGATCATGAGCGGACCCTGTCGTCGTAGGTGCGGAGCAGGACCACCGCCGAGCCTACGAGAAGTCCCGGCACGATGGTGAAACCGAGCAGGACGCCGAGCCGGGCGGTCGGATCCTGGACCGCGGCTTCCCCGGTCGCGGACGACGCGTAGCCGAAGATCTGCAGCACGAGGGCGTAGATACCGGGCCCGAGCGCCAGCCCGAGGGTCTCCCCGGCGGTCCACAGGCCGGTGTAGACGCCCGCCTGACCGCGGCCGGTCCGGGCGGTGTCGGCGGCGATCCGGTCGGGCAGCATCGCCATCGCGAACACCTGCTGACCGGCGTAACCGCAGCCGATGACGGCGACGACCGCGTAGACGACCGGGGCGGGCAGGACGTTCGAGGCGAGCAGCGTCAGCGCGCCGGCGGCGAAGATCAGGGAGGCGAGGATCAGCGAGCGCAGCTTCCCGGCACGGGCGCCGACGCGGCTCCACACCGGCATCACGAGCAGAGCGGGTCCGACGAAAGCCGCGAACAGGAACGTCGAGCCGGAGTCCTGGACGAGGACGTGGTCGGCGAAGTACTGCACGCCCGCGAGCATGGTGCCGATCCCGGCGGCCTGCACCACCCAGCAGAGCAGGAGACCACGGAACGGCACGTCGGATGCCACCGTGGCGAGCTGGACGCGAAACGTGTGGTCGGAACTCGTGGGGATACGGGAGTCTGCTTTGCGCGTACCGAAAAAAACGCCCAGCGCGCCCACGACGATGAGGGCGCCGACGCACGCGCCCGCCCAGCGATGTCCGGTCAGGCCGCCGCCGGCGGCATCGACGATCAGCGGGGCCAGCGCGCCGCTGACCAGGATCGTCAGCGCGAGCACCGCGACCCGCCAGGTCAGCAGCCGGGTCCGTTCGGCGTAACCGTCGGTGAGCTCGGCGGGCATCGCGACGTAGGGCACCTGGAAGAACGCGTACGCGGTGGCCGCGGCGAGGAACGCGACCGCGACGTAGGCACCGGCCGCGCCGCCGTGACCGAACGGGCCCGCGAAGATCGCCGCGAACAGCACACCGAGCAGCAGACCGGCACCGATCAGGTACGGCGTCCGCGACCCGCTGCGGTCCGAGACGCGCCCGGCGATCGGGTTGATCAGCACGTCCCAGGCCTTCGGGAGCAGCACGAGCAGTCCCGCGAGGCCGGCGGCGACCCCGAGGGTGTCGGTGAGATAGGGCAGCAGGAGCAGACCGGGCACCGTCCCGAACGAGCCCGTCACGAGCGAACCCAGGGCGTACCCGGCGAGGGTGCGGCGCGGCAGTCGTACGCCGGATGGGGGATCGGCGGGCGTCATGGGTGCGGATGGTAACGATCTCGGCCCGGTGGCCTCTACGCTTGGCGCCAATGGAAATCTCCCAGCGTTCCCGGCCCGTCGCGGCCGGGGTCGCCGCCAGCCATCCCGACACCGCCGCGGCCGGTCTGCGCGTCCTGCGGGCCGGTGGAAGCGCGGCGGACGCCGCGGTCGCCGCGGTGCTCGCCACCTGCGTGGCCGAGACGGTGTACACCGGACTGGGCGGCGGCGGGTTCGCCACCTACTTCGACGCGGCGTCCGGCGAGGTCACCTGCCTCGACTTCTTCGTCGCGGTGCCCGGCACCGACGGCGACCGGATGCCCGGCCCGATGGTCTCGGTCGACGTCTTCTTCGGCGGCATGCCCCAGGAGTACGAGATCGGCGGCGCCAGCGTGGCCGTCCCCGGCGTCCCGGCCGGCTGCGGCGAGGTGCACCGCCGATGGGGCCGGCTGCCCTGGGAATCCCTGGTGGCGCCCGCGTACGAGCTGGCCACGACCGGTGCGCGGTTACCGGCGGCGCACGCCGTCACCCTCAAGGCCTGCGCACCCGCGCTGGTGTACGGCGACGGGGCGGCCATCTACCAGCCGAACGGCCGGCTGCTGACCGGCGGGGACACGCTCTTCCACCCCGGCCTGGCCGCCGCGCTCGAGGCACTGGCGGCACAGGGCCCCGAGCTGTTCTACACGGGCGCGTACGCGGCACTGATGGTCGACACGGTGCGCGCGGCCGGGGGTGCGCTCGGCCCGCACGACCTGGCTTCCTACCGGGTGCTGGAGACACCGGTCGACCACGCGACGCTGGGCGCGTACAAGATCCGGGCCCGGCACGACCTGAACCGCACGGTCGACACCATCGCCGCGCTGCCCTCCGGCGTCGCGTCCCTGCCCCGGCCCGAGCGGGCGGTGGCGCTGGCCGCCGCCCTGCGCGACCGCGGCCGCCAGAAGATCGGCGACACCACCAACGTCTCCGTGGTCGACACCGACGGCAACGCCTGCGTCATCACCACCACGATGGGCCTCGGCGCCGGGGTCTGGCTCCCCGGCCTCGGCATCAACCTCAACTCCATGCTCGGCGAGGGCGAACTGATCACCACCGACCTCGCCCCCGGCCGCCGCATGTCCTCCAACATGTGCCCCCTCGTCGTGATCGACGCCGAGGGCGACCTGGCCGTGGCCGCGGGCTCGGCCGGAGCCTCCCGCATCCGGACCGCCCTGGTCGACACGCTGCTCGGCGTCCTGATCGACGGCCTGGACACCACGACGGCGCTGGCCCGCCCCCGCTTCCACGTGGTCGACGACACCATCCACGCGGAACCGGGATACCCCACCGGCGAGCTCGAAGCCCTCGCCGAGGCCGGCTGGCGCATCCAGAACTGGCCCACCCTCGACCACTACTTCGGCGGCGTCACCGCGGTAGCCACCGGAGGCCCGGCCGGCGACCCCCGCCGAGGCGGCGTCGGCCTCTCCCTGTAGTCCGCTTCCTCGCGGAGGGCGATGTCGAGGTCGGTGGGGGTGAGGGCGAAGGTGCGGGCCGTCTCGGTGGTGTCGAGGTGGAACGGGGCGTAGAACTGGTAGTCCATCTCGGCGAGTTCGCGGGCCATGGGGACGGTGAGGCCCGCGGTTCGCATGATCCAGCGGGGCAGGCGGCGGATCCGGGGGGCCTGGGCGCCGGTCAGCTCGGCGTAACGGGTGGCCAGCGCCCGGATGCTGATCGCCGGCTGGGACGGGACGTGCCAGGCCCGGCCCCAGGCTTTCTCGTCCCGGGCCAGGCGGATCAGGGTGTGGGCCATGTCGCCGATGTAGGTCCAGGTGTGCGGGGCGTCGGGGTCGGCGGGGACCCAGGCGGTGCGGCCCTTGGCGATCGCGGGGCCGAGCACGGCTGAGAAGACGCCGGAAGCGCCCGCTCCGACGTAGTCCGCGCCACGGACCTCGATCGTGCGGATGCCGCTCGCCAGGGCGTCGTGCCACATCTGATTGCGGACGCGGCCCTTGCGGCCGGTGGCGCCCAGTGGGGTGTGTTCAGCCATCCGGCCGCCGGGCTGTGGTCCGTACCCGTAGAGGTTGCCGGTGATGGCCAGGACCGCGTTGTTGTCGCGGGCCGCGGTGATCATGGCCCGGGAGATCGGCGGCCAGAGTTCGGCCCAGCGGGTGTACGGCGGGTTCACGCAGTTGTACAGCACGCTCGCGCCTTCGGTCAGGTCGCTGAGCCGGGCGGCGTCCGCGGCGTCGGCAGCCACCCGTTCGATCAGCGGGTGCTCGGGCCCGGAGCCGCTGCGGGTGATGATCCGGACATTTTCTCCCGTGGCGGCCAGTTCGAGGGCGACTGCGGTACCGACCGGTCCCGCTCCTACCACAACCTGCATGACGTTCTCCTTTGTGAGCACTGCTCTCAGTTAAGAGCGATGCACCAAGCATTTCAAGAGCAGTGCTCTCGATGTGGCACACTGTTTCCATGAGTGCTGCTTCGCTGCGCGCCCGGATCCGCGCCGAGATGTCCGACGAGATCAAGGCGGCTGCCCGGCGGCACCTGGCCACCGACGGGGCGAACCTCTCGCTGCGCGCGGTCGCCCGCGACCTCGGCATGGCCTCGTCCGCGGTCTACCGCTACTTCGCGAGCCGGGACGAGCTGCTCACGGCACTGATCATCGACGCGTACGACGACCTGGGCGCCGCCGCGGAAGCCGTCCCGCTACCCGATTCCTTCCCGGAGCAGTGGCTGGCGGTCGCGCACGGCGTACGCGAATGGGCGCTGGCGAATCCACATGAGTGGGCCCTCGTCTATGGCAGCCCGGTCCCCGGCTATCAGGCGCCGGCCGACACCATCGGCTCGGCGATCCGGGTGATCCTGGCGCTCGCCAAGGTCGTCCAGAACGCCTCCCTGGTCGGCCGGGTGGACGACGGCGAGCCGGTCGGCGGCCGGCTCGGGGCGGAGTTGCAGGCCATGGCGGACACCGCGGTGCCGGGCATCGCCCCGCAGCTGGCCGGCCGGACGATGGCCGGCTGGATCCAGCTCATCGGCGCGATCAGCGCCGAGCTGTTCGGCCAGCTCCAGAACACGATCGACGCGCGCCGGGATTTCTTCGAGTTCCAGATGCGCGGCACCGCCGCCTGGATCGGGCTGCGCTAGGGGGTCCAGTTAGCGCGGGGCATGTCGACCCGTTCACCCTTGAGGGGGACGCCTTCGCTCAGCAGCCGCTGACGGGCCTCCTGCTCGTGCCCGGGCGGCATGCGGCCGGCGCTGTTCACCACCCGGTGCCACGGGACGCCTCCGCCGTGCCGGGCCATGATCGTGCCGACCTGGCGGGCGGAGTTGCGGCCCGAGCGGTCGGCGAGCGCGTCGGCGACCGCGCCGTACGACATGACGTGGCCCTCCGGGATGCTCTCCACGAGCTGGAGAACCAGTTCGGTGTACTCCTGCGGTGTCACCGTTGCCACGATATGGGAAGCGACGCGGGTCTTGAAGGCCACGGCGAGCACAATGGGCCAGGTGCGTGAACAGGTGACCGGAGCCCGTCGGATCGTCGTCAAAGTGGGGTCGTCCTCGCTGACCACGGCCGCGGGCGGGATCGACGACCTGCGCGTCGACGCCCTGGTCGACGTGCTCGGCGGGCTGGCCGCCCAGGGGCGCGAGGTCGTGCTGGTCTCCAGCGGGGCGATCGCCGCCGGGCTGGCCCCGCTCAAGCTGCGCCGGCGCCCGCGTGACCTGGCCACCCAGCAGGCGGCCGCCTCGGTGGGCCAGGGCCTGCTGATCGCCCGTTACTCGGCCGGCCTCGCCCGGCACGGGCTGACCGTGGGCCAGGTGCTGCTCACCGTCGACGACGTCACCCGGCGCAAGAACTACCGCAACGCGTACCGGACCCTGCGCAAGCTGCTCGACCTCGGTGCCCTGCCGATCGTCAACGAGAACGACACGGTCGCCACCGACGAGATCCGCTTCGGCGACAACGACCGGCTGGCCGCCCTGGTCGCCGCCCTGGTCCAGGCCGATCTGCTGGTGCTGCTCTCCGACGTGGACGCGCTCTACACCGGCGACCCCGCGTCCCCCACCTCCAGCCGCGTTCTGGACGTCCGCCCCGATTCCGATCTGTCCGGCATCTCGGTCGGGAGTGCCGGCAAGGCCGGGGTCGGCACCGGCGGCATGGTCACCAAGGTCGAGGCCGCGCGGATCGCCACCGGCTTCGGCATCCCGGTGGTGCTGACCGCCGCGCCGCTGGCCGGGGCCGTGCTGAACGGCGACGACGTCGGCACGCTGTTCCACGCCGCCGAGCACCGCCCCGCGGCCCGGCTGTTCTGGCTCGCCCACGCCACCTCCCCGCGCGGCCGGCTGCATCTCGACCCCGGCGCGGTCACCGCCGTGGTCGCCCGGCGCAAATCGCTGCTGCCCGCCGGGATCACCGCGGTCGACGGCTCCTTCGCGGCCGGCGACGCGGTCGACCTGGTCGACGCCGGCTCCGGCGCACCGGTCGCCCGCGGGCTGGTCAACTACGACGCGGTCGAGCTGCCCGCGCTGCTCGGACGGTCCACGCCCGAGCTCGCCGCGTCCCTCGGCCCCGGATACGAACGCGAGGTCGTCCACCGCGACGACCTGGTCCTTCTCTAGGAGAGATCGCATGAGTGTGCTCCAGCAGGCCGCCGAGGCACGGGTCGCCGCCATCGACCTGGCCGCCGCCACCCGGACCGAGAAGGACGCCGCGCTCGTCCTGATGGCCACCCGGCTGGTCGAACGCGCCGACGAGATCGTCGCCGCGAATGCCACGGACATCGACGATGCCCGTACCAGCGGCCTGTCGGAAGCCATGATCGACCGTCTCACGCTGACCACCGACCGGGTCGCCGCCATGGCCGACGGTCTGCGGCAGCTGGCCGCCCTGCCCGACCCGGTCGGCGACGTCGTACGCGGCTCGACCCTCGCCAACGGCCTGGAGCTGCGGCAGATCCGGGTGCCGTTCGGCGTGGTCGGCATCATCTACGAGGGCCGCCCCAACGTCACCGCCGACGCGGCCGGCATCTGCCTCAAATCCGGCAACGCGGCCCTGCTGCGCGGCTCCGGCTCGGCGATGAGCTCCAACACGGCGATCGTCGCGGTGCTGCGCGAAGCGGTCGCCGACGCCGGGCTGCCCGCGGACGCCATCCAGCTGCTCGACGCGACCAGCCGCGACTCGGTCAAGGAACTCATGCGCGCCCGCGGCCTGGTCGACGTGCTGATCCCGCGCGGCGGCGCCTCGCTGATCAAGACCGTGGTCGAGGAATCCACGGTGCCGGTGATCGAGACCGGCGTCGGCAACTGCCATGTGTACGTGGACGAGGCCGCCGACCTCGAGAAGGCCCTCGCCGTGGTGCTCAACTCCAAGACCCAGCGCCTCTCGACCTGCAATACCGCCGAATCCCTGCTGGTCCACGCCGCCCTCGCCGAAACGTTCCTGCCGCTCGTGGTCGAGGAGCTGATCAACGCGGGCGTGACCGTGCACGGCGACCCCCGGGTGACCGGCCTCGACGGCGTGGTCCCGGCCACCGACGAGGACTGGGACACGGAATACCTCTCGGCCGACATCGCGGTCGCCGTGGTCGACACCCTCGACGACGCCCTCGACCACATCCGCCGCCACGGCACCGGCCACACCGAGGCCATCGTCAGCGAGAACGTGACCGCCACCCGTCGCTTCACCGCCGGCGTCGACGCCGCAGCCGTCATGATCAACGCTTCCACCCGCTTCACCGACGGCGGCGAATTCGGTTTCGGCGCCGAGATCGGCATCAGCACCCAGAAACTCCACGCCCGCGGGCCGATGGGCCTGCCCGAGCTCACGTCCACCAAGTACGTGGTGACGGGTAACGGCCACACCCGCTAGGGCGCATCTGGCGGATCACGGCGAGCCGAGACGTGGTCCAGGTTTCGCGTCGCAAGTGGGCCGGGCACGGAGGTACCGGTGTTGTACCTGCGTGATCGGACCGCGCCGCGAGGCGGAAGCTGGGCCTCGTCGCAGGCCGCAGTGATCCGCCAGATGCGCCCTGGTCAGGCGCGCTCCAGGAATCCGTCCAGCGCCGCACGGAACGCGGCCGGCTGCTCCACCCACGGGTAATGGCCGCAATCCGCGAGCACGGCCAGCGACCCGTGCGGGAAGAGCGCCGGCAGCGCGGCGACCGGGGCGAACCCGGTCAGAAAGTCCTGCGCCCCGGCGATCACCAGGACCGGTGCCGGCACCCCGGCCAGCAGCGCGGCCAGGTCGCCGGGCGGGTCCAGGGTCTGGAACGCCTGGTTCGCGGCCCAGCTCACCGGGCCCACCTCGCCGTGGACCCGCGCGGTCTCGTTCCACGTCGCGAAGCCCCGGGGCATCACCACCTGGAAGAACGCGTTGATCCCGGCGTCGTCGGGCGTCTCCGGCCCGGCCCGGCCGGCCTCGACCACGGAGTCGAACCACGGCTCGCCGGTCTTCGCGGCGAACAGCTCCTCCGCGTCGGACGGCACGTCGACCAGGTGCGCGGCCGGGGGCGTGACCAGCACCAGCGCGGAGAGCCGGTCCGGGAAGCGCACCGCGTAGGCCATCGCGAGCCGGGTCCCGGCCGAATGCCCGAGCAGGTGCACCCGGCCCAGACCCAGGTGGAGCCGGAGCGCCTCGACATCCTCCGCCTGCCGCCAGTACGAAGCGGTCTCGGTGGCGTCCGGCATGGGCGACAACCCGACGCCGCGCAGATGGGGCACGACCAGCCGGTGCCGGGAATCGAGGCCGGCCAGGTCACCCAGGTAACTCGGATGCCGCCCCGCGCCACCGGCCAGCGCGATCAGCACCGGCCCGTCCCCCAGCTCGTCGTAGTGCAGCTGCGTCCCGTCGGCCCCCGCGTAACTCGGCATACGACCAGATTAAGGGCTGCTCAGCGGCAGGCACGGATCACGGTGAGGGTGGTGTTCACGTCGAAGACCGGGCCTTCGTCGCTGTCCCAGCCCCCGTCCGTACGCTGCGTCCCGGTCAGCCTCTTGTGGGCACCGGCCAGCAGTTCGTCATCGCCGAGTCCGGCCCGGCGCAGCACCGCGGCCATGGTCGCCACGTCGGCCGGGGACATGCCGTCGAGACGGTCGCCGAGCACGAGCTGTACCCGGGCCGACTCGTAGAAGAGCTGCGCCCCGTGCAGCAGCCCCGCCGCATACCAGCCGGCCGCCAGGAACGACGGCCACGTGCCGTCCGGCCGCAGCCGCGCGGCGACAAACCGGGCCGCCCGCTCCGAAGCGGAATGCCGCCCACCGGCGGTCGCGGCAGCATGCTGGCCGGCTGCGGTCGCAACGGCATGCTGGCCGGCTGCGGTCGCGGCGGCGTGCTGGCCGGCTGCGGTCGCGGCGGCGTGCTGGCCGGCTGCGGTCGCGGCGTGCCGGCCGGCTGCGGTTGTCCAGAAGCCGGCCACCGCGGTCAGGTACAGCGTGGCCTCCGGGTCGCCGGGCTTTGCCCAGGGCGGGGCCTCGGGGGCGAGCACGTCGTCCTCCTGCCAGCTCCCGTCGGACCGCTGCACGCCGGCCAGCCACGTCACCGCCCGGTCAGCCTGCGGACCGTGGAGACAACCGAGGTCGTCGAGCTCGGCGAGGCGGATGCAGGTGGCGTCGACCGACGGCACCGACGTATCGCCGCCGGCCGGCCACCCGCCCGCCCCGGTCTGCTCGCGGCCGATGGTGTCGAGGACGCTCGGCGGCGGCGGGGTGCCGGCTCGCAGGAAGGACAGACGAGCACGTTCGATGGGGTCGCCGTGGGCCACCACGTACCCGATCGCGGCATCTATATCGACCACGATCGTGACGGTACTCCGGAAAAGCACCGGCCACCCGCCCCGTTCGAGGGGCGGGTGGCCGGGACGTCAGTAGGACGGCAGGGACGGGTCCACGGTGTTGACCCAGGACACGATGCCACCCTGGACGTGCACGGCGTCCTTGAAGCCGGCGGCCTTGAGGGCGGCCAGGGCCTCCGCCGAGCGCACACCGGACTTGCAGTGCAGCACGATCTGCCGGTCCTGCGGAAACTGGGCCAGCGCCTCGCCCGACAGGATCTCGCCCTTGGGGATCAGCGTCGCGCCGGGGATCGAGACGATCTCGTACTCGGCCGGCTCACGGACGTCGACGATGAATACGTCCTTGCCCGCGTCCTGCCAGTCCTTGAGCTCCTTCGCCGTGATCGTGGCGTTGAGCGTGGCCTCCTGGGCCTCCGTGGAGACGGCGCCGCAGAAGTCCTCGTAGTCCTCGAGCAGCTCGGTGACCGTGGGGTTCTCGCCGCAGAGCGCGCAAGCCGGGTCCTTACGGACCTTGATCTTGCGGTATTCCATCTCGAGGGCGTCGTAGACCATCAGCTTGCCGACCAGCGGCTCACCGATGCCGGTGATCAGCTTGATCGCCTCGTTGACCTGGATCGAGCCGATCGACGCGCACAGCACGCCGAGCACGCCACCCTCGGCGCAGCTCGGGACCATGCCGGGCGGCGGGGGCTCCGGGTACAGGCAGCGGTAGCAGGGACCGTGCTCCTCCCAGAAGACCGAGGCCTGCCCGTCGAAGCGGTAGATCGAACCCCAGACGTACGGCTTGCCGAGCAGCACCGCGGCGTCGTTGACCATGTAACGGGTCGCGAAGTTGTCGGTGCCGTCGACGATGAGGTCGTACCCGCTGAAGATCTCTTTGACGTTGTCAACGTCGAGCGCGGTGTTGTGGATCTCCACGTTCACCAGCGGGTTGATCTCGCGGATGCTCGCCGCGGCGGACTCGGCCTTGGGCCGGCCGACGTCGGAGACGCCGTGGATGACCTGACGCTGCAGGTTGGACTCGTCGACGGTGTCGAAGTCGACGATGCCGAGCGTGCCCACCCCGGCCGCGGCCAGGTAGAGCAGCGCCGGGGAGCCGAGACCACCCGCGCCGACGACGAGCACCTTGGCGTTCTTGAGCCGCTTCTGCCCGGCCATACCGACGTCAGGGATGATCAGGTGACGGGAGTAACGCTGGATCTCCTCGATCGACAGCGAGGCCGCCGGCTCGACGAGCGGGGGCAGTGACACGGTGAACTCCCCGGGTAGACGGTAAGGTGCGCCCACCATTGTTGCTCGTTCCCCGCCGGAATGCCCATGACGAGGAACACCGGCCCGACATGCGGGACGCGGGAATCAACCGTCACCCGATCGGGTTGCCCGCGTACCGCCGCCCGGACAGGTACGGCCAGGCATTCGGCTCGCACCCCTTGAGACCGTACGTCTGCTGCATCATCACCGGGGCGGCCTCACCCTTGGCCGGGCAGTCCTCGTGACCATGACCGAGCTGGTGCCCGACCTCATGGTTGATCGCGTAAGCCCGGTACACCTCGAGCGGCGCACCATAATCGGGCACGGCCTTCTGCCACCGGTCCAGATTCATCACCACCTGACCGGGCATCCGGCACGAACTGAACGCACCGGTCTTCAGCCCCGCGGCCGCGCACATCTTCTCAGCGGTCTTCGCCGAGGTCAGATAGATCGTGAACTCGGACCCGGCCGCCTGCGGAACCCGCTGCAACCGGAACTGCCGCCCGGCGATCCAGCTCCGCGGGTCACCCAGAATCCGATCGACCTCGTCCGCGAAATCGCCCCCGCTGCCCTGCCCGATCCGCTTCTCCACGGCAACCTTGAAGCGCCGCAGCGTGCCGGTCGTGCCGAGCACCGGCCCGTACCCTTCGACGAAGGTGAGGCCGGCCACGCTCAGATCCGCCGGTGCCTTGGCCGGCGGCTGATCGACGGCATCAGCCGGGATACCCCCCGCGGTGGTCCGGGTGGGTGCGGCAGGCTCGATCGGATCCTTCGGTACGGGCAGAGCGCCCGGTTCCGCCGCCCCCACCCCGACCGTGTCCTGTGTCGGGGCCGCCGATTCACGATTGTCCCGGATGACCTGGCCGATCACGAGCACCACGACGGCCAGCAACAGGAAGATCAGCACCGCGGCCTGCCGCCGTCTGCGCAGCATCCGCCGTCCCCCACCCGAGGCGGCATCCCCGTCCCCGACCGGCCCAGCCGGCGGCGGCGGAACGTTCATCGGCGGCGCGGTCATGTCCGGCCCCACCAGCACGGGCCCCATCATTCCCGGCCCCATCATTCCCGGCCCCGCCGTTCCGGGCCCAGCGGTCGGAACCGCGGGAATCTGCTCGGTGGTCGCACTCCCCGGCCACGCTCCTGCGGGCATCCCGAACGGAGCACCGGCGGGCGGCAACGGATGTTCCCCCGGCGGCATGAAAGCGACGGTCTCAGCCCCAGCTCCGCCGCCCGAGATGGTCCCGCCGGCCACAATGGTCCCGCCCGCAACGGTTCTCACGCCCGCCGAGGTGGTCTCACCAGCGATAACGGTCCCATCCGCGGCAATGATCAAGCCTGCGCTGTCAGCCCCGGCCCCCGCGCCACCAGCCTTCGCGCCTCCAGCCTCCGCGCCACCAGCCTTCGCGCCACCAGCCTTCGCGCCACCAGCCTCCGCGTCCCCGTCCCCGGCCGCTGTCTCCCCGGCAACCTTGCCACCGGCCGCCTTCTGGGCAACCACCGCGCTGCCGTCCGCCACCCCGCCACCGGTCGCTGTCGCACCGCCGGTCGCTGTCGCGCTGCCGGCCGCTGTCGCGCTCTCGGCTGCGGTCTTGCTCTTCGCGCCGGCCGCCCGTCCCGGTGGCGCGGCGATCGGGACGGCGATGTCCGTGAACGCCGCCGACTCCGTACCGGCACCATCCGTCTCGGCGGGCTTGGCCGGAACCATCGGCTTCGTCGCAGGCTCGGCCGCGATCCCACCAGCCGGATCGTCCCCCGAGGGCCGTCCCGGAGAGGCCGGCCGCGTCCGCACCCCCGAACGATTCGCCGGCCCGGTCGACCTGGAAGCACCCCGCCGTGCGGTGCGTTCCACGGTCCCGGCCCCGGACATCACAGCCGCAAGATCCTCGGTGTCCGTGCGTCCTTTGGTCTCGGCCGAGGCATCGGCCTTCCCCGCGGCGTACGCCTCGGCGACAGCCTCCGCGCTCACCGCGGTGTCAGCAAGCTCTTCCGCCACGGCACCCTTGGCCGCACGGCTACGGGAACGACTCTTCGAAGCCGTAGCCTTGACCGGCCCGGCATCGGCGACGCCGGCCTCAGCCCCACCGGCGTCAGCCCTGGCAGAACCCTTGGCCGCCGCCTTGCCCGATGTCGCCCGGCCGGATACCGCCTTGGCCGCGTCGCCGGGTGCCGCCCCGGCCGCGGTCGCCGCCTTGGCCGACCCCGTCCTGCCACCTGCCGTCCTGGTAGTGGACGTCCCGCCGGACCCGTCCCCCTTACCCGGCGCCGACCCAGCAACGGCCGACTTGCCCGGTGCCGCCTTGGTCCCCGCAGCTCTACTCGGCGCAACCTTGCCTGGCGCAACCTTGCTCGGCGCAACCACCGCCCCCGTGGCGTTGCCCGCCGCGGCCTGGTCAGCTCCAGACTTGTCCACTCCAGCCTTGCCCGTCGCGGCCCTGCCAGGTGTAGCTCGGGTAGATGCGACGCCAGCCGATGCGGCCTTCCCAGGCGTAGCTTTGGACGACGCGCCGCCAGCCGACACCGCCTTGACCGGCCCGGCTTTGACCGGCGCCGCTTTGACCGGCGCCGCTTTGACCGGCGCCGCTTTGACCGACGCGGCCTCGACCGGCGCCGCTTTGACCGACGCGGCCTTGACCGGCACGGCTTTGACCGGCGTGGCCTTGGTCGACACGGCACCACCCGGCGTGGCTTTTGTCGGTGTGGTCTCGGCCGACGCTGCTTTGGCCGGTGTGGTCTTGGTCGACACGGCACCACCCGGCGTGGCTTCTGTCGGTGTGGTCTTGGCCGACGCTGCTTTGGCCGGTGTCGTCTTGGCCGCGGCCGTCCCGGAGGCGGCCGTCCCGGAGGCGGCCGTCCCGGAGGCGGCCGTCCCGGAGGCGGCCGTCCTCGCGGGGGTTGTCTTCGTGGCGGCTGTCCTGGCTGGACCGGCCTTCACCGCCGATGCCTCGCCCGATGCCTTCGCCGCGGTGCTCTTGGCGGGGGTGGCTTTCGCCGCTCGGGCCGGTGTGGCCCTGGTCGATGTCGTTTTGGTCGCACCGGCCGCAGTCGTTCCGGCCTTGCCCGGCATTGAATCCGCGGCGTCGTTGGTGGTGGGCACAGGCGCCGCCTTGGTAACCGTGGTCTTGGCCGGTGTGGACTTAGCTGCTACGGCTCGAGCGGGTGTGGCCCGGCCCTCGGCCGATCTCCGCCGGCTGCTTCGGCCACCCGCGGCGGCGGTCGTCAGCGGGGCGGCGGAGGGCGCAGGCACGGTGGACTCCGGAGCAGCCCCGGAAGGGGACGGTCGGCGCGCGGCTCGGGTTGTCGTACCCGCCGGATCTAGGGGTTGGGTCGATGTTGGCCGGCGCGTGCTCGACCGGGCCGGTGCCTTCGCCGTCGTCGGGTTCCGCTCGGGCAGCTCCTCAGCGGCGGTCCGGGGAGCTGCGGAACCTTTTGTCGCCTTTGCCATAACATAGGCCAGAGTGCCAGAGGCGGAGGCTTGTCACAGGCGTTTCGCGAGACACCCTCAGAACCATCCGATCAGAGGGCTCGGGGCCGTCAGACAGGTGGTCCTTGCAGGAGCTTTCCGTCAAGACGCGCCCATGGGTACGGCACACAGCCGCGCAAGGTCAGCGTCTGCTGGACCATCACGGGGGCCGGGCCTCCCCGCTTCGGGCAGCCTTCGTGGTGCCGGCCGAAATCGTGCCCCACCTCGTGGTTGATCACGTATTGGCGGTAGGTGGCGAGCGGGACCCGGGCGCTCACGAACGGCCGGGACGACAGCCGCCAGCGGTCCAGGTTGATGATCGCCCGGCCGGTGGTGCGGCACGACGTGTACGGGCGGCCGCCCACCGTGACGTTCACCCCACCGTTGCGGCACATCCGGCCGGCCGTGTCGCGTGTCGCCAGGTACACCGTGAAGCTGGCGGTCGCGTTGCCCGGCACCCGTTGCAACCGGACCTGGCCCTGGCCGACCCAGCTGCGGGAGTCACCGAGGGTCGCCTCGACCTGGGCGGCGAACGCGGCCACGTCCTCGTTGCTGCCCTTCTCGACCGCGACGTGGTATCGGCGCAGCGTCCCCGACCGGCCGAAGACTTTGCTCCAGCCCGACGCATAGTCGAATGTGCCGGAGCCGTGCGTCGGCACACCGCCGGGCAGCACGAGCGCGTCGGCCGGCGTGACCGGGGCGGGCGGGGCGACCGAGGCGGGCGGGGCGACCGACGGCGCGGCGGACGCGGTGCCGGCCGGCTGCGACGCGGCGACCGAGGCGGCGGCGGACGCGGACGGTACGACCGCGGGCTGGGACGTGGTCGACGTCCACACCGTCGGCAGCAGCGTGCCGGCGGCCAGCAGCAGCACGACGGCGAGCATGGCGGCGATCCACCAGCGGCGGCGCCGGTCGGGTTCGGTCCCGGGCCCGGTCGCAGCGGTCACGGCCTCGGGCGCGGAGATGTTGATCATCGGCCGCCAGCGTGCCACACGGACCAGAAAACGTTTCGCGCGAGTGGGGGCATCGCGGAGCCATACCCCGGTGCGCTCGGGACTATCCACCGGCATCGGAGATCACCCCACGGGAGAGTGGACGTCCCGTAGCAACCCGACGATGCCGCGGGCCACCAGACGGGGCACTTCCATCTGCGCGACGTGACCGACCCCGGGCAGCACCAGCAGGCGGCTGTCCGGGATGCTCCGGGCCACCTGCGCCGGGACACGCGGGTCGACCAGGTCGTCACGCAGGCCGCCGATCACCAGGGTGGGCGCGCTCACCCGGGCGGCCAGACGCCACTGCGAATTGACCCCGGGGAGGTACGCGCGGAGGAAGCTCGACACCAGTCCACGCAACGTCCCCATGTACGCCCGGGGGTAGTGCTCGACGGTGTACCGCAGGCGGATCTCCTCGATCGCCTCGGCCCGGCGCTGCTCGCTGACCTTCGCGGTGTCCCCGAAGCAGGCCAGGAGCACCTGTTCGGCCTGCTGCTCGGCGGTCATCCGGGCGATGCCCCAGGCGAATAACCGGTCGGCCCGGGGCAGGGCGAGCAACGGCAGGATCCGGCCCTGAGCGGTACGCCGCGGGTCGAGGAACGGCATGGCCGGACTGATCAACGTGAGCGTGCGCACGAGGTCGGGGCGCAACGCGGCCACCCGTACCGAAATGGAACCGCCGAGTGAGTTGCCGATCAGATGGACCGGGCCACGGCCGGCGTACTCGAGGTAACCGATGAGCCGGTCGGCGAACGCCGTGATGGAGTATCGCCGGCTGGGGTCGCTGTAGCCGAAACCCGGCAGGTCGACGGCCTGGCCGTCGAGCCGGTCGGCGAGCAGCCCGGCGACGTCGGTGAAATTCTGCGAGGACCCACCGAGCCCGTGCACATAGACGGCCGGCTCGGCATCCGGCGAAGTCGCCGGGGTGTCCCGGACGTGCAGCATCGCGCCGTCGATCACGACCCGGCGAGCGGGCCACGGCGGCGGCACGTCACCATCCGGCGGCAGGAGATCGTCCGCCGCGAGTTGTGCACCCTTCATCAGGACAAGAGTGCCTCAAGGCGGCGATTGACGGCGGCGAGTGTGGCGCGGACCATCGCATGCCGATCGTCACCGGCGACGATCGCGGAGCCGGCCAGCTGCTCGACCCACCCGTCGGTGGCGAGAAGGACCACGACAACGGCAACCTGACTCGACCCGAACGGTACGGCGGCAGCATGCTCGACGAAGCACTTGGCCGGCCCGTCCACGTGCTCGGAGCGGGTGAGCAGCTGGTCGACGGCGTTCGCGGTGGCCGTGGCACAGAGCCGCAGCAGGTAGGCGTCGACCGCCGGCCCGGTGGCCTCACCGGCGGCGATCTGACCGTCGACCACGAGCCGGACCTTGACCGTGGCCTCGGTGCCGAACGTGTTGACCTGCACGTTCTCGATCATCACCCGCGGGCCGGGGCGCGAACCGGGCCCGAGCAGCGGACGCGGAGCCCGGCCGTCCTGACCGGGCGCGGTGTTCTCGCTGCCGCTGGTCGGAGAACGTTTCGGCAGCGCCCGGCCGGCCGGTTCGGGCGTGAACGGCTCCGGCGTAGCGGCCGGACGAGCCGGCGCCGAGGCCTGCCGGGCGGGCGCCTGCAGCGCGGACGCCTGCCGCGCGGACGTGGCCACCTGCCGCGCGGTCGCGGGGTCATCGCGATCGGGGCCCACGTCCAGCCCTTGCCCCCCGCCGTCCGCACCCTGCCTGCCGAGGCCCGAGCCGTTGTCCGAGCGTCCCAGGCCCGAGCCGTTGTCCGAGCGTCCCAGGCCGGCGCCGGCGTCCTGCCGGCCGAGGCCGGAACCTGTCTCAGGACGACCGAAGCCGGCGGCCGGGTCTTGTCGACCAAGGCCCGCGCCTGCCTCTGAGCGCCCGAGGCCTGAGCCACTGTCCGGGCGCCCCAGGCCCGCGGCTGAGTCTTGCCGACCAAGGCCCGATCCCGTCTCCGGGCGACCGAGGCCGGGGGCCTGGCGGGTGGGTGCGGTGTCTGGTCGCATCACCGACGGCGCGGCGGGCGGTGCCGAGGCCTGGGCCGCGGGCGAGGAGACCGACGGGGACACCGGGCGCACGGGCGAGGACACCGGCCGGGCCGGTGGCGCGGACCGGGGCGCGATGATCGGCTGGCCGGACGCCGGTGGCGCCGATCGGGGCGCGGAAGCCGGCCCACCCGGCATCGGCGGTCCACCCAACGGCGGTCCACCCAACGGCGGTCCACCCAGCGGGGGCCCGCCCAGCGGAGGTCCGGACAAGGGGGATCCGGACAAGGGGGATCCGGTCAGGGGCGAGCCGGTCAGCGGGGAGTTGGCCGGGGGCGGGCCGCCCATCGGCATGCCGCCCATCGGGAGGGCGCCCTGCATGGCGGCGTCCAGGCCCATCCGGTCCTGCAGCAGGCGGGCGACCTGGCGGCTCACCTCGGCCGGGTCGGCACCCTCGGCGAGGTCCAGCCGCAGGCTGTGTGCCCCGGCGGGGGTGGTGCGCAGCGCGGCGTCACGGACGCCGTCCACCTCGCGTACCGCCTCGAGGATCGCGTTGACGTCGAAACCCTCGTGCCGCTCCTGTGACGGGGACAGCACGTCATCGCGACGCAGGTGCGTCGCGATCCGCGCGAGCGCGGGGGTCTCGGCCGAGGGCTCCACGGACGGCGGCTCCGGGACGGTGGGCACGTCCGGTTGGGCCGGGACGCGCTGGGGCAACGCGGGAAAGGTGGGCTCCACCGGGTTGTCGGCTACGGGGTCGCCGGGCCGGGGATAGACCGGCAGTGGCGACTCGTAGGGCAGTCGACGCGGAAAGCTGGAGGGATCGTACGACGGACGATTCAACCTTTGATCACCGGAACGCGACTCGTCGGTAACCACCGGGACCCGGGGTAGGCCCGCGGCGGGGGTGGGCTCCAGCGCGTGCCGCGCTGACTCGTGCGGAGCCCATTCGAGGTCTCCCTCGTACGGGTAGGGCGGGGCGCTCGCCGGCGGCGTCGCGTCGTACGTGGTCTCGTCGCCGCGCAGCAGTTCGGGGGCGAACGGATCGGGCCTGGCCCGGCCGTTGGAGCCGTTGCTGCTCTTGTTCTCGCCGTGCGGCGAGAGGTGGTTGAGCAGGTCGGAGTAGCGCGCGCTGCGGTCGGACCACCGCGGCGCCGGGCCGGTGCCCGGCGGGAGGTCGACCGGGAAGGATCCGGCGAGCGGGGTGTCGGCGTCCGGCGCGGGCTGGAACCCGGGCGGGGGCGGTGTGCGGGGCTCGCGGGCGTAGGGGCGGACCTCGGTGGCCGGTCGGCGCCAGGCCGGAATGTCCGTCTCCGCATCGAGTGCGGTTCCGGCGTTGGACCATGAGTTCTCACGCGCGGCCCAGCCGTTCAACAGGGAGCGGTCACGCGAATCAGCACCGGTACCGCCTTCCGCGGTACCCGCGTCACCGTTTTGCCCTGTTTCGTCCACCGCGCACTCCTCGCTTTCCCCGTGCTGAGGCTACCGTGTGGTTGCTGTGGCGATAAGTTGCAGCGTCGCGACAATTGCCCGCCCGGGACGCCGACGATCGACGAACCGGGCAATCCACGTCGTCTGCGTGCGGCGGGGATCGAGCACCGGAGGTTGGAAGACATGACCGCTGCGTCCGGCGGGGCACAGACGGCAGGGCGCCCGACGCGCCTGCCGCGCTCCGCGCGCCGTAAGCAACTGCTTGCCGCCGCGCAGCAGATCTTCGTGGCCCAGGGCTATCACGCGGCCGCGATGGACGAGATCGCCGAGCGGGCCGGGGTGTCCAAGCCGGTCCTGTACCAACACTTCCCCGGCAAGCTCGAGCTGTATCTCGCCCTGCTGGACACGCACTGCGACGCGATAATCGCCAAGGTGCGTGAGGCGATGCTGGCCACTCCCGACAACAAGGAGCGGGTCAAGGGCGCGGTCCGGGCCTACTTCGACTTCGTCGACCACGAGAGCGAGGCGTTCCGGCTCGTCTTCGAGTCCGACCTGCGCAACGACCCTCAGGTCCGCGAACGCGTCGAACGCGTCGAGCAGGGCTGCATCGCGGCGGTCACCGACACTGTGGTGTCCGACACCGGCCTGAGCCAGGCGAACGCCGAACTGATCGCGTCCGGCCTGGTAGGGGCCGCGGGCCAGGCCGCGCAGTATTGGCTCGCGACCGGCCGTCAGACCGCCAAGCCCGAGGCGGAAGCCCTGGTCGCGGCGCTGATCTGGCGAGGCATCGCCAGCTTCCCGCTGCAGGGTGAGTCATCTCCGTGAACGCGCGCGGAAATCGGCTAGCCTTCATATCGGAAGACTGCTGAGAGGGAGGGACCCCCGTGGAGGTCAAGATCGGCGTGCAGTACGCCCCGCGCGAGCTGTCGCTGGAGAGCGCGCAGACGCCGGCTGAGGTCGAGCAGGCTGTGACCGAGGCGATGGCCAAGGACAGCGTCCTGACCCTTACTGACGAGAAGGGCCGCAAGGTGATCATCCCGATCGCCAAGGTGGCATACGTGGAGATCGCCGAGAGCAGCAACCGTCCGTTCGGCTTCACCACGCGCTGACCGTCTGGTTTCACTGCTTGACGTCACCAGGGGGCCACCGCGCCCCCTGGTGACGTATACAGCCTTGTCACCATCGCCTTGAGGTGCGCAATCTCTCGGTCGGGTAGACTTGCGTCGTCGCCGCAGACGTCGATCCATTCAGTCGGTCTTCATCAGCTGGCCCAGGTAGCCCTAGCAGGCGGCCTTAGCCGACCTGCCGGACCTCCGGCCGGGCCGCTGATTCCCTCGACTGACATCGCCGCGGCGACGCGCGTGCGGCCCGCGAGCTTCTTTCTCGCGTGTGGCCCGCGCCCTATCCAGACCGCGCCCAGGAATTCGACGGGCGCACCACGAGAGGCACCCGTAGAACTTCATGACCGACATCGAAACGAATGAGACAGAACCGGCACTGGTACCGGTCCTGACCCGCGCTCCCGTTCGCGAGGACAGCCCCACCTTCGCGGAGCTCGGCGTGCGCGCCGAGACTGTCGAGGCGCTCGCCGCCGCCGGCATCACCAGGGCATTCGCGATCCAGGAGTACGCGCTCCCGATCGCCCTGCGCGGCACCGACCTCATCGGCCAGGCGCCCACCGGAACCGGCAAGACCCTCGGCTTCGGCCTGCCCATCCTGGAGCGCGTCACCGCCCCCAGCGAGGGCGCCGACGGCAAGCCCCAGGCCCTCATCGTCGTACCGACCCGCGAGCTCGGCATCCAGGTCGCCCGCGACCTCGCCGCCGCGGGCGCCACCCGCGGCGTGCGGGTCCTGCCGATCTACGGCGGCGTCGCGTACGAACCCCAGGTCGAGACGCTCAAGAAGGGTGTCGAGATCCTGGTCGGCACGCCCGGCCGGCTGCTCGACCTCGCGAAGCAGAAGCAGCTCAACCTGAAGTCCATCAAGGCGCTCGTGCTCGACGAGGCCGACCGAATGCTCGACCTGGGCTTCCTGGAGGACGTCGAGAAGATCCTGGCCATGCTCCCCGAGCAGCGCCAGACGATGCTCTTCTCGGCGACCATGCCGGACCCGATCGTGGCGCTGTCCCGCCGCTTCCTGAACCACCCGGTGACGATCCACGCCGGCCACACCGCCGACAGCGGCCCCTCGCCGCTGACCAAGCAGGTCGTCTACCGCACCCACCCGATGAACAAGCTGGAGATGGTGGCCCGCATCCTGCAGGCCAACGGTCGCGGCCTCACGATGATCTTCACCCGCACCAAGCGCGCCGCCGACCGGGTCGCCGAGGACCTCGACTTCCGTGGCTTCGCGGTCGCGGCGGTCCACGGTGACCTGGGCCAGGGCGCCCGCGAACGCGCCCTCCGCGCGTTCCGCACCGGCAAGATCGACGTCCTGGTCGCCACCGACGTCGCGGCCCGCGGCCTCGACGTCTCCGGTGTGACGCACGTCATCAACTACGACTGCCCCGAGGACCCGGACACCTACACGCACCGCATCGGCCGCACCGGCCGCGCGGGCGCGACCGGCGTCGCGGTCACGTTCGTGGACTGGGAGGACATGCCCCGCTGGGTCCTCATCGACAAGTCGATGGGCCTCAACATGCCCCAGCCCCCGGAGACCTACCACACGTCGCCGGCCCTCTACGCCGACCTGGACATCCCCACGGACATCTCGGGCACCCTCCCGACCGCCGAGCGCAGCCGCGTCGGCCTGTCCGCCGAGATCGAGGAAGACCTGGGCGGCACCCGCCGCCGGGGTCGCAACGACCGCGACGGAGGACGCGACGCCGGCCGCTCATCGGCCCGCCCGCCCCGGACCCGCTCCCGTCGCGGCGGTGACGACAGCACCACCCCGTCGTCCGCCCCCTCGTCATCCGCGCCGTTGTCATCCGCGCCGTCGTCGGCCCCGGAATTCTCGGACGCCGGAGCCACCACGACCGACGAGGTCTCGGACCGCCCCCGCCGCCAGCGCCGCCGCCGCCGTGCCGGCGAGGCCCTCTCGGACACCCCGGGCACCGAAGCGGCCACGCCGGCCGAGTCGGACCAGGCACCCCCCGCAGAGTCGGCCCCCGACGCCACCGCGGACTCCCCCGAGGGCACCCGCCCCCGTCGCCGCCGCCGCCGAGGCAGCCGCACCGAGTCCGCGACCGACGCGGCCGCCGAAATGACCGGCGGCTCCGAAGCCGGCGCCGGCACCGGATCCGACGACTGAGCAAGACCTAGAACGACAAGGGCGCCCCACCGACCGGTGGGGCGCCCTTTCGCTGACCTCCAGGCCGCACTCCCCCGCCAGACCGCACTAAACCCGCCCGGGCTGCATTCACTCCCGGGCTGCACTCCCCCGCCAGACCGCACTAAACCCGCCCGGGCCGCATTCCCTCCCGGGCTGCACTCCCCCGCCAGACCGCACTCACCCCGCCCGGGCCGCATTCCCTCCCGGGCTGCACTCACCCACTGGCCCGCGCTTCCGGCCAGGCCACACTCACCCGCTGGCCGCACTCCCGCCAGGCGGCACTCCCGCCCGACCCGCCAGTAACCCGCCAGGCCGCGCTCACCCGCCGGGCTGCACTTCCGGCCAGGCTGCACACACCCGCCGGGGCCGTGCTGTCAGTGCTGGGGTTCGATGCCGAGCGCGGCGCAGGCCTGCTGATACATACGCACAGCCTCGCCACGCACCTGCCGTCGCTCGGTGAGCCGCTCCGCGAACGGGATCCGCACCGGCACCGCGATCCCGTCCACTGTGGCCTCGAAGTCCATACCGTCAGCGTCCATACCCGACATCCTCGCGGCGGTGGCGGCGTCGACGCCGCCCAGGCCTCGGACGATGAGAACGTTGTCCGCGGCGTGGTCGCCGTTCATGTGCTGGGCGATCTGCTCGACGACCTCCGGCGGGAACGTCACGACCAGCGCTCCTTCAGCTCGGCGAGCACCGCGATGTTCAGCCGGTAGGCCTCGGTGACCTCGGCCAGGAAGAGCGTCTCGTCCTCGGGCGAGAAGGACGCCTCGTCGAGCAGTTCCCGGTATCGGGTCCGGAACGCGGGCGGCTTGACCCCGTCGAACACGAAGAACTGATGCCCGGCCCCGTCGAGCCCGTACGCCTTGGCGATCGCCGGACCGAGATACTGCCCGCCGGAGAGGTCGCCCAGGTATCGGGTGTAGTGGTGCGCGACGAAGCCCCACGGCTGGGTGAACGCAACCTCTCGCAGCCGCCGCCGGTATTCCTCGGTGGCGGGCAGGGGCTCCGTCGTGCCCGCGTTCAGGTAGTCCAGGTCGGCGGCGAGGGCGGGCAACCGGGTCAGCTCCGGGAAGACGAATCGTCCCGCGACCGGGTCGCCGGCCATCGCCCCGGCGGCCTGTTCCAGCGTCTCGTAGATGGCGAAGTGCTGGGTGGCCAGGTCCGCGTAGGCGGCACGCGGCAAACTGCCGGCGGCGAGCCGGTCGAGGAACCCGCTGCCCTGGGCCGCGTCGTGATCGGGGCGGGTGCCCGTCCGCAGCCGGACGGACAGTCGTTCCGTCGGAGGGTCGGCCAACGTCATCGCAGCACCTCCATGTTTGGTTAGGGGAGCCTAACAAAACATGGCGGTTTTGGAGATCCACAATTTCGGCATAGAACCGCACCCGCCCGTCGGCTACTTCACCTCCACCGTGAACGCCGCAGTATGCACCGTGCCGGCCACCTGGAAATCGAAGAACATCCGGTAGCTGCCCGGCCCCGGTGCCGCGAGCCAGAACTTCACCGCGCCGTCCACGAGCTGCGGTTCCGGGTGGACATGGACGTAGCCGACGTCACCGTCACGGAGCACGACCAGGTGCCCGAAGGCCCCCAGGTACGGCTCCAGTGCCGCAGGCCGGCCGTCCTTGCCACGTACCGTCATGAGCAGGGGCTGAGTCGAACCGGTTTGCGGCGCACCCGCGTACGTGACGGTGTAGTCGTCCGCCGCCGCCTGAGTGGCCGGCGCAGGGAGCGGGACCGGCGCGTAGTTGCCGGCGATAGTCAGATCGACACCCAGCGTGACCGGCGTCTGCTGCCCGCGCACCACCGCGGTGAAGTCGGCGATGGCCCGGTAACTGCCGGGCTGCGCCGCCGGCAGATCGATCGACCAGGTGCCGTTCGGGGCCATGACGGGGTGCAGGTGCTGGAAGCCGGAGAGATCCCGCCGGATGACCACGAAGTGCAACGGCTTGTCGTGTACGACCGCATACGTGGTGACGGGCGCACCGCCGGCCGCGGCGATCCGGAACCGGTAGGGCTGCGCCTGTCCCGCCTTGAGCACGGCGACCTCAGGCTCCAGCGTGAGCCCACTCGCCGTGACAGCGAGGCCACCGACGGACTGCGCCGACGTCGCCCCGGAACCCGCCACCTGCGTCACCGTGCCGTCAGCGTTGTGCAGGTGGGGAGCGGAACCGGTGTCGTCGTGCGCGGCGGCCGCCCCCGCGTCATGGCCACCCTGATGACTGTCCGTGGCGGCGGCGCTGTCCTGCTGGGCGGTGCTGACCGAGTTGTTGAGGCGACCGATGCCGTACCCCGCGAAGAGAACCAGGACGAGGACCGCACCGAACGTGGCCAGCCGGAAACCGGTGCCCCGCTCGTCCGGCCCGGTCACGGCCTCGCCGGTCGCCTTCTCGGGCGCCGCCGCGGGAGGCGCGTCAGGCATGGGCGAGCTCATAGCCGGCCTCGTCGACGGCGGCCCGGACCGCGTCCTCGGCGAGCGGCTCGGCACTGGTCACGGTGACCGCACCGCTGCCGAGATCGATCTGGACGGCGTCGACACCGGGAAGTTCGGTGAGCTCGCTGGTGACGGCCTGGACACAGTGGCCACAGGTCATGCCGGAAACGGTGTATGTGCTGGTGACGGCCATGAGTGACACTCCCTCTCTATCGCGTTCGCGCTGCCGGATCAGGAACGGACCAAGCGGGCGATCGCGTCGGATGCTTCCTTGACCTTGGCGGTGGGATCTCCGGCGCGGGCCGCGTCCACCACGCAATGCGCGAGGTGGTCCTCCAGCAACCCGACCGCAACGGCGTGCAGCGCACTCTTGGCGGCGGAGATCTGAGTGAGGACATCGATGCAGTACGTGTCCTCGTCCACCATGCGCTGCAGCCCCCGGATCTGCCCCTCGATCCGCCGCAACCGGCCGAGCAGGGCGGCCTTGTCCCCGGAGTAACCGTGCGGCCCGGAGTGGTCGTGCGACCCGTCGTGCTCGTGGTCCGTGGTCATGCCGCCAAGCATACCCCCCACCCGTATCCACGCGAACCCGCCCGGGGCGTGGCTTTTGGTCGTTTTGTGTCGTTATCAAGCCGTGCCAACTCTCGCCCGAGTCATCGCCGTGGCGGTGCTGTCGGCTCTCACCCTCGCCGGGCTCGCCACGCCCGCCCACGCACGCGACCAACCCACCCCTGCCGAGCTGGACAAACGCATCGCCACCGGGGCCCGCCAGCTCGAAGTACTCATCGAGCAGTACAACGGGGCCCGCGAAGAGCTCAAGGACACCCGGCGCCGCACAAGAGCGCTGGGCACCCGCCTCAGCCCGCTGACCCGGGAACTCCGCCGCCGCCAGGTCCTGATGGACGGCCTGATGTCGCAGACATACCGGCGCACCCGCACCGGCCCGGCGGTCGCCCTTTTCGCCTCCGACCGACCCCACGACTTCATCGACAAGCTCCTCGTCCTGCATCAGCTCGCCGCCGAGAAGCAACGCGCGGCCGACGACCTGCGAGCCGCCCGCACCAAGGTCGCCGGCACCCGCACCCTGCTCCACGCGCTCGCCGCCCAGCAGAGCCGCCTCCAACTGCAGCTCAGGACCCGGCAGGCCACGGTCAAGAGCGAGATCAACACCCTCAAGAGCATGCGAACGATCGCGTACGACGGCGGCACCCGATTCTCGCCCACCAGCAACACACCGGCCCCGCCCTATGTCCCGGGCCCGGCCGGCCGGGTCGTGGACTTCGCCTACGCCCAGCTGGGCAAGCCGTACCGCTGGGGAGCGGAAGGCCCCCGCGCCTACGACTGTTCCGGCCTCACCCTGGCAGCCTGGCGAACAGCCGGCGCTCAGCTCCCCCACAACGCCGCCCGCCAGTACGAGTCGCTGCCCCACATCGACCGCGACCAGCTGAAACCGGGCGACCTGGTCTTCTTCTACGCCCCGATCAGCCATGTCGGCGTCTACATCGGAGACGGCCGGATGATCCACGCCCCGGAATACGGCGAGAACGTACGCGTGGCGACCATCGCCTCTCAACCGATCCATGGTTTCGCCCGCCCTTCCTGATCGACCTGTGGGAGCCGGCCCGGTCAGCCGGCCACGGCCAGCGCGAGGGGCAGGATCCCCTGCGCCCCGGCTCTGCGCAGCGCGCGTCCGGCCAGTGCCATGGTCCAGCCCGAATCCGCGAGGTCGTCGACGAGCAGCACCGGGCCGTCCAGCCCGGCCAGCGCGTCGGCAACCTCGGGCGGCACCGTGAAGGCGTCGTGGAGTGCCAGGACGCGCTGCGCACTGTTGCCCCGGGGCCCGGTGTCGCCCACATGGGTCGACGTCAGGGTGCCCAACATCGGCAGGCGGCCCACCGTCGCGATCCGGTCCGCGATGCTCTGCACCAGCTCGGGACGCCGGCGTGAGCCGACCGCGACGACCCCGGCGGGGCGCTGCTCCCAGGCGTTGTCGCCACGGGCCCAAGCCTTGAGAACCTCGACCACGGCTCCGGCCAACTCGTCGGAGAGCGGACCGTCCGGGGACTCCGGCGCCACCAGGGGCCGCAGCCGGGATCCCCAGCCCTGGTCGGAGAGCCGGCCGACGGCCCGGCCCGCCAGGATCTGCTCGGCCGGGGAGATCTTGCCCTTGAGCGTGACCCCGACGGCGGGCAGACCGCTCGGCCAGAGCTTCTTCGGGGCGATGTCGATGCCCGGCCGGCCGAGGAACGCGTTGGCCGCCGCGAGGGACTCCGCGGACACCTCGTCGTCGAACAGCGGCTCGGTGCAGGTGTCGCACCGGCCGCACGGCTGCGCCTCCGGGTCGTCCAGACACCGGCGGAGGAACTCCATGCGGCACGTCGTCGTCCGCGCATACTCGATCATGGTCTGCTGCTCGGCACTGCGGGCCTCGGCGACGCGGCGCAGCCGGGCGGTGTCGTAGGTCCAGGGCTCGCCGGTCGAGAGCCAGCCGCCCCGGGTCCGGCGAACCGCACCGTCGACGTCCAGCACCTTGAGCATCAGCTCGAGGCGGGCCCGGCGCAGGTCGACGATGGGCTCGAGCGCCTGCGTGGAGATCGGGCGGTCGGGCGAGAGCGCGTTCAGCACCGCGCGCACCTGATCCTCGGGCGGGAACGCGAGCGACGCGAAGTAGCGCCAGATCGCCGCGTCCTCGACCCCCGGCAGCAACATCACCTCGGCGTGCTCGACCGCGCGGCCGGCGCGACCCACCTGCTGGTAATAGGCGATGGGTGAGGACGGCGCGCCGAGGTGCACGACGAACCCCAGGTCAGGCTTGTCGAATCCCATGCCCAGCGCCGACGTCGCGACGAGCGCCTTGATCTTGTTGTCCATCAGGTCCTGCTCGGCGGCCCTGCGGTCGGCGTCCTCGACCTGCCCGGTGTAGGAAGCGACCGGGAAACCCCGTGACCGCAGGAAGTCCGCCGTCTCGGTCGCCGCGGCCACCGTCAGCGTGTAGACGATGCCGGAGCCGGGAAGCCGCTCCATGTGGTCGGCCAGCCAGGCCAGCCGGTGCCCGGGGTCGGGCAGGTCGAGCACCGCGAGCCGCAGCGAATCGCGATCGAGCGTCCCCCGCAGCACCAGAGCGTCACCCAGCTGGTCAGCCACGTCGGCGGTGACCCGGGCGTTGGCGGTCGCGGTCGTCGCGAGCACCGGCGTCCGGCCCGGCAGCCCCGCGAGGAAAGTCCGCAGCCGCCGGTAGTCGGGGCGGAAGTCGTGGCCCCAGTCGGAGACACAGTGCGCCTCGTCGACCACGAGCAGACCCGTGCTCGCAGCGAGACCGGGCAGAACGTTGTCGCGGAAGTCCGGATTGTTGAGCCGCTCGGGGCTGATCAACAGCACGTCGACCTCGCCGTTGCGCACCTCAGCGGTGATCTCGCCCCACTCGTCGAGGTTGGCCGAGTTGATGGTGCGCGCCCGGATGCCGGCCCGGGCTGCGGCCTCCACCTGGTTTCGCATGAGGGCCAGCAGCGGTGACACGATGACGGTCGGGCCGGCCGGTGGATCCCCCGGCTCGGCGGTGATGCCGTCACGCAGGAGCGCGGTCGCGACGAAATAGACGGCCGACTTGCCCCACCCCGTGCGCTGCACACACAGCACCCGCCGCCGATCGATGACGAGCGCCTCGATCGCCCGCCACTGGTCCTCACGCAGCACCGCGTGCTCGCCGGCCAGCCGCCGGAGCACCTCCTCGGCGCATTCCCGGACGGCGGCCCGCTCGGCCCCGCTCACTGCCTCTTGCGTCATGTCCACCACGACCGCATGTCTACCAGCCCGGTCTGACAGGAAGCGGGCTATCCACAGGCGAACATTTCCGGCCGGGCCAGGTTATCCACAGGTCCACCCGATCTGTTTGACAATATTTTTTGTCGGTGGCAGCGTGGAGCCATGACCAAAACGATCGCCGAGAAGCTCCTGATCAAGCCGCACTCAACGGTCTGGCTCTCCCACCCGGCCAACCTCGCGCTGCTCACGCCGATGCCTGACGGGGTGCGCGAGACCGGCGCCCTGGCCACCGCCGGCACGGCCGTGGTGTTCGCCGAGGACGCGGCCGGTGCTCGCACGCTGCTGGAGGAGCACGCCGACGACCTGAAGACGCCGGGCGTCGTGTGGATCGCCTACCCGAAGGGCAACAAGGCGGACATCAACCGCGACACCCTGTGGCCGATCGTGGCCGATTTCGACATGCGCCCGTGCGGCCAGGTGGCGATCGACGACCGGTGGTCCGCCATGCGTTTCCGGGCCAACCGCCCCGGCGAAGGCCGTTTCACCGGGGGCAGCAGCGCCTGAGGCCGGCGCCGACGGGGATCAGCGGCCGAGAACGGTGCCGCCGTTGACGTTGATGATCTGGCCGGTGACGAAGGCCCCACCCGGGCCGGCCAGCCAGCGGACCGCTTCCGCGATGTCGGAGGGTTCGCCGGCACGGTTCAGCAGGCTGGCGTTCACGCGGGAGCGGAATCCCTCCTCGGTCATCCTGCCGTCGAAGAATTCACTGTCCGTCACGAAGCCCGGGGCGATGACATTGGCCGTGATGCCGTCCGGGCCGAACTGGGTGGCCAGGTCGAAGACCCAGCCGTGCAGGGCCGCCTTGGCCGCGGAGTACGGGCCACCGCCGCCACGCTGGGCGGCGATCGAGCTGACGAGGATCACCCGGGCACCCGGGCGACGAAGTCTGGGGCGCAGCGCCTCGGTGAGGAGAACGGCAGTGGTGACATTGGAGTCGAACACGGCCCGCCAGCGGGCCGCGAGGTCGGCCAGCGTGGCGTCGTCGCCCCCGATGAAGGCGCCGGCGTTGTTGAAAAGGACGTCGACCTCGCGGTCTCCGACCGCCGCGACGACCGCGGGGACCTGCTCGGGGTCGGCACAGTCGGCCGTGACCGCGCTGGCCTGCGGGCCGATCCACTTGACCGCGTCCGCCAGCACGTCGGGACGACGACCCACGATGATGACGTCGTATCCCTCCCCCGCCAGCATCCCGGCCGTAGCCCGGCCGATCCCCGTTCCGCCTCCACTGACCACCGCGAGCCTCGCCATGTGGCCGACTCTAGAGCAGCTCTCGATCATCTCGCGACCGGACGGCCGGCGGCGGGCAGCGGCGGGAACGATCTCGGGACAAGCCGGCAAGGCTCACCGAGGGCTAAGCGCATGAATTCCGTGGCGATAGGGCACGCTGGCCGGGGACATCGGTCGAGGTGGAGGTTGTCGGGTGCGGAGTCGGTCGCCGTGGCGGTATCCGGCGCGGGTGGTTCCGCTTGCCTTCCTGGGGGCCATCGGGATCGGGACCGCGCTCATGATGCTGCCCGCAGCACGGGCCGAGCCCGGTCACGCCCCTTTCGTCACCGCTCTCTTCACGGCCACCAGCGCGGTCTGTGTGACCGGGTTGTCCGTGGTCGACACTCCTACGTACTGGTCCGGGTTCGGATTGGTGCTGCTCACCGTGCTCTCCCAGGTGGGTGGGTTCGGGATCGTGACGCTGGCGACCCTGCTCAGCCTCATCGTGTCCCGGCGGCTCGGGTTGCAGAGCCGCCTGCTGGCCCAGGCCGAGAGCTCCGGGCTCGGGGGCAACGTGGGGCGGGTGCTGATCCGGGTCGCGCTGGTGATGTTCGTGTCCGAGGCCGCGATCAGTGTCGTGCTCACGCTGCGGTTCTGGCTCGGCTACGACTATCCGTTCGGGCGTGCTGTCTGGGAAGCCGTCTTCCACGCCGTCCAGGCCTTCAACAATGCCGGATTCGCGTTGTACCCGGACAGCCTCGTGCGGTTCGTCGGCGACTGGTGGATCTGCGTACCCCTGGCCCTCGGGGTGCTCGGGGGCTCGATCGGTTTCCCGGTGCTGTTCGAGCTCGCGCGCGAATGGCGTACCCCGGGGAAATGGTCCACCCACACCCTGCTGACGGTGTGGGGGACGCTGCTGTTCAGCGTCTCCGGCTTTCTCGTCTTCCTGACGTTCGAGTGGAGCAACCCGGACACGCTCGGTCCGCTCAGTACGCCGACGAAGATGCTGGCCGCGTTCACCCAGGACGTCATGACCCGGTCCGGGGGCTTCAACAGCATCAACCTCGGCGACATGAACACCGAGACGATCGCCGTCACGAATGGGCTGATGTTCATCGGCGGCGGCAGCGCGAGCACGGCCGGCGGGATCAAGCTGACCACGTTTCTGCTGCTCGCGTTCGTGATCTGGGCGGAGATCCGGGGGGAGCCGGACGTGGTCATCCGCAAACGGCGCATCGCCGAATCGACGCAGCGGCAGGCGATCACGGTGGCGTTGATCGGGGTGGCCCTGGTCGCCGCCGGCACCCTGGCGCTGATCACGCTGACCGACCGGGTCCCGTTCGACCGGGCGCTGTTCGAGGTGACGTCCGCGTTCGCCACCGTCGGGCTCAGCACCGGGATCACCCCGACCCTGCCACCCTCGGCACAGTTCGTGCTCGTCATCCTGATGTACGTCGGCCGGGTCGGGACGATCGCGGTCGGCACCGCCATCGCGCTCAACACCCGTCGCCGGCTCTACCGCTATCCGGAAGAGAGGCCCCTCGTTGGCTGAGGATCAGAAAGCAGACAGCGTTGTGGTGGTCGGCCTGGGCCGGTTCGGCGGCTCGGTCGCCGAGTCACTGGTGAACCTCGGCCACGAGGTGCTCGGCATCGACTCGGATCCCCGCATCGTCCAGGACTGGTCGGACCGGCTCACCCACGTCGTCGAGGCCGACGCCACCGACACCGACGCGGTCCGTCAACTGGGGGTACAGGATTTCTCCCGGGCCGTGGTCGGCATCGGCACCAACCTGGAGACCAGCGTCCTCACCGTGCTGACCCTGGCGGAGATCGGGGTGGAGGAGATCTGGGCCAAAGCGACCAGCGTCAAACACGGTCAGATCCTGTCCCGGGTCGGGGCCCGGCACGTCGTCTTCCCCGAGTCGGAGATGGGTGAGCGGGTCGCGCACCTGATCACCGGGCGGATGCTGGACTACATCGAGTTCGACGACGGCTTCGCCATCGCGAAGGTCCGGGCGCCGCAGGAGGCCGTCGGTCAGTCGCTGGCCGAGATCGGGCTGCGCAGCCGGTGGGGAGTCACGGTCGTGGGCATCAAACAGCCCGGCGAGGATTTCACGTACGCGCGACCCGAGACCGTGATCCCGGACGGTTGCCTGCTGATCGTGGCCGGTGACACCGCCAAGGTGGAACGGTTCGCCGGAGTGACTGCCTGACACGTGCACCCCGGCCGAATCAGATGGCGACGGAGAAGCCGCCCTTGGTTCCCCGCGCGGCCGGGGGCGGGGACGGCGACGGCGAGGGGCTCTTCCTGGGTTTCTTGGGCTTCTTCGCGGGGACTGCCGTCTGCGAGGACGAAGGTGAGGGCGAGCCGGCCGGCGATGCCGGAGTGGGTACGGGTGGCACGACCACCGCACCGAGGACCTCGGCCTGGCAGGCGTGACCGTTGAGGGCGAAGGTCAGCGGCAGCGGGTTGGTCGCGCGGTAGCTGCCCGCCAGGGTCACTGTCGCGGAGCGGCCGGGGCGGAGTTCCCTGCCCTGTTTCGGGCGTAGCACCACCTTGCGGCCCCGCTGGGAGAGACGTTTGGGCGCCTCGGTCAGGCGCTGGCCGCCGGCGAACGCGAACTCCAGGCGCCATTCGGTCAGCGCGTGCTCACCGGTGTTGATCACGGTGAGCTGGGCGCCGAAGTCCGTACCGGTGTCCTTCTGCACCTGGTAGCGGACCTTGCAGCCGGTGCCGTGCGGCACCACCGGGCCCGGGCCGGCGCCGGCCGCCGCGGCCTGGGCCGTTCCGGCGTCCTCGGGTTCGCGGGCCGAGGACCAGGCCAGACCGATCGTCGCGACCAGCACGACGGTGGCGGCGGCCGCGTGCACGCGGTGCCGGCCGGCCAGGATCGCACCGCTCAGCCTCGGCCCGAGATCGCCCGGGCCGGCCAGAGCACCCCGGACCAGGCCGCCCCGGAACAGGCCACCTAGGAGCGAGCCGCCCCGAACCAAGCCACCCCGAACCAAGCCACCCCGAACCAAGCCACCCCGAACCAAGCCACCCCGAACCAAGCCACCCCGAACCGAGCCGCCCCGAACCGAGCCGCTCTGGACCGAGCCGCCCCGAACCGAGCCGCTCTGGACCGAGCCGCCCCGAACCAAGCCGCTCTGGACCGAGCCACCCCGAACCAAGCCGCTCTGGACCGAGCCACCCCGAACCGAGCCGCCCCGAACCAGGCCGCTCTGGACCGAGCCGCCCCGGAACAGGCCGCCCTGGACCGAGCCGCCCCGGAACAGGCCACCCCGGAACAGGCCACCGCCTAGCGGCTGCGGTGCGCCGACCCGGAGTAGCCGGGCGATCCTCATTCCGGCCCGGACCAGGACCACCGCGCCCCGCGCCGGTTCCGGCCCGGCGTCGGGCGCATCCGGCTTGTCATGAGCCTCAAAACGGCGAAACAGCGAGAAATGGCGCGCGGGGCGCGACAGCGCGGCGATGAGCCCGGAAGGCACCGCGAAGGCCGGAGCAACGGAAGAACGAAGCACCGATGAGGGAGCCGCCGGCGACGCGGGGGAAAGGCCTGGTGAAGCCGCGGGGGACGGAGCTGGCAAGGCCGCGGAAGACGGGGCTGGCAAGGCCGCGGAAGACGGAGCTGGCAAGGCCGCGGAAGACGGGGCTGGCAAGACCGCGGGGGACGGGGCTGGTGAGGGCGCGGCCAGGAGGTCGGGGGCGGTGTCGGGGAGGGTGGGGCGGGGGCCGACCGGGATCGTGGGGTGGTTGAGGGACGGCCTCGCTGGGGTGGGGCCGGGCACCGGGACCGCGGGGATCACCGGTTGCAGGCCCACCAGAGCCGCCAGGGTGGTCGCTACGTCGGCGGCGGTGGGGCGGTCCTCCGGCTGCTTGGCCAAGCATGCCAGGCAGAGGTCGGCCACCGCGGGCGGCATTCCCGGCAGCGCGGGTACGGGCTCCGGGTCCGCGTACAGGTGCGCCCGCAACGCCTCCGTGGTGCTGTCCGCCGGCCAGGGGAAACGACCGGTCAGGCAGCGGTAGAGGAGCAGGCCCAGCGCGTACACGTCGGCTGGTGGGGCGACCGGGCCGCCGCCGAGGCGTTCCGGGGCCAGGTAGGCCGGGGTGCCCAGGAGGCTGCCGTCGGGGGCCGAGTCACGCTGGCCGGTGAGGGCGGAGATGCCGAAGTCGACGACCTTGGCCCCGGTATCCGTGAGCATGATGTTGGCCGGGGTCACGTCGCGGTGCACGATGCCGCGGCTGTGGGCGGTGGCCAGCGCCGACGCCACCTCGGTGACGAGGGTGACCGCGGTGCGCCAGGGGAAGGGGCCCTCGCGGCGCAGGCGGGCGGAGACCGGTTCTCCTTCGTTCAGCTCCATCACCACGTACGGCGCGGTCGGGTCGCCGTCGAGGCCCATGTCGAAGACGTTAGTGATGTGGGGGTGGCAGAGGCGGGCCGCCGCCATGGCTTCCTGGCGCAGGCGGGCACGGAAGCGGGCGTCGCCGGCGAGCTGGGACGAGAGCACCTTGACGGCTACCGGCCGGCCGAGGACCTCGTCGTGGCCGCGCCAGACCACGGACATGCCGCCGGTGCCGAGTCGCTCGATCAAACGGTACCGGCCGCCGAGCCGCCGGTCCGACGTCAGCCACCTCATGTGCCGATTGTTGCCCGCGGGACGGCCCGGTCAGGTGACGTCTCAGAAATACGTCAGAGGTCTGACCGGCGCCGCGAGATTTATCCGTTTTGAGCGGGGGAAACGGTCAGGACAGGAGCTGGTCGACCGGGGCGTAGTCGTCGGTGAGGATGCGGGCGTCGTTGATGAAGGCGGCCAGTTCCGGGCCGGACAGGAGTTCGACCGGTTCGTCGACCAGGTCGAGGTGGTTGCGGATGTCGGGCAGTGGGAGGGGCTGCTTGGCCGCCACGATGACGAAGTTGGCGCCGGTCGTGCCCTCGATGGCCGCCTTGGGGGCGATCAGGGCGACGTGCGGGAAGACGCTCGCGACGGTGGCCAGTTCGGCTCGGATGAAGCGGTTCGGGGGGTAGTCGATGACGTTCTGGGCGTAGAGGCCGCCGGGGCGCACCACCCGGGCGATGTCCGCAGCCATCTCGCGGGTGGCCAGGTGCCAGGGGACCACGAGGTGGCCGAACGCGTCGCCGACCACGACGTCGTACGCCTGGTCGGGCTGGTCGGCGAGGCCGATGCGGGCGTCGCCGACGCGTACCCGCAGGTTGGGTCCGGTCTTGAGGCCCAGTTCCTGTTTGTCGAGGTCGACCAGGCCGCCGTCGAGTTCGAGGACGAGCTGCTTGCTGCCGGGGCGGGTCGCCTCGACGTAGGCGGGCACCGTGAAACCGCCGCCGCCGAGGTGCAGGGCGTCGAGGGGTGCGGCGCCGGTCGACTGGACGTCGATGAGGGCGCCGAGCCATTGGACGTACGCGAATTCGAGGTGGGTCGGGTCGTTGAGGTCGACGTACGAGTGGCGGGCCGAGTTGAGCAGCAGCGTCCGCCCGCCGGCGACGTTCTTGTCGTGGTCGACCCGAGCGCAGTGGTAGGCGGTCTCGACGTCGCACGGGTTGGGCGCCGAGGCGCCGAGGCCCGCTCCGACCAGCCCGATGGTCAGCACGACGGCCCGGGTGCGCGGCTTGCCCGGCAGTGTCAGCGAGGGGTTGCGCCGGCGCAGCCACCAGCCGAGCGTGAAACCGCCGAGCGCGAGCAGGCCGGCGAGGGTGAGCACGATCCAGCTGCTCGGCATGGCGGCGACGAAGATGAACCCGGTGCCGAGCGTGGCGGTGATCCCGCCGAGGGTGCCGATGCTGGACAGCCGCCCGACCACGGAACCGGTCCGGCTGAGGTCGCTCAGCTGCAGCTTGACGACCATCGGGCTGATGGTCGAGAGCAGCAGCATGGGTACGAACGTGGCGCACGCCGCCAGCAGCAGCACCGCCGGGGCCGCGCCGCCGCGCAGGATCTCGCCGCCCCAGCGGACCAGGGGCAGGGTGAGCCCGGTGGCGATCGCCGCGAGCAGCAGCGCCGGTGCGAGCAGCACGCGGGGGTCGAGTTTGTCGGCGAGCCGGCCGCCGAGCCAGGTGCCGTAGGCGATGGCTCCGAGCGAGACGCCGATGACCGAGCTGCTGACCTGGAGGGTGACGCCGACATACGGGCCGACCAGGCGCAACGCGACGATCTCGAGGACCAGGCCGGCGCCGCTGGCGAAGAAGACGAGGGCGGTGGCCAAACCGGACGGGAGCGCCCGCGGGGATTCCATCGGCGGAATGCTACCGGCGGAACCTGGAAACACCGGAACCTAGAGGATGGACAGGTGCACGTGGTTCGTGTGCACCGCGGCCGGGCCGCCGGAGGCGCTGTAGCTGCGCCAGCCGGTGCTGGGCATCCAGATCTGGCGGTACCAGATCACGTACATGACGCCGAGCTCGTCGGCGTTCTTGACGAAGTAGGCCGCGAGGCTGTCACCGTACGATTTGTCGCCGCCGGTGGCCGCCTTGTTCTCGAAGCCGCCGGCCGCCGCGGAGTGGTCGCAGGCGCGGCCCTTGGGGTGTTCGCCGGAGGCCCGTTCGCTGAAGCAGGACGTGTACCGCTTGAAGCCGGCCGACTGCGCCTGCTGGTAGGCGTTCAGCAGGCGCGGCGTGATGCACCCGGACGTGGTCGGGTCGTTGACCGTGCAGCCTTCTTTGGGCCAGGAGCCGTCGGAGTTGCGGGGTGCCGGTTTGGCCGCCGGGGAGTTCACGTTGACGAAGCCGCCGGAGACCGCGCCGCCGCCGACCGCGGCCAGGGCGGCCTCGGCCTGCTGCTTCTTCTTGGCCATCACGGTGACCTGTTTCTTCTGCTCCTTGACCTCGAGGTCGATCGCCGTGGTGGCCTTCTCGGCGGTGGTGACCGCGTCGTGGTATTCGTCCAGCGCGCTGGCGTCGACCTGGGCCATCTGGTCGAGGCGGACGACGCGTTCCATGAACGAGCCGGGGGAAGCGCTGTTGAGCAGCAGTGTCATGGTGCTGAGCCGGCCCTGCCGGTAGGACCGGTTGGCGATCTCCCCGACCCGGCCCTTCAACAGGGCTTCCTTGGCGACGGAGCGTTTGAGCACGTCTTTGAGCTGGGTCTGGCGCTTCTTGCTGGACGCCAGTTTCTGCTTGGCCTCGACGTGCCCCTTGGCGGCCGACTCCAGCGCGGCGCGCAGGGTCTTGGTGCCACCCTCGGGGTCCGCCGGCGCCGCGTGCACGGCCGGTGGCGCCACGAGCAGAACGAGAGCAGCCACAACGAGGGCCAGCACCAGCCGCGCCTGACGCATGAGAGCCTCCAAGGTCTTCAGCGGCGTGACTTTACCCCGCCGAAGGGCCCCAGGTCAGGTCGCTCACGTGGCTGAATATCCACCATCGACGAAGAGTGTCTGGCCGGTCACGGCAGCGGCGGCGGCACTCGCCAGATACACCGCACAACCGGCGAAATCCTCCGGTACGCCGTTGCGCCCGATCATCGTCCGGCTCGCGTGGGCGGCCACCTTCGCGGGGTCGGCGAAGACCGGTTCGGTGAGCGGGGTGTGCACCACGCCGGGGGCAATCGCGTTGCAGGTCACGCCGCGTGCGGACCACGCCTCGGCCTGCGAGCGGGTGAGGCCGACGAGACCCGCTTTCGCCGCGCCGTAGGCGCCACTGTTCCCGTACGCGCGAAAGGCCTGTTGGGAGACGACGTTGATGATGCGTCCCCAGCCCCGGGCCGCCATCGCCGGGCCTATTTTCTGGCCCAGCAGGAACGGGGCGGTCAGGTTCGCGGCAAGGGTGGTGTCCCAGTCGCTCTCGGTGAGGTCGTCGAGGTGCGGGCGCAGGTTGACCGCGGCGGCGTTGACCAGGATGTCGACATCCGTCCGGGCGGCGACACCGGCGACCGCGGCCCGGTCGGTGAGGTCCGCGACCATGATGGTGGCGCCCACCGCGGCGGCGGCGCGTTCCAGCACGTCGCGGCGGCGGGCCACGAGGACCACCCGCGCACCCGCTCCGGCCAGGGCGTGGGCCATCACGAGGCCGATGCCGGAGCTGCCGCCGGTCACCAGCGCGGTCCGGCCGTCGAGACCGAAGAGCCTATCGAGGTACGAGGCCATCGCGCACCGTGCGCCAGATGTCGTCGTTGGCGGCGACGAGCAGACCGCCCTCGGAGTCGGTGGGCCGGTAGCGGGAACCGTCCAGGTGCAGGGCGGTACCGCCGGCCTCGCGGATGATCAGCGAGCCGGGCACGTGGTCCCAGGGCAGGACCCGCCAGAAGAACGCGAACTGCTGCTCGTCGCTCGCCACCGCGGGGTATTCGTAGCCCGCGCAGTGGTGGCCGGCGGTCACCGAGGCGAACGCCGAGGTGTCCAGCGACGCGTGGGAGACCATGCCGGTCAGGGCGGAGGCGGGCGGCGAATCGGTACGGGTCTTGAGCCGCAACCCGTCCCGGAAAGCCCCGGCCCCGGCCTCGGCGACGGTCATCCGGTCGCTGGGCACGTCGAGGATCCACGACGCGGCGGTGTCGCCGTCCCGCAGCAGCGCCACCATCACGGCGAACGGGGCTTTGCCGGCCGCGAAGTTGTTCGTGCCGTCGACCGGGTCGACGATCCAGACCGCCCCGGACGAGCCGACCCGCTCCAGCACGGCGGGGTCGGCGGCGACCGCTTCCTCGCCGACCACGACCGAGCCGGGCAGCAGTGCGGTCAGCCCGGCGGTCAGCGCCCGTTCCGACTCCTGGTCGGCGACGGTGACCAGGTCGCCGGGGGCCTTCTGGTGGATCTCCCCCGCGTCCAGGTGCCGCCAGCGGGGCAGCACGATCGTCGCGGCCACCTCGCGGACCAGCTCGGTCACCCGGTCGAGGACATCGTCACGCACGCGGCGGCAGCTTCACGACACTGACGAAGAACTCGTCGATCTGGCGGATCACCGAGATGAAGCGCTCGAAGTCCACCGGCTTGGTCACGTACGCGTTCGCGTGCAGCTGGTAGCTGCGCAGGATGTCCTCGTCCGCGGCGGAGGTGGTGAGCACCACGACCGGGATGCGGCACAGATCGTCGTCCTTCTTGACCTCCTCGAGCACCTCCCGGCCGTCCCGGCGGGGCAGGTTGAGATCGAGCAGGATCAGGTCGGGGCGCACCGCGTCGGCGTACTGACCCTCGCGGCGCAGATAGGCCAGCGCCTCGGCGCCGTCCGAGACGACGGTGAGGCGGTTGCGGACCTTGTGCTCCTCGAACGCCTCCTGCGTCATGAGGACGTCGCCCGGGTCGTCCTCGACCAGCAGCACTTCGATCGGCGTGCCGTCCTGCCGGTTCATTCCGGTCATAGTGCGTCCTCTTTCACCTTCTCGTGGACGGGTACGCCGGCCAGCACGGGCAGCGTGAACCAGATCGAGGTGCCCTCGGTGACCTCGAGGTCGAGCCAGATCCGCCCGCCATGGTATTCGACGATCTTCTTGACGATCGCAAGACCGATCCCGGTGCCTTCGTACGCATCCCGCGCGTGCAGCCGCTGGAAGATCACGAAGACCTTGTCGGCGAACTCGGCCTCGATCCCGATGCCGTTGTCCCGCACGTTGATCTTCCACTCGTCGTCGTTCGACGCCGCCGTCACCGTGATCTTGGACGGCACGTCCGGCCGGGCGAACTTCAGCGAGTTGCCGATCAGGTTGACGAACAGCGTGGTGAGCAGCGGCTCCTCGCCCTCGACCGTGGGCAGGTCGTGCCACGTGATCTCGGCGTCGTCGCCGGCCCGCGTCTCCAGCTGCGATCTCACCTCGGTGAGCACCCGGTCGAGGTCGACCTCGGTGAAGCCCGAGGTGAGCCGGCCGATCCGGGAGAACGCCAGCAGGTCGTTGATCAGACGCTGCATGCGCTGCGCGCCGTCGACCGCGAACGCGATGTACTGGTCGGCCCGCTCGTCGAGCTGCCCCGAGTAGCGGCGCTGCAACAGCTGGGTGAAGCTCGCCACCTTGCGCAGCGGCTCCTGCAGGTCGTGCGACGCGACGTAGGCGAACTGCTCCAGGTCCCGGTTGGACCGGGTCAGCTCGTCGGCCTGCTGCTTGAGCTGCTCGTTGACCCACTCGACCTGCTGCCGCGCCTCGCGCACCTCGGTGAGCTCGGCGGCGATCTGCCGGCGCATCCCGTCGACGTCCTCGGCGAGACTGCGCAATTCGGGCGAGCCCTGGGCGTCGATGTGCTTCTCGTAGTCGCCCTTCGCCACGTCGCGCACCTGCGTCGCGAGCTCGGTGACGGGCCGGCTGACCAGCCGGTCGAGCACCAGCATCAGCACGATGCCGGCGAAGATGATGATCCCGGCGGCGGCGATCTGCAGCGCCACCATCTGCTGACTGGCTTCCTTGGCCTCGTCCGCCGACTGCTTGCGCAGCACGCCGATGTTCTCCTGCATGGCGTTGATCGACGCCCGGAGCTGATCGAACGCCGTGGTGGTGCCCGCGTCGACCAGAGCCCGCCCGGCCTCCGGACCCTGTGTGCGGACCGCGTCGAGGATGGGGTCCGCGACCTCGGCGTGCCAGGTGCGGGCCCGCTGCTCGACCACGGCCAGGTCGGCCCGGATCTTGGCGTCCAGCGAACCCGGACCGAGCAGATTCTCGATCTGGTCGATCTGCTCGCGCTCCGAGATCAACCCTTGTTCGTACGGCTTGAGGTTGTCGGTCCGGCCACTGATCGCATAGCCCCGGATGCCGGTCTCCTGGTCGACCAGCGCGGTGTTGAGCCGTTCCCCGGCGGCCCGCATCGGGCTGGCCCGGTTGACCACGTCGTCGAGCCGGCGGTTGCTGTCCGCGGCGGTGAGCGCGGCGACGACGCCGAGGCCGGTGAGCACGAACGCGACCGCGACGCAGAGCGCGAGGATCCGCCGGCGCAGCGTCCAGGTGCTCAGTTTCAGCGCGTTCACCGGCCGCTTCCGCTCGAGATCAGGAGCATCGCCACGTCGTCGGCGAGCGGGCCGCCGTTGCCCTGCTCGGCGCGGCCGACCAGCCAGGCCGGCAGCGCGGCGAGCGGCACGTCCTTGGCGGCCGGCTCGGCGAGCAGGCCGCACAGGCCCTCGACGTCGAGGCGTTCGTTGCCGACGCCGGTGTGCCCTTCGATCAGGCCGTCGGTGTACATCAGCAGGGACCAGTCATCGCCGGAGAACTCCACGTCGGTCGCGGGGGTGGGGGTCGGCCGCACGCCGAGCACGATGCCGGTCCGGGCGGTCACCGGGACGGCTTTGCCGCCCGACAGCAGCACCGGTGGCGGATGCCCGGCCAGGCGTACGGTCGCCCGGTTGCCGTGCAGGTCGATCGAGACCATGGCAACCGTGGCGAAGACTTCCCTTGCCCGCCGTTCGGTCATCAACACCTGTTCGAGATACCCCAGTAGCCGGTCTTCCGGAACGTCGGCGAGCACGAGGGCCCGCCACGCGACCCGGAGCTCGACACCGAGGGCCGCCTCGTCCACGCTGTGCCCGCAGACATCCCCGACGATCACGTGCAGTTTGTCGTCGCCGACCTGGACCACGTCGAAGAAGTCACCGCCGAGCAGGCCCATGGCCCGGCCGGAGCGATAGAACGTGTGCACCGCGACCGCGTCGGTGCGCATGAGCGGCTGGGGCAGCAGACCGCGTTCCAGGCGGGCGGACTCGGCCTGGCGCAGCTCCGCCTCCCGCAGCCGCTGGGTGTTCTCGTCGGCCCGCTTGCGCTCGACCGAGTACCGCAGTGCCCGGGCCAGCAGCACGCCGTCGACCTGGCCCTTGACCAGGTAGTCCTGGGCACCCTCGGCGACCGAGGCGACGCCCAGGTGCTCGTCGGAGCGGCCGGTGAGCACGACCACCGCGGCGCCCTCGGCGATGGCGAGCAGCTTGCGCAGCCCGTCGAGGCCCTCGGCGTCGGGCAGGCCCAGGTCGAGCAGGACGCACTGCACCCCGCGCAGCATGGGGCGGGCCTCGCGCAGGCTGGTGGCCACCGCGAGGTCGAACGACGCGCCGGCCTCGGCGAGCAGCTCGCGGACCAGGAACGCATCACCCTCGTCGTCCTCGACGAGCAGGATGCGCAGGCGTTCGGGCGTCTTGATGGGGGGCTCCTTCTGGCGGGACCCGCTGATCGTCCACCACCCGCCCGGGCTGCACAACACCGGGCGTGGCGCACGTCACGCGGGCGAGCCATGAGCGGCATGGCGCGCGATGACCTCACCAAGGATGCCATGCACGCGTCCGCACTCGGCACAGCGCAGATTGTCGTCAAGCCGACGGCCGCCGCACCCGGCGCAGGTGCCCCGGTCCAACGGGTCCCGGTAACCCTCGAGGGCCTCGCACATCGCCCGGAGCACATAGTCGCTGAGCGGGAAGACCGCCTCGTCACCCGCGGTGCGGACGCCGACCAGTGCGACGGGTGGGACCCCTGGGGCGGGGTCGTAGGGCGCCACCCGCTCGACGAACGCGGCGACGACGGCGGCGGGATCTGACGAGGCTGTCACAGCGACAAAGTTAGGCCACCGGGCCGTAAGATCGCCCGACCACCCGGGTCCGGAGGTTCACAGTGGGCGTGGCACCGATGCAAGCAGCGGACCGGGCGTTCGCCCGGCCGGCACACCGAGGCTGGGCGGCGCTCATCGCGGTCGTGATCCTCGCGGTCCTGGGCACGTTCGCCGTGCTAGGGGTACGCCCACCCGCGGCGCGCCCGGCCACGGCACCGGCCGGCGAGTTCAGCTCGGCCCGGGCGTTCACGCACGTCGAAGCGCTCGCCGCGAACGGGCCGCACGTGGCGGGCAGTGCGGCGAACGACACGGCCCGGGAGCACATCGTGTCCACATTGCGCGGCCTCGGGCTCGACGCGCAGGTGCAGGACACGGTTTCCGTCCAGGGCCATCAGCTGTCGGCCAGCGCCGGCGGGATCGGGCTGGCTCGCGTACGCAATGTGGTCGCGGTGCTGCCCGGCACCGCGTCCACCGGCCGGATCTTCCTGGTCGCGCACTACGACTCGGCGCAGACGGGGCCGGGCGGCAACGACGACGCGGCCGGCACGTCAGCGATCCTGGAGACGGTCCGGGCCCTGACCAGCGGCCCACGCCCGCGCAACGACGTGGTCCTCGTGCTGACCGACGCCGAGGAGGCCTGCTTGTGCGGGGCCAAGGCGTTCGTCGACCAGCATCCGCTCGCCAGGGACGGCGGTGTGGTGCTCAACCTGGAGGCGCGGGGCAGCAGCGGCCCGGCGATCATGTTCGAGACCGCGGCGGACAACGCCGGGCTGGTCGGCGTGTACGCGGGCGTACCGCACCCGGTAGGCACGTCGTTCGCGGTCGAGATCTACCGGCTGCTGCCGAACAACACCGACTTCACGGCGTTCCGCGAGGTGGGCTTCACCGGCCTCAACAGCGCCTACATCGACGGCGCGGCGGTCTATCACACGCCGCTGGACACACCGTCCGCAATGGATCAGCGCAGTCTGCAGCACCACGGCGAGAGCCTGCTGGCGCTGACCCGCGAGCTCGGCGGCCGGGACCTGCCCGCGCTGCGATCCGACGGGGACGCGACGTACTTCCCGCTGCTCGGCACGCTCGTGCGCTATCCCGGCGCGCTGAACTGGCCGCTCGCCGCCCTGGCGCTGGCCGTGGTGCTCGCCCTGGCCTGGCTCGCCCGGCGCCGCGGCCTGATCACCGCACCCCGTCAGGCGGTCGCGTTCGGGCTCGCCCTGGTGCCGCTGCTGGCGGCCCCGGTGCTGGCCCAGCTGTTCTGGGCCCTGATCAAGACCATCCGACCGGGGTACGCCGAACTGCCGATCGACCCGTACCGTCCGTGGTGGTACCGGATGGCCGCGCTCGCGGTCGTGGCCCTCGTGACGTTCACCTGGTACGCACTGCTGCGCCGCCGGCTCGGCCCGGCCGCCCTGGCCATCGCCGGCCTCGCCTGGCTGGCGGTGCTCGGCCTGGTCCTCGCCGCGCTGGCCCCCGGCGGGTCCTACCTGACCGCGCTTCCCGCGCTGGCCGGCGCCGCCACCGCGCTCGCCGCGCTGCTGACCCCGCGGCGGTTCGCGGTGGGCTGGGTGACGCTCGGGGCCGCCGTCGCGGTGCTCGTGCTGGCGCCGACCGTGGTGCTGTTCTTCCCCGCGATGGGGATGAACCTGGCCGCCGCCGCCACGTTCCTCGCCGTGCTGCTGGCACTGGCGATCCTGCCGGTCGTCGATCTGCTGCACCCCGAGGCCGATGGGCAGCGGGGTCTCGACACGCTGCGGGCCCGCCGCCGGGGAGCACTGCCGGCGCTGGCCGCCGGCGTGGCCGTGCTCGCGTTCACCGCGACCGGGCTGGCGGTGGACCGCTTCGACCGGGAACACCCCGAGCCGACCCACCTCATGTACGCGCTGGACGCCGACACCGGTCAGGCCCGCTGGCTGAGCGAGTCCCCGGCCCCGGCCGACTGGACCACGCAATACGTCTCGGGCAAGCCCGCCCCGGTCACCGACCTGCTGCCGGCGTTCGGCGACGAGGCCCTGCTGAGCGGACCGGCCGAGGCGGCGGCGCTGCCCGCACCGTTGCTGACCACGACGTCGGACACGATCGCGGACGGGCTGCGAACCGTACGGGTGCACCTCACCCCGCAGCGCCCGAGCCGGCTGATCACGATGCACGTGGGCAGCACGGCGACGGTCACCGCGGCCACGATCGGGGGCCGCGAGGTGGCCACCGATCAGGTGGCCGGCGGCGCCTGGGGTTTCGGTTTCGTGTTCCACGCACCGCCCGCCGAAGGGATCGACGTGACGCTCACCGTCCGTACCGATGAGAAGCTGAAGCTCCGGGTGATGGACGCCAGCGACGGTCTTTCCGGGTTGCCCGGCTTCCGCCCCCGCCCGGCCGACGTCGGCATCGTCGGTTCACACAGCTCCGAGATGCTGGCGGTCGCCAAGACCTACGAGATCTAGCGGCCGCGGCCGCGACCCCGGCCGGTCGAGGTGTTGAAGCGGAAGTGGATGAACAGGCGGCCCCAGTTGTCGCCGTCCTTCTCGACCCGGTGGTAAAGCTGCTTGATCTCCTTCTGGTCGAGGAACCGCAGCACCTTCTTCTTGAGCGCCCCGCTCCCCTTGCCCGGGATGATCTCCACGAGGGTGGCCTTCTTGTCGATGGCCTCGTCGATGATGTCGCGCAAGGCCTTGTCGATCTGGGTGCCCTTGTTGAAGATGTCGTGGAGATCCAGCTTGAGCTTCACACCGGCCAGGCTACTCGTCGCCGTACGAGGTCCGGCCGCCGTTCTTGCCGACCCAGGCCTCCACCCGCTGCAGGGCCGTCTCGTAGTCGGCGTGCTGTTTCATCGCCGCCGCCAGCCGCAGGTGCGGCAGGGCCTCGCTGAACCGGCCGGCCCGCTCCAGGGTGCGCCCGAGCACGTGGTGCGCGTAGTGGTCCGACGGGTCCCGCTCGATCAGCTCCCGGAGCTGGGCCTCGGCGTTACCCAGCTGCGCCGAGTTGAAATACGCCCGGGCCAGCAGCAGGCGCACGGCCGCGTTGCGGGGCTCGGCCTCGACTATGGGCTCCAGCATGCGCGACGCCCCGAGCGGGTCGCCGGACTCGAAGACGAAATTTGCCCTGCGGTACTCCTCGAGAAGATCCATGAACGCGCTCCCCACGGTCGCTCACGCCGCCTACTTGACCAACGCTGGCACAACTCCGGCCGTACGGCGAGTGTTCCATCGCCTCCAGATTCCCGACTTTCCTGGGCATTCCGCAACCCTCGGGGCAGACAATGCCGGAGTGGGGGACTTCCCGCTGCACCTCGTCCAGGCTCCGGTCCGGCCTCGCTTCGGCCGGGCGAAGGCCGCGGCCATCGGGGTCGTGACGCTCGCGATGTGCCTGTTCCTGGCCGGCGCGACCCCCCGGCCCGAACTGCGGACCGCCGCGTTCGCGATCCCGGGCATGGACGAGATCGGCTCGCCCCCGGAAGGGCATTCCTGGGCGCCCGCCCCGGTCACCGGCCACGGGCTGCTCAGCCTCGCGACCGCGGACCGCGCCGGCTTCGCCCTGCACACCGCGTCCGGGGACGTGACCTTCCTGCCCGGCGTCAACCTGGGCAGCACCACCCCGGGCCATCTGCCCGGCGAGCTGGCGATCAGCGCGGAGCAGTACCGCACCTGGTTCGCGGCGATGGGCTGGCTGGGGCTGCGGGTGGTCCGGATCTACACCATCCATCCGCCCGCCTTCTACACGGAACTGGCCCGGTACAACATCGCCAACCCGCGCAGCCCGCTCTATCTCATGCAGGGCGCCTACTTCCCGGACGAGTCACAGGATCTCTACGACCCGGCGGTGACCAGGGGGTTCCAGGACGAGTTGCGGGACGCGAGCGCCGCGGTGCACGGCCGGCTCAGCCGCGAGCCGCGCCGGGGCCGGGCCGCCGGCACCTGGGACACCGACGTCACGCCCTGGCTGGCCGGATGGATCATCGGAATCGAGCTCGACCCGTACGCCGCGAGCGCCGTCGACCAGCGCAACACCGCGGCGCCGGCGGTCCGCGGCCGGTACTTCCAGAGCACCCCGGCGGCCTCACCCACCGAACGCTGGCTCGCCGCGCGGATGGACGAACTGGCCGGTTACGAGGCGAAGGAGGGGGTCAGTCAGCCGATCGCGTTCGTCAACTGGCCGACCACCGACCCGCTTCGGCACCCCGACGAACCGCTGGAGCAGGAGGACCTGTTCCAACTGGACGCCAACCACGTCCTACCGACCGGGAACTGGCCCGCGGGGACGTTCGCGAGCTATCACGCGTACCCGTACTATCCCGACTTCCAGCGACACGAACCGGCCTACCAGCGCTTCGTCCACGACGGCCGGACCGACCCGTACGCGGGCTATCTCACCGCCCTCGCCCGGCACCACCGGGACATGCCCACGCTGGTGACCGAGTTCGGCGTACCGTCCTCGATCGGCTCCGCCCACCAGAGCCCGCTCGGCCGCACCCAGGGTGACCACAGCGAGCAGGAGGCGATGCGGATCGACGCCGAGCTGCTCCGGCTGATCAAGGACGTGGGGCTGTCCGGCGGTTTCGTCTTCGCCTGGACCGACGAGTGGTTCAAGTTCACCTGGAACACCATCGAGCACCAGGACGGCGAGCGCCGCCAGCTGTGGCACGACCCGCTGACCAACGAGCAGCACTTCGGCCTGATCGCGACGGACCCCACCGGCTCCCCCGACGCCGGGCCGGAATATCTGCTCGACGACGAGGCCGCGTGGCCGGCCCGGCGGGTGATCGCCCGGGTCGACGAGGCGTACGTGCATCTGCGGGTCGGCCTGGGCACCCCCGATCCCGGCGCGCTGACCCTGGGTTTCGACGTCCTCCCCGGCCTGACCGGGCCACCCGCCCCGGGCACCGGCAACCGCGACGCCGACGCGGCGTTCGTGCTGGACCCGGTCGCCCGCACCGGCCAGGCCTACCTGCGCCGCGAACTCGACCCGGTGCCACTCGACTACGACGTGCCGGCCTCCCGGCGCGGTCCGGCGCCGGGCGGCTGGCGCCGCGTCGAGCTGATCGTCAACCGCGACCTGACCATCCCCACCACCGGCGAAAAACTCCCCACGGAACTGCAGAACGCCGGACTGCTCCGGTACGGCACCCCGCGGGACGACAGCCGGGCGCTCTGGTACCGCGACGGGGACGACCTGGTGGTACGGGTGCCCTGGGCGATGCTCGGATACGCGGACCCCTCGAAGCACAAGGTGGGACCGCGCCGGGAGGTCAGCCCCGGAGTCGCGGTCTCGGTGTCGGCCGCCGGCACCGACCAGCCGGTCGGCCACGTGACCTGGACCAACTGGAACCGCGTCTATTATCAGGAACGCCTGAAACAAGGGGCCGACCAGGTCCGCGACGCCGCCCTGGAGACGACGACACCATGATCATCCTCGGTTACCCTCACCGTCATGCCTGAGACGGACTTCATCGGGGACGGCGGCGGTTTCGCAACCCTCGTCTCCGCCCTGGTGGTCGGCTTCCCGGCGCTCGTCGGGCTGGCGCTCGTAGCGTTCGGGATCCGGACCTGGCTGCGGACCCGCACCCTCGCCACCGAGGGCGTCCAGGCCATCGCGGTGGTCGTCGACAACCAGCACGAATCCCGCACCGACGGCGAGATCATCTTCCGGCCGGTGGTCCAATTCCGGACCATGGACGGCCGCGAGATCACCACCGCACTCGAGAACGCGCCGAGCCGCCGCTCGCACATCGCCGGCCGCCAGGTCACCGTCGCCTACGACCCCCAGAACCCGGAACGAGCCAACGGCACCGGCGAAACCGGCTCCCGCAGCGGCGGAGGCATCGTGGCAATCATCGCCGGCACGGTCTTCATCGGCTTCGCAATCGTGGCATACCTGCTGGTCACAGCGATGACGCAGGCAAGCTCAGACTTCTTCGGCCCAGACTTCGCCGGCCCAGACTTCGCCGGCCTGGGCTGACCGGTCAGCCTTCCCCCGCCCACCCCCACGGCCGACTCGCCCCAGCCTCCATCCGGCGCGGGCCTTCCTCAGGCCGGCCTTCCTCAGCGCAGCCTTCCTCAGCACGTTCGGAGCGGTCGGTCTGAGCGGTCGGTTTGAGCGGTCGGTTTGAGCGGGATGGGCCGATGTGAGCGGTCAACCTGCTCGCCGGTGATGGGCCGGGCGGGGGCGACCGGCCGGCGGGCTCGGCGGCTTCCAGACCACCGGATCGCTGGGCGGCCGCCGGACCAGTGGCTCATCATCCGGCCTGCGGACCCGCGGCCTGATTGCCGGCCTCTGCAGCGGCGTCCCGCTCGCGGGCTTCCCACCCCGCGGCCCACGTCCCGGCTTCCCGGCCCGCGACCCGCGATCTGCCCTCTCTGCTGGCGTCCCGCGTGCCGTCTCCTCAACCTGCGACCCGCGACCCGTCTTCTCGACCCGCGACCCGCGTGCCGTTCTTCCTGCCTGCGACCCGCGCGCCGGCCTCCGGACCGGCGGGCTGCCTGCCTGCTTCCCGGCCGGTGTCTCGCTTGCGGGCTTCCGGACCAGGAGCGAGACGAGACCCAGGCCGACCAGCAGCGTTCCGACCGCGACCAGGGCCGACGGATCCAGCCCGCTCGACGGCACCCCACTGCCCGCGTCCGAGGGCAGCAACATCGAACGATCCACGCTGGGCACGACGCCGTCGACCGGCCAGTCAGTGGCCGGGACATCCGTGGCCGGGACATCCGTGGCCGGGACATCCGTGGCCGGGACATCCGTGGCCGGGACATCCGTGGCTGGGACATCCGTGGCGGGGGTGAGGGGGGTTGGAGTGGGGGCCGCTGCGGCGGGGGTGGCGAGAATTCCGGTCAGAGCCAGCGTGATGAGGGCGCTGCCCAGGGGTACCCGCACGCTTATTCTCCGCTCGACCGCCGGACACAATGCCGGAGATTATGCGGATTTTATTACTTTTAGTCTGTTTCCGACACGCGGGCCGGGGTGGTTCGGCACGAACGGTGGAGACGGGGCTCAGCTGGTGCGGCGGCCGGCGGCCGGGACCTCGGACAGGAACCCGTTGCTCCGGATCGTGTCCGCCGCGCTCACCGTGGCGAACGCGACCTGCTCCCCCGCGCCGAGCCGGGTGATCAGCGCCGGGCCGGGTCCGAAGACGGCCGCCACCGCGATCACCGCTGCCATCGCCGCTCCGACCACGCCGGCCGCTCGCCGTCGCTTGCCGGCCGGCTCCTCCTGAACCTCCGCCGCCGGACCCCCCGCCTCAGCCGCCGGCATCACAGCCAGGCCCACCGCCTCAGCCGCCGGCGTCACAGCCAGGCTCACCGCCGCCGGGCTCAGGGCTTCTGCCTGCGGCTTTGTGCGGCGCGGGCTTTCCTGCCAAGCCATCGGGTACGCGGTCCGGGTGATCGTCATCTCCGTCATGGCCATAACAATGAGTAGTCAACCCTTCCGCGTGCTGTGGCGAATCCATGGCTTTCCTGTGGACGCGACACACAGGTGCTACACAGGAAGCGGAAAGGCGCCGCATAGCGTCCCTCGCGAGACTAGAGGCATGACGATGGCGAACTCAGACACCAGCAACGAGCTCCGGCGCCCCGATGGGAGCCCGGTCCGCGTCCTCGTGGTGGATGACGAGCCCACGCTGGCGGAGCTGCTTTCGATGGCGCTGCGTTACGAGGGCTGGGAGGTGCGCAGCGCGGGTGACGGGCAGACCGCCGTGCGGACCGCGCGCGACTTCCGGCCGGACGCCGTCGTGCTGGACATGATGTTGCCCGACATCGACGGGCTCGAGGTGCTGCGGCGGCTGCGTGGGGAGTCGCCCGACGTGCCGGTGCTGTTCCTGACCGCCAAGGATTCGGTCGAGGACCGGATCACCGGGCTCACCGCCGGCGGCGACGACTACGTGACGAAGCCGTTCAGCCTGGAGGAGGTCGTCGCCCGGCTGCGCGGGCTGATGCGGCGGATGGGCCGCTCCCCGATGCGTACGGACTCCCAGCTCATCGTCGGTGACCTGAGCCTGGACGAGGACAGCCACGAGGTGCGCCGCGGCGACGACCTGGTGACGTTGACCGCGACGGAGTTCGAGCTGCTGCGCTACCTGATGCGCAACCCGCGCCGGGTGCTGAGCAAGAGCCAGATCCTGGACCGGGTGTGGAACTACGATTTCGGGGGCCAGGCGAACGTCGTCGAGCTCTACATCTCGTACCTGCGTAAGAAGATCGACGCCGGCCGCACGCCGATGATCCACACCATGCGCGGCGCGGGTTACGTCCTGAAGCCGGCGGACTGACATGGTGACCGCCGTCCACCGTCCCGCCCGCTGGCGCTCGCCGGCGGGCTGGTCGCTGCGGACCCGCCTGATCGCGATCATGATCGCGCTGCTCACCCTGCTCGGGCTCGCGGTGGGCGGCACCGCCGAGATCTATCTGCACAAGACGCTGTACACGCAGCTGGACGCCCAGTTGCAGGAGACCGCCAGCCGGGCGCAGGGCGGTCCCGGCGGCGGCGGAAACCCCAACTATCCGGGCATCCCGGGCGGTCAGCAGCAGCGGTTCCGGTCGATCCCGCCGCCGGGCGCCCAGGCCAACTCGATCTTCGTGAACCTGACGTCGGCCGGTGAGGTCAGTGCCGGCGGCCTCGTGAAGTACGGGCAGGGCACCGACGGCAACTACGACAACCAGTACGTGGCCCTGCCGGCCGCCACGGTCGCCGCGTTGCGCGCGGTCGCCGCCGACAACGATCCGGTCGACCTGGATCTCGGCTCGTACGGCGACTACCGGGTGGTCGCCCGGCAGAGCATCACCGGCGGTGTCGTGGTGGCGGCCCTCCCGCTCAAGGACACCCAGTACACGCTGCTGATCATCGCGCTGGTCACCGGCGGGGCGGTGCTCGTCACGCTGATCGTCGCGGGCTGGCTCGGCGCGGCCATCATCCGGCGCAACCTCAAACCGCTCAACCGGGTGGCGGCCACCGCGACCCGGGTGTCGGAGCTCAAACTGGACCGCGGTGAGGTGGAGCTCGCGCAACGGGTTCCGCAGGCGGACACCGACCCGCGCACCGAGGTCGGTGCCGTCGGGGCCGCCCTGAACCGGATGCTCGACCATGTCGGCAACGCGCTGGAGGCGCGGCACGCCAGCGAGATGCAGGTACGCCAGTTCGTCGCGGACGCGAGTCACGAGCTGCGCACCCCGCTGGCCGCCATCCGGGGCTATGCGGAGCTGAGTCGTCGCAGCCGGCAGCCCGTACCCGACGAGATCAGTCATGTCCTGCGCCGGGTCGAGTCGGAGGCCAAGCGGATGACCGCGCTGGTCGAGGACCTGTTGCTGCTGGCCCGGCTGGACGCCGGCCGGCCGCTCGCGCACGACCCGGTGGATCTGACCATGCTGGTGGTGGACGCGGTGAGCGACGCCCACGCGGCCGGGCCGGGGCACTACTGGCAGCTGGACCTGCCCGACGAGCCGGTGACGGTCACCGGTGACGGCCAGCGCCTGCACCAGGTGCTCGCGAACCTGCTGGCCAACGCGCGGACCCACACCCCGGAGGGCACCACCGTGGTGGTCGGCGTCGGCGCCGACCGGGGGGCCGCCGTGCTCCGGGTGACCGACGGTGGCCCGGGCATCCCGGCCGAGCTCCAGCCGCACATCTTCGAGCGTTTCGCCCGGGGCGACAGCTCCCGGTCGCGGGCCGCCGGCAGCACCGGCCTGGGCCTGTCGATCGTGCACGCGGTGGTCACCGCGCACGGCGGCACGGTCGGCGTACGCAGCGTCCCCGGCCGTACCGAGTTCACCGTGCGGCTGCCGATGACCGAGTCGCCGCAGTTCGGATACCTAGAGGCCGAGCCGCAGCCCGTCCATGAGTACATCCCGGAGATCGTCCAGTAACGCGGTGGCCGCGGCGCCGTCGGAGACGTGCAGGCGCAGCGGCACCGATTCGCTGTCCCGGCCGACGAGCACGTCGAGGGCGCACAGGGCGCGCCCGGAGAGTTCGCTGGTCACCTGCGGGCAGGCGGCCGCGCGGAGCCGGTCGTCGAGCCACGGCCGGCCCTGGGCGCCGGGCAGCCCGGCGGCGATCGCCGCGATGGCGGCCAGGGCCTGGGTCGGCGGAATCTCCCCGAGCAGCACCTGCGGGCTTTCCCAGACCCGGAGCACCACCAGGGCGACCGCTTCCCGCCGCTGCGCCGGGGCGAGGTCGGCGAGACCCTCGAGGAGGTACGGCGCGCTCGTCTCGTTCATGCATCTCATGTCAGCACACGCAACTTGCATCCGCCCATACCCCTCCTGACGGACACCTTCCGTGGTGGGCGGCGCGGCTTTGAGCTACAGTGACCGCGTGTCCCGTTGGTATTCGTGGTTTATGAGGCCGGCTCCCGCCGGTGTCTCAGCCATGAGTTAGTCCAGCCATGGATTCATGACCTGACGACACCCCAGCAGGGCCGGCCGAGGCAGCGACGACGTCGCTGCCTTTTCGTTTGTCACGAGCCGGCCCACGGCGATGCCATCCGGGGGTGCCGGCGGAGAGGACCACCGCTATGACCATCCCCGAGGTGCAGCGCGTCAGCGACCACCGCATCGAGTCCGTCGTGCCGCTGATGAGCCCAGCGCTGCTCCACCACGAATTACCGCTGACGCACGAGCTCTCCGCGAGCGTGCTGGAGAGCCGCCGTCAGGTGGAGGACGTGCTCAACGGCCGCGACCAGCGCCTGCTCGTCGTGGTCGGGCCCTGCTCGGTGCACGACCCGGTCGCCGCCGCCGAGTACGCGGACCGGCTGCGTGAGCAGGCCACCCGGCTCGCCGACGACCTGCTGATCGTGATGCGGGTCTACTTCGAGAAGCCCCGATCGACGGTCGGCTGGAAGGGGCTCATCAACGATCCCGGTCTGGACAACACCGGGGACGTCAGCAAGGGCCTGCGGGTGGCCCGGGCGCTGCTGCTGCAGGTGCTCGAACGCGACCTGCCGGTGGCGGTGGAGTTCCTCGACCCGATCACCCCGCAGTACATCGCGGACACGGTGGCGTGGGGGGCGATCGGCGCCCGTACCGTGGAATCGCAGGTGCACCGCCAGCTCGCCTCCGGTCTGTCCATGCCGATCGGCATGAAGAACCGTCCCGACGGGAGCATCGCCACCGCGATCGACGCGATCAACGCCGCGGCCGCCAAGCACGTCTTCCCCGGCATCGACGTCTCCGGCACCCCGGCGATCATGCACACCAGCGGCAATCCCGACACCCACCTGGTGCTGCGCGGCGGCAAGGGCCCGAACTACAGCGCCGAGGACATCGGTGCCGCGCTCGAGCTGCTGCGTGCGGCGGGCCTGCCGGAGCGGGTCGTGGTCGACTGCTCGCACGGCAACAGCAACAAGGACCACCTGCGCCAGCCGATCGTGGCGGACGACATCGCGGGCCAGCTCGAGGCCGGTCAGCGGGGCATCCGCGGCGTGATGCTGGAGAGTTTCCTGATCCCCGGGCGACAGGACCTGGGCGGCGAGCTCACGTACGGCCAGAGCGTCACCGACGCGTGCATGGGCTGGGATCCCACTGTGGAGGTTCTCGACCGGCTCGCCGCGGCTTCCGCGAAGCGCCGCACCTCCTGAGCACAACTCACAGACGCCGCACAGGAAGGGCATAAGGGTCCGACAGGCAGGCGGAAGAAAGTACGAGGGTCAGTGTGCTTCCGCCTGCCGTAAGGAACCTTGATGACCTCGACGTTGCCCGTACCGGACACGGCCGGTGTGGTGGAGCCGCCCGCGGCCGATCCGCCCGCGGCGCACCCTCGATCCCGGTGGACGGCGCTCTACCGGGGCCCCGCGACCGACGCGGCCTGGGTCCGCCCCTCTCTGCTCGCGCTGCTGGTGGTCACCGCGGTCCTCTACATCTGGGACCTCGGTGCCTCCGGCTGGTCGAACGCGTTCTACTCGGCGGCCGTGCAGGCCGGTTCGGAGAGCTGGAAGGCGTTCTTCTACGGCTCGTCGGACGCCGCGAACTCGATCACCGTCGACAAGACCCCGGCATCGCTGTGGATCATGGCGATCTCGGTACGGATCTTCGGCCTCAGCTCGTGGAGCATCCTGGTCCCGGAGGCGCTCATCGGCGTCGCCTCGGTCGGCCTGCTGTTCGCCACGGTCAAGCGCTGGTTCGGCCCGGTCGCCGGCCTGCTCGCCGGCGTGGTGCTCGCACTGACCCCGATCGCGGTCCTGATGTTCCGCTTCAACAACCCGGACGCGCTGCTCGTGCTGCTGATGATCGGCGGCGCGTACGCGACCCTGCGGGCGGTCGAGAACGGCTCCACCAAGTGGCTCGTGCTGGCCGGCACGCTCGTCGGGTTCGGCTTCCTCACCAAGATGCTCCAGGCGCTGCTGGTGGTGCCCGCGTACGCCCTCGCGTACCTGATCGCCGGGCCGCCGAGGCTGGGCAAGCGGATCGTGCAGCTGCTGCTCTCCGGGCTCGCGATCGTGGTCTCGGCCGGCTGGTACATCGCGATCGTCGAGCTGGTGCCGGCGTCGATGCGCCCGTACATCGGCGGTTCGCAGAACAACAGCCTGCTGGAGCTGACGCTCGGCTACAACGGGCTGGGCCGGCTCAACGGTGACGAGACCGGCAGTGTCGGCGGCGGTGGCAACAGCGGCTGGGGCGAGACCGGCATCCTGCGGATGTTCGACACCTCGCAGGGCAATCAGATCTCCTGGCTGCTGCCCGCCGCACTGATCGTGCTGGCCGGCGCATTGGTGCTGACCTGGCGCGCGGCCCGGACCGACGTGGCGCGCGCCGCGCTGATCGTCTGGGGCACCTGGCTGGTCGGCACCGGGCTGATCTTCAGCTTCATGCAGGGCATCTTCCACGCCTACTACACGGTGGCGCTCGCCCCGGCGGTCGGCGCGGTGGTCGGCATGGGCGCGGTGGTCCTCTGGCGGGCCCGCACCAATCCGTACGCGGCGGCCACGCTCGCGGCGGCGATCGGCGTGACGGCGTGGTGGTCGTTCCACATGCTCGGCTGGAGCCCGGACTTCGTACCGTGGCTGCGCTGGGTGGTGTTGATCCTCGGTCTGGTGGCCGCGGCCGGAATGCTGGCGTCGCTGCTCAGGCTGCCGGCGAAGATCGCGCTGTTCAGTGCGGGCGGTGCGCTGGTGGCGGTGCTCGCCGGGCCGGCCGCCTACGCGGTGCAGACCGTGTCCGAGCCGCACACCGGCTCGATCCCGACCGCGGGCCCGTCCGTCCAGGGTGGCGGCGGTTTCGGCGGCGGCGGCGGTCGCGGCGGCCCGGGCGGCGGCGGTGGACCCCGCGGTGGCGGCGGCTTCCCAGGGGGCGGACAGGGCGGCTTCCCCGGCGGCGGCTTCCCCGGCGGGAACCAGCAGGGCGGCACGACCCCGGGCCAGCAGGGCGGGACCGCTCAAGGCGGGACCACGCAGGGTCAGCAGGGCGGGACCACGCAGGGTCAGCAGGGCGGGACCACGCAGGGTGGCGGCACGCAGGGGGGCCGGCAGGGCGGCGGCGGGATGCGCGGTGGTGGGGGCATGGGCGGTCTGCTCGACGCCGCCACGGTCAGCGACGAGATGAAGGCCCTGATCGACGCGAACGCGGACCGGTACACCTGGGTCGCCGCGGCGGTGGGCTCGCAGAACGCCTCCGGTTACCAGCTGGCCACCGGCGACCCGGTGATGGCGGTCGGCGGCTTCAACGGCAGCGACCCCTCGCCCACGCTGGAGCAGTTCAAGCAGTACGTCGCCGACGGGAAGATCCACTACTTCATCGGTGGCAGCAGCATGGGGGGTGGTGGCACCAGCAGCACCGGTGGCAGCAACTACAGCTCGCAGATCTCCACCTGGGTGTCGGAGAACTTCACGTCGCAGACCGTCGACAACGTGACGCTGTACGACCTGACCACGCCGGTGCAGTAAGCCCACATCGGACGATCAGGCGCAGGCGGCTCCCATCCGGGGGCCGCCTGCGCCATGTGTGCGTAACAGCACTCACAGCCCTGCCACAGGTTCACCACACACCGGGCAAAGGCCCGGCGACGACCGTGAAGGGCATGAGCCTTTCCACGTTGCCGTCGCACGAGTCGGGTCCCGTGCGGGTCGTCGCCCCGGTCCTCGACGTCGTCGTCCCGGTCTACAACGAGGAGGTCGACCTCGAGCCGTGTGTGCTGCGCCTGCACGCGTACCTGGCGGCCGAGTTCCCGTACCGCTTCCGGATCACCATCGCGGACAACGCCAGCACCGACGCGACCGCGGACGTGGCCCGCCGGCTCACCGAGGCCCTGCCCGAGGTCAGCGCCGTGCACCTGAGCGAGAAGGGGCGCGGGCGGGCGCTCAAGTACGTGTGGACGCACTCGGACGCGGCGGTCCTCGCGTACATGGACGTGGACCTGTCGACCGACCTCGGCGCACTGCTCCCGCTGGTGGCACCGCTGATCTCCGGCCACTCCGACCTGGCGATCGGTTCCCGCCTGGCCCGCGGCTCCCGGGTGGTCCGCGGCGCGAAGCGCGAGTTCATCTCCCGCACGTACAACCTGATCCTGCGCGGCACGCTCTCCGCCCGCTTCTCCGACGCCCAGTGCGGTTTCAAGGCCATCCGCGCGGACGTCGCGACCCGGCTGCTGCCGATGGTCGAGGACACCGGCTGGTTCTTCGACACCGAGATGCTGGTCCTGGCCGAACGCGCGGGGCTGCGCATCCACGAGGTCCCGGTGGACTGGGTGGACGACCCGGACAGCCGGGTGGACATCGTCGCCACCGCGATGGCGGACCTGCGCGGCATCGCCCGGCTCACCCGGGCCCTCGGCACCGGCCGGCTGCCCCTGGCCGCGCTGCGCGAACAGCTGGGCCGCAACCCGCTGCCGGTCGCCGGCGTCCCCGCGGGACTCACCGGTCAACTGCTGCGCTTCGCCGCGGTCGGCGTCGCCAGCACGCTCGCCTACCTGGCGCTGTACGCGCTGCTGCGGACCGGCACGGGCGCCCAGTGGGCCAACCTGATCGCGCTGCTGGTCACCGCGATCGCGAACACCGCGGTCAACCGCCGGGTCACCTTCCGGGTACGCGGCAGCGACAGCGCCTGGCGTCACCAGGCCCAGGGGCTCGTGGTGTTCGGCATCGGCCTGGGCCTCACGAGCGGCTCGCTGGCCCTGCTGCACACCATGACGGCGCCGCCCACCTGGCTGGAGCTCGCGGTCCTGGTGATCGCGAACCTGGTCGCAACCGGCGTCCGTTTCCTACTTATGCGGATCTGGGTCTTCCGCGCGACGAAGGCCGCACCGGCAGACGCATGAATCGCATGTGAACACAACCCTGTCCACCATATGAATTCCGTGACCGGCGGGTAACAATGGAGGCATCGACCGGGACGGTCCCCCGCCTGGTCAGAGGCTCCTTCTGTCCGGACCCCGCCGGAGGTGCACATGCTCAACAAGGAAGACACCCGCCGGTTGGCGCTGCTCGAACGCCAGCTGCGCCGCGACGACCCGGACTTCTGCGCCCGCATGGCCGGCGGCCATCTGCGCCGGCGCGTCCCGATCTCGCTGGTCTTCGCCGCGACGATGGTCTGGGGCGTCGCCCTGATCCTCGCGGTGATCGGCTGGTGGGCGGCGGCCATCGTCTCGGGCATCTGGGCCCTGGTCATCATGGTCGCGATCGCCTACCGGGTCCGGGCCCCCAAGATCACCGCTCCGGACACTCTTCCGCCGGGCTGGTAGCCGGGCCGGTAGCCGGGTCCGCGGCTGAGTCCGCGGGCGGGCCGGCCGGCACCACCCGCTCGACCGTCTTCTCGACGAGCTGCCAGGCGAGGACCGCGGCGATGGTCAGCGGGATCATCACGTACCACCGGCCCAGCACGCCGAAGTCGGCCGAGCGGCCCATCGAGTGCAACACGCTGAGCACGGCGACCGGCACGCAGGCCACGCCGATGGCGAATCGTCGGGCCCAGACGCGGGTGGGGGCCGGGGCAGCGGTGCTTGTGCTCTCCATGTCGAAAATTCTGGCAGCGGACCGGCCCCGGCGGATCCGCCCGCAGCCGGAGATGCGGCTATGCCCTGGGGTATAGAACCGCCGCCGACGCGACGTCCCGGGCCCGGGCGACGACGTCGGCCTCCGCCTCGACGGCTTTGCGGGCCTTGGCGGACAGCGTGCCGAACGGGGTCACGGTGAGATCGACCCGTTTGCGGCCGGCGACCTTGGCCCGCCAGACGCCGGCGATCTCGCCGTCGACCAGCAGCGCGCCCGGGTTGCCGAGCGGGCGCCAGATCTCCTTCTGGTGTGCCCGTTCCGGGACCAGCAGATCCCGGTCCCGGGCCTGGAGCAGCGGATCCATCGGCGGGAGGAAGCGGACGCCGGCCATCGGCCCGTCCGCCTGCGGGGAATCGGCCGGCAGCCAGGCCTTGCGGCCGTCCACGGTCACCTCGGTCAGGCCCTCGGACGGCCAGACCTTCTTGATCTCGGTGGCGGTGCTGCCCAGATACTTCGCCACCTCGGCCGGGCCGGCCGGGCCGAGGAACCTCAGGTACGCGGTGATCAGGTCACCGATGCCCGCATTGGCCGACGGCTGGGGCGGGGCGTGCGGGATCGGGGCCAGCGTCGCGTCGCGGCCCCGGGACTCGACCTGGACTCCCCCGGCCAGACCGGCGTGCTGCCAGACGTTGCCCGCGATGTGCCGGGCGCCGCAGGGCTTGCAGTCGTAGGTGAGCTCTCTCGGCACGATCTTGCTGACCTTCGTGCTGGCCTCGCCACGCGGCATCGACGACGTCACCGCCGTGCGAAGCGCCGCCGCGGTGACCTCGAACGCCTTGAGCCCGAGTTTCACCCCGTCGAGGATCTGGGCGCTGTTGATCCGTGCCGACGCGTCCGCGTCGCTCACCGGCCACAGCGCCTTGACCAGCACCGGAAGGTCCGCCGCACGGTGCACGTGCGGGGCTCCACGGGCCGCCCAGACGGTGATCAGGCGGTCGTCGGCCAGGTCGGCCGAGGTGCGGGCGGCCAGCGCGACCTGGACCGAGCCGGGGGTGTACTCCTGCACGCCGAGGTCGAGCACGGGCAGGTCGGCGGGCCGGTCCGTGCCCCGGGAGGCGAGCCCGAGGGCGGCGACCCGGTGTGCCATGGCCTGTGCACGGTTCATCGGAACCTCCGTGTCGTCAGCCGCGACGGCCGCCGTACCGGCGGGCCGCGACGTTTCGCAGGCGTTCGAGCCGGGTGCTGCCCCCGGCCGCGACCTGCTCCCAGGTGTCGAGACTGCTGGGGCCGTACGGTCCCTCCTGCAGGATGGGCGGTTCGCCGGTGAGTTGGTAGCCGCAACGCCGGGCCACCCCCGTGCTCGCGGTGTTCGCCGGGTCGATCCGCAGCAGCAGGCGGCTCAGTCGCAGCGTGCCCCGGGCATAGCCGGAGAGCAGGGCGAGCGACCCCGCGGCCAGGCCACGACGGCGGTGCGCGGCGCCCACGAGGTAACCGATCTCGGCCTCGCGCAGACCGGCGTCGACGCCGAAGAGCAGGACCTCACCGAGCGGTTTGCCACCGTCGGTGGTGACCGCGAGCTGGATCCGGCTGCCACCGGTGCGGCCCAGCCGGGCGCGTTTGAGGTACGCGAGGCCGGCGTCGACACCGAACGGCGAGGGCATCGGGGTCCAGCGGGCGATCGCCGGCTCGTCGAGCATCGCCACCAGCTCGTCGAGGTCGTCGTCGCGCCACTCGCGCAGGATGATGCCGTCCCCGGTCAGGGTGATCGGGTACGGCAGCCGGCCCGGGGTCGTCATGCGCCGATCCTGCCCGGTGGCACCCGCATCCGGCCAGAGGGCGAGAGACGCCCCACAGAGACGGAATTCCGTCAGCTGCGGACCACCATGGGTGCCGCATCCCGCAATGCCCAGTCGTTACTGATGTCCGCGGCCGCGTGCAGCAGCGGCGGGAGATAGTCGTCTGTCAATTTTTCGACAGAGGTCTCGGCGGCGTGCACGGTCACGTTGAGCGCCGCCACCACCCGGCCGTCGCCGTTGCGGACACCGGTCGCGATCGACCGGATACCGAGCGCGAGGTCCTGGTCGGCGAGGGCCCAGCCCTTGACCCGGACCTCCCGCAGCGTGCGGTCCAGCTCCGGGCGGGGCGGCAGGACCCGGGCCGCGATGCCGGAGCGGGTCGGCTGCTCCAGCACCGCGTCCAGCTCGGCCGGCTCCAGCGCGGCCAGCAGGACCTTGCCCATCGAGGTCGCGGCGGCCGGAAACCTGGTGCCGATGGTCACGGACAAGGTCACGATCTTGGGTACGGCCACCCGGGCCACGTAGACGATGTCGGAACCGTCGAGCTGGGCCATCGACGTCGACTCGCCCGTCCGGGCGACCAGCCGTTGCATGTGCGGGCGGGCCACCTCCCACATGTCGAGGCTGTGGACGTACGCCATGCCGAGCTCGAGCACCCGCGGTGTGAGGGCGAACCCGCGCTCCTCGGCCCGGACGTAACCCAGCTCGGTGAGCGTGAGCAGGATCCGGCGCACCGTGGGCCGGGCCAGGCCGGTGTCGGCGGCGATCTCGCTGAGCGTCGACACCCGGCGGCCCGGCCGGAAGCTGCGCAGCACGTCAAGGCCCCGGGCGAGGGCCTCGATGAAGTCGGGTCCGGCTGCGCGTGTCACGGGTCAATGCTTCCATTCAGCCGAGCCGGCGTCGTACTCGGTGTACGTGTACGGATTATCGGTCACCTTCGCCTCCGGGACGTCCGGGTTCATCCCCTTCACCCAGGCCTGCTCGCCCATCGTCGAACGCAGGTGGTCGATGGTGTTCTCCACGGCGGTACGCGCGGCGGCCAGGTCCACGTCGACGAGCTTGTGGTCGCGCTTCACGATCCGCCCGTTGACCAGCACCGCTTCCACGTCGCCGCGCTGCGCCTGGAAAGCCACGTGACCGTACGGGTTGAGCACCGGGAACATCACCGGCGAGCTCTCGTTGCGGAGCAGCACGATGTCGGCTTTCTTGCCCACCTCGAGGCTGCCGACCTTGGCGTCCAGCCCGAGCGCGCGGCTGCCACCGCGGGTCGCCCAGTCGACGACCTGCTCGGCGCGCAGGTGCACGTTGGTGACGGTCTCGGAGCGGGCGTGCGCCTCGAGGTGCTCCCGGGACCGGTCGGCGCCGAGCGTGGTGCGCATCGCGGAGAACAGGTCGCCACTCCACCACACGCTGGTGTCCATCGAGAGCGACACCGGGATGCCGTGGCGGCGCAACGCCCAGGTGGGCGGGTATCCCTGCCCCGCGCTCTGCTCACTCTCGGTGGAGACGGAGACCGAGCCACCGGTGGCCGCGATGCGCTGGTACGAGTCGTCGTTCAGGGTGGCCGCGTGCACGTACACGGTGCCGGGGGTCATGAATTTGTGCTCGTGCATCAGCCGGATGCCGTCGTCGTTGGTGGCGCCCCACACCCCGGCGTGCGTGGTCACCGAGACGCCCAGCTCACGGGCCACCTCGAACGCCGCCTTCTCGGGGAACGCGGGGTCGCCGGTGACGTCGAACGCCATCTGGAAGCCGAGCATGTCGTCACCGGGGGTGAACCGCCGGGCGACGAAGTCGCGGAACTCCGGCGCCGCGGACCACTCCCACGGGCCCTGCTGGATGTTGCCGTACGCGAGCACGAAGCGCCCCGGCACCGCCTGCAGCGCGTCGACCGCGGCGTCCGCGTGCTGTGTGGTCTGCAGGCCGTGCGACCAGTCGACGGTGGTGGTGACGCCGGCGTCGATCGCCTCGAGCGCGGCGAGCAGGTTCCCGGCGTACACGTCCTCGGGACGGAACGTCTTCCCGTGTTCGAGGTAGTACCAGACGAAGTACTGGGTCAGCGACCAGTCGGCGCCGTACCCGCGCATCGCGGTCTGCCACATGTGCCGGTGGGTGTCGATCATGCCGGGCATCAGGATGCCGCCGGACGCGTCGATCACCGTGGCGCCCTCGGGGGCGGTCAGGCCGGTGCCGATCCCGGCGATGGTCTCGCCGATCACCAGCACGTCGGCGCCGGTGAGCACGGTGTGCGCGTCGTCCATCGTCACGACGGTGGCATTGCGGAAGAGAAACATGGGCGGCCCCTTCGAGAGAGCGGCGGACAACTGTCCGACCAGCGGTCAGTGCCGTTGGCCAGTGTGTTGCCGGTCACCCGCTATGTCAACAGCATGTTTCGTAGCGATGACCGTTGACAGTTCCAGGGGGCACAACCGAAACTCGATTAGCGCGGACGCCTGTCCGTAGAGCGGTCACATCTAAGGAGGGCGGCCCATGGGCGCACTGGACGGACTGCTCGTCGCGGACTTCTCCCGCATCCTCGCCGGCCCCTACGCGACGATGCTGCTCGCCGACCTCGGCGCCACGGTGGTGAAGGTGGAGAGCCCCGGCGGCGACGACACCCGCACCTGGATGCCGCCGGTCCGTGACGAGGTCTCCACGTACTACCTGGGGATCAACCGCAACAAACGATCCATCGCCCTGGACCTCAAGAACCCGGCCGACCTGGAGGTCGCGCAGCGGCTGGCGCACCGGGCCGACGTCATGATCGAGAACTTCCGGCCCGGCGGGCTCGCCCGGTTCGGCCTGGACTACGACACGGTGTCCGCGGCCAACAGCAGGATCGTGTACGCCTCGATCAGCGGTTTCGGCACCGGCGCGGGCGCGGGATATCCCGGGTACGACCTGATGGTCCAGGCCATCTCCGGGCTGATGAGCCTCACCGGGGACCCCGACGGGTCGCCGTACCGGGCCGGTATCTCGGTCTTCGACGTGATGGCCGGGCTGCACGCGAACATCGGCATCCTCTCCGCCCTGCACCATCGCGGGCAGACCGGCACCGGCCAGCACGTCGAGGTCAACCTGCTGTCGTCGGCGCTGTCCGGGCTGGTCAACCACTCCAGCGCGTACGTCGCCGGGGGCACGGTCCCGTTCCGGATGGGCAACGCGCACCCGAGCCTGTTCCCGTACGAGCCGCTGCCCACCTCGGACGGCGAGTTGATCGTGATCGCCGGCAACGACGGCCAGTTCCGCAAGCTGTGCCAGGTGCTGGGCCTGCCCGAGCTGCCGGACGACCCGCGGTTCGGGCGCAACCAGGACCGCACCCGGCACCGCGAGGAGCTGCGCCCGATCCTCATCGAGCGGCTCACCAAGCGCACCAAGGACGAGTGGTTCCGCGAGCTGCTCGCGGCCGGGGTGCCCTGCGCCCCGATCAACACGATCGACGGCGGGGTGGCGATGGCCGAGGAGCTCGGCCTCGACCCGGTGGTGACGGTCGGCGGGATCCCGTCGGTCCGTAACCCGATCACGTTCTCGGACACCCCGGCCGGATACCGGCTCCCGCCGCCCGGCCTCGACGAACACGGTGAGGAGATCCGCGCGTGGCTGACGAAGGACTGAGGTTCTCCACCTCACTCGGCACGTCCGACGAGACTCAGATCAAGCTGCTCGGCCAGGACCTGGCGGCCGACCTGATGGGCAAGGTCGGGTTCGGGGAGCTGGCGTACTGGCTGGTCGCCGGCCGGCGCCCGACGCCCGGACAGACCCGGGTGTTCGAGGCGGTGCTGGTGGCCCTCGCCGACCACGGGTTCACGCCGACGGCCATCGCGGCCCGGCTCACGTACCTCAGCGCTCCGGAGTCGATCCAGGGCGCACTGGCCGCCGGCCTGCTCGGCGGGGGCAGCCGCTTCCTCGGCGTGACCGAGGACTGTGGACGCTTCCTGCACGAGGCGCTGCCTTCCAGCACCGCCGAGGTCGACTGGGACGAGCTCGCCCTCTCGACCCTGCGCGGCGCCACCGGCCGGATCCCGGGGCTCGGGCATCCCGTGCACAAGAAACAGGATCCGCGCACCCCGGTGCTGTTCCGGATCGCCGAGGAGGAAGGGCTGCTGGGAGACCACCTGCGGCTCTTCGAGGCGATCGGCCGGGTGCACCCCCAGGTGCTCGGGAAGACGCTGCCGCTCAACGGCGCGGGAGTCTGCGGCGCGGCCCTGGCCGACCTGGGCCTGCCCGTCGACATCCTGCGCGGCTTCGCCCTGCTGGCCCGCACCGCCGGCCTGCTCGGGCACCTCGCCGAGGAGCGGCGCCGCCCGCTCGGCATGGACATCTACATGACGGTCGACCGCAACGCGGTCTACGAAGCCTGAGAGGAACGCCATGGCAACCGTCGTCGCCGTGATCGCTTCCACGCACCATCCCTTCTACTACAAGGCCAGCACCGCGACCGGCGCGGACCGACCGCCGTTCGCGGACGCGTGGGTCTCCAAGATCACCGCCTTCCGGGAGACGCTCACCAAGGCCCGGCCCGACGTGCTGGTCATGGTCGGCTCCGACCACTTCCACCAGCTGTGGCTGGACAACATGCCGCAGTTCCTGGTCGGCAAGGCACCGTTCTACGACGCCAACTTCTACAACGAGGAACGCGAGTTCGGGCTGCCGAAAATGCTGCTCAAGGGGCAGGAGGACCTGTCCGCGCACATCCTGCGGGCCGGCCTCGACGAGGGCTTCGACCTGGCGTTCAGCAACGAGCTGCGGATCGACCACAGCGTCACCTGCCCGATCATCACGCTGCGGCCCGAGGCGGACCTGCCGATCGTGCCGATCTACACCAACATCTTCGCGCCGCCGTTGCCCCGGCCCAAACGGTTCGTGCAGCTCGGCAACGCGATCCGGGAGATCGTCGAGTCGTGGCCCAGCCACCTGCGGGTGGCGATCATCGGGACCGGCCACCTCTCGCTCGAGCTGGGCGGGCCCCGGCAGTTCGGCCCGCACGGCCCGGACCCCGAGTTCGACCGCAAGGCCGTGGAGTGGATCGCCACCGGTGATCTCGACCGCTGCCTCGCCGAGGTGAGCCTGGACAGCCTGCACGCACCGGGCAACGCCACCCACGGCTTCATGGACTTCATGCTGATGATGGGCGTCGCCGGCGCCGGGCAGAAGGCCGATTACGTGGACACGCTCGACCTGTTCCACACGATGGAGGCCTACTTCACCTGGTATCCGAACGGGGCGCCGGCATGAGCAGATACCTGCTGAACAAGTTCCTGTACACCGTGGACCGCGATCCCGAGCTGGTCGAACGGTACCGCTCGGAGCCGCGGGAGACGGTTGAGTGGTGGGAGGAGTCGCGAGCCAATGCGGTGCTCAACTGCCACGACGGCGAGGCGTCGACGTGGCTGCGGTTCACCGCGGAGGAGCGTGCCGCCCTGGCCGGTCACGACCACGTGGCGCTGTTCGCGCTGGGGGCGCACCCGTTCCTGACGCTGACGCTGTTCATCGCTATGTTCGAGCGTGACCACGGACCCCTCGAATACCAGAAGGCCTACGGTGCCCGACTCGCCCATTTCGACCTCCCATACCCGGACATCGCCACCTGACGAGCACTGGGTCGCGTACAACACCGGCCAGGGTGGGCGGGCGGTCCGGCCGCTGCTGCGTGACGCGCTGGTCACGGCTTCGCGAGGCACCGCGATCGACATCGGCTGTGGGGCGGGGGTCGAGACCCGCGCCCTGCTCGAGGCCGGGTGGCGGGTGCATGCGATCGACGGCGCCCCCGGCACCGCCGCGCTGCTGACCAGGACCATCGGCGGCGTCCACGACCGGTTGACCGTGGACGTCCGCCACTACGCGGAACTGGATTCGCTGCCCGCCGCTGATCTTGTGTACGCCGGCTACTCCCTGCCGTACCAGCCGCCGGAGTCTTTCGACCGGGTGTGGAATCTGCTGCTGGCGAGCCTGCGACCCGGTGGGGTGCTCGCCGTGAACCTGTTCGGCGAGCGGGACGAGTGGGCCGGCACCGGCGGCATGACGTTCCTGAGCGAGCCGGCCGCCCGGGCGCTCTTCACCGGCCTGGACATCGTGTCCTGGCAGGAGGAGGACGCGGACGGGCCGGCCTACAGCGGCTCGAAGCACTGGCACGTCTTCGACGTGATCGCGGTCAGGGCTGGCGCCACCCCGCGTCCTCACACGCGTTGATCAGCGCGTCACCGCTGGTCTTCCAGACCCTGTCGGTCTCGTTGGCACTGCGGCCCATCTCGGCCGCGCGGTCCCGGATCGCGTCGTTCCCGGTTTCCACCGATGACTCCATCACCCTGTCGGCGAGGCTGAGCCGAGCGGTCTTGTTCTTCGCGTCGCCGTAACCACCGGCGAAGTCGGTGCACGCCCGGGTGGCCGCGTCATCCGCGACCCCGGGCCCCTCGGCCTGGTCGGACCTACTCGCGAACAGGGCTGCGACCGCCACGAGCAGGACGACCGCGCCGATGACGATCTGACGCCGGTTCAGCTTGAGCTTCACAGTAGGTCAGGCTATCAGCGCTCACAGTGGTGACTGAACGGTGAAGCTGGTGGCCACCGACGTGAGCGAGAGTAGCGAGTCACGCCGGGTGAGGTAGCGATCGGGATAGTTGTGCGAGCGCAGCACGACCGTGCCACCCGCCGCTTCCACCGGGCAGAACGTCGTGTCCGCCGCGAACAACGCGGAGGATTCCGAGGTGTCGAGATAGAGCTCGTAGTCACGGTGCCGCAGGAAACGGCCCCGATAACTGTCGGACTCGAACGACACGCACCGGGCGTCGGCGGCACCGGCGCGGACGACGAACCGGGACTCGGCCCGTTCCCTCGCCGGACTCCGCGCATTCAGCGCCAGGATCCGGGCGCGGAAGTCGTCCGAGCGGACCCGCACCCCGGGGTCGCCGGCGAGGGCGAGACCGATCGTGGCCCCCACCACGAGCAGCGGCGCCGGAACCGACGGCGCGGCGGACGGCGCCGACGAGGCCGCGGGGCTGCCACTGGCGACCGGATCGGTGACCGGACGGGTGGTCGCGGCACCGTGCGGACGTACCGTGGAATGTGGTGTGTTCCTGGTCCCCGGCCCGGCGGGCGCATCCGTCGCGCTTTCCTGCGTGGCGGAGGCCACCGGCGCGAGCGGGATCGGGTCCTTCGGCACGAACAACGTCGCGGGTTTCTCCGCGCGGGGCGCGAGCGCGATCCCGGCGGAGACGGCGAGCAGCAGCGCGGCGAGGCCACCGCCGACATACACCGCGCGGGTCCGGCGGCGCACCCGCATCGCCCGGGCCGGGCTGGTGTAGACCGTCGGCTTGGGTGGCGTCGGCGGAAAATACTGAGCCGGGGGAACCCATTCCCCGTCGCGGGGAATACCGTCCTGCGGGGACATGTACGTCCCTTCCCTCAACTGTTTAATAAACGTGCTGATATACCCCTTCGTGGGGCGTTGGTAATATTCACGGCAAAGATCGTCGAAGGCAAGAGGCAATCCTCACCCACGATCGATCCGGTGGCCCTCCGCCTGCGTATGACCCGGTGACGACGATCCGCCGGCCCGCCACCGAGGAGTCCTTCGTGGACCATGTCCCTTCCACCGATCCCGACGCCCTCTACCGACGGCCGGGGGCCGAGCCGGAGCCCGCGCGGCTGCCCGCGATCGCCGATTTCTGGCCGGACGCCCCGCACCGGATGGGACCACCGGCCGACCATTACACCGAGGAACCGCTCGACGACGGTCCCCACCGGATCACCGTCCCGATCCCGGTCGGCGCCCGCAACCGCACGCCCCCGCCGCCGGCACCCCCGCACTCGTCAGGACGGCGCCGGACCTTGCTCGGGGCAACTCTGGCCGTACTGCTGCTGGCCGCCACCGGCGTGGTGATCAGCGTCGTCGCCAGGGACAACGCCGCGGAGCCGACCGCGGCCACGCCACCTGCCGTCACGCCGTCCGCCGCCGCCTCGCCGCCGGCGAACACGCTCTCCGCGCCGGTCTCCGGTTTCGACAAGGCCAGCTTCGAGATGGTCAGCGACACCAACGAGCTGAAGGTGCGCTCCACCGACCTGGGTGACGACCTCTACCGGATCACCACCCCGTTCGGCGGGCCGATCCTGCCCCGGACGGCGGTCGACGACGGTGCGGTGAAACTGTTCCTCGACCAGAGCGGCCGCAGCGGCACCGAAGAGGTGGAAGTGCTGCTCAACCAGGACGTACGGTGGCGGATCACGATGACCGGCGGGGTCAAGCGCGGGACGTTCGACCTGTCCGGCGGCCCCATCGACGGCGTCGATCTGGCCGGCGGCGCCACCCGGATCGACCTCACGCTCCCCCGGCCGGACGGCACGCTCCCGATCCGCATGTCGGGCGGCGTCAACCAGTTCGAGGTGCGCGCCGACAGCGGCGTCCCGGTCCGGCTGCGCACCCGGCGCGGCGCCGGCCAGGTGACATTCGAGGGTAGGACCGACGACGGGGTCGCCAAGGAAGCGTCGTTCCTCAGCCCCGGCTGGCAGAAGAGCACCGACCGCATCGACGTCGACGCGGTCGCCGGCATCGGCAGCCTGCAGCTGGACCGGCTCTAAACGGATAAATCGCCGACGGCTTCGGCATAGAACCGTTCGGCGCCGGCCGAATTATGCGCGGTGGGTGCGCATCCAGTCGGTGGCGTAGTGGACGAGGTCGCGCTGGGACATCAGGCGGGTGGGGGCGTTGCCGACGCGGCCGCGGCGGGGGATGCCGGTGGCGTCGTAGTCGGCACCCAGGGTCTCGAAGTCGGAGGTGTCGGTGCGCAGGCCGGTCCAGGTGGTCCAGTGGCCGGTGCCGTCCGGACCGCGTACCGATGATCCGAAGGTCGTGGTCGGGGGTTGATCCTGCCGGGCCTCGGCCAGGTGCAGCGACGTGTTGGAGCCGTAACCGCAGCCCAGCAGCAGCACCTTGCCGTCCAGACGGTAGACCGCGCCGAGCGGCGACTTCTCACCGAAACCGTCCTCGAGCGGGTGGGTGGCGGTGACCTCGGCGGCCCGCGCGCCCAGCGCCGCGAAGGAGACGTGCGGGTGCCCGGTACGGATGGTCCCGGGCCAGGTGCGCACCGTTTCCGGGAGCACGCCCATCCAGCGGCTCGGGGTGCGCTCCGGGTCGAAGCCCGGCCCCTGGTCGCGGATGATCGTCCGCCAGGCCTCCGGCACCGGGGGATTGCTCCAGTCCGCCGGGTCGCTGTTGTCCGGGGTGTGGGTCGGCACGACGAGCGTGCCGGCCTCGCCCAGCACGTCGAGGAACGCTTGCAGGATCGCCTGTACGCCACCGGCGACGTAGCCGATGCTGCTCTTCGACGAGTGCAGCAGCACGGTGTCCCCCGCGGACAGTCCGAGTGCGCGCAGGTCTCCCGACAGGGTCCCGGTGGTGTGCGGCAGCGACTGGGTCACCGAGTCAGTCTGCCTCAGCCCGGCGGTCCATGGTTGCCCGAAAGGTGGACGCCGGAACGCAACCGTCACGTTCTATGCTGATGTCGATCATGGAGGAGGGTCCACAGTGGCTCGTTTGGTTTGGCTCACGCTCGCCGCCGTCGCGGTGAGCACTCTCGCAGCCGTTCCCGCGCAGGCGGCGACCGCCGGCATGGCCTCGGTGTCGGGCACGACGGTGCGGTACAAGGCGGCCAAGGACAAGCGGAACAAGGTCGTCGTCACCCGCTCGGGCCGGACCGTCACGATCGACGACGCGGTCGCGATCACTGCGGGCAAGGGCTGCAAGAAAGTCAAGGGCGACAAGACCAGGGTCCGCTGCACCACGAAGAAGAACCCGGGCCGGGTGGACATCTACACCTACGACCGCGGCGACTCCGTGGTCAACAGGACCGGCCTGCGGAGCGTCATCGACGGCGGCACCGGCAACGACCGGATCACCGGCGGGCCGAAGCGGGACGACATCCTCGGCGGGAAGGGCAACGACAAGATCTGGGGCCTCGGCGGCCGCGACTTCATCCGTCCCGGATACGGCGACGACCTCGTGCACGGCGGCGACGGCGAGGACCACATCGGGGACGACGGCGTCGACGGCGTCACCGACCCGCCGTCCGGCAACGACCGCTTGTACGGCGACAACGGCCCCGACCACATCTTCGGCGACCAGGGCACCGACCACCTGGACGGCGGTGCCGGCAGCGACTTCCTGAACGGTGGGCCGGGCCGGGACGTGGTGGTCGGCGGGTCCGGCGACGACGGGGTCTTCGGTGACGAGGGATCGGGCCCGTTCGTGGCCGACAAGGTCGACGGCGGCACCGGGTGGGACACGTGCACGGACGACCGGCGCGACCGGCGGGCCAGCTGCGAACTGCTGGTCTGAGTCAGAGCAGGTCGCCGTCGCACGCGATGCGGGCCTGGTCGTTCCACTGGGTGGCGTCCAGGACGGCGACGGCGACATGCTCCTGTTCGTCCGAGGTGCGCACCTCGAGGCGTACCAGCAGCTTCTTGAGCGGCAGCCCGTGCGCGCAGACGATCCGGATGTCCGCGTCGGCCCGTACCGACTCGCCGTGCCCGATCCGGCGCTGCTTCTCCGTGCCGCGCAGCGTCAGGCCCGGCCGGTCCACGCTGAGATCGTGCACGTCGACCGGGAGCGGCCCGGCGTTGACGAGCGTGACCCGGCGCACCAGCGACGCCTCGGTGACCCGGTCGTTGACCACGATCGCGCCGACGCCCGCCTCGTTGGACTGCGGCCCGGTGTCCGCGAGCACCAGCACCGAGATCACCCCGGCCAGGAACCGGTGCTGCTGCCAGTTGTCCCAGCAGCGGGTGCCCGCGCCACCGAGCAGGATGCCGAGCAGGAGCACCGCCGCGGCCGCGACCAGTGTCCGCGGGCGGCGGCGCGCGGGCGGCTGACGCACGGCGGCCGGCCGGTCCAGGTCGATGACATCCATGGCCCATAGAACGTACGGCACCACGCGCCGGTGATGGGCGGCGAGCGGGTCAGGCCGGGTGGGCGACCCGGGCCGTGCTCCCGCGGACGACGAGTTCCGGGGTCGCGGCGCGCACCCCGGGCCGGGCCCCGGGATCCGCCATCACCGCCAGCAGGCACTCCGCGACCTGGGCACCGAGGGCGTACGTGTCGCGGGACAGACTGGTCAGCCCCGGGTGCACGACGCGGGTGAGCACCGAGTCGTCGAAGGAGACGATCGACAGGTCGCGCGGGACGCGTACCCCCATCTCCAGGGCGACCCCCAACCCGGCCGCCGCCATCAGATCGCTGTCGAAGATGATCGCGCTGGGCGGGCCGGGCCGTGACAGCAGTGCCCGGGTGGCCGCCGCACCCTGCGCGTCGCTGAAGTCGGTGGGCACCGACTCGCCGCCGTCGAGACCGCGTACGACCGCCGCGCGCCGGGCGGTGTGCCGGTAGACCGGCGGGCCGGCGACGTGCGCGATGTGCCGGTGTCCCAGGCCGGTGAGGTGGTCGACGATCGTGGTCATCGCCGCGCCGTCGTCGGCCCACACGCCGGGCAGGCCGTCGTCGCGGTCCGGGCCCAGCGTCACAGCGGGGATGCGCAGCTCACCGACCACCGCCACGCGCGGGTCGCCGACCAGCGGGTCCACCAGGACCAGGCCGTCGACGCGGTACTCCGACGCCCAGTCGCGATACAGCGCGAGCTCCGCGGCGGTGTCCCGGACGAACTGCATCTGCACCGCGGTGGAACGGGCGGCGAGCACGTCCTGCATGCCGTACAGCAGCTGGGTGTAGAAGTGCTCCGATCCCAGCGTGCGCGGGTCGCGGGCGAGCACCATGCCGACGATGCCGGCCCGCGCCCCGCCGAGCGCCCGGGCGGCCCGGTGTGGGCGGTACCGCATCTCGCGCGCCACCTCGACGACCCGCGCGCGGGTCTGCTCGCTCACCCCGGGCCGGCCGTTGAGCGCGAACGACACCGCGCCCGGCGACACCCCGGCCCGCCTGGCGATGTCCGCGATCGTCGGCCGCTCGGTCACCCGTTGACTATAACGCTTTAGTTCCCCACGATGGCCGCCATGAGATTCGGCGTCAACTACACCCCGGCAAACGGCTGGTTCCACAGCTGGCTCGACTTCTCCCCCGCCGACGTCCGGCGCGACCTGACGGCCATCGCCGGGCTCGGGGTCGATCACGTGCGGGTGCTGCCGCTCTGGCCGCTGATCCAGCCCAACCGGGGGCTCATCCGGCCGCAAGCACTGCGCGACGTGGTGACCGTGGTCGACATCGCCGCCGAGGTCGGCCTCGACGTGAACGTCGACGCGCTGCAGGGACACCTGTCCAGCTTCGACTTCGTACCGTCATGGCTGGAGAGCTGGCACCGCCGCAACATGTTCACCGACCCGGACGTCGTCGGATCGCTCGCCGACTACGTGCACGCGCTCTCGGCGGCCGTCGCCGACCGGCCCAACCTGCTCGGCATCACGCTGGGCAACGAGGTCAACCAGTTCGCCGCCGCGCCGCACCCCACACCGCACCCGGTCACCCCGGCCGAGGGCGACGCCTGGCTGAGCCGGCTGGTCGACGCGGCCCGGACCGGCGTACGCCCCGGCACGCTCGTCACCCACGCCATGTACGACGCGGCCTGGTACGACGACACCCAGCCGTTCGGCCCGGCCCACGCGGTGCAGCACGGCGACGCGACAGTCGTGCACTCCTGGGTCTTCAACGGCACCGCCCAGAAGCACGGGGGACTCGGCGCCGGCTCGGTACGGCACGCGGAATACCTGACCCGGCTCGCCGCGGCCTGGCACACCGATCCCGTACGGCCGGTCTGGCTCCAAGAGGTCGGCGCCCCCACCAACGTCGTCGCCGAACGGGACGCCCCCGACTTCCTCGAAGCCACGCTGCGGCACGTCGCCCAGGTAGAAGGCCTGTACGGCGTCACGTGGTGGTGCTCGCACGACGTGTCCCGCAGCCTGCTGGACTTCCCCGAACTCGAATACGACCTGGGCCTGTTCACCGCCGACGGCAAACTCAAGCCGACCGGGGAACGCTTCGCCTCGACCATCGCCGCGCTGCGGGCCGGCGCGGTCACCCCATCGGCTCCGGCTGAGACGCTTCTGCTCGACGACATCTCGTACGGCTATCGCGCGGCAGCGTCCCCGAACGGTGAGTTCAACCGTTCCTGGCTCGCCGCCACCGTCGACGGCCGGCCCGGACCGCGGATCGCGCTCGCCTCGACAACCGTTCCGCAACCCAGGCCCTGAGCGGTACGCACCTGAGCTGCAACCTGAGCTTTGCGCCCCAATTGACTCATGGCTGAGACTGCCTTGAGGAACCCGGCCGAACTACGGGGCATGACTGTTGCACACCTCATCGCCGTTCCCCCCGTCGTGATCGCCGGTCCTGGCCGGCCCGAGTCGCAGTCCCCGGACCCGGTGGCTGTCGAGTTCACCGTCGTCATCCCGTTCCACAACCCGGGTGCGGCGCTGCGCCGGGCCGTCGAACGGATCACCGACGCGCTGTACGCCCAGGGCATCACGTTCGAGGTCCTGGCCGTCTCCGGTGGCTCCACCGACGGCTCGGAGCGCACCCTGGACGGCATCGCCCGGACCCGCGTCGTGGCACACCGCGACATCCGCGACCGGGGCGCCGCCCTGCAGGCCGGATTCGCCGCCGCCACCGGCACGTGGATCGGCTTCGTCGACGTCGACGCCGACGTCGAGGTCGACCCGTACGAGCTCGTCGAGTGCCTGCACCGGGCCCGCGAGGAAGCCACCGTCCTCGTCTGAGCCACCCCGTCCCCCTGTCCGTTCTGTACCACAAGACCCCGGCCGCGCACCCGCGCTGCCGGGGTCAGGTCGTTTCCGGCACCCGTCCTGAAACCGGCCCGGTTGTCACCCGGGTGCTACTTGAGCCGAACTTGACGTGGGACTGAGATCACCTTGAGGGCCGCTGCCGATCTCGATTGCATGACCGTCACCGCCATCGCGCCCACGACCTACCGGGAAATCCGGGAGATCCTGGACTCACAGGCCCTCCAGCCCACCTTCCAGCCCGTGGTCTCGCTGGCGGACGGCACCGTCAAGGCGTACGAGGCCCTGGCCCGTTTCGACCAGGCCGTCTTCCCCAACCCGGTGGACGCCTTCACCGCCGCCGGCAAGGTGGGCCTCGGCGTCGACCTCGAACTGCTCGCCATCGAGCGGGCGTTCGAATACCTGCCCGCCATGCCCGCCGGCACCTGGCTGAGCGCCAACCTGTCGGTGGAAGCCCTGCTCACCCCCAGGGTGCACGCTCTGCTCCTGGCCCACGCGTCGGCCGGCATCGCGGTCGAGCTGACCGAACACGCCCAGGTGCACGATTACCCGGCGCTGATCGCGGTCACCGAGAACCTGCGGGCCAACGGCATCCAGATCGCGGTCGACGACACCGGCGCCGGTTTCGCCAGCCTCAGCCACATCCTGCAACTGCGACCCGACATCATCAAACTCGACATCACTCTGGTACGCGGTATCGACACCGACCCGGTCCGAGCGGCGCTGGCCCGGTCCCTGGTCGGTTTCGCCCAGGACATCGGCGCCACCCTGATCGCCGAGGGCATCGAGACCCTCCCGGAACACGACCGGCTGCGCAACCTGCACGTCAAGCTCGGGCAGGGCTACTTCCTCGCCCGCCCCGGAGCCCTGCCCTCTTCCACCACCCACTAATCCTTCGATCAGCCCGGCGTCGACCGATAAGAGCGTCGGTTCCGTCTTCTAGCAGTCAATCCGGAGGTTCCGTGTCCAGGCCGCGCGCGCTCGTCGTCGAGGACTCACCGGAGTTCATGCTGCTCTGCCGGCACCTGCTGGAAAAAGAGGGCTTCGACGTCCTGGCCGTCACCGACGGGCACGCCGCCGTCGAGCAGGCCCAGCTCCAGAACCCGGACATCGCCATCCTCGACCTCGGCCTCCCCGACGTCGACGGCATCGAGGTCTGCCGCCGCATCCGCCAGTTCACCGACGCCTACATCATCATGGTCACCGGCCGCAGCGACGAGGTGGACAAGATCGTCGGCCTCTCCGTGGGCGCCGACGACTACGTCACCAAGCCCTTCTCCCCGCGCGAACTGGCCGCCCGCATCCAGGCCATGCGCCGCCGCCCCCGAACCTCGGTCACCGCGGGGAAAAAGGAAGCCATCCGCGAGTACGGAGACCTCCGCGTAGACCCCGAGGTCCGCGAAGTAACCCTCGCCGGCGAAGTCCTGGAGCTGACCAAAATCGAGTTCGGCATCCTCGACCTGCTCTCCTCAGCCCCCCGCCGAACCTTCACCCGAGGCCAGCTCCTCGAAGACGTCTGGGGCGACAACTGGTACGGCGACGACCACATCATCGACGTCCACGTAGGCAACCTACGAAAAAAACTGGGCGAATCAGCCTCATCCCCCCGCTACATCCGAACCCTCCGAGGCGTCGGCTACCGCTTCGAACCCTGACCCCAGCCCGGCTCTGACCCTGCCCCCGGCCCGGGCTCTGGCCCCGGCCCCGGCTCTGGCCCCGGCTCTGGCCCCGGCTCCGGCTCCGGCTCCGGCCCCGGCCCCGGCCCCGGCCCTCGCCCTCGCCCTCGCCCTCGCCCTCGCCCTCGCCCAGCCTTCAGCCCCAGCCGCCGACGGCAGCCCTTCTGACACCCAGCCGCCATAGCCCCACCAGCCACAACCGCCGCCGGCTCACCGATGGCCAGCCCGCCTTGCCGCCAGCCCGCTGAAGACCAGCTACTGACTCCCGTCACGCTGCTAACCCCCGGCTCGTTGACGCCCCGTTTGTTGCCGGCCGGCCTCTTGACGCCCCGCTCGCTGACGCCCCCTTCCTTGCCGCCCGGCCTCCTGACGCCCCCTTCGTTGCCGGCCGGCCACCTGACGCCCCCTTCCTTGCCGGCCGGCCACCTGACGCCCCGCTCGCTGACACACGGCTCGCTGACGCCCGGTTTCCAGACGCCCAACTCGCTGGCCGCAGACTCGCTGACACCCGGCTGCTGCCAGCCGCCTGCGCTACTGCCGGCCGCAAGTTTGCTGACGCGCGGCATGTACTCGCCGCCCGCCCACCCGTTTCCGGGCTCCACCGCAGGCTTCCACGGAGCCGCCGGACATCGACCCGAGCGGCAGGCCGAACGTCCATCGCCCAGGAACCGTGGAAACGCACCAACAGGCGAAGCCCGGAGGCGAACGGCCTGACCACAGGCAATCAAGCTGTTCATGTGACCTGAAGCCGCCACACGAACGAACCATCAGAACCCGCCAGTCACAACCGCGGTCACCAGTTCCATCGCCGCCCCCACCGTGGACGCCGCGCCCAGCACAGCCACCGCGCTCACGCAGCCATCGCTGAAGGACGGCCGGCCCGGCACAGGTCTCCGAGCCCAGCGCAGTGACAACCGAACCCGGCCGCCACCATGCCGCAGCTCGCCGACCAGTCACCGCCAGATCCCGTACGGCAGACCAGCGCAGCGACTTCGAACCCCGCGGTCTCCCCGGCAAGCGCCACCAGGCATCTCCACCCACCTGCAAAACCCGAGCCACGACCAGCAGTCCCGACGGCCGCGTTCCAGCAGACACGGCTCGGCGCAACTCCGCGGACCGGGTCCCGAGCAAAGTCCCAGACTCACTCCTCAGCGATCCGTCTCCCTCAACCATGCGGCGTTCCGCAGGCACCGCAGGCACCGCAGGCACCGCAGGCACCGCAGGCACCGCAGGCACCGCAGGCACCGCAGGCACCGCAGGCACCGCAGGCACCGCAGGCACCGACGAAGCTACGCCGAGCTGGGAGCGGTTCGCGTCGGTGCTCGGGAGCTGGTCGGCTTGGCCTCTCGGGCCTTGCATCACGCTCGACCCGGCCGGCGACCTCCCGCCCCGCACCGACGGCAGGGCGCGGCTGGCGGAACGGTCCGGTCCAGGCGTAGCCCGAGCCAGAGACGGGCGGGAGACATCGGCCGCCATGATCGCCCAAGGGTCACCTGCGGCTCGTAGCTGCCTCAAGCGCTCCGTGTGACCCCTGAACTTGCCCCAAGCGCGACGTTCGGCATGGTCGCGACGAAACTCTTCACGCTCGGGTGAGTAATTGCGGGACTTGGTACGGTCGCGCATTGCAGAGATCTGATCCCTATTGAATATCTGCAACTGCCCCATACCCCACTCTATCCCCGTACCAGCGGCGGAGACAAAGCATCAGATCGATTATTTCCGACGGTCTACTAGCACACGCCACCCAGGACCTCCGAGTCCGATGTAGCGGAAATCACTGACGCGAAACTGACACTCGCTGGGGGTAGCTCGGCTCGCCAACTCCTACTGGGGCGGCATACGCTGGCGTGACTCGAGGAGTTCGACCCTGATTGCGTGCAGAATAAAACAACAGCGACGTGCAACATTGATGCATTTTGCCGTGGTCGATTAACATTGGGCACAACGGCGACACTAGGGCTTGCTGGCGACATCATTTGTGAGGGCTGGATATAACATTCGGCGGGGCCAGCGTCGTCGCGCTAAAAGGAGCAGAGAACTGCGGTCCGGGCGGCAGGGGAATTGGTTATATACGCCGATGCGGGATGGGCGCCCGCCGGGGCGGCTCGGGATGAGCTCCGGGCGGTTGCGCGGGTTGATACCGCAGGTTGAGGTAGGCGGCTGCGCGAAGGGTCCAAGACCGAGTGGGGCGGACCATGCGTCGCGTGAACGGACCAGACGGCTGCGGGAAGGGTCGCTCGGGTCCAGCAACCGCGCGAGAGCAGGCTGCCGCGCGAGAGCAAGCCGCCGCGCGAAGGCAAGCCGCCGCACGAAGGCAAGCTGCCACGCGAAGGCGGGATGCCGCGTGGGGTCAGGCTGCTGCGTGGGTGGGGGTTGCTCGGTGGCGGGGGTGGTGGCGGTGACGGGAGGGGGGTTTTTCGTCTGGGGGGCCTGCTGGGTGGAAGCGGGTCCGGGCCCGGGTGGAGGCCATGGCCGCGGTCAGGGAGAAGCCTTGGCGGCGGGCCCAGACTGCCGCCGCGGCCAGGGCGGCTACGGCTCCGGCCCAGGGGGCCAGGTCCTGGACTCCTCGGCCTGCCTCGGGTGGGGGGACCGAGCCGATCAAGCGGCGAATATCGCCTGCCGGGGTCTCGCCGAGGGCCAGGACGCTGGTTCCGGCGGAGAAGCGGTTGGTGCTTGTCTGGTCGACCTTGAGGACGGTGGTGTCCTCGGCTGCGGTGGGGGCTGTCGCCTCGGTGTTGACCACCAGGACGCGGAGGGCTCCTGACTGGTCTGCTGCGATCGTACGTTCGGCGTCGGCTCCGACTCTCAGCTGGACCGGGGAGCCTCCTCGGAAGCCGACCGCGTAGACAGCCAGACCGTCGGATTTCTTCGACTCGGCCTGCCATTGCACGGTGAGGGTGTCCGCGGTGCCTCCGTAACCAGGGCCGTCCGCGAGTGCGGCGCCCGGGGCCAGGATGGCGCCCAGAGCGGCGCCGACCAGCAGGAGCTGGCCTGACCTGCGGTAACGGGGACTGATCACCTCTCCATGGTGCCACGGGAATCCGGGGTCACGGCGCTGTGCACAACCCGCCTGCAACCTTGCTGCCAGCTTGAAGCTGGCCTGAGGTTGCGTTGAGGTAGCGGTCCGATCTCTGGGGCATGACCGCAACGAAGCTCGCCACCACCGCCACCGCTGCCTCGACCGGAACGGGCCGCCCGGCCCACCTGTTCGACGCCTCGCGGCTGTGGTCGCCGGCTGACGCGGCGGTTGAGCTGACCGTGGTGGTGCCCTTCTACAACCCCGGGGCGGCGCTGCGGCCGACCGTCGAGCGACTGATTGCGAGCCTGCGGGCCGAGGGTGTGGCGTACGAGGTCATCGCCGTTTCCGACGGCTCCACGGACGGCTCGGAGCGTAGCCTCGACGGTCTCCCCGGCGTACGTGTCGTGGGTAGCCCGGTCAACCAGGGCAAGGGTGCGGCGCTGCACCTCGGGTTCGCCGCCGCCAAGGGTGCGTGGATCGGGTTTGTCGACTCGGACGGGGACATCGACCCGGTGCACCTCGTCGAGTACCTGCGGGTCGCCCAGTCGGGTGGGCACGCCGGGGTGTACGCGGACAAGCGCCACGAGGCCTCGGCCAGTGCTTCCTCGTCGTTCCGCAAGCTGGTGTCGATGTTCTACTCGACGCTGGTCACGATGCTGTTCGTGCTGGGGATGCGGGACACCCAGACCGGGTGCAAGGTGCTGCGGCGCGACGTGCTGGCGATGCTCCTGCCCCGGATGCGGGAGCGGCGGTTCGCGTTCGACCTGGAGTTCTTCGTGGCCGCCAAGGCCGCCGGCGTCGACGGGTTCGTCGGGGCGCCGGTGCGGCTGGAAGAGCGGGTCGCGGGTTCCACGGTGACGTCGAAGGCGATCCTGCGGACCGTGCGCGACACCCTGGTGATCTTCGCTCGGCTGCACCTGACCCACCAGTACCGTCCGGCGGTCACGGCGCTGATGGCGGAGCTGGCCGCGACCCGTCCGCAGCCGGTGCCCGCCTGGGACGACGCCATGGTCCGCGCCGCCTGACCCGACCGGAAAACGGCCCGGGAGGAACAGCTCGGAGCGAGACCTCCCGGAAAGGGTGGGCTGGGCGTGGGGTCGCCCTCAGGGAGACGGCCCAGGAGAAGACGACCCGGAGGAAGCCCGCCCGGGAGAGCGCGGCCCGGAGGAAGAGCGCCCGGGAGGTGGCGGCCCCGCGGAAGACCACCCGGGAGGTGGCGGCCCCGCGGAAGACCACCCGGGAGGCGGTGGCCCCGCGGAAGACGGCCCGGAAGACGGCGGCCCCGCCGAAGACGGCCCGGAAGACGGCGGCCCCGCCGAAGACGGCCCGGAAGACGGCGGCCCCGCGGAAAACGGCCCGGAAGACGGCGGCCCCGCCGAAGACGGCCCGGAAGACGGCGGCCCCGCGGAAGACGGCCCGGGAGACGGTGGCCCCGCGGAAGACAGCCCGGAAGACGATGGCCCGGAGGAAAACGGCCCGGGAGGTGCGAACCACCAGTGGGACAGGTCTCGGCGGTGTTCGAGCAGGCCGGCGGTCAGCAGGACGAGCAGAGACAGCATCGAGGCGGCGATGCCCAGGCGGAGCCACTGCCAGGGCTGGTATTTCACGGTCACCGGGTCCGGGCCGGCCAGGACGGCCAGGGTGCCGGCCACGGTCCGGGCGGTGGGCAGCTTTCCGGCCTGCCAGCCCGGCGACCATTCCTCGGGGATCACCACCCAGCCTGATTCGCCGGCTTCGACCCGCCAGCTGGTGGAGCTCGTCCGATCGATCTTGCCCGAGACGGTGGACGGCACGATGCCACCAGCGGTGCCAGTAGCAGTGCCAGTAGCGGTGCCGGCGGCCAGGACCGCCTCGCTTCCCAGGTTGTCCTCGGCGGCCAGCGCGACCGTGGAGGCGTAGTCGCCGGTGCGGGACGCTCCTACCCGGCCTGTCCCGGTCGGTTCTACGCGGTAGAGCACGATCTCCTCGGTACGCAGGACCTCGGTCAGGTCGCGCTGGGTGGACAGCCAGGCGTACTCCGCGGCTTCCCGGTCCCGGGCCAGCGCGACGTAGCGGACCCCGAGCGGGGCGATCAACCGGCCGAACGCGTCGTGGCCGCCGTCGACGACCAGGCGCTGGATGTACGCCATCCGGCGGGATGACGAGTTCGTGCGGACCGGGCCGAGTTCGACGGCGTCGCTGCTGAGTACGGGGCGCCGGAAGAACGCTCCGGCGGGGGTTCCCACCGTGCGGTTCCCGGTGAAGCCGAACGGCTGGTATTCGTGCCAGGGCAGAAACAGCACCGCCTCGGGGCCCTCACCCATGATCCGGTCCGCCCGGTACCAGCTCAGCGGGTAGTGGCTGACGTGCACGCTGCCGCCGAGCCCCCAGAACAGCGACGGTGCCGTGCCCGCGTAGCCCGCCGCGAGCGCCAGCAGCGCCGCGCCGCTCGCCAGCCGTTTGACCATGGGGCGGCCCTGGTTCGCCGAGTGCGTCGCCCGGGTGGGGCGGGCCCGGCGGCAGAGCCCGGCCAGCGTCTCGGCTGTCACGCCGACGCCCACCGCGTACGCGATCATTGTCAGGGCGACCCATTTCTGCTGCTCGCGCATGGCCGCGAAGAGCGGCACGACGTCGAAGGCGAGGCGGTATGCCGCGGCGAGCGGGCCTTTGATCCCCGCGCCGAGCAGCAGGCCGGTCGCGGCGAGGGCGGTCAGCGGCGCTCCGAGGACCGGGGTGCGGCGGCACAGCAGCACCAGTCCGGTCGCCGCGGCCACCACCATGACCGCGCCGGGGATGAAGCCGAGGGACAGTTGCGGGCTGCTGTCGGCGGCCCCGCGCCAGAAGCCTCGCAGCGAGAGCAGCGTCGCGGGCAGGCCGCCGGGTCCGGCATGCGGGGCGTACACCTCGAGGTCTCCGGGGCCGACCTTGACGGTGAGGATCGCGCTGAGCACGACCACCACCGCGTACGCGTAGATGCAGCCCGCGCACGCGACCATGACCACGGTCCGGATCAGGTCCCGGCGCCGGGGCCTCGGCAGCAGCGCGACCGCCAGCAGGCTCATGCCGCCGAGCCACGCGGCGTGCGGGCCGACCGCCATGGCCAGCGCGTACCAGCCGGCCGGGCGGGCCGCGAACCATCCGCCGCGGCGGCGGGCTCGCAGGGCGGAGGCGAGCAGCCAGCACAGCAGGGAGACCGACAGCAGGAACGGGACGTGTCCGGCCTGGAGGCGTTCGACGACGAACGGGTTGCAGCAGACGAACAGCGCCGCGGTGTGCCGGCGCCATCGGCCACCTCCGGCGAGGGCGGAGACGCCGCCGGCCGCGATCGGGAAGTAGCAGAGGATCAGCAGCCAGCCGGTCGCTCCCGGGCCGACGAGTTCGCGCAGGGTGTGGGTGACCAGCCGGTACGGCAGGGCGTCGAGCGCGGCCGGGTCGAGTCCGTACAGGCCGGTGGTGAGGGCCTGGTGCGGGCCGGCGACCCAGTCGAGCAGCAGCAGGTAGCCGTCGCGGGTCCAGGGTGCGACGACGGCGAGGCCGGAGAGGAACCCGATGAGCGCGGATTCGGCGGTGAGGCGGGCCGCGGCGGCGTCGACCCCGGGCAGCCGCCGGTGCCGGGGCACGCGGGTGCTCACCGGTGGCGCCGCGGCGGGTCGCGGCGCCAGGGCGGTCACCTGCGGCGCCGCCGGGGCGTGTGGGCCGCCTGCACCACCGCCGCGACGAGGGCCGCCAGGGAGCCGCCGGGTGCGCCGGAGGTGTCGACCACCAGTTCGGCCCGCCGGGCCGGGTGCTCGGCGAGCAGCCGCCGGTATCGCTCCTGCTGCGCGCGTTGCTCGGCGAGGGGCCGTTCGGGTTTGCGTTCGTGGATCACCTCAGCCGGGGCGTCCGGGAGGACCAGCAGGTCCGGGGCCGGGACGAGGAATTCCGCGACCCGGGCCGCGGGCGAGCCGGGCCACGGGGATTCGCGCAGGTCGTAGACCCAGCGGTCGGCGATCACGACGTGCCGCCGGGCCCGCGCGGGGGCGACCGTGCTCAGGTATCGCCAGACGTATTCGGCCGCGTAGAACCAGGCCGCAGCCTGCCGCAAGCCCGGATGATCATGAGTGGGAGCAGCGGATGGGGTGGTGGCTGAGGGGGCGGTGGCTGAGGGGGCGGTGGAGCCGACGCCCAGGAGGCGGCGGGCGAGGGTCACGCCGGGCAGGTTGCCTCGGGCCATGCCGAAATAGGCCGCGCTGGTGCCGAAACCGAAAGCACGCAGCCGGGTGCTGAGGTCACCGCCGACGGTCGACTTGCCGGAGCCGTCGGTGCCGACCAGGGCGACGACCACACCGTGGGTACGCAACCCGAGCGGCCCCCGCATTCCCACCGCCGGCAGCACGGCGCGGCGCTGTGCCCAGGTGGCCGTGACCACCGACGGCGCGAGGCTGCGGGTGGCCAGCCGGAGCCGGGCCCGGGTGGGCAGTCCAGGGTCGGGGCGTGCTCCGCCGGCGATGGCCAGCAGGTCGGCCGTGACCCGGGCGCCGAGCTGGTGGGTGAGCCGCCGGGCCAGCGCTTCCCGGTGTGCCGGCTCGGCCGACATCCAGGCGGCCCGGGCCTCGGCGACCCGGGCGGGTTCGGGGATCCGGCCGCGCAGCACCGGCCGGACGAGCAGGTCGGCCAGCGCCGCGATGCCGGTCAGCCGGTGGTCGGTGGTGGTGATCTCGGTGGCCGGCACCAGCAGCACCGGCCCCACGAACAGGTCGCCGTAGGTGACGTCCACGACCGCGAGCCCGGTGGTGGTGGCGACCGCGAGGCTGACGTGCCGCAACCGTCGCGGGTCGTGGGCTTCCGCGACCCGGGCACACGCGTACCGGCTGAGCAGGTCGTCGGCCGGTGACCCGGCGGACCAGATGTCGAGGTCCTTGGGCCCGTTGTCGGCGGCCCATCGCTTCGGGGCGTCTGACGTGCCCTGCCAGGCCCAGGGGCCGGGGAGTGCGTCCGTCAGCGCCCGCAGCAGCTCGTCGCGGTCAGCCGCGACGCCGCTGGAGTCTTGAGAAGCCTGCCGGTAATCGGTCATTTCTCCCGATTATTACGCTCAAGCGAGCTGCAGGGAGGCGGAATCCACGGCTAGGCCGGAGCGGGTCCTGCGGGCGCGACGGGTGTTGCGGTGCGTCCCGCGCCGCGGGCGGTGGCCGAAGCCCGCGCCGAGCGCCATCAACTCCAGCAGCCCGGCGACCGCCCACGGGGTGACGTCACGGGGGCCGGTGGCGCTCGCGGCCGGCGGCAGGCCACCGAGCAGCGTCCGCGATCCGGCACTCGCCGCCCGCCCGCTGACCAGCACCGACGTCCCGGCGCGACCGGCGGCCGGGCCGAGTTCGTCGGTCAGGTGCACGGTGCCGTTGTCGTCGGCGCGGACCTCGCGCCAGGCCTCGCTGCCGATCCGGACCTTGACCATCGAGCGCTTCCGGAACCCGATCGCGGTGACCTCGAGTTCGTTGCTGCCGTCGTGCCAGGTGGTGGTCAGCCCGGTGTTGGCCGGGTTGACCGTGGACTGCTGCTCGGTGACCGGGCTGCGCAGCATCACGAACGCCACGAGACCGGCCACGAACAACACCAGGACGAGGACGACTCGTACGGGCCGGCGAACGGAGCTGGTGGGCGCTGTCATGTCTCGAGCATGCGGCCTCCGGGCCCCGTTGTGACGCTGCGTGACAGAACCTTGCGACGGAATTGAACAGTTCTTGACTCGGCGGCCGATAGGCATGCTCGTGACCAGCCCAGCGCGCCGCATCGCCGGCCTGCTCGCCGCGGGAGCCGCGCCCATCGCGGTGGCCGTGGCGGTGCAGGCCGCGGGCAATCTCGTCTTCCACGCGGTGGTCGGGCGGCTGATGGACCCGGAGGAGTACGGCGCCCTGGGCGCGGTGCTCGCCGCGATGCTCATGCTCGGTGTCCCGCTCGGCGCGTTGCAGACCGCGGCGTCCGCCCTGGTCGCCGAGCACGGCCCGGGGTGGGGCCCGGCCCGCCGTACGCTGCGGTCGGTCGGGCTTGTCGCACTTGTCCCGGCCTTGGTGCTCCTCGCCTGCGCGCCGCTGGTGCGCGACTACTTCCACCTGGCCTCGCTGGCCGACTCCGCGCAGCTGGCGCCGTATCTGGTCGTCGCCGCGGTGACCGCCACCGCGCGTGGGCTGCTGCTCGGTGACAAGCAGGTCGGTGCGGTGGCGCTGACGTATTTCGTCTCCACCGTGGTCCGGCTCGGTCTCGGGCTGGCGCTGGTGCTGCCGTTCGGGGTGAAGGGCGCGCTGGCCGCGACCGTGCTGAGCGAGCTGGCCGCGCTGCTGGTGGCGGTGCGCCCGTTGCGCCGCCCGACCGGTCCGGGCGGCGGTTCCACACTGCGGTTGAAGAGCGTCGCGCACGCCGGTCTCGCGGTCACCGGGCTGTTCCTGTTCTCGACCGTCGACCTGCTGCTCGCCCGCCACCATCTGCGCGACGGGAGCTCCGGGGCGTACGTGGCGGCGGCGACCGTGGCCAAGACCGTGCTGGCGCTGCCCGCCGGGATCATGTCCGCGGTCTTCCCCCGGTTGCTGGCCGGCTGGCCGACCAGAAAGCGGGGCCGGGTCCTGACCTCCGGCGCCGTCGCCGTCGCCGGTCCGGCGCTGCTGGGCGGCCTGGTCATCGTGGCGCTGCCGGCGCTGGTGCTGCGCGTGCTCTACGGCGACGGGTACGCGGACGCGACCGGCCTGGTCCGCACGCTCGCGGGCGTGGCGGCGCTGACGTCGCTGGTGACCGTGCTGACCAACGCCGCCCTGGCCCGCCGCTCCTGGACCATCGCGATCCCCTGGGCCGGCGCGGTCCTCGAGGTGGCGCTCATCGAGCTGTGGCACGGCGGCGCCACCCAGATCGCGGTCTGCTCGGCCGCCGCCCTGACCGTCACCCTGCTGGCCATGGTGCTGCTCGAAGCGCGGGCCTGGTTCCGCTCCCCCACCCCCGCCCCCGAACCCGCCCTCGCGGCCTGACCCCCCGGAGTCACTTGTGCGCATCCTCGTCCTGAACTGGCGCGACCTGGCCCACCCGGCGTCCGGCGGCGCCGAGGTCTACACCGAGCAGGTGCTGCGCCGCTGGGTGGCCGCCGGGCACCAGGTCACCCTGTTCGCCGCGGCGGTCGCCGGCCGGCCCGCGGTCGAGACCGTGGACGGTTACCGGGTGGTCCGCGCCGGCAACCGGTTCACCGTGTACCGCGAGGCCCGGCGCTGGTGGGAACGCTGCGGCCGGGGCAACTTCGACGTGGTCGTGGACGAGACGAACACCGTGCCGTTCCTGGCCCACGAGTGGGTGGACGACGGTGCGCGCACGGTCGCGCTGGTGCACCAGACGTGCGAGGAGATCTGGCACCACAACGCCCCGCCGGTGGTCGCCCACCTCGGCCGGCACGCGCTGGAGCCGCGCTGGCTGCACCGGCTGGCGGCCGCCCCGGTGCTGGCCGTCTCCGAGTCGACGCGGGACGCGCTGGCCCGGTTCGGCGCGCATGACGTCACCGTCGTACCGGAGGGTTACGAGCCGCCGGACGACGTGCGCCCGCGGCAGAAGGAAGAGCGGCCCACGGCGGTGTTCTGCGGTCGTATGGTCAGCTACAAACGCCCGTGGGACGTGCTGCGCGCGGCCGAGATCGCCCGTCGTGAGCTCCCTGACCTGCGCCTCTGGATGATCGGTGGCGGCCCGATGCTCAGCCGGCTGCGCGGTGCGGCGCCGGCCGGGGTCGAGTTCTTCGGCCGGGTCAGCGAGCCGGTCAAGCACGACCTGATGGCCCGCGCCCACATGCACCTGGCGACCAGCGTCCGCGAGGGCTGGGGACTGGTGGTCACCGAGGCTGCCGCGCTGGGCACACCGACCATCGCGTACGACGTCCCGGGCCTGCGTGACTCGACGCTGGCGGCCGGTGGTGTCGTGGTGCCGCCGAGTCCGGACGCGCTGGCCCGCTGGATGTGCGACCTGATGCCCTCGTGGCGGCAGCGCCCCTGCGAGCCGGTGCCGTACGGCGGCGCGCACTCGTGGGACGACGTCGCTTCCACACTGCTGACCGCCGTGCAGGACCACGCCCGCGTACCCGTCGCCGCCTGACCCTTTCTGGAGAGTCATGAAGATCAGCTTTGTCGTCCCGACCCGCAACTCGGCCCGGACCCTGGCCGCGTGCCTGGGTTCGCTGCGGACGCAGACGCACCCCGACGTCGAGGTGCTGGTGGTGGACAACAAGTCCACCGATGCCACCGTGGCGATCGGTGAGCGCTTCGCCGACCAGGTGCTGCAGTGGGGACCGGAACGCAGTGCGCAGCGCAACCACGGCACGAAGTGCAGCACCGGCGACGTCGTCGTGTTCATCGACTCCGACATGGTGATGGAACCGCACCTGGCCGCCGAGATCGCCGAGAAGTTCGCGGCCGAGCCCGGGGTCGGCGCGCTGGTCATCCCGGAGCGCTCGTTCGGCGACGGCTTCCTGGCCCAGTGCCGCCGGCTCGAGAAGAGCCTGTACGTCGGGGACGCGGCGGTCGAGTCGCCGCGGGCGTTCCGCCGGGAGCTGATCGAGGAGCTCGGCGGCTGGAACGAGGACCTCACCGCGGCCGAGGACTGGGATCTCGCCGACCGGACCCGGGAGGTCGCCACGATCGGGCGGGTGGAGACGTACATCTGGCACGACGAGGGCCACATCAAGCTGCGGGCGACCTTCGCGAAGAAGCGCTATTACGGCCGCTGGATCGACCAGTATGTGAGCATGCATGCCGATTCCAGCACCAAGTTCACCCGGACCGCGCTGCTGAACAAGCCAGGGCGGCTGCTGCGCCACCCGGTGCTGACGGCCGGGCTGGTCACGCTCAAGGCCACCGAGGCGGCCGGGCTGCTGCTCGGGGTCCGCGACAGCCGGGCGGCGAACGCGCGATGACCAGGATCGTCCACCTCATCGCGGAGTACTCCGGGCACGAGGCGATGGGACGCACCGTCTCGGAGACCGCGTCGCGGGTGCCGGGTGACCACTACCTGGTGACCTCGCACGCGCACGACGGCACCGGGGTGTTCGCCGGGGTGGACGAGCTGGGCGGGGCGGTGGCCAGCTTCCCGCTCGGGCGCACCGCCGCACTGGCCGGGGTGCTGGCCCGGATCCGGCCCGACGTCGTGCACCTGCACGCCGGGGCGCTGGGCCCGTTGCAGGCCGCGATGTCGGTGCTTCGGCCGTACAAGACCGTGCTCACCGCGTACGCGTGGCCGACCGTGCCCGGTCCGGCGACCTGGCGGCGGGCGTCCCTGGCCGAGATGCGGTCCTCGAACGTGCTGCAACCGCGGGTCGCGCTGACCACGCTGCTGCCGCCGATGCTCGCGACCGCCGCGCTGCACCGCGCCGGGGTGTCCACTGTGCTGACCCCGGACCCGCGCGTCGCGGAACGGCTCGGCGGGCATCGCGGTCTCACCGTCACCCGGCTGCCGTCCGGGGCGCCCACCGACGAGCGGCGGGCACGCTTCACCACCGGCCGGCCGACCGTCGTGTTCGCGGGCCGGGCCGAGACCGTACGCGGACTCGACACCCTGCTGGCCGCCTGGCCCACGATCCGCGAGCGGGTCCCGGGCGCCCGCCTGCGCCTGCTGCTGATCCCCCGCCCCGAGCTGCCCGCGATCCTGGCCCGGGCCGGGTCCGCGGCCGACGTGGAGGTCGTCACCGAACCGGTGCAGGACCTGCTCGCCGAGCTGGCGGCGGCCCAGGTCGGCACGTGGCCGTTCAAGTTCGACTACACGACGTCCCCGCCGGCGATGGCGGTGGCCGAGGCGATGAGCGTCGGCCTCCCGGTCGTCGCCACCGACGTCGCCTGCGTACGCGCGGTGCTCGAACCGGGCGTCAACGGCATCGCGGTGCCCCCGGCCCGCCCGGCCGCCCTCGCCGACGCGATCGCCGGCCTGCTGCGCGACGAGCTGGGCTGGCACCGCTACGCCGAGGCCGGCCTGCGCTCGGTCCGCGACCAGCTCGGCTGGGACCGCGCCGCCGAGGTGACCGCGCGGGCGTACGCGCTCACCGGCCCCAGCCCCAGCGCAGCTGGGTGACGCCGGGTTGATCGGCAGCCGCACGGTGGCGTAGCGCCTACTCCAGCCAGATCACTATCCCGGTGAGGTCGTGCAGGACCGCGGCGACACCGGCCCGGATCGCGGCGGAGCACCGGGCGGCGGTGAACGAGGCCGGGTCGTACGTGGAGGCCGAGCCGAGGCCCTCGCCCCGGAACGACGCACCGGTCCAGTCGACCGCGGTGACGTTGTGCGTCGGCTCGGCGAGCTCGGCGCCCACCACCAGGAATCGCTGGTCGAGGTGGCTGGGGGTGACCAGGGTGAGCGGGTCGACCAGAGCGTTGCCGGCGCTGACGACGAGGTCCGGCTTCAGCGCCATCGACCGCGTGATGCTGGGCACCAGGTCGGCCGGGCCGTCGGCGACCACCGTGCGCAGGTCCGCGTCCTCGGCATCGGCCCAGTCCTCGACGGCCGCCACCAGCGCTTTCGTCGGGGCGTCGTCGCCGTAGGTGAGCAGCACCACCCGGTAGCCCGCCGACGGGTGGACGCCGTCCCACGATCCCGGCGCCGGGGTCACGGTCGCTTCCGGGGCGGGCGGCGCGACGATGAAGCCGGCTCCGAGGGCACCGACCGCGCTGGGGGCGGGGTGCGGCTGGGACCAGTCGCCGTCACTGCCACAGCCGGCGGTCAGAGCCGCGGTGAGCAGGGCGGCGACCCAGAACAGGGGACGCATGGGCTCATTGATATCCCAGCCGCAGCCACCCTGAGCAGGTTGTTTCCAGGGGTTCGCCCGCTGTCTCGATCTTGTTCATCCACGGCGTGCACCGTGCACTCGTTCATAGCGAAGGAGCACCACGTTGCGACGCCTAGCCGTCATCTTCCTGGGCATCGCGGCGACCGCGATCGCCGCCCTGTCCGCCGCGCCGGCGCAGGCCCACGGGTTCTCGTCGACCGTGTACGCCCACGTCGACGGGCAGCTGCGCACCACAGTGGAGCTCGAGTACGACCTGTTCATCGTTTCGGTGGCCGACGATCCGCTGTTCCTGGAGGGGACCCCGGCGTTCGAGTCCGGTGACGCCACCGCTCAGGCCGCCGCCCTCAACAACCACAAACCGGCCGCGTTCGGGTACGCGACCCGCCACTTCACCGTGTCGGCGGGCGGGACGGCATGCACCCCCACGCAGTCGGGTGACTTCACGATGGGCGAACGCGACGGGGTTCCGTACACCACCCTTGTCGTCGATTGGGCCTGTATCGGTGACGACTATGAGCTGACCAGCACCCTTTTCCCCGATGAAGACGGGTATGTGAAGGGCACGAAGACGATCGTCGACTACGACATCGCCGGGCATTCCGGCAGCGCCGCCCTCGACGCCGCGCACCCGTCGTTCTCGACCGGCCAGTCCTGGTACGCCCGGTTCGGCGAGTTCTTCGTGCTGGGCGCCGAACACCTGTTGTTCGGGATCGACCACATCCTGTTCCTGCTGGCGCTCATCGCCGGCTCGCGGCGGCTGCGGGAGATCGTGCTCGCCGCCACCAGCTTCACGCTCGCCCACTCGGTGACGTTCCTGCTGGCCGCGCTCGGCCTGGTCGACGTGCCCGGCAGCGTCGTGGAGCCGGTCATCGCGCTGTCCATCGCCGTGGTCGCCGCCTGGGGTCTGCTGAAACGTCCCGCCGCGGTCGAGGAGGGTGGCCTGGATCGCGCGGGCTGGATCCGGCTCGGCGTCGTGTTCTGCTTCGGGCTCGTGCACGGGCTGGGCTTCGCCGGCGCGCTCGGGATCGACGAGGCGTGGTCGTGGACGCTGCTCTGGTCGCTGCTGGTGTTCAACGTCGGCATCGAGGTCGTCCAGCTGTCGATCATCGCGGTCGTCTTCCCGCTGCTCCTCGTGCTGCGCCGCCGGGCGCCGCGGGCCGGGCGCTGGGTCACCGGTGGCATTTCAGCGGGTGTGTCCGTCATGGGGCTGATCTGGTTTGTGCAGCGCGTCACCGGCGGCTGAAACCTTCTCAGGTCTTCCGGGTCGATCCACCCGTTCTCCTGATCGTGTTCACCGCCGGTTCATCCGGTCCGCCCAGCTTGATCTTGCTTCGTCGTACACCTTCTCTCATCCGGAGAAAACATTGAGCACCTCCAAGCTGGCCACCGGGGCGGCAGCCGCCGTCCTGGGGCTCGCGGTCGCCCTCGGCAGTGGACTGACGGCACCCGCCAGTGCCGCCGAACCGGCCACCCTGAGCGCCATCATCCTCGGCGTCGGCGCCAACGAGACCCAGCGCGTCGTCACCTGGTACTCCTCGGCGGACACCGCCCAGCAGGTCCAGATCGCGCCGACCACCTCGATCGCCAACGGGGAGTTCCCGGCCGGATCGAAGACGTTCGCCGCGCTCGGTGAGGCCAACCTCGCCACCAGCGGCGGCTACAACCGGCACGCCACGATCACCGGGCTCGAGGAGCACACGGCGTACTCGTACCGGGTCGGCACCGAGGGCAACTGGTCCCCGGCGTACGCGTTCAAGACGCAGGACTTCGAGGGCGACTACGACTTCCTGTTCTACGGCGACCCGCAGATCGGCGCCTCCGGCAACCTGGCCAACGACCAGGCCGGCTGGCAGGACACCGTGGACGTGTCGCTGGCCGCCAACCCCGACGCCGAACTGCTGGTGTCCGGCGGCGACCAGGTCGAGACCGCCAACACCGAGGCGCAGTGGAACGCGTTCCTCGCGCCCGACAAGCTGCGTCAGTACCCGTGGGCGCCGACCATCGGTAACCACGACGTCGGCGGCAAGGCCTACGAGCAGCACTTCTTCCCGCCGAACACGGACCGGTCGGCCGCGTACTACTCCAACGGCAACCCGGCCTCGAACACCTCGGGCGGTGACTACTGGTACATCTACAAGGATGTCCTGTTCATCGACCTGAACAGCAACAGCTACGCCACCTCGCAGGGGGGCGGCGGCGACGCGGCGCACGTCAACTACGTCACCGACATCATCAACAAGCACGGCGACGAGGCCAAGTGGAAGGTGCTCGTCTACCACCACTCGATCTACTCGGCCGCCTCGCACGCCAAGGACGCCGACGCCAAGGTGCGCCGGGTCGACTTCCCGACCACGTTCTCCAAGCTCGGCGTCGACCTGGTGCTGCAGGGTCACGACCACGTCTACACCCGTAGCTACGAGATCAAGAACGGCGTGAAGGCCAACCCGGACGAGAAGCCGGGCGACGCCGACGTGTTCACCGGCCCGGGCGGGGTCATCTACATGACCGCCAACTCGGCGTCGGGCTCGAAGTACTACGCCATCACCGCGCCGGACAACACCGGGACCAGCGGCGCCGGCAACGGTGCCGACCCGCTGAAGCCGGAGAACTACTGGTACAACTCGGTGCAGAACCAGGAGAACGCGCGGTCGTACGTCAAGGTGCAGGTGCGCAGCGACAAGCTGGTCCTGCAGAACGTACGCAGCGCCGCGGCCGCCGGCCAGCCGGTCGGTTCGATCGTCGACAAGGTGACCGTGCACCCGTACATCGCGGACGGCCAGGAGATCCAGGTCGACGTGCCGAACGCCGCCCCGGGCGAGTTCGGCTGGACGATCGACGGCTACAACGGCCTGGTCGACCTCGGCACCGCGCAGGACCACAACGGCGAGTACTTCGGCGCGACCGGCAAGATCAACCCGATCGCCGTGTCGGACACCCGTCGCACGCTCGCGCCGTGGTCCATCTCGGCCAGCGTCGGTGACTTCAAGGACGCCGCCAAGTCGTTCCCCGGCTCCTACCTCGGCTGGACCCCGCAGGTCATCACCGACGGCGCGGGCGCCAAGGCCGGCGCGCCGGTCAAGTCCGCGTACGACGACGGTGGCCAGGGCCTGTCCGTCGCCCGGGGCCTCGCCTCGGCCGACCAGGGCCACGCCAAGGGCACCGCGAAGCTCGGCGCCGACCTGGATCTGAAGATCCCGAACAGCGTCGACAAGGGCACGTACCGCGGCACCCTCACCATCACCGCACTGAGCAGCTGAATGCCCGGCGGGGCCGGTCCGCCGGCCCCGCCACCCCTCCTCGAAGGACGTTTGTGATGCACCTCCGCAGAACCGCCACCGTGGCCCTGATCGCCGCCTGCACGTTCGCCGGCCTCGGCACCGGCCCGGCGCTGGCTGAGGAGGGCGACGTCACCTGGACGGTCCGCACCGCCTCCAACACCTTCGGCGAGGACCGGTCGAGTTACAGCTATTCGGTCAACCCCGGCGGCACGGTCGAGGACGCCATGATCGTCGCCAACCGCGGCAAGGACCCGGTCGAGCTGACCGTGTACGCCGCGGACGGCTTCACCACCGACACCGGCCAGCTCGACGTCGGCACCAGGGACAAGAAGGCCGTCGCGGTCGGCGCCTGGCTCAAGGCCGGCACCACCGCGCTGACGATCCCGGCCGGCAGGACCGTCGAGGTGCCGTTCGCGGTCACCGTCCCGGCCAACGCCACCCCCGGTGACTACGTCGGCGGCCTGGTCACCTCGATGACCCAGCCCGACCAGACCGAGACGATCAATGTGGAGCGCCGCCTCGGCATCCGGGTCAAGCTCCGGGTCGGCGGCGACCTGCTGCCCACGGTCGCGATCGAGGACCTGCACGTCGGCTACGCGGGCTCGCTCAACCCGTTCACCAAGGGCGACGCGACCGTCACGTACACGATCCACAACACCGGCAACGCGGCCCTGTCCGCGCAGCAGACCGCCGAGATCACCGGCCCGTTCGGCACGTTCCGCGCCCGGGCCGGGACGATCGAGCAGTCACCGGAGCTCCTCCCGGGCGAGAGCTGGAAGGTGACGGTGCCAGTGCCCGGCATCGCCCCGGCCTTCCGCCTCACCGCGACCGCCACCCTGACCCCGGTGCTCACCGACGCGTCCGGCTCGCTCACCTCGCTGAAGCCGGTCACCGCCACCGCCGGCACCTGGGCCGGTCCGTGGGCACTGCTCCTGCTGGTGGTCCTGCTGATCGCGGCCGTCATCGCGGCGACGATCGTCTCCCGCCGCCGGCGCGTCCGGCGCAAGCTCGCCGAGGACGCCCGCGTCCAGGAAGCCGTCGAGCAGGCACTGCAACGACAGGCGTAACCGTCCGAACACCTGAGTCGTTGGGGTCCAGGTGAGCGGTATCGATCGCAGTGTCGGAGATGGATCTGTCCTGTCAGCCGCTGTGTTCCGCATAGGTCACTTCTAGGGTCGACCACGTGACCGACGACATCCCGGCTCCGGTGCTCGACGCGGTCCTGGTGACGCCCACGACCGCGCCGGCCGGTGAGCAGGTGACGGTCCGCTGGCAGACGCGGTACGCCGACACCGTCGAGGTCACCGGCCCGGACGGCACGACCGTGGGGGTCCCGCCGGCGCGGGTGGACGACGGTTCGGCCCGGATCGTCGTGACCCGGCCCGGGCCGATCACCCTGCATCTGCGCAACGCGGCCGGGACGAGCCGGCACACCACCCGCTGGGTGCACGTCTTCGAGCTGCCCCGGATGTGGGCGGTGCCGGTGCCCGCCGCTCCGCCGCTCACCTCCGGCCGGGCCCTGTCGGACGTGGCCGACCTGATCAGCGGCGCGTGGACCGGTGCCCCGGCGCCGGCCGGCCCGATCCCGGTGCCCCCGTTCGACCCGTCCACGGCACTGACCTCCTTCCCGTACGACGTGGGCCGCTGGTTTTTCCGGCGGCCCACGTTCTCCCGTTCCCGAATCAAGAAGTGGTGGAGATCGCCATGGGCCTGACACACCATCTGGCACTGGTCGCCGGTGCCCGGCCGGACGTGCTGGAAGCCGCGCCCGGCGACCGGATCCGCTACGCCGCCATGGGTGGCGTGATCATCTCGACGGCCGCGGTGGCCGCCGCCTCGGCCATCATGGCCGTGCGCATGGCCATGGGTCTGCCGATCGCCTGGGCCCTGCTGATCGGGCTGGTCTGGGGCGTGATCATCTTCAATCTGGACCGCCTGCTGGTGGTGCAGATGATGCGCCAGCCCCGCAAGCTGATGTCGCTGGCCGCCGCCGTCCCGCGGGTGCTGCTCGCGCTCGTGCTCGGCACGGTGATCTCCACCCCGGTGGTGCTGGAGATCTTCCGGCCGGAGATCGAGACCCAGCTGCTGGTGCTGCAGGCCGAGCAGAACGAGGAATACCTGAAGCAGATCTCCGGGAACCCCGATTACGCCCGCATCCCCGGCCTCACCGAGCAGGTCGCCGCCGACCAGGCGGTGCTCGACAAGGGCGCGCCGGTCAACGTGGAGAGTGATCCGGCGGTGGTCTCCGCGCGCACGTTGTACGACAACGCCCAGAAGGACTACGCGACGGCGGAAAAGGCCGTGGTCTGCGAGAAGGAGGGCACCTGCGGCTCCGGGAAGGCCGGTGCCGGCATCGCGTTCGACGAGAAGGTCCGGATCCGCGACGACCGGCTGGAGATCCGCGACGAGGCCGCCGACCGGCTGGCGAGCGCCCGGGAGCAGGCGACCACGAACCTGGCCGCCGCGCAGCGGACCGCCATCACCGCGGCTCGGACCCGGCTCGCGGCGAATCAGGAGACGCTGGCCGGGCTGAACCAGCGCCTGGAGGCCGAGAAGCGGGCCCACGCGGCGCGCAGCGGCAAGGACGACGGCCTGCTGGCCCGCCTGGAGGCACTGGACCGGCTGGCCGCCGACCGGCCCACCCTGCAGCTCGCCCACCTGACGTTGTTCCTGCTGTTCCTCGCGCTGGAGCTGCTGCCGGTGCTGATGAAGCTCCTCCAGGTGCTCGGCCCGGAGACGGCGTACGACCGGTCGGCCAAGGAGGTGGATGCCGGTCACGCGCGCCGGGCGGCGGGGCGGCGCGACGCGGAACGCGAGATCGAGGACGAACGCCTCGAGCTGATCAAGGCGGCGGCCAAGGCGGGCAACCAGAAGGTGGTCGATGCCCAGAGCCAGGTGATGGGCCGGGTCCTCGACGCCTGGGAGCAGCACGCGCTCGAGGAGAGCGAGCGGGACGTGGACCGCTGGCGGGCCCGGCCACCGGTTCCGGACGACGACGACCTGACCCGGCCGCAGCCGGCGCTGTACGAACCGGCGCCCCGTACCAATGGCCGCGCGTACTGGCCGGCGCTGGACGACTTCGACGACCCGGGGATCCCGCCGCAGCGCACCGCCGGCTGGTGATGACAAAAAGGGCCGGAGCATCAGCTCCGGCCCTCTCAGCGTCCTACGGTCAGTACTTGCGGTCCAGGACGAACGCCCAGTAGATCAGCGTCGTGGCCTGGGCCGAGGTCAGCGAGGCCTTCTTACCGGCCGAGAGCAGCAGGACCTTGGCGATGTAGATCAGGAACTGGTGCTTGTTGAGGTTGGCGTCGATGTCCTTGAGCGTCGCGGCGCTCGCCGACGGCAGGTACTGGTGGGTCAGGGCGATCAGCCAGGCGACCGAGGTCTCCACCGTGTAGGTGATGGTGACCGGGGCGGCCGTGTTGCCGGCCTTGTCGACCGCGCCGGCACAGATGATCGTGTGCAGGCCCTTCTCGTTGCTGGTGTGGGTCATCGTCGCCTGGGTGGCGACGCCCGCACCGTCGTCGGTGGTGCGGCAGGAGACCGACGGGTTGGCCTCGGTGCCGTAGACGGCGCCCTTGATCGCGCCCAGGACCGACACGACCGGCGCGGTCTTGTCGATGTTGACGGTGGCCGTGGTGGTGGTGCTGTTACCGGCCTTGTCGGTGGCGGTACCGGGGACCGCGATCTGCAGACCCTCGGTGCCGACGACCACGTCGGCCGGGCAGGAGGCCACCGCGGAACCGTTGTCGGAGCAGGTGAAGTGGACGGTCGGGGCGGCGTTGTACCAGCCGGCGTCGTTCTTCCTGCCGTCGACCGTCGCGCTGATCTCCGGGCCGAGCAGGTCGACGCTGACGTTGACGCCCGCGGTGGCCGGGTTGCCGGCCTTGTCGACCGCGGTGCCGGTGATCCGCTGCATGGCACCGTCCGTGGCGACCTTCACGTCGGCCGGGCACTCGGCCAGGCCGGAGCCCTCGTCGGTGCAGGTGAAGTGGACGGTCGGGGCGGTCTTGTACCAGCCGTCGGCGGTGGGCTCACCGACGATCGTCGCGGTGATCGACGGGGCGGTCTGGTCCATGTTGACGCTGATCGAGGTGCTGGCGACGTTGCCCGCGCCGTCGGTGGCCGAGCCCAGGATGAGCTGGCCGGCGCCGTCCGCGGTGACCGGCACGTCGGTGGGGCAGTCGGCGATGCCGGCGATGTCGTCGGAGCAGGTGAAGTGGACGGTCGGGGCGGCGCGGTACCAGCCCTCGGCGTTCGGCTTGCCGAGGATCTCGGCGGTGATGGTCGGCGCGTTCGGGTCGACGTTCAGGATGACCCTCGCGGCGCCGGTGTTGCCGGCGTTGTCGACGGCGGTGCCGAGCACGGTCTGCGCCGCGCCGCCGGTGGCGACCACGACGTCCGCGGGGCAGGTGGCGATGCCGGAGCCCTCGTCGCTGCAGCTGAAGTGCACGGTCGGTGCGGTCTTGTACCAGCCGGTGGCGTTGGCGTCGCCGGAGATGGAGGCGGTGACGACCGGGCCGGTCTGGTCGAGGTTCAGGGCGACCGTGGCGGTGGCGGCGTTGCCGGCGACGTCGAACGCGGTGCCGACGACCTTCTGGCCGATCGTGTCGATGGCGAGCGTGCGGTCGGCCGGGCAGCTGGCGATACCGGAGCCGGCGTCGGCGCACTCGAAGTGGACGGTCGGCGGCGTCTTGTACCACCCGGCGGTGTTGAGCTCACCCAGCACGGTGGCCGTGATGACCGGGGCGAGCTGGTCGAGGTTGACCGTGACGGTGGCGGTGGCGGTGTTGCCGGCCTTGTCGAGCGCCGTGCCGGTGAGCTTCTGGTTCATCGCGTCGATCCGGATCGGGGAGTCCGCCGGGCAGGTCGACAGCGCCAGGTTGTCGGCACAGGTGTAGTGGATGGTCGGCGGGGCGGTGTACCAGCCGGCCGCGTTCTTGACACCGATGACGGCGGCCGAGATGGTCGGCGCGGTCTTGTCGACGCTCAGCTGCAACGTCGTCGTGGTGGTGTTGCCGGCCGTGTCCACCGCGGTGCCGGTGACTCGCTGCAGGAGCCCGTCGTCGGAGAGCGTGACGTCGGTCGGGCACTTCGCGATGCCGCCCTCGTCGGAACACGCGAAGTGCACAGTGACAGGCTGGTTGAACCAGCCGTTCTTCTTCACCGCCGACAGCGTCGTGGTGATGACCGGCGGGGTCTTGTCGGAACCGGTGGTCACCGTGGTGCTGGTGGTGGTCTGCGTCGGGTCCGGCGTGGCCGCCGCGTCGGTGGCCGGCGTGTCGGTGGCCGGGATCGGCTCGGCGACGGGCACGGGTGCGGTCCAGATCGGCACCGAACCGGTGGCCGCGCCGCTGCCGCCGTTGCTGTTGTACGCCTTGAGCTCGATCATCCAGCTCTTGTTGAGGTCGAGCTTCAGCGTGCCGGAGGTGGCCGACGCGTCCACGCGCTGCGACCCGGTGATCTTGGCCTCGCCGTAGTTGAGCATGTAGTACGTGGGGGTCGGCCCGGTCGTCGCGGCGTCCCAGACCACCTCGACGGTGCCCGGTGAGTCCGCCCGGCGCTTCACGACCAGGCCGGTCGGGTCGGCCGGCTTGAACGGCATCATCGTCGACTTGGCGGTGAGGCAGGAACCGTAGTCGTTCAACGCGGTGACCGAGAGGGAATAGGTGCGCGCCCCTTCGACTCCGGCGTACCGGAACGACGTGTCCGTCGTGGTCGTCTCCCGCAGCACGGTGCCGTCGGACGTACGGGCGAACACGACGTGGTAGCCGGTGACCGGGGAGAGGCCCGGCGAACTGGGCACCTTCCACGACGCAACGGCGGTGGAGCCGTCGTCCTCGCGGCCGGTGGACAGGCTCGAGACGTAGCCGGGGGCCAGCGACTTCACGGCCCACCAGCTGGTGAGGGTGGAGTTGCCGTCCTTGTCGGCGGCACCGACGCGGATCTTGTAGGCCGCGCACTCGTCGGGCGCGTTGAGGACATAGGACGTCGTGGACGCCGGCACGTTGATCACGGTCTCGACGTCGCCGGTCATGAAGTCGACGACGTAGTGGTCGGCGTCGGTGACGGTCTTCCACCCGACGTTGATCTTCCGCACGTCGTCGGTACCGCGAGCCACACTCCAGCTCTTCGGTGCCGCGGGGGCGGCGTAAGCGGCCATGGGCGTGCCCACGGCGGTCGCCGTCACGCCGACCAATCCGGCGCCCACAAGTGTGAGCAAACGCCTCACGTCCATTTGTCCTCTTCTCGGTTCGAGCGGTTCGACTCGTAGATCGGCGCGCTCTCTCAAGCCGATCTCAAGGGGTGGTGTTCTCCGGGTAAAAGTCACAGCGCCAGCTCAGCCCGGGACGGGGCCCGCTCGACGACGGCGGTCGCGGCGACCGGCAGGGTGAACCAGATCCGGGCACCACCGCGGAAATCCGGGTCGGCGCCGATGGCCCCGCCGAGACGTTCCACGATCCGCCGGCAGATGGTCAGGCCCAGACCGGTTCCCGGGTACGCGTCCGGGTGCGCCCGGTGCAGCTCCCCGAAGATCGCCTCGTGCTGCCCGTCCGGGATGCCGACGCCGTGGTCGCTCACCTCGATCCGGACGGTGCCGTCGGCCCCGGTCAGCGCCGAGACGTGCACGCGCGCCGGCTCCCCGGGCCGCACGTACTTGACCGCGTTGCCGATCAGGTTCTCCATCAGCCGTCGCAGCATGCCGTGGTCGCCGCGGACCGGGGGCAGCTCGGCGTACGTGATGTGCGGTGCCGGCCGCGGCTGGGCGCCGGGCCGGGGCAGTTCCACGGCCCGGTCCGCGACGACGTCGTGCACCAGCGCGGTCAGGTCGATCGCGGTCAGGTGCAGCGGCGCCCCGCGCACGGTCGAGTACGCCAGCACGTCGTCGATCAGCCGGCGCATCCGGTCGGTGCCCCGGTTGATCTCGGCCACGAAGTCGTCGTAGTCCGCCGGACGCGGGTAGCCGACGTCGAGGTGGGTGAGCAGCTGGGCGTACCCGAGGATGCCGGCCAGCGGCGCCTTCAGGTCGTGGCTGATCTCCCGGGAGAACGCCTCGAGGTCCTGCACGGACCGGCTCAGCTTCGCCACCTGCGCCTCGAGCTCGGCGTTACGCTGCATCAGGCGTTCCACGTCGGTCTCCGGGGTCGGCGTATCAAAGTTGTGCGGCACGGTGCGCTCCTTCGTCCCCGGCCAGGTATCCGGCCATCACGCGGACCGTTCCGGCCACCGCGTTCTCCACGCTCTCGACCAGCCCGGCCAGCTCTTCCTCGCTGGTGCCGGCGGTCGCGTTCCGTTCCACCCGCGCGCACGCCTCGGCGAGCGGGTCGGCGCCCAGCAGTGCGCTGGACGACTTGAGCGTGTGCGCGGTGGCGCGCAGCGCGTCGTGGTCGTGGTTGCGCAGCGCCTCGGCCAGCGCGGTGCGCCGCCCGTCGAGCTGGGCCAGGAACGTGTTGACGGTGATCTCGACCAGCGCCCGGTCCTCCAGCTGCCGTTCGAGCTCGTGCAGCTTCTCCAGGTCGACCGGGTCCTCGGGGACCGGCGGTTCGGGCCCCGGATCGGACTCCGGCTCCCGGGCCAGGTACGGCTCCAGCGCCGCCCGCAGCTCGGGCAACGTGATCGGCTTGCTGAGGTGGCCGTTCATGCCGGCCGCCAGGCACCGTTCCTTGTCGCCCTGCAACGCGGTCGCGGTCAGCGCCAGCACCACGGTCAGGTCGCCGGCCGCGCGGATCCGCCGGGTCGCCTCGAGGCCGTCCATGCGGGGCATCTGCAGGTCCATCAGCACGATGTCGTACGTCGCCGGGCCGAGCAGCGCCTCGACCGCGGCGGCCCCGTCGGCCACCGTGTCGCACTCGACGCCGAGCAGCTCGATCATCCGCTTGAACACGGTGCGGTTGACGTCGTTGTCCTCGGCGAGCAGCACCCGGCCGCCCTCGAGCCTCGGCACGGTCACCGGTGCGCCGCGGACGCCCGTACGTTCCTGGTTGAGCGTGGCCACCAGGCGGGCGAGCACCAGCGGGGCGGTCAACACGCCCGGCTTGCGGACCAGGCCGGTCCGCGGGTCGGTGGTGCTGATCATGAGCGCGCGGCCGTTCGGGCCGAGCACCTTGGCGACCGCGTCGGCGCGGTGCACCGCTTCCTCGTCGTGCGCGTCGTCGCACCACAGCACGGTGTCCACGCCGGCGATCCCGGCGATGACGTCGTCGAAGCGGGCCGGCACCGGGTCGGCGCCACCGCTGATCAGCAGCCAGGTCAGGGCCAGCTCGGAGCGCGGGGACGGCGCGACGACCGCGACGCGGCGCCGGGCCAGCTGCGGCCGGCTGTCGGTGTCGGGCTGGATCGGGGCCGGCTCGTACGGCAACCGGATCCGGAACTGGGCTCCCCGGCCCGGCTCCGACTCCACCTCGATGGTGCCGCCCATGCACTCCACCAGCCGCCCGGCCAGTGCGAGCCCGAGCCCGGCGCCCTCGTGCCGGCGCGCCGCCGTCGAGTCGGCCTGCACGAACGGGGCGAAGATGCGCCGCAGGTCGGGCTCGGCGATGCCGGGCCCGGTGTCCGAGACGGTGATCGTGTACGCGTCCGCGCCGTCCCGGGCCGCCGTGACGACGACCTCGCCGGCCTCGGTGAACTTGACCGCGTTGCCCACCACGCTGGTCAGCACCTGGCGCAGCCGGTCGGCGTCACCGAGCACCGCCTCGGGCAGGTCCGGGGCGGGGGCGGCGAGCAGCAGGATCTTCTTGCTCCGTGCCTCCTGCTGCAGCGGCTCGATGATGCCCTCCAGCACCGGCCGCAACGGCACCGGTCCCCGCTCGACCTCGAGGCTGCCGGTCTCCAGGCGCGCGAGGTCGAGCAGGTCGTCGGTGAGCGTCTTGAGCAGGTGCACCGAGCGGTGCACGCTGTCGACGACCTCGCGGACGTCCTGCTGCAGGTGCTGCGCCCGCAACAGGTCCACGGTGGCGACCACGGTGGTGACCGGGGTGCGGATCTCGTGCCCGAGCAGCGCCAGGAACTGCGACTTGGCCTCGGCCGCGCCGTCGGTGACGGTCACCGCCTCGACGGTGACCAACCGGCGGTGGTCGCCGCAGTCGCTCTCGAGGTGGGCGACCCGGACCGTGCGAGCGGCTCCTGAATCACACCCACACGTGAGTTCCTGGGGACCGTCGGCGGGCCGCAGCTCCCGTACGGTGGAAAGCAGGTTCCGGTGGGCCGGGCAGCCGTCGTCCCGGCCGGCCAGCACGGCGCCCTCCGGGGAGAACAGCGGTGCCCACCGACCGTTGGCGACCAGGACACGACCGTCCGTGTCCACGACCGCCGCCGGGCCGGGAAAGACCTCGACCAGCGTGCGCGCCGCAAATCCCATGCGCTGACCTTTCGGGGGGACCGGGACCCCAGGGAAAGGTCCGTGCACTCAGGCTGGGTGCGCACGGGCGCCAACCGGGTCGCATCCGGGTGCGAAACGGTTTCGATGAGCGCGGATCCGAAACCCTCACCCCGGTCCCGGAAAAGCCGATGGAACAGGTATGCCGACTGGGGTCTGTCCTGCCGCTCATGGCGAGCCGAGACGCGGTCCAGGCGTCGCGTCGCAAGTGGGCCGGGCGTTCGAATACCGGGTTTGTATTCGGGCGTTCGGACCGCGCCGCGAGGCGAGACCTGGGCCTCGTCGCAGGCCGTCATGAGCGGCAGGACAGACCCCCAGCACCGACGCCCTCGTGACCTGCCTGCGCTCGCTGACAAGCTGTGGCGGGTGCCGTTGGGGACGGCGGCTGTCACGTTCGCGATCTGCGGGCCGGCGCATGCCCTCGGGCACACCGACTTCGTCTTCTACGCCGTCCTGGTCGGCCTGGTCCTGAGCGCGGTCGCCGTGCCACTGGGCATGATCGGGCTGCGGCACCCGGAGGAACAGTGAGCCCCCACAAGTCCCTGAACGCGCTGCGGACCGTCGCCGCCGTGCTCGTGGTGATCTACCACCTGCGGACGCTGCTGTTCGAGGACGGGCACAAGGGCAGCATCTTGTACGCGGTGACCGGCCTCGGCCCCGCGGCAGTGCTCGTCTTCTTCGTCCTGAGCGGCTACTGGGTCGGCGGCAGCGTCCTGTCCGGTTTCGGCAAGCAGCGGTTCCGGTGGGCCACCTACGCCACCGCCCGGCTGAGCCGGCTCTGGATCGTGCTCGTCCCCGCGATCGCCCTCACCGCGGTGCTCGACCACCTCGGGCTGGCCCTGCTCCCGGACACGTCGATCTATCTGGGCTCCGAGGCGTACCACGACACCGTGCCGGCCGGTGACCTCGCCGGGCGGCTGGACCTCGGCACCGCGCTGGGCAACATGGGCTTCCTGCAGACGATCGTCGTGCACACGTACGGGACGAACGCCTCTTTGTGGTCCCTTGCGTACGAAGCGGCCTTCTACGCGATCTTCCCGCTCGCGCTGTACGCCTGGAAGGGCCGGGGCGGTCCCGGTCTGCGGATCCTCAACGGCGCACTGGCCGTCGGGGTGTGCGTCCTGGTGGGCCCCAAGGTGCTGATGTACCTGCCGGTGTGGCTGATGGGGGCGGCGGTGGCCATGTTCCGTACCCGGATCGGCACGTGGCTCGCCGCCCGCACCCGCCGCACCCTGGCCCTGGCCCGCGGCGCCGCACTGATCCTGCTCGCCGGCGCGATGGCCGCGACCTACGCGAGTTACAGCGGCCGCAACGTGCTGGTGCTGGCCGGCGCCACCACGATCATGCTGATCCTGCTGGTCCAGGACGTGCAATGGTCCGGCTGGCCGGACCGGGTCCTCACCGCGATCTCCGGGTACGCCGACTCGTCCTACTCGCTGTACGCCATCCACCTGCCGATCGCCGCGATGACCGCCGCGCTGCTGACCCCGGACGTGACCCGGCGCTGGGCGCCGACCCTGCCGCACTGGTTGTCCCTGATCGGCCTCACCGCGCTGCTCGTCCTGATCGGCTGGGCGTTCGCCTGGGCCACCGAGCGGCACACCGATCGCCTGCGCAAGGGCGCCGACCGCTTCCTGCGCTCGGGGGCCCATCGCGCGCTCAGCGCGCCGCGGTAACGGCCGAAGAGAAGGGGGATGCGACGTCTCATCCCCCGTGACCTGTTCGTGGGTGCCTCCTGGCCGGTCGCGCGCCCGTACCTGATCGTGCTCGCGCTCAACGCGCTGATCGTAAGCCGCTGGTTCCGCACCGGCACGTTCATCGCCGCCGGGGACATGGGGGCGTTCATCCGGCGCGGGTGGGCACCCGAGGTCAACTGGGCCTGGAACCACCAGACCACCGGCGCCGGGTCGGCCGGCTACACGATGGTCCGGGCGTTCGAGTTCATCCTCATCTGGTGCTGCCGGGCGGTCGGGCTCACCGAGTACTCGGCCCAGTGGCTGTTCTACATCTGCATCTACGGGCTGGTCGGCTTCGGGGTCGCGTACCTGGCCGGGGCGTTCGTGAAGAGCGAGATCGCGATCGTCGCGGCCGGCTGCTTCGGCATGCTCAACGGTTTCTTCCTGACCCGGCTGCCGAACCCGCTGAACGTCATCTCGGTGGGCTCGGTCGCGCTGATCACCGCCATCGCTATGCGGGTCGCGCAGGGCCGCCGGGTGCCCACACCGATCGCCGGGTTCGCGCTCATGCCCACGTCGTTCCTGTCGTTCAACCCGCCGATGCTCGTCGTCGCGTACGCGTGGGCCGTCGGCGGAACACCCCTGGTGGCCGCGCTGATCTTCGGCCGCAGGTCGGCCGGGCGCCTGCTGAAATGGTTCGTCCTGGCCACGCCGTGGGCGATCCTGCTGAACGCCTACTGGCTCCTGCCGCTGGCACAGAGCTTCACCGGCGGTGGCGGCGCGACCTCGAACGCCACGTTCACCGACCCGACGAACTGGTCCTGGTCACAGGTCAACAACCTGGCGCCGAACATCCTCACCATGGTCGCCAACTGGGCCTGGTTCCGGCCGCAGTACCTGCCGTTCGCCTCCGACCTGGACCGGCCGTGGTGGATCTGGATCCGCTACCTGCTGCCCATGCTGGTGTTCCTCGCGCCGATCCTGGCCCCGCGACGGCTGCGCCGGGTCGCGTTCGGCCTGATCCTGCTGGTCCTGCTGTTCGTGTTCCTGGCCAAGGGCCTGCGGCCACCGCTCAGCCAGATCAACCTGTTCCTGTACATCCACGCGCCCGGCTTCTGGCTGTTCCGCGAGCCGATGAGCAAGCTCGGCCAGCTGCTCATCTCGTTCTACGGGGTCATGCTCGCCATCTACCTCGAAGGCATGCTGCACCTGTTGCGGCGATGGCGGCCCACCCGGCTGCCGGGCTGGGTGCACCGGCTCGCGTACGCGGGTGCCACCGTCCCGTTGCTGCTGGTGCTCGCGTACCCGTACCCGCTGTACACCGGCGGCGTCATGCCCGACGAACGGCCGACCCAGCCCTCGACCCACGTCCGGGTGGCCCAGGAGTGGTGGGACATGGCCGCCCACATCGACGCCGACCCGCGCCCCGGCAAGGTGCTGGTGCTGCCCCTGGACGACTACTACCAGATGCCCACGACCTGGGGTTTCTTCGGTGTCGACAGCATCGCGAACCTGCTCATCGAGCATCCCGTCGTGCAGGTGAAGCCGGACGGCTACTTCGGTGACGTGCCCGGTTTCGCCGCGGACGTCCGGGCGATCGAGACCGCGCTGCTGGCCGGCGACCTGACGCCGGTGCCGAAACTGCTCGACGCCATCGGGGCCGGCCGGGTGATCATCCGGCACGACCTGCTGCGCGGGCTGCCGAACCGCTACTTCGCCGACGACCGGATCCTGTCCGAGGCGATGGCCAAGGTGCCGGGGGCGGTGCTCGACATCGACGGGACGCTGCAGCTGTGGAACTTCGACGGCGGGACGAACCCGACCGTCCGTACCTATGACCGGCTCCTCGATGCCCCGGCCCGGCCCACCGCCGGCGCCGCCGCGCTGGGCACGGTCGACACCCGGACCGCGATCGCCGCGCGGGTGGACACGTCCGTCGCGGCGCTCAGCCCCCAGGTGGACGACACCGCGGCGGTGACGCCCGACATCGTGCACTGGCCGGTGCCCGCGGTCGACAAGGGCTCGCCCACCACCACGATCGACGTCGAGGCCGGGCGGTACACGCTGGCCCAGCGCGCCCGCGCCGGAGCGGTGCTGCAACCCGTCGTCGACACCGCCGAGGACCGGCTCGTGCTGCGGGACCCGTCGGTGGTCAAGGTCGACGGCAAGGCGGTCTCGACCCGGCCGCAACTGACGATCCCGCTGCCGGACGGACGGGACATCCTCGCGGTCCGCAGCGGCACCCGGATCGTCTCGCTCGACGGCCCGCCCGGTGCCGCGACCCCGACGGTGCAGGTCGGCGCCGCGACCGACCTGACGCTGTTCGCGAAGTCGGCCCGGCCCCCGGACCTCACCGGTTACTCCGACGTCTTCGACTGCAACAACTACGAGCCGCGACCGTGGAGCATGCTCGGGCTCACCCAGAAGATCACCGGCGGCACCGTACGGCTGAGCGCGCTCGACCATGCCGCCTGCACCAAGGTCGTGGTCCGCAACGCCAAGGAGGGCCAGGTCTTCCGGATCCGCCTGCAGTACCGGCGGGTCACCGGCGCCCGCCCGCAGATCTGTCTCTGGCAGACCGGGTCGGCCGGCTGCGAGCTCGCCGCCCGGCCGGTCGCCGACGACGACTGGAACTGGTACGAACGGGTCGTCACCATGGACGCGCTCTCCGACGAGCTCCAGATCATCCTGCACGCCGACGTCGGTGAGCGGCTCAAGCCCAAGAGCGTCGCCGAATACCGCAACCTCCAGGTCGACGCGCTCGACCCGGTGGTGACCGAGACCGTCTGGCCGCCGGCGGTCCCCGAGGTGTCCGTCGACCTGACCGCCGGCAAGCACCAGCTGCGCGTCGACGGCGGCCTGACCGGCTCGGTGCTGTCGCCGTTCGAGGCGCTCGAGGACTGCTTCCGCTACGACGACGAGACCGCCGACGAGGCCGGGCTGGCCGCGGAGTCGCAGATCGGGCCGGACGGTGAGACGACGTACACCCTCAAGGCGATCCGGCACCTGGCCTGCATCGGCGCCGAGGCCAACGACATCGGCGCGGCATCGCTGTACGAACTGTCCATGGAGGCGCGCAGCGTCGCGGTCCGCAACCCGAAATTCTGCCTGTTCCTGCGCGGGCCCGACCTCTGCCGCACGCTGCCCTACGTGGCCGCCTACAGCGGCTGGACGTCATATCAGGCGCTGATCCCGCCGGACCCCAACGCGGTCGAGACCAGGCTCTATCTGTACGGCCTGCGCGACCTCGAAGGCAAACAGCAGTCCCAGGTCGAATACCGCGGGGTACGCATCCGCCCGGTAGCGCCGTTCTCCGTGGTGCTGGTCCGCGAGGCCACCCCCGCAGCATCCTCCAGTGTGGACTGGTCCCGGCAGAACCCGGCGAACTTCTCCGGCACCGTCACCAGCACCGGCCCGACCACGGTGGGCCTGGCCGAGAACGCCGCCCCCGGCTGGCTGATGACCGGCGTCGAGGGTGCCGAGAAGGTCACCATCCAGGGCTGGATGAGCGGCTGGAGCGTTCCCGCGGGCGGCGACTTCCACCTGACCTACGCGCCGGCCAAACTCGCCCGCTACGCGTACTACCTGCTCCCGGTCGGCGTCATCGCGGCGATCGCGTTCATGTTCCTGGTCCGCCTGCCCGCCGGCCGCCCCGGCGATTGGACCGTGCGGCACCGCCGCCGCACCTTGTTCGGCCGGCTCTGGTCCCGCCGCCCCCGCCCACTCCGCTTCGCTCTTCGCTTCCTTCGCGGAAAACTGCGGCGCGCATGAGAACCTTGTCGAAGAAGAAGCGCGGCGTCATCGCCCTGCTCGTCGTGCTCATCCTGATCGCGGTGTGGCTGCTGACCCGCTGCGGGTCGGCCCAGGGCCAGATCAAAGTGGTCGCGGTCGGTGACATGGCCTGCGACCCGGCCGACCCGGACATGGACCGGACCACCGTCGCGCAGGGCGACCACTGCCGCCACAAAGCCGTCTCGGACATCGCGGTGGCCCTGAACCCGACGATCCTGCTCGGGCTCGGCGACTTCCAGTACGAACTGCCCAAGACCGAGGCGTACAAGACGGTCTACGGTCCCTCGTTCGGCCGTCTCAAAGCCCGCACCGTCCCGGTGTACGGCAACCAGGAATACAAGATCCAGGACGCCAACACGTTCACCGCGTACTTCGGCGACCGGATCAAGGACAAGAAAGGCTACTGGTCGCAGAACCTCGGCCAGTGGCACATCCTGGTGCTCAACTCCAACTGCTCGGCGGTCACCGGCGGCTGCGGCACCGGCTCCCCGCAACAGGCCTGGCTCGTCCAGGACCTCAAGGCCAACAAGAAAAAATGCGTCCTGGCCGCCTGGCACCACCCGCGCTGGTCCACCGGCATCGCCGGCCCCGACCCCCGCTCCGCGGACCTCTACAAGACGCTCTACGAGCACAAGGTCGAGATCGTCCTCTCCGGGCACGAGGCCGACTACGAACGCTTCGGCCCGCTCGACCCGGACGGCAACCCCACCGACAAGGGGGTACGCCAATACGTGGTCGGCACCGGCGGCCAGGCCCACTACCGTCCGGCGGCCACCGACGACACCCACGACGAACGCGGCAACCCGGTCGCGACCACCGGCCGCCCGGCAAGCGGATACGTCGACTACGTCCACCACGGAGTCCTCGAACTCGACCTAGGCGCCGGCTCCTGGGTGACCCGCTGGCACCCCCTCGAAGCCGACACCTCGGTCACCGACGAGTCCAAGGGGTCGTGTTTCTGAGCTACCCTGTTCGCCCTCTCGCTCGGCACCCGTTACGTCTACGTCAAGAGCCGGGTCGCCTGGCTGACCTCCGTCAACGACGGAGCACCCACCCTCGCCCCGCTGCACGACCGCGAGGTAACGAAGCTACCTGACCGACGGCACCCTGTCCGGCACCACAGCGATCCTCACCCGAGCCGTGGTCACCGGCCCCGGCCGGCACCCCTGACGGGTGGTACCCGGGTACCACCCGGCCCGGCGGATTGTCTCCCCCGGTACCACTGGTGGAGCCCGCTCGCTGCCTAGCGTGGGTTGCATGATTGAAGTACGGCAGCTCACCAAGCGCTACGGCACCAAGACCGCCGTCGACGGGCTGGACTTCGTGGCCAAGCCCGGGCAGGTCACCGGGTTCCTCGGGCCGAACGGGGCCGGGAAGTCCACCACCATGCGCATGATCATCGGGCTGGACGCGCCCACGTCCGGGTCGGTGGCCGTGAACGGGCGGCGGTATGCCGAGCATGCCGCCCCCTTGCACGAGGTCGGGGCGCTTCTCGAAGCCCGGTCGGTGCATCCGGGGCGCAGTGCGTACAGCCATCTTCTCGGTCTTGCCCGCACCCATGGGATCCCGCGCACCCGGGTCGAGGAAGTGATCGGGCTCGCGGGTCTGAGTGCCGTCGCCGGCAAACGGGTCGGCGCGTTCTCGCTCGGGATGGGGCAGCGGCTGGGGATCGCCGCCGCGCTGCTCGGGGACCCGGCGGTGGTGATGCTGGACGAGCCGGTCAACGGGCTCGACCCCGAGGGGGTGCTGTGGGTGCGCAAGCTGCTCTCGGGGCTCGCCGCCGAAGGTCGTACCGTCATGTTGTCGTCGCATCTGATGAGCGAGACCGCCCTGATCGCCGACCACCTGGTCGTCATCGGCCGGGGCCGGTTGCTGGCCGACACCAGTGTCGACGCGCTGGTCCAGCAGGCCGGTGGTGGGGTGCGGGTCGGCAGCGGCGACGCCGACCGGCTGCGGCAGGTCCTGTCCGGGCCCGGGGTGAGCGTCGCCTCCAGCGCCGACGGTGAGCTGGACGTCGCCGGGCTCAGCGCCCGCGAGATCGGTGAGATCGCCAACCGGCACGACATCGCCCTGTACGAGCTCAGCTCCCGGTCCGTGTCGCTGGAGGACGCGTTCATGGAGCTCACCCGAGACGCCGTCGAATACTCCGACTCCCGGAAGGTCGCCGCCTGATGAACACGTACCGGCTCACGTATCGCGGTGTCCTCGCCGGCGAGTGGACGAAGTTCTGGTCGTTGCGTTCCAGCTGGATCACGCTCGGCGTCTCGCTGGTGCTGCTCGCCGCGTTCGGGGTGATCGCCGCGCTCACCTACAGCCCGGGTGGCCAGGCCGGACCGGGGCCCGGGGGTCCCGGGGCGGGTGCCACGGACGCGGTCGGGCTGGCGCTGACCGGTTCGACGTTCGCGTCACTGGCCATCGGGGTGCTCGGCGTGCTGGTCGCGGCCGGCGAGTACTCCACCGGGCTGATCCGGGCGACCATCGCCGCGGTGCCGGCCCGGTTGCCCGTACTCACGGCCAAGAGCTTGTTGTTCGGTGTCACCGCGTCCGTGGTCACCGCGGCCGGCGCGGTGCTGGCGTTCCTGTTCGCCGCCCCGCTGATCAGTGGCGAGCCGATCGCGCTCGGGATCGGGGCCGACGGGGTGCTGCGCAGTCTGCTCGGCGCCGGCCTCTATCTCGGCCTGGTCGGAGTGTTCGGGGTGGCGCTCGGCATGCTGGTGCGGTCCAGCGCCGGGGGCATCGCGACGCTCGTCGGGGTGCTGCTCATCCTGCCCGGCCTGACGTCACTGCTGCCCGATTCGTGGTCCGACACGATCGGTCCCTACCTGCCCGGCACCGCCGGCGGCGCGGTGATGTCGCTGCAGACCTCGGACGGTTCGCTGGGCCCGTGGACCGGTCTCGCGGTCTTCGCCGGCTGGGTCGCACTGACCCTGGCCGCCGCCGCGTATCGCCTGGTCAAGACCGACGTCTAGGGTCAGTCAGGATGAGCGAATCACAGGTGTGGCTGCTGTCGGTCCGGGACCGGCTCCAGCGGGCCGACCGGCGGCGGCCGTGGGTGCTCGACCTCGCGCTCATCGCGTTCGTCACGCTGACCAGCGTGCGCGGTCTGGCCGGCGCCGATCACCGCGGCGGCCCGCCGGTCCAGATCAGCCAGGCCGACCTGCCGATGGGGGTGCTCATCGCGCTGACCGCCGGGCTGATCCTGCCGCTGTGGTGGCGGCGCCGGGCCCCGGTCGCCGCGTTCGCCGCCGTCGCCGCGGTGGCGCTGCTGCAGGCCGCGCTCGGGGTCTGGCTCCAGGCCGGGATCAGTCTGCTCATCGCGGTCTACAGCGTCGCCGTGTACGGCTCGTTACGCGCCCTGGCCTGGGCATATGCGACCGCGGCAGCCGCGCTGGCGCTCACCGCCGTGCGCGTGGTGCCGTCCCCCTACCTCCTCGTCGGGCTGTTCCTGCTGCTGGGCACGCTGACCGCGGCCGCGTCGATCGGGATCGTGGTGCGCACCCGCAGCGCCTACCTGGCCGCGCTGGAGGACCGGGCGCAACGCCTCGAGGTCGAACGTAACCAGCGGATCCGGCTGACCGCGGCCACCGAACGCTCCCGGGTCGCCCGGGAGATGCACGACATCGTCGGCCACAACCTGTCGGTGATGATCGGTCTCGCCGACGGTGCCGCGGTGCTCGCCGGGAGCCGCGGGGAAAGCACCGGGGAGCCGCTGCGGCTGATCGGCGAGACCGGCCGGCAGGCCCTCGGTGAGCTGCGCAAAGTCCTCGAGGTGCTGCGCAGCGGCCCCGAGGGCGACGGGCTCAGCCCGCAGCCGGGCGTCACCGATCTCGACGACCTGGTCGGCCGGGTCCGTGCCGCCGGCCTCCCGGTCGGTTACCGCAGCTCGGGCGCGGCCGGCACGCTCAGCGAGGGCCTCCAGCTGACGATCTACCGGATCGTGCAGGAATCCCTGACCAACACGCTCAAGCACGCGGGTACGGGAGCCACGGCCGCGGTCCTCGTCGAGGAGTCCCCCGGCCAGGTCCGGATCCGGGTCACGGACACCGGTTCGGGCCGGCCGCCGCCGGGGGACGCCGAGCCCGGCCACGGCCTGGTCGGCATCCGGGAACGGGCCGGGCTCTACGGTGGCGAGGTCGTCGCCGGGCCCCGCGACACCGGCGGCTGGCTGGTGGACGTCCTGCTGCACGACCGACCGCCCCGGGAGGACACATGACCACGGTCCTGATCGCCGACGATCAGCCGCTGCAACGCCTCGGCTTCCGCATGCTGCTGGAGGGCACCCCGGGCATGACCGCGGTGGGTGAGGCGGCGAACGGTGCGGAAGCCGTCCGGATGGCCGCCGACCTGCGCCCCGACGTCGTGCTCATGGACGTCCGGATGCCCGGCACGGACGGCATCGAGGCCACACGGCGGATCACCGAGGCGGGCGGCCGGGCCCGGGTGCTGATCCTGACCACGTTCGACCTCGACGAGTACGTGTACGCCGGCCTGCGTGCGGGAGCCAGCGGATTCCTGCTCAAGGACGCCCGCCCGGAGGAGCTGCTGGCCGGTATCCGGGCGGTGGCCACCGGCGACGCGGTCGTCGCGCCCAGTCTCACCCGGCGGCTGATGGACGCGTACACCAGGGACCAGCCGGACCCCGGCGGTGCCGCACCCGCGCATCCGGGCCTGGCCGCCCTCAGCGACCGCGAGCACGAGGTCTTGGTCGCGATCGGCCAGGGCTGGACCAACACCGAGATCGCCGACCGTCTTGTGCTCACCGAGTCGACGGTCAAGAAACATGTCGGCCGGGTCCTCGCCAAGATCGGCGCCCGCGACCGCATCCAGGCGGTGATCTTCGCCTACGACCACGGCCTGGTCCACCCCGCCGCCTGAGCGTCCGGCCCTTACGCCGCGGCTCGGGCCAGGATCGCCTCGGCCAGGTTCGCGCACTCGGCCGGGAAGAGCGGGAAGAACTTGACCGGCGCCACCATCTCGGCCTCCAGCAGCAGCAACCCGCTCGGCGACGCGGGGTCCACCACGAAGTCCAGGCGCACCGAGAGCGGTTCGTTGGTCAGCATCGCGCGCAGCGCCGCGTAGGTCTGGTGGATCACCCGGCCCTCCTGCGCGGTCAGGCCGGGATAGGGCTGCGGGTCCGGGTGGAGTTCACGGACCGGTTGGCCCGGCACCAGCAGCGGCGCCTTGGTGACGGCGTGCGAGATGCTGCCGTCCACCATGACCACGCCCAGCTCACGGTGGATGTCGATGGCCGCGATGTAGGGCTGGACGATCGACGGCCCGGCGGCCCGCAGGTGGGCGATCAGCTCGGGAAGCTCGGCGGCGGTGAATTCCCGCGCCCCGAGCGCGCCACCGGCGGCGATCGGCTTGGCCACCAGCGTCGGCCGTGGCCCGGCCAGGTCCGGGAAGAGCCCTTTCAGGTACGCCGCGTCGGACTCCTCGACGAGGGTGGTCGGCACGATGGGTACGCCCTGGTCGCCGAGCCGCAGCAGATAGCGCTTGTCCGAGCCCAGCAGCACCGTGTCCACCGGGTTGAGCAGCCGGGTGCCGTCGTCCTCGCGCGCACGGAGCCACCTGGCGAAGCCTGTGAGATCGGTCCACATGCTCCAGGGCGACTGCAACACCACCGCCTGGTACGAAGCCCACGCGACCGGTGTGTCGCCGTCCCACTCGACGACCTCCACCGTGGCGCCGCGGCCGGCGAGCTCCGCGGCGAGCAACGGCAGGTCGTAGTCGTGCCAGTGCGGCATCGGAAAGGCTCGCGAACTGACCAGCGCGACCCGCACGGCCGTCAGCGGGCACCCGCGATACTCGGCCGGCTCGCGGTCGGCTGCGCCCACGAGGGCTTTTCCCGACGCCCACGTCCCGCTTGAGCCGGCACCGCCTGGGCCGGGACAGCCTTCGTCATCACCTGGGTGGCCTCGGCGTCGCCGCTGACCTGCGCCTGCTGGGATCCGGCAGCCTGCGCGGTGACCATGACGACCGTCGCCTCCGCCTCCTTGCTCCCAGCCGCCCTGGCCCGGGCGGCGTTGTTGGCGGCGGTGAGGTTCTGGGTGGCAGCGCTCCCGTCCGCCACGGTGGCGTCGCGGACGACGACGGTGGCGATGCCGTCGGCAGCCTGCGGGATGCGCATCGTGGCGACCACGTCCATGGCCGGGACGGTCTCGGTGGCCAGGGCGGGCCTGCCGGTGAGCGAGTCGAGCAGCGAACCGGTGCGGGCCCGCTCCGGGGCCGGCTCCGGGGTGAGCCTCGGGGCGGTGACCACGATCGGGGTCAGGCCGGCCGCGTCGAGGATGGCCCGGGCCTGCTCCGGCAGCGCCTCCCGGGCGGCATCGGCCTGGGCCTGGGCCGCCATGACCTCGTCACGCAGGGTGCGGATCGCGGCGGTCGCGACGTCGGCGAGCTTCCAGGCGGCGTCCTCGGCGTTGAGCGCCTCCTGGTAAGCCAGGAAACGGTTCTCCACCGTGGCCCGGGCCATCACCATCTCCTGCTCGAGCGGGTGCAGCGTCGGGTCCCAGCCGTTCTGGTGGGTGAGCGCGTCCAGCAGCTGCTCGTCGGTGAGGTCACCACGGCGGTGCGCGGCCTGGGCGGCCCGGCGCAGCGCCTGCACCCGCTCGGGGTCGTCGGCCGCGACCGGCTCGGCTTCCGGGATCGCGTACGCGGTGGCCCGGCGCGCCCGCTCCAGGGCGGCGTCCGCGTCCTGCCAGGTCTGCCAGGCCGTCTCGACGGCGGCCTGCGCCTGCTGGCAGTTCTCCCGCCGGCGCTCGGCGGTGGCGGTGGCTCCCGCCGCGGCGACGCCGATCTCCGCCGCATACCGGACGACTTCCTGCGCCTCCGCGGCCTTGGCCTCCATCTCGGCCCGCTTCTGCGAGGCCGAGTCGGACAGCCACGCGCTGATCTGCCCCGGCCGGCGCACGCCGCGGGGCAGCGCCAGGCCGACGAGGGCGACGAGGGCGAGAACGACGAGGGACAGCCAGATGAGGGCCACCCGCCCGCTGTTGCCGCCGAGGATCTGCAGAGCGATGTCCATGTCTTGTTCCTTTTCCACCGAGGAGCGCCGTTAATCGATGACCCCGGATCCAATTCCCGCGCCGGGAAGATCCGAGGGTGCTGCCGGATCGATCAGGCGGCGGCGGGAGGTGCCCGCGGACCGGCCACGGCACGAACAGCCGTGCTGGTCAGGCGGGTGATGCGCGACCGGGCGGCCGGCGCGGGGAACAGCAGGAGGAGGAGCACCACAAAAATCGCGGCGACAACCGGGCCGAGGGTGAGCGGCACCCGGGCACCGGGGTCCCCGGCGGCCTGGACCGGGAGGACACCGAGCGTCCGGGCTTCCGGGGTGCCGGCGTCATAGACCGCGAAGGCACTGGCGGTGTCGGCGGCCCGTGCTCCGGCGGCGTAGGCCGCCGAGACACCCGCACCGGCACCGGAGTCGTCGCCGTGCGTCACGGAGGTGACCGCGGTGGTCTCCGCCCCGGCGGGGGCGGTGACCGGCGAGACAGCCGGAGCCGCCGGCGTGCCGAGCAGCGCGGCGAGGAACAGGGAGGCGACGAGCGAGAGCCGCGAACGACGCGACACACTTCGCAGCTCCATACACGACAACCTATCCGGCGACACCGGGGCGGCGCATCCCGGCGCCGGATATCGTGATCGATGCAACGTCACTTCTGAGGAGGACTCCCCCGTGCGGCTGGTGCTGGTGGACCTCGACGGCACGATGTACGACCGGGGAGCGGCCGTCCCGGGCGCCGCCGAGGCGATCGAGGCCCTGCGCGGGCGCGGTGACGTGGTCCGGTTCTTCACCAACACCGACTCGCAGTCGGCCGAGGGACTGCTCGCCCGGGCGCGGGCGCGTGGTGTCCCGGCCGGGCCCGGCGACCTGTTCAGCCCGGTCACCGCCGCACAGCGTCACCTGGGTGCCACGGCCGGGGCCCGGGTCCTGCTGCTGGGCAACGACGCGGTCCGCGGCGACCTGGCCGCGCACTGTGTCCTGACCGATAGGGACAGCACTCATGTCGTCGTCGGCGACTGCCATCGGGATCTGACCTTCGAGCTGCTGGACGCGGCGTTCCGGGCGGTCCGGGGCGGCGCCGAGCTGATCGCCCTCCAGCGGGGGCGCTACACCCGTAACGCCGATGGCGACCATCTCGACACGGGCGCGATCGTGGCCGCGATCGAATACGCCGCCGAGGTGGAGGCCCGGCTGCTCGGCAAGCCCAGCCCGGACTTCCTGCGCCTGGCCGCCGGGGACATGGGTGACCGGGACGAGATCTGGGTGGTCGGCGACGACCGCGCCACCGACATCGCGATGGCCGTGGCGGCCGGCGCGCGCTCGGTCCAGGTCCGCACCGGGAAGTACGCCGACCAGCGATCCCGCACCGACCTGCCCACCCCGGCCGACGTGATCGACTCGGTCGCCGAGCTCGCCACCCTTTAGACGACGCCGAGCTGCTCCATGCGGCGGATCTCGCTGCCCTGCTCGACGGCCATCTCGGCGGAGACGTCGTTGAGCTGCTGGTCGGTACCCCCGCGCTGGACGTCCGCGGACATCTGGATCGCGCCGCGGTGGTGGGCCGTCATCATCGTCACGAACATGCGGTCGAAGCCGGCGCCGGTCAGGGCGGTGAGCGCCGCCATGTCGGCCTCGCTCTGCATGCCGGGCATCGTGGTGTGATCGTGGCCGGGGTCGGTCGCCGGCAGCCCGCGGGCCTGCAACCAGGACCGCAGGAAGGCGATCTCCGGCGTCTGGGCCGCACCGATCCGTGCGGCCAGCGCGGCGAGCCCGGTGTCCGCGGCCCGGCCGGGAGCGAGCCGCGACATCGCCACCGCCTGCTCATGATGGACGATCATCATCTGGACGAACCGGGTGTCGATCGCGTTGTAGGTGGCCCCGGGCGGAGCCTTGATCTTGTCGGAGTCGGAGATGACCGCCGCCTCGCCGGGACGGCCGGGGACGATCACCCGTTGCGGCGCCGTGGAGGCCTCGCTCGGCCGGGGCGCCGCTGCGGATCTGTCCGATCCGGATCTTGTCACGAGCACGACGCCGGCCCCGATCGCCACCACGACCAGCGGAATCATCATGAACTTCAGCGCTGACCGGCTCATCGCTTCCTTTCATCCATGTAAACAAATGTTCCCGTGATCATGTTCGGCCACTACTGTAGCGATGAAGGTGAATACGCATCGTGCGCGACATCATCCTGCCCCCAGCGGTGCGTGGACCGGAAGGAGCTTCATGAAGCACTCTGCCCCACGAGGGCGGCAGCTCAAGCGCCTGGCGGTGCTCAGCGCGGCCGCCGTGGTCATCGGCCTGCTCACGGCACCCACGAGCGGGTCGGCCCAGGCCCCCGCCGCGGCCCAGGACACGCCGCCGGGGGTCGACGAGATCGCCAGCACCCCCAACCTCAAACAGGTCGCTTACCTGCCCAAGACCGGGCCGTTCGCCACGTCCGTCAACTCGGACTGGGCCTTCAAGGGAAAATACGCGTTCAGCGGCAACTACAACGGCTTCACCGTGATCGACATCAGCAACCCGAAGGCGCCGGTCCAGGCCGCGCAGCTGCTCTGCCCGGGTTCGCAGAACGACATCTCGATCAGCGGCAACCTGCTCTTCCTCGGCACCGACTCACAGCGGACGAACGACTCGTGCGTCAACGACCCGTCGACGACCGCCGCACCGGGCGAGCGCTGGGAAGGCATCAAGATCTTCGACATCAGTGACCCGCTGACCCCGGTGTACCTGAAGTCGGTCAAGACGGACTGCGGTTCGCACACCCAGACGCTGGTGCCGGGCAAGCGCCACGACCCCAACGTCTACCTGTACATCTCGTCGTACAACCTGGCCGGCGTGGACCAGCCCAACTGCGCCCTGCCGCACGACAAGATCTCGATCGTGCAGGTGCCGAAGCGCAACCCGACGGCCGCGACCGTGGTCAACGCCCCGGTGCTCTTCCCGGACGGTGGCTACCCCGGCACCCCCGGGCACAGCGCGACCACCGGCTGCCACGACATCACCGCGTACGCGGAGAAGGACCTCGCCGCGGGTGCCTGCATGGGTGATGGCGTCCTGTTCGACATCTCGGTACGCACCGCACCGAGAATCATCACGTCAGTCCGCGACGAGGTGAACTTCTCGTTCTGGCACTCCGCGACGTTCAACAACAGCGGCACCAAGGTCGTCTTCACCGACGAGCTCGGCGGCGGCGGCGCGGCGACCTGCAACCCGGAGATCGGCCCGGAGCGCGGCGCCGACGGGATCTACGACATCGTCGGGCACGGCAAGAAGCGCAAGCTCGAATTCCGCAGCTACTTCAAGATCCCGCGGACCAACACGCAGTTCGAGAACTGTGTGGCACACAACGGTTCGCTGATCCCCGTGCCGGGCCGGGACATCATGGTCCAGGCGTGGTATCAGGGTGGCATCTCGGTCTTCGACTTCACGAACTCCCGCAAGCCCAAGGAGATCGCCTACTGGGAGCGCGGCCCGCTCTCGGCCACCCAGGCGGTGACCGGCGGTTCGTGGTCGGCGTACTGGTACAACGGCTACATCTTCTCCAACGACATCGCCAAGGGTGTCGACGTGCTGGAGCTCAAGGACATCCGGGTGGCACTCGCCAAGTTCTACAAGACGGACGTCTTCAACGCGCAGACCCAGGACAACTTCCTGAAGTGGTGAACGCGTGATCAGGCCCGGCACTCCGTACGCATGAGTGCCGGGCCTTTTCTATTTGTTGGTCGTACTGAAGTGCATGTAGTCCTTGAGGCTGTGCCAGTGCCCGCCCCAATAGAGGCCGTTGGTCGTGAAGGCACGCGTCGCGCCACCCCAATGCATCATTCCCCGGCGGTACGCGGTGCGCATCGCGAACCCGGGTCCCTGGGTCGGATCGATATTGCTGCCCCGGATCATCGGGTTCTGCACCGGGTTCACGTCGATTCCCAGACCGTAGGCATGCTGCGACACCGTGCTGGTCCCGGCGACCAGACGACAGTTGTACGCCGCGGTGACCGTACCCATGTCGGTGATGTAAGGCGCGTTGATCGACATCGGAGCCATTCCCTGGATGCGGAACCGCATCCGGTACAGCGCGAGGAAAATGCGCTGGACCCGGGCCGCGATGGCCTTGTTGACCACGATGCTGCCGGAATGGCCGACGCCGTAGAAGTCGATGTAGGTGACCCAGACCTTGCGCAGGTTCGCGGGCAGCACCGGACACCCCTTCGCCGGGTCCCAGCCGACCTGCGCGGGGGTCACCCGCTCGATCCAGGACCGCCAGCCGGTCAGCGGGACCGGCGGCTTCGCCAGGTGCAGCACCGCGTCGACGCTGGGCTGGTTCGGCTTCTCGATCCCGTTCCAGGCGCGCAACTGGGCCGGCTTGATGCCGTAGAAGTCGGCGATCTTCTTGATCGTCTCGCGCGGGCGCACCACGTGGTACGGCGGCGTCACGTCCGCCGGTGACCGCGGGGCCACCGGGGTCATCGGGGCCGCGCGGGCCGCTGAGGCGGTCCCGAACACGACATCGGCGGCGAACCCGGCCAGCAGGGTCAGGGCGGTGAGGAAGGCGAGAAACTTTTTCATCCCCACCATTACGCAGCAAAAGACCATGATCATTCATGAGAATTCCGAAACCGGCGGACCGGTTCCGACGTCCCCCGTATGAACGTCGGAGCCGGCCCGGTCCGGTCTGCCCCCGTGCTTGCGGCGCGTGAGCCGCCATCGATGGCCCGGCGGCAGGGCCGCCCGGACCGTTCCCCCGTGCCCTGCCAGATTGCTGAAGCCGGGCCGGGAGGTCAACGAACGGGCCTCGGCGGCCAGCGAAATTGCGGGATATAGAAACGTGCGTTGCGGGTTCCCGCAATCCCGGCCGGATGCCGCGGCGGATCCTGGACCGCCGGCCACCGGCCGTGATTCCATGCGGGCGAACCACAGTGACCCGAACGGAGCTGGCACTTTGCCGAAGATCATCCTGTCCGACCGCGAGCGTGACCTGGTGGCCCTGCTGGCCCAGGGGCACACGGACATCTCCGCGGCCGAGCAGCTCGGCATCAGCGCGCGCTCGGTGACCAACATCCTGCGCAGCCTCATGGACCGGCTCGGCGTCGACAACCGATTCCAGCTCGGGCTGGCCCTCGGGTTCCTCCGCAAGGCCAACCTTCCCGGTCCGTCCGTCGGAAGCGAGAGCTGATCCTTTCGATGAGAATCGATGGAGTGACGCGCACCCCGGTATCCCTCGGCGCCGCCATCCCGTCCCTGGTCCGCTGGGGACTCTCCAGCGACGCCGATCTCGTCTTCCGCACCCTCGCGACCTTCGGGCCGCGCACCGAACGGGCCCTCGCCGCCGAACTCGGGCTCCCGGCCCGCCGGACCACCCAGGCCCTCGCGGAACTCCGCGAGAGCGGTGCCGCGGACGCCACCACCGACCCCCGCGTCACGGCCCGGATCTGGACCGGCCGCCGCCCGGCGGTCGTCGTCGAACACCTGCGCACCCGGCGGATGCACCGGATCGACCCCGAGGTCAAGGTCCGCTCGCACCACGCCGTGGTCAACACGCTGCGGGTCGCCGGCATCGACATCGGCACCGCGCTCGCCGGGGACTTCGCCGACGGCGTGCGGTATCTGGCCAGCCGCGGGGCCGCCCGCCGGCGCCTCGGCGAACTGGTCACCAGCGACCTGCAGGAATTCTGGTCGATGACCACCGAACAGGCGATCGACGTCGAGTCGGCGCGGGCCGCGTCGCCGATGGACGTCGCGCTGCAGGAACAGGGCGTCCAGTGCCGCCTGCTCCGGCCGCCACCGGCCGACGGCGACGCGCTGGACGTCAGCAGCCACCTGGTGAACGGCACGTCGTACCAGCGCTACGAGACCACCGACGTGCCACTGAAGATGTTCATCGGCAGCCGGCGCTCCGTCATCTTCCCCGCGGACCCGGCCGACCTGGAACGCGGCTACTTCGAGGTGCGGCGCCCGGGCGTGGTCGACATCCTGGTGCGGCTGTTCGAACGGTCCTGGGACACCGCCGTCAGACAGCAGCGGCAATGCGTCGCCCCGATCATCCTGTCGAGCCGGGAACAGAGCCTGATCGCCCTGCTGGCCGCCGGCCACACCGATCGGGCAGCAGCCGACAACCTCCGGATCAGCACCCGGTCGGTCACCGGCACCCTGCGGTCCTTGATGGACCGTCTGGGCGTGGAAAACAGATTCCAGTTAGGGCTGGCACTCGGTAGTCTTCGAGCTGCTGCACCGCCCTCGCTGGCCGCAGTAAAATCCGATTCAGCTCACGGGGAGTCCTGAATGTCCATGCGTCTCACTCAATGGGTGGCGACCATTTTCGCCGCCCTCGTCATCGCCACCGGTGTCGCGGCCGTCGCCGCCGCCTACAACGGCCACATCGGCATCAGCGCCAAGCCGGTCGACCCGCCGCCCACGGGTGACTGCCTGACCTGCGCCTGATCCACGGTTCCGGCCGTCCCCCGTCCGGGGCGGCCGGAACAATCAGGCCAGAATCAGTCCGCAATGGATGCCAGGCTGATGCCATGACGGCGGACAACCTCGACTGGAACGCGACATTGCGCGAGCAATGGGAGTTCCACTGGAATCATCAGATCAAAGACCGGCTGGCCGGTCTCACGGATGACGAATACTTCTGGTCACCGGTGCCGAATGCCTGGAACGTACGCCGTGACGGCACCGACGTCACGATCGACTACACGTATCCCGAGCCGGTCCCCGCGCCCTTCACCACCATCGCCTGGCGGCTCGGCCACGTCATCGTCGGCGTACTGGCCATACGCAACGCGGCCCATTTCGGGGCGCCCGCGGCCTCGTACGAAAAATGGACCTATGCCGGCACCGCGGCCGCCGCACTGGACCAGCTCGAAACCCAGCTCGACATCTGGCTGACCGGCCTCCGCACCCTCGACGACGCCGCACTCCGGGCCCCGGTCGGCGCGGACGAACCGTTCCCGGACGCGCCGATGGCCACGCTGATCCTGCACATCCACCGCGAACTGATCCACCATCTGTCCGAGGTGTGCCTCATCCGCGACCTCTACCAGCACTCCATCGGAGCGCCCCGATGAGCCGAGACTTCCAGGTGACCTTCGACGCCCACGATCCGGGCGCTCTGTCCACCTTCTGGCGCGACGTCCTCGGCTACATCCACCCGGCCCCGCCCGGCACCGACCTCCCCGAGGGCGCCGACGTGCTGGCCGCCTGGAACGACTTCCTCGCCCGCGCCGGCGTGCCGGAGGACCAGCGCAACACCAGGTCGGCCATCGAGGACCCGGACGGCCACGGCCCGCGGATGTTCTTCCAGCAGGTGCCCGAGGGCAAGGTCGTCAAGAACCGCCTCCACCTCGACGTCCGAGCGGCCCCCGGCCTCCGCGGCGAGGCCCGGATGGCAGCCCTCGAAGCCGAGAGCGACCGGCTGACCGCACTCGGAGCCGTACAGCTCCGCCGCGAGGAGCCCGCACCCCCGATGAGCGAAGGTTTCATCGTGATGGCAGACCCCGAAGGCAACGAATTCTGCCTGGACTGAGCACCACGGGCCGGGCCCAGACCTCGGGCCCGGCCGCCGCCCCTCCGGCTGCTACCTCTCCGGCTGCGCCGCTCCCGCCACGACGGGGGCAGATGCGGCAATGGCGTTGTCGATGAGGACGGCCGCGATGGCCGCGGCGGCGGGAAACGAATTGCTGTCGAGGACCCGGGTACGAGCCGAGGCGCCGTCGATGAGCAGCGCCAACTGTTCGCCGAGCTGTTCCGGGTCGGCGGCACCGGCCTCGCGGGCGGCCTCGGTGAGCCGCGCGGCGATAGCGATCTTGTACTCGCGCGCGTAGAGAGAAGCAGGATGCTGGGGGTCGTGGAGCTCGACCGCCGCCGCGATGTAGGGGCACAGCGGCGTGGAGGCGGGCATCTCGAACGCGGCGAGGAGCCGTTCGCGGGGCGAGAGGTCGGTGCGGTCGAACACGCTGGGCATGACGTCGGGATCGAATCGGCGCAGGTATTCGGCGACGAGCTCGTCCTTGTTGGCGAAGTGCTGGTAGGCCGTCCGCTTGGACACCTGGGCGGCGGCGCAGAGCTGGTCCATGCCGGTGCGGTTGATGCCCTGATCGCGGAACAGCTGCTGTGACGCGCTGACGATCCGCTCGCGCGCTCCCCGGCCGCGACGCAGGCCCTGAGGGCCCTTCTCCAACTCCGTCATGACCCGAGCATAGACCCGTCCGGTACGGATCGGTGTACCTAACTTGCGCCCCGGCCGACCTTCGCCTACCTTAAGAACACAGGTCGGTTTACTTAAGGGGAATGATCGTGGGAAAGCTCGATGGCAAGGTCGCAGTGATCACCGGCGGATCCACCGGCATGGCACTGGCCGGCGCCAAACTGTTCGTCGAGGAAGGCGCGCATGTCTTCATCCAGGCCCGCCGGCAGGAAGCACTCGACGAAGCCGTCACCCTGATCGGCCGCAACGTCACCGCCGTCCAGGGTGATGCGGCCGACCTGGCCGACCTCGACCGCTTGTACGACACCGTCAAGCACGAAAAGGGCTCGATCGACGTGCTCTGGGCCAGCGCCGGCATGGGCGAACCCGCCGCGCTCGGCGAAATCACCGAGGAGCAGTTCGAACGCGCCTTCTCCCTCAACGCCCGCGGCACCCTGTTCACCGTGCAGAAGGCCCTGCCGCTGATCAACGACCACGGATCGATCTTCATGACCGGCTCCAACGCGTCCCTCGGCGCCTTCCCCGGCTGGAGCCTCTACGCGGGAAGCAAAGCCGTCCAGCAGGCCTGGGCCCGCGTCTGGCTCAACGAACTGCGCGACCGCAAGATCCGGGTCAACGTCCTGACCCCCGGCCAGGTCGCCACCGCCAAGCAGGAAGAACTGTTCGACGAGGCGACCAGGTCAACGTTCGAATCCCTCATCCCCCGCGGAAAAATGGGCCGCCCCGACGAGATCGCCACCGTCGCCCTGTTCCTCGCCTCCGACGACTCCAGCTACGTCAACGGCCTGGAACTGGTCGCCGACGGCGGCACCACCGCCCTCTGAACGGGAGAACACACCATGAGCAGAATCACCCTCATCGGTACAGGCAACATGGCCCGCACCATCGGCAAACTCGCCGTGGCCGGCGGCAACACCGTCGAGGTCATGGGACGCGCCCAGTCCAAGGCCGACGACCTGGCCAGAACCCTGGGCGGCGGCACGACAACGGGCACATGGGAAGCCGTCCCAGCCGGAGACATCGTCATCACGGCCCTGCTCCACGCCGGTGTGGTCCCGGTCGTCACCGAATACGGAGATGCCCTGGCCGGCAAGGTGATCGTCGACATCAGCAACCCCTTCAACGCCACCTTCGACGGCCTGGCCCACAGCGGCGAAACCTCGATCGCCGCCGAAATCGCCAAGGTCGCCCCGCCCGGCGCCAGCGTGGTGAAAGCATTCAACACCATCTTCCAGAACGTCCTGGAGAACAGCCGCCCCGACGTCTTCATGGCCGGCGACAACGCGCAGGCCAAGACAGACGTGGCAGCATTCGTCAAAAGCCTGGGACTGCGCCCACTGGACGTCGGCGGCCTGAAAATGGCGCACTGGCTGGAAGGCCTCGGCGTGCTCACGGTAGGCCTGGCCAGCAACGGGATCGGCCACTGGAACCTCGCCCCCGGCGTCAACGAATTCCCCGCCTGAGCCCCACGGCCCGGCACAATGGAATCCGAACCGGTCTCGCTGCTACCCGGCAAAGGCTGCGAAACAAGGTCTGACCTGGTGCCCCCGGCAGGAATCGAACCTGCGACACACGGTTTAGGAAACCGATGCTCTATCCCCTGAGCTACGAGGGCGCGGTTGCTTATACTACCCGACCGGCGGTGACCACCAGCACCCGACAGCTCGCATCGCTGACCAGCGAATACTTCGATGGGACGGGTCCGGGCGTGCGGTAGGAGGGATTCGAACCCCCTCAGCAAGGCACCTGGGTTACAGCCAGGCCCGACTCTCCCACGTCGGCGCTACCGCTTGGGTTGGTGCGTGTTCCCAGCAGGATTCGAACCTGCGGCCTCGACGTTCGTAGCGTCGCGCGCTGTCCAGCTGCGCCATGGGAACAAAGGAAAACCGCCCTGACCTCGATGGTGAGAGGGGGCGGTTCGGCGCGCGTGTTGCGGCGCGCTAATCGGCCCGTCGGTCGGAATAGCGATAGGGCTGCGGGCGCGTCATGTCGTTCTTCCTTCCCGGGGCCGGTGCGATGTCGTCGGAACATAGTTTGCGCGACCGTCGGCGAGCGTGCCAGCGATTAAACCGGGCGACCAGCCTGTGACCGCCGCCACAGTCGCGCAACCGGGGTGGGGGATCCGGCGTCATTCTCGGACAGTCATCGACCCGGCGTCGTCTGCAGGGCGGGAACAGGGACATTGGCAGATTCGGCTGATTTTGAGGAGTTCTACGCGGCGTCCGCCGCTCGGGTGCTCGGGCATGTGTTCGTCATGACCGGGAACCGCGCCGACGCGGAGGATGCCGTGTCCGAAGCCTACGCACGGGCGTGGCAGCGGTGGTCCACCGTGCGTGCGGCCGACAGCCCGGAGGCCTGGGTCCGGCGGGTTGCCGCCCGGATCGCGGTCAGCGGCTGGCGCAAGGCCGTCAACCGGCTCCGGGCCCATCAGCGTGAGGTCGGTGACCAGGTGCTGGACGGTCTCAGTGCCGACCATGTGGCGCTGGTCCAGGCGTTGCGGTCGATCTCCGCGACCCAGCGCCGCGACATCGTCCTGCATCACCTGGTCGGGTTGTCGGTGGCCGAGATCGCCGCGGAGACCGGCTCCCCCACCGGGACGGTGAAGGCCCGGCTGGCTCGGGGCCGGCAGGCGATGGCCGCGCTGCTGACCGATCGTGACGAAAGGAATCTGGCCCATGAGCAGGCCTGAATGGCATGACGACCTCGCCGCGATCGCGGAGCACGGCAGCCGCACGGTGCTCCCGCAGCCGGTGGCCGCCATCCTCCGACAGGGACACCGCCGCCGCCGCAACCAGCGGATCGCCGGAGCTCTCGGTCTGGTCCTGGTCGCCGGGGCGGGCACCGCGGTAGCCCTCTCAGCAGTCCGCGAGCAGGCACCCGAGACCGGCCCCGGCCCCGCTCCGGCCGCGGCACCGACGGTCAGCCCGCCGCCGGACGGGGTGCTGGACGGCACGCGGGCCTTCTCGATCCGGCTGGTGAAAGGCACCGGCACCGAGGTCGTCGCCGGGTATGACGACGACGACCGGGTGATCGCGGAGACCGAGCGGGGGAAGGACTACGAGCTGCGCAACAAGTGGCACCTGGAGCCCTCACCGGGGGGCTATCTGGTCGTCCAGACCACGAAGCGCAACGGGAACGACATGTGCATGACCGTCGACGAGTATTCGAGCGTGCGGATGCGGGTGTGCAAGTCCGGCGCCGACGTGCAGGAGCTCACCCTCACGCCGGATCTCGCCGCGCAGGCCTACACCCTGGGGCTCGAGGGGACACCGCTGCACATCGACACCGACGACGGCATCGTGGCCCAGGGCAGTGGTGAGGTAGTCACGTTTCGGTTCGAAGTCGCGGGCTGAAGACGGCGGCCGGTTGACGAGTTCGCTGGAAACGGGTGCGGAGCGTAAACTGCAGGTACTCCGGAACTGGTAGTCCTCTGATGAGGCGCCTGGCGCACCGGCCGCGCGCGTGACGTTGCGGTTCGGTCTGTCGCAGTTGCCCGGCGATCCCTTTTGGCGATCCTGCCTTGGCACACCGGTGGGTCCTCTTTCTGGAGGCACCGAGATCTGCGATACGGCATGGGTCGGCTGAGGGCTGTCCCGTGCCGTTCCGCGTCATCAATCGCAGCGCACGCGGCGCCCAGCTGTCCCCGGCCTTCCGGCCGGTGCCGCTCGGCGTCTCCGCGCTGCAGCAAGGAAGCAGATCATGACCGTTCCCAGGCATGTCATCGTCACCGCTCTTCGTGAGCGGGGCCAGCAGCACCGCGCCGACTGGGTCGAGAAGACCCTGCCCGAGGAGGTCGACCTGAACCGCCAGGTCGGGCTGCTGGCGACCCTCAACCTGCGGGCTGACGACCTGGTCACGAAGGACGCCTCGCAGTAACCGTCACCGCAGACCGGCCGGTGCCCCAGACGGGCTGCGGTTGCGGCTCGCCCCCTGTCAGCGGCTCGGGGCACCGTGCCCGACAGTGCGTGCGGTCGCCGGACGGGTTGCCCGGGCCGCCCGGCGGCGATTCGTGACCGAGCGCGCCGAGGCCCGGATCTCGACCATCCGAGGTGGACACCTGGCGCTCTTCTCACGCCCCGGGCCGAGGTCGCCGTCACCGACCTGGCGGAGCTTCCCCGCTGCCGGCAGGACTAAAGCTCCGGGGAGACCCAGCCTCCGGACGCGACCGAGGCGGTCATGGCGTCGAGCGTGGCCGCGCTGCGGACCGCGTCGTCCAGCGTCGTGCCGTGCGGCTTGCCGGTGGTGATCGAGCGCAGGAACTGGGCCGCCTCGATGACCTTGAGGTCGTCGTAGCCCATGGCGTTGGCGGCCCCGGGCTGGAACGCCGCGAACTCCCCGTCGCCCGGACCGACGAAGACGGTGCCGGTCGGCTGGTCCTGGTAGGCGCCCCCGACGCTCAGCGTCAGCTCCCCCATCCGCCGGAAGTCCCAGGCCACCGCGCCCCGGGTGCCGTGGATCTCGAAGCCGTAGTTGTTCTGGTCGCCGACCGCGACCCGGCTCGCCTCCAGCACCACCCGGGCGCCCGACGCGAGCCGGAGCTGGGCCGACACGTAGTCCTCGTTCTCGACCGGGCCGAGCTCGCCGCCGTCGGCACGGGCGTGGCCGGCGGTCGCCGCGCTCGGGCGGGGGCGCTGGGGGATGAACACGGCGGTGTCCGCGACCACGGCGTCGATCTCGCCGAGCAGGTGGCGGATCAGGTCGACGCCGTGCGAGGCCAGGTCGCCGAGGACCCCACTGCCGCCCTGCTCCCGCGAGTAACGCCAGGTCAGGGCACCGGCCGGGTGGGCCGCGTAGTCGCTGAGGAAACGGAACCGGGCCCGGGTGACCATGCCGATCCCGCCGGCGGCGATCAGGTCGCGGGCCCGGGCCACGGCCGGGGCGTTGCGGTAGTTGAAGCCGACCGTGCCCCGGACGCCGGCGGTGGCGACCGCCGCGGCGACGGCCCGGGCGTCCGGGGCGGTCAGGCCGACCGGTTTCTCGATCCAGAGGTGCTTGCCGGCCTCGGCGACCGCGACCCCGATGTCACGGTGCAGGAAGTTCGGCGCGGTGACGCTGATCGCCTGCACGTCCGGGTTCGTGAGCAGGTCACGCCAGTCCGGCGTCGAGGTGGCGAAGCCGTACTGATCGGCGGCCGCGGCGGCCCGGCCCGGCACATCGTCGGCGACCGCGACGAGCCGGGGACGCAGCGGGAGGTCGGGAAAGTGGTGCGGCACCCGCAGGTAGGCCTGGGTGTGGACGCGGCCCATCCAGCCGAACCCGGCTACGGCGACTCCGATTGTGCTCATAGCCGCAGCCTAGATGTGATGTCCGGTGAGGTTGGTCAACCGTGTGATGGGTGGCAGGCCGCCGATGGCGGTGTGGGGTCGGTGATGGTTGTAATCGTGCAGGA
>NZ_JBITDZ010000009.1:0-411672 GCF_044454705.1 Actinoplanes sp. NPDC051494
ACGCCGCCAGCGTTCGTCCTGAGCCAGGATCAAACTCTCCAATAAAATCCATGGAAAATCATCCTGGCAACAATACAAATTGTTGCCAAAGGAAACCAAACCAATCCGAAGACCAGCCTGGCTAAAACCAATTGGCACTGGCTTATCTAGCACCCTGTTGAGTTCTCAAAGAACAACCACACACCACCAAACTTACCGCCTCACTCGGCGGCCCGTCCGCGGGGCACTCGTTCAAATTTACTAGGTCTTCCAGGCCCTGTCAACCGGTATCTCCCGGTTCGTGCCGTTCGTACCTAGCGCACCCTTCGTTCCGGGCCCGGGGCGGCGCTGCACAGGGCAGCATCGCTACGATCCCGAAGTACGAAGGATTTAGCAGGACGGCCGGAAGCTGATCTCCCTGTTCCCGGTTACCCGTTCCCAGTTCGCTTCGCTTGCCTCGCCCGTTTCCCTGCTGGCTCGCAAAACATTACCCGGTGGTTTCCTGCGCTCCAAATCGGCCCCCCGTGTCGCGCGCCACAGGTTTCTGACCTGCAGAAACACTGATTTCAGGCTCGCAGGCCACCGCGCACCGTCCCGAATACAGGTACAGAGCGCTACGACTCCGCACGCCAGAGGGAGCCAGCAGGCCCAGTATCTCCGTCGCACCGGCCAGATCGGCGGCGCACGCCCGTGGTTGAGGGAAGACCCAGAACTGGACGGCAAGTATCTACGTAGGAGAGCGGGTCGTGCGTGCGAGCGGGGGTGCAGGGGATCTCGGGTCGACTCGAACGAGGAGAGCCGGCTCGGCTTGCAGAGCGGTTGGGCGAGGCAAGCGCCAGCCATGAACGCAATGCAGGACCAGAAGCGACCGCCAGCGCCGGCCGAGGAGGAGAGGAAAAGCCCAAGCCCAAGCCATGATGGGGGTGGGGACGGCACTCGGCTGGGGAGTTGGCTGGGGCTTCGTGCTTGCTTGAGGGGACGGACGGGTATTGATCAGGTTTCTTGACTGGGAGGACACATGGTCGCCGTGACACCGGTGGATCGGCTGGCGCCGGGGGACCATGCCTGCCTGACGTATTCGGATACTGAGGAGCGGCTCGACATCCTGGCCGCGTTTGTGGCTGCTGCTCGGTCGCGGGGTGACCGGGTGATCTGTTACACCGACGTCGCTGATGTTGATGATCTGCGGGCTGAGCTGCTGGGCCGTGGCGGTGCGGATGGGTCCGCGCCGACGATTCTGCCTATGGAGCGGTTGTGGGGCGGCAGTGTGGGGCCTGATGCCGAGACGATGGTGGAGCTGGTCGAGCGGGAGGTCCGTGCCGCTCTGCGTGACGGGCACAACGGGCTGAGCGTCACCATCGACATGTGCTGGGCTTCGCGGCCTCAGGCCAATGCTGAGCAGCTACTTGTCTTCGAGTCGGAGATCGGGCGCCTGTTCGAGGGCGGCCGTCTGACCGCTGTCTGCGAATACGACCGGGAGACCTTCGACCCGGTGACCCTGGGGTACGCGGCTCGGGTGCATCCGCGGACCGTGACGGCCACGGTCTATCACGAGGATCCGGTGCTCCGGATCTGCCGTCAGCATGTTCCTCCGGGAGTACGGGTCGCCGGCGAGCTCGACTACACCCGTGCGGAGGCGCTGAGCGACGCCCTGGCCGAGGCCGTCCGCCTCGATCGGGACATCCACCTGAATCTCAACCAGCTGGGTTTCATCGACGCCGGGGCTGCCGCGGTGATCCTGCGGACTGCCGCCGGGTTGCCTGATCAGCGGCGGATGGTGGTGGTCTGCCCGGAGCCGATCGAGCGGACGTTGATGATCGCCGGTGCCCGGGAGGTTCCGTCCTTGCGGATGCTGGTTCGTCATGGCGAACAGTGAGGTGACCGGGCAGAGCACCGGGATCGTCGACCTGGCTTTCGTGGGCGGTGACCTGTATTCGCTGCGTAGCACGGTCGCGGCTCATGTCACGGGGGCCGCTGACGACCGTACGGCGGAAAGTGTGGTGTTGGTCGTCCATGAGCTGTGCAGCAATGCGGTCCGGCATGGCGGTGGTGGGGGACGGCTGCGGATCTGGCTGGCCGGCGGCGCTCTGTATTGCGAGGTGAGCGACAGTGGACCGGGTCTGGCAGAGCCGGACCGTGCCGGGCGGACGCTGCCGGCACCGTCGTTGCCGGGTGGGCGCGGCCTGTGGATCGCGCGGCAGATGTCGGATCTGACCATCACCACGGGTGACACCGGCACGACGATCACGGCGGTTGTCGCACTGTAGAACTGGGACGTGACAGTGAGCGGCCGGGTGTCCCCCGGATACGAGCGGGTCAGGGATGCGTTCGACGCGCATCCGAGCGGCGGGTCGGCGTTGTGCGTGCTGCGGCACGGTGAGGTGGTCGTCGATCTGCGGGAGGGCTGGCGCGACGCCGCCCACTCCCGGCGGTGGGACGCGGAGACCCTGGTCAACGTCTATTCGGTCGGCAAGCCGTTGATCGCTCTGGCGGTGCTGCTGCTGGTGGAGCGCGGTCTGATCGCATTGGACGATCCGTTCGCACGGCACTGGCCGCGTTTCAGGACCGAGGTTTCGGTACGCCAGGTGCTGACGCATACCGCCGGCCTGGTGACTTTCCCCGTTGCACGCGACGCGGCGGCATGGGGCGACTGGGACCTGTTGTGCGCGGATCTGGCCGGGGCCGACCCCGAGTGGCCGCCGGGCACGGTCGCCGCCGAGCACGCGTTGACGTACGGGCATCTGCTCGGTGAACTTGTGCGACGTGTCACCGGGCGCGAGCCGGCCGAGTTCGTCGCCGCGGAGATCGCCGGGCCCTGGCGGCTCGACCTCGGTTTCGGGCTCGGGCCGGCGGCGTTGGATCGGTGCGCGGAGCTGGAGTTCGACCGTCCGGACCGCCCGGAGCTGATGCGTGGTGAGCCGGGTTCGGTGCGGGCCCGCGCGGTGGCCAATCCGCCCGGTGCTCGCGACCTGGCCGTGGTCAACAGCACCGGATGGCGTACGGCTGTGGTGCCCGCCGTCAATCTGCATGCGACCGCCGAGGCTGTGGCGCGGATGTATGCGGGCCTGCTCGCGGGTGGTGAGCTCGGGGGGCGTCGGCTGCTCGGGCCGGCCCTGGTCGAGGAGATGATGTCGGCGCAGTTCACCGGCATGGACCACTTCATCGGCGGCGAGACGACGTGGGGTCTCGGGGTGCAGCGCGACACCGACGGGACCTGGGGAATGGGGGGTCTGGGCGGCAATGCGGGCTGGGCGGATCCGGCCCGTGGACATGCCGTCGGATACGTGACCCGGGTGCTCGGCGATTTCACCCGCGTCGATGCGTTCGACGCCGCAATCTCCTCGGTGCGACTTCTCAGCTGACCCGCGCCCCGACCGATTCTGAACCCCCGCGGAAGAGGAACACCTAGAGGGGCGGTGGTCATGAGGGGGCGATGGCAGGCAGGGCTGGTGTCTGCCATCCTCATGGCCGCCGCCTTGGCGTTGCCCGGGGCTTCGTCCGCGGGAAGCGCCGGTCTCACCGCGGCGCCGGCACGCACCCGGGCGATGTGGCTGTGGGGTGATCAGCCCGCGTCCGAGGTCGTGGACTGGGCGGCCCGCAACAGGGTCTCGGAGATCTTCGTGCATGTCTCCCCCGCGGTGCTCACCAACGGTGACCTGGGGCGGATGCAGGAGATGAAGGAGCGGGCCGATCCGCTCAAGATCAAACTACGGGCGCTCGGCGGGGACCCGGCCTGGACCACCGATCACGCCGCGGCTCTCGCGTGGCAGCGCACGGTGGTGTCGACCGGACTCTTCTCGGGCATCCATCTCGACGTCGAGCCGTACCTCACCGACGGCTGGACGACGGACCTGGACGCAACGGTCACGTCCTATCTCCAGTTGCTGGAGAAGATGCGCGGCGCCAGCACTCTCGCTCTCGAGGCCGACGTCCCGTTCTGGCTCGGTGAGCACACGACCGGGCGCAAGAACGTTGCCGACGAGGTGCTGAAGCGGGTCAACGCGGTCACGATCATGAGTTACCGCGACACCGGGACCGGGCCGAACTCGATGCTGTCGATCAGTCAGGACTGGCTGGCCCGCGGTAAGGCGGCCGGCAAGCGGGTGCGACTGGGCGCGGAGACGGAGCGACTCGCCGACTGTCCGCATTGCACGTTTGCGGAGGAGGGCGCGACCCGCCTGCGTGACGAGCTCGCGAAGGTGGATGCGGCGACCCGCAAGACGGCGGCCTTCGCTGGGATCGCCGTGCACCGATACGGCACGTGGCGAGCCCTTCCGGCCTGACTTTCCCGAGCCGGACAAGGTTTTCGCAGGTCCTACCGGCCATCAACGGACGAACGCAACAGGCCGGTAGGACCCACTTTCCATCCGGCGAACCGGACGGAAACCTCATGGCCTCAGCCAGACCGCTTCGTCGCGATGCGATTCCAGCGGTCCCGGATAGTCGAGGCCTGACCGCACCGTATCCGCCAGGCGCCAGGGTTGGTGGACAGCCTTGCCCTGGATCGACGACAACTCCGGTACGTAGCGACGAACGTACTCGCCGTTGGGGTCGAAACGCTCCGCCTGACGGATCGGATTGAACCGGCGGTAGGGCTTCGTGTCGTTGCCGGTGCCCGCGACCCACTGCCAGTTGCCGGAGTTGTTCGCGACGTCGCCGTCGTTCAGCCAGCGGAAGAACCACTGCACGCCGTGGCGCCAGTCGATGCCGAGGTGTTTCGTCAGGAACGCGGCGGTGATCAGCCGGGCACGGTTGTGCATGTAGCCCTCGGCTCGCAGCTGCCGCATGCCGGCGTCCACCACCGGCACCCCGGTGAGACCGTCCTGCCAGTGCTTGAGCGCATCCGGGTCGTCGCGCCACTCGAGGTCGCCGGACTTGCGATAGGCCTCCGTCGAGATCTTCGGGAACGCGGACACGACCTGGTAGTAGAAGTCACGCCAGCAGAGCTGACGGACGAAAGCAGCCGGTCCGGGACCGTCCATCGCCCGCGCCGCATTCGCCACGACCAGCGGGGAGACACAACCGAAGCGGAGGTACGCGCTGAGCCGCGACGTTCCGTCGGCGGGCAGGTCATCGTGCAGGTCGTCGTAGGGCCCGACGTGTCCCAGCCAGGTCTTGAGCCGTCGGCGCCCCTCGGTCTCCCCGCCGTCGAGCGCGTCCGGCGATTCACCCTCGGGCAGGGCGGGCAGTTGTCCGACAGTGACGCCGGGCGGCAGGGTGATCGCCCGAGGGGTTGCCACCTCGTCGCGCCACTTGGCGGCATCCCAGGCCCGGTAGTAGGGGGAGAACACCTTGTAGGTGCCGCCGCCCCCGCCCGGGCGCACGTCACCGGGCGGCACGACGGCCGTGCCCGGGAAGAGACGCAACGAGATGCGCTGGGCATCACACTCCTCGCGGAGGCGCTGCTCGCGGCGACGGGCGTAGGCGCTGATGTCCTCGGTGAGGGCTATCCCGTCCGCCTCCACCTCGCCGGCGAGCCGCAGGGTCTCGGTGACCGGATCGCCCGTACGGATGACGAGGTCTCCGCCGCGCGAGCGCAAGCTCTCCCGCAGGTCGGCGAGGCACTGATGCAGGAAGCGGGCCCGGTTGGGCGAGAGTTTTCCCAGGTGTGGGTCGAGCACGAACAACGGCACGACCGACTCGGCGTTGGCGCACGCCGTCGCCAGCGCGGGATTGTCATGAACCCGCAGGTCACGCGTGAACAACACGATCGCGGTGCGCATGTCAGCCACGCACCAGCTCGGTCACCGGCGTCCCCGGCCTCGTCAGCAGGGAACGGGCCGCCACCCTAACCCGGGTCTGATGGGGAACCGTGGCGCGGCGCCGGAAGACGTCGTAGTCGGCGGCGACGACCTCGTCGAGGATCCCGGCGTAGAGCTGATAGGCCGTCCGCATGCAGGCCTGAGAACCGGGCAGCAGCAACGGGATGCCGGGCGCGGCAGCCGCGTAGTGCTGGTCGGCCCGCGCCACCTCGGCCTTGATCAGCTCTTTGATCGCCGGGGTCGAGCGGCCGGCGGCCCGGGCGGCCAGCAGGTCCGCGCGGGTCACCCCGAACTCGGCCAGGTGCTCGTCGGGCAGGTAGGTGCGGCCGCGGTCGAGATCCTCACCGACGTCACGGATGAAGTTGGTGAGCTGGAAGGCGATGCCGAGCTGGCGCGCGGGTTCACGGGCCGCGGCGGGATCGCTCGACCCGAGGATCGGCAGCATCATCGTGCCGATGACAGCGGCCGAACCCTCCATGTATTCGAGCAGGTCGTCGTAGGTGGCGTAGGACGTCACGGTGAGGTCCATCGCCATGCTGTGCAGGAACGAGTCGAAATCGCCGACGCTGAGACCGAAGACGGCGATCGTGTGCAGCACGGCGGGCAGCAGGGGGTCGTCACCGCGCTCGCCCCGCAGTCCGGCGACGAACCGGTCGGACCACTCGGTCAGGCGCGCGGCGCGCTCCTCGGCCGGCAGGTCCTCGGTGCGGTCGACGATCTCGTCGGCGTAGCGGGTGAATCCGTAGAGCGCGTGCACGTGCCGGCGCTTCCAGGCAGGCAGCAGACGGGTGGCCAGGTAGTAGGTGCGGCCGTGGGCTCGGTGCAGCTGCCGACACCGCTCGTAGGCGGCCTCAAGATCGGTCTCCACCTCAACCCCTCTCAATAATGCGATCTTGCCGACTCAAATAAATCGACTCACGAATCGACGCAACACGCAGCCTACGGTAATCTCCTCCACGTGGCCAACGACATGCTCGAGGGAAGATCCCGCTCCGGGGTCCCTCATCAGACGCGCCCGGCGGACGGGCTGGTGACCGCCGTCGAGGGGACGCTGGCCGACTTCCTGACCTGCCAGATCGCCGCCCTGGACGAGGTCGATCCGGCCCTCGGCGGGTTCGCTCGCACCACCCGCGACATCGTGCTGGCCGGCGGCAAACGACTCAGGCCGGCGTTCGCCTACTGGGGCTGGCGCGGCGTCGTCGGTTCCCGGGAGCCGGTCGGGCCGGTTCTGCCCGCCCTCGGCGCCCTCGAGCTCATGCATACGTTCGCGCTGGTGCACGACGACGTGATGGACCAGTCGGCGACCCGTCGCGGGCTCCCGACGGCGCACCGGCTGTTCGCGGCCCAGCACACCGGCGAGGGCCGGATCGGCGACGCGGACCACTTCGGTTCGACCTCGGCGATCCTCGTCGGCGACCTCTGCCTCGTCTGGGCCGACCAGCTCCTGGCCCAGACCGCACTGACCACCACGACCCTGTTCGCCGTCCGGAGCCGTTACGACCGGATGCGGATCGAGGCCGTCGCGGGGCAGTATCTCGACGTCCTGGGCGAGAGCCAGCCCGCGGAGTGGTCGCTCGAACGCGCGCTGCTGGTGGCGCGTCACAAGACGGCCAGTTACACGGTCCAGCGGCCTCTGCAGTTCGGGCTCGCGCTCGCCGGCACAGCGCACGACGAGTCGGACGCCATCGACGACGCCTACCACCGGTACGGCATCGCTGTCGGTGAGGCCTTCCAGCTCTGCGACGACCTGCTGGGGGTGTTCGGCGACCCCACGATCACCGGCAAGCCGGCCAGCGACGACCTGCGGACCGGGAAACCCACCGCCCTGCTGATGCTCGCGCGCCAGCTCGCGACCCCTACCCAGCGCGCCGAACTGGACATGGACCCCGCACTCGCGTCCGAGGACCCGGCCGCGCTCTCCCCCGCCCGGATCGCCCGTCTCGCCGAGGTGATCGCCGAGACCGGCGCTGTCGCCCAGGTCGAGTCCCTGATCATGCAGCGGGTCGAGCAGGGGCTCGCCGCACTCGCCGACGCACCCATCCATGACGAGGCCCGGGCGGCACTGACCGACCTGGCTGTCAGCACCACCCATCGGCCGTCATGATGAGAAAAAACGACCCATCGCCGCCGGCGACCCCCTGCCGGCACGGCATACCTCTGGAGCTGGTGACGTGCGAAAAGTAACCGGACCGACCGACCATGTCGTCGTGGTCGGCGCCGGGCTGGGCGGCCTCGCCTGTGCCCTGCACCTCGCCGGCGCCGGGCGGCAGGTGACCGTCGTCGAGCGGGAACAGGTCCCGGGCGGACGGGCCGGGCGGCTCTCCGTCGACGGCTACGAGTTCGACACCGGGCCGACCGTGCTGACCATGCCCGAGCTCATCGCCGAGCCGCTCGCGGCCGTCGGTGAGAACCTCTCGGACTGGCTCGAGCTGACCCCGGTCGACCCCGCCTACCGGGCCTACTACCCCGACGGTTCCACACTGGACGTGCTGACCGACACCGTGCGCATGGCGGCCGAGATCTCGCGGGTGTGCGGGCCCCGGGAGGCCGACGGCTACCTGCGCTTCGTCGAGTTCGCCCGGCGGCTGTGGAACCTCGAGCGCGACAACTTCATCGATCGCAATCTCGACACCCCGCTCGACCTGATCAATCTCAACCTGGTGAAGCTGCTGGGCATGGGAGCGTTCCGGCGCCTCCAGCCGAAGATCAACCAGTACTTCCGGGACCCCCGTACCCAGCGGATCTTCTCCTTCCAGGCCATGTATGCCGGGCTGGCGCCGCACGACGCTCTCGCGATCTACGCGGTGATCGCCTATCTCGACTCCGTCGCGGGCGTGTTCTTCCCGAAGGGCGGCATGCACGCCGTCCCGAAGGCACTGGCCGGCGCCGCGGAGAAGCACGGTGTGCAGTTCCGCTACGGCACGACCGTGACCAGCGTCGAGACGACCAACGGCCGGGCGACCGCGGTGATCACCGATTCGGGGGAGCGCATCGCGGCGGATGTCGTCGTGCTCAATCCGGACCTCCCGGTGGCCTACCGTGACCTGCTGCCCGAGTCGCGACGCCCACGGAAGCTGACCTACTCGCCGTCGTGCGTGGTGCTGCACATCGGCTCGGACCGCTCGTATTCCAAGATCGCGCACCACAACATCCACTTCGGGTCCCAGTGGAAGGGCACGTTCCAGGAGGTCATCCACCAGGGCCTGCTGATGAGCGACCCGTCCCTGCTGGTCACCAACCCGAGCCGCAGCGACCCGTCAGTGGCGCCGGAAGGCAAGCAGAGCTACTACGTCCTGGCGCCGACGCCCAACCTGGAAGCCGCGGACCTCGACTGGAACGGCGCTCTCGGCCGGCGGTACGCCGACGAGCTGCTGGGTGTGCTGGAGCAGCGCGGCTACATCGGCTTCCGGGACGGGATCGAGGTGGAGCGCATCATCACTCCGGCCGACTGGGCAGACCAGGGCATGGCAGCCGGCACCCCGTTCGCGTCGTCGCACACGTTCACCCAGACCGGCCCGTTCCGGCCCAGCAATCTGCACCCGACCCTGCCCAACGTCGTGTTCACCGGCTCAGGGACACAACCGGGCGTCGGCGTACCCATGGTGTTGATCTCCGGGAAGCTGGCGGCGACCCGCGTCACCGGGCCCACCGGCGGGGCCGGCATCCTGGTGGGGAAGGCCTGATGGGCGGGCGCGAGAAACACCTCGTCGAGCTCGTCGACCAGGACGGACTCGCGGTGGGCCAGACGACCGTCGACGAGGCGCATCAGGCCCCCGGGCAACTGCACCGGGCCTTCTCGGTGTTCCTGCGCGACCCCTCCGGCCGGGTGCTGCTGCAGCAGAGGGCAGCGGCCAAGACCCGGTTCCCGTTGCGGTGGGCCAACACCTGCTGCGGGCACCCTCTGCCCGGTGAGTCCCCCGAGGTCGCCGCTCAGCGCCGGCTCGAGGAGGAGATCGGCATCCGCGGCGTACAGTTGTCCGGCCTGGGCGTGTATTCCTATTACGCGGAGGATCCGTCGACCGGGCGCGTGGAATACGAGTACGACCATGTCCTGCTCGGACACGTGCCCGCCGCGCCGCCCCTGCTCCCGGACCCCGACGAGGTAGCCGACGTGCGCTGGACCTCCGTCGCGGACCTCACGACCGCGATAGCCCAGGACCCGCGGGCCCACGCTCCCTGGCTCGCCGGGGTCACCGAACGCCTCCAGCACTTTCTCTCCTCGACCGACACGCCGGAGTGGTCAGGTGGCCGATGAGGCCCTGACGGCCGGAGCGGTGGCGCGCCGACTGGGAGTTGCCGTCACCACGCTCAGAACCTGGCACCAGCGCTACGGCTTGGGCCCGAGCCACCACGTGCCCGGTCAGCACCGCAGGTACACCACCGAGGACCTCGACCGCCTTCAGGTGATGCGGCGGCTGACGGCACAAGGAGTGGCGCCCGCGGAAGCAGCGGCGTGGGCCCGGCGCGCTCCCATGCCGTTCGACGACCCGCTGCCCCGGGCGCTGTCCGAGATCCTTCCGCTCCCGGACGCCAAGGTGGGCGAGGACGACCCGCGTCCCACCATCGACATGGTCTGGATGGACGCCAACGACCCCCTGACCGCCGCGGTCCGGGACGGCGGCGGCCACGCCATCCGTACCGGACGGGCCGGACCCGCCGCCCGGGGCGTCGCCCGGGCCGCCATGCGTCTCGACGCCCCGGCACTGCGCGACATCCTGGAGATGACCGTGACCAGCCGCGGCGTCATCGCGACGTGGGACGAGGTGATCACGCCGGTCCTGATCGGTGTCGGCGAACGTTACGAGGCGACCAACCGCTACATCGAGGTCGAGCATCTGCTGTCCCGGACCGTCACCGAGGTCCTCGGGTCGGTGAGCCGGCCCACGATCCACCAGATCCCCCGGGTCATGCTGGCCGCCGCCGACGAGGAACACCACACCCTCCCCCTCGAGGCACTGGCAGCGGCCCTGGCCGAGGGGGGAGTGCCGAGCCGGATGCTGGGGGCCCGGGTACCCCCACGAGCTCTTGCCGATGCGGTCGCCCGTACCGGGCCCTCCGCGGTTGTCCTGTGGTCCCAGCTGCCCCAGACCGGCGATGTGTCCCAATGGGACACGTTGCTCGCCGGCAGACACGGCCTGCTCCTCGCCGCGGCAGCCGGTCCCGGCTGGCCCCATACGGGCCTCCCCGACGGCGTCCGGCGCCTCGGCAGCCTGGCCGAGGGAGTCCGGCTGGTCACCGCGGCCGCCACCTGAAAATCCGTTGCCCGCGGCCCGCTTCCCGAAGAAGATGATGGGCATGGGTCAGTAGGTAGACACGCACGCACGGATTGACGACGGGTCGAGTCACTCCCCGTCCTCTCCGGCGTGCCGTTCGAAGCCCGCACCGCGTGAGCCGTGCGGGCTTCCATCACGCGCGACGAGATAGCCGGCGTCGCGCCCGTCGGCGTGCTCCCTTCCGGACGCCGACCGTCTGCCATCGGACCCGGGAGGCGATTCGCGGTGCCTCCCCCGCCAATCCTGGATCAGCCCTGCCCATGAACAGTTACGGGAAAGCGCTGTGGGTGGTCAAAGAACTCGGCCTGCCCACCATCATCAAAGCCTGCGTGACCTGCAGAACCACCCGGCACCACCACCCCACCGGAAAATTCCGGATCAACGCGAACGGCAAACTCCTCGACGTCTGGATGCTGATCAGCTGCGACCACTGCGACCGTACGTCCAAGATCCCCGTCCACGAACGCATCAACGTGAAGGACCTCGATCACGAACGACTGCTGACGTTCGAGAACAACAGCCCGGCCCTGGTGCGTGATCTGACCATGGACGCGGCCCTGATGAGCAGAGCCGCCCACCGGCTCGACTGGACCGGCACGTGGGAGCTGGAAACCGACATGCCGTTCCACGACATCAGGTCCCAGGGCCGGGCGCCGCTCGAGGTCCTCGTCAGATTCGAGCTCCCGGTCCCCGTACGGGTCGAGAGACTGCTCATGGCCGGTTTCCGCCTCAGCCGCTCCGCGGTGCGGGACCTGGTCGGATCCGGGCGCATCCGCCTGCCCCGGCCCCTCGACGCGAAGGCGCACGAGGACTTCACCCTCTTCGTCACCAGCGACGGGTCGTGATCGACCGCCCTCAGATCCCGGCCCGGGATCTGAGGGCACTTCGCGTGACCTGCGCAAATACGGGTGGCGGCGGTTTTGTCCGGGCCTGGCGAGAAGAAGAAAACGTGTCGGGCACCACACCTGGCCCGCTCCAAGCCGGCGGGCAGACCTGTTTTCCCTGCTCAGAGGCCTCTCATGAGGCATCCGGATACCGGTTTGGATGACGGGCCCCGCATCACGTATGCTTTCCAAGCCTCAAGCGGGGCCCGGTTGGGGCCGACGCCGCAGGATTTGCAGAATGTGCAATGATAGCGGAGTTGCCCTCATCGTCTAGTGGCCTAGGACGCCGCCCTTTCAAGGCGGTAGCACGGGTTCGAATCCCGTTGGGGGTACGGACCGGACACGGTCAGAGCATGTGTAAAGTACGACCAGTTCGGCAAGCAAGGCAAGGTTTTAGCAAGGTCCTGTGGAGCAGTTGGAGTGCTCGCCGCCCTGTCAAGGCGGAGGTCGCGGGTTCAAGTCCCGTCAGGACCGCCATAAGCCAGTCGCAAGCATCATCTGCGGCAGGGGCCAGGTAGCTCAGTTGGTACGAGCGTCCGACTGAAAATCGGAAGGTCGGCGGTTCGACCCCGCCCCTGGCCACTCAAGCCTCTCGCCGGGCTTTGAGCATCGCCCACCAGCGGAAACGCCGGTGGGCGTTTTGCTGTCCGGGCCCAGATGCACGCGATAGTGCTACCCGCTGGTGACCCTCGATTTCCCTTGATCACCGTCGCGTGGGGCACGCCCGGTGCACGCCGTCCGGGACCTCTGCGCCTCCACGGACGGGTGATGCTCCTGGGGCTGGTTGACTAACCTGCCCGCATGAAAGCGCCGGCAATGAGTGCCCTCGCGGCCTGGGTCGCCCTGGTGATCGGACTCGTCAACCTCTGGTACAGCGTGGGCCGGGCCTACTTCCGCGAGAGGAAGGCGAGTCCCGCTGCCCAACTCGATCTGCTCGACTTCCAGACCAAGACGGGCTGGACGACCGACGTCCGCATCGTGATCACCAGCCACGGGCCGGCGGTGAAGCAGAAGGTCGACGTCCAAGCCTTCGACGGAGACGGCATGTCCCTTGAACTGACCGACCCCGACGTCAGCGCCCTGTGGCCGAGGATGCCTTTTAACCGCCTTCACAACGGCCAGTCGCCGTACCTGACGCTGAGCCGTGGCATCGAGACCCGAGACCCGTCAGCGCGCTCATTCGATGGCACGACGGGCGCACCCGACAGCAGACCCGCTCAGTCGACCTGTCGTACCGCCGCGTGACTTAGCTCCCAAAGCCATCCCGTCCGCCGTCGACCCACACACCGTGGAGCGGGGCTGCCCCAGGGCGTCCAGGTGGCGCGCCCAACCGGACGAACGACCTGGACGCCCTGGGGCAGGTCTGCTCGGCTCCGCCTGGGGCGACGGTGGGCGGGATGGCTTTCCCCATCCCAGAAGCCAGAGAGCCCCCGCCGGAGGCTGTGAATGAATCTGAGCGTCTCGCCCGAGGTACGGCCGGCGTGCCGGCCGATGCCGGCCGGAGGCCGCCAGCAGGCCGAGCGCGTCCGGCCGCGCCGCGCTTGCGCGGCGCCTTGATTCAGAAGAGACAAATTCGGCAATGCAGCCATGGAACAACCTGTCCCGTCACGGCTGATGCTTGACAGTCGCGTCCCACCTGATTGCTTGACATAATCACTTTTCGGTTTCTTGGTCTCGTGTAGTTGCGGTAGCTCGAGGTTGGGGGGCCGGGACTGGCACGGGTGGGGATGTCGATCGTTGAGCAGCGGTATCAGGCATTGATGGCGGTCCTGGCCGGCGACAGCGTGACTGAGGTGGCGGCGAAGGCCGGGGTGTCGCGGCAGAGCGTGCGTACCTGGCTGCGTCGCTATGGCGATGAGGGACTGGCCGGGTTGCAGGACCGTTCGCATCGTCCGGACGGGTGTGCTCATCAAGCATCACCGTAGGTCGAGGCGTTGGTATGTGAGCTGCGGCGGCAACATCCGAAGTGGGGTGCCCGCCGGATCGCATTCGGGCTCACCCGGCATAGCTGTCCTGAGGGTGAGGTGCCGTCGCGGATGACGGTCTATCGGATCCTGATCCGTCACGGGTTGATGAGTCCGGCCCGGCGGCGGCGGGGCCGTAAGGACTATGTGCGCTGGCAACGGGACCGTGATCGCCGCGGTGTTACGTCAAGCGATCGGCCGGGCGGTCTGTCTCGCCTTCGCCCAGGCTCTGACCGAGTTCGGGGTCGCTGACCTCGGCCGATATTAGCCGGCTACGGGGCGTCCGCCCCGCCGGACCGCCACCACAACCCACCAGCGGGCAGGTACAGGTCCAGCGCCGGGCGTCGAACTCCGGGGTGGTCATGGTCGTCGGCCAGAAAGTCGCTCTCGGCTGGGCCCACGCGGGCAAAACCGTCACGATTGAGGTCACCGACACCGACCTGACCATCCACACCGACACCGGACCACAAACCGTCCGACGCACCACCGACCAGAACCTCCGTAGCATCAAAGCCCACCGACCCCGCAAGGTCAGCAACAAAACCTAGACCAACCGTCAAGCAACACCTGGGACGCAAACGTCAAGCATCAGCTGGGACTAGCCACGCTACGGGAACTAAACGTCTTGACACGGTCGATGCTTGACATTTGCGTCCAAGCTATTTGCTTGCCATGATCTCCGTTCGCCCTATTGATGACACGTTGTCCCCTACGGATAGGGGCCTGAACTATCCACGGCGCCGACCATTTTGATCTTGGTAGGAGCAAATAAAAAGAAGCAGCTATTTGATATTCGGAACTATTATCTCGCAAGTGTAGATCCAGATAAAAATAACTGATCCAACAATAAAGACAACAATATAGGTTTCATACCAGCGAAAGAAGTTGTTTAAGCGTGGCCGGTGTCGAAATCCGCGGAAGACGATCTGATCTGTAAGGTCACATTCCTCGTGGCGATAGTCCAGCCAATTCAACAAACCTACAACTACCAACAGAACCGTGCATAGCGCAACAAAGGTAAGTAGCCATACTATTGCCAAAGTCGCCGACTTCGCCGCCGCCGGCGCAATTTCCCACTTTCGGTATCCAACAAACAGTGACAATCCGGCACCCACCAGAACTGTCGCTAGCGTTTGATAAATAGCCAAAAATTTGTAGACGTTATCGTTCACCGTGTGCAATTGTTGCAGAATGAATTTATATCGCTCAAGCTGCACTGCCTCGCGTCGAACGCTCGGACGCATGCGCACAGGACCATTACGTTGCGCGGATCGTCCCGAAGGCATCTTCCACCTCAAATCTCTCGCACCGTGCACCTTGAGGCCTATTTATCACCAAGGCCCGAGCCCGCCCACCAATATCGCCACTCTTAGTTCGCAATTCGAACTCGGCTTCGCCGGTTGCTCCGTAGCCACGCGTATGGGCATTATTCAAGACTTCGGCAATCGGCACGCCCCATGCTTTTGAGATAGCCTTGAAGATATACCGCGGCGTAGACATCACAGCCCATTTCGAATAGAAATACCAATGCTGCCCTTCCATCCATTGGAATAAAATAGTGGAATCAGGGTCGCTCGAGTAGTCGAATCTCGGCTGAATGGGAACATAAGATTCGATGTATTGCTCCGTGAGTAGGACATTGTTCGGAAGCTCGATTTCTTGCCCGTTCCAGTAACTGACAATTTTGCATTTCCCATCATCTTGCCCGAACACCATAGCGGCTGTCGAGTCGGCCAGCACAATCTGATCCAGATTCGACGCCCATTCCTCCATGTTTGCGAGGGCAAGCGAGCCAATCTGCAAGGTCCCACAACTCAAATGGTCGGCCGGATCGTTGAAGTACCGTGCAACGGAGGCCGCAGGAAGTGATCCCAAACTTTTTTCGTTGCAGAGCGCAATTAGTTCACGTTGAGTCCCGATCCATCGAGCAAGATCCGTGTGATTTGCGTATGGGTATGCCTCGGATCGATCTGCGCGGATCGGCTCGCCAGTCATCACACCGACAAGACCCCTTAAGTTGTTCGCCTCGAACCCGCCAACATACACGGAAGCACCTGAATAACGGACGTAATAGTTGTGCATTAAATCCGTTGATACATCCATCGGATCAGCGTCCACCATTGCACGTCCGATTGTCTCGCCGGAGGAGTCCAGAATGGGTTGGGCATACGTAGCGAAAAGGCTTCGGGTACGCTCTCGAGATGAACCCATTCGGTGGACTTGCTCGAATTCAGATGGGTGGAGACGGTCGTAGAGTTCTGTGTTGGAAAGAAACTTCCAATCATTAGCTCTGACCACACGCACAGGACTAGCGTCAGCAGGCCCCTGAACCGCAATGTCGACATCAGCCAGAGCACATAACCGCGCAATTCTTAGACGTAATACTTCGGACACAGTAAGTGTTTTTTCTAAGTCTCCAAGTTCGTAGTCCCAAAGGATGCCTTCTTCAACATCTAGTGGATTCTTTTTTAGCTTTGCCGAAATAACGGTGCCACCAAAACGCAGCTGTTCGTCCAGCTCCGCATTTCGCAGTACAGGCCTTGCTTGGAGGCCTTTGCGGAACTCAAGAACATAAGTTTGGTCTGGGGGATCAAAATACTTTAGGCTTCGAACAGTTACATCTTCGGCTGCCATGAACACAGCATAGAATCCGATACCAAAACGACCGGTCGATCGATAACCTTTAGCCAGCAGACCTGGATACTGGGCAACCATGTCTCCTGACTGCCAGAACGACCGACCGAAGTCGGTGAGTGCAGCAACTAATGTCCCAGAGTCCATGCCAATACCTTGGTCACGCACCTCCAAAGTAAAAGATTCTCCCTCAGCATCATCTTGCTGCAGAATGACATTAACGACCGCGTCGCTACCGCCATGCATGATTTGCCGTGCGCGAGTTGCATCAGCTGCGTTCGCAATTAACTCACGGAGAGGTGCAATATTTTCAGATCCGTACAGGGCTCTGCCACCCAAGGTCGCTACTAAACTTGGCACGTTCGAAACACGGAGACTGGCATCAATTGGCTCCCACTCGTCAGTAGGAACGTATTTCGCAAATCGAGCCGGCGAGTCAGCCCCTGCGACCGATCTGGCGGCGAAACGTGTTCGGCCAATGTCTGCACATAAAGCATCGACACGACGCAGTTCATTGTCAATCATTTTGATGGTTTCATATGCGAGCCACCATGCGCCGGCTTGTTCGCTCGTGAAGTGATCTGTGGAAGTATACTCAAGTCGATCACCAACGCGCCTTGGCCTCATTAATCGTTGCTGAAAGTCCCAATGTTCCCGCGAAGGGCCGACTGGATTGCGGAACGCATGCAGAAAAGTCGGTGCTCGGCGACTGTCTATATGTGCAGCATCGGCAAGCCGCAAGATGCAGGCAATCTTTAGGGGATCAACTTGCCACTCTGCAGGGTAATCAGCTAGCGAGCCTCTGATCTGTCCAAACTTGATCGGAAGTTGATCTGCGTCCCACCAATGACTATGCGCAATGCTTCCAATGAGTGGGCCATAGGCTTGTCTGAGCTGCGCATCTTGAAGGAGATAAAATCCTTGGCGATTCGGGAGCTGGAAAAGTTCACCTATGAGGCGTTCTGCACGCTTGGCATGACGCGATCTTAAAATAGCGACTAAAGCTTCCTCTTGAGCTTGTTCCTTAAGGGCATCGTCTATCTTTTCTTCCTCCTTTTCAAGCCTAGAAATAATTGTTAAGTAAGTATCCTCAAATGAGGGATCCTTTCTCAGTTCATCAATTCCTCCCGGATAGGCCACCAGACCCATTCCAATATCATGCATTAAAAAGCTCCCACCGAGGACAAATGACTCAGCAGGATTTAGTTCCACATCATCACCGCAAATAATCGACGCAACATCCCAAAGCGCGTCGATATGATTAATCGAATGGTCGGTGAACATCGGCATAGACTGGGAGATTTCGCCAGCTAGCGGCTCGACTGTCTCACGGAATTGCAAGTACGCATGCCGCAAGGCGGCCCTTTCGCGGCTTACTAAGTCGTTTTCACATTCGGCAAGTGTTCGCTGCCATAACCGTGTGCGTTCAAATGATTGCAGCATCCACACTCCATCAGGCACTCTACGAGTCAATCGTCTGATCCACTATATAACACAAAGGACGGTCTGAACGATCTACATATAAAACCTGCCGTTATTGACACTCTTCGATTAAATTACCTGATCACGGGAGGAATCTGGTGGTAGTAGGAGGCACTTGAGACATCGCACCCTCACATCGGTTGAACAGCACTCGTTCCGTGTCTCGGTCAGTGGCTACGTGCGTCTTCGGTCTTGATGCTAAGCGGCTCGTTACCGCTTAGCATCAAGAGGCGAGGCGTCCAGACCTATGTGTCGCGGCAGCAAGTTGATCCTCATGGCAACCACCATGGAAGATTGGAGGAGTGATCGCTAGCCCTAACGCCGAGTGGTGGACCACGTCTGACGTCGCCGCGTACCTTGGCGTTCAGGTAGCAACTGTAAGCGGGTACCGGAACCGGGGCCAGATGCCGGAGCCTGACATGAAGTTAGGGCGGACTCAGGCTTGGAGACCGTCTACGATCATCGAGTGGCAAGCTCGACGGCCTCGGCCGGGCGTCGGTGGCCGGCCTGCTGGTGGGGATGGGTCGCCTTAAGGTGTGACCATGCGTCGCTCTTCGGGTCGTCCGCCTGCACCGCCGTTGACTGCCCAGCGCGCCGCCGGCCTCCTCGCTGAGGCTTGTGAGGCTGTCGGTCTAGATCCGGGCGGCGCTCGGACCATGCGGCTCGGGGAGAACGCGCTCTTCCATCTTCCGGCGGCATCGGCTATCGTGCGGATCGCTCGCACGATGGAGTATTGGTCTGACGCAGTTAACGAGGTCAACGTCGCTCGCTGGCTTGGTGAGCTAGGCTTTCCGGCTGCCAGCGTGCTCGACCTGGCGCAACCGGTCGAGGTGGCTGGCCACCCGGTGACGTTCTGGCGTTTCATCGACGGACGCGACGGCGGCCGGAACGATATCGGCTCGCTGGGCGGCGTACTTAGAACCCTGCATGCGCTACCACGGCCGGCGTCCTTCGAGCTGCCTGACGAGAACATCCTGGGAAGAGTCGAGTCTCGGATCTCGACAGCGCCGATCTCGTCCGACGACCGCCGGTTTCTGCTTACGCTGTTCCAGGAGCTGAAAGACAGCCTCGACGCACTCGTTTTCCCGCTGGCTGCTGCACCGACTCATGGGGACGCGCACTCGGAGAACATCATGATCCGCGACGGCGAAGTAGTTCTGATCGACTTCGAGCGGTTCGCCTGGGGACAGCCTGAGTGGGATCTGGCCATGACTGCGACCGAGTACCGGTCAGCCGGCTGGTGGAGTGCCGAGGAGTATCAGGCGTTCGTTGACGCCTATGGCTACGACGTCACGTCCTGGACGGAAGGCTTCGAGGTCCTGCGGCGGGTGCACGAGCTCAAGATGACGACTTGGTTGATGCAGAACATCAACGAATCCTCGGAGGTCGCCGAGGAGTACCAGGTTCGGATGCGCACCATCCGGGATGGGATCTCGGCAGCCTGGCGGCCGTTCTAAGCGCGGAAGTGCGTCATCAGTGTCGGGGCTTTGGCTTGCAGGGTCTCGGTGAACTCGCGGACGCTGGGGTGGCCTAGGTACTTGCCGGCGGTTAGCGACTTGCCGAAGTCGGCGAGGTAGCGGAGTTGGCGGCTGGATTGCAGCGATCCCGCGAGGTCTACTGCTCGCGCGGCCATTGACACTGCTTCGTCGAGGTTGCCCGCCGCCAGGGCGCCATCGGCGTGCACGATGCTGATGAACGACTGCGTGCGTGCAGGGGTGAGTAGCCGGTCGACGGCCTGGGCGGCGAACAGTTGCGTCTTGGCGGCGTGGCCGAGGTCGCGGAAGCAGTGCGCTGTCTCGCCGGCCAGTTCCAGGGCGTCGAAGTAGTAGATCCAAGGTGGATCTTCTGCTCCTTGCCTGTTGGCGAACTCCCGCTCAGCCCGGTTCAGGGCTGTGGCACAGCCGGCGGCGTCGCCGAGGCTCGCCAGGGCGCGGGCTTCCATCGTGAGCAACATCGAGCTGACTGTCCTGGACGTCCTGCCGAGAGCGGCGTTCTGGGCGGCGCGGGCGTAGTGGACTGCTTCGTTGAAGTTGCCCAGGTAGTTCGCCTGGTGACTCAGGTTCGACAGGATCTGGCTGCCCATGAGCGGGTCGCCGGCATCGCGGGCCAGGCGCAGACCTTGGGTGAAGTAGCGCTGCGCGGCACCATGATGGCCTGCGTCGTACGCACTCCATCCGAGCACCTCCGCCGCGTCGGCCGCCGCCGCGAAGATGTCACGCTGGGCTGGCGTCGGTCTGCCGCGAGCACTCTTCAGAGCGGGGATGATCTCCGATCGCCAATAGGACAGGTGCATGTGCCGGGTATGCCCACCGCCGTACTGGAATTCGAGGGCGGTAAGGCTGCGGACGGTGGCCCGGATACGGTCCGCCCGCCCGTCGCTACCGCTTTCGAGATCCGGAGAGTCCTGCCAACTCGGCGTGGAGAATAGGTAGCCCGTAATGATGCTTGGCGCGGTAGCCGGGTCCCAAGGCGTCGAGAGCACGGCACTGTCGTCGCCGAGGTCAGCGGCGGTCATGCCGTCCAGGAGGTCGATCGCTCGCGAGGGTTCCGAGGGGTAGAGCGTGGCGTCCTGTACGAGGTCGAGACCGCTCCCCGTGGCCGCTGAGCCGAACCCAATTTCGTCGTAAGTGACTACTCGGCCGAGCTTGGCGCCCAGGGCGGCAGCGATGCAGCGGATCGTGTCGTCCTGTGGCTGGCTCCCGTCGAGCCAGCGTTTCACTGACGTGTGGTCCGGCGCGATGTTCACGCCGGCCCGGGTTGCTTCCGCCCTGACCCTGGCCGCAAGCCCTTTGTTCGTAACGGCGGCCTGCGTCATCGCGGCCTCCAGGAGCCGGTTCGGCACCTTCTTCACGGACACCCTTCCTCGCCACCTCCCGTAGCAGTAGCCGGCCGTCGCGGTGTGCGCCCTCTGGTGCACACGTGCACCCCCTGGTGCGCCCTCCCAAATGGAGTGAGGTGGCGCGAACCTTAAGTGGTACAGGCGATCGTACTCAAGGTGATCGAAACATCGCTCTCCCTAAATACAAAGTCAGCTTGCACAGTACACCTCGGGGCGCCCAGGGCGGCGCCCCCAACGGAGGGAGTTGGCCGGTCATGTTTCACGCCATCCCACCCACGGTTCATGTCCGCGACGGAGCGGCAGCATGAGTGCCGACCGAGTGCCGGCCACGTCTCCGGCCGACGGTTCAGCGGAGGGCCCTCGCCTCGGGGTGAGTTCGGGTGGGTGCACGTCGTGCGAGGGGCGGGGTTGGCGGCTGGCCGCGCCTCGGGGCTCGGCAAGGACTACTGAAGGCACGGTCCGTCTCGTTCGTCGAGTCTGCCCCGACTGCGCGCCGCTCACGACCAAGCCGCGGTAGGACGTCATAGCCTTGGACAGCCATGCGCTCCCCACTCCTACTGGGAGGACATGGTGAAGAAACGCCATAGGACCCTTTCGCCTCGGCAGCGTCGGTTCAGCGCACGGACCCGCAAGAGTCACGGTCAGAGCGGCCTGTGCGGTGGCTACCGAGTGCTCATCGGCTATCTGCCGGATGGTGAGGGCGGCTACATCACCTACGTAGCGGCCGATTTCCTTCCTCCGGTTGATCCCGACCTCGCCGTCCGGGATCTGCTGGCATCGATAGATCTTCCGTCCCGTATGCCCTGGACCTCGGTCCGCTGGCGGGATTCCGGCATGGCTGCACCTGGGCTGCGGTCGAAGTTGAGAGGTGTGCGGTGAACATTCAGATCGAGATCGACGGCAACGCGATCCACACGGCGGACGACCTGGTCGGAGGCAAGGTCTCCATCACAGTCATCGACTCGGACGACATTGACCCTGACGCGGACCTGGTCGAGCTTCATTCCGAGGACAGCAGCGGCGCGACATGCACGGTGCGGTTGTCCAGGTGTACGGCCCAGGTTCTTGCGCTCCTGCTCGGCAAGGTCGTCGACAGCGACCTTGGATTCCGACCCGCGTCGGTCGAGGAACTCGATCCGCGTAACGGGCACTCCCTCTCCCGGGACGCGCTACTGAAGGCGTTGCTGCCTCTCCCTCGCGAGGCAGAGATCGACGTCCAGATCGGGGCGGACTACCTCGCGATCACTGGACTCGGGCCAGGTCGCGGACCTGAGTCTGACTGGTTCGCCCTTCAGTGCAACCCGAACGATCTCACCAGCTTCAGGACCATCTCACCCGAAGGCGAGTAGAGATCGCGTGGCCGGGTTAGATGCCAGAAGGGATGCCTCGGCTTCCGACTGCGCAGGGCGTTGTTTAGGGTGTTGACAAGTCAAGTGGTCGTCCAACTGAGCAGACGGGAGGGGACGTGGCCATCAACGTTCGCCCACCGAAGTACGCGGTCATCGTCAACGCCGTCCAGCAGCGCATAGAGAACGGCACCTACCCGCCGGGCACGGGCATCCCCAGCGAAACCCAGCTCGTCGCCGAGTTCGAAGCGTCGCGGCCCATCGTTGTTCGGGCGCTCGGGATTCTCCAGCAGGACGGCTGGATCGAGTCCCAGCAGGGCAAGGGCCGGTTCGTCATCGGCCGGCCCACCGCTACTCCCCCGCGCCTCGACAGCCGGGCCACTGAGCTACTCAATCAGGGCGAATCAGCGAGTGTCAGCCTGCTGCGCGCCGGCACGATCATGGCACCTAACCGTGCCGCTTCCGCGTTGGAGCTGAATGCGGAGACACCGGTCATCGCGCGGCGGCGCCTGGTCATGGCTGAGATCGGGCCGGTGGAGTTGAACTCGCTCTACCTGCCGGTCGAGCTGGCCGCCGGTACGGATCTCCATAAGCCGGAGCCCATGACCGACGGCGTTCTTCAGCACCTGACTGATCGCAAGGGCCTCGAATTTGACCACGCGACCGAACGGATCTCGGCACGGCTCCCCACTGCGGAGGAAGCTGACCTCCTCGCCATCGGCAAGGACGATGCGGTGCTGACATTGCTGGTCACTGTGTTCGATCCGGCTGGCCGGCCGCAGCTTGCTGTCGATGCGGTAATCCCCGCCAACCGCCAGGAGATCGAAGCCTCGTTCCCGCTCCGCTGAGCTGTGCATAGATGGCCTTGACGAACGCTGCACGCGAGCTACACTCGCAATCATCTAACAAGTCAAGTTGTTAGGTTGCTAACTGAGTGGAGGCTTTGGTGATCCCCAGCTCGATCAAGATCCCGGTCCCGTGGGAGTACGTCGCGCCGCACGGTGCCCTGTGCCTCGGCGTTGAGCGGGCCACGGACTTCGACAAGCGTGGGCAGGACGACGACCAGCTCCGCGACAAGGACACAGGGCAGCGCGTGTGGCTCGTCAAGGTTCTCGACCTCGACCCGGAAGCCGGCAAGTTCGGCGCATCCAAGGAGTTAAAGGTCAAGGTCATCGCTGACCACCAGCCAATGCCGCCCACATCGGCGGTTCCCGGCTATCCACCGCTGGTGGAGTTCACCGACGTGACGCTCACGCCGTACGTGGATTCGCAGCGCTGTAAGGGCAACAGCCCGAAGTGCCGGGCGCGGCAGGCGTGGTCGATCCGTGCCGCCGCCATGACCGAACCGCAGAAGCTGGCCAAGCCGAAGGCGGCTTGAGCTGCTGGAACGCGTTGGGGGGCGGGATTCCTCCGGCAAGAGACTTCCCCGCCCCCGGCGCTCACCCCGCAACCTCGAACAGGAAGGGGCTGAGATGCCCACGGTAAACGATGCTGCCCGCATCACCACCTCCAGCCGCGCGGTATGGCGTACCTGCGGCGGCTGCGGCCTGGCTTCCCCGCTACCGCCCGGCGCCGACAAGTGCCCAGGCTGCGACCGACTTACCAGCCCGGACTCCCCGCCGTCGCTGGACGGCTGGGACCTCGCCAACCGCTACGCCGTGACCATGGGACGAATCCAGGCGTGGGCAGGTATGCCCTACGTGAACGACGCCGACCGTCTCGCCAACATCCGCAAGTTCCTCGCCGAGCTCGAAGCCTTCCACGCCCACAGCGGAAGGCGGCCGAAGGATGCCGCTGATCAACGTCATCCGGGGCGAGGCCATCCCCACCGCGCCCTTCACCGTACGAACGCCGGTGATGCGGCTGCCGATCTGGCTGCTCGTGCTGTGGCAGGCGGCCAAAGCGCTGTTCTGGCTGGCCGTGGCCTACGTCCGGTTCTGGTACGTGACCCTGCCGGCCACCTTGCTGACCTGGCTGTACGCCCAGTTCAGTTGGCAGGGACCGGTCTCGTTGACCGGCGGCACGGCAGTCGTCGGGGCAGCGTGGTGGTTCGGGCATCGGCCGTCCTGCCAGCGATTCGGCTGGTGGCCGGTCCTCGCGAAGTGGCGCCGATTCCTGTACCGCCGGCGGTGGAACGCGGCCATGGTCACCGCGAAACTCTCCGTCTCCTACGACGGACACACCATCATCCCGGTCCTCAAACGGGTCCGGTGCCGGGCCGGGTCCGACGTTGTGCTTGTGCGGATGGTGACCGGGCAGATCCCCGACGACTTCGCCAAAGCCTCCGAACGACTCGCGCAGACATTCGGGGTCCGACAGGTCAAAGCCATGGCCGGCACCACCTTCGGCACCGTGGTCCTGGTCCTGCTGCGCGGCGACACTCTCCACAAGACGGTCGCGCCGATGGCCGTCACCGGCACTCCCGACTTCACCGCACTCACTCTCGGCGTCCAGGAAGACGGGGCGCCATACGAGCTACGACTGTTCGGCACGCAGATCCTCATCGTCGGGGCGACCGGCTCCGGCAAGGGCTCGGTCATCTGGTCCCTCGTCCGATCACTGGCCGGCGGCGCAGGAACCGGACTCGTACAGCTCTGGGGACTGGATCCCAAGGGCGGCATGGAACTGGGCATCGGCTGGCCCATGTTCACCCGGTTCGCATCTCAGGACTTCACTGAAATGGCGGAGATGCTCGAACAGGCCGCCAAGATGGCTCAGGATCGTGCCTCCCGGCTGGCCGGCGAAACCCGGCAACACACCCCCACCTTGGACGACCCGCTGATCGTCCTGTTCATCGACGAACTGGCAAACCTGACCGCCTACCTCACCGAACGCCAACTCAAGGACCGGATCAAAGCTGCGCTCGGCATCGTCCTGACCCAAGGCCGGGCGGTCGGCGTCCACGTGGTCGCCGCGATCCAGGACCCGCGCAAGGAAGTCCTCCCGGCACGCGGGCTGTTCCCGACCCGGATCGGACTACGCCTGTCCGAACCCGGTGAGGTCGACATGGTCCTCGGCGACGGCATGCGTGACCGCGGTGCCCTGTGCGACCGCATCCCGCAAACCCAACCCGGCATCGGCTACGTCGCACTGGAAGGCGACCCGACACCCATGCGGGTCCGGTTCTCCTACCTCGACGACGACAACATCCGCGACATGGCCCACCTCTACGGTCGCCACCGCGTCATCGAAGGGGAGGAAGCATGACCGAGCGCACCGACCGCCTCGAATCCGTCGCCCTGGTCCTCATCCTCGTCACCGTCGCGGTCGCATCCGGGTGGGCCTCGTTCACCCACGTCCACGACTGGACCATGCGCCACGCCCCCACCGGCACACCGGACGCATTCGGCTGGGTCAACGCCGTCATCAGCGAACTCGTCCCCGTCGCCGCGTTCCTCGTCATCCGCCGACGCCGCCGGGCCGGATCCTCGATCGGGTACCCCCTCACCCTGCTGATCGCTGCCGCCGCCCTGTCACTCGCCGCGCAACTCGCCGTCGCACAACCGAGCCCGTCCGGCTGGCTGCTCTCCGCCGTACCAGCGCTGGCATTCATGGGCCTAGTCAAGCTCGTGCTGACCATGCCAACTGCCGCCACCGCACTTCCGATCGACGCCACCGACGACGCTCCGGCCGCCGACCACCCGGCCGTCACCGCACAGGTCGTGAAGCCGGCTACGGCGGTGGTCCCGGTCCCGGCTGGGGCGTTCACCCGGATGGAGGTCACGCGATGACCGCACCTGTCGACACCGCCCCTCGGCCCGGATCACGGGCCGCGCGCCTGGCTCTACCTCGTGCCGTGGACGCGCTCAAGCAACTGGCCACCGATCACGGCGTTTGTATCCGCCCGATCGCGTTACGCCGCACCGATCTGACCACCGGACAGACCGAACTCATCGACCTGCCCTGCGGCGCCACCCTCGAAGCCAAATGCCCACCCTGCGCCAAACGCGCCCGCCGGCTACGGCAAGTCCAGATCCGCGAGGGCTGGCACCGCACAGACGAACCCCTGCCCCCGCCGGCCGCCGCGACCGACAATCAGAAAGCACTGATCAGCCTGCGGGCGCACTTCGAGTACTACCGGGCCGCCGCTGAACGCGACGCCGAATGGGATCAGGTCGGCGACCTCGATGAAGCGATCGCCGAGGTGGAGGAAGCCATCGCGGCCGAAGGACTTCGAGGCCGAATCGCCCCTCCGCACAACAGCGAGGACGACGACCAGACCGACGACCGACCCCGCCGGGTCCGATCCACCAAGCGCCGCCAGGACGTCCCGGAGCTGCCTCGGCAGAAAGTTCAGCCGCGCACGGTCGGCCGGACCTACACCGGCACGGACGGAAGGGTTCATCAGCCGTCGATGTGGCTGACGCTGACCCTCGACACCTACGGCCCGGTCCACTCCATCCCCGCCGGACGACCGTGTGCCTGCCGCCGCCGGCATACCGACGACGACCCGGTCTTGGGGACGCCGGTCAACCCCAAAACGTACGACTACCGGCGGGCGGCCTGGGACGCCGTGCACTTCCCCCGGCTGCTCGACCGGTACTGGCAGAACCTACGCCGCGCGGTCGGCTGGAACGTCCAATACGCAGGCTGCGTCGAGCCACAACGCCGCCTCGCCCCGCACGCGCACTTCGCCATCCGGGGCACCGTCGCGCGGGCCATGCTCGAAAGGGTCGCCGCCGCCACCTACCACCAGGTGTGGTGGCCGGCCGCCGACACCATCCGCTACACCCCCGACCGCCGGCCGATCTGGGACAGCGAACGAGAAACCTGGGTCGACCCGGACACCCGCGAGCCGCTGCCGCCGTGGGCTGAGGCCCTGGACCAGGTCGACGACGACCCCGATGCCGAACCCGCCCACGTGGCCAGGTTCGGGCCGCAGGTCAAGGCCAAAGGCGTCGACCAAGGCGCGCAAGACGTCGACCGGACGATCGGCTACATCACCAAATACGTCACCAAAAGCGCGGCGGACTGCCACACCACCACCAGCGACCTCCAACGCGAACACCTCGACCGGTTCTGGGCAGAGCTGCGCGTCACGCCATGCTCGGACCGGTGCTCCAACTGGCTGCTCTACGGCGTCCAGCCCAAGAAGGCCCATGGCCGGCTCTACGCCGGGCACTGCAAGGGCCGGGTCCACCAGAAGACAACCCTCGGCATCGGCGGCCGACGCGTGCTCGTCTCCCGCGACTGGTCCGGCAAGACCCTGGCCGACCACCGCGCCGACGCGCACGCATGGGTCAAAGCACTGCTCGGCGTCAGCGACGACACCGCGACCGCGCCGCCGACCAACCCGGACGCGGCAAAACCGTCACCGTTCGCGTGGGAGATGGCCCGACCCGGCGACCCTGACCTACCCCCGCTCGAACACCGGCTCCTACGGATGGTCAGCCAACGCATCCAACGCAGAGGACAACTCGACGCGGCCCGAAGACGTGTCTCGGCAACAGAACTGACCACAACCGACCGAGAGGAGAACCGCTGTGCATGACGAGCTATTGACGGTCGCGGAGCTGGCCCTGGTCCTCAAGGTGGAAGTGCGCTTCGTGCGCCGCCTGGTCGCCGAGCGGCGTATCCCGTTCACCAAGGTCGGTAAGTACGTGCGGTTCTACCGCCACGACGTCGACGCGTTCATCGCCGGAGGCCGGGTGGAGCCGATCATCGTGTCGTGGAGCGGTGGAAGGGCGGTGGCGTGATGAGCAAACGTCGCTTCGGCAAGGTTCGCAAGCTTCCCTCCGGCCGCTGGCAGGCATCCTTCATCAACCCGGCCGGGGTGAGGCAGAACGCCCCACACACGTTCAAGACGAGAACCGACGCGAGTCGCTGGCTCACGTTGGTAGAGGCGGACATCTCCCGTGGAACGTGGCTCGACGAGCGGGCGGCGTCGGAAACGTTCGGCAACTTCGCTCGGGCGGTGCTGCGCGACAGCCCGACAATCGGGGTGCGGTGGCGGGAGACCTGCGAACGGAACATGCGCCTGCACCTCGCTCCCCTGCTCGACATGCCGCTCCGCGCAGTCTCGCCCACCCAGGTTCGGGAGTGGCATGCGGCGGCGCTGCGCGGCAAAGGCGGCAAGACGTCGATCTCTCAGTCGTACCGGTTCCTGCGCATGGTCATGAACGTCGCGGTCCGGGAGGGGCTCATTGCTCGCAACCCGTGCCAGATTCCTAGCGCCGGTGTCGTACGTGCGGCGGAACGGCCGGTCGCCACCCCCGCGCAGATCCTGGAGCTGGTGGAGGCGATCACGCCTCGATACCGAACCGCGGTATTGATCGCAGCTTGGTGCGGGCTGCGACGCGGTGAGATAGCCGGCCTTCGGGTGGCGGACGTCGACCTGGTCGAGCACACCATCACGGTTCGCAAGAACCGGGTGGAGCCGTTGCACGACCGTCAGAGGGCCCACGACAAGGACCCGAAGACTGAGGCGGGCAAGCGGACCATCACTATCCCGCCGCACGTAATACCTGTGGTGCGGCTTCACCTGGACGAGTACGCGGGCAAAGATCGCCTGTTCATCAGCCGGGACGGATCTCCCCTGCGCGGAAACACCCTGTATCAGGCGTTCGTGCGCGCACGTCGTCGGTCCGAACTTAACAAGTTAACTTTCCACGACCTGCGGCACACCGGACAGACGTTGGCCGCACAGACAGGCGCCACCTTGGCCGACTTGATGAAGCGGCTCGGGCACTCGTCGATGGTGGCGGCGCGGCGTTATCTCCACGCCGTGGATGGTCGGGACAGGGAGATCGCAAACGCGCTGTCCGCGCTCGCGGCGCATGGTGACGCTGCCCGTCTTCCACATTCGATCACCGTGACGGGAGCGTGATGGTATGCCGTTGAAGGTGCGGCAGATCATTCGGCTGATCGAAGCGGACGGGTGGGAGTGGGTCACCACGCGCGGCAGTCACCGGCAGTACAAGCATCCGACGAAACCGGGCCGGGTCACCATCGCCGGCAAGCCAAGCAAGGACTTGCCGCCGGGCCTGGAGCGAAGCATCCTGAGACAAGCTGGTCTGACAGGGGGCACTCAGTGAGCGCATACGCAGTGATTATCGAACGCGCTGAGGACGGCGGCTTCGGTGCCTGGTCTCCGGACCTCCCCGGCTGCGTCGCACTCGGCGACTCCCGCGAGGATGCGTTGGCCGAGATGCGAGAGGCCATCGCCTTCCACCTGGACGGTCTACGGGAGGCCGGTGAACCCGTGCCGGCACCCACGGCGGAAGCGGTGGATTTGTTCGCGGCATGAGGCACGGCGCGCCTGAGGTGCACGTTGAGTGCATGTGGGCCGTGATCACCCACTCTGAGCTGCACAGATAACCCTGACTGAAAATCGGAAGGTCGGCGGTTCGACCCCGCCCCTGGCCACTCAAGCCTCTCGCCGGGCTTTGAGCATCGCCCACCAGCGGAAACGCCGGTGGGCGTTTTGCTTTCCGGAGATAGCCCGCCCACCGTGCGCCACCTTCCGATCGTGGTATTTGCTCACGTCGTAGCTCCACGCCTTGGCGCCGGACGGCTGGGTTGGTGAGTCTTCCCAGATCGCGAGCTGCTGGCAATGGCGGGCACATGGCCAGCGGGAATCGGGCCAGCCGTTGTGGCTTGGACCGAACCGCCGCCGGCGGCCGCGGTAACGCGCGAGCACGAGTTCTGCTAGGACGTCGCACCTACGGTCACCGGGGTGATTGCCGTCTTCCAGCCGGCACCGATTCCCGTCCCATAGCTTCCCGGCGCGCCCTGCGGAATCAACACACCCTAGGCGGAACAGCCGGCGCCGACTCCCTCAAGACCTTCCTGCCGGATGATCACTGAGATGACCCGGACCGGGAAGTTGTTGGGGTTGTGGACGATGCCCTTCGCTCCGACCGTTTCGCCGGGCAGCAGCGGGGCCGTGACGCCGATGTTGTCGACGGTCAGGTTCTGGAGCTGGGTCGCCGCGACGTCGGCGTCACCGGAACCGTAGAGGGTGACCGCTGCCCAGGCGGCGGTGCCGGCGACCGCGACACCGAGGGTGGCGCCGAGGACGGCCCACTCTGCAACCTTGCGCACTACCTGCACTCGGCGCGCAGATGTCGGCGGCCATCGAAAGGTCTAATCCGAACGAGGCGTCGGCCGGGCCGGAGCATGATCATGTACTCGGACGGGCACTAGTGGGTATGGCCATTCTGAGTGCGCAGGTTCCTCCGCCGATGACCGAGCTGCAGCGGTGGGTGCTGGAGAGCGCCGCGCAGCTGAAGACGTTGCGGGCTTCGCTGCATGTGGTCATTGCCGGTGGGGTGCTGCCGGCCGAGACGCCGCTGGACGAGGTTCCCGAGAAGATGGTGCTGGTGGCGACCGAGCTTGCCACCAATGCTCTGCGGCACGGGTTGCCGCCGACCACCGTCCGGCTGGGGCGGGCCGGGGACCGGTTCGTGCTGGATGTGACCGATCATGCTCCGCAGGTGGTTCCGGAGTACAGCGAGGACCGGGAGCTGGGGCTCGGCGGGCTGGGGTTGCAGCTGGCCAAGCAGTTCTCGCTCGATCTCGGCTGGTATGCCGATGGTGACACCAAGCATGTGTGGGCGGAGTTCCCGGCTCCTCGCTGATCTACGATCGCCTGACTACGGAAGAGGTGCCCTTGACCGAGCCGAGTTTCCAGATTGCCCGGGAGGCCGGCGTTGTCAGGCTGGCCGGCGAGTTTGACATCAACTCCCGGGACGAGCTTCGAGATGCCCTGGTCGCTGCCGTGCGGGAGAGCCCGGACGGCTCTCTTGCGGTGGACTTCTCTGCCACCGAGTTCATGGACAGTGAGGCTCTTGGCGCGCTGATCGAGGGGTTCAACGCCGGGCAGCGGGCCGGGGTGAAGCTGGCGATCGTCGACGCGCGTGGTCTGGTGCGGCGGGTGCTCGACGTCTCCGGGCTGCTGGAGCTGTTCGACTGAGACGCGGTCAGGCGGCCCGGTGGCGCAGCGTGGCCACGGTTGAGCCGGCCAGCGCGAGCAGACAGTCGGGCAGTTGGCCGTCGGCGATGGCCGCGCCGAACAGTGCTTCGCCGGTGGGCACGTCGCCGTTCGCGTAGGCGCTCACGAAGCGGGCCACCCAGCGTTTGTCGTAGCGGGCGTCGTCGATCCCGGGGAATTCCAGGGTCCACGCACCGTTCCGGGGGATGTTCTGCCCGACCATCGTCGCGGCGAGGCACCAGGCGACGTCGTAGGCCCCCACGACCCCCGAGCGGTCGACGACCGCGTCGAAGGTGCCGAACACCGCGTCGCTGTCGCCGCTGAGTGCGCAGTCCAACACCTGCGCCGCGTCGTCGAATGCGTGCTGTGGTACTTCGGTCACGTCAAGAAAGGTACGCGGATCGGTCAAGAACCTGGTTCCTAAGCTCCTCGAAGCAGGCAGGTGATCCGGGCCGTGCAGACCCGGGCGCCGTCCTCGTCCGTGACGACGATCTCGTACGTGACAGCGGTGCGGCCGCGGTGCACCGGGGTGGCCACGCCGGTGATGACCCCGGAGCGTACGGCCTTGTGGTGGGTGGCGTTGATGTCGACGCCGACGGCGAACGGCCGGTCCACGCTCTGCCCGTGCAGCACCGCGCCGACCGAGCCGAGGGTCTCGGCGAGCACGCAGGAGGCGCCGCCGTGCAGCAGGCCGTAGGGCTGGGTGTTGCCGGCCACCGGCATGGTCGCGACCACCCGTTCGGCGCTCGCCTCGGTGATCTCGATGCCCATGCGCTCGCCGAGCGCGCCGCCGTTGATGGAGAGGCCGGTAGTCACGTCGGGCAATGTTACCGGCGAGTTCGGGTGTTTGTCGCGAGTGTGGCAATGGGCACCTAGGTTGGTGGAGCACGATCCCCCGTCGAGCAAGGAGACAGACCACATGAGCGACCCTCAGGAGATCGTCCAGACCCGTGGGGACGACCGCGTCGACCTCCTCGCGACCGACACCAACGGTGACGGCAAGCCGGACGTCTGGGTTTCCGACACCGACGGCGACGGCAAGGCCGACCTGTTCCAGTTCGACACGGACGGCGACGGCAAGGTCGACATCACGATGGTCGACCTCGATGAGGACGGCACCCCGGATCTGATCGTGGACGGCGACGGCGGCCACCCGCCGACGGTCTGAGCCGGCCGACGGTCTGAGCCATTCGGGGGTCAGCCGCCACCGAGGCTGCTGACCACCGCCCAGAGGACAGCGACGGCGAGGGCCGTGGAGAAGACCGCGGAAGCGGTACGCCGCCACGGCCCTTTGCCTTCGGGAACGACGCCTTCCGGGTGCCCCAGGCGCTGAAGGGCCCGGCGTTGCCCGCGCACGTCGTAGCTCCAGGGGCTGAGGTCGGTGGTGCCCCGGCTCAGTTCGACCGCGAGCCGGGCCTGGGAGTGCTGGAGCCGGCGCACCGCGGCCCACGCCCGCCAGCCGGCCCGGGCCCGGGCGTGTGATCGGGCGCTGGCCCGCCGCGCGCCGGTCCGGAGCGCGTCCAGCTCGGCCGGTGTGATCAGTTCCGTGTCGTCCAGCGTGGCCAGCTGGGCGGTGTAATAGTCGGCTTCCCGGTCGTGGGCGGCCCGGACCAGCATCCAGATCAGGATCAGCGGCGGCAGGCCTTTGAGGATCAGGACCGCGAGGAGGGCGACCGCGCCGTTGCCGAGGCCGTCGCGCAGCAGGGGCGAGTTCCACAGCACGTGCGAGGCCCAGGCGCCGAGGACGGCCAGGGCCGCGGCGCCGATGCGGGTCCGGAGCCGGCGGTCCCCGCGGACGACGAGGTATCCGATGCCGGCTCCGGCGAGCGCCCCGAACAGGGTGTGGCTCCAGACCCCGGAGAGGAGTCCGCGCAGCAGGAACGTGGTGATGACCGGCTCGATGTCGTCGCCGCGGCCGGCCAGCGCGACCGCGCCCATCGCGTACACGATGTCCTCGACGATCTGGAATCCGAGGCCGACCATCGCGCCGTACACGACGCCGTCGAGCACGCTGTTGATCTGGTCCCGGGCGATCAGCACGATGGCGACCACGCCGAGCACCTTGGCCAGTTCCTCGACGGTCGGCCCGGCGAGCGCGGCACCCCAGTCGGCGGCCAGGTGCGGCGAGCCGACCTTGGCGATGATGTCGTCGAGGGCGGCGCTTCCGGTGATCGACACGGAGGTGGCCACGAGACCGCCCCAGGCGAACGCGATCGCCATCAGGGACGGCGGCTCCCGTTCCAGGAAGTCGAGTTCCGAGACCACGAACCAGAACGGGACGGCGAGCAGGGCGAAGAGCAGCGTCGCGGTGGTCAGTGCGATCGGATACGTGCCGGCATAGCGCACGGTTATGAACGACATCCGTACGCCACCCACGGCCACCACCGCGAGCACCACCCAGAACGCGGGGGTGCGCAGGAGCCCGAGGCCGCGTCCGCCCCCGGGTTGCACAGGTGCGGTCCGCTCACTGCGCATCCGGGGCTCTGCGGTCATTCGGTGCGCTCACGGGCGTACCGAAGGGTTCGGGTGCTGGTGTCGATGACCCGCAGCGTGTGACCGAGATCGAGATCCGCTCCGCTGACGGTGACCTCGATGGTGTGGCCGTCCGCGATGAAGACGGCATACCGGCCACCGCGGCCGGGACCGCTGTAACCGCCCTGGCGTCCTTCCAGCCCGTCGACCGCGGTGATCGTCAGTTCGGAGCCGGTGACCTGGTAACCGGAGGTGCCGGTGATCCGTTGACGTAACCGGGTCGCCGCGTCCTGCAGTGTGCCGTCGAACTGCCGGACGGTGATGAGATAGCGGACCGGGCCGAGCCGGAACAGCACCGATCCGTTGTCCTGCGCGGGACGGGTCTCGGTGACGTCGATGCGCGCGCCGGGCGGAGGGACCACGGTTACCCCACCCCCGATGGTGTACGGGCGATCGTCGCGCACCGGCCGTTCGGAGGGCAGCGCGTGGTTGAGGGCGGGCAGTCCGATGGCGAGCCCGCTGAGCGCACCGACCACGCCACACGCACCGAGGAGATTCATCAGCTGACGCCGAGTAACCTTCCTCATCCCCCATACGCTAACCGCCAGTGGCCGCGTACTCCCGGTCGAGGACTTTTTGTCTCTTTACTCCGAATGTTCACGAACATCGGAAGGCGGCACGAACGAGGTCAGCCAGACGCCGTTCGCGCTGCGGTGGAACACGCACCCGGCCGCCACCATCGCGGCCGTGTCGATCACGAGAACGACCACCTCGGCGGATCTCCGGCGACCGACGGCGGTCGCGGTCCGGACATCGGGCGACAGGTGTACGTGATGCCGGCTCCCCGGCCGCAGCCCGTCCCGGAGGATCGACGCGAGGTTCCGGCGGGGCGTGCCGTGGAACAGCGCCGCGGGCGGATCGGCGGGGAGCAGCCCGAGATCGACCTCGACCCGGCGGGAGTGCCCCTGGCTCGCCCGGATCCGCTCGACGCCGTCCGGTCCGGTGGTCACGGCGAAGCGGGCCTTGTCGTTGCCCGCGACCACCGCGTCGAGCTCCGCCCGGGTGATCCCGAGCGCGGTCAGCAGCTCCGGCACCGGCACCCAGCCGTGGGCGTCGAGCGTGAGGCCGGCGGCCTCGGGACGGTGACGCAGCAGCATGGCCATCCGCCTGCTGACGTTCACCTGTTCCGGAGCTCCATCACCGCGAGGTAGTACGGCTTGTCCTCGATGTCGACCGACGTGAGTCGCCACGGGGTGCCCACCAGCAGCTGTTCGAGCTCGTCCACCGAGCAGACGAGGTAGTCGAACCAGTCGGTGCTCTGCAACCTGTACCGCAGTCGCAGCCGCAGTTGACCGCCGAGCCGGCCGCGCTCGCGGTTACGCCGGTGGTAGCCGACGTGCACCGGATCGGTGGTGCCGTAGGGGTCGGTGCCGTGCGCGATGAGCCGGGCCCCCGGCCGGGCCAGGGTGGCGAGCGCGGCGAGGAACACCGGCGCACGCTCCGGCCCCTCGAGCAGTCCGAGGTTGTTGCCGAGCATGGCGAACGTGTCGTACCGGGTCTCGGCGCGGGCGTACTCGTCGACCGTGGCCAGCACGGTGTCCCGCAGACCACGCTTGCGGGCGACCTCGATCGCACCCGGTGAGATGTCGAGGCCGGTCACCGCCATGCCCCGGCGTTGCAGCTCGAGTGCGGTGCGCCCGGCGCCGCAGCCGATGTCGAGCGTGGCGCCGCGGCACAGGCGCAGCGCACGATGATCGTGCGCGGGCCATTCGTCCGGTTCGGCCAGGTAGTGGTCCGCCGGTGCGCCGTTGATCAGCCCGTCGTCCCGTTCGATGATCTCGATGACCGGGCGGGGCATGCGGCCGCCGGCGAGGGGGCGGGGCCCGATCCCGGTGCGTACCGCGTAGGCGTCCCGGACCATTTCCCCGAAGACGTCACCGATGACTGGTTGATCCATTGTCACTACTCTTGAGGTCCGGCGACGTCGGAGCAACTCACGATTTTTTGCTCCGGAAACGATTAAAGGGGCGATCGCCTTCCCCGGCGTTCGCCCCTTACCTCGGTCCGTCGGTCCGACTGGGTTCAGTCGCCCTGACGCTGCGAGGGGATCTGCCCCTGCAGCAGGGCGCGAACCTCCGACTCCCGGTAGCGACGGTGCCCGCCCAGGGTGCGAATTGCGCTGAGCTTGCCCGCCTTGGCCCACCGGGTGACGGTCTTCGGGTCGACACGGAACATCGACGCCACCTCGGCCGGCGTTAGTAGCGGCTCAGGATCGTGCGTACGCGATGCCATCGGTCACTCCTCCACAGGTACCTAAAGACATCGGCCGGGGTCCCGCCGGCCGGTGTGTGTTTCATGGTCCGGCTAGTCCCCGATGTCCGACATGGGCCGAACGGCCGAACGTCCCTAGATAGACGGTTGAAGCATGCCCGATTTATACGAGTTTTCTACGCCAGAAAGTGTCTTGTTTGGACCGAAAATCACGCTTCGGGGGTCACTCATTACGAAGAGTATTCGCGATGGGAGCGCTTCCAGAGGCAGCGATCCCTGCCCTATCGTCCCGTTTTCGCTGGTCAAAGCTATACGAATGTGAGTCAGTTACAGCGCTCGAGCAGCTGCACCGCGCGCCACCGGGCGACGATCTTCTCGTACGCCTCGGTGGCGTCGTCCGCGTCACCCCGCGACAGCGCCGACAAACCCGCCGCGACCAGGCCGGGAGAGTCGTCGTCGCGCAGCTCGTCGTCGCCGAGCAGACCGGTCAGCCCGCCGTAGTCCAGCTCGACGATCGAGCGCGGGTGGAACTCCTCGAGCCAGCGGGTGCCCTCCTCCACCGCCTCGGTGATCGGCGCGTCCCCCAGCGACTTGCGCAGCACCGAGACCGCCCGGTGAGCGCGCCGGCGGGCCTTCGAGATCTCCGTGCGGTAACGCAGCGTGCGCTTGCCGGTGGAGAGTTCGATCTCCCGCTCCTCCAGGTCGACGAACACGAACCAGCGCAGCGGCACACCCCAGGTGGCGACCTGCTCGTGCACCCGCGGCACCCCGTGCTCCAGCACCTTGGCCCCGCTGCGCCAGTCGTCGACGATCGCCTTCGCCTGCCCGGCCAGCACCGGCGGCACAAAAGCGTCCGCCAGCACGCTCGGCACGCCGTCCCGGGCGTTCAGCGCGGCCTCGGCGACCCGCAGCCGCAGGTTCCAGGGACAGACCAGCAGGGTGTCACCCCACTCCAGCACGTACGCCTCGTCGGGCAGATCCGGCAGGCGGGTCCACCCGGCACCGAGCGCCTCGAGCACCGCGGTGCGCTGCCAGACCGGGCCCTCCACAGGCCCCAGAGCACGGCCCTCGCGTGCGTAGCGCCGCCAGAAAACCTGGCGCTCCCGGTCGAAGGCGGTCAGTGGCTCGTAAACCCGCAGGTACGACGCGAACAGTGACGGCACGGCGCGATCCTTTCACGAAATCGCCGCCGATTGACTTCCCCAGCGGCGCCAATCGGCCTTCACCCTGCGGCACTAGGCTCTTCGTGAGGTCCGGCATACCCCGCTGGACCCAGGTCGAGAGCCTCACAAGGGCCACCCCACACACCTCGGGAGAGAACAGTCATGGGCGTGTTCGTAAGCAACGACGGCGTGGACGCCGCCGGGCACGAGCAGGTCGTCTTCTGCCAGGACCGGCACACCGGCCTGAAGGCGATCATCGGTATCTACTCGACGGCCCTCGGGCCCGCGCTGGGCGGGACGCGGTTCTACCCGTACGAGAGCGAGGAGGCCGCTGTCACCGACGCGCTCAACCTCTCGCGCGGGATGGCGTACAAAAATGCCCTGGCCGGGCTGGACCTGGGCGGTGGCAAGGCGGTCATCTGGGGCGACCCGGCGCTGGACAAGACCGAGGCGCTGCTGCGGGCGTACGGGCGCTTCGTGGAGTCGCTGAACGGGCGCTATTACACCGCGTGCGACGTCGGCACGTACGTCCCCGACATGGACGTCATCGCCCGCGAGACGCGCTACGTAACCGGGCGCAGCGTGGAGCACGGCGGCGCCGGCGACTCCTCGGTGCTCACCGCCTGGGGCGTCTTCCAGGGTATGCGCGCCGCGGCCCAGCACACCTGGGGCAGCCCGACGCTGTCCGGCCGCCGGGTCGGGATCGCCGGTCTCGGCAAGGTCGGCAAGTACCTCGCGGGTCACCTGATCGAGGACGGCGCCGCGGTGGTCGCCACCGACGTCAACCCGGCCGCGCTGGACTGGGCCCGCACCACCCACCCGCAGATCGATCTCGTCGCGGACACCCGGGCGCTCATCACCAGCGACATCGACGTGTACGCCCCGTGCGCCCTGGGCGGCGCGCTTGACGACGACACCGTGCCGGTGCTCCGCGCCAAGATCGTGGCGGGCGGTGCCAACAACCAGCTGGCCCATCCCGGCATCGAGAAGCTGCTGGAGGACCGCGGCATCCTGTACACGCCGGACTACCTGCTGAACGCCGGGGGCGTGATCCAGGTGGCCGACGAGATCGAGGGCTTCAACTTCGAACGCGCCAAGCTGCGCGCCACGAAGATTTTCGACACCACGACGCAGATCCTGCGCCTCGCCGACGACGAGGGCGTGCCCCCCGCGGTCGCCGCCGATCGCCTCGCGGAACGCCGGATGGCCGAAGTGGGACGGCTCCGCAGTATCTACCTGGGTTGAGGCTTTTGTACGCCGTCGTGCGTCCGGTCCGAGACGAGCCGCGACGCGCGATGGTGGTACACGTAACCCGAGGTGCCGAAGGCGGCATCGTCCATGTACCGTAAGACCCACGAGAGATGCCTGACGTCATCGGGGCCCGCCTTCGGGCTGCCCCGAATTCTGTGCGAGGGGGTCGAGCCATGGGGCGCGGCCGTGCTAAGGCCAAGCAGACAAAGGTGGCCCGGGAGTTGAAGTATCACTCCCCGAACACCGACCTCACCGCCTTGCAGCGCGAACTGGCTGGTGCTGGTGGTAAGTCTGATCACCGCTTCGACGACGAGAGCGACGAGCTTGTCGACGATGACGATGATGACGACGACGCGGACGACGAACAGGACCGCTGGTCGCCTTCGAGGCATTGACCCGCGTGACCCGTATTGCGTAGAGCACGCGGTTCTCCGCGTGCTCCCGTATGTTGCGGTCGTCCCGGAATGACCATGATGCCCACGCGGCTTGCCCACGTGGGTGTCGTGGCCTGCCCGTAGGCGGATCCACTCCCCCGCTCCGGACGCCATCCCGCGACGCCCTTCCGTTTGCCCGGAAGGCCGCTGCCGGTGGACGTCCGTTGCTTTGTGGACCCCTTCGGGCCGGGACCCCGTACGGGTCGCGATCCTGTTCGCCATCGCCGCGGTGGGTGCTCCGTGGGCGGCCTCAGCCACCCACGCGATGAATGCTGCCCAGACTCAGCGGGGGCGGTTGTTCCAGTTGTAGAACGTCGGGATGTTCTCGAAGTGGTTCCAGGCGCAGACCGCCGAGCCGTCCGCCGGGGTCTCCGCACGCCGCTTGCGGGCCTCCTCGGCCTCTTCGAGCAGCGTCGCCAGTCCCTCGCTGGTCTCGCGCACCCGGGCCGTCACCGGGTCGATGTCAGACAACCGTGGGCTGGTGGTCTCGGGCCTGGTGGTCTCGGGCATGGTCCAGCACTCCCTCGAGTAGGCGAATCTTGCTGTTGCGGCAGTGGTCCGTCGTGGTGATGTCGAACCGCCCTTGCTCGAAGTAGCGGTTGGCCGCGTGGGCGCCGCCGCAGAAGCCGAAATAGGGGCACTGGGCCCGGCACGCCTCGACCCCGTCCAGGAACTCACGGATCCACGGGGTCCCGACCGCCCCGGCCAGGATCTCCCCCAGCGGGGTCGTCAGCACGTTACCGCTGCTGAAGTCGCCGTAACGGGGGTCGGAGAAGCCGGCCAGCTCAGGTGAGAGCAAGACCACAGCGCCGTCGTGGGCCACGGTGGGGATCGGATCCAGGCGACGGGGCAGGAGGTCGTCCGCCGTGCCGTCCAGCACCGCCGCCGCGTACCGCAGGGACCATTCGATCTCGCGGAGGTGGATCCGGGGATCGCTCCGCCAGGCGCTGACCAGCTCGGCCCAGAACGCGGTGACGTCGCGCTCGGGGTGATCGTTGGCCCGGGTGTTGACGCCCTCGAGTTCCTCGACGTTGATGCCGAGCACGTCGCAGCCCAGCTCGAGGAAGTATGCGTAGAGCTCGGTGGCCAGCCCCGGGAACGGGCGGCCGACCACGCAGAGTGCCGAGAACGGGATGTCGTGCCGGCGCAGCGCCTCGACCCCGCGCAGGATCCGCGCATAAGCCGGCTTGTCACCACGGGTGACCCGCTCGCTGTTGCGGGCCTCGGGGCCGTCGACGCTCACGCTGACCCGGATGCCGTGCTCGACGAAGAACTCGCACCACGCGTCGTCGATCAGCGTCGCGTTGGTCTGCACGTGGTGCTCGACATCGCTCGCGAACGGCGCGAGCAGGGCCGCGAAGTGCTCCCGGCCGGCGGCGAGCGGCTCGCCGCCGTGCCACACCACCGAGAACCGGCCGGTGGCGGACCAGGTGTTCACGGACGCGGCGACCGCCTCGGCCACCGCCACCGGCATCTTCTGATCGAGCTTCCGCAACGGTAGGTAACAGTAAGAGCAGTCAAGATTGCACAGCGTGGTCGGCTGCATGACGACATAGGTCGGCACCGTGGCGATGCCGCGCATGCCGCTCCAGGGCTTCCCCATGGTCACCTCCCCGTAGTCGTCGGTGAGGCCAGGCTAAGTGCCGACGTCCACCCCGGTCTGCCCCGGCCCCGTCCACCGGTAGGGAAAATCACCAATGACCATCGATAGACATGAATCATTTCACAGCCGGTGCCGCAACGACACCGGCCCGCCCGGCCACAGCCCCGAGGGACCGGACCGGACGGGCCGGTGGAAGCGAACTGGCGATCAGCCGCGGGTGTACTGGCCCACCATCTGGACCTGGCCGCTGCCCTCGATGACCTCGCCGACCTGCCACGCCTCGACACCACGACCGGTGAGATAGGCCATCGCACGGTCGGCGTCGTCGGACGCCACCACGGCGAACATGCCCACGCCCATGTTGAACGTGGCTTCCATCTCGCTGTCCTCGATGCGGCCCTTCGCCTGGATCAGGTCGAAGATCGGCTGCGGGCGCCACGAGGAACGGTCCACCACGGCATCCAGGTGCTCCGGGAGGACCCGGTTGAGGTTGCCGGGGATCCCGCCGCCGGTGACGTGGCAGAACGCGTGCACCTCGGTCTCCTCGATCAGGCCCAGGCAGTCCTTGGCGTAGATCTTGGTGGGGGTCAGCAGCTCCTCACCGAGGGTCCGCTGTCCGCCGAAGTCGTCGACCACGGTCTCCAGGCGCATCCGGCCCACGCCCAGCAGGACGTGGCGCACCAGCGAGAAGCCGTTGGAGTGCAGCCCGGAGGAGCGCATCGCGATCACCGCGTCGCCGAGCTCCACCTTGTGGGCGCCGAGGATCTCGCTCTCCTCGACCACACCGACGCCGGTCGCGGACACGTCGTACTCGTCCGGGCGCATCACACCGGGGTGCTCGGCCGTCTCGCCGCCCAGCAGCGCGCAGCCCGCGTACCGGCAGCCGTCCGCGATGCCGGCGCCGATCTCGGCGACCTTGTCCGGCACGACCTCGCCGCAGGCGATGTAGTCGAGCAGGAAGAGCGGCTCGGCACCACAGGCGACCAGGTCGTCGACGACCATGGCGACCAGGTCGATGCCGATCGTGTCGTGGATGTTGAGCTGCTGGGCGATGACCAGCTTGGTGCCGACGCCGTCGGTGGACGACGCGAGGACCGGGCTCTTGTACTTCTGCGCGTTCAGCTTGAACAGGCCGGCGAAACCACCCAGATCACCCATGACCTCGGGGCGGACGGTCCGCTTGACCTTCGACTTGAGCAGCTCGACGGCCCGGTCGCCGGCTTCGATGGAGACGCCCGCAGCCGCGTACGTCGCCGTGCGCTTGCGGCCGGAGCTGCCCGCCTGCCACGGCTGGCGGTCGGCGCCTTCGGCACCGTTGGATCCGGCACTGTTGCGCTCGGACACGTGCGTCACGGTTCTCCCCTTTTGGTGATGGTGCTGCAGGCGGCTGCGCCGCTCATGTGAAACGTCGCGGTCGAGCCTAAGGCCGGTGGCCTGCTGACACTACGGCTGGCCACCGGTTAGGTACGTATGGTTGGCGTTACGGGCGGTGCAGGGCGTCGACGCCGCCCGGGCTGCCCACCAGCGGCTGGGCATCGCTGCGCTCACCCTCGGTGTACTGCTCGTCCTCGTAGCTCTTCTCGAGGCCGGCCACCGCGGCGCTGGTCCGGGCCGGCGTGGCGTCGGGCATCGCGGCCCGCTTGCCGACGCTCTCCAGCAGGTGCTTGCCGATCAGGTGCCCGGCCGGCAGCTCGATCGGGTACTGCCCGTCGAAACAGGCCATGCAGAGCCGCGTCTTGGGCTGCTCGGTCGCCTGGACGAGACCGTCCAGCGAGACGTACCCCAGGCTGTCGGCGCCGATCGAGCGCCGGATGCCGTCGATCTCGAGGCCGTTGGCGATCAGCTCGGCCCGGGTGGCGAAGTCGATGCCGTAGAAACACGGCCACTTCACCGGCGGGGACGAGATGCGTACGTGCACCTCGAGCGCCCCGGCCTCGCGAAGCATCCGGATCTGGGCGCGCTGGGTGTTGCCGCGCACGATCGAGTCGTCGATCACCACGATGCGCTTGCCCCGGACGACCTCGCGCAACGGGTTGAGCTTGAGCCTGATGCCCAGCTGGCGGAGCGTCTGCGAGGGCTGGATGAAGGTCCGGCCGACGTAGGCGTTCTTCATGAACCCGGCGCTGTACGGAATACCCGCCGCCTCGGCGTAACCGATCGCGGCCGGGATGCCCGACTCCGGGACGCCGATGACCAGGTCGGCCTCGACCGGGAACTCCTTGGCCAGCGTGCGGCCGACCTCGACCCGCGCGGCGTAGATGTTGCGGCCGGCGATCGTGGTGTCGGGGCGGGCCAGGTAGACGTACTCGAAGAGACAGCCCTTGGGCTCCGGCGTCGCGAAACGGCTCGAGCGCAGGCCGTGCTCGTCGATCGCGAGGATCTCGCCGGGCTCCACCTCACGGACGAAGCTGGCACCCACGATGTCGAGCGCGGCGGTCTCGCTCGCCACGGCCCAGCCGCGTTCCATCCGGCCGAGCACCAGGGGGCGGACCCCCTGGGCGTCGCGAGCGGCGTACAGAGTGCCCTCGTCCATGAAGACGAAGCTGAACGCGCCCCGCAGCCGCGGGAGCACCTCCATGGCCGCGGCCTCGACCGAGAGGTCGGGACGGCTGGCCAGCAGCGTGGTCACCATCGCGGTGTCGGAGGTGGCGTCACCCGGGTCGAGACCACGCTCGGCGATCTCCCGCGTCAGGTCCGCGGTGTTGACCAGGTTGCCGTTGTGCGCCAGCGCGATCGTCGTGCCGGCCGTGGTGGCCCGGATCGTCGGCTGGGCGTTCTCCCAGTTGCTGCCACCGGTGGTGGAGTAACGGGTGTGACCGATCGCGAGGTGGCCACGAAGGCTCGCCAGCGTCGGCTCGTCGAAGACCTGGGAGACCAGGCCGATGTCCTTGTACACCACGATGCCGGAGCCGTCACTGACAGCGATGCCGGCAGCTTCCTGGCCGCGGTGCTGCAATGCGAAGAGACCGAAGTAGGTGAGTTTTGCGACCTCTTCCTCCGGAGCCCAGACGCCGAAGACGCCGCAGGCATCCTGGGGTCCGCGGTCCTGGGGGTCGAGATCGTCGGTCAACAGGCCGTCGCCTCGGGGCACTCGCTTGCTCCCTCATGCTGATCTGCTCGAACGTGCACGTCTGGTCCGACCACCCAGTGTACGCGAGCCGACGGGGTATCAGCCCTGGTGCACAGGGAGGTACGGAGTGAGATCGGTGCGTATACCGCTGGCCCGAATCCGCCCCGAATCGACCGCATCGCCCCAGCTCAGGCGCCCCGTAGCCACGAGTAACCAGGTCATCGGATCGGTCTCCACCACATTGGGCGGAGTTCCCCGGGTGTGACGGGGACCCTCGACACACTGAATCGCACCGAAAGGTGGAATCCGGACCTCCACCGATCGGCCGGGAACCGTTCGCGCCAACTCGGCCAGCAGCGCTCGCACAGCGTCACGGAGGTCCGCGCGATCGGGTTCATCACCTCGATCCAGCGCGTCCAACGCGTGGTTCACCGACTCGGATTTATTGTGCGCAGGAGACACGTCGGGACAATACGACCCGGCATTCGGACACAACCCGGCGGCCCTGGGTCGCGCGGATGAGCCTCGACAGGGCATAGTGGCCGACGGTGTGTACTCAGCGCGGGATCAATGGGCTTTGAGAAGACAGCCCGCGGACCGTGCGACCGGAAGGCGGTGGACGTGACAACGCACCTACGAGCCCGGGCAGTCCAGGCCGGTGCGTTCCTGGCTCTGGTGGGTGGCGCGATTTTCGCCGCCCCGATGACAGCGCTTGCGGATGCTCCACAAGTGTCTATCAGCAGCCTGTCGTCAGGAGACATCCCCTCCGGTGGATCCACGACGCTGAAGTTCAAGGTCACCAACAAGAACAGCCCCACCGACACGGAGGCCGCCGACCCGTCGGTGACCGTCGTCGTCAATAGTGACGGTCTGTCGTGCAGTGGTGACTGTAACTTCAACGACACAGTCCTGCCAGGTCAGACTTCGCGGGAATACACCGCGACCCTGACCGCGGGAACGGTCGACGCAGGCGATACCAAGAACGCCCAGATCCAGATCGAAGCGACCATCGGCGGCGATAAGGGCAACGCCAGCCGGGGCATCAGCGTCCGCGGCCCGGACAAGCCCCGCTCGGTCCGCCAGGTCAGCGGCAAGGTCAAGGATCAGGAAGGCAAGTCGGTCTCCGGCGCCGCCGTGGCCCTGCGCGACAGCCAGGGCAACATCTTCAACACGACGTCGGGCAGCAACGGCTCGTACTCCATCCGCTCCACCGACAGCCAGCCGATCGCGGTCGGCACACTCGCGGTGGGCGCGATCAAGGACGGTTACGAGAAGGTCACCGCGTCGGCCAACGGCGGGGCTGACAAGTCGATCAACGTGCCGCTGGTGCTGAAGCTGATCGCCACGTCCTCCTCCCCGACCCCCTCGGCCTCACCGTCGGTCAGCGCGTCGCCGACCGAGGAGGCTTCCGAGGAAGCCACCGAGGAAGAGACCGAAGAGGCCACCGAGGAAGCGCTGCCGCAGCCCAGCAACGCGGCATCCAACTCGGACAGCGGCTCCGGCTCGATGCTCTTCATCATCCTCGGCGTCCTGCTCGTCGCCGCCGGCATCGGCGCCATCGTGCTGGTCATGATGCGCCGCAAGAGCGCCGGCAACGACGACGACCCGGACGACCCGAACGGCAACGGACCGTCCCCCACCCCCACCCCGGCGGGTGCCGGCCGGTACGCCGGCATGGACGAGACCCGGCTCTCGGCTCCGGTCGGTGGCGGGCGCTCCGACGCGACGATGATCGCTCCGCGCTCCGGTGCACCGTCCATGGCCGACGCCCCGACGATGATCCAGCGCGGTCCGGTCGCGGCCCCGCCGGCCGACGACGAGTTCCCGGACCCGTACGGCGCACCCCTGCCGCAGAACGGCGCTTACAACGCGCCCGGCGGATGGGGCACGGCCGACGCGGACGCCGCGGGCGGTTACGGCGGTGCCCCGGCACCGGCCCAGAGCAACGGATACGACGGGTACGCCGACCAGGGCGCCGAGGGTTACGACGGATACGCCGACCAGCACGACGGCTACCCGGCGGCCGCCGCCCAGCCGGCCCGTTACGACGAGCCCACCGGCATGTACGTGCCGGAGCCCGGAGCCTTCGACGAGCCCACCGGCTATGCCGGAGCCGACCAGGCCGGCTACGGCGCGGCCCAGCCGGGCTACGACGACGGTTACGGCCGGCCGGACGCCTACCAGGGCGGTGGCGGCTACGACGGTGCTCAGGGCGACCAGGGCGCTTACGGCGGCGGCTCCTACGGCCAGGGCGGCGGCGCTTACGGCGGAGCCCCGCAGCAGGGCACGTACGGCGGCAACGCACCGCAGAGCGGCGCGGCCTACGGCGGTGGCGCACCCCAGGGTGGTGGCGCGGCCTACGGCGGTGGCGCACCCCAGGGTGGCGGCTACGGCGGCGGTTACGGCGACCAGGACGGCTACGCCGACCAGGGTGGCTACGACCAGCGCGGCGGGGCAGCCTACGGCGGCGGCGAGCAGAGCGGCGCTTACGGCGCGGCTCCGCAGCAGGGCACCTACGGTGGCGGCGGCGCGGCCTACGGCGGTGGCGCACCCCAGGGTGGCGGCGGCCCGGCTTACGGCGGTGGCGCACCTCAGGGTGGCGGCTACGGCGGCGGTTACGGCGACCAGGACGGCTACGCCGACCAGGGTGGCTACGACCAGCGCGGCGGCGCGGCCTACGGCGGCGAGCAGGGCGGCCGGCGTGGAGCTCCGCGCCAGCAGCCCCCGGACGGCCGCCGCGGCGCCGACTGGGAAGAGTAGACAGCTCGAAGAAAATGGCCGGTTCCCCCTCGGGGAGCCGGCCATTTCTCATTCGAACCCGAAGAGACCAGGTCCTGATCGTGAGGTCCTGCCCCGGCCCGGCGCTGAGGCTGACGACGGTGAGGCCTCGGCGGTGGAGGGCATCCCGGGATGCTGCCGCCGAAGAACGGAGGCGTCACGGCGGTTTCGCCGTGACGCCTCCGGAACCGCTCGGTGTATCTGTCAGCTCTCGGCCGGGATCTCGGCGACCTCGGCCGCCGGGCCCGTCCCCGACGTCGCCGGTGTTGCCGCGGCCGGTTCGGCGCCGAGCTCGGCCGGGCTGCCGAACAGGTTGCGCATGGTCGAGCTGAACGCCTCGCGCAGCTCGTCCAGGCCGATCGAGAACTGGTCCTGGATCTCCAGCACCGGCTCCGGCGAGGTCACGCCGATCGAGGTGCAGGACACGCCGTGCTCGGCGGCCAGGGCCACGAACGCCTTGTCGTGACCGCGCGGGACGACGACCACGGCCCGGCCCGTCGACTCGCTGAAGAGCCAGACGAACGGGGTCGTCGCGGTGTCCTGCTCCGGGAGCGTGATGCGGGCACCGACGTTGCGGCGCAGGCAGGACTCCACCAGGACCTGGGAGAGACCGCCGTCGGACAGGTCGTGGGCCGCGACGACGTGCTCGCGTTCCGCGGCCTGTGCCATGAGCTTGCCGAGCCGTACCTCGTGGTCGAGGTCCACCTTGGGCGGACGGCCACCGAGGTGCTCGTGGGTGACCCACGCCCACTCCGAGCCGGACAGCTCGCAGTCGGTGTCGCCGAGCAGGAAGAGCAGGTCGCCCTCGTCGCTCGGCGGCGGCGGGAAGCCCATCGGCACCCGGCCGGCGACGTCCTGGAGGATGCCCAGCACGCCGATCACCGGGGTGGGGTGGATCGCCGCGGCGCCGGTCTGGTTGTAGAAGCTGACGTTGCCGCCGGTGACCGGGATGTTCAGCTGCTGGCAGCCGTCGGCGATGCCGCGCACGGCCTCGGCGAACTGCCACATGACGGCCGGGTCCTCGGGGGAACCGAAGTTGAGGCAGTCGCTGACCGCGATCGGCTCGGCTCCGGTGATCGCGACGTTCCGGTAGGACTCGGCGAGGGCCAGCCTGGCGCCCTCGTACGGGTCGAGCCGGGCCATGCGGCCGTTGCCGTCGACGGAGAGCGCGACGCCGAGGCCGGTCTCCTCGTCGATCCGCAGCACGCCGGCGTCCTCGGGCTGGGCGAGCACGGTGTTGCCGAGGACGTAGCGGTCGTACTGCTCGGTGACCCACGACTTGTCGCACAGGTTCGGCGACGCGATCATCCGCAGCACGGTCTCGCGCAGCTCCTCCGGCTTGGTCGGCCGGGGCAGCGTCTCGGCCCGGTCGGCCTGCAGCAGGATCAGGTCGGCGGGCTCGCGGATCGGCCGGGCGTAGACCGGGCCGTCGTCGGCGAGCGAGCCGGGCGGCACGTCGACGACGACGTGGTCGTTCCAGCTGATCACGAGCCGGCCGGGTTCGCCCTCGGTCCCGCTCGGGGTGACCTCGCCGATGGCGGTGGCCCAGACGCCCCACTTCTCGGCGACGGTGAGCACCTGGTCGAGCTTCTCGGGCGTGACGATCAGGAGCATGCGCTCCTGCGACTCGCTGGCGAGGATCTCGGTGGGCGACATCGAGGCCTCGCGCAGCGGCACCCGCTCCAGCCAGACCCGCATGCCGGTGCCGGCCGCCGCCGCGGTCTCGGTGAGCGCGCAGGTCAGGCCGGCGCCGCCGAGGTCCTGGATACCGGCCACGAGGCCGGCGTCGTACAGCTCGAGGCAGCTCTCGATCAGCAGCTTCTCCATGAAGGGGTCGCCGACCTGCACCGACGGGCGGCGCTGCTCGGCGCCTTCGTCGAACGTGGCCGAGGCCAGCACGGAGACACCGCCGATGCCGTCGCGGCCGGTGCGCGCACCGAGCAGCACGACGATGTTGCCGATGCCGGCGGCTTCCTTGTGCTGCAGCCGCTCGACCGGCAGCACGCCGATGCTCAGCGCGTTGACCAGCGGGTTGCCCTGGTAGCACGGGTCGAAGACGATCTCGCCGCCGATGTTGGGCAGGCCGAGACAGTTGCCGTACCCGCCGATGCCGGCCACCACGCCGGGCAGCACCCGCTTGGTGTCGGGGTGGTCCGCGGCACCGAAGCGCAGCGGGTCCATGACCGCGATCGGCCGGGCGCCCATGGCGAGGATGTCGCGCACGATGCCGCCGACGCCGGTCGCCGCGCCCTGGTAGGGCTCGACGTAGCTGGGGTGGTTGTGCGACTCGACCTTGAACGTGACCGCGATGTCGTCGGAGATCTGCACCACGCCGGCGTTCTCACCGATGCCGGCGAGCATGCGGGTGTTCTTCGGGGCCTTCTCGCCGAACTGGCGCAGGTGCACCTTGCTCGACTTGTAGGAGCAGTGCTCGCTCCACATGATCGAGTACATCGCGAGCTCGGAGGCCGTCGGGCGGCGCCCGAGGATCTGCCGGATGCGGTCGTACTCGTCGTCCTTGAGGCCCAGCTCGGCGTGCGGCTGCAGGTCGTCCGGCGTCTCGGTCGCGCGGTCGACGGTGTCGATCGCGCCGAACTCGCTGACCAGCACGTCGGTGGCGGCGAACGCCGAGGCGGACAGCTTGGCCGGCTGGTCGGTGGCGCCGGTGCCGCCGGTCGCGGTGTCGGACTGGGTGGTCATCGGGTCGCTCCCCCTGTGAGCTGACCGCCCGCGGTCCCGGCCAGGTGCCGCAGGGCGGAGGTGAAGAAGCCGAGGCCGTCGAGCGACGGGCCGGTCAGCGCCTCCACCGCGTGTTCCGGGTGCGGCATGATGCCGACCACGTTGCCGGCCGCGTTGGTGATGGCGGCGATGTCCCGCTGCGAGCCGTTCGGGTTGCCCCGGGTGTACCGGGCGACGACCCGGCCCTCGGCCTCGAGCTCGTCGAGCGTGCGCGGGTCGGCGACGAAGCAGCCCTCACCGTTCTTCACCGGGATGAGGATCTCCTCGCCCTCGGTGAAGGTGTTGGTCCAGGCGGTGCCGGTCGTGCCGATCCGCAGGTGCTGGTCGCGGTTGCGGAAGTGCAGGTGCTGGTTGCGGGTGAGCGCCCCCGGCAGCAGGTGGGCCTCGCAGAGGATCTGGAAGCCGTTGCAGATGCCGAGGACGGGCAGACCGCCACGGGCGGCGTCGATGATGGTCTCCATCACCGGCGCGAACCGGGCGATCGCGCCGCAGCGCAGGGCGTCTCCGTACGAGAAGCCGCCGGGCAGCACCACGGCGTCGACGCCGTGGATGTCGGCGTCTCCGTGCCAGAGACGAACAGCCTCGCCGCCGGCGATGCGCACCGCACGAGCGGCATCACCGTCGTCGAGGGATCCGGGGAAGGTGACGACACCGATCCGCATGGTCACGCGCTCACTTGGGACGAGTCACCGGCCGGCTCGTCGACCCGGATCGAGAAGTCCTCGATGACCGGGTTGGCGAGCAGCTTGTCGGCGATCTCACGAGCGGTGTCCAGGTCGGGTTCACCGTCGAACTCGATCTCGATCCGGCGTCCGATGCGTACGGAGGAGATGTCACTCACGCCGAGCCGGGGCAGCGCATTTGCCACCGCCTGGCCCTGCGGATCGAGGATCTCCGGCTTGAGCATGACGTCGACGACGACGCGAGCCACGGGCACTCCTGACTGAAGGTTCGCAGTTGGGTGGCCCTCGAAGGGGCGAGCGGGCAAAGCCTACCTTGTGCGACGACCGATCGGCCTATCGGCCGGTGTCGGCAGGCTGACGCAAAGCGCGTTGAGCAGGGCATCTCGACCGTGATCTCGGCCACCGGCCCCCGCGCGGCACGCCGGGGTGATCACACTCGGCCACCTCTCGTCATCACACGGTGATAGGTATCAATTGGGTGGTTGTCGACCGCCACACCCGGCCCTAGGGTTACTTCGAAAGAGATCGATGTATCCCCCCGCATCGACCGACCCCGGAAGGAGCCCGGCGTGCGCATCCGCATCGTCGTCGCCTCACTCGCCGCCGCCCTCACCGGCGCGATGGCGGTCCCGTCCGCAGCCCTGGCGGCGGACGCCGGCCCCGACAAGATCATCGGTGGCAGCACCGTCACCTCGGCGCCCTGGGCCGCGGCGGTCTTCAGCAACGGCAGCTTCACCTGCTCCGGCACGATCATCTCGGCCAACTACGTGCTCACCGCCCGGCACTGCATCAGCGGCACCATGTCGGTCCGGGTGGGCAGCGTCAGCCGCTCGTCGGGCGGCGTCACACGCACGGTGAGCTCCACCAGCACCCAGAACGACCTCGCCCTGATGCGCCTGAGCAGCGCGGTCTCCACGACCTACATGCCGCTGTCGAGCGCCTACCCGCCGGTCGGCTCGACGAACTCCATCTACGGCTGGGGCATGACCTGTTACAGCGGCTGCGACGCGTCCCCCACGCTCAAGACCGCCACGGTCCAGGTCACGTCGACCAACCAGACCGACGCGTACGGCGGCCGCGCGATCGGCAGCTACGAGATCAGCGGCAACGCCTGGCGGGGTGACTCCGGCGGCCCGCAGACCTACAACGGCGCCCAGGTCGGTGTCGCCTCGACGGCCAACGGCACGACCAGCCAGTACTACGGCAGCGTCGCCTACAACCGCAGCTGGATCACCAGCGTCGCGGGCGTCTGACGTATCGAACGGATGCGGCCCGGCCCGTGAGGGGGCCGGGCCGCATCTTCGTGTTTCTCAGAGGATCGGCGCCGGGGAGTACTTGGCGGCGTCGGGGTGGGCGGCGACGATCTCGGCGACCCGGGCGGCGACGGCCTGGACCTGGGCCGGGGCCGCGCCGACGAACGCGGCGCGGTCGGCCACGAGGGTGTCGATCTCGGCGCGGGACAAGCCCAGGCGGGTGTCGGCGGCGAGCCGGTCGAAGAGGTCGTTCTCGGCGATGCCCTTCTCGCGCATCGCCAGGGCGACACCGACCGCGTGCTCCTTGATGGCCTCGTGGGCGACCTCCCGGCCGACGCCCTTGCGGACGGCCGCGACCAGGATCTTCGTGGTGGCGAGGAACGGCAGGAAGCGGTCGAGCTCACGGGAGATGACCGCCGGGTACGCGCCGAACTCGTCGAGCACCGTGAGGAACGTCTGGAAGAGGCCGTCGGTGGCGAAGAACGCATCGGGCAGGGCCACCCGGCGGACCACCGAACAGGAGACGTCGCCCTCGTTCCACTGGTCACCGGCCAGCTCGCCGACCATCGAGAGGTAGCCACGGACGATCACCGCGAGGCCGTTGACCCGCTCCGAGGACCGGGTGTTCATCTTGTGCGGCATCGCGGACGAACCGACCTGGCCCGGCTTGAAGCCCTCGGTGGCCAGCTCCTGGCCGACCATCAGGCGGATCGTGGTGGCCAGCGACGAGGGTGCCGCGGTGACCTGGGCCAGCGCGGAGACCACGTCGAAGTCCAGTGAGCGCGGGTAGACCTGCCCGACGCTGGTCAGGACGCGCTCGAAGCCGAGGTGGTCGGCGACCTTGCGCTCGAGCTCGGCGAGCTTGCCGGCGTCGCCGTCGAGCAGGTCGAGCTGGTCGGCCGCGGTGCCGACCGGGCCCTTGATGCCGCGTAGCGGGTAGCGGCGGATCAGGTCGTCGATCCGGTCGTACGCGATGAGCAGCTCCTCGGCCGCGCTTGCGAACCGTTTGCCCAGCGTGGTGGCCTGCGCGGCGACGTTGTGCGAGCGGCCGGTCAGCACGAGGTCGCTGTATTCGACGGCCCGCTCGGTCAGCCGGGCCAGGGTGGTCACGATGCGGCCGCGGATCAGCTCGAGCGACGCCCGGATCTGCAGCTGCTCGACGTTCTCGGTGAGGTCGCGCGAGGTCATGCCCTTGTGGATGTGCTCATGCCCGGCGAGGGCGCTGAACTCCTCGATCCGCGCCTTCACGTCGTGGCGGGTGACCCGCTCGCGCTGCGCGATGCTCGCCAGGTCGACGTCGTCGACGACCCGCTCGTAGGCCTCGACCACGCCGTCGGGCAGGGCGATGCCGAGGTCGCGCTGGGCGCGCAGGACCGCGAGCCACAGCCGGCGCTCCATCCGGATCTTCTCCTCGGGCGACCAGAGGTCGACGAGGTCGGCGGAGGCGTATCGGCTGGCAAGGACGTTCGGGATGCTCACGCCGTCGATTCTTTCACGGGCTCGTGGCGCAGGGTCCGCACGTCCCGGCTGCTCAGCATCGCCAGCACGGCCAGAGCGATGAGCACGGCAGCACCGATCAGCGTGGGCCGCAGACCCACCGCCGCCGCGATCGGCCCGCTCAGGACCAGGCCGATCGGGATCGCGAGGAAGGACCCCACCATGTCGTACGAATACACGCGCGCGAGTTTGTCGGCCGGCACATGCTCCTGCATCGTGGTCTCCCACGCGACGCCGAACTGCTCGATCGTGAGGCCGGCCAGGAACATCGCCGCGATCAGCAGCCCCAGGTGCGGGGCGACGCCGAGGGCGAGCACCGGGAGGACCTCGAAAGCGGTGCACAGCACGCCGAGGAACAACAGTCTGCGTACCTTCACCCGCATGGCGACGATCGCGCCGAGCACCATGCCGGCGGTCTGCGCCGCGAGCACGAAACCCCAGGCCCGGCGCCCGACCGTGTCGTCCGCGACCACCGGGCCGAGCACGTTGACCCCACCGCCGAGGCAGGCGTTGATGACGGAGAAGCCCGCGACCACGACCCAGAGCCAGGTCCGGGAGCTGAAGGCGGACCAGCCCTCCCGCAGGTCGCCGATGATGCCGGACCGTTCCGTGGAGGGCACCGCGGGCACCCGGAGCAGGGCGAAGAAGGCGCCGGCGAGCAGGAACGCCGCCGCGTCGATGGCGATGCCCCAGCCCGGGCCGATGGCCGCCACGATGATGCCGCCGATCGGTGCGCCGACGATGTAGGCCCCGTTGAACGTCAGGCGGTTCAGCGCGTTGGCCTGCTGACGGACGTCGGCCGGGACGAGTTGCGGCAGGATCGCCGACGATGCGGGCAGGGCCAGCGCCGCCACCGCCCCGTTGACCGCGGACAGGGCGATCAACAGCGGCACTGTGGCCGTACCCGTCAGCACGAAGGCCGCCACCGCGGCCTGGGTGACCGCTGCCGCGATGCTCGAGCCCACCATCAGCAGATTTTTCGGTACGCGGTCAGCGAATGCCCCGCCGAACAGCAGGAAGACGACGTTGGCCAGCATCCGGGCCCCGACGACCAGGCCGAGGTCGCTCGGGGAGCCGGTGAGATCGAGCACCGCGAACGCGAGAGCGACCGGGGCGACGGCATTGCCCAGGGCGTTGACCGTACGGCCGGCGAGCATGAAGCGGAACCGGACGTGTCGCAGCGGTGCGAGGGCGCTCACGAGTCACCCATCCGGAACAGCGCGAGCGTGGTGCTGGTGCGGACGGTCCCTGGGGTGCGCGCGGCCTGCGCCGCCGCGTGCAGTTCCTTGCTCGCCTGGGCGACGAGGTCACGCACCCGCAGGTAGACCTCGGGGTCGACCCACAGCTCGCCGTCGGTCATGTGGGAGACGTTCGACCAGTCGGCCTCCGCGGTGCGCCGGACGAGCTCGTTGGCGGCGGCCACGAACAGGGCTCGCTTGGTGTCGGGGTTGAGGGGGCTGTAGTTCCCCGGGTCACGAGTGGTGTCGTAGCGGTAGCGCTTGGCGATGCCACCCCGGATCCGCTCCTCGCCGTCCTGCACGATCAGCCCGCCGGAGAGCAGGTTGCGCAGGTGGTAGCTGGCGTTGGCGTGGGTCAGGCCGAGCTCACGGGCGATCTCGGCAGCGGTCATCGAGGCGCCGGTGAGCAGCGACATCATCCGCAGCCGCACGGGGTGGGCCATCGCGCGCAGCGACGCCTGACGACCCGGCTCATCTCCCAAAGACATGTTGGGGAGTGTAGAGCGAGACGGGGCTCACTGTCCAACAGTCATTGGGGGGTTGAGACACTGCGTTCCGACGCGCTTCTCGCTAGGGTTACTCGTGAGTAGGTCTGGCGCTCATCCCGAAAGGTCCACCGATGACTGATTTCAGCCCCGAGTCCCTTGCCACGATCGGCCCCAAGGAATTCGCCGCACTCGTGAAGTCCACCCCGGACTCGAAGATCTCCGAAGTCATGTCCTCCGACACCCGCGGCAAGATCCTGGACGAGGTCTTCGGCCGGATGCCCACGCTGTTCCGCGCGGACCGGGCCGGCAGCACGCAGGCGGTCATCCACTGGAACATCACGGGTGGCCCGGGCGGCACCACCGACACCTACGAGACGGTGATCGAGAACGGTGCCTGCACGGTGACCAACCAGCCGGTCCGCGAGCCCAAGCTGGCCATGACGATGGACCCGCTGGTCTTCCTGAAGGTCGTCTCGGGCGACGGCAACCCGATGATGATGTTCATGACCGGCAAGATCAAGGCCAAGGGTGACCTCGGACTCGCCGCCCAGGTCGCCAAGCTGTTCGACATCCCCAAGGGCTGAGGTGTCGCCGGCCCCGGCACCCCGGGGCCGGCATCCCTCAGAGTTTGATGCGGCCCTCGATCGCGGCCAGCGCGATGTCGGTGCGGTGGTGGGAACCCTCGAGCGTCACGCCGTCGAGCAGGTCGTAGGCCGCGGTGCGGGCCGCCGCCAGATCCGGGCCGGTGGCGGTCACGCTCAGGACCCGGCCACCGGCGGAGACAAGGGCACCGTCGGCCCGGCGGGCGGTGCCGGCGTGAATCACGCCCGGGACCTCGCCACCCTCGATGACGTCACCCGTGCGGGGCGTCCCCGGATAGTTGTGGCTCGCCACCACGACGGTGACCGCCGAGCCGTCGTGCCAGCGCAGCGGCGGGAGATCGGCCAGGGTGCCGGTCGCCGACGCGTTCAGCAGCGCACCGAGCGGCGAAGCCAGCAGCGCCAGGACGACCTGGGTCTCCGGGTCGCCGAACCGGGCGTTGAACTCGATGACCCGCGGGCCGTCACCGGTCAGGGCCAGCCCGACGTAGAGCAGGCCGGAGAACGGGGTGCCCCGTTTGCGCATCTCGGCGAGCGTCGGCTCGACCGTCTCGGCCATGACCCGCTCGACCAGGTCGGCCGGGGCCCACTCCAGCGGCGCGTAGGCACCCATGCCGCCCGTGTTCGGACCCTCGTCGCCGTCGAGCGCCCGCTTGAAGTCCTGAGCCGGCATCAGCGGCACCGCGGCGGTGCCGTCGGTGACCACGAAGAGCGAGACCTCGGGGCCATCGAGAAACTCCTCGATCACCACCCGGCCGCAGTCGGCGGCGTGCTGGGCCGCCACCGGCAGCGAGTCGGTGACCACGACTCCCTTGCCGGCCGCGAGCCCGTCGTTCTTCACCACATAGGGCGGGGCGAACGCGGTGAGGGCGGCCGAGACCTCCTCGGCGGTGGTGCACGTGAACGACCGCGCGGTCGGCACGCCGGCGGCGGCCATGACGTCCTTGGCGAACGTCTTGGAGCCCTCGAGCTCGGCCGCCGCGGCGCTGGGACCGAAGACCGCGATGCCGGCGGCCCGGACGGCGTCGGCGACGCCCGCGACCAGCGGCGCCTCCGGCCCGATCACGACCAGGTCGGCGGCGACCTCGACGGCCAGCGCGGCAACCGCGGCTGGATCCGTGGCCTTGACGTCACGCAGCGTCGCGACAGCGGCGATGCCAGGGTTGCCGGGAGCGGCGACGAGCTGCTCCACCGAGGGGTCAGCGGCGAGGCCGACCGCGAGGGCATGCTCACGGCCACCGGATCCGATCAGAAGTACGCGCACTCCGCAGATCCTACGGGCCGCCGGTGATCGCCCTCGCGGTTGTCCACATGGTCCACAGTGCACGCGGCGCAACAGGAACATGACACCCTGTGGATAACTCCGCCTGCCTGTGGATAACCAGTCCGACCTGTGGACAACCCCCGGGCGGTGAGCTGCGGTGTCGCGTAAACTTCGGCAGTACCCGGGCCTCTCCGCGTACGACGTGTTTCAACGGAAGGCGTCAGAAGTGCCGGTGATCGTGTTGGTCGGCGCCCAGTGGGGCGACGAGGGCAAGGGCAAGGCGACGGACCTGCTGGGCGACCGGCTGGACTACGTGGTGAAGTTCAACGGTGGCAACAACGCCGGTCACACCGTGGTGATCAAGAATGAGAAGTACGCCCTGCACCTGCTCCCCAGCGGCATCCTCACTCCCGGCGTCACGCCGGTCATCGGCAACGGGGTCGTCGTCGACCTCGCCGTCCTGTTCCAGGAGATCGACGGGCTCGAGGCCCGCGGCATCGACACCTCCAAACTGCGGGTCAGCGCGAACGCGCACGTCATCGCGTCGTACAACCGCTCCCTCGACAAGGTCAGCGAGCGGTTCCTCGGCGCCCGCCGGATCGGCACCACCGGCCGGGGCATCGGCCCGACCTACGCCGACAAGATGAACCGCCTCGGCGTGCGCATCCAGGACCTCTTCGACGAGTCGATCCTGCGGCAGAAGGTCGAGGCGGCCCTCTCCTTCAAGAACCAGGTGCTGTCGAAGATCTACAACCGGAACGCGATCAAGGCGGAGGAGGTCATCGCCGAGCTCCTCTCGTACACCGAGCGGCTGCGCCCGATGGTCGCCGACACCGCCCTGGAGCTGTCCCAGGCCCTCGACCAGGGCAAGGTCGTACTCTGCGAGGCCGGCCAGGCCACCCTGCTCGACGTCGACCACGGCACCTACCCGTTCGTGACCAGCTCCAGCGCGACCTCCGGCGGCGCCTGCACCGGCTCCGGCATCCCGCCCACCCGGGTCGACCGGGTCGTCGCGGTCCTCAAGGCGTTCACCAGCCGGGTCGGCGAGGGCCCGTTCCCGACCGAGCTGCACGACAAGGTCGGCGACTACCTGCGTGAGGTCGGTCACGAATACGGCACCACCACCGGCCGCCCGCGCCGCATCGGCTGGCTCGACCTGGTCATGGGCCGCTACGCCCAGCGCATCAACGGCGTCACCGACTTCGTGCTGACCAAGCTGGACAACTACGACGGCCTGGACGAGATCCCGGTCTGCGTCGCCTACGAGGTCAACGGCGTGCGCCACGACGAGATGCCGGTCAGCCAGACCGACTTCCACCACGCGGTCCCGGTCTACGAGACCCTGCCCGGCTGGAAGCAGGACATCACCGGCTGCCGCACCTTCGCCGACCTGCCCGAGAACGCCCAGCGCTTCGTCGAGTACGTCGAGGCCCGCATCGGCGCCCGCATCTCGGTCGTCGGCGTCGGCCCCGGCCGCGAAGAGGTCATCGAGCGCCACTCGGTGCTGAGCGAGGCCTGACATGTACGACGTGATCCTGCTCAGCCTCGCCGAGAGCGGCTCCGGCGCGGGCGGCGGCTGCGGCGGGAACTGCGGCGCCTGCGGAGTCCCCGAAGGCGCCGCCACGTCATCCACGCCGGCCACCTCGTCCTCCGCCGGCGCGGGCCTCCCCTCTCCTCCCACCTCCTCCGGCGGGTGCGGGCATGAGCATGGCGAGGGGGAGGCGTGCGGGTCGTGTGTCGCTCCGCGGGTGCCGGTGCTGAAATGTGCTGAGGCTCTCACCGAGGCCGGCGCGCGGGTCGAGACGGTCGTCGCCGGGTCGGACGCCGAGATCGACGCGGTCATCGCGCGGTTCGACGCGGTCGCCCGTACCGATGGACTGGCCTGGCCCGACGCGGACAGCAAGATCCGTCTGGTGGTCGCGACCGCGACCGACGGGCAGCTGCGGGCGGTGGTGCGCCGGCTGGTCCGGCGGTATGCCCCGCCGCCCAGCAAACGGCCCGCCGACCTGGCCGAGGACCGGACCGTCCCCGACCTGCCGCCGATCGCGATCCTGCCGCTCGACCCGGGCAACACGAACGATCTCGCCGCTCAGCTGGGCCTGCCCCGCGACCCGGCGCAGGTCGCCGCGGCCGTACTCAACGGCACGGTCCGCCGCCTTGACCTGCTCCGCAACGACGGCGGATCGGTCACAGTGGACGGCGCACTGGTCGGCGGGGTGGACGACGCGGGCCGCGCGGTGCCGTGGCGGGCCCGGGTCGAGGTCGACGACGCGGTGCTCTCCGACGGCACCGACCACGTCCTCGCGTGTGCGATCGGCAACGGCGGGGCATACGCGGAGTTCGATGGAATTCCGCTGCTGGCCGACGGCGACCCCACCGACGGACAGGTCGAGGTCGCGGTGGCGGTCCCGGTCGTGGTCAAACAGCGTTTCAAGAAGCCCCGGGTACGCATCGAGGTCCGTCGCGCCCGCGGCCGGGCGGTGTCGGTGCTCCCCCGCGACGGCGAGATCCAGTTCCTGGACGACGGTGTGGCGGGAAGCACAACCCGCAAACGCTCCTGGTGGACCGAGCCTGGAGCCTGGGCGGTGTACGCCACATGACCGTTTGTGCGACGCTGAAGAAGTAGCACGCAGGTACGAAGCTGTTTTACGGGGAGGTCGCATCCGTGGAGGACGAGAACGCCGACCGCGTCTACGTCCCGGGTACGAACGGTTCGCCGCCCGCCCGGGACGTCGAACCGTTCTGGCCGCCGGAGGAAATGAACGCCCCCGCGCCCGCCACCCGGCCGGCGCACGAACCCCCACCGGGTGACACGGGCGTCTACCGGCCGACGGACCGCACGGTGCAGCCACCGCCCGCTCATCAGCCACCCGTCCCGGGCCCGCTCTACGGCTCCACGCCGGTCGGCCCACCATACGGAACAAATCCGGCAACCGGGTCCGCCCAGGTCCAGGGAAACCCGTCGCCCTACGCCACCGGGCCCGCTGTGCACGGTGGGGCCCCCGTGCACGGTGGTTCGCCCGTCGGTGGCGGTGCTCCCGTGCACGGCATGCCGGTCAGTGGCGGCGCACCGGTGCACGGGGCCGGTCAGGGTTTCTCGGCATCGGCTCCGGTCTCGGGCAACCCGGATCCCAGCCTCTTCCAGGGACCGAGCGGATCCGACGCGGACCCGGATTCCAGTACGGCGCACAGCATCGGGGATTCACCCTGGTCGCAGCCGCCGCAGCGGACCACCACGCCCGCTTCCGGCGAACGGCCGGTGCCGGTTCCTCCGCACGGAGCCGGCTCGACGCAACCCCGGACCGGGCCGAGCGAACTCGTTCAGGAAAGCGGCGGGCCGACCTACCACGCGACCGCCACCCCGCGGGACACCAGCCGCGGCGGAGCGGCCGAGCCGAACAGCACCGGGGCCGTGTACCGACCGGGAGCGATCGCGCCCGACGGCAAGCGAACCGGGCCGGACGCGGGCGCTCAGTCGGGAACCGCACAGGTCCCCGGACCGCAGGCCGCTGGACCGCAGGCCGCTGGACCGCACGCCGCTGGACCGCACGCCGCTGGACCGCACGCCGCTGGACCGCACGCCCCCGGGCCCCAGGCCTCGGGCGGCCCCCAGGGCCCGAACGCACAGGCCCCGAACGCACAGGGCCCGAACGCACAGGGCCCGAATTCGCAGGCCCCCAACCCTCAGGGCCCGGACTCGCGGACTTCATCCTCGCAGGCATCGGGACCGCAGAACCCAGGACCGCAAGCCGCGAGCCCGCAAGCTCCCGGTCCACTCGCTCCCGGTCCGCACGCTCCCGGCCCACACGCTCCCGGCCCGCACGCTCCCGGTCCGAACACGCCCGGCCCGAACACGCCCGGACCCACCCCGCCCGGACCCACCCAGAACGGCCCGAACGCGCCTGGACCGAACGTGCCCGGACCGATGAACGGGCCGAATGGGCCGGTCGGGCCGCCGCAGACGACCCCCGGGCCGCTGCAGATGCCGCCTGGGCCGCACCAGACTGCCCCCGGTCCGCAGCAGGTGCCGCCTGGGCCGCAGCAGGCCGCCCCCGGGCCGTACCCGCCGCATCAGGCGCCTCCGCAGGTGCCTGGGCCTTATCAGAACCCGCAGTGGTCGGCCAATGCTCAGCAGCAGCCGCCGCCCGGGCCTTATCCGCCTACCGTTGATCGCCGGGCCACCGGGAACCCGCCGCAGATGCCGCCTGAGGCGAATCTGCCGGTGGCTGACCCGTACCAGCAGCTGCCCTGGGTTTCGGATGGGACGCCGACCGCCGAGGAGTTCGCTCGGCGCCGGTTGGCGAAGCCTGCCGAACCGACCGCGACCATGGGGCCCCGGGCGCTGCTGCAGAAGGGCACGATGGGCCTGGTGCGGCTCGCGCCGGGGAAGCGGGAGCAGGAGTACAAGCAGGACGTCGAGATGGTGCGGCGGAACTTCGGTGGGCTGCGGCAGGTGACCGTGGTCAACCCGAAGGGTGGGGCCGGCAAGACCGTCGCGGTGCTGCTGCTCGCCATGACGTTCGGGCAGAAGCGCGGTGGGTACGTGCTGGCCTGGGACAACAACGAGACCCAGGGCACCCTGGGCATGCGGGCCCAGCAGGACTTCCATGCTCGTACGGTTCGGGACATGATGCGTGATCTGCATCTGTTCCGGGGTTCGCACGGGCGGGTGGGCGATCTGTCACAGTATGTCCGGGCGCAGGGTGAGGGCATGTTCGACGTGCTCGCGTCGGACGAGTCCGCGACCGCCGGTGAGATGCTCACGGCCAGCGCGTTCGCCGAGATCCGGGAGATCGTCAGCCGGTTCTACAAGTTGATCTTCGTGGACACCGGCAACAACGTCCGGGCCCAGAACTGGCAGGCGGCGATGGATGCCACCGACCAGCTCGTGATCACGATGTCGGCTCGTAACGACTCGGCCGAGACCGCCGCGCGGATGCTCGACCACCTGGAGCAGAGCGGCCGGCAGCGGCTGGTCCGGCAGGCCGTGAGCGTCGTGACGATGCCGACGACGCGCAAGGACATCGACCTGCCGGCCATCGAGCGCCATTTCGCGGCGCGGACGCGGACGGTGGTGCTCGCGCCGTACGAGAAGCTGATCGACTCGGGTGAGCCGTTGCGCTACGGCCAACTGTCGGCCGGCACCCGCGATGCCTGGCTCAAGATCGCGGCTGCGGTGGCGGAAGGGCTTTAGAAAGCGACAAAAGGCCAGGCCGGACGAACCGGCCTGGCCTTTTCGCGGGTAGGGCGTCCGTCAGGAGAGGGCATCCGCGGCGGCGGGGTCGCTGTCGCGGAGGAACTGGGCGCAGCGGGCTGCCTCGTCGGCCTCGCCGATCTCGGCGGCGGCCAGGGAGAGGCTGTGCAGCGCGCGCAGGAAGCCCTGGTTGGGCTCGTGCGACCACGGGACCGGGCCGAAACCCTTCCAGCCGTTGCGGCGCAGTGCGTCCAGGCCTCGGTGATAGCCGGTACGAGCGTAGGCGTAAGCGGTCACCGGCTGCTTCTCCGCCAGGGCGTTCTCGGCGAGTGCCGCCCAGCCACCGCTGAACGACGGGAAGCGCGCGGCCACCTCCTTGTACGCCTCGTCGGTGCCGGTCTGGGCCGCGCGGGCCAGCGCACCGTCGGCGGCCTCGTCGGCGGGCAGGCGGGTGGCCGGGGGCTCGGGAAGGAGATTCTGCATGTTCCCATTCAACCCGTCCCGGGCCGCTACATTCCTGTCGGCCCGCTGATGTCCCATGCCGAGGCGAGTGCTTGCAGCCGGTCGGCGTACTCGATCCGGGCGCTCCAGGCTTCCGGCCAGGCTGCCATGCCCAGTGCCGCGCCCGCGAACGCTCCGGCGAGACAGGCGATGGAGTCGGAGTCGCCGGAGGATGCCGCTCCCCGGCCGACCACGGCGACCGGGTCCCCGGGCGAGATGAGGTAGCAGTAGAGCGCGGTGGCCAGCGCCTCCTCGGCGATCCAGCCGGCGCCGGTGGCCAGGCACGGGTCGCCCGCGAAGTCGCCGTGCGCCAGAGCTGCCTGCACCCGGGCCAGGGCCGCGTCGGTCTCGTCCCAGCCGCGGGCGATGAAGTCTTCCGGGCCGCCGGCCGGCGACTGTTCCCACAGGTTGCCGAGCCATTCGGACCGATAGGTGGTGCGCTGGCTCGCACATCGTTCCCGCAGCCGGGCCGGCAGATCCTGAGGATCAAGACCATCGGCGAGCCACCGTACGACCAGAGCGGTGAGTTCACTGGCAGCGAGGCCGGTCGGGTGTCCATGGGTCAGCCCGGCTTGCAACTGTGCCCCGCCGGCCACCTGGTCCTCGGTCAGCCCGGGGGCCAGGCCCAGCGGGGTGGCCCGCATGTTGGCACCGCACCCCTTGGAGTTGATCTGCGACGCGAGCTGCCACGGCTTGTTCTCGGCGAGTTCGCCGCAGGCGCGCAGGCAGGTCATGCCCGGTGCCCGGTTGTTCTCCGGGCTGACGGCCCAGGCGAGGAATCCCTGGCGCAGGTTCGCCGCGAAGTCATCCGGGGTGAACGGGCCGGCGACCATGGCCTCGCCGACCGCCAGGGCCATCTGGGTGTCGTCGGTGACCAGCGCCGGATCGCCCTCGAGCTCGCGCGGGCCGCCCGGGCCGTATGTGGCCACGATGGTCGGATAGTCCTGGAACTCCGTCGGCTTGCCCAGCGAGTCACCGTAGGCCAGCCCGAACAACGATCCTGCCGCGTTTCGCACGCTAGCTACCCTACGGTGGTGTACAGCGATCCTCAGCAACCTTTCGACGCCACCGAGTTCGAGGTCGAGTCCCGGGCCGAGTTCGAGGTCCACCTGGCCAAGCGGTCCCTCGCCGGCCTGACCGTGCTGGGACTGCGGCTCGACCAGGATCCGCCCGACTTCACCGGCGTCGACCTCACCGGCACGTTCTTCGTCGGGTGCGAGCTCGCGTCCGACGAGGTCGAGCTCGATCTGATCCGGCGCGGGGCGCACCTGATCCCGCCGTTCGACGAGCGTCCCTTCCCGACCCATCCGGCGCATCTCTACACCCCGGAGGACCTGTCGGCCGGGTTCACAGAGAGCGGCTTCGCGGGCATGTTCGACACCCGCGTCTACCAGCACTACCTGGAGCACGGCGGGGCCGCCCCGGACCTGCGGGAGGCGATCGCGCAGCGGCTGCACGACGCCGGCATCGACAACGCGCTCGGCAAAGCGCTCACCGCCTGGTTCGGGGTGCACGGGCCGCGCGGTGCGGTCGGGATCATGGGCGGGCACGCGGAGCCACGGGGCTCAGGGGCGTACCGGATGGCTGCGGACCTGGCGCACCGCCTGGCCGCGGCCGGACGTCTGATCGTGACCGGCGGCGGTCCGGGGGTGATGGAAGCGGCCAACCTCGGCGCGTATTTCGCGACCCGGACCACGGCGGAGCTGACCCGGGCCGTCGACCTGCTGGCACCGGCACCGGCCTTCATGGACCATGATCCGTTCACCGCCGCGGCGCTGGCGGTGCGCGCGGAATTCCCACCGCCGGCGTTCGCCGAGCGCGATGTGGTCGCGCAGCTCATGCACGGTGGCCTGGCGCTGCCGACCTGGCTGTACGGGCATGAGCCGGCCAACCTGTTCGCTGGTCAGATCGGTAAATACTTCTCCAACGCCGTCCGTGAGGACTCGATCCTGCGACTGGCCCGGGGTGGCATCGTGTTCGCCCCCGGCTGGGCCGGGACGGTGCAGGAGGTGTTCCAGGCCGCGACCAAGACGTTCTACGCGACGGACGGCCCGTCGGGAGCGTTCGTGTTCCTGGGCGTGGAGCACTGGGCCGCCCTGCCGGTGGAGGCGCTGCTCCGGCCGCTGCTGGCCCGGTCCCCGCACGGCGACCAGTCGCACCTGATCGTGGTGACGGACTCCGTGGACGAGGCGATGGCGGCGCTGGACGCGACGTAGCGTTCAGGCGATGCGGACGCGGCGCCAGCTGTTGATCGGGAGGTCGCGTTCGGGGATGTCGGTGAGGCCGTTCTCGTCCATCGCGTTGTAGACGGCGAGGCGGGCCCGGTCGAAGAGGAACTCCACGGCGTGCAGGATCCGCGGGCGCCACTCGGCGTTCGTGGTGCGCTCGATGATGTTCACCTCGCGCAGCACCTTGCCCCGCACGTTGCGCAACGCCGGGTGCGGGTCGGCGCGCCAGTCGAGCTGGATGCCGGTGCCGTACCAGTCGACCGGAGCGGTCATGTCGACCTTGTCCCAGGAGATGGCGCACTCGTCGAACTTGCGGTGCGTTATCTCGACGTTGGTCTCACCGAACCCGAGGACCACCGGTCCGTCGGCGAACCAGCCGCGCTCGGCCATGTCCCACATGAGCCACCCGGAGATCATCCGCCGGCCGATGAGCCGGGAGAAACGTTCTCTGTGGACAGCGGCGAGGGCTTCGGCGTCGTGATGCCACTCGGGTTCATAACCCTCGATGCCGAGCACGTTCACCGCCTCCGGGGACAGAAGACGATGATCTTACCCACTGCGGAGGGTGACATCGCAATATGACAGCGACCGGCCCCTATGGATGGGGACCGGTCGCAGTCACGTCATTACCGCAGAGTCACTTCGAGAGGCTGGTGCCCGTCGAGCGCAGGTGCTCGCACGCCTCGACGACGCGCTGGGCCAGACCGTTCTCGGCCAGCTTGCCCCAGGCCCGGGGGTCGTACGCCTTCTTGTTGCCGACCTCGCCGTCGATCTTGAGAACGCCGTCGTAGTTCTTCATCACATGGTCGACGACCGGACGGGTGAACGCGTACTGGGTGTCGGTGTCGATGTTCATCTTGACCACGCCGTAGTCCAGGGCGCCGTGGATCTCCGACAGCAGCGAGCCCGAGCCGCCGTGGAAGACGAGGTCGAACGGCTTCTCCTTGCCGTACTTCGCGCCGACCGCCTCCTGGATCTCCTTGAGGATCTCCGGGCGCAGCTGGACGTTGCCGGGCTTGTAGACGCCGTGCACGTTGCCGAAGGTCAGGGCCGTCATGTAGCGGCCCTTCTCGCCGAGCCCGAGCGCGGCGGCGGTGGCCAGGCCGTCCTCGACCGTCGAGTAGAGCTTGTCGTCGATGTCGGCGGAGACGCCGTCCTCCTCGCCACCGACCACGCCGACCTCGATCTCGAGGATGATGTGCGCCGCCGCGGCCGCCGCCAGCAGTTCCTCGGCGATCTGCAGGTTCTCGTCGACCGGCACGGCCGAGCCGTCCCACATGTGCGACTGGAACAGCGGCGCCAGACCCTTGGCGACCCGCTCCTTGCTCAGGGCGAGCAACGGGCGCACGTACCCGTCGAGTTTGTTCTTGGGGCAGTGGTCGGTGTGCAGTGCGATGTTGATCGGGTAGTTCTTGGCGACCTCGGTGGCGAACTCGGCCAGCGCGACCGCACCGGTGATCATGTTCTTCACCGTCGGGCCCGAGGCGTATTCCGCGCCGCCCGTCGAGATCTGGATGATGCCGTCGCTGCCCGCCTCGGTGAAGCCCTGCAGGGCCGCGTTGACTGTCTGCGAGGAAGTGACGTTGATCGCGGGATACGCGAACGCGCCTGACTTGGCGCGATCGAGCATCTCGGCGTAGACCTCAGGGGAAGCGATGGGCATCGGGAGCGCTCCTTGATCTTCGGGACGGGACCGGGCTGTCCTCCGGAGAGAAAGTATCCCGCAACCTTGGAACGTCTCGGTAATCACCCCGTTACCTAAGTGGTCCCGACGGCCGATCCACAGCATTCGTACAGCTGCCTCATCGGCAAGGACCGGTACCCTTCCTCCCGTGGAGTTACATGCGCTGACCGAGCAGCTCGCTTTCAACCCGATGGACCCCAAGGATCTGCTGCAGACCTTCGGGCTGATCGGCGTCTGGGCGATCCTCTTCGCCGAGACCGGCCTGCTGGTCGGCTTCTTCTTCCCCGGCGACTCCCTGCTGTTCCTGGCAGGCGTGGCCGCGTCACCGGTCGCCAACGCGATCTTCGGTGACGGCACCAAGATCTCCCTGGTCGGCCTGCTGATCGGTGCGCCGCTCTGCGCCATCATCGGCGCACAGCTCGGCCACCTGCTCGGCGCGAAGTACGGCAAGCGCATGTTCGAAAAACAGGACAGCAAGCTGTTCAAGCGCGAGTACGTCGAAAAAGCCGAGTACTACTTCGAGAAGTTCGGCCCGGCCAAGGCGGTCGTGCTGGCCCGCTTCATCCCGATCGTCCGGACGTTCCTCAACCCGGTCGCCGGCACTCTCGGCATGCCGGCCCGCCAGTTCTTCATCTGGAACGTGGTCGGCGCGATCCTCTGGTGCGACGGCATCCTGCTGATCGGCTACCTCCTCGCCCAGCAGATCTACGACGCCATCGGCGACAAGATCGACCACTACATCCTGCCGGTCGTCTTCGTGATCGTGCTGATCTCGCTGCTCCCGATCCTGATCGAGATGCTCCGCGAGCGTAAGGCCAAGGCCCGGGCGGCCGCCGAGGGCAAGCCGGCCGAGGCCACCCCGGCCGCCGCCATCGGCATCGTCGCGGCCGCCACGGTCGCCGGCATGGCCGAGGAGATCACCGACCACGACGAGGAAGGCCCGCGGCACCACCGCCCGCGGCACTCCGCCTGAGCGTCCGAGGCTCTGTCAGACCGGGAGCGGCTCGCTCCCGGTCAGGACGTCCAGGCGGCCCAGCGCCAGCGCGCGATAGGTGAGTTCCGCGGCCTCCTCGAGATGACGCGCCCGCAGATGGGCCAGCTCCACGCTGTCGGCCAGCAGCACGCAGCCCTGCCGGCTCAGCACCAGGCAATTGGTGCCGTCCGCGGCCATCGCCGCGGTCAGGGCGGCCAGCTCACCGCTTCCCGGCTCACGGAACGGCACCGTGGAGACCCGGCCCAGATACTTCACCTGGTCGGCGGTCACCAGCCGGATACGTTCGCCCAGGGCGTCCAGCAGCAGCGCGGTGCGGGGCTGCAGACGGACGATGGCGTTGACGTCGGGCCGGGCCCGATACAGCGTGAGATGCAGCTGCAGCTCCTGCTTCACGCTGGGGGCCGGTCGCTTCGCTTCGGCGATCGGTGTGCCGTCATCGATGCGAATCGCGGCGAACGTCGAACGACTCAGCCGGTCCAGCCAGCTTCCGTCCGCCGTCACCCAGCACAGGGGATCGGCTTCATCCGTCATCCTCGCTGACAGGCTTCCGCCCGAACCGCAGACCAATCCGTTCTGTACGGCGTCGTAGCCCACATGCGCGAGCTGATCGCGCAGATCACCGGGCACGTAATTCACCCCGTCGACTCCTTGGGTCCCTGGGGGTGGTCCGGTCGGAGAGATACTCAGCCTGGCGTCACCGGACGTGCCGTGTGTGACGCCAGGCCATTGCGCTGAGACATGTGGCGGGGCCCCGTCCAGCCCCACCCCGATCCGTACCGCAGCCCATCCTCCGGGCTGCCGTCCCGTCCCGCGGCTTCGCCACCACCCGATCGTGGACCCGGTCGCACCGGGCCTGCTCCGCGCGGCCCGCCAGCCGCGTGAGCTCTGCCCCCGCACACACCGGCCCCGCATCCGAGACCCGGTCGGTGCCGCGCGGACCGTCTGCCACGCGATTCCGGCCGAGCCCGCTCGGAGCGTGAGCGGGCTTCTTACCGTCTTTCTTTCCGAAAAGGCCCGCGCGGGCTCTTACGAAACCCGCGCGGAACTCAACGAGCCTTTTTGGTGGCTCGCTTGCGCGGCGGGGTGAGCAGATCCGCAATCGTCGCGATCGCGCTCGGCACCAGCCGGTAGTACGCCCACACACCACGCTTCTCGCGCTCGAGCAATCCAGCCTCCGTAAGAATCCGAAGGTGGTGGCTCACGGTCGGCTGCGACAGACCCAGCGGAGCGGTGAGGTCGCAGACGCACGCCTCGCCGTCCGAAGCGGACTGAATGAGGCTCAGCAGCCGGAGTCGAGCCGGGTCCGCGAGTGCTTTGAGCACCCCGGCCAGCCGCTCCGCATCGGCACGTTCAATAGGCTCGCCGGCAAGCGGCGAGATCTGAGGCATTGTCATTTCCGCCAACGCAGTTCCCACGATCTCCATCCTTCCACCAACTGCATCGATTCTCCTGCATGTGCGCAGGAACGAACCGGCTGACTTTCAGGCCGTAAGGCCGAACTCGATCGAACGGTAGGCCGATCGGCAACGCTGTCCGGCACCCCGCACGTCAGCGTCCTCATCCCGAACGACCATTCCGGCTACACCGACTTCGGTCTCTGCCTCCTGCAACGCCTCAGCCGCCGTCTGGTCGCTGCCCATCGCCGTCGAGCTGCTCGATCCACGCCCCTGGAGTGAGCCGCCCCACATTTCGATATCACGATCAGTACGGTGACCGGCTGGGTTCCTGCCCTGCACCGTCACACGGCGCGGGTAGGTGTCACAGTCAGCTTCACGACCCGATGAAAGCACGACACAACGCTGCGCGACGGTCAATTCAGTGATGAATTTACGCAGGTCGTGGTGGGCTTCCATGACATCGAGAGTACTGGCTGCCTGAAAACTGGAACGTTCTGCCCTGCCAGGGCGGAAAGGAACTATTGACGCACACCTAAACCTGAAAACTTCTGGAAATAAAGTTAACTGAAGCACCCGGACGACCCCGTCCAAACCTGACATAGACGCAGGTCAAAGGCCGTGAACCGGGCTCGGGTCCCGAACGCCGGGACAACGACGGTCATCGAACGGGTACACACCGATACGGCCACCGCCGAGGGACATGTGCCCGTCCTCTGGGAAACGCCGCCCACTCAGCGAAATTCGACAGACCCTCGGAGGTCAACGCTACCCGTTCGGGTGACCCATGACCGTCGATGTCACCACCCTCGTCAGCTGGACGGACGCGTTCCCGAGCCATCCTCGGAACCATCAGCACGCGCCCGCGACTCCGGAGAGTTACCGTCTGAGTCCGCCGCCGCCCCGGAACCCGGGCTGTCCGAAGTCCCCACAGAAGCAGAACCGGCCGGAACGTCCCCACCAACAACCACCACCGGCGAGGCAGAAGCGGCGTCCGTGGCTACCTGCGCGGAGGCGGCATCCTGAGCCGGCGCGGCACCCGCGGTGGGCGCGGCACCCGCGGTGGGCGCGGCACCCGCGGTGGGCACGGCCGGGTCCTGGGCGCGGGCGGCACCCGGGGTCGCTGATGCGGCTTCCGGGGTCGTCGGTGCGGCTTCCGGGGTCGTCGGTGCGGGTGCGGCGGCCTGGGTCCCTGGCGTGGACCCATTCTCCTGTGCCCTCGGCACGGGCGCGGCATCCGGGACCGACTGCGCAGGCGCGGCGGCCGGGGTCGTCGGCGTGGGGGCGGCGTTCGAGTTCGTCGGAGCGTCGTGGGCTGCTGGCGACTCGGCCGGGGGTGAGTGGGGCTCGGGTGCGGTCGGCGCGGTGGGCTGGGGTGCCGCCCACGGACTCGGCTCACCGGGGGCCTCGGTCGCGGGGCTCGGGCCCGCGGGTGACGGCGACGGGTAGGGCGCACCGTAGGTCGGCTGTTGCCCCTGAACGCCATAGCCCTGCTGACCGAACCCAGGCTGCTCGTATCCCGACTGGCCGATTCCGGGCTGGCCGATTCCGGGCTGCTCGTATCTGGGCTGCTCGTAGCCGGGCTGCCCATATCCCGGCGGCGGTCCCCACACGCCTGCGGCGTCGTAACCCGGTTGGCCCGCGAAACCCGCCTGGCCCGCGTAGCCCTGCTGGCCCGCGTAGCCCTGTGGACCCGGCTGGCCCGCGGCAAGCTGGCCGGGGATCGCGTAGCCCGCGGCGTACCCCTGCGGTCCGGTGGGGATCGGCGCCGCGAAGGGGTCCGGCTGGGTGGGCTTGGGTGCCCGGCCGAAGAAGGGGCGTGGTGCGGTCAGCAGCAGGATGCCCACCAGCGCGTAGCCGACCATCTGGGCGATCGACAGGCTGACATTGACCGGAATCCATGAGCCCGGGTAGGAATCCGCGAGCGTCGCCCCCAGGGTGCCCTGGGAGGATTCGCCGGAGCGCTGGATCGCGACCGTCAGGGTGGACGCGCAGCCGGCCAGGAGGCCGAGGCCGCTGATCACGAGGGTGGCTATGCGTACGCCGTTGCTGCCTCTGAGCAAGCCTATGGCCAGCACGATGTAGAGCGCGAAGAGCAGGACCGCGAGGACCGCGCCCATGGTCGCGCCGAGCCAGATCACCGCTACGTAGCCCTCGGCGTCGGGGCTGCCGCCGGCCACGTCGGAGAAGCGGTCCACCGTGCCCGGGGCGATGACGAGCGTGACCACCGCGTACGCGAGGCCGGCCACCGCCATCACGACCAGCACCAGGGCGGCGAGACCGACCGTGGCGGGGCGGGGTTGTGCCGGGGCCTCGGCTACTGGGGCCGGGGGCTGGGCTGCCGGCTGGGCTGCGTACGTCATGGAGGTCTCCCGGTGATCCGTTGCGGACGAACCTACCCGGACATGCGACGCGCCGCCGGGCTTACCCGGCGGCGCGTGACGAAGCTCGGTTCAGGCGGGATCGGTGGGCGGTCGTTGCGACCCGGGCGGCGACGGCGGTGCTTCCCACGGGTCGGTGGGCGGCACGCTGCCGGTGTGCGGCTCCGACCCGGGCGCACCGGACGCCGGCGGGCCGTACGAGGGCGGGCCGTAGGAAGGCGGACCTGACGCGGGCGGACCGTAGGACGGCGGGCCCGAGGCGGGCGGGCCGGATCCCGGCGGCGGGGTGGGCGGTTCGCCGGCGCCCGGGTAGGACGGATAGCCGCCCTGCTGCGGGTAACCCGGGTAGCCGGTCTGACCCGGACCAGGCTGACCCGGACCAGGCTGGCCGGGGGCGGGGTAGCCGGGGTATTGCGGCTGGCCCGGGTAGCCGGGCTGCTGGCCGGGGTAGGCCGGGTAGCCGGGCTGCTGGCCCGGGTAGGCCGGGTACGGCGTCGCGGGGTTCCATGCGAGCGGGCGCTTACGGAAGTACTCGTTGGCCGCCGGCAGCATCAGCAGGATCAGCGCGCCGAGCAGGGCGAGGATCGTCAGCACCGTCAGCGTGACGGAGACGCCGTCGTACCAGGACGGCAGCGCGGCCGAGAGGCGGTTCTCCATCTCGGTCGCGCTGGGGCCGGTCGTGGTGCCCGAGTCGAAGTTCATGGCGCCGGAGCCCGCGCTGCCGAGGAGACCGAAGCCGCTGCAGCAGAGGAAGACGCCGCCGAGGATCCAGGTGGTGATCCGGGAGCCCTGCTTGCCGCGGTTGTTGAAGATCGCCAGGATCAGGATGGTGGCCGCGATCAGGATCGTGAACACCAGGGTGACGACGGTGGCCGCGACGATGACGGTTTCGAGGCCGCTGTCGGTGCTCCCCGCGTACGCGTCCTTGTAGACGTCGGAGACGGTGGAGATGGTGGCCAGACCCACGAGCGCGCTGAGCACGGACAGCACCGCGGTCAGGTACAGCAGGTAGGTCGAGACAGTGACCGCGGTCGGACGTGCAGTCGGTGCCGGCATTCCCGGTTGCATCGGAACTCCCTCGTAGATCCGCTCACGGTATCGGGCCTGCGCCAGAACGACGACCCGGCGCCACCAGGTTGCCCTATACGGCACCATCGTCTGATTTAAGGAGAATTAAGGTTAAATAGGTCGCTCGATTAGGGGGCGACAGGAGTCGATCCAGCGCCATAGACTTCATTGCTGTGGCGCGCCGCGGGCAAGTGAGGCTGGCGGCGCAGCCCTGTGCCGGAAACGTGCACCGCGCCCATCCGAGTCGCCGCCCCCGCACCTTGATCGCCGGGGCCGAGGCAGACCGGATCCGGGCCCCCTCCCGATTGCGCCGGCCGCGTGAGCACACCGCGGCCGCCCCAGACCTGTTAAGGACCGGTGAGTCCCTCATGCCACACGCAGACACCCTGACCGTCGTGCACCACGACGACACGCGGACCCGCTACACCGACGTGCGTTACCAGCTCCACCGCGGCGGCATCAGGATCTGGTCCGACGAGGGCGAGCACGCCTTCACGGACATTCTCATGACCCACGCCTACCGTCAGCGGGAGGCCGAGGCCAGCTAGTCACCACGTGAAAGGGGCCCCTGGGAAACCAGGGGCCCCTTTTCGCGTACCCGTCAGGCCCGGGTGACCCGCAGCCCGTCCTTGCCATCGTTGATCTCGACCGAGACCGTGTCGCCGTCCACGATCTCGCCGGCCAGCAGCGCCTTCGCCAGCGAGTCGCCGATCGCCGACTGCACGAGCCGGCGCAGCGGCCGGGCGCCGTAGATCGGGTCGAAACCGTGCTCGCCGAGCCACAGCACGGCGGCCTCGCTGACCTGGAGGCTGAGCCGGCGGTCGGCGAGCCGGGTACGGAGGCGGTCGAGCTGGATGTCGACGATCGCCGCCAGGTCGCCGGTGGTGAGCGCCTGGAACACCACGATGTCGTCGAGCCGGTTGAGGAATTCCGGCTTGAAGTGGCCGCGGACGGTCGCCATGACCTCCTCGCGGCGCTCCTCCTCGCGGAGCGTGAAGTCGGAGATGACCGACGAGCCGAGGTTGGAGGTCAGCACCAGGATCGCGTTGCGGAAGTCGACCGTGCGGCCCTGACCGTCGGTGAGCCGGCCGTCGTCGAGCACCTGCAGCAGCACGTCGAAGACGTCCGGGTGGGCCTTTTCGACCTCGTCCAGCAGCACGACACTGTACGGCCGCCGCCGCACCGCCTCGGTGAGCTGGCCGCCCTCCTCGTAGCCGACGTATCCGGGCGGGGCACCGACGAGTCGCGCGACGGAGTGCTTCTCGCCGTACTCACTCATGTCGATGCGGACCATGGCGCGCTCGTCGTCGAACAGGAAGCCCGCCAGGGCCTTGGCCAGCTCGGTCTTGCCGACGCCGGTGGGGCCGAGGAACAGGAAGCTGCCGGTGGGGCGGTCGGGGTCGGCGACGCCCGCCCGGGCCCGGCGCACGGCTCCGGACACCGCGGACACGGCCTGGGCCTGGCCCACGACCTTGGCCTGCAGTGACTCCTCCATGCGCAGCAGCTTGGCGGTCTCGCCCTCCATCATCCGGCCGGCCGGGATGCCGGTCCAGGACGCGATGACCTCGGCGATGTCGTCCGCGCCGACCTCTTCCTTGACCATCGGCGGCTCGGTGTTCTCGTCGTCCTCCGCCTCGGCCGCGGTCTCGATCTCGGCCTCGAGCGCCGGGATCTCCTGATACTGCAGGCGGGACGCCTTCTCCCACTCGGCATCGCGCTGGGCGCGCTCGAGCTCGGCCCGGGTCTCGTCGAGCCGCTTCTTGAGCTCGCCGACCCGGTTGAGGCCGCCGCGCTCGCGCTCCCAGCGGGCGTTGAGCGCGGTCAGCTCCTCCTCGCGGTCGGCGAGGTCGCGCTCGAGGCGTTCGAGCCGGGCGATCGACGCCGGGTCGGTCTCCTTCTCTAGGGCCAGCTTCTCGATACGCATCCGGTCGACCTGCCGCTGGAGCTGGTCGAGCTCGACCGGGCTGGAGTCGATCTCCATCCGCAGCCGGGACGCGGCCTCGTCGATCAGGTCGATGGCCTTGTCCGGCAGGAACCGGTCGCTGATGTAGCGGTCGGACAGCGCCGCGGCCGCGACCAGGGCCGCGTCGGTGATCTGGACCCGGTGATGGGCCTCGTAACGCCCCTTGAGGCCGCGCAGGATGCCGATCGTGTCCTCGACCGTGGGCTCTCCGACGACGACCGGCTGGAAGCGCCGTTCGAGCGCGGGGTCCTTCTCGATGTGCTCGCGGTACTCGTCGAGGGTGGTCGCGCCGACCATCCGCAGCTCGCCGCGGGCCAGCATCGGCTTGAGCATGTTGCCGGCGTCCATCGAGCCCTCGCCCTTGCCGGCGCCGACGACGGTGTGCAGCTCGTCGAGGAACGTGACGACCTGGCCGTTGGAGTTGCGGATCTCCTCGAGCACGCTCTTGAGCCGCTCCTCGAACTGGCCGCGGTACTGCGCGCCGGCGACCATCGCGCCGAGGTCGAGCGAGACGAGCTTCTTGTCGCGCAGCGTCTCGGGGACGTCGCCGGCCACGATGCGCTGGGCCAGGCCCTCGACGATCGCGGTCTTGCCGACGCCGGGCTCACCGATCAGCACCGGGTTGTTCTTGGTGCGCCGGGACAGCACCTGGATCACCCGGCGGATCTCGGCGTCCCGGCCGATGACCGGGTCGATCTTGCCGTCGCGGGCCTGGGCGGTCAGGTCGACGCTGTACTTCTCCAGCGCCTTGTAGGTCTGCTCGGGATCCTGGCTGGTCACCCGGCGGTCGCCGCCGCGCACCGTCGGGAACGCCGCGACCAGGGTCTCCTCGGTGGCACCGGCGTCGCGCAGCACCTTGCCGACACCGCCGCCGACCCGGGCGAGGCCGGCCAGCAGGTGCTCGGTGGAGACGTAGTCGTCGGCGAGCGGCTTCGCGATCAGCTCGGCCTCGCCGATGGCGTTGACGAACTCGCGGGACAGGCTGGGCTCCGCGGTGCTGGAACCGCGGGCGGACGGTTGCTGCTCGACGGCGCGCACGGCGGCCCGGCGCACGTCAGCGGGGTTGGCGCCGACCGCGCGCAGCAACGCCGACGCGGTGGACCCGCCGGTGTCGAGCAGCGAGAGCAGCAGGTGCCACGGCTCCACGGTCGCGTGCCCACGCTGGTTGGCGTCGGCCACCGCACCGGTGATGACGTCGCGGCTCTTGGTGGTAAGGCGTTCGGCGTTCATGAGCTCCCCTGATCGAGACTTCCCAGAGATGCAAGCAGTCCGAGACTTGAGCCTATTCCACTCAACTCTCGGTCGGCGACCCCGGCGGCGAAAATCACGTTCGCCGTACGCGTAGACGGCCGTAGCGTGCGGGCATGGTCCAGCTCTCCCCCCGCCTCCTGCGTGCACTTCTTCCGCTGGGTCTGCTCACCCTCGCCGCCGGCGTCTCCACCGCGCTCGTCGGCCCGTTCCTGTCGTTCTTCCTCAGCACCGAGGTCGACGCCGGGCCGCTGCAGGTGACGTTCTTCCTGGTCGCGGCACCCCTGGCCGCCGTGCTGTCATCCACCCTGATCGGGCGCCTCTCCGACCGCCGGCCGATCCGCCGGCTGCTGCTCGTCACCGCCGGCGTCTCCGGCATGGTCGGCACCGGCTTCGCCGCCGTCGTCCGCGACTACTGGATCCTGCTGGGCCTGACGGTCACCGCGATCGCCGTCGCCGGGTCACTCTTCCCACAATCCTTCGCGTACGCCCGTCAGGTGCTGCAACGCGACGCCCCGGAAAAGGCCGCGCTCGGCATCAGCGGGCTGCGTACCGTGTTCTCCCTGGCCTGGGTCGCGGGTCCGGCCCTCGCCGCGTACCTGCTGGCCGCAGGCGGTTTTGTCTGGGTCTACGGCACCGCCGCCGTGACGTATGCGGCCGCCGCTCTCATCGGCGTGTTCTGGCTCCGCGAGGTGCCCGCCGCCGCACCCCGCCCGGTCGACCGGGACGCCCCGACCGAGCTCGAGGTCCCGCGATGGACGCTGTGGCTGACCGCCGGGGCCTTCACGCTCATGCAGGCCCCCCTGACGCTGTCCGTGCAGGCCATGCCGCTGTTCATCAGCACCGACCTCGGCGGCAAGGTCTCCCAGGCCGGGATCGTGCTGGGGCTGTGCGCCGCCCTGGAGATCCCCCTCATGCTCAGCCTGGGAGCGCTCTCCACCCGGGTCCCGCTGCGGTTCCTGCTGTTCGGCGGAGCGCTGTGCGGGGTCGCCTACTACGCGCTGGCCGCGGTCAGCACCACCGTGGTGATGCTCTTCGCCGGTCAGGTGCTCAACGCGCTGTTCATCTCGGCGGTCTCCGGGCTCGGCATCTCCTACATGCAGGAGATGCTGCCGCGGCACCCCGGCCGCGCCACGACGCTGTTCACCAACTCGTTCCCGCTCGGCGCGATGCTCGCCGGGCCGCTGTTCGGGCTGTCCCAGCAGTTCGGTTACCGGCTCGCGTACTGGATCAGTGCCGCCCTCTGCGCGGCGGGTCTCCTGGTGCTCGTGGGCATCGGTTACGGTGAACGACGTGCGCGTACGGGTAGAGCAGACTCCCCTTCCTGGCATCGGCGTCCGTCATGACCTGGTGACATCGTCCGGACGTACGGTCGGGGTGGTCTCGCATCGCAACGGTCGCCGGGATCTCGTCCTCTACGACGTGGACGATCCCGACGCCTGCCTGGCCTCGATCCCGCTGACCGACGACGAGGCGGAAGCCCTGGCCGACGTCCTCGGCGCGTCCCTGATGCTGGGCCAGCTCTCCGGGTTGCGCCAGCAGGCGGCGGGGCTGCTCACCGAGCAGATCCAGCTGCCCGCCGGCTCCTACTTCGTCGGGCGCAAACTGGGCGACACCCGCGCCCGGACCCGTACCAGCGCCTCGATCGTGGCCGTGCTCCGCGACCGTGAGGTGATCGCCTCCCCCGTCCCGTCGTTCGTGTTCGAGGCGAACGACGTCGTCGTGGCGGTCGGCACCCGGCAGGGTCTGGATGGCGTGAGCGCCATCCTGGCCGGCAACAACGACGACTGAGGACGCCTGGGTGCACAGCACGACGATCCTGCTCATCGAGGTCGGCGCGCTTCTTTTCGCGCTGGGCATGCTCGGCCGCATCGGCCGGCGGGTCGGCCTCTCGCCCATCCCGCTCTATCTGCTCGCCGGGCTCGCGTTCGGCCACGGCGGTTTCCTGCCGCTGTCGGCGAGCGAGGAGTTCATCGAGGTCGGCGCCGAGATCGGTGTCGTCCTGCTGCTGGTCATGCTGGGTCTGGAGTATTCCGCGACCGAGCTGGTCGGCAACCTGCGCTCCGCCGCACCGGCCGGCCTGATCGACGCGCTGCTCAACGCGCTGCCCGGGGCCGGTTTCGCGTTCCTGCTGGGCTGGGGCTGGGAGGCGGCGCTGGTGCTGGCCGGCATCACCTGGGTGTCGTCCTCCGGCGTGATCGCCAAGGTCCTCGGCGACCTGGGCCGGCTCGGCAACCGCGAGACGCCGGTGATCCTGTCCGTGCTCGTCATCGAGGACCTCGCGATGGCGTTCTACCTGCCCCTGGTCACCGCGGTGCTGGCCGGCGCCGGCCTGGTCGGCGGCGCCGAGGCCCTGGCGGTCGCGGTGGTCACCGTGATCGCGGTCCTGGTGGTGGCCATCCGGTACGGGCACGCGATCTCCCGCTTCATGTCGGTCAAGGACGCCGAAGCACTGCTGCTCAGCGTGCTGGGCCTGACGCTGTTCGTGGCCGGGGTGGCCGCCGAGCTCAACGTGTCGGCGGCGGTGGGCGCGTTCCTCGTCGGCATCGCGCTCTCCGGCCAGGTCGCGCACAGCGCGGTCCAGATGCTCTCCCCGTTGCGCGACATCTTCGCCGCCGTCTTCTTCGTCTTCTTCGGGCTCTCCACCGACCCGGCCGCGATGCCGCCGGTGCTGCTGCCCGCGTTCGCCCTCGCCGTCCTGACGATGCTGGCCAAGGTGCTGACCGGGGTGATCGCGGCCCGCCGCGGCGGCATCGCGCTGCCCGGTCAGGTCCGCGCCGGCCTCGCGCTGATGCCCCGCGGCGAGTTCTCGATCGTCATCGCCGGGCTGGCCGTGGCGTCCGGCGTCGAACCCGAGCTGGCACCGCTCGCCACCGCGTACGTCCTGATCACCGTGGTGACCGGACCCCTTCTGGCCCGTTTGCCGGACTACGCCTGGTTCAAGAAATTGGTCCGGCGGCGGATGGCGCTGCGCCGACCGGCCGAGCCGGTTCCGGCAACAGACTGACCACTTGACCGTCCAGGCTGCTCATAGCTACTGACCAGTACCTAAAAGTGAGCTTAGGTCACTTCCATCGGATGGTCTTGACGCGCTAACGTGTCGCCGCGACAACTTCGTGTTACCAGGGTGACCAGCGACACGCCAGGTTTGAGGGGGCCCGGCGCAGGCGCGGTCCCGCTGCCGAGGAAGGCCAGACGGCGGATGATCAAACGTGATGAGGCGGCACTGTGACCGTGCGCGAATCGACGTTCTTCGGGTTCACCAACCCGGTCGATCCACGACCGGAGGAGCTGCAATCGTGGGCGTACCACCCGGACGCCGTACCACTGGACGCCATGCCCACCGACTGGGATCTGCTGATCTCCGGTGATGTGCTGGCCCCGACGCTGTTCGACCTGGCCATGGACCGGCAGTGCCCGGCCCGCCGGTTCGCCCAGCACTGCATGTACATCTATGCGGCTGACGGCGTCCGCCCGAACGCGTCCGCACAGCGCAAACGCCGCCTGAAGAAGTACGTCGAGCGGGCCGAGGAGATCGGCGACGAACCGATGGCGATCTGGGCACACAACTGCCGGGTGCTGATGACCCGCCCCGAACTCTTCGATTACCACGACTGGATCGAGGGCGGTCTCACCCGCCGGCCCCGTCGGCTGGGCCCCTTCGGCCGGCGCTGATCCGACGGGATGACAGCGGCGCGCAGGGTGGGCCCTTGAGGAACATCGGAACGGGAAGTAACGCTAGCGATGATCTTGTTCGATCTCTTCTACCGTTTCGGGCTGTGCCGGTTGAGTTTCTCACTGATGAGCAGGTGGCGACGTACGGCCGGTTTCCGGCCGGGCTGACGCCGACGGAGCTGGAAGGTCTCTTCTTCCTCGACGACGCCGCGGCGAACTGCACCGCGCCTACCAGCAGGGCATGGAGGACCAGCTCGGCGCGCTCGGCCTCGTCCTGAACTGCATCACCCTGCGCCACCACATCCGGGTCCACGGCCACTACACGTTCACCCTGCCCGACCTGGGCGGACGCACCTACCGGCCGCTGCGCGACCCGGACGCGGCAGACGAGCAGTAGCCGGCCCGTCGACAGCCCGGGCCTGATGGGCACCGCGCCCGGTCGCCGCCGTTGCCCGCCGACAGCCTGCAGAGAGCTGGTCAGACGTACTCGGCCGCCTGTCCGCCAAGACCCACCGACCTACGAGGCGGCTGACCTGGCCGGCTGGGACCGCCGCGCCCTGCAGGCATGACGCGGGGTCCCGGTGGGCCGCTGCCGCTGACCATGATGCCCGGACGGTTACAGGAATTCGCTGCGGAATGTTGCGGCTAGTTCGCTGGCGCGTCTGCGGCGCGTCGCGAGTTCTTCGTCGGACAGCTGGGGCGGCGGCGCGTCCTTGCCCGAGACGACGTCGCCGATCCGCATGAAGTACTCGTCCTGGCCGGCGGGAGTGCACATGCAGAGCATGCGGGCCGGGGCGCCGGAAACATTGCGGAAGTTGTGGGGCGCGTTGGCCGGGATGTTGATCGTCGATCCGGCCCGTACGGTGTGTTTCTCGCCGCGGAAGGTGAACTCGATCTCCCCTTCGAGGATGGTGAACATCTCCTCGAAGTCGTGGCGGTGCGGCGGTGGGCCTCCCCCGTCGGGTACGCGCATCTCGATCAGGCAGTACTGGCCGTTGGTCTGCTCACCGGTGATCAGCATGGCGTACGTGTTGCCCACCAGCGAGATGTAGGTCGTACCGGGGTCGTCCGGGTCGGCGACGGTGAGCGATCGGGATGGGTCGTCGTCGGGAATCATCGAAATACTTCCTCTACTGGAGATATTGATCGTGGACCGCGCCGTGGAGGGCGGGAGCTGTCAGAGGCCCAGGTTGGTCCAGGCGACCGGGTTCGCGTACTCGTAGATCGCGGCGATCCGGCCGTCACGGAAGGTGAGGCGGTAGACGTACTTGTTGCGGTACGGGGCGCCGGTCTTCGCCACCATGTCGCCGTCCGCGTGCAGGTGGACGTAGCGGGCGTCGTCGGAGACGTGCCACTGCTGGTTGACGAACTTGATCTGCGGCAGGTTCGCCATCGCCCCCTGCATGTATGCGAGGACGCCGTCGACGCCGGTGAAGGTGTAGAACGGCTCCGGTGAGCCGTCGGCGGACAGCGGCAGGACGAGGGTCGCATCGTCGGTGAGCAGCTCGCGCAGCCCGGCCGGGTCCTTGGCGGCCCAGCGTTCGAAGAGCTGCTGCGCGGTGTCGAGTACGGTCATGATGATCAACCTTTCGCGGGATGCGCCGAAAGTGCTTTTGATTCGAAGCACGTAGGATGCGGTGGTGAGTGACGCGACGCAGGACCTGACCCCGCAGGAACTGCGGCACGTACTTCGCGCTGGTGGAGGTCAGCAATCTGTTGCAGTACGCGGTGGACGCCCATCTGCGCGCCGAGGGTGACCTCAGCTACCTGCAGTTCCAGATCCTGGCGCGGCTGAACGACACGTCCGACGGCTGGCTGCGGATGACCGACCTGGCCGATGGGCTGGTGCACAGCCGCAGCGGGCTGACCTATACCTGACCGTGCTCGGCGACGTGCTCGGCCGGGTCCGGCAGCACATGCTGGCCACGCCGCCCCGGTCCGCCAAGTCGCGCGCCAAGAGCCGCCGGGCGCCACGTCAATGATCAGGGATTCAAGCTAGGCGACCGTGATGACGGTCTTGCCGGAGACCGCGCCCGGCTCAGCGTGGACCGCGGGCAGGTCAGAGAGTGGCACCCGGCGGGCCACCTCGACGCGCAGCTCACCGGCGTCGACCCGGGCCACCAGACCGGCCAGCTGCGCCGCGTCGCTGCGGACGAAGAGGTTGATGCCGCGTACGCCGCGGGTCTCGTCGGACGGGGCCGGCATCCAGACCGTGGTGTTGACCAGCACACCGCCATCACGGATCAGCGGGACCAGCGCGGCCAGTTGCTCCGGCGCGACCGCCGCGAAGTTGAGCACCACGTCGACCGGCTCGGTGACCCCGTCCGGGCTCCCGGCGAGCACCTCGTCGGCACCGGCCGATTGCACCCGGTCCGCACTGCGCGGGCCGGCGACGCCGATCACGTAGGCGCCGGCGCTCTTGGCCAGCTGGACCGCGTAGTCGCCGACCGCGCCACCGGCGCCGTTGATCAGCACCCGCTGGCCGGTGGTCAGCTTCGCGTGCTCGAACAGCGCCTGCCACGCGGTGAGGCCGACGACGGGCAGCGCGGCCGCGTCCGCGAGGGGGATGCTGGTGGGGGCGGCGGTCAGGATGTCGGCCGGCGCGAGCACGTACTGCGCGGAGGCGCCGACAGGGAGCAGGCCCAGGAAGCCGATCACCGCGTCGCCGGCGGCGAAGCCGTCCACGCCGTCGCCGAGCGCGTCGACCGTGCCGGCGACGTCCGAGCCGGGCGTGTGCGGCAACGTCACCGGGATCGGACCCTGCATGTAGCCGGCCCGGATGTTGGCGTCGACACCGTTGAACGACGTCGCGGTCACCTTGATCCGGACCTGGCCGGGGCCGGGCACCGGCTGCTCGACGTCCTGGTAGGTCAGGACGGACGGGTCACCGTACTCAGCGAATCGCATCGTCTTCATGGCTGTTGCCTTTCCTGTTTTGTTTCGAATTCGAAGCTGTTTGGAATCGTACATGCTTCGAATTCGAAGCGACATGGAGGGGGATGTGACGAGGGCGACAGTCAGCCGGTGGCAGCCAGCAGCCGGAGCCTCTCGTGACTCGGCGAGCCCGGCTCGGCCGTGAGGACCAGCAGCAGATGCGACTGGACCGGATCGAGCAACCGCGTGCAGCACAGCACCAGCTCACCCAGCTGGGGATGCCGCAACCGTAGGAACCCGCGGCGGTGGACGACGTGCGCCAACCCCCGATCACCGAGCAGCGCCACCGCCGGTCGGGTCCGCAGCAGCACCGCACCCGACCGCGAGAACAACACCGCGGGCAGGTCCGCGAGGCCGTCCATGATCCGCATCATGATCGGGCTGGGGCTGTCGTCGTGTGCCCGGTTCGCCATCGTCCACCTCCCGTTCTCGACGAGATCAATGGTGGCCGGGCGTGATCACCGGTTGAAGGCCGACATCATCCAGGGACAGATCGTCCCGGGATAACGCTCGCGGCGATCAGCCGCTGCAACTTCTCCTCGCTCGGCGAGCCGGGCACGGCGGAGAAGACCATCAGGTACTGGTCCTTGTCCAGATCTACCAGCGGTTGGGCATACAGCTCCAGCTCGCCCAGCTCGGCGTGCAGGTACCGTTTGAGGTCGTGGTGGTGGGTCACGTCCACCTCGTGGCGCGCCCACACCTCGGCGAACTCGTCGCTGGCCGCGAGCAGCGCCTCGACGATCTCACCGGGCACGCCGTGCGGGTCCTTGCGGTATTCCACCCGCAGGTCCGCAGTGAACACCCGGCCACGCTTCTCCTGGTCCTCCGGCGGGTAGAGCTCGCGCTGGGCCGGATCGGTGAAGAAGCGGTAGACCAGGTAGCGGGACAGGCCGGTGTACTGGGTGTAGTCGCCGACCAGCGCGACCGCGGACGGGGTCTGCACCAGCACCTCGCCGAGATTCGTCCACACCATCGCCGGCATGTCGGAGAGGCTGTTGACGATCCGCGCCATGACCGGGCTGATCAGGTCGTCCCGGGCCCGCGACGGCGCCGGGTGCCCACCGAGGCCGAACAGGTGGTCGCGCTCGCTGCGGCTCAGCTGCAGCGCCGTGGCGAGCGCGGCCAGCATCTGCGCGGACGGCATCGAGCCGCGCTGCTGCTCGATGCGGTTGTAGTAGTCGGCCGACATCCCGGCCAGCGCGGCCACTTCCTCCCGGCGCAGGCCACCGGCCCGGCGCCGGGGCCCACGCTGCAGCCCGACGTCCTCGGGCTGCAACGCCTCCCGGTGCGTCCGGAGGAAGTCGGCGAGCTGCGTCCGATCCATCAGTACGGTCTCCCCTGATGCGACCACTCCAGCCTGGCCCGGAATGATCAACCTGGGAAAAACGGTACCCACCCCTCACCGCCGATCGCTGCCCGGGGACAGCGCGACGCACCCGGCTGCTGTCGTATCCCGGGCCATACCTACCATCGGCGGGCGGTGAGTTCGGCGGCGTCGCGGCCGAGGCGCTTCATCTCGTCGACGGTGAAGATGACCCGGCAGTGTGCGGCGTGGGCCTTGATCTCGCGGGCCAGGGCGAGGGCTGCCTCGAACTGTGGTCGGACCCGCATCCGGGTGGAGATCTTCTCGAAGAAGATCTTGTCGCGGGGAATGCCGCGCGTGGCGAGCGCGTCCAGCTGGGACTGGAGTTTTTGGGTCAGGGTGCTGCACCGGGCGTACCCGATCCGGATGTCGGTGCTCGGGAGGTCGGCGGGAACCAGCGTCAGCGGTGGAGTTCCGGGCCGCCACGGCTGGCCCGGGCCGCGGCCGGCCGGGATCAGCACGCGCAGGGCCTTACTCAGCCGGCCGACCGTGGTGAACCGGCCGGTGTGGTACGAGGTCGCGGCCACCCCAGAACGCGACCGGCACGGCGACCCGGGCTGCGCCAGACAGCGCGGACACGGATGCCGTTCAATCTCGCCTGCGTCACGCGAGTCGGATTCGCGGGCGTTTTGGGAATGGATCCGGCCCGGAATCGGCGATCCGGAGCCTGCCGTCGGCCAGCTCTCAGAACGGACCGTTTCTGCGAAGGTCGTAGCAGCCGGGCAAACTCTTCCGGCCAAGATCATCCCTAGCGTTACTCCTCGTTCCGATGTTCCTCAACGGCCGGGTGGCGCTCATCGGCGTGCCGCTGATCGCCGGCATCACCGTATGGCTGCGGTTCTCCGGCCTCGCGGAACGATTCCGGGACGCCACGGTCGCCGCCGCCTGCCAGGCCACCGGCTGCTCCGTGGGCGCCATGGCGCTCATGGGCTGGCTGATCGCCCTGACACCGGCGTTGCTCGGGTTCGCCCCTGATCACGCGTTTCCGGGCCGCGACCCCGATCCACTGGACCGCCGGGGGTCTGCTGCTGGCGCTACCGGTGATCCAGTTCCTGCCCGGGCCCCGGGCCCCGGGCCTCACCGAACTGTTCGCCACCCTCGGTGGCAACGCATTCGCCGGCGGCATGTTCCGGGGCATCGCCACGAGCGCCGTGGCGTTCCTCGCCGTTGCCGCTTACGCCGTGCCGGCACCACGTTTCGCCGCCAGGACGGTGACCCTCGTGGCTGTCCCGGTGCTGGTGCTCGGGGGTGGTGTCGCGTACGCCCGGGCGGCCACCGAGGCGGATTTTCTTATGACCTGGATGGTCTTCCTGGAACCGTCGACCGGCTATGCCACCGTCCTGCGCTGCTACCGGGCGGTCCACCGATGGCTGCTGGTCTCCAGCATCCGGCACGAGGACAACCAGCCGATCACCGCCGCCGACGAACGCTGGCTGCGATGGCCCGCCACCCAACTGGAGTACGCGTTCCGCCGCGTCATCGACGACGACAAGCTCTATCCGCCCGTGGCCGGCACGAACGCCGCCCCGCGAACAGGGTGATGACGGCGATGGCCCGGCGCTCGAACTCGCGCCAGGCCATCCACGATGTCTTCCGTTGTTTCTGGGTACGGGCTATTTCTGACGCGGGCGCCAGACGACCAGGGCCGTGGACGGGCGCTCGCGCCGGACCAGGTCGCGGCCCGGGTACGCCGCCATGGTCTCGAGCTCCGCGATCCGCCGGTAGGCCGCGTCGAGTTGCGCCTCGAGCTCGACCACACGTTCCTGCAGCTCGCCGGCCAGGTGCTCCAGGCCGATGATCCGCTTGATGCCGGCCAGGTTGACGCCTTCCTCCTGGCTGAGTTTCTGCACCTCGCGGAGCAGGGCGACGTCCCGTTCGCTGTAGCGCCGGCCGCCGCCCCCGGCCCGCCCGGCCTGCACGAGGCCGAGCCGGTCGTACTGCCGGAGGGTCTGTGGATGCATCCCGGCCAGTCTCGCGGCGACGGAGATGATCAGGACCTTCGCGTCGGAGGCCTGCTCCACCGAGATTCTGATCTCTTCATACATGTGCCACCTCCCGAAGGTGCCTGATCCCCATTATCGCCCGGTCACCGGCGAAGTCGCGCTTCGATGTTTCCGCGCTCGGCCGCCGGGGTGAGCTTCGCGAACTGCTCCAGCGCGTCGCGGGCCTCGTCGGTGACCCCGGTCGGTACCTGCACGTCGAGCGTGACCAGCAGGTCGCCGACCTTGCCGTCGCGGCGTTGCACACCTTTGCCCCGGGCCCGCAACGTCCGGCCGCTCGGCGTGCCCGGGGGCACCCGCAGCGTCACCGGACTGTCCAGCGTGGGCACCCGCAGGTCGGTGCCCAGCACCGCTTCCGCGATGGTGATCGGCACGGTCAGCGTGATGTCGTCACCGGTCCGCCCGAACAGGTCGTCCTGGCGCACCTTGACCTGCACGTACAGGTCACCGGCGGGTCCGCCCTTGTCCCCGGGCTCGCCGCGGCCACTGAGCCGGATCCGCTGCCCGTCGGCGACACCGGCGGGGAAGCGGACGTTGATGGTGCGGTTCTTGGTGACCCCGCCCGTGCCGCGGCACTCCGGGCACTTCTCCTCGACGATGGTGCCCGCGCCCTGGCACTCACGGCACGGCTCGGAGAAGCTGAACGACCCCTGGTTGCGCGAGATCAGCCCGGAACCGTGGCACTGCGGGCAGGTCCGCGGCGTGGTGCCGGGCTTCGCGCCGTTGCCGTGGCAGGTGTCGCAGACACCCGGCGACCGCAACGTCAGCGGCAGGGTGGTGCCCTGGACCGCGTGCGCGAAGTCGAGCGTCACCTCGGCCTCGACGTCCCGGCCCCGCTGCGGCCCCCGCCGCGGGCCGGGTCCACCGGTGCCACCCGAGAAGATCGAGCTGAAGATGTCGGAGAAGCCTGCGCCACCGAACCGGCGGTCACCGGCGCCGCCCGCGCCACCGGCACCGGGCGCACCGCTGAAGCCGCCGAACAGGTCGGACGGATCGAACTGCGAACCCCCGCCGCCCGCACGGGCACCCCGGCGGAACGCGCCCGAGCCGAACAGTGAGCGCATCTCGTCGTACTCTTTGCGCTTCTTGTCGTCGGACAGCACGTCGTACGCCTCGGACGCGGCCTTGAACCGGTCCTCGGCTTCCTGGTTGCCGGGGTTGTGGTCCGGGTGGTTCTCCCGGGCCAGCTTGCGGTACGCCTTCTTGATCTCGTCCCCGGAGGCGGACTTCGCCACCCCGAGAACGGCGTAGAAGTCCTTCTCCAGCCAGTCCTTGGAACTCATCGAGCCCACCTCCTCACTCGGATGTGACAGGTCCCGCCCGCCGAACGGCGGGCGGGACCGGTGCTTGTCACTCGGGGTCGGCCACCGCGACCAGCGCGGGCCGCAGCAAACGCTCGCCCAGGCTGTAACCGCGGCGCATGACCTCGACGCAGGTCGACTCCGTGACATCGGCCGACGTCAGGTGTGCGACCGCCTCATGACGGGTCGGGTCGAACGGGTCGCCCTTCTCGCCGAACGCGACGAGCCCGAGCTTGCCGACCGCGGTGCCGAGCGTCTCGGCGACGCTGGCGAACGGTCCCACCAGGTCACCGTGCTCCCGGGCCCGGTCGACGTCGTCGAGCACCGGCAGCAGCGCGATGAGCACCGTGCCGGTGGTCTGCTCGGCCGCGGCACTGCGGTCCCGGTCGACCCGCTTGCGGTAGTTGGCGTACTCAGCCGTCACCCGCTGCAGGTCGCGGGTGCGATCCTCCAGCTCGTTGCGCAGGGCTTCGAGCTCGGCACCGAGGCCTGGCGTGACCGTGGTGTCCTCGTCGGCGTCGTCGGCGGCGCGGTGCGCGCCGCCCTTGGCCTCCGCCGGCTCCTCGGACTGCTCGGCCTCCAGGGCCTCGTCGGCCTCCTTGGTCACCGTGGTGTCCTTACCCTTCACATCGATCTTGCGGCGATCGCGGATGACGACGCGTTCGGTCGCCTGACCGTCGTTCTCGTCGTCCGCCCGGCTCACTTCTTGTCGTCCTCGACGATCTCAGCGTCCACGACGTCGTCGTTGCCACCGGCCTGCGGGCCGGCGTTCGGGCCGGCGCCCGCACCGGCACCGGGGCCCGCACCGGGACCACCAGCGGCACCCGCGGCACCGTCGGCACCCGGGGCACCCTGCTCGCCGTCGGCACCCTGCTGCGCGTAGAGCAGCGAACCGGCGGCCTGGGAGACCGACGCCAGCTTCTCGTGCGCGGTCTTGATCTTCTCGATGTCGCTGCCGCCCAGTGCGCCGCGCAGGTCGCCCAGCGCCTCGCTGATCTGGGTGCGGGAGTCCTCGGGAAGCTTGTCGCCGCTCTCGGCGAGGAACTTCTCGGTCTGCCACTGCAGCTGCTCGGCCAGGTTGCGCGTCTCCGCGTCGTCCTTGCGCTGCTTGTCCTCGTCGGCGTGGTCCTGAGCGTCGCGCATCATGCGCTCGATGTCGTCCTTCGGCAGCGCGGAGCCACCGGTGATCATCATCTTCTGCTCTTTACCGGTGCCCAGGTCCTTGGCGTGCACGTTCACGATGCCGTTGGCGTCGATGTCGAACGTGACCTCGATCTGGGGCACGTTGCGCGGCGCCGGCGGGAGACCGGTCAGCTCGAAAGTGCCGAGCTTCTTGTTGTACGCCGCGATCTCGCGCTCGCCCTGGAACACCTGGATCAGCACGGACGGCTGGTTGTCGTCGGCCGTGGTGAAGACCTCGGAGCGCTTCGTCGGGATCGTGGTGTTGCGCTCGATCAGCTTGGTGAAGATGCCGCCCTTGGTCTCGATGCCCAGCGACAGCGGGGTCACGTCGAGCAGGAGGACGTCCTTGACCTCACCCTTGAGCACACCGGCCTGCAGGGCGGCACCGACGGCGACGACCTCGTCCGGGTTGACGCCCTTGTTGGGGTCGCGGCCGGTCATCGAGTTGACCAGCTCGGTGACGGCGGGCATCCGGGTCGAGCCGCCGACCAGGATGACGTGGTCGACGTCGGAGATCTTGACGCCGGCGTCCTTGATGGCCTGCTCGAACGGGCCCTTGGTGCGGTCCAGCAGGTCCTGCGTCATGCGCTGGAACTCGGCCCGGCTCAGGGTCGTGTCCAGGTGCAGCGGGCCCGCCGGGCCGGCCGTGATGTAGGGCAGGTTGATGCTGGTGGTCGACGCGGCGGAGAGCTCGATCTTCGCCTTCTCGGCGGCCTCACGCAGACGCTGCAGCGCCATCTTGTCGGCGCCCAGGTCGATGCCGTGCTCGCCACGGAACGTCTTGACCAGGTGGTCGATGACCCGCTGGTCCCAGTCGTCGCCACCGAGGTGGTTGTCACCGGAGGTCGACTTGACCTCGATGACACCCTCGCCCAGCTCGAGCAGGGAGACGTCGAACGTGCCGCCACCGAGGTCGAAGACCAGGACGGTCTGCTCCTTGGTGCCCTTGTCCAGCCCGTAGGCCAGGGCGGCCGCGGTGGGCTCGTTGACGATGCGCAGGACGTTGAAGCCCGCGATCTCACCGGCCTCCTTGGTGGCCTGCCGCTGCGCGTCGTTGAAGTAGGCCGGGACGGTGATGACCGCGTCCGTGACCGTCTCGCCGAGGTAGGCCTCGGAGTCGCGCTTGAGCTTCATCAGCACCCGCGCCGAGATCTCCTGCGGCGTGTACTTCTTACCGTCGATGTCGATCGACCAGGTGGTGCCGACCTCCCGCTTGACCGAACGGATCGTCCGGTCGGGGTTGGTGACAGCCTGACGCTTGGCCACCTCGCCCACGAGCACCTCGCCGTTGCGCGCGAAGGCGACGATGGACGGTGTCGTCCGGGAGCCCTCCGCGTTGGCGATGACGGTGGGCTCGCCTCCTTCCAGAACGCTGACGCAGGAGTTCGTGGTGCCGAGGTCGATGCCGACCGCTCGTGCCATGTTCGCTTCCTCGCTTCTTGCTGGACCCGGGGCGTATGAGTGGCCAGGGGTGTGCGTAACCAAAGCTTGTCGCCACAGTTGAGTGGACCGGACTCAATGATGCCACGGGATCACCAGACCGCAAGTCGAAGTTGAGCCGACCCGGCGCAACCTGGGTGCCGAAGGTTCCTGTCCGGTCACGACGGGTGGGGTACCTGTTGTCTGCGTTGCATAGATCGGGCACGCTTTACCCGTGACGACACACGGTGACGCGGTCGGTCCGTCGGCCACGCCCGCGTTTACCGACGCACCTCCACGAAAGACCCAAAACCCGACAAACGGTGGTCCGGGCAGGTCAGGCGCTTCCGCCAAACCATCCGGTACGCCCACAGCGCCCCCGTCCGTACCACCACACAACCCGAATACGATGGCGAAAACAGGCGAACCCGAGGAACGAGGCACCACCGCGCCCTCCCCGCTCCCGGCGGCGACCTCGGCGCGGATGCCTGACGCCCCGGCACCGGATCCGGTCGTGCCGACTGAGGCGAACGTCACTGAGGTGCCCGCGCTGGGTGACCGATTCGTCCCGAAATCCGAGCCCGCCGCAGCCGAGACTGCTCCGGCCGAACCTCTCCCGGAGACCACGCCCGTGCCCCAAGCTGGCGCATCACTCCCGGCAAAGGCCGACACCGAGCCCGCCACCACGGCCGAGGCACCGGTCGGCACCGAGGCCACCGCGAAGACCGGGTCGCCGGCTGCGGCCGAGTCCGCCATTGCTCCCGAGGCTGCCGCGGCGGCCGAGCCCGCGGCGGCTGAGCCCGCGACGACAGAGCCCGCGGCGGCGGATGCGCCCACCATGGAGCCCCGGCCCGCGAAAGCTGCGCCGGTCACGGAGAATGAGGCCATCGTGGAGCCCGCGACCGGCGCTGAGGCCACCACGAAGGCAGAGCCTGCGGCCGACGCTGAGGCGACTGTGCAGGCAGAGCCCGCGGCAGCAGCCGAATCATCGGCTGACGGCGCGCCCACAGCGAAGGCGGAACCCGTGGCAAAGGCTGAACCATCCGCTGACGCCGAGCCCACCGAGAAGGCTGAACCGTCCACGACGACCGAACCGTTCACCACGACGGCCGAGTCGCCGCCCGGCGCCGAGCCCACCGCGAAGGCCGAACCGGCCGCTGACACCGAGGCCGAACCGTCCGCTGACGCCGAGCCCACCGCCGAAGTCAAGGCGTCCACGGACGCCGGGCCCACCGCGAACGCCGAACCGGCCGCTGACACCGAGGCCGAACCGTCCGCTGACGCCGAGCCCACCGCCGAGGTCAAGGCGTCCACGGACGCCGGGCCCACCGCGAACGCCGAACCGGCCGCTGACGCCGAGCCCACTGCCGAGTTCAAGGCGCCCACGGACGCCGAGCCCACCGCGAACGCCGAACCGACCGCTGACGCCGAGCCCACTGCCAAGATCAAAACTTCCGCCGAGGGCGACCACACCGCCGAGGGCGAGACGCCGACGGACGCCGGGCCTCCAGCCAACGCCGAACCAACGGCTGACGCCGGACCCACCGCCGACGTCAAACCGTCCATCCAGGCTGAGTCCACCACCGAGGTATCCACGGACGCCGGGCCCACCGCGAAGGCCGAACCGGCCGCTGACGCCGAGCCCACCGCCGCGGTCGAGCCGTCCGTCGATGCTGAACCCACCGCTGAGGTGGAAGCGACCACTGCCGCCGGGCCCGCCGCCGAGGCTGGACCGGCCACGAACGCCGGCTCCGCCGCCGAAGTAGAAGCAGCCACGGACCCCGGGCCCACCACCAAGGCTGGACCGGCCAGGAACGCTGAGCCCGAAGCCGAGGTCAAGGCATCGGATGATGCTGGGCCCGCCGCCAAGGGCAAACCGTCGGCTGATGCTGGGTCGAGCGCGGAGGACGAGGTTTCCGCCGCACCCGCCGCGACGGTGGGGGTTCCGGCTGAGAGTGCGCCTGGTGAGGCGGCTACGGGATCTGGCGCCGAGGTTATGCCGGCCGCCGGGGACACGGCTCTCGGCGCGGCGGAAGCTGGTGGGCCTGGGGGTAAGGCTCCTGGGGCGGACGGTCCTTCGGGGATTCCGGAATGGCCGCCGCCGGCTGGGGCGAGCACCGGGAACACCGTCACCACTCAGCGGCGCCCGGCGACTCTTGATGATCTTGCTCCGATGCCGGTTGCCATTCCTACCACCACCTCCGTTCCGACGATGGCCTCGCCGACGCCGGTGAAGCGGAAGTCGGCGGCGGAGGGTGGCCGGCGGGGTGGACAGCGGGCCGGGGCTGAGGCCGGACCACCGGTTGAGGCGCCGCCCGCGGTCGGGGCTCTTGCCACCGCGCTCTCCCGGTTGCGGGCGACGATCGGTGGGACGAATTATCCGCTGGTCCTGCCGTCCGCCGAGGAAGCCCGTCGGGTCGGGGCCTCGCTGGTCTCCCAGCTCGACGACTATCTCCTGCCCCGGCTGGCCCGGCTCGACGCGCCGCTGCTGGTGGTCGTCGGGGGATCGACCGGGGCTGGGAAATCTACCCTGGTCAACAGCCTGGTCCGGGCTCCGGTGAGCACCGCCGGGGTGCTGCGGCCGACCACCCGGTCACCCGTGCTGGTCAGCCATCCGAACGACTCGTCGTGGTTCCGCAAGGGTGACCTGCTGCCCGGGCTCACCCGGACGACGGAATCCAGTGCCGATCCGCAGACGCTGCAGCTGGTCTCCGCGCCCGCGCTCGGGCCCGGGCTGGCGTTCCTCGACGCCCCGGACATCGACTCGGTCGTGGACCGGAACCGGGAGCTGGCCGCTCAACTGCTCGCCGCCGCGGACCTGTGGTTGTTCGTGACCACCGCTGCCCGGTACGCGGACGCCGTACCGTGGGAATTGTTGAAGACGGCCCGGCTGCGCGGCACGGTGATCGCGCTGGTGCTGGATCGCGTGCCCGCTGATGCCGCCGCGGAGATCTCCGTGCACCTGGCGGAGATGTTGACCGAGAACGCGATGGGTGCGGCGCCGCTGTTCGTGCTGCCCGAGACCACTCTGGACGGTCAAGGACTGTTGTCCGAGGAGGCGACCCGGCAGTTGCACGACTGGTTCGCCCAGCTCGCGGCCGATTCCGGGGCTCGCGCCGCGGTGGTCCGGCAGACTCTCGACGGGGCCCTGAGCGCGCTCGCGCCGGCCGTCGACGGGCTGGCCGCGGCCGCTGACGAGCAGGCCGTCATCGCTGCCGCGCTGGACGAGCGGGTGACCGCCGCGTACCGGACCGGGCGCCGGACCATCGAGGACGGGCTGCAGGACGGCCGTCTGCTGCGGGGTGAGGTGCTGGCCCGCTGGCAGGAGTTCGTCGGCACCGGGGAGTTCCTCAAGACGCTGGAGTCCAAGGTCGGGCAGCTCCGGGACCGGCTCATCTCAGCGTTCACCGGGCGGCCCGCCCCGGGACGCAACCTGCAGCACGCGCTCGAGTCACAGCTGGTCACCCTCGTCCGCGGGGTCGCCTCGGACTGTGCCGAACAGGCGTACGCGGCGTGGTCGGCGTACCCGGCGGGGGTGGAACTGCTGGAGCCCGCGCTGCAGAAACCTGGGCCCGAACTGCCGGAACGCGCCGAACGGATGGTCCGTGACTGGCAGCAGTGGGTGCTGGACCTGGTCCGTAAGCAGGCCGGCGACAAGCGGATCGTGGCCCGTGGCGCCGCGTATGCGGTCAACGGCATCGGGCTGGCGGTGATGATCGCGGTCTTCACGTCGACGGCGTTCATCCCGACCGGCGCCGAACTCGCGGTCGGGGCGGGCACCACCGTCGCGGCCCAGAAAGTGCTCGAAGCGATCTTCGGGGACCAGGCGATCCGCTCACTGGCCGCCCGGGCGCGCACCGAACTTCTGGCACGCGTTAACGTGCTGCTCGACGCGGAGGCGGCACGGTACACCGACCGTACCGCCGCGGTGGGGCTCGAGATGGAACCGGGCGCCACGCTGCGGCAGGCCGCAGCCGACGTGGAACGTGCCAGGGAGGAACTCGCGTTGACCGGTACGCCGTCATGAGCAGCATCGTCGACCGGATGAAGCGTGCGCTGACCGGGGATGACCGGGTGGACGCCGACCAGCTGGTCGAACGTCTCGAGGCGTTGCAGCGGTTCCTGCGGGTCACCGACCCGTACCTGCCGGACAACGACCTGGTCGCCGCGCACACGCTCGTCGAGCGCGCGGGCGGCCGGCTGGCCCTGTCACAGGACCACACGGTCGTCGCGCTGGCCGGCAGCACCGGCAGCGGCAAGTCCAGCCTGTTCAACGCGCTCGCCCGGCTGAAACTGTCACCGGTGGGCGTACGCCGGCCCACCACGGGCGTCGCGCACGCCTGCGTCTGGGGACCCCTCGAACCCGCGAGCCGGCTGCTGGACTGGGTCGGGGTGCTGCCCCGGCAGCGCTTCATCCGGGAGAGCGCGCTCGACGGTGACGACGAGGTCGCCCTGCGCGGGCTCGTCCTGCTCGACCTGCCCGACTTCGACTCCGTCGAGCGCGGTCACCGGCTCGAGGTGGACCGCCTGCTCGGCCTCGTCGACCAGGTGGTGTGGGTGGTCGACCCGCAGAAGTACGGCGACCGGGTCCTGCACAACGCGTACCTGAAGCAGTTCCGGTCACACGCCGACGTGACGATCGTGGTGTTGAACCAGGCCGACCGGCTCACCCCAGCGGACACCGACCTCGTGCTCACCGACCTCAAGCGACTGCTCGAGGAGGACGGGCTCGGCGAGGTGCCCGCGCTGGCCACCTCGGCGAAGCAGCCCGGCATGCTCAACGAACTGCGCGAAGCCCTGGAGAAGACGGTCGCCGAGCGGCAGGCCGCCCTGCGCCGCCTCTCCGGTGATGTCGACACCGTCGGCGACCAGCTCGCCGCCGTGATCGGGCCGCCGGCCGCCGAGGACGAGGTGGACCGGGCGACCGTCCGCCAGCTCAGCGACGCGCTCGCCAACTCCGCCGGGGTGCCCGCCGTGGCCGAGGCGACCGGTGGGGCGTACCGGCACCGGGCCATCGCCAGCACCGGGTGGCCACTGATCCGCGGGGCCCGCAAGCTGCGACCCGACCCGCTCAAGCGGCTGCACCTCGCCACCGAGGCCGCCACCCCGTTCTTCACCGACGAAGCCGACGAGCAGGCCGCACCGGTCTCGCGTACGTCCGTCCCCGAGGCCGACGCCGCGCAGAAGTCCGCCGTCGGGCTGTCCGTCCGGGCGGTCGCCGCGCGGGCGGCCGCACCGATCCCCGAGATCTGGGCGCCGGCGCTGAACGCGGCCGCCCGCTCCCGGCTCGCCGACCTGCCCGACGCGCTGGACCGGGCGGTCGCGAAAACCGATCTCGGCCTCAACCGCAAACCGTTCTGGTGGACCGCGGTCGGCGCGTTGCAGTGGCTGCTGACCATCGCCGCGGTGGCCGGGCTGGGCTGGCTCGTCGCCGGGTACGCGGTGCGCCTGCTCGGCCTGCCGAAACTGGAGTACCCCGAGGTCGGCGTGGTTCCGCTGCCCACGTTGCTGCTGCTCGGAGGCCTTCTCCTCGGGTTGCTGCTGGCCATGGCGTTGCGTCCGATCGTCAACGCGGGGGCGAAACGCGCCCAGCGCCGAGCCGACCAGCGGCTGCGTCAGTCGGTCACCGAGGTCGGCCGCGAACACGTGGTCGCCCCGGTGCGCGAGGTGCTCAACGCGTACGCCCAGGCACGCGAAGCGCTGACGGTCGTCCGTTCGGAATAGAGCCTCCGGTCTGCGGTGCCGGTAGGCTCGGCGACATGGCTGCACCTCAGAATCCATACGACGCGGTCCTGCACGCGGCACGCGACGTGGCGAAGCTCGACTGCGCCCTGGACGCGGAGATGCTGGGCACCGCTCTGCTGGGCAGCGTTTACTCCGTGGCCACCACCGACCGCGCCGACGCGGTGCGCGAGTTCGTCGGCGCGTTCCTCAGCGCGACGACCCGGCGCCGCACCGCGTCCGCCACGACGATCCGCGAGGTCTTCGCGGCCCTGGTCCCCGACGCGACCGGCGCGAGCACGGTCAAACGCGGCGCGCAGACCCCGGCATGGGCGGACCAGCTCGGCCGGGTGCGGCCCACCGGCTGCTACGCGTACGGCGACGTGTACGGCGATCAGACGTCCTATCTGGTCACCTTCGCGTACGACGACGTGGCCGACGGCGGTCCCGAGCACGCGGTCGTCGCCCTCATCGACCACAACATCGGCATCACCAAGGACGTCTTCGTCGGCGGCCCGGCGGAACGCATCCTGGGCCAGGTCCGCGAGATGTGCGCGACCGACGAGCTCACCTGGTTCCGCGAGGAGGACCCGGCCCGGCTCCGCGGCGAGGTGCACCGCCACCTCGAGATCACCGACGGGCTCACCGACCTCCCCCAGGACGGCAACCTCGCCACCGACCGCGCCCTGGCCACCGCCCGTCTCGCGCTGCTCCCGAAATCCAAGGTCCCGCCGATCGAGGAGCCCCCGGAGCTCAGCGGCCCGGACCGCGAACGCCTCCTGCGCGACTTCCTCTCGTCACCGGAGGCCGCCCGGTTCGGCCTCGACGCGATCGCCGCCGACGACGAGCTGGCATCCCTGCACTTCTGCCTCAGCCTCCTGCTCGACCACGCCGCCAGCCTGCCCGACCCGGACCCACTGCGCTGGAGCCCGGCGGTCGCGGGCCTCTTCCTGCTCGACTGGGTCCACCGCCGCGCGGTCCTCGACATGGACGACGCGGCCATGCTGCCCCGGGTCACCCGGGCCTGGTCGGCGTACGCGATGCGCAAGAAGGGCCTCCCGGACTCCGCCGGCGAGCAGACGGACACCATGGTCGAGGAGATGATCCCGGAGTTCGCCCGCCTGTACGCCACCGGTGAGAAGCGGAGCCCGGCCACGGCCGCGGTGGCCCAGCTCATCTCCGAGGGCGTCGACCCCAACGATCCCGAGGCGATCGACGCCTGGATCGAGACCAACCGTCACCGCCTGGCCGACGACTCCTGATCAACGCCAGTTCCTGATCTGGTCCGGGTCGGCGTGATGCCGGCCCGGCCGGGAACTGCGGTGCAGCGCGGCGGTCTCGTCGGACCGGTGCATGCTCTCCACCCGGTGCGCACCCTGGTATCCCCGGGCCGCGTTGTCCTCTTCCTGATACCGGTGGCTGTTGCCGGTCCGGTCGGCACGATGGGCCGCCTTACGATTCTGCGGGCGCTCGGTCACCATTGACCTCCGGCTGTCGGACCGATCGGCACGAGCCCACCGGTGAGAGTCTGCTTCCTTCGAGTTCCGCCGGCTCTTCCGCACCCACCGCCCCGCAGGGCCGATGTGGACAGAACCGGAGCGATCCACACACCAGGGCTGCCGATCAGGCTCCCGCACCGGCCACCGCGACCCGTCATCGTCGCTGTCGTCACTGTCGCCCTCGTCGCCCTGTTCGCCGTCACCGCCGTCGCTGCTGCCGTGATCGACTTCGTGGCCGGGGTCAGATTCACCCGAATGGTCGGAATCATCTTCCTTGTCGTTGTCGTCGTTCTCACCGACATCGGGTGGATTTTCGGATTCGTCGGACTGTTCAGCACCATCCGCATCATCGGGGATCGATCCGTCCGGTTCGTCCGGCGGCGTCACCTCACCCGGCGCCTCGTCATCGTCAGGCTTTGCGGGCATCGTCGGCTCAGCGGATTTCCCGGGGTCTTCCGGTGGCTCAGTATGCGGTTTATTGTCGCTTTTGCCGGGAAGATTACCGGGCTTCCGGGGTGGTCCGGGTGACGGTTTCGGACTCACGCCGGGATGAGAATCAGGACCCGAACCGGGAGGGGAAATTGTGGTCGGCCCGGGACTCGCGATGGGCCCGGAACTATCACCCGGGCCAGGACGGCCAGCCGGGCCAGGACGGCCAGCCGGGCCAGGACGGCCAGCCGGGCCAGGACGGCCAGCCGGGCCAGGACGGCCAGCCGGGCCAGGACGGTCGCCGGAGTCAGGGTGGCCACTCGAGCCCGGGCGGTCAGCCGAACCGGGACGGGCACCCGACCCGGGACGATCAGCCGAGCCTGGACGGGCACCCGACCCGGGACGATCAGCCGAGCCTGGACGGGCACCCGAGCCCGGAGCATCGCCCGAGCCCGGGCGACCACTTGAACCGGGACCGTCGCCTGAGCCGGGGCGGTTGCCCGGGGCGGGAGTGGAGGCCGAGGGGGGCGAGGGAGAGCCGGACGGCTGCGGGCGGCTGCTCTCGTCGTACCCGCGCGGCTTCTTTTTCTGCTTTTGACCCTGGGGTGTGCCGGAACCGGTCGACGGCGTCGGCTCCGGACCGGTTCTGATCGGGCCTGCGGAGGGTGGCGGGATGAACGGGATATCGGCGACCGGCGGGCGTTTGTCGGCGAGTTCGTTCGAGCCGGCGGTGATCGCCGCGAGGGTCGGCAGGGAGGCCAGGCCGACCAGCATGACCACGATCAGGATGTAGCGGCGGGTGGTGCCGGTGAAGCCTTCGGCGCTGTAGACGCCGTTGAGGCGTTTTCGTAGCACCTTGATCGGCGGCACGGGTGCGTCGTCGTTCGGCTGTTCCGGCACGGCCGGCGCCCTCCCCAGAGTAAAGATCCATGTGGATCCGTCGCGGCTAGTGGGGCAAACGACGCATGTGCGTTCAAGGCGCGGCACATGTGGTCCGTTCCGGCGGAAGTGACGGTACGAAAACCATTTAATGGGGCAAAGTCGGGCACCGATAGGTCGTCAAGATTTCGGATCTGTGATCGACCTGACCTGTGGCGGGACTCACGTTCTCTGCGAGGATGAGATGGACGGCAACGCCGCCGTCGCTCTCCGCCACCAGCGGAGCGCGGTGGGGGCCGTCACTCCCAGGCGGGGTCTTTGATCACGCCTACGACCCGCGCGGCAACCTCACCCTGGCCAGGCGCGGCACACCATTGGTCGAGCCGCGCGGACGGGTGACACCCACCGTGGGCGCAGAGATGAATTGGGAGACACGGATGGCGAACGGCGAAAGCGAAGTCGGGGCTGACGCACCGGCCGGCGGTTTCGTTCAACTGCTCACGCCTGACGGTGAGCGCGTCGACAGCGTCACCACGGCGGAGGGCGTGACCTACTCGGTCAGCTTCACCGACGAGGAGTACCGGGCGCTCTACAAGGATCTGGTGACCGTCCGCCGCCTCGACGCCGAGGCGACCGCCCTGCAGCGGCAGGGTGAGCTCGGCATCTGGGCGAGCCTGCTGGGACAGGAAGCCGCCCAGGTCGGTTCCGGGCGGGCGATGCGCGCCCAGGACATGGCGTTCCCGACCTACCGCGAACACGGTGTGCTGTACACCCGCGGGATCGACCCGATCATGCCGTTCGGCCTGTTCCGTGGCGTCGATCAGGGCGGCTGGGACCCGAACAAGTACAAGTTCAACAGCTACACCATCGTGATCGGCGCCCAGACGCTGCACGCCACCGGATACGCCATGGGCGTGACCATGGACGGCCGCACCGGCTCCCCCGACGGCGAGGCTGTCATCGCCTACTTCGGCGACGGCGCGACCAGCCAGGGCGAGGTCAACGAGGCGTTCGTGTGGGCCGGCGTGTTCAACGCCCCGATGGTCTTCTTCTGCCAGAACAATCAGTACGCGATCTCCGAGCCGCTCGAGCGCCAGACGCGCATCCCGCTCTACCGCCGGGCTGCGGGCTACGGCTTCCCGGGGGTACGGATCGACGGCAACGATGTGCTCGCCAGTTTCGCGGTCACCCGGGCGGCACTGGACAGCGCGCGGGGCGGCGAGGGCCCGACGCTGATCGAGGCCTACACGTACCGGATGGGCGCGCACACCAGCTCGGACGACCCGACGCGGTACCGGATCGCCAGCGAGGTCGAGTCCTGGAAGGCCAAGGACCCGATCAGCCGCCTCAAGGCTTTCCTCACGAAGCAGCAGGTCGCCGACGATACGTTCTTCGGACAGGTCGACGATGATGCCGGTCGGCTCGCCCTGAGCCTGCGCGAGCAGGTCCTCGCGATGCCCGACCCGCAACCGGTCACCATGTTCGACAACGTCTACCCCAACGGCTCGCCGCTCGTCGACGCGCAGCGCGAGAAGTTCACCGCCTACGAAGCCTCGTTCGAGGGGAGCACCCACTGATGTCCGAAACGCTCACTCTCGGCAAGGCCCTGAACCATGGTCTGCGGCGCGCGCTGGAGAACGACCCCAAGGTCGTGATCATGGGCGAGGACGTCGGCAAGCTCGGCGGGGTCTTCCGGATCACCGACGGCCTGCAGAAGGACTTCGGCGAGAACCGGGTCATCGACACCCCGCTGGCCGAGGCCGGCATCATCGGCACCGCGGTCGGCCTCGCCATCCGCGGTTACCGGCCGGTCTGCGAGATCCAGTTCGACGGGTTCGTGTTCCCGGCCTACAACCAGATCGTCTCCCAGGTCGCGAAGATGTACTACCGCTCCCTGGGCAACGTGCGGCTGCCGATCGTCATCCGGATCCCGTACGGCGGCGGCATCGGCGCGGTCGAGCACCACTCCGAGTCGCCCGAGGCGTACTTCTCGCACACCCCCGGCCTCAAGGTCGTGACGTGCTCCAACCCCGCCGACGCGTACGCGATGATCCAGCAGTCGATCGACTCCGACGACCCGATCGTCTTCTTCGAGCCCAAGCGCCGCTACTGGGAGAAGGGTGCGGTCGACCTGTCCCTGGCGGCTCAGGACGCGTACCCGCTGCATGCCTCCCGGGTCGCCCGCGAGGGCAACGACGTCACCCTGATCGCCTACGGTCCGATGGTCCGGGTCGCGCTCGACGCGGCGGAGGCGGCGGCCGAGGACGGCCGTCAGATCGAGGTCATCGACCTGCGCACGCTGTCACCGCTCGACCTGGACCCGGTCTACACCTCGGTCCGCCGCACCGGCCGGGCCGTGGTCGTGCACGAGGCCCCCGGCAACCTCGGCCTGGGCGCGGAGATCGCCGCCCGGATCACCGAGGAGTGCTTCTACTCGCTCGAGGCGCCGGTGCTGCGCGTGACCGGCTACGACGTGCCCTACCCGGCCGCCCGCGTCGAGGAGGAGTACCTCCCCGACCTGGACCGGGTGCTCGACGCCGTCGACCGTTCGTTCGGATGGTGAACCCGATGTCCCGGATCAAAGATTTCAACCTGCCCGACCTGGGCGAAGGCCTCACCGAGGGCGAGATCCTCACCTGGTTGGTCAGCGTTGGCGACACGATCGAGCTCAACCAGCCGATCGTCGAGGTCGAGACTGCGAAGGCCGCCGTCGAGATCCCGGCCAAGTGGGGCGGCGTGGTCGCGAAGATCCACGTCGAGGCCGGCGTGACGGTCGAGGTGGGCGCGCCCATCGTCTCGATCGACACGGACCCCTCAGCCGGGCCGATCCCGTCCGCCGAATCCCTGGCGGCGGTGCAGGTCGCGCCGGCCGAGGGCATGGTCGAGCCCGGCCTGATCGGTGGTCCGGCGCCGGGCGGCCGCACCGCCGTGCTGGTCGGTTACGGCCCGAAAACCGTCACTGCCAAACGACGACCCCGCAGCGGTACGACGGCAGCGCCCGTTCCCGCACCAGCTTCAACCCCCGCCGCACCCTCCGCTTTCGCTCCGGCCCCGACCCCCGCAGCGCCCTCCGCCCTCACCCCGACGGCGTCCTCCGCGACCGCCGCTCCACATGTCGGTTTTACCGCTTTTATCAGGCCAGAAGGTCGGTCGGGCCCGGTGCTGGCCAAGCCGCCGGTCCGCAAGCTCGCCAAGGACCTCGGCATCGACCTGTTCACGCTGACCGGCTCGGGCCCGCTCGGCTCGGTCACGCGCGACGACGTCCTCGCCGCCGCCACCCCCGTCACCTCCGCCCCCGTCACCCTCACCCCCGTTGCGGCGCCGGTTGCGGTCGACGGGAACCGGGAGCGGCGGATCCCGATCAAGGGCGTCCGCAAGCTCACCGCCGAGAACATGGTCGCCTCGGCATTCACCGCACCGCACGTCACGGAGTTCCTGACCGTGGACGTGACCCGGTCGATGAAGTCACTGGAGCGGCTGAAGGCGCGGCCCGAGTTCCGGGACGTCCGGCTGTCGCCGCTGCTGTTCGTCGCGAAGGCGGTCCTGCTCGCGATCCAGCGGCACCCGATGGTCAACTCGACCTGGTCCGGCGCGACCAACGAGATCGTGGTCAAGGACTACGTCAACCTGGGCATCGCGGCGGCGACCGAACGCGGTCTGATCGTGCCGAACGTCAAGGACGCGGGCCGGCTGACCCTGCGCGAGCTGGCCGAGGCTCTGAACCATCTCGTGCAGGTCGCGAAATCCGGCAAGACGCCCCCCGCGGACATGTCGGCCGGAACGTTCTCGATCTCCAACGTCGGCGTCTTCGGCATCGACACCGGGACCCCGATCCTCCCGCCGGGCGAGACCGCGATCCTGGCGTTCGGTGTCATCCGGCCGACGCCGTGGGTGCACAAGGGGAAGATCAAGATCCGCCAGGTGACCACCCTGGGCCTCTCGTTCGACCACCGCATCGTCGACGGCGAACTGGGCTCCCGGTTCCTCCGCGACATCGGCCGGTTCCTCGAGGATCCGGAAGGCGCGCTGCTGTCCTGGACCTGACATTCAATCGGCAGGCAGATGACCAACTTAAGATTCTTAGGCAAGTAAGCAGCGTCACCCTCTGAATCGATGGCGGCCCGTGTTGCGGCGAGGTTAAATAGACCCAGAGCCGAAACACGGGCCACATCCAACAAGGCCAACGAGGGCCAGGGGGAGAGCACCACAATGAGCACCATCGAGCGCATCCGCAGCCGCCGTCTCGCGAAGCGCGATGCCCGCGCCATCGAGCGCGCCATGGCGTCGGCGCCCACCCAGTCCATGCGGAACGAGATCGCGATCTTCGCCCAGCAGCGGGTCTACTGAGTCGTCCACGCTCCGGATCGGACGGTCCCACCGACCGCCGTATTTCACGCAGAGCGACGACTCGTCTACCCATAGTCCTACCGGCCGCGTCTTCTGATCATTAATGATCGACGCGGCACGCAGAGGCCCCGACCGGTGCACAGGTCGGGGCCTCTCTCCATACGGGACCACCTAAAAAGCCTATTTCGGCCGTGGAAGGCCCACATTTGTAGGCATTTGTCCAACGTGTGCATGATCACTTTCGGTGCTTTCAGGGCACGTCGCCCACTCCGGACGGCGTACACCGGGATTCCTCCGCCGGGCAACGCCCGGTACGGTTGGGCACGGTCATCTGCCCCGGCTCGGCCGGCCGGGGTAACTGACCGGGGTCACGCCCAGCTCTGCAAGGTCGGCCGCGTCCGTGCATAGTTGGCACGGCCGACAGTCATGGAGGAGGCGGATATGACGTCCGATGGCCAGCACGCCGGCCGGCAGCCGGGGGCCACGTCGGGCCGCGGAGCCGAGCCACTCGGCACCGACGCCTTCCCGCCGGGCACCTTCCCTCCGGACCCCTTCACCCCGGACGACTACCCACCCGACGCGTTCCCGCCCCAGGCGGACGGTCGAGCGGCCCCGTCCTACCCCCACGCCCAGGACTCGATCCCGAGCGCCTACGCCCCGCCCCCGTACGCGACCCCCAACGGCGGCTCGCCGTTCGTGGTCCCCGCGGTGCCGCCGGCAGGCCCGGGCGCAGCCGCGGCTCCCGGTCCGGCCCCGGAATACGGCACGCCTTCCGCCGCCAGCTCAGGCTCCGGATTCGGCCAGGTCCCGGCAGCCGACCCCACCGCCGCCTCAGCCGCTGCTCATGGTGCAGCGCCTGCCGCCGGTTCGGCTTCAGCCGCCGGATCCGCCTCCGTGCCGCCCGGTTTCGGGTCGCCTTTCGGCCCCGGTTCGGGATCTGCGAACTCCGGCAATTCCGGCTCAGCGTCCGTGAGCCCGGCATTCCGGGACCCGGCTTCGCTCAGCCCGTCGCAGAACGGCCCGACTTCCGGCAGCCCGAACTCTGGCGACCCGAACTCCGGCAGTTCACTCCCCGGCGGCTTGTTCTCCGGCGTCCCGCTGCCCAGCGGTTCAGCTTCCGGCGGCTCAGCTTCCGGCGGTTCAGCGCCGGCCAACCCGGGTCCGGCTTTCGGCCCGGGTGCGGCCCAGTTCGGCACCTCGGACGCCGGCCGGTTCGGTTCTTCCGACGCGGGCCAGTTCGGTTCTTCGGGTTCGGCCCGCGTTCCCGCCCCCGAGGCGCCGGCGCTGGGCTCCGCTCGTTCTCAGCCCTACCCTCCTCCGGTCGGCGGCTACGCCTCGGCCTCGGGTGGTTCGCCCTCCTCCTCGGGCGGCTTCCCACAGACTTCGGACGCGTCCCCGCAATCGTCCAGCGGCTTCCCCCGAACACCAGGTGCGTCATTGCAGTCCTCCGGCAGCTTCCCCCAGAGCTCTGGCACCGCCGAACCCGCGCGCGGTGAGGCCCCCTCGGACGGACCGCCCGCCTGGGCCCCGTCTCCTCCGCAGGTGGACCCGAACAACCCCACCCCGTTCCGCCAGGCGAACGGTGACCAGCTCCCGCAGCGCAACCCCGGTATCGCCGGTGGTCCGCTGGCCGGTCCGGTCGGCGAGTTCAACGGTTTCACGCCGAACCGAGGTGCCGCACCCGCGGCCACGCCGGCTCCCGCACCGGCTCCTCCGGAGCTGCCCCGCCGCTCCCCGGGCGAAGGTCGTGCCCCGTTCGAACGCGGCACCGGGACCGGCGACGACGCCTCGGCCAGCCCGTTCGGCGCGCCCGCGGCGGGCTCGTTCGGTGCACCGTCCGCCGGCGGCTTCGGCGCGCCCGGCGGCCCGGTCTCGTTCGACAACCCCGCGCTCGGCTCCGGCCCGTCGTTCGGCAACGCCGACGCCCCGGGTACGCCCGCCGATCGCGCGCCGGGCGTCTCCGCCTTCGGTGAACAGCGCATCCGCGTGCCCGGAGCCACCCTCACCGGTCTCCCGGACAGCCCGCCGTCCCGCTCCCAGGAGTCCGGCGGCTTCCCCGTGCGCGGCGACGCCCCGCAGGGTGCCAGTTTCCCGTTGCGTGGCAGCTCTTCCGCGGACAACGGCAGCTTCCCCGGCCTGCGCGCCGAGGCCGCGGCCCAGTTCGCCAACGCGAACCAGGAATCACCGTTCCCGGCACCGTCCGATGCGGACTCCCCCTTCGCCCCGAGCCCGTCCTTCGGCGCGAACCCGTCGGCCCCGGGCGCACCGTTCGACCAGAACCCGCCCTTCGGCGCAAGCCCGTCGACCCCGGGCACGTCCTTCGGTTCGGCCCCGTCGGCTCCAGGCGCGTCCTTCGGTTCGGCCCCGGCAACCCCGGGCGCCGACTCGCCGTTCACCCCCGGCTCCGGCTCCGACAGCGACTCGTCGTTCGGCCGGGCTCCGGGCGCCGACTCGTCCTACGGTTCCGCCGAGCCCTTCGGCCGGGCGGACAACGGTGACGACAACGCGAACGGATACCCGCAGCGGGTCCCCGGTGCCGCCCTCAGCACCGGCGGCGCCCCCGTCGTAGCCGAGCAGCGCGCCGCCGTGGTCCCGCAGCCACGCGACCCCGCCGAGCAGAGCGATGCCGCCCCGGACGCCGCCGCTCCCGCCACGGGAACGGCTCGCCCGGTCTCCGCCAGCGCCTCCGTGCCGGTGGCCAGCCGGGTGGCCCCGCCGTCCGACGCGGAAGAGGTTCCTCCGCCGTCGGCGGCACCCCAGTCCCGGGTCTACGGCCGTCCCGCCCAGGACGAACCGGCCCCCCAGAACGACCACCAGGACAGCGGAGCGTTCGGCACCGCGCCCACCTCGGGTGCTTTCGGCCAACCGGACGACCGCGAGTCCTTCCCGGCCGACAACCACGGCGGTTTCGGCCAGAACCAGAACCAGGACAGCGGTTTCGGCCAGGCCGGCGGCAGCGACAGCTTCGGTCAGGCCGGGAGCCATGACGGCGTCGGTCAGGCTGACAGCGGCTTCGGCTCGGCTCAGCAGGACGAACGCGAAGGCTTCGCCGCAGAGGAGCAGCCGGACCGTTTCGGTGCGCCCGCGAACCGTTCCGGCACCTACGGAACCCCGAGCACCGGCACTCCGGAGCCCGCCCCGGCACCGACCTCGGGCGCCTACGGTGGTCCCGCGGAGCGTCCCGCCGGCCGGGCGACCGCCAGTGCCCGCGTCTCGCCGCCCGGACAGCCGTTCGCACCGGGTTCGCCGGCTTCCGCGTCCACGTCGGGCCAGCCCGCGGCGCCCGAGGCCTTCGGCGGGGCACCGGCGCCCGGCGACGGCTTCCCGCCGAGCGCACCCACTTCGGGATACGGCCAGGGCCAGCAGGCCGCTCCCGGTTTCGGCCAGGGCCACCAGCCGTCCAATTTCGGCCACACGAAGGAGCCGGAAGGATTCGGCTCGGGCCAGCAGTCGGGCGGATTCGGCTCGAGTCAGGCGTCGGGCGGATTCGGCCAGGGGCAGGAGTCAGGCGGATTCGGCCCGGGGCAGGGCTTCCCGCCCAGCGCGCCGACGTCCGGCAACGGCTTCCCGCCCAGCGCACCCACGTCGGGACACGGCTTCCCGCCGAGCGCGCCCATCTCAGGGCATGGCTTCGCGTCCAGTGCGCCCACCTCCGGGCAGGCTTTCCCGGCCGCGGCGCCCGCGTCGGGGCAGCCGGATCCCTCGGCGTTCAGCGAGTACACCTCGGACCTCAGCGGTCGTGGGTATGCCGGCCAGCCGGGCCAGCCCGCTCCGGTTCCGGGCAACCCGGCGAGCCGCACGATGCCGCCGGACTACAGCGAGCACACCACCGACGTCTCCGGCCGCAGCCAGAACTCGCCGTACGTGCCCGCGCCCGCGTTGCCGGTCATGCCGCCGCAGACCGACGGTTTCCCGCAGCCGAACGATTCGACCCAGATGTTCCCCGAGGCGAACCAGCCGTTCGGGCAGCGGCCCGGGGCCAACTCGCCGTTCGGCGGGCTCGGGAACCGTGCCACGGTGACGCCGCCGGACCCGGATGCGACGGCCAGCTGGCCGGGCAGTGACGGGCCGGGCAGTGTGGAGGGGGACCAGGACCGGTTCAACTCGTTCAAGCCGGAGACCTCCGGCTCGGTGACCGAGGTGCACAAGCCCGAGACCCCGCACGTACGGATGTTGCCGGTGCTTCTGGGTGTCATCCTCGGTGCCGGTCTGCTGGTCGGCCTGACCTTCGGCATCACCTGGCTGATCGCCCGGGGTTCCGACGACGGCGCGTTCTCCGTCACCACGGGTGACTGCGTGAAGCAGGAGGGCGGCAAGGCCGTCACCGCCGGCTGCGCGGACGCCGGGTCGTTCGAGGTGACCGCGATCGTGGACAGCAAGGAGAAGTGCCCGGACGCGAACCAGCCGTACGTGCTGAACCCGACCGGCAACAGCACGAACCAGGTCCTCTGCCTCAAGCCCCGGACCTGATCCGCCCGGACCGGGGAGGCGTCCGTCACCCCGGTCCGCCGGTGCACCGATCGTCGGGCACGATGGTCGTCATGAACGCACGTGTACGGGCTCCCGAGTTCCGGGCTCGAGGGTGGTTGAACACCGGTGGCCGGGAACTGAAGCTGGCCGACGTCCGGGGCAAGATCTTGATCTTGGACTTTTGGACTTTCTGCTGTATCAACTGCCTGCATGTGCTGGATGAGTTGCGCCCGCTGGAGGAGAAGTACGGCGACGTGCTCGTTGTCATTGGGGTGCACTCGCCGAAGTTCGAGCATGAGCGTGATCCCGCCGCCCTGGCCGCCGCCGTCGAGCGGTACGGCGTTCACCATCCGGTGCTGGACGATGCTGACATGGTCATGTGGCAGCAGCACGCCGCCAAGGCCTGGCCCACTCTCAGCGTGGTCGATCCCGAGGGCTATGTCGTCGCCTCGATGGCCGGTGAGGGGCACGCCGAGGGGCTGATCCGGCTGCTCGACGAGCTGATCGCCACCCATGAGGCCAAGGGCACGTTGCGTCGCGGCGACGGTCCCTATGTCGCGCCGGACGCGGACCAGACCGTGCTTCGCTTCCCCGGCAAGGCTATCGAGCTGCCCGGGGGCAACCTGCTGGTCTCCGATTCGGCCCGGCATTCGCTGGCCGAGCTTACCCCCGACGGCGAGACTCTGGTACGCCGTATCGGCAGCGGCGAGCGCGGCCGGGTCGATGGTCCCGGGGCGGTGGCGAGCTTCTCGGAGCCGCAGGGACTGTGCCTGCTGCCCGACGGCCGGACCGTGGTGGTCGCCGACACCGTCAACCATCTGTTGCGTGGTCTCGATCTGGAGTCCGGGGAGGTCAGCACGCTGGCCGGCACCGGGCGGCCGTGGCGGTCGGCGGACGACGACGGGGTTTCCCTGTCCTCGCCGTGGGACGTGGCGTGGTTCGACGGCAGAGTCATCATCGCGATGGCCGGCATCCATCAGCTGTGGTGGTTCGATCCCGCCACGGGCACCACGGGTGTCTACGCCGGCACGACCGTGGAGTCGTTGCGGGACGGGCCGATCCCTGATGTGTGGATGGCGCAGCCGAGCGGGCTCTCCGCGTACGGTGATCGGCTCTGGATCGCGGACAGTGAGACGTCGGCGCTGCGCTGGATCGAGGACGGCGAGTTGCACACGGCCGTCGGTCAGGGTCTTTTCGATTTCGGTCATGTTGATGGCGCCGCGAAGCAGGCGCTGTTGCAGCATCCGCTGGGTGTCGCGGCGCTGCCGGACGGTTCGGTGCTGGTCGCGGACACCTACAACGGTGCGGTGCGGCGTTTCGATCCGGCGACCGATGAGGTGTCGACGGTCGATTCCGGTCTGGCGGAGCCGAGTGATGTCCTCGTGACGGCCGCCGGCGAGGTGTTCGTGGTGGAGTCGGGGGCGCATCGGCTGGTCCGGTTGGCGCCGGGGGCGGTGCGCACGGTCGAGGGTGCGCGGCATCGCACCGAGCGCCCGGCGTCGCCGCTGGCTCCGGGTGAGGTGACCCTGGATGTGGTGTTCACGCCGCCGCCGGGGCAGAAGCTGGACACCACGTACGGTCCGTCGACGCGTCTGGTCGTGTCGGCCGCGCCGCCGGAGTTGTTGCTGGAGGGCGAGGGTACGGGCACCGATCTGTCGCGCCGGCTGGTGCTCAATCCGGCTGTCACGAAGGGTGTGCTGCAGGTGGTGGCACAGGCGGCGACGTGTGACGCGGACGTCGAGCATGCGGCGTGCCATCTGACCCGTCAGGACTGGGGTGTCCCGATCGTCATCGATCCGTCCGCTCCGGCCCGTTTGCCTTTGATCTTGCGGGGTTTGGACGGGTGAGCCCTTCACTCAAGGGTGTTAGCTCCACTTGTTAGCGCCCACAGGTGCCGTAGCCTGGTTCACGTGACGACCGAAACCCCGTTGAAGCCCGCCGATTTTGGCAAGCCGCGTCTGCGGGGCCGGTTGCATCAGTACGCGTTCTACGTCGCGCTCGTCTGCGGGACGGTGCTCTGTTCGATCGCCACTACTCGTCCGGGGATGGCGCCGTTCCTGAGCTGCCTGGTCTACAGCCTGACCGTGCTCGGACTGTTCGGCATCAGTGCGCTGTATCACCGTCGGACCTGGTCCGAGCGGGGCTACCAGATCATGCGCCGGCTGGACCACTCGATGATCTTCATTTTCATCGCGGGGACGTACACGCCGTTCTGTGTGCTGTTGATGAGCACCCGGAAGGCGACGATCACGCTGTCGCTGATCTGGGCCGCGGCGCTGGTCGGGGTGGCGCTCAAGAGTGTGTGGCCGCATCTGCCCCGCTGGGTGGGTGCGCCGCTGTATCTGGCGCTGGGCTGGGGCGCGGTGGCGATCCTGCCGGACATCCTGCACGAGGGTGGTGTCACGGCGCTGGTGCTGCTGGCGGCCGGTGGCGTGATCTACAGCGTCGGTGCGGTCTTCTACGCGATGCGCCGGCCGAACCCGTGGCCGACGGTTTTCGGGCATCACGAGTTCTTCCACGCGTGCACGCTGATCGCGGCGTTGTGTCACCACGTGGCGATCTACTTCTCGCTGTACGCCTGATCGCGCCCGCGGGCCGGCTTCAGGAACGCGCGTCGTAGGATTCGCGGGCGTCGAGGACGTCGCCGATGTGGGTCTCGGCCCAGTCCTTGAGGGCGTCGCAGAGGCCGAGCAGGCTGCGGCCGAGCGTGGTGAGCGCGTAGTCGACGCGGGGTGGCACGACCGCGTGGACCGTGCGGGTGACCAGGCCGTCGCGTTCGAGACCGCGCAGGGTCTGGGTGAGCATTTTCGGGCTGACGCCGGCGATGCGCTGGGCGAGCTCGGTGTAGCGCAGCGAGCCGTCCTTGAGTGAGGCCACGATCAGCACGCTCCAGGCGTCGCCGATCCGGTCGAGCACCTGCCGGCTGGGGCAGTTCTTCACGTACACATCCGCTTCCACCTGCACACTATCCCTCAGGTGAGTACTGCACTTCAAGGTGCTCACTCTCTATCGGGAAGTGATGTTTGAGCTGCCAGGTTGTGGAATACGGTGGTCATCCGGCCGCCGTCGGCAGCATCAAGGGAGAACCGTCATGACCATCGTCGTCACCGGAGCCACCGGACACCTCGGCCGCATCGCGATCGAGTCGCTGCTGAGCCGGGGCGTACCCGCGGGTGACATCGTGGCCGTCGGCCGCAGCGTCGAGAAGATCAAGGACCTGGCCGACCGTGGTGTTGTCGTCAAGAAGGCCTCGTACGACGAGCCGGAGTCGCTGCGGGCCGCGTTCGCCGGCGCCGACAAGCTGCTCTTCGTCTCCGCCAGCGACCCGGGCCAGCGCATCACGCAGCACCTGAACATCATCGAGGCGGCCAGGACGGCCGGGGTCAGCAAGATCGTGTACACGAGCGCGCCGCACGCCGCGACCACGGACATGCTCCTGGCGGCCGACCACCGGGCCACCGAGGAAGCCCTCACCGCGTCCGGCATCCCGTCGGTCTTCCTGCGCAACAGCTGGTACCTCGAGAACTACGACCTCGGCAACGCGATCGAGCACGGCCTGTTCGGTGCCGCCGGCGACGGCAGGATCAGCATCGCGCCGCGGGCCGATTACGCCGAGGCCGCCGCTGCCGCGATCTTCGCCGACGGCATCGACCAGCAGGTGTACGAACTGGGCGGCGAAGGCGTCACCCTGGCCGAGCTGGCGTCCCTGATCAGTGAGGCGTCGGGCCGCGCGGTCACCTACACCGACCTGACCCCGGAGAAGCTCGAGGAATTCCTCGTCGGCGTGGGCCTGCCGCAGGGGTTCGCCGCGGTGCTCGCCGACGTGGACCGCGCGGCGGTCAACGGCGCGCTGTTCAGCGGCACCGCGGACCTGGAGAAGCTGCTGGGCCGCCCGGTGACCCCGCTCGCCGGCGCCATCCGCGCGGCGCTCGCCTGATCACGCAGAAATGCGGGGGCCGCCTCGGCGACCCCCGCATTCCCCAACTCATGCGCCGTAGGACGGCGGCGGCGGGGGCTGACGCCGCGTGGTCTCACGGTATTCCTGAACGACCTCACCGTCGTTGCGGTAGACCGGCTCCTCGCGAACGACCTCACGCTGCTGGACAACCGGCGCGACCGGGGCTGCCGGGCGACGACGGCTGTTCCAGAAGTAGAGCGTGAGGGCCAGGCCGACCAGGCCGGCCAGCATCAGCACGTATCCGACGACATTGATGTCGAGACCGCTGATGGTGGCGTTGACAGCGAACGCGAGGATCGCGCCTAACGCTAGTAGGAAAATGCTTCCGCCGATGCCCATGGTGGACCTCCCTGGCTCGTGGCTGCCGCACCGAGCCGCGGCAATACGTCGATACGTGTGTCTACCCACACGATCGAAAGCTCAATCAGGCAAGCTGGTCCCATGACCGCGCGAACCCTCGTCCTGCTCCGCCACGCGAAGGCGGAGACCCCCGGTGATCTGCTGGACTTCGACCGTCAGCTGACTGACGGAGGCCGCGCCGACGCGGACGCGGCCGGGGCCTGGCTGGCGGACGAGCGGCTGCATCCGCGGCTGGTGATCTGCTCGGCGGCGGTCCGGACCCGGCAGACCTGGCAGGGTGTCTCGGTCGCGCTGGCCCAGGCGGCGCCGGAGGGCGGGTCGCCGGAGGTCCACTATGAGCAGGGGCTTTACGCCGGTGGGCGCACCGAGGTCATCGACCTGCTGCGGGCAGTGCCGGACACCGTACGTACCGTGTTGATCGTCGGGCACAACCCGACCGTGTCCGATGTGTCCATCCTGCTGAACCCGGACGCCGGGACGAGGTTCACCGAGGGCATGAAGACGTCGGGGATCGCCGTGCACCGCACCGAAGGGCTGTGGTCAGACACCGAGCCCGGGTCGATGCCGCTCATCAAGGCGCACACCGCTCGCGGCTGAGCCTCCGCCGGGGCGGACGGAGGGCTCAGCCGCGGGCGACCGTGGGGTCAGAAAGCTTCTTCGGCCAGGTCCATCACGTCGAGCGTGGTGTTCTCGATGATCCGGCGGTCGGAACCGATCCGGGGCAGGACCTCGCGGGCGAAGAACCGGGCCGCCGCGACCTTGCCCTCGTAGAAGGACTTGTCGGCGGCGCCGAGCTCGGTGCCGAGCTGCTTGAGCGCGACCTCGGCGCCGCGTAGCAGCAGCCAGGAGACGACCACGTCACCGAGCGCCAGCAGGACCCGGCGGGAGGTGAGGCCGACCTTGTAGAGCTCGCGGGTGTCGCCGCCCTGGGCCGCCTGCAGCCAGCCCATCTGGATGGCGAGGATGCCCTGGAGCTCGCCGAGCGCCCGGCCCAGCGACAGCCGCTCGACCTTGAGCTGACCGTTGCCGGCCTCGCTCTCGATGAACTCCTGCATCTCGGTGGCGATGACGGCCAGCGACGCGCCCTGGTCCTTCACGATCTTGCGGAAGATCAGGTCGAGGCTCTGGATCGCGGTGGTGCCCTCGTACAGGGTGTCGATCTTGGCGTCCCGGACGTACTGCTCGAGCGGGTAGTCCTGCAGGAAGCCGGAGCCACCGAACGTCTGCAGCGACTCGTGACCGAGCATCTCGTACGCCCGCTCCGAGCCCACGCCCTTGACCAGCGGGAGCAGCAGGTCGTTGACCCGGCTCGCGGCCTTCGCGGCCTGGACGTCACCGGCGGCCTCGGCGATCGCCACCTTGTCCTGCCAGGTCGCGGTGTAGATGACCAGCGAACGCAGACCCTCGGAGTACGCCTTCTGCAGCATCAGCGAGCGGCGCACGTCGGGGTGGTGGGTGATCGTGACGCGGGGCGCGGCCTTGTTGGAGTTCTCCGTGAGGTCGGCGCCCTGGACGCGGTTCTTCGCGTACTCCAGCGCGTTCTGGTAGCCCGTCGACAGGGTCGCGATCGCCTTCGTGCCGACCATCATCCGGGCGTACTCGATGATCATGAACATCTGCCGGATGCCCTGGTGCACGTCGCCGAGCAGCCAGCCCTTCGCCGGAGCGCCGTGCTCACCGAACGTCATCTCGCAGGTGTTGGAGACCTTCAGGCCCATCTTGTGCTCGACGTTCGTCGCGTAGACGCCGTTGCGCTCGCCCAGCTCCCCGGTCTCCGGGTCGAAGTGGAACTTCGGCACGATGAACAGCGACAGGCCCTTGGTGCCGGGGCCGCCGACGCCCTCGACGCCCACCGGGCGCGCGAGCACATAGTGGATGATGTTGTCGCTGAGGTCGTGCTCACCCGAGGTGATGAAGCGCTTGACGCCCTCGATGTGCCACGAGCCGTCCTCCTGCGCGACGGCCCGGGCGCGGCCGGCGCCGACGTCGGAGCCGGCGTCCGGCTCGGTCAGCACCATCGTCGAGCCCCACTGCTTGTCGACGAAGAGCTTGGCCCACTTCTTCTGCTCCTCGGTGCCCTCGACCTCGACGACGTGCGCAAAGGAGGGACCGGAGGAGTACATCCAGACCGGGGCGTTGGCGCCCAGGACCTGCTCGGCGATGGCCCACCACAGCACTCGCGGGGCGAGGGTGCCGCCGAGGCTCTCGGGCAGGTCGAGGCGCCAGAACTCGGACGCCATGAACGTCGCGTACGACTTCTTGAACGACTCGGGCAGGTCGGCGGTGTGCTTCACCGGGTCGAAGCGCGGCGGGTTGCGGTCGGCGTCGGTGTAGCTCGCCGCCAGGTCCTCCCGGGCCAGCCGGTTGACCTCGGCGAGCACGTCGCGGGCCGTCTCCACGTCGATGCCGTCGAACGGCGCCTGGCCGAACGCCCGCTCCGCGCCGAACACCTCGAAAAGGTTGAACTCGAGGTCACGCAGATTGCTCTTGTAGTGAGTCATGTGTTCTGGCCCCGCTCTCCGCGCTGAGAATCCGCACGCCCGAGTTACTCGTCAGTAACCAACACTGTATTACCGCGATGTAAGGGTCGACAAGTCACGGCCGATCATTCGTTGTCCGTCGCCTCGGGGCTCAAACTGCTCCGATCGGATGGGACCCAGGACCACCGTTCGGACATTTGCAAGCCGCCGCGCCGCGAGGTCGTATCGATGCGCTCGACGGCTCGTTTGTCCGTGTGTACGCGCAGGACGTACGCAGACTTGGGGAGGTCAGCATGTTTGCCACGATCAAGAACCTGATTCCGGAACCTCGCCAAGCGGACCAGCCGCGCCACTACGTGGGACGCCACCGGCTGACGGAAACCATCACCGCCCGGGCCACCGTGCCCGCACCGGCCGCACCGCCGGCCGCCGAGTCGATCCCGGCAACGGCGCCGGATTCATCCTCGGTGCCGGATTTCGCAGCCCGGCCGAGCGCGCCGCCGCTGCTCACCCTCGTGCCGGCCGCCGACGACGACGCCGAGGAGCCGGTCGCCCGGGCCGGCTGAGCCGGTCAGCTGCCGGCCGCGCCGACTTCCCAGCTCGGCATCGGTACGGCCGGGCCGCCGTCCGGCCCGGCGTACTCGAGCAGCACGAGCGCGATGTCGTCCTCGAGCCGGCCGTGCACCCAGTCGACGAGAGCGGTCTCCAACGACGCCAGACCGTCACCGACGGTGCCGTGCCCGAGCAACCGCCACGCCCGGTCCGTGGTCGGGAAGAACTCGCCGTCCCGGCGAGCCTCGCCCAGCCCGTCGGTGAAGAGCAGCAGCCGGTCCCCAGGCTCCAGCCGCTCGACCCGGGGCCGGGCCACCGGCATGAAGCCCAGCGGAGGTGCGGGCGACGGCGGCTCCAGCGAGATCACCTGACCCCGGCGCAGCAGCAGCGGTGCCGGATGTCCACAGTTCACGATGGTCAGCGTGCCGCCGCGCTCCTCGACCAGGGCGGCGGTCACGAAGTCCTCGTCGCCGACACTGCGGGCCACGGCCCGGTCCAGATCGGTCACGATCGCGCGCAGATCGGCCCGCTCGTACGCCACGTGCCGGTACGAACCCAGCACGATGCTGGCCAGGCGTACCGCGTCGAGGCCCTTGCCCCGTACGTCACCGATGATGATCCGCACGCCGTACGGCGTGTCCAGGGCCTCGTAGAGATCGCCGCCGATGTCCGCGGCGGTGGACGCCGAGATGTAGCGGCCGGCCACCGCCATCGAGCCGACCTGCGGTCCCAGCGGGCGCAACACGGCCTGCTGGGCCACCGCGGCCAGCCGGAACAGCTCGCCGATCCGGTTGTCCTGCCGCTCCCGGATCCGGGCGACGGCCACCGCGGCACCGGTGGCCAGCAGCACGCCGGCCAGGTCGATCATGACCGCCGGGCCGACACCCTGGGTGATGGCGACCAGACCCACGGCTACGACCGTTGCGGACAGTCCCATCACGAGCACAAGCTGCCAGTACGCGAACACGGCGGCCAGGAACGGCACGATCGCGAACAGCCCCACAAAGGTCAGCCGGTCGTCGTTCACCAGCGACAGACCGGTCACGGCGACGAGCAGCACGAGGGCCGCGCCGAGTCCGGCACGGAATCCTGGGGTGAGCGGGCCACGGCCCGCCGGCGATGTAGGCATGGGTACGCCGAACAGCATGCCTGATGAACTCGACCGCCTGCATCAAGTTGACCCCTTGTCCGATCGGGTTCTGCCCGGTCGGTGAGTCCGGCACCTGACTCCGGTGACACGATGATCGAGTGGCAGCCGACCTCCGAGCCCTGTTGACGAGCACGTTCCGCTGGACCGAGCCGGAGCCGGGCAGCGGGCTGCTCGTCAGCGATCGATCCGGATGGTGGCGAGACACACACATCCTGCAAGGCCTCGGCCCGGGCCTCGCCGGCCTCTTCCCCGGCACCCGGCCGACCGTCGTCGTCTCCCCGGAGGTCACCGGGTTCCTGGTCGGACCGCTCGTGGCGGCCGCGCTCGGCGCCGGCTTCGTGGAGGCGTACCGGCTGGGCGCCCGCCGCCCGATCGCCGAACCCATGACCTGGATCGACGTCCCGGCGGACCACCGCGGCGACACCCAGCACCTGGGCCTGCGGACCCGTTTGATCGGTACGGCAGACCGCGTCCTCGTCGTCGACGACTGGGCGGTCACCGGGGCACAGACCCGAGCGGTGACCAGCCTCGTCCACAGTCTCGGCGCGACCGTGGTCGGCACCGCGGTGATCGTGGACGAGTGCCCACCCGAGATCGCCGCCGAACTCGGCATCCGCGGCCTGCTCACCGGCGCCGACCTGCCGGATTAGACGACCGGCGGCTTCCAGCCGACCAGGGCGCCGCGGGTCGGCTTCCAGCTCGTCGCCTGATATTCGGCCAGGCCCCGCAGCACGTACGGGTCCTGCGCGATCAGCTCCGCGGCCTCCGCGGCGGAATCCACCCCGAGCAGGATCACCCCGCCGACCGCCGGGTCCTGCCGCCCCGCCGACACGACGAGGCCACGCTGCTCCAGCCCGGCGATGAACGCCAGGTGGTCCTCCCGGGCGGCGTCCACTTCGTCCAGCGGAGCGAGATAGGTCGAGATCATCAGATACATGACGGTCCTTCCGGGCGAGTCGGCTGCGGCAATCGTACGATCGGATCCATGGACAGCTTCGGACGCTACGGCCTCTGGATCAGCAACCGGGACTGGCCCGGCGCGCCGGGCGAGATCGCCTCGGCCGCGGCGGAGATCGAGCGGCTCGGCTTCGGCACGGTCTGGATCGGCGGCAGCCCACCCGACGACCTCGCGCTCCCCGAGGCGATCCTCGCCGCGACCTCCCGCCTCGTCGTCGGCACCAGCATCGTGGACATCTGGCGTAGCGACCCGGCGACCCTCTCGGCCAGTTTCGCCCGCCTCGGCGACCGGTTCTTCCTCGGCCTCGGCATGGGCCACGCACCCTCGACCGAGGCGACCGGCCAGCAATACGTCCGCCCGCTGAGCAAGCTGCGTACATTTCTCGGTGACCTGCACGGCGTACCGGAGGAACGACGTCTCCTGGCAGCACTCGGACCGAAGGCTCTGGCCCTGGCCGGGTCGCAGGCCGGCGGAGCCCTGCCCTATCTCGTCCCGCCGGCGCACACCGCCGACGCCCGGCAGATCCTCGGCCCGGACCGCCTGCTCATCCCGGAACAGAAGATCTTCCTGGGCAGCGACCCGGTGGTGGCCCGGGCCGCCGGCCGCCGCGGCACGGCGATCTATCTCAACCTGCCGAACTACACCAGAAACCTGCTCCGGTACGGCCTGAGCGCCGACGATTTCACCGGCGACGGCAGTGACCGCTGGGTGGACACCCTGGTCGCGTGGGGTGACAACGCGACCGTCCACGAACGGGTGTCAGCCCATTTCAAGGCCGGCGCCGACCACGTAGCGCTCCAGGTGCTCTCCGCGACGCCCACCCCGGGAAAGCTCCCACTCGCAGAGATCCGGGCCGCCGCCGAGCTGTTCCTCTAGCTCGTCGGCCACGTGCGGAAGTTCTGGTGGCTGCGGCTCGGCGTCGGGCCACGCTGGCCCTGATATCGCGAGCCGTAGACCGCCGAACCGTACGGGTGCTCGGCCGGGCTGGACAGCCGGAAAATGCACAGCTGACCGATCTTCATCCCGGGCCACAGCTTGATCGGCAGGTTGGCCACGTTGGACAGCTCCAGCGTCACGTGCCCCGAGAACCCCGGGTCGATGAAGCCCGCCGTCGAGTGGGTCAGCAGACCCAGCCGCCCCAGGCTGCTCTTGCCCTCGAGCCGCCCGGCGAGCTGATCGCCCAGCGTGATCACCTCGAGCGTCGAGGCCAGCACGAACTCCCCCGGATGCAGCACGAACGGCTCGCCGTCGGCGGTCTCCACCTGAGCGGTCAGGTCATCCTGCTGCTCAGCGGGGTCGATGTGGGTGTACAGGTGGTTGTTGAACACCCGGAAGAAGCGATCCAGCCGCACGTCGACGCTGGACGGCTGCATCAGCTCCGGCGCGAAGGGCTCGATGCCGAGGGAACCCGACTTGATCTCGGAGACCAGGTCACGGTCGGAGAGCAGCATCGGCCCACCATACCGATCACCCTTTCACCCCAGTTCGAGTGGGCAAGTCGAACACATGTTCGATAGACTCCCCCCATGGCTTCCTGGTCCGAATTCGCCACCGCCGAGCCCGAGCTCGCCTCGGCCATCCGCGCTCTGCTCCAGCAGTACGGCCCCGGCATGGGCTACCTGGCAACCGTGCGCCCCGACGGCGGCCCACGCGTCCACCCGGTCTCCCCGGTCATCACCGACCAGGGCCTCTACTGCTTCGTCGTGGAGTCGGCAAAACGCCGTGACCTGGAACGCGACGGCCGCTTCGCCCTCCACTCCTACCCACCGGAGGAGAGCGACGACGAGGCCTACCTCACCGGCCACGCCCGCCCGGTGACCGACCAGCCCACCATCACCCACCTGTCCGACACCCTCCGAGCCTCCCCGGCCGTCGACTGGCGCCTCTTCGAACTCACGATCGAAACAGCCATGCTCCGCCGCCACGGCCCAGCCGGAGCCCTCCCCTTGGCCATGAGCCTCCGCTTCCCCCCGATCACCCTCACGTGGCACGCCCCCACGCCGTCCACGTCCCCCACACCCCGCCCCGCCACCTCGACAACCACGGTCTCCCTGGTGACCCCCACCCGCCCCCGCAACACCGCACCCCTGCTCCAGGCCCCCACCACAAAACCGGCCACCCCCACCGGCCCCCACGCAGAACAGCCGGCAAACACCCCACGATTCGCCACCACCCGCACCTGACCCCACCGGAGCCGCCGGCCGGGCCCGCGACCTGCGAAAGCGGGGCGCTGCCAGGCCCGGAGGGAGCTGGGCAGCGCCACCCCCGGCCGGCAACCACCCCCACCCGCCGCCGCCACAACGCCCGACAATCGGGTATGGTGGTGGCCGCTGCGGGTGTAGTTCAATGGCAGAACATCAGCTTCCCAAGCTGACAGCGCGGGTTCGATTCCCGTCACCCGCTCAAAGTCGGGGTCCCCTTGTCTGCATACTGCGCAGACCTGGGGACTTTTCGCATTCCGCGATGGGGGCCGAGCCCCCAAACCCCCACGGTGCGGTGGTTGCGGTGCGCGGGGCCGGGTGCAGCCTTCGAGCACGCTCTCCTCAGCACCCCACACCCACACACCCACACCCTGCGCCCGCGTTCCGCCTAGCGTCCCCGCCACGCCCGGTGCTCGCGTCTTGCCTTCTGCCCCGTCCGTGCAGTCCCTATCCCGCGCCGTGCCACGCGATGACCACGCTCGCCAGTAACGGCCGACGAGCACATCGCGCCAGCATCGCGTCCACGCCCTCACCCTGCGTCCTCACGCCTCGACGCCCCCGCCAGGCACGCCCCCGCCAGGCACGGCCCCGCCAGGCACGGCCCCGCCAGGCACGGCCCCGCCAGGCACGGCCCCGCCAGGCACGGCCCTGCCAGGCATGCCGTCGCCGGGCACGCCGTCGCCGGGCACGCCGTCGCCGGGCACTTACCCGCATCCTCGCCGCCTTCGCGGACTGTTGCGCGGCTGCGGCTGCGCCGCACCGTCACTTCACGTCCGGCGTTGTCGCATGGGCCATGACCTCACCGCCGGTGACGGCACCCTTTACGGTGACAAGGGCAGCGGCGACCCGTCCGCCAATCTCCTGGACGGCGGTGACGACACCACCGACCAGGGCGAACCCTGCTGGTCGACGGAGCTGGACCCGGTCGTGAGCTGCGAGCGTTCCGGGAGCTGAAGGTAGGTCAGGATGCTGGTGCGACGCGGTGGCGTGGGGGATGTCGCGGCGCATGCTGAGCTGCGCGGGGTCGGGCCGGACGAGTTTGCCGCGTACGCCGCCTGGGTCGCTGCCCACGTGGACACCCATCTGCCGTTCGTCGCCGAGGTGGACGGGTCGGTTGTGGGCGTCGCCTGGCTGCATGTCGCTGAGCGGGTGCCGGGCAGCCGGTCGATGGAACGGCGGTACGGCGACGTCCAGGCTGTGATGGTTCGCGAGGAGCACCGTGGTCAGGGCGTTGGTTCCGCGCTGATGGTTGCCCTTCTGGAGGCGGCCCGGGGCCTGGGCCTGCTGCACGTGACCGTCCACTCCGGCCGGCGTGCCGTCGACTTCTACCTGCGTAACGGCTTCGATCATCACCGCCGGCTCCTGCTGTGGGAACAGGGTGGTACGAGCATGGACCACTCGGCGGGGTGACGGCGCTAGCGTCGGGGGATGAGACGGAGTACCGATCCTGCGGTCGGTGAGCGGATTCGGGCTCGCCGGCTGCACCGGGGGTGGAGTATCCGGTTCGCCGCCAGCCGGGCCGGCATCTCGCATGCCACCTGGAGCCGGATCGAGCGGGGCCTGCAGGCGTCCGACAACCGGTTCATGCTGGCCGACATCGCCGGGGCGCTGGAGTGTGCCCCGGCGGATCTGGCCGGGATCGCGGTGCCGGCTCCGGACCGGGCCACCGCCGCCGCTCAGGGTGCCGTGCTGGGTCTGCGCCGGGCTCTGATCGACATCGACCTGACCGAGCCGCCGGCGGAGGGCCGGGAGGCCGTACCGGTGGTGGAGCTGGCACGCAGTGTCTCGCTGGCCGACGCCCTGCTCCAGGCCTGCGATTATGCCGGGGCCGCCCGCCTGCTCCCGGATCTGCTGCGTGACCTGCATACCGAGACCGCCGGCCCGGGTCATCGGGAGGCGCTGCGGCTGCTCTGCGACGCCACCCACATCGCTTGTACGGTGCTCCGGAATCTCGGGCACCCCGCCGATGCCTGGCTGGCCGCGGAGCGGTGCCGGGACGCGGCGGACGCGGCCGGTGACCCGGTGCTGAGAGGGCACGCCGCGTACGCGCTGTCCCGGGCGGCCACCGCCTGCGGGTCGTATCAGCGGGGGCAGACGATCGCCGAGCGGGCCATGGACGATCTGGACCGGGAGCTGGGGCGCCCGGGCGGCCCGGAGGTGCTCGGGTCGTTGCACCTGGTCGCCGCGCTGGCCAGCCGGTGCCGGCAGCGGCCCGAGGACAGCCGGGACTGGTTGACCCAGGCGGCCGAACTGGCGCGCCGCACCGGTGAGACCACCGCGATGGGGATGTTCTTCGGTCCCACCAACGTGGACATCTGGCGGATGAGCATCGAGGTCGACGACGGTGACCCGGCCCTGGTCGTGGACATCGCCCGGCGCACCGTCCCGGCGGCGATCCCGGCCGGGCTCCGGCAGGTCTTCTACTATGCCGACACCGCCCGGGCGCTGGCCCGGATAGGTGGACGGGACCGGGAGGCGATCCGTTTCCTGCTCACCGCGGAACGGATCGCCCCCCAGCACGTACGCACGTCGGCCGAGCTCGCGGCGACCACCCGGGTCATGCTCGACCGGAGCCGCCGTCAGGCGGGCGGCTCCGAACTACGCGGACTGTACGAACGGATGCGGCCCGGCTGAGGACAGCCCGGTCAGACGTACTTCTCGATGGAGTGCCCGGTGCGGGTGTCGCCACTGCTGCAGTAGACGGAGCTGCTGTACGTCTTCGCCGCGGCCCACACGCCGGTGTTCGAGTATGCGGCCCCGTTCGCGGCCCGGCGGCACTTCACGACCGGCCGGTGCTTGGTGGTGTCGCAGAAGGAGAGGGCACCGTAGCTGCCCGAGCCCGACGAATAGCAGTTGGCCGCCAGGGCCGGTGTCTGCACCCCGACGATGCCACCACTGAGGAAGATCCCGGCCAGGATGACGCGTGTTGCACTCCGCATACGTACCTCACAAGATTCGTGCGATCACAGAAAGTAGTGAAGCTAGCAGGATTGTCGATGCCCGTCGATCCCTTTAGCTGAGGCCTAAGCTGGGGCGGTGACCGACCGACCTGATCCCCGCCTGCGCGAGCTCGGGCTGTTGCGGCGGGTCCGAGATCGGATCGACCGGGATTACGCGCAGCCCCTGGACGTGGAGGCGCTGGCCCGGGGCGTCCATCTGTCGGCCGGTCATCTGAGCCGGGAGTTCCGGGCCGCTTACGGCGAGTCCCCGTACAGCTATCTGATGACCCGGCGGATCGAGCGGGCCATGACGCTGCTGCGGCGCGGTGACCTGTCGGTCACCGACGTCTGTTTCGCGGTGGGGTGTTCGTCGCTGGGCACGTTCAGCACCCGGTTCCGGGAGCTGGTCGGGATGTCACCGAGCGCCTACCGCCGGGTGGCCGCCGGGGACGCCGCGGGCATCCCGGGTTGTGTCGCGAAACAGGTCATGCGACCGGTCAGGAATCGAGAAGCCACCGCCGCCCGGGGCAACTAGCGTGACCAGTATGAACTTCACCATTCACCAGACGTTCCTGTCCGTCGACGACCCGGAGAAGGCGCTCGGTTTCTATCGGGACGCGCTGGGCTTCGAGGTGCGCAACGACGTGGCGTACGGCGGCATGCGCTGGATCACCGTCGGCCCGCCCGGCCAGCCGGACATGTCGATCGTGCTCGAGCCGCCGGCCCTGGACCCGGGCCTCAACGACGACGAGCGGCGCACGATCGCCGAGCTGATGGCCAAGGGCAGCTACGCACGGATCGTGCTGGCCACCCCGGATCTGGACGCGACGTTCGAGAAGGTGCAGGGCACCGGCGCCGACGTCGTCCAGGAACCGACCGATCAGCCGTACGGAATCCGGGATTGCGCCTTCCGTGACCCGGCCGGCAACCTGGTCCGGATCAACCAGGTCAGCCGATCGTGAGGAACACGTTGTCGATCTGACCGGCGAACTGGTCGTTGCCCCGGTTCGCGCCCTTGCCGCCGACCCGCAGCGGTTCCGCATTCGCGATCGACAGGTCGCTGGGCACCGGCACCGACGCGCGTTGCACGCCGTCGACGGCCAGGACAAGATCGCTTTCGGTACGGTCACACGTCACCTCGTGCCATGCCCCGTCAGCGACGTCGAGCCGCGGTTCGGCCCGGTAGATCCGGGCCGGCCCGGCGATCACGCAGCTCGGGTGCCCCTGTTCGTGGTCGACCTGGAGCTTGAACTGGCTGCCGCCACCGACCGAGTACCCCTTCTGGAACACGTTGGCGCCGTCGGCGAGGTCGTCGTGGTCCATGCGGATCGACGCCCCGTACCGCAGCGGCCGGGTGCCGGGGTTGAGGTTGTCGTCGCGGACGCCTTCGAGGATCGCGCGGGGGCAGTCGTCCTCCCGGGGCAGCAGGCAACGGTCCGGGTATTCCACGGCCAGGCCGGTGTCCTGCGGGACGAGGCTGAGCGTGCCCCCGTTCTCCCCGTAGGCGCGCAGTTCGTTGCCGCCCCGCTCGTCGGTGATCGGCCGGGCGGTCCCGCCGTCGAACGTGTATCGGAGGCTGACCGGCCCACCGGCGACACCGACGTCGCCGGACGGGGATGCCGCGGCCGTGGCGTCGGCGTTGGCGATCATCCCGGGCGACGCCAAAGGTTCGGTGACCGGATTGAGCCGGGGCGCCGCGTCACTGCGCTGGGCGAAGTGCGCGACCGCGACCACGCCGGTGCCGACGGCGACGGTGGCCACCAGCGCTCCCAGCGAGCCGAACAAGAACCGACGTTTGACCACCATGCGGCCCATTGTCCGAAAAACCGCCGAGCCGAAACCGCTCGCACACCCCGAATCGTCAGGAACCACCCGCCGGTGGTCGCCCGAACGGGCCGGATCAGGACGGTGGCTCGCCGACCACCGCGTGCAGCACGTCGTCCAGCGCGATCACCCCGAGCGGCCGGCGCCCGTCACTCACCAGCACGATGTGCCGGCGGTCGCGGCGCATGGTCAGCAGCAGGTCGGCAAGGTTGCGGTCCGGGGGCACCACCGCGAGCGGCCGGATGATCTCCGCCGGGATCGGCCGGGTGCGCTGCGGGCCGTCCTGATAGCCGAGGACGTCCTTCAGGTGCACGAAGCCGAGCACCCGCCGGGACTCCCCCTGCACCACCGGGAACCGCGACCGGCCGCTGCGCGTGGCGACCGCCTCGATGTCCGCCGGGGACGCGGCATCCGCCACGGTGGTGACCTGCGACCAGGGCTGCAGCAGGTCGGCGGCGCGACGTTCGTTGAGGCCCAGCGCGGCGTGGATCCGGTCGTACTGCTCGGTGCCGAGCAGGCCCTCGGCCCGGGCCTGGGTGACCATGCCGGCCAGCTCCTCGGCCGTGAACACCGTCTTGACCGCGTCGGTGGCTTCGACCTTCCACAACGACAGCACCATCCGCGAAGCCCAGCGCATCGCTGTCAGAATCGGTCGGGTGGCCGTACAGAAAGCAAGCATGAACGGCCCGAGGATCAACGCCGAGCGTTCCGGACCGGCCAGCGTGATGTTCTTCGGCACCATCTCGCCGACCACCGTGTGCAGGAAGACCACGACGATCAGGGCCAGCACGAAAGCGACCGGGTGCTGGGCATTCTCCGGCATGCCCACGGCCGCGAACGGACCTTCCAGCAGGTGCGCCAGCGCCGGTTCGGCGATCGCGCCCAGGCCCAGCGAGCAGATCGTGATGCCGAGCTGGGCCCCCGCGATCATCAACGGGATCTGATTCATCGCGGACAACGCCCATCGGGCCGGGCGGGACGTCTCGGCCAGCGGTTCCAACGCCGTGCGCCGCGACGCGATCAGCGCGAACTCACCACCCACGAAGAGCGCGTTGCCCAGCAGCAGCAGGGCGGTGATCAGCAGCTCAGACATCCGCGGACTCCACCGGCGGGGCGACGACCCGGACCTGCTCGATGCGGTGCCGGTCGACCTCCAGCACGGTGAACTCCCAGCCGTCGTCCTTGAGTTCCTCGCCCGGCTTGGGGATGTGGCCCAGGCGGGAGAGCAGGAAACCGGCGAGCGTCTCGTACGGCCCCTCGGGCAGCCGGAACCCGGTCTGCTCGACGAGTTCGTCCTCCCGCAGCAGCCCGTCGACCTGGAACGTGCGCGGACCGCTGCCCGCCGACGCGCTGGCGACCTCGTCGTACTCGTCGGCGATCTCCCCGACCAGCTCCTCGATCAGGTCCTCGACCGTGACCACCCCGTCGGTGCCGCCGTACTCGTCCACCACGATCGCCAGGTCGGCGTCGGCGGCCCGCAGCGCGGTGAGCACCTTGTCGAGGCCCAGGCTCTCCGGCACGAACACCGGCTCCCGGGCAACCGAGGACACCGGCGTCGTGGCGCGCAGATCGGGCGGCACCCCGATCGCGTCCTTGACCCCGACCACGCCGACGACCAGGTCGAGTGTCGCCTCGTACACGGGGAAGCGGGTGTGTCCGGTCTCGCGCGCGACCCGGATCAGGTCGGCGACCGTCGCGGTGGTCTTGAGCCCGACCACGTCGACCCGCGGCGTCATCGCCTTGGCCGCGCGTTTCTCCCCGAACCGGATCGTGCGGCGCAGCAGCGTCGCGGTCTCGGCCGGCAACGCGCCGGCCCGCGCGCTGATCGCGGCGAGCAGGCCCAGCTCCTCCGGCGAACGCGCGCTGGCCAGCTCCTCCTGCGGTTCGATGCCGAGGCGCCGCACCAGCCAGTTGGCCGAGCCGTTCAGCGCGCCGATCAGCCATTTGAACATCCGGGAGAACGTCCGCAGCGGGGAAGCGGTCGCCAGTGCGACCCGCATGGGCCGGGCCAGGGCCGCGTTCTTCGGTACGAGCTCCCCGAACAGCATCGACACGATGGTGGCCAGGACCAGGGCGAGCACCCGGGTGACGGTCTCGGTGTGCCGGCCGCCGAGCGGCTCGATCGCGGGGGTGAACAGCCGGGACAGCGCGGGTTCGGCGAGATATCCGGTGAGCAGTGCGGTCAACGTGATGCCCAGCTGGGTGCCGGAGAGCTGGAAGGACAGCTCGTGCAGCGCGTGCCGGACCGTACGGGCCCGCCGGTCGCCGCCCTGGGCCCGCTTCTCGATCTCCGCGCGATCCACGGTGACCAGCCCGAACTCGGCTGCCACGAAGAACGCGTTGCCCGCGGTGAGCAGCGCGAACGCGCCCAACGGGAGCACCGTGGTCAGGAACAGGCCGTCCATGATCGGTTCACCTCGGCCCTTATTCTGCCGGAAGTGCCGGTCGTTCGCGTGGTCCCGGTCGATCGATGACCGTCAGAGAAGCGACAGCACACGCACAGTGAGATCAGGCGTCGGCGAACGCGGCCCGCCGGCGCGACTCGACCTCGGCGGCCAGCCCCGGCGAGCGCTCCAGCGCCTCCGGCAGACCGCACGACGCCAGCCAGTTCGCCAGCATCGTGTGGCCACCCTCGGTCAGCACCGACTCGGGGTGGAACTGGACGCCCTCGATCGGCAGCGTACGGTGCCGCATCGCCATGACCACGCCCGAATCGGTCCACCCGGTCGCCTCGATCTCGTCCGGCAACGTGTCGGGGACCACGGCCAGCGAGTGGTACCGGGTCGCGGTGAACGGATCCGGCAGACCCGCGAGCACCCCGGCACCGTTGTGCCGCACGGTCGACGTCTTGCCGTGCAGCAGCTCGGGGGCGCGGGTCACGGTGGCGCCGAAAGCCGCCCCGATCGCCTGATGGCCGAGGCAGACACCGAACATCGGCACCTTTCCCGCGTACGCCTTGATGACGTCCATCGTGATGCCGGCCCGCTCCGGCGTACCCGGCCCCGGCGACAGCAGGATCCCGGCGGCACCGAACCCGGCGACGTCCGCGACCGAGATCTCGTCGTTGCGCCGCACCTCGCACTCGGCGCCGAGCTGGCCGAGATACTGCACCAGGTTGAAGACGAACGAGTCGTAGTTGTCGATCACCAGAACGCGCACGCCGGTCACACCTAACTCGCCGAGGGGTGGGGGTCGTTCGACTCCGTGTCGTACGGGATCTCGTCCGGTCCCAGAATCGAGTCGTCACCACCGGGCACGGCGTTCGGGTCCTGTTCCGCGGCCCCGCCCTCCTGCCCGGTGCCGACCTGCACGTCATCGAACGGGAGCAGCGGCGTCGCCCACGGGAAAACCACATACCAGAGCAACGCGCCGACCGTGGTGAGCAGCACGAGGGAACCGGTCAGCTTGCCCCACAGTCCGAAGGGCAGCTTGCGCCAGAGCCATCCGTACACGAGTCTCCCTACGCCTTTCCGAAGTCGGACGGCTTGCCGTCGTTCGGCAGCGACTTGTCCCGCTTGACGGAGTCCACCAGCTCGGCGTGCACGATCAGCCGCTGGTAGTTGTTGAACTTCGGATTACACGTGGTCAGCGTCAGCATCGCCTCGGTGGCCTTCTTGCCCGGCTTGTTCGGCACGGGCGCGACCACCTGGACCGCGGTCGGCTTGACGACCTCGCTCGCACTGACCTTGTACGTGAACCACTCGCCCCGCGTCTCGACCCCGATCACGTCACCGGGCTTCAACTCGTCGAGCCGCCAGAAGATCTTCCGGATCCGGTGCCCGGCAACCGAGAAGTTGCCGACCTCCCCGGGCATGGCGGTCTCCGGGTAGTGCCCCGGCGAGTACCGGATGTCCTGCGGTCGCACACCGTTCGTGACAACCCAGTCCATGCCAAGCTTCGGGATGTAGAGACGCCCGACCAGGTCCTTGCCCGGGGCGGCCCGGGCCGCCTTCGTAGGCCCGGAGACGCTGGGCGCGACGGTAGGGTCGTTCCACTGCTCATCGAGCTGCTGGGCCAGAGAATCCTGCTCACTCTGCACCTTCGCCGAGTTGCCGAAGACCTCGTAGCCCGCGAACAACAGCACGATCAACCCGAAGGTGATCATCACTTCGCCGAAGCCCCGCACCCCGGTCCGCACCTTTGACCCGAGGGTCGGGCGGGTCAGCTCGGAATACACGCTCTTGTAACCCTCACCGGTCTGCTCAGGCCGAAGCCGGACAACCTTCTCCCCGCGCTTCGCGGCGACCTCCTCGACAGGCTCATCATCCGGAAGATTTGCCGACGCTTCGGCCACCGAGGCCGCGCCGACGGCATCACTCTTGTCTTTACCGCCAGGCAAGGGGGTACGCACAGGCCGTTTCGCCTCCTGCTTCTTCGACGGTACGGCCGGCAGCAGCCCCGTTGGAGCGTCGATGGTACGGATGATCGCGGTGGGAGAGGGGTCGCCATTCCGCAGACCGGGATCCAGATCCTCCGGCCCGCCACGACGCCCTTGCCAGTCCCCAGCCCCAACCGTTCCGGCCCCAACCGTTCCGGCCCCAACCGTTCCGGCCCCAGCCATGGTGCCGGTCGCTGAGCCGTTCCCGGTTGCCTGGTCGCCGGTCGGACGCTGCCGCTCACCCGCACCGCGGCCCCCGGTCTGCGCCCACGCCGCCGTAGCAGCGCCGGCATCAGCCCAGCCCCCGGTGTTGTCCACGCCCGCATCCCCGGCACCTGGACCGTCCTGCCACTCAGGCTCGACGGCCCGACGCCGCCCACCCCGATAAGAATCATCAACAACCGGCTCGAACCCACCAGCCGCAAACCCGCCGGTCCCAGCCCCGTTCCGCCCAATCCCGTTCTGGCCGGCCCCGTTCTGGCCAGCCCCGTTCTGGCCGGCCCCGTTCCGCCCACCGGGAGCAGCGTCCCGAAGCGCAGGAGCCGACCCGAACCCATTCGAACCGGCACCATTCGCGCCGACACCGTTCGAAGTGGTCAGACCATTGGCCGACGCCGCCCCCTGGGAGGCCGCACCATTACGAGCGCCGTTCGAAGGCGAAACCGCCATCCCCTGCGTGGCCAAGCTCTGGGTAGCAAAACCCTGCGTCGCGAAGCCCTGTGGAAGCGGCCCCTGCGACCCGACGCTCTGCGGACCGACCCCGTGCGGACCGACCCCGTGCGGACCGACCCCGTGCGGACCAACGCCCTGCGAACCGGTCCCCCGCGAGGCAAAGCCCTGTGGAAGAGGTCCTTGTGAGGCCATATCCGCGGAAACCCCAGCTTGCGGCACCGCACCCGGAGTCATCGCCCCCGGGAACGCGGCACCTTGCGCAGCCGCACTCCGAGCGTGGCCATCCTGCGCACCGGGTGAGGAAGCCAACCCGTTCGAAGAATCCATCCGGCCCGAAGCAGCCATACCGTTCCCAGGCGCGCCGAACCCGCCGTTCCCGGGCGCACCCATCCGCGGCACGCCAGCTCCAGTCACACCGGCTCCCGGCACCCCCGTCCCGGGCACGCCAGCTCCAGCCAGGCCGGCTCCCGGCACCCCCGATCCGGGCACGCCAGGTCCAGGCAGGCCGGCTCCCGGCACCCCCGATCCGGGCACGCCAGGTCCAGCCAGGCCGGCTCCCGGCACCCCCGTCCCGGGCACGCCAGGTCCAGCCAGGCCGGCTGCTTGCGCGCCGGCTCCGGCAAAGCCGGTCCCGGGCCCATCACCGATGGCCGCGCCGCTTCTGGTCGAACCGTTCCCGGCCGCCGACCCAGCAGGCGTCGCACCCGCACCCGCGGCAGCGCCGGCACCTGCGGTTGCGGCCGCGGCAGCGGCGGCCGCTTCCTCGGCATTGAAGAAGCTGAAATCGCCCGCATGCGGGGTGCCCGCGCGCACAGTCGGCCCCGCCGATCGGGCCCGCGCAGCCGCGGCGGCCCGGGCTACGACGGGATCCACCCCACCCGATGTATCCGGATGACCGCCGACATCACCAGAAACACCTGAAAAGTCGGATTTCGGACTTAGCGAAGAAGATCCCACTTCGGATCCCGCAAACGCCCCCACCCCGCCGGCCGCCGAGGACCCAGCACCCGAGGAACCGGCACCCGAGAAACCGACCCCGGCCGAGGAACCAGGCCCAGCCGACAAGCCAGCCCCAGCCGAAGAACCAGCTCCAGCCACGGGCCCGGAAGCGCCAAGCACGCCGGGACCCCCGGGAACAGAGCCACCAGGGGCACTAGGAACGCCGGGACCACCAGAAACGCCGGAAGCACCGGAAGTAGCGGAAGTAGCGGCAACGGACGGCGCAGCCGGAGAGTCAGCGGCGACCGAGGGCCAGCCGATACTTCCCTCGGGCGGCTCGATCGGCCCGCCGGGCACCCCGTCCGCCGTGGCGTCGGTGATGCGGGGGATGAAAGCCGTCTGCGCGTCGCCGTCGGGCGCGCGGTGGCGCCCGGAATTCGCTGCCGATGCCATTACTCGGTGACCTCGGCGGATCGGAGGTCACTCGACCCGTCGTACGCCCGCACAGTCACGTTCCTCTCGACGGTTTCCGTGTAGCCGAGGCCGAAATCGGCGACCGCGTCCCGGAATTGTTGAACTCCTTCTGAGGAGTCCAACGCCCGTCGCATCGCCGTGGGTTCGCCGATCGCCGTGATCCTGAATGGTGGCGAGAAGACCTGGCCGTGTAGCAGCAGCGTGTTGCCGACACAGCGTACCGCGCTCGTGGAGATGACGCGGACATCCATGATCGACATTGCCTCCGCCCCGCCGGCCCAGAGTGCGTTCACCACAGCCTGGACGTCGCCCTGGTGAACGACCAGGTCGTCGTTCTGCGGGCCGTCCGTGCCGGTGTCCGTGGGGCGCCGGGAGGAGTCGTTGAGGCTGACCGACACACCGGGGCCGCGGAGACCGGTGAAGCCGGACTGTTCGCGCATGGCGTCGGCGCGTTGCCGGGCTTCCTTGACCGGTCCGTCGACCTCCGCGTACCGCTCGCTCTCCGCGTCGACCTCGGTTCGCAGTGCGACGGCCTGCCGGTCGCGTTCGTCGAGGCGTTCGCGCTTGTCGGTGATGAGCTGGGCGAGCTGGGGCCGGCGATCGTCGCGCAGGGCGGTACCGTCGGCCGTGGTGGCCGAGGTGGTGAACAGCAGTCCGGCCGCGAGTGCGATCAGGGGCACGCCCACCGACCACCACCCGCCTTGCCGTTGCCCGAGGCGCCGCGGCCGAAGGCCACGAAGGGCTCGGCGCATGACAAGTCGCCACGAGGGCGTCCCCGTGGTGTACTCCACGTCGGTCTTCCTCCCCGAGCTCGTCCTGGACAACGCTGACCCCAGCGCTGACCCCCCGCTGACCACGAAAGAACACGAAAAGCCACCGGCGGGTGCCTGTACGCGTGCCGCCTTGACTACGCTAGCTATCGAACAGTATTCGCCACGGGCAGCTTCCGGTGTCCCCGGAGCCGCTCATGGGTGGGTTGTTCACCACTTGTTGCCCTCAGGAGACTGCCGTGCCGAAGTCACAGGTTCGCAAGAAGAAGGTCTACACGCCGCCGACGGAGATCCGTCCGGCGTCTGCGGCCGCGTCCAACAAGCCGAGTCCGGTCTGGCTGCCGATGACGGCTGTCTTCTTGATCGTCTTCGGCATCGCGTGGCTGGTGGTGTATTACCTCTCCGAGCAGCAGTACCCGGTCGCCGCCTGGCAGTACTGGAACCTGCTCGTCGGATTCGGCTGCATGGTCGCCTCGCTGGGCATCCTGTCCCGCTGGCGCTGACCGGCCGCAAGCTGACCAGCCGCATACCGTTCGCGCACCCCCGGCCGCATCCCGGCCCGCGGGGTGCGCTTTCGTGACTGCGGCGCGCGAATGACGTACCCACGGGTAACATAGGTCGGCATCCGACCGAGGAGGCACAACGCAGATGGGCGTCGCGCAGATCATCGCCACCGTCCTGGCCGGCGCCGTCACCGTGGTGGCCGTCGTACTCGCGGTGCGCGCCGTCATGACGATGACGAGCGTGATCCGTCAGGGCCAGCCTGATCCGTCCCGTTTCGAGGACAAGGGCACCCGGACGAAGACCATGCTGGTCGAGACGCTGGGCCACACCCGGATGCTCAAGTGGGGTGCCATCGGCGCCGCGCACTGGTTCGTGATGGTCTCCTTCATGATCCTGTTCCTGCTGGTGGTGGAGGCCTACTTCGAGGTCGTCGACCCCGACGGCGGGCTCCCGATCATCGGCCACTGGATCATCTACGGCGCCGGCACCGAGCTCATCGGCGTGCTGGGCCTGATCGGCATCCTCTACCTGATCTACGTGCGGCAACGCGCGAAGCGGGCGAAGCTGAGCCGGTTCACCGGATCCACCATGTGGCAGGCGTACTTCGTCGAGGCGATCATCGTCGGCGTGCTGCTCTGCGGCTTCCTGATCCGGGGCTTCAAGGTCGCCAACGACACGTTCGAGTACCCCTCGTGGGCCACCCCGGTCAGCCACGGCGTCGGCGCGCTGCTGCCCGCCGCCGCGAACGGCCCGACCTGGGTCGCCCTGGTCAAGATCTTCATCTCCATGGGCTGGCTGATCACCATCGCGCTGAACGTGACGATGGGCGTGGCCTGGCACCGTTTCCTGGCGTTCTTCAACATCTTCTTCAAGCGCGCCCCGGAGAAGCCGGCCGGCTCCGGCCTGGGTGCGCTGCGCCCGATGATGAGCCAGGGCAAGCCGCTCGACTTCGAGGAGGCCGACCCGGAGAAGGACCAGTTCGGTGTCGCCCAGGTCGAGCAGTTCACCTGGAAGGGTTTGCTGGACTTCTCCACGTGCACCGAGTGCGGCCGCTGCCAGTCGCAGTGTCCGGCCTGGAACACCGCGAAGCCCCTGTCGCCCAAACTGCTGATCACCAGCCTGCGCGACAACGCGTACGCGAAGGCGCCTTATCTCCTGGGCGGCGGCGGCAAGGACCTGACGGGTGAGGAGAAGGCCACCGAGGCCCAGCTCGCCCACATGGACGTGCTGGCGCTGGCCGAGGGCAACCGGCCGTTGATCGGCGGTGCCGAGGAGATGGGCATCATCGACCCGGACGTGCTCTGGTCGTGCACCACCTGCGGCGCGTGCGTCGAGCAGTGCCCGGTCGACATCGAGCACATCGACCACATCGTCGACATGCGTCGTTACCAGGTGCTGATCGAGTCGAACTTCCCGGCCGAGGCCGGCGTCATGCTGCGCAACCTGGAGAACAAGGGCAACCCGTGGGGCGCCCCGCAGAACACCCGCGAGGACTGGACCAAGGGTCTCGACTTCGAGATCAAGCGGGTCGGCGAGGAAGACTTCGACTATCTGTTCTGGGTCGGCTGCGCCGGCGCGTTCGAGGACCGCGCCAAGAAGACCACCCGCGCGGTCGCCACCCTGCTGCACGAGGCCGGCGTCGACTTCGCCATCCTCGGCGAGGGCGAGACCTGCACCGGCGACCCGGCCCGGCGGATCGGCAACGAGTTCGTCTTCCAGATGCTGGCCCAGCAGAACGTCGAGACGCTGCAGGAAGCGAACGTCAAGCGCATCGTCGCCACCTGCCCGCACTGCTTCAACACGCTCGGCAACGAATACGAGCAGCTCGGCCTGAAGGTCGAGGTCGTGCACCACACCCAGCTGCTCGCCCACCTGGTCGCCGAGGGCAAACTCACCCCGGTCCAGCCGGTCGACGGCGGTGTGACGTATCACGACCCCTGCTACCTGGGCCGCCACAACCGGGTCTTCGAAGCACCGCGTGAGGTCCTCGGTAGCGCCATCGAGGGCGGCCTCCAGGAGATGCCCCGCAACTCCGAGCGCTCCTTCTGCTGCGGCGCCGGCGGTGCCCGCATGTGGATGGAAGAAAAAATCGGCAAGCGCATCAACGTCGAGCGCACCGAGGAGGCCCTGGCGACCGGCGCCAAGACGATCGCGGTCGGTTGCCCCTTCTGCTACACCATGATCGGCGACGGCGTCACCGGCAAGGGCGAACAGGACAACGTCGAGGTCGTCGACGTCGCGACGGTCCTGCTCCGCAGCATCAAGGGCGACAAAGCCACCACATAGGTACGCGTTCCGGGGCGGGGCAACCGCAGACGACGGCAACCCCGCCTCCGGCGGCTGGCGCGCGCGACCACCGGCCCGCCCCGGGCCATAGCGCGCGCCTCCGGCCGATGCGCCGGCGCAGCCGCTAGAAGCTCCGGAGCAGCGGAGCCAGCCGCCGCTCGTAGCCGTCACGGCGGAACCGGCCACCCCGGGCCAACGTCATCAGCCCGTGCAGGCCGGCCGGCGTGTCCGGGCCGACGAAGGTCAGACCGACGGCGGTTCGACGAGAAAGCCCGGCCGCTGAAAAGCGGCCGGGCTCAGTCGTAGCTGTCAGTTCGGTGGGACGGTCAGCCGATGATGTCGCCGACGCCGCCGCCGTCACCACCGTCGTCACCGCCACCGTCGCCACCCGGCGGGGTGGAGGTGCTCGGGTCGGCGCTCGGCGGGGCCGACGGTTCCTCGGTCGGCTCGGCGATGACCGTCAGCGTGATCTGCGTCGACTTGCTCTTGTTGCTCCCGGCGCTCGGGGTCTGCGCGACAACCGTGCCGGGCGTACCCTCCTGGTCGGACTCCTCGACGTCGATGTTGTTGAAGCCGCGGTTCTTCAGCACCGCCTTGGCCTCGGCCTCGGTGGAGCCCTTGACGTCGGGGATCTCGATCAGGTTGCCCAGCGAGACCGTCAGCGTGATGGTCGTGCCCGGCTCGACCGACTTGCCCTCGTCCTCGACCTTGAGCACCTGACCCTCCGGTGAGGGACTGCTGACCTTGTTGATGTCGGCCTTCAGGTCACGGGCCTCCAGGGCCGAGACCGCCGCGTCGACGGTGCCACCCTTGAGGCCGGTCGGCACCGAGACCTCGTCGGGGCTCCGGCAGAGCTGGATCGTGACGACCTGGTCGACCTTCGTCGCCACCGCCTCTTCCGGGCTCTGCTTCTCGACCGTGTCCTTGCAGTCCTTGGTCTCGATCGCGTCACCGACGATGACGCTGTTGAAACCGGCCAGCCGCAGCTTCGCCTGGGCGTCGGCCTCGGACAGCCCGGTGACCTTGGGCACGGCCGCCTCGGCGACCGGCGTGACCTTCTCGTCCTGGTTGGCGAGCACCAGGCCGATCGTGAGCGCCACGACCGCGAGCACCCCGAGAGCGGCCAACGTGGCCATCACCCACGAGGACGTCTTGCGCTGCGGCTGGAGCGGGCCACCTTGGGACGGGTACCCGGACTGGATCGGCCGGGTCATCGTGGTCTGGCCGCCCTGCATCGGGCCGCCGGTCATCGCCATGGTCTCGGCCTCGGTCATCACCGCGGGGGCCATGACCGGCCGGCCCGCGACCGCGCGCAGGGCATCGGCGCGCATCTCCTGCGCGCTCTGGTACCGGTTGAGCGGGTTCTTCGCGAGCGCCTTGAGCACGATCGCGTCGACCTCGGGCGGCACCTCACGGACGATGTCGCTGGGAGCCCGGGGCTGTTCGCGGACGTGCTGGTAGGCCACGCTGACCGGGCTGTCACCCACGAACGGCGGGTGGCCGATGAGCAGCTCGAACAGCACACAACCGGCCGCGTAGACGTCGGACCGGGCGTCGACGGACTCGCCGCGGGCCTGCTCCGGCGAGAGGTACTGGGCCGTACCGATCACCGCACTCGTCTGTGTCATCGTGGTCGCACCGCTGGCCAGGGCCCGGGCGATGCCGAAGTCCATGACCTTGACCTGCCCGTTCGGCGTGATCATCACGTTGCCGGGCTTGATGTCGCGGTGGATGATGCCGTGCCGGTGGCTGAACTCGAGCGCCGCGCAGATGTCCGCGGTGATCTCGAGGGCCCGGCGCGTCTGGAGCCGCTGCTCGGCCGTCAGCACCTCTTTGAGGGTCTGGCCGGCGACGAACTCCATGACGATGAACGGCTGCTTCTCACCGGCCGGGGAGATCTCCTCACCGGTGTCGTAAACAGCGACGATGGCGGGGTGGTTGAGGGCGGCGGAGTTCTGTGCCTCCCGGCGGAACCGTTCCTGGAACGTGGCGTCCCGGGCCAGGTCGGAGCGCAGCATCTTGATCGCCACATCCCGGCCGAGCCGCAGGTCACGGCCCTTGTGTACCTCGGCCATGCCACCGTAGCCCAGCAGTTCGCCGACCTGGTACCTGCCACCGAGCAGGCGGGCCTGCGCCGTCATAGCGTCTGTCGTCCTTCGGTCGCGGGGATGAGACTGTGCGGGATGCCAGCCTGCTTCTGAAGACGGTACGACGCTGCCGCCACGGGTTGATCAGCCGCGCCCAAGGCTGTGCCGCCGTTTCCTTCGTTGACGAGGAACGAGATCACACCGGCACAGAGCAGCACAAGCAGAGCCAGCACCACGGCCAGCACGATCAGCACCTGTCGGCTGCCCGAGCCCTCCGCGGTGTTGCCCGGGGACATCGGGTGGGACATCGGTGGGGCGGACGGGTGCCCGTACGGCTGCTGCAACGGCGGCACCGAGGCGGCCCCGCGGGCGCCCTGGGGTCCGGAGACCGGCCGGTTCATCTGCGGGTACGGGGTGTGCCCGGCCCCCGATCCCGGCTGCCCGGGCGGTCCGGAGCTGGGCGCACCGGAGTACGGTGAGCCCGAGCGGGGAGCACTGCTGTAGGCCGTTCCCGAGTTGGGGGCAGCTGAGTACGGCCGGTTGGCGCCTGCCGGACCACCGGACTGCGGGCGGTTGACCCCGGCCGAGCCATTGGCATGCGGGCGCGACATCTGACCGGCCGGCTGGTGCACCTGGGTGGTCAGCGACGACGCGGCCTGGCGAGCCACCGCGGCCATCGCCGAGGCGGTCGCCCAGCGGGCTCCGGGGTCCTTCGACATGGCCCGGTCGACGATCGCCCGCACCGACGGCGGGATGTCCGCGGGCAGCGGGCGCGGGTGTTCGCGGACGTGCTTCATCGCGATCTCGATCGGTGTCGCACCGTCGAACGGCCGATGACCGGAGAGGCACTGGTAGGCGACGACGCCCAGCGCGTACACGTCGGAGGCGGCCGTGGCGACGGCGCCGGACGCCTGCTCCGGAGAGATGTAGGAGGCGGTGCCGAGCACGGATCCGGCGACGGTGAGCTGACCCACGAGGGCCGAGCGGGCGATGCCGAAGTCGGTGAGCACGAGCGTGCCGTTGGGACGTACGAGCAGGTTGCCGGGTTTGACGTCGCGATGCACGATGCCGTTCGCGTGTGCGGCCTGCAACGCGTCCGCGGCCTGCGCGACCAGCGCCATGGTCCGGGCCGGCGTCAGCCGCCCGACCCGGCTGAGGGTCCGCGACAAGGCGTCACCCTCCACATACTCCATGACGAGGAACGCGAGCTGCTGGTCACTGCCGTAGTCGTAGACATCGACCACACCGGGGTGGTTGATGGTGGCCATGGTCCGGGCCTCGCCGCGGAAGCGCTCAGCGAAGCCGGGCTCGTCCAGCAGCGCGGGAAGCAGGATCTTCACGGCGACCGTGCGACCGAGCACCTCGTCGGTGCCACGCCACACGTCACCCATGCCGCCGCCGGCGATCCGCTCGTCCAGACGATAGCGGCCACCGAGGGTCACCCCAGGGCTGATCATGTCAGTCCCCTCCCCCACCGGCCGCGGCCTTCATGATCTTCCCGGCGATCCGGGCGGCCTCGGCGCTCGCGTGGCCACCGGGCACGTTCTCCAGCATGACGCAGACCGCGGAGACCGCTTCGCCCTTGTCGTTGAAGGCGAAGCCGATGAACCAGCCGTGGTTGTCGGCCCCCTCGGCGTTCTGCGCCGTTCCCGTCTTGCCACCGACGTCGTAACCACTGATCTTGGCCGACTTGCCGGTGCCGTTCTCGACGACGCTGACCATCATCTCCTTGAGATCATTGGCCACGTCGCCGTTGACCGGGGTCCGCAGGACCTCCGGGTTCGCATTGTAGATCGGCCGGCGGTCCGGGCTGAGCTGCTGCTGCACGAGGTACGGCTTCATCTGCTTGCCGCCGTTGGCCACCGTCGCGGCGATCATGGCGCCCTCGACCGTGGTCATCCGGACGTCCTTCTGGCCGATCGACGACTGGGCCAGCGCGGCCTGGTCGATGCTGCCGTCCGGGTTCAGGATCTCGCCGGTACGGCTGGCGGCGACGCTCAGGCCATCGCCCTTCAGGTTGCCGATCGTGAGGTCCTCCTGCTCGAAGCCCCAGTCCTTGGCTTCCTGCTTGACCTTCTCGCCACCGAGCTCCACGCCGAGCTGGGCGTAGCCGGTGTTGCAGCTGTCGGTCAGTGCCTCCTTCAGGGAGACCTTGCGCCCGGGGCACGTCTGGTCCTCGGCGTTGCGGATCGGCGCGCCCGAACCCGGGGCGATGTATTCCTCACCTGCGGGGATCTCGGTGCTCTGGTCGTAGCCGTTCTTCAGCGCCGCCGCCGAGATGATCACCTTGAACGTCGAACCCGGCGGGTACGTCTCGGATACCGCGCGGTTCAGCAGCGGCTTGTCCTTGTCCGCGTCGAGCTCGCTGTACTCTGCTGACGCCGCGTCGGTGTCGTGGCTGGCCAGCGGGTTCGGGTCATAGGTGGGGAACGAGGCCATCGCCTGGATCGCGCCCGTGCGCGGGTCGATCGCGACGGCCGAGCCCTTCTTCGCCCCGCGTTCGTTGTTGATGAGCTGCTTGTAGGCCGTCTCCTGCGCCTTCGTCTTCAACGAGAGCACGATGTTGCCACCGCCGGCCTCGTCACCGGTGAACATGGCGCTCACCCGGTCGGCGAAGAGCTTGTCACTGGCACCGGAGAGGAATTCGTTCTCCGCCCGTTCGATGCCGGTCGCCGGCATCTGCACGCCTTTGTACCCCAGGACCGGCGCGTACGCCTCTTTCTCCGGGTACGTGCGGAGGAACTTGAAGGTGTCGTCGGTGGCCTTGCTCTCAGCCAGCGCTTGGCCGTCCGCCTCGATGACCCCGCGGGGGGTGCTGTACTCGGCGATCCGGACCCGGCCGTTGTGCTCGTCGGTCCGGTAGGCGTCCGCCTTGTAGGCCTGGATCCAGTTCAAGTTGGCGAACAGCAATCCGAACAGGACGAAAATGACCACGCCGGCCTTGCGGAGCGGTGCGTTCATGGCTTGATCACCTCCGTCATGGCGCCGTGCAGTTGAACGGGCGGTTGCTTGGTGCCGGGCTGTGCCCCGGAACCGCCGGCCGGCGGTTTGCGCGCGGCGTCGGAGATCCGTAGCAGCATCCCGATGAGCAGCCAGTTCGCCATCAGCGACGAGCCACCAGCCGAGAGGAACGGGGTGGTCTGACCGGTCAACGGGATCAACCCAGTGATACCACCCAGGATGACGAAGACCTGCAAACCCAAGGTGAACGCCAGGCCACCGGCGACCAGCTTGCCGAACGAGTCACGTACCAGGATCGCGGCACGCAGGCCCCGCTCGACGATCAGCAGATATGCCACCAGCAGCGCGGACAGACCGAACAGGCCGATCTCCTCGCCCATGCCGGAGAAGATGAAGTCGGTCTGCACCTCGGGCACCATCCGTGGCGATCCGGCACCCGGCCCGGTGCCGAACATGCCGCCCGTGCCGAGGCCGAGCAGACCCTGGACCAGCTGGTAGCCGTCGTTCAGGACGTACTCCGGCGCGAACGGGTCCAGCCAGATCGACGCCCGGTCGTAGAAGTTCGCGAACGGGCCGCCGATCGAGGCGCCCAGCAGATAAGCCACGTACACGCCGCCGAAGAACATCACCAGGCCGATGATCAACCAGCTGGCCCGTTCGGTGGCGACGTACAGCGTGACCACGAAGAGTCCGAAATAGAGCAGCGCGGTGCCGAGGTCTTTCTCGAAGACCAGGACCAGCAGCGACAGCATCCACACCGTGACGACCGGGCCGAGGTCCCGGCCGCGCGGGAAGTCGATGCCGAGGAAGCGCCGGCTGGCCAGCGACAGCACCTCACGTTTGCGGACCAGGTAGAACGCGAAGAACGAGACCAGCGCCAGCTTGGCGAACTCGCCCGGCTGGATGGAGAAACCACCCACCTTGATCCACAGCTTGGCGCCGTTGACCTCGGACAGCGACGCGGGCAGGACCGCCGGGATCATCACCAGGACGATACCGACCAGGCCCAGCGTGTACGCGTATCGCGAGACCGACTTGTGGTCACGCACGATCAGCAGCAGGATCGCGGCGAGGATCAGCGCAGCCAGGGTCCAGGCGAGCTGACGGCCGCCGATGCCGGAGAAGATCCCGGGCACCGGCTGCTTGAGCTTCAGGGCGTCGGAGATGTCGAGCCGGCGCAGGAAACCCACCCCGAGGCCGTTGATCAGGGCCACCGCGGGGATCAACACCGGATCGGCGTGCGCCGCGGTGAACCGGACGACCAGGTGCAGCCCGAGGAACAGGATGCTGAGCAACACGGCCGGCACCCAGAACGTCGGGGTGATCTTGTCCAGCAGGTTCGTCTCCACGATGGCGCCGTAGAGCGCCACGATGACCATGGCGAGGGCGAGCAGCCCCAGCTCCGCGTTGCGCCCGTTCCTGCCGTGGACGCGCGGCATCTCACCCGTGGACGCGGGTGTGGGAGCCGGTATGGCGGGCGCGGTCAAGAAGGAGTCCCCAGACTTCGGTCGGGCGCGGCGCTCAGTCGACGGGCCGGCACCCGACCGGGTCGTTGGTGACCGGCGGGGTCGGATCCGAGGGCTGGGCGTCCGGCTTGGTGGTGGGCTCGCTGGCGGGCACCGAGGAAGCCCTGGCACCGGCCGAGGCCTTCCCCGTCGACGGCGCGACGGAAGGGTTCACCGACGGCGCGACCGAGGCAGCCGGGCTGCTCGGCTCACAAACGGGCTTCAGATTGGGATTGGACGCGTCCTCGCTGGTCAGCTCGAGCAGACGCCGCTGGGCGTCGGTCTCGCTGTCCGCGTGGATGCCCTGCTTGACCCGGTCCTGGGCGACCGTGGTCAGGTCGTCGAGGCGGGCCGTGCTGATCTCGTGGGTGCTGGAGAGGTCCAGGCCGGCGATCTGCCCGGGCACGCCCTGGAAGATCGCGAGCTGACCCTGCTCGGTCGCGCCCACATAGAACTGGTCCTGTGTGTACCGCCAGCCCACCCACAGACCGCCGCCGAGGACACCGAGCAACAGCAGGACCAGCAGACTGGTACGGACCGGGTGCCGCTTGGGCTGGTCCGGTTCGTCCCGGTCGTACGGCGGGCCCTCGGGCTGAGCCGGGCGGGGCGCCTGCAGAGCCGCCGCGCGTGCGGCGGCGCTGGAGCTGTCGGCTACGGTCGAGTTGCCCCGGTCCCGGGCCGCCGCGCCACCCACGATGGGCGCCTGCTCGACGATGTCCGCGTCGGTCGCGTCCGCGACCACCACGGTGATGTTGTCCGGGCCGCCACCGCGCAGCGCGAGCTGCACGAGCCGCTCGACACAGGCCTGCGGGTCGGCGATGTCGCGCATGCTCTCGCCGATGGTCTCGGCACTGACCACACCGGACAAACCGTCGCTGCAGATCAGGTAGCGGTCGCCCTTGAGCACCTGCCGGACGGAATACTCCGGGTCGATGTCCCGGCCGTCCAGCGCCCGGGTGAGCAGCGAGCGTTGCGGATGGCTGCTCGCCTCCTCCGGACTGATCCGGCCCTCGTCGACCAGCATCTGGACGTACGTGTCGTCCTTGGTGATCTGGGCGAACTCGCCCTGACGAACCATGTAGGCACGCGAGTCACCGATGTGCACCATCCCGATCTTGCTGCCGGAGAAGAGCACGGCGGTCAGCGTCGTGCCCATCCCTTCCAGCGCGGGGTTGGCGTCGACGGTGTCGCGCAGCGTTTGATTGGCCTGGCCGACCGCATGCCGAAGGGCGTCCACCAGCGCATCGCCGGGAACGTCCTCGTCGAGCGGAGCCATAGCCGCGATGACGATGTTGCTGGCGACGTCACCGGCGGCCATGCCGCCCATGCCGTCGGCGACAGCAAGCAGCCGCGGTCCGGCGTAGACGGAATCCTGGTTGCCGTCTCGGATCAGACCGCGGTCACTCTGTGCGGCGTAGCGCAGGGTCAGGGTCATGGCCGTAACTCGAGAGAAGTGCGGCCGATCCGGATCGGCACGCCAAGGGGGACGGGAGTAGGTCCGGAGACCTTACCGCGATCGAGATAAGTTCCGTTCGTCGAGCCAAGATCCTCGACGAACCACTGGCCGTCCCGGGGCACGATGCGGGCATGCCGCGCCGACGCGAAATCGTCGGTGATGACGAGGGTGGAATCCTCGGCACGCCCTATCGTGATCTGAGCCTCACCAAGAGTAATTCTCGTGCCGGCCAACTGGCCGGCGGTAACGACCAGTTGCCGGGCCGCCTTGCCACGCTTCGGCGCCTTCGCCGGCCGGCCCGCGGGCATCATGCCGCCCACCCCGCGAGGGGTGGCGACGATGCTCTTGGACCGGACGCCGGCGAAGAGATCCTTCCGGATGACCCCGACCACCGTGAACACGAAGATCCACAGCAGGATGAGGAAACCGAAGCGAGCGACGGTGAGGACGAATTCGGGCAAGGTCGCTAGCCGTCCACTCGGAACGTCAACGTGGTCGTGCCCAGCTGGATCATGTCGCCCGGGTTGAGCGCCACGGCAGACACCCGCTGACCGTTGACCATGGTGCCGTTCGTCGAGCCGAGGTCCGTCAGCACGACCTGGCTGCCGTCGTAGTCCAACCGGGCATGACGGCGCGAGATACCGACGTCGGGCAGGCGAAGGTTCGCCTGGTCCCCTCGGCCGATCACCGTCGAACCCATCTGCAACGGGTAGGTGCGCCCGTCACCGGACACCAGGCCCACATTGCGGCCACCGTGCCCGTGCTGTTGGTAACCGCCGCCACCACCCTGCTGGTCATAGGGCGAGTACGCGGGCTGGGCGTCATACGCCGGCTGTTGCACCGGAGCGACCTCGCCGCCGGTGTACACCTCCGCCGTGACCCGGAACATGCCCGTGTCCAGCCCATCCCCACGCTCGATCTCGACGATCACATCGCCGTAGACCGTCCAGGCCTGCTCGCCGATGAACTCCGCCTGCGACTGGGCCAGTTCCTGGGCCAGTGCGGCGGCATACGGCGCCAGCCTGCTGTGATCGTAGGGCGAAAGATCGATCACGTAGCGGTTCGGCACGAGAGTCCGGCCTCCGGCGAGGATAGCCTTGTGTGCCTCAGCCTCCCGCTGCATGGCATTCAGGATCTCCACCGGGTGCACGACACCCTTGAATACCTTGGCGAAGGCCCCTTCGACCAGGCCTTCCAATCGCTTTTCAAAGCGCTGCAGCACGCTCACCGGCTCCTCCTCGGGTTCCGAGGACATGATGGTATCCGGCCGCCGCTTGCGCATCTCCGCGCCGAGCGACCGGTAGCTCCTGACCCTCGTATAACGCCCCACAACGCCGTGCTAGTCTTCCTGGCGTCGCGGGGAAACAACTGGTCGCGATGTAATGAGGGACAGCGTAGTCTGTTCCGGCTAACGCAGTGCCACGGGGATGTGGCGGAATGGCAGACGCGCACGGTTCAGGTCCGTGTGTCCGAAAGGACGTGGGGGTTCAACTCCCCCCATCCCCACGAGTTACCTAGGGGCTCTCTGTCCGCGTAATGCGCGGACCGGGGGCCCCTCGTTATTTTGCTCCGGGGGCTAAGCCCCCGGAGGCCCCGCGGTGCGGTGGGCTCGGTTCGGCCGGTTTCTTGCGGTTGGTAGGTGCCTCAAATCACTCTGGAGTAGCCGAAAATTATTGGGCTTCGTCCGTTACGGGCGTGTTCGCCGGTTCTTCAGCTATGCGCGCGGGCCGGCGCTCCGTCCAACCCGGCTATCCACTCGACCCCAGCGCCGCGCCCCCAGCGCTCTGTTCAACCTCTGAGCTACCCCTGCCTCAGCGCCCCGACCCAGAGCCCCCCTCGGCGCCGCGTCCCGGCGCTTACTCAACCTCAACGCTCTGTCCTGCTCCGGTGCCATGTCCGGTCCCAAAGCTCCGTTCGACCTCAACGCGGTGCCTGGTCCAGCGCTCCGTTCCATCCCGGCGCCGCGCCCTGCCCAGCGCCGCGCTTGACCTCTAGCGCTGCACGCATTCGGAAGGCCCGCGTTCGTCCAGCTCGCATCCACCCTGCGGCCTCCTCAAGCCGCGCCGCGCCCATGCACCGGGCTATGCCCACCCCCAAGCTTGTCCCACCGTGTTTGTGGGCCCACCGGCCATGTAGCCGCCCCCAGCCCTGTGGTCCAGCCCGCCACCCGGTCCAACCCGCAACCCGACCCGGCCCCTGCCGCCACCCGGCCCGCCACCGCCACCCGGCCCGCCACCGCTGCCCGGCCCGCCACCGCTGCCCGGCCCGGCCCGCCGCCACCCGGCCCGCCACCGCTGCCCGGCCCGGCCCGCCGCCACCCGGCCCGGCCCGGCCCGGCTAACACCAGACTCGGCCCGCCACCCGGTCCATTTCACAACGTGGATTGCCCACCGGCCACCGCCGACCTGAGCCACGAGCGCTACCTGCCGTGGTCCTGCGTGTCGCCGATCCCCTGCCCACCACCTGGCCTCACCCGCCGACCGTCCTTACAACCCCGACCCCGCCTGGCTCTGCCCGACCAGCCCATCCGATACAGCCCTGCCAGCCCGCCCACCCGACCTGCCCGCCCTGCCCGCCCTGCCCGACCTGCCCGACCCGCCCGCCCTGCCCGACCCGCCCAACCCGCCCAACCTGGCGCCCACCCGACCTGCCGACCTGCCGAACCCGATACGGCCTCGTTCCTGACCCGGCTCCACCTGATCCCAGCTCCCCGCCCTGACGGACCCGACCCGACCCGACCCAGCCCGGCCCGGCCCGACCCAGCCCGGCCCGGCCCGGCCCGGCCCAGCCCAGCCCAGCCCAGCCCAGCCCAGCCCAGCCCAGCCCAGCCCAGCCCAGCCCAGCCCAGGACTGTTGCCATCGGCCGGGGTCATCCGGGCGGGTGGGGGGTTTTCGTCGGGCCGCTGATGCTCGGTTTGGTCACAGTTCGTGATCGGTGGTTGGCCGGGCGCGTCCTGGGTGTCGGGTCGGTGGCCGCCTGGGCTCTTCCGGGTGAACGTGGGGGATGAGGCAGCGGCGCCGGGCTGTGGGTTCGAGGACGGAAGGTGAGCGCCGGGGCGTTATGCTCTCGACTGTTTTCCGCCCCCAAGGCCTTTGGAGAGTTCACTCGTGGCCGTTGCTCTGGTAACTGGATCAGGTGGTCTCATCGGGTCGGAGGCTGTCCGGCACTTTGCCGGGCTGGGACTCGACGTGGTCGGGATCGACAATGACATGCGGCAGGAGTTCTTCGGGGCGGAGGCCTCCACCGCGTGGAATGTCCGGCAGCTGAGCAGCGAGCTCGGTGACCGCTACGAGCACCATGGCGTGGACATCCGCGACCGGGACGCCGTCGCCAAGATTTTCCGGCGGTACGGCAAGGACATCGCCGTGGTCATCCACACTGCGGCCCAGCCGTCACACGACTGGGCTGTCCGGGATCCGTTCACCGACTTCGACGTGAACGCCGGTGGCACGCTGACGATGCTGCAGAACACCCGGGAGCACTGCATCGAGGCTCCGTTCCTGCACTGTTCCACCAACAAGGTGTATGGCGACACGCCGAACCGGCTTCCGCTGATCGAGCAGGAGACCCGGTGGGAGCTCGACTCCTCGCATGCCTACTACGAGGGCATCACCGAGGACATGTCGATCGACCAGACGCTGCACTCGGTGTTCGGTGCTTCCAAGGTCGCCGCTGATGTGATGGCTCAGGAGTACGGCCGCTATTTCGGGATGAAGACCGCGATCTTCCGGGGTGGCACGCTCACCGGGCCGGCTCACTCCGCGACCGAGCTGCACGGCTTCCTGGGGTACGTGATGCGCGCCAACATGGAACGCCGGACGTACCGGATCTTCGGCTACAAGGGCAAGCAGGTCCGCGACGCCATCCACAGCCATGATGTGCTGAGCGCGTTCGAGGCTTTCTTCCGGAACCCGGGTTCGGCGAAGGTGTACAACCTCGGTGGTGGCCGGCACTCGAACTGCTCGAACCTCGAGGCGTTCGCGATCGCCGGCAAGATCAGTGGCACTGAGATGATCACCGAGTATGTGGATGACAACCGGATCGGCGACCACCAGTGGTGGATCGGGTCGATGGCCGCGTTCCAGGCCGACTACCCGGAGTGGAAGCAGGTCTACGACGTGCCGATGATCCTGCAGGAGATCCACGACGCCAACGTCGACAAGTGGGTGGCCCAGCCGTGATCGATCTCGGTAAGAAGAACGTGCTCGGTGTCCTGGTGGACGCCGTCGATTACGAGGCTGCCACCGCGAAGATCATCGACGCGGCCCGGGAGCGCCGGCACTATGCCGTGACCGCGCTCGCGGTGCACGGTGTGATGACCGGGGTGCAGGACAAGGCGCACAACGCCCGGCTCAATTCGTTCGATCTGGTGACGCCGGACGGCCAGCCGGTGCGTGGGGCGCTCAACGTGCTGCACCACGCCGGCCTGACCGACCGGGTCTACGGCCCCGAGCTCACCCTGCGGGTGCTGCGCCAGGCCGCGGCGGAGGGCCTGCCGGTCTATCTGTACGGATCGACGCAGCCGGTTCTCGACAAGCTGGTCCCGGCGCTGGAGCGGATGTTCCCGGCGCTGAAGCTCGCGGGTGTCGAGGCTTCCAAGTTCCGGGTCAACCACCCGGGCGAGGATGCCGAGATCGCCGATCGGATCAAGTCGTCGGGTGCGCGCATCGTGCTGGTCGGGCTGGGGTGCCCGCGCCAGGAGGTCTGGGCGTACGCGATGCGCCCGTTGCTGGACATGCCGCTGCTCGCGGTCGGGGCGGCGTTCGACTATCACGCCGGCTTGTTGCGGAACCCGCCCGCGTGGATGCAGAAGTACGCCCTCGAGTGGCTGTGGCGCCTCTTCCTGGAGCCCAAGCGCCTGTGGAAGCGTTACATCCTGCTGAACCCGAACTACGTGGCGCGCCTGACCGCGCAGCGGATGGGGCTCTGGAAGGCGAATCCGCCGGCTCCGACATCCGACACGGTCGCCAGCTACTCGGTGTGAGACCGGTGCCGGGACCCCTTCGTGTTCGTTGAGGGGATCCCGGCCGACCTCCCCAGGTCGAGCCGTTCGGCGCCGCAGGGTCCGGCGTCCGGGACCCGACAGTAGGACACACATCACAATCGCAACAGGGTGCATTGTCCATTTCACCCCCAGTGCTGAACGCGTACCGCAGTAAGCAGATCACTCAGCGTTCTTCCATGACCCCTACGGGTCGGCAATCCGGTGGTTTCCCGGTTTTGCGGGTTGCGCGACTGGTGAAGTCTGTCGATGTGAACACCACCACAGACCTTGTTCTGATCGGCGCCCTCGCCGCGGTCTGGCTCGCCGCCGGACTGCTCGCCGATTCGCTTCCGGTCGCCCGTACGGCGCGGGAGCTCCGGCGCCGCGCCCGGGCGCTGTCCACGGTGGTCGGTGCCGGCGCCGCGGTGTTCATCGCCGTGCCGGTCCTGACCGGGTTGCTGCCGGGCGAGTCGGACGCACCCACCGCCGCGATGTTCCCGGCCGTGCCGGCGCTGCTGGTGCTGCTCGTGACCGGCCGGCGCCTCATGAGGATCCGCCGTGGCGCCGATGTGTTCGCCGCCGCTCCGCACGCACCCGCCCCGCCGGCCCTGCGCGCCGCGGCCGCCCATCCCTGGGTCGCGGTGCCTCTTCAGGTGACCGGCTTGGCGGCACTTGTCGGCGTACCCATCGCGGCTGATCTTGTGAAGTTGCCCGGCACCAACGTCTCGGGCATCGCGATCAGCATGGTCGGCATCGCCGTCGTGGCCCTGGTGCTGCGGCATGCGATCCGGCACAGCCGGTTGAACCTGGCGGTTCTCGCGCCGCTCGGCTGGGGACGGCAGGTGCCGGCGCCGATCGCATTGCGCACCGAGCGTTACAAGCCGCTTCCCGAGGAGACACCCCGCGCCGCCGCCGCTGAGGTCAACCGCACCACCGGGGTGAAAGCGGTCGACCTCGCGGCCTGAGATCGGCTACTTACCGTGCTTGGCTTCCTGCACGTAGAGAAGTTCGAGGATCGACCGGGCCGCCTCGAACCAGCGGTCCAGCCAGTCGGAGGCCGGCATCGTCCCGCGCGCGGGGAGTTCCTGCAGGAGCCCGCGCAGCAGCGGGTGGTCGGCCATCGACGGCGCCGGGATCGGGGTCGGCGTGGAGGTCGCGTCGATCCAGCCGCCGGACGGGAAGACCGGCTCGGTCAGGCCCTGCATGTCCAGCGAGGGCGCCTTCCCCGATCGTTCCAGGGCCGGGCGATCCAGGGCCGGGCGATCCAGGTGGGAACGGTCCAGGGTCGGTCGGTCCAGCGGACCGGACGCCTCGATCGGGGTACGGGTCGGCAGGCCGGACGAGGACAGGCCGGGTCCGCCGCCGCGGGAAACCAGCTCGCCGTCACCGTTCTCCACCGCCATCGCCGCGTCGCGCCGGTTCTGCCGGTACGCGCTGACGCCCCCGCTGAACCGATCCTGTGCGGACGGGGATCCATTGCTGAGGTTGTCGGAACCGATCGTCATGTGTTCTCGCCTTGCCTCGCTGGTTAGTTGGCTCTGCCCCGCACCGTCACGAGTGGCCCTGCCCGCACCGCCATGCGAGGAAGACGGTCAGCCGTACGGGCGACGGCGGGACGTCAGCGCGGTCCGGCCCGCACTTAAGGCGTTCAACGAGGCTCGTCGCGGAGGGCGACGGTACAAATCCGGCAAAATACGCATATGACCGTCACCGCCCGCCCGGCCCCTGAGCAGGTGAGGCCAAGCGAGCAGGTGAGCGGATGCGCCGATCGGCGCTTCCCGGAGCGTGATCGGCGGTGTCACCAACCGGCCGTGCGGGGCCGGCGTTTCAGTTCAGCAACCGGCCGTGCGGGGCCGGCTCGCAACCCAGGGCCGGGTTACCGATCGAACTCGCCGTCCTTGGCGCCTCCCACGAAGGCGTCCCACTCGTCCGCGGTGAAGATCAGCGCCGGACCGGTCGGGTTCTTCGAGTCACGTACCGCGATCGCCTCGTCGACGAACGCCACTTCAACGCAGTTGTCACAGTTCGGACCACTACGAACACTCTTGAACCACTGTGCACGGCTCAGATCGATCCGGAAACCCTTGGTTTCGACTTCCACAATGGCTCCTCTGCCAGCATTGCGATCATGTTCCTGGACTCCTCCGGGGGGAGGGCCGACGATCGGATGGCATCGAAGATCAAGTTGTACTTGTGCAGTTCATCGGCTTTCTCCAGAAAGAGACCACCGGTTGCGTTCTCCACGAACACCACATCCGGGTCCTCGGCATCCGGGAAGTCGAGGACCGCGAACGTGCCATCCATGCCGGCGTGTGCCCCCGCCGCGAACGGCAGGATCTGGAGAGTGACGTTCGGCAGTTCAGCCATCTCGGCCAGGCGGTGCAACTGCTCCCGCATGACCTCGTCGCCGCCGACCGGCCGACTCAGCACCGCCTCATCGAGTACCACCCAAAGATCGATCGGATCGTCCTGAATCAATAACGCCTGGCGCGCCATTCGGACTCGTACCCGCTGCTCGATTTTTTGGTCGGCGTCACCCACCCGGGCGGCCCGAATCATCGCAATTGCGTACTTGTCGGTCTGCAAAAGTCCGGGAACCACCTGCTGCTCGTACGACCGGACGGACCGCGCCGCGGCCTCGAGTCCCACATATGCCCCGGTGAGAACCGTGCTGAATGGGTGCCACCAGCCTTTTTGCCGGGCCTCCCGGGCAATTTGCACCAATTCATCGGATACCGCGCCATCCACGCCGTAGATGTCCAACATGTCCTTGACGTCGCGCGGGGTCGCACTGGTGTGGCCGGTCTCGATCCTGGACACCTTGGACGGTGAACAGCCGAGACGGTCGGCCACGACATCGATCGTCACGCCGGCACCGTCGCGGTATCGACGGAGCTCGGCGCCGAGCCGGCGGCGGCGGATGGTCGGGCTACGGCGCGGGTTCACACTCACCTCCGAGGGGCGGACGGAACCGGCAAGATGCTCCGCCGTACGGCGTTTGTCGGTTCCAGTCTCTCTGTTGATCTCTTGATCCTTCAAGCGTCGACAGTGATCACTTCGTCACGGACGGCTGACATGCAACTTGCATCGATTGCAGGCGTGGTGCAATCTTTCGGGTATGGCGCTCGTCACCGCACTTTCCGGTGACAGCATCGGTCCCGGCGGGCCGCCAGCGAATCGACACCGATCGAGGGTGCCCCGCTCCCACCATTGTCCTACGTGGACTCCAGTAAGTCCCGGGGTCCGGACGGGGCCGTCTCGCGTCGTTACGGCACCGTTGTGATGATTGGCACCATCACAACCTTGCCAACACGTACGAGCCGGGCACACTGGAACATCTGTGTTCACCGTGCGGCAAATCGGTGTTTGCCACCAGACTGCGTTCAGGAACAGGAGATGACGTGCTTCCTCGGTCCGGCGATGTCATCCATGTGACGAAGGCGGCGAGCGTCCAATTCTCTTCGCCGATGCTTTTCCGGGTCATCCGCGTCCACGACTGGCCGACGTACGAAGGCTGGATCTGGCTGGACGGCTACGAGCTCAACTCGACCGGTGACGCGGTCGAGCGCCGCTCCATCTTTGTGCAGGTCGGCGGCCTGCGACAGGTCGGAAAAGCACCGGATCCGCGCGCCCGCAACGGTCGTCAGCCGGGGTTGAACCCGGGCACGCTCCCGGCCCGTGCGCTGCGCGCCAACCGCTGATCAGTCCTCGTCGTACACGACCGACGGCGTCGGGGCGATGCTGCTCGGCGCCGTCGTGGCCGCGGTCGGCGTCGACGCGATGATCAGGTTGATGATCGTGTCCCCGGGCACCTGCTGCCCCTCGATCGGATCACTGCCGATCACCGTGTCCGGCGGCGCGTCCGTGCTCGCCACATACCGCAGCCGGTAATTGAGCCCCTTACGGTTCAGTGCCGTCCGGGCCTCGTCCAGCGACAACCCGCGCAACGCCGGGATCGCGATGTCACTCGGCGAACTCACCGGCGCGCTGGACGGCTCGGTCGTGGCCGGCGCAACGCTCACCGACGCCTCCACGGACGGCGTTTGCACAGGTGAGGGCGTTATCGCCGCACTCACCACGGGCAGCGGCGAATCCCCGTTCTCGTCTTTTGTGGACTGCACGATCAGATAGACGCCCCAGCCCAGCAACCCGAGCAGAACCATCGCCAGGATGCCGACCAGAATGGGCGTCCACCATTTTCCGGACGGTTCGGGCTCCCAGTCCGTACGGATGGAATCGTCACCCGGCCGGGGGGCACGCACGCCGGCGCGGCCCGCCCAGATGTTTTCTTCCTCGCCCCAGACCGACGTCGCATCGTCGTTGTGGACCGACCGGTAGACAGTTGTGGCATCCGCGGGCGCCGCCGGAGGAATGATTCGTGTCGCATCATCCTGCTTCCGGGTACGCCCGTTCGGCTGATTTGCGCCGTCCTCCTCACTCTCGTCACGGAACGGGAAGAACTCGCCGGTCTCGTCCGACATAGCCGCACCCTCCTCCCGGAACCGACTCCAAGAAATCAACTTAGCCAATCTTGAAGCTTCGCTCATCGATTCGCAGGCATCGTCACCTACCGCTACAGTGCCCCGCATGGCCGAGAAGGGCTGGACAACGCAGGTGGCAGCCGCCGCAGTGGTGGCTGCCGGGACGGGCGCCGCCCAGCTGGGACTGGGATACGGTCTCGGCGTGGTGGTCTGGCCCACGACCCCGGCCGCCGACAACAGCATCTGGTTGGGCAGCCTCGGCTGGGCCACCTGGATCGCCGCGAGCGCGACGGTGTTCGGCGCGGTGACAGCGGGCCGCATGGGCCGCACCACCGGCGGACTCTGGCGCGTCACCCTGGCGATCTCCGCCGCGATCGGCGCGCTGCTGACGATCGCGCTGATCGCGCTCCCCGCCCGGGTCGCGGTCCGGACCGGCACATTCTCACCCCAGACAATCGCCGGAGGGTACGCAGCGATCGGCGTCGCCCTGGGCCTGGTGATCGCCTACTGGGCCATCGTCTCCCGGCCGGTGGCAGCCAACCTCATAGCCACCGCCACCTGGCTCTGGACCCTGGCCGCGGCCGCGGTGGCCCTCGACGTGTTCTGGCACCGCCCCTCAGCCACGTACCTGGGCAGCTGGCAGTTCGCCGCACCGGCCGAGGGCGGCCTGGTCGGCACCATCTACTGGCCCAGCACCCTGCTCACTATGCTGGCCGCGTTCACCATCGGCGTGCTAGGCGCCGGCCCGGCCGCCCGCCGGGGCAACTTCGGCCTGGGTACGGCGTCATCCGGAGCCGTGGGCCCACTCCTGGTCGCCCTGGCGTTCTCCGTGCTCGCACCCCAGCTCGACGAGGCCATGGGCCCCCTGGAGTCGGCGTACCTCACGGCTCCGTACGCCATCCTCGCCGGCCTGGCCGGATCTGCGCTGACGGTGTCGATCAGCCGGCAGGCAGCGGTCCGGCGAGCAGCCCGGGCAGCGGCGCAGCCCTCCCGCCGCAAGCCCTTCTGGGCAAAATCCACCGCCAAGAACACCGGCGCGATCGCTACCGGCCGGGCCACCGCCCCGGCGCCCCCGCCCCAGCCCCAGCCCCAGCCCCAGCCAGAGAGCAACACCCCGAAGCAACGCCGCTCAACGGTCGCCGCTCCACCAGCCATCCCGACCGTGGCCAAAATCAACACGCCCCCGGCCGACGCACCCACCAGCCCGCCATCCGGCCGATCCGCTGGCCGTTCATCCGCCGCGGCCCTCCCCGACACACAGCCACCCACGGCTGGACCGTCCGGGCCGACGCCGCCCTCGCCCAGCTCGTCCGCCGCAAGCTCGTCTGCCGCAAGCTCGTCCACGGCCGGGCGTGCTGCTGCCAGGCCGTCCGCCGCTGGGTCTTCTACGGCGAGGCCGTCCTCCGCCGGCGGCTCGTCCTCGGATCGTCTCGCTGCCAGCTCGTCCGCGGGCCGGTCGGCCACCGGGCCGTCCGCAGCTCGGCCGTCCGCAGCTCGGCCGTCCGCAGCTCGGCCGTCCGCTCCCCGGCAGGCTTCTCACCCCGCCGGCACAAACCCCACCATCTCGGGCAGCATGATTTCCGGAAACACCGGCCCTGGGACGCCGACGCCCGACGTCAGCCAGCCCGGATCCGGCAACGCAGGCTCGCCCACGCCTGATTCGCTCAGGTCCGGCTCGCCCACGCCTGACTCGCTCAGGTCCGGCTCGCCCACGCCCGGCTCGCCCACGCCCGGCTCGCCCACGCCCGGCTCGTCCGCATCCGGCTCGTCCGCATCCGGCGAGGGTGCGGTCGGCGAGGGCACGGCTGGCGAAGGCGTGTCGGCAGGCGTACGGAAGGCCCCGGCTGCTTCAGCTGCAAGAAAGGCTGCGAAGGCCGCACCCACCTCCGCGGCGACAAAAGAGGCATCCAGCACTTCTGCCCCAAAGGCCACACCCGCCAGGAAAGCCACGCCCAGGAAGACCGCACCGGCCAAGAAGGCTTCCTCGCCGGAAACCCCGGCAAACGACACAACCGACTGATCGCAGCAAGCGCCACATATGCAAAAACACCGCCCACAATGGGCGGTGTTCTTGGTGGATCAGCCGAGAATCAGGCCTGGCGGATAGCTTCGCCCTCGATCTCGATCTTGATCTTCTTGCCGATCATGACGCCACCGCTCTCGAGCGCGACGTTCCAGGTCAGGCCCCAGGCCTCGCGGTCGATCTCGGTGGTCGCGCTGAAGCCGAAAACCGACTGTCCGTACGGGCTGACGGTCGCACCCTCGAATTCCACCACCAGCTCGACCGGCTTGGTGACGTCCTTGATGGTGAGCTCACCGTCGAGCACGAATTCGGCGCCCGAGTGAGACTTGATGCCGGTGCTGCGGAACGTGATCGTCGGGTACTTCTCCGCCTCGAAGAAGTCGCCGGTGCGCAGGTGGTTGTCGCGGTCGACCTGGCCGGTCTCGACGCTGGCGGTCGTGATCGAGGCGACCACGGACGACTGCAGCGGGTCCTCGCCGACGGTGATGGTCGCGGTGGCCTCGGCGAACTGGCCGCGGACCTTGCTGACCATGAGGTGCCGCGCGATGAAGCCGACACGCTTGTGGGCACCGTCGAGCTCGTAGGTGCCGGCGGCCGGGAACTGCAGACCCTCGAACTCGCGGATGGTGTCAGTCATGACGGTGTTCCTCTCTGGGGCAGAGCCAGTAGTTGTCTGACGGAGCAACAATATGCCAAGCAACATTCCCTGTGTCAAGGGAACGCTGTTAGCATGGGTGACGTGGCACCTGACTTCGACGACCCCCGGTTCACCGCGTTCGGCTTGTTCTCCGAGGCCTACACCGGTCTCACCAACCGCTTCGCTGCCCAGTTCGAGCAGCACAGACTCTCCTCGGTCGAGTTCGAGGTGCTCCTGCGGCTGGCCCGCTCGCCGCAGGACAGACTGCGGATGACCGACCTGGCCAGCCAGACCTCGCTGTCCACCAGCGGAGTGACCCGGGTCGTCGACCGGATGGACAAGGAGGGGCTGATCCGCCGGGAAGCCTGCCCCAGCGATCGCCGGAGTTCGTACGCGGTGATCACCGAGGACGGCATCCAGCGACTCGGCGAGGTTCTCCCCGGCCACCTGGACCTGATGCAGCAGTGGTTCATCGGCCAGCTGACCCCGGGCCAGCTCGACCAGATGATGGAATCCCTGCGTCACATCCGCGACGCGGTCAACCCGTGCGCCACCGCCGGCAGCGGCGAGCCCCTCGCCCAGGCGAGCTGACTCCGGGCCGGACGACACGGCGACATAAGGACGTGAACGCAAGCCGCCAACTCCTCATGTCCACACCGAGTGACGAGCCGTCATCACGTGGTGAACGTGGCCTCACACGGTCGGGTGATTAACCGGCAGAACTACCGGCAGAACCGCCGGATGTCGATGCCGAAACCAGCCTATCCACACATATCGCCCGCCCGAGCCGGATAGTGTGATCTCCGCAGGGGGACGCGGCGCGGCCGAGGCCGGGGCGGGGCAATCGGGGGAGCCATCGTTCTCGCCGCGTTTTACTGGGGCGTTGCGACGACCGGCGTTGTGGGGGGCACGTAAAGCGCCGGTCGTCCACGCCGCAGTGCCCCATCACTCACCGATCTGGCTGCGTTCGCGGGGCAGCAGCTCGATTCCGCCCGCGCGGCAGATCGCTGTCAGCCGTTGCCGGACCCGCTCCCGATCGTCCTCGTCCACCGTGCTTCTGACCTGGCCGATCAGCGCCTGCGCCACATCTCGCGGGTCGTGGCCGTGCTCGTATGCCACCGCCGCGGCCGCGTAACTCTCCGCCGCTCGTTTGTGTTCGCCGCGGTGCAGGGCCAAGGCTCCCTCGACAACCGCCGCCGGGCCGTCCGGGGGTGTGGTCGAGTCCTGGGGCCGGAGGTCGTCGAGCACCGCCGCCGCCTCGGTGAGCCGGCCCGCCTCGGCGAGGGCCTGACCGATGGTCGCAAGGACCCGCCGGCGGTGGCCAGGGTCACCGACGTCCTCCAGTTCGCTGATGGCGTGGCGGCCGAGCCGGGCGGCTTCGTCGAGGTGGCCGTCGAGGCGTTCGACCTCGGCGAGGTTGGCTGCCGCGACCGCCCGGAGCCGGTGCTCGCCGCAGCGGGTGGCCAGCCGGTCCACCTCGGCCAGCCGGGCGCGGGCCTCGGCCAGGTCCCCGCGGCGGATCTCGTGCCAGGTCAGGTTGTTCTCCGCCACCGCCGTGTCCCGGACGCGGCCGCTGCTCCGGGCCAGGTCGAGAGCCGCTTCGCCGTGGAACCGGGCTCGCTCGAAGACGCGGGTGGTCATCCACAGGGCGGCGAGCTGGGTGTGGGCGGTGAGCTGGCCGCCGATGTCGCCCAGGTCCCGGAAATCAGCGAGGGCGGCCTCGGCCGAGCCGATCTCCTCGGCACCGGAGCCGTGTTCGAGGGCGAGCTGGGCGAGCCCCACCTTGGCCCAGGCCCGTACGGCGGGATCCGCGTCGGCCGTTCGAGGGTCGGCCAGCAACCTGCGCAGCCATTGCCGGCCGGTCACGTCCCGGCCCCGGAAGCGCCACCAGCGGGGCAGGCAGGCGGCGATGCGCAGGGCGGTGTGCGGGTTCTCCCGGGCCGCCCAGCCGAGGGCGGCGCCCAGGTCGCCCGCCACGTCGTCGAGGCGGGCCGCGGCCTCCGCGAGCCGGGTGCCTTTCAGCTCGGGGACGATGCTGAGGGCCAGTCCGGCCAGCACCTCGGCGTGCCGTTGCAGGGCGGCGTGCAGGTCTCCCTGGGCCGCGGCCTGTTCGAGGGCGTAGTCACCGACCACGTCGAGCAGCCGGAAGCGGAAGGCCCGGGCACCGCGGGCACTGAGCAGGCCGAGTTCGAGGAAGCGGTCGAGCAGGTGCACCACGTCGGTGGCCGGGCGGCCGTCGACGATCTGCTCGGCAAGGTCCAGTGACCAGCGGTTACGGAAGGTGGCGAGGCGGTGCAGGGCGCTCTGCTCCTCGGCTGAGAGCAAGCGGTAGCTGGCCGCCACCGCGTCGCGTACGGACACCACTCCCCCGTCCGCCGGGCGGCCGGAGAGGTCGAGCACGCGGTCGCCGTACCTGTCGAGCATCTCTTCGACGGTGAGCACCCGCCCGCGGGCCGCGGCCAGCTCGAGGGCGATGGGCAGGCCGCCGAGGCGGCGGACCAGCGCCGCGAGCGGTGCGACCTCCTCGGGTTCGACAGGGGCACCGCGCACCTTGGTGAGGCGGTCGAGGAAGAGCGCGACCGCGGGGTATCCGGCGACGTCGGCGAGGGTGGGGCCGGCCGCCGCGGGCGGGGCGATCAGTGGGGCGACCGGCCAGACGCGTTCTGTGGGCAGGCCGACCGGGTGCCGACCGGTGGCGAGGAAGCGCAGGGTGGGGTGCTGGACGAGCAGGTGACCGAGCGCCTCGGCGATGGCTTCGGGCGCTCGTTCCACGGCGTCGATGAGCAGCAGGGCGGCCCGGCCGGCAAACCGCGGGGACAGGTCGTCGGGGCGGCCGACGCCGAACACCGCGGCGACACCGCCGAGCACCTCGCCGGCGGTGGAACCGTCGGTGACGACGATGCCGGCGACACCACCGGGGTGCGCTCCGGCGACCCGGTGGGCGACCGTCAGAGCCAGGCTGGTCTTGCCGACCCCGGCCAGGCCGACCAGGGTGATCCCGCGCGGGCCCTCCGCCATCGGCTGGGACAGCCGGGTGACGAGCTCGGTCACCTCGCCGTCGCGGCCGATCAGGTCACCGGCCGGGGGCAGCCGGATGAAGCGCGGGGTCGACGGTGAGCTGGAGGGCTGACCGCGGGCCGCGGCGAGGAAGGCCAGGCGGTCCGCCCCGGACAGGCCGAGGGCGGCGGCGAGCAGCTCCGCGGTGGTGCGCTGCGGACGCGAGGCACGGCCCCGTTCGAGATCCCGGACCGTGCGGACGCCGACCGCGGCGCGGGACGCGAGCTCCTCCTGGGTCAGCTTCGCCCGCAGCCGGTAGCTGCGCAGCACGGCGTCGAATCCCGGACCGTCCTGGTCCGTCCCGTGATCGGACGTCATGCTCTTGAACCTAGGCAGACACGTCGATGAATGCCGACCTCAGAACGCGGTTTGTCGACTAACCGACGCAATCTCCGCCGGATTTGCCGCCAAAGCTGCCCGCACGTCCAAGATCTCCTGATGACCGTCAGAGACCCAGGCCCCGAGCGATGATCATCCGCTGCACCTCTGAGGTGCCCTCGCCGATCTCGAGGATCTTGGCGTCGCGGTAGAAACGCCCGACCGCCGACTCGTTCATGAAGCCGTAGCCACCGTGCACCTGCGTCGCGTACCGGGCGTTGTCCATCGCGGCCTCACTCGCGTACAGCTTCGCGAGAGCGGCCTGATGCTTGAAGTCGCCTCCTTCGAGCAGGCGGGCGGCGGCGTCGTAATAGGACATCCGAGCCACGTACGCGCGCATCTCCATGTCCGCGATCATGAACTGAATCGCCTGGTACGAGCCGATCGGGCTACCAAACGCCTGCCGGTCGCGGGCGTACTTGACGGACTCGTCGACGCAACCCTGGGCCAGGCCCGTGGCGAGGGCGGCGATCGCGATCCGGCCCTCGTCGAGGATGCGCAGGAACTGGGCGTATCCCCGGCCACGCTGCCCGAGCAGGTTGGCCGCCGGCACCCGTACGTCGTCGAACGCCAGCTCATGGGTGTCCGACGCGCACCAGCCGACCTTGGAGTACCCGGGCGCGACGGTGAAGCCGGGCGTCCCGGACGGCACGATGATCGTCGACAGCTCCTTGCGGCCGTCGGGCAGCGTGCCGGTCACCGCCATCACCGAGACCAGGCACGTGATGTCGGTGCCGGAGTTCGTGATGAACGCCTTGGACCCGTTGATGACCCATTCGCCGGTGGACTCGTCGAGCACCGCGCGGGTGGTCGTCCCGCCCGCGTCCGAACCGGCCCCCGGCTCGGTCAGCCCGAAAGCGGCCAGTGCCTCACCGCTCGTCAGTCTGGGCAGCCACTGTTCCTTCTGTTCGGGCGTACCGAAGCGGTAGATCGGCATCGCACCCAGCGAGACCGCCGCTTCCAGCGTGATCGCGACGCTGCTGTCGATCCGGGCCAGCTCCTCGAGCGCCAGGCACAGCGTGAAGTAGTCGCCGCCCATGCCGCCGTGTTCCTCCACGAACGGGAGACCGAAAAGGCCCATCTTGCCCATCTGGCGGACCAGGTCGTACGGGAAGGTCTTCCGCTCGTAGTGCTCGGCGATGACCGGCGCGACCTGCTCGCGGGCGAACTCCTGCACGCTCTGGCGCAGCGCCTCCTGCTCCTCGCTCAACCGGAAGTCGACCATGACAGGTCCTCTCTAGACCGGAGTGACGCCGTGACGGCGACGGGAGAACGAACGGTCTTTCCCGGCGGCGGCGGAGAAGCGCCGGATCAGCTCTCGACGCAGGTCAGCAGGCTCGACGATGGCGTCGATGACGAGCTCACTCGCCAGGCGCATCACATCGATGTCCCGCTCGTACTCCGCACGGCGCTCGGCGACGAAATCTTCGCGCTCCCCCTCGGGCAACGCCGCGATCTTGTTCGCGTACACCGCGTTGACCGCCGCTTCCGCCCCCATCACCGCGATCTTGGCGGTGGGCAGCGCGAGCGTCGCGTCGGGATCGAACCCGGGGCCGGCCATCGCGTACAGCCCGGCGCCGTAGGCCTTGCGGACTACCACGCAGATCTTCGGCACCGTGGCCTCCGAGATCGCGCTGATCATCTTGGCGCCGTGCCGGATGATGCCCTGTTTCTCGACCGCCGAGCCGACCATGAAACCGGGCACGTCGGAAAGGAAAAGAAGCGGCACATTGAACGCGTCACAGAGCTGCACGAACCGGCTCGCCTTGTCCGCCGAGTCGACGAAGAGCACGCCGCCCTTGAACATCGAGTTGTTGCCGATCACCCCGGTGACCCGGCCGCCGAGACGGGCGAATCCGATGGTCAGCTCCCTGGCCCACAACGCCTGGATCTCGAAGAACGACCCCTCGTCGACGATCCCCTTGATGTAGCGCCGCATATCGAACGCCTGGCGCTCACTCACCGGCACCAGCGCGGAAAGATCCACTGTGGGGGCATCAACCGGAGCGACGGCGGGTGGCTGCTGCGTGTAATTGGCAGGCAGATAGGAAAGATAATTACGTACGACGTCGAGCGCATCCTGCTCGGTCTTGCAGAGGAAATGCCCCACCCCGGACTCGGCGCAGTGCACCCGCGCGCCGCCCATCGCCTCGAGTGTCGTGCGTTCCCCGGTGACCATCTCGACCATACGGTCGGAACCGAGATACATACTCGCGTTGCCCTCGACCATCGCCACGACGTCGCAGAAAGCCGGGATGTAGGCGCCGCCCGCGGCGGACGGCCCGAACAGCGCGCAGACCTGGGGAATAGAGCCGGAAGCGCGCACCTGCGTGTGGAAGATCTTGCCGGCACCCCGCCGGCCCGGGAAAAGGTCGATCTGGTCGGTGATGCGAGCGCCGGCAGAATCAACCAGATACACCATGGGTACGCCAACCGAATACGCGCGCTCGATGATGCGGATGATCTTCTCCACCGTACGGGCGCCCCACGATCCCGCCTTCACGGTCGAATCATTGGCCATCACGCAGACGTCGCGCCCGTCGATCCGAGCGGTTCCGGTGATCACGCCGTCCGCGGGGAGCCCGTCGGCCAAACTGTTGGCATAGAGCCCGTCCTCGACGAACGTGCCCTCGTCGAGCAGCAGGCTCAGGCGTTCCCGGGCGAAAAGCTTGCCCTTGGCGGCGTTCGCGGCATGGTATTTCTCCGCACCCCCGGCAACCGCCCGCTTGCGCGCCTGCGCCAGAGCTTCCCCGGCTGTCAACTCCTCGCCCACCAGCTCTTCGCCCGCCAACTCCTCGCCCACCAGCTCTTCGCCCGCCAACTCCTCGCCCGCCAGCTCTTCGCCCGCCAGGATGGTCCGCACTTCCGCCGTCTGCGCTTCCGCCGTCTGCGCTTCCGCCGTCTGCGCTTCCGCGGCCCGCGCTTCCGCGACCTGCGCTTCCGCGGCCTGCGCTTCCCGGGCGGGCGACGCTTCTCCACCGGGCCGCGCTTCTCCGGCTGGCAACGCTTCCACGTCGAAAGCCACGTGGCCCCCCTCGCCGCTCGTTCGACCCTGAACGATCGTTAGGTTAGCGCAATTGCACGTGGCTGCACAGGTCCAAATGGCGAGACAGCGGACGGGAGCCCCCGCTGGCTGCGGGGACCCCCGTCCGGATGGAGGCCGGTGCTGTGGAGGAGCACCGGTTGCCTCCTGTCGTTCAGCGCCCGAAGGCGCCGCTCGGGTCGCGCCCGGGACCGGCACGACCCGGGTCTGTTACCTGGCGCCGCCGATCGGCCCGCCACCGCCGAGGTTCGTCGACGCACCGGCGGTCGCGGTGCCGTTTCCGGTGGGACCCATCGGCACGGTCAGCGCACCCTGGTTCTTCTTCGAGGTCTGCTCCGCACCGATCAGCGCCGGCCCGTCAGCACAGAGGGTGATGGATGCAGCGATGTTGTGCCTCGTGGTCCGGTGATACCGGTCCTCGACCTCGGTCACGAGAGGCGGCAGGCAATAGCGTCCCGTATGGGGCGTGCGGGGGCGATCACCGCCTCAGAACCGCATCCGGCCCGGCCCCATGCATGGCCGCACGGAACAGGAGCGATTTTGCGCCGGTCATCGGGGCACGATCCGAGCCGCCGCCCCCACCGGCGTTTCCCCGCTGGCGGTAAGGCGGCATGAGCGCGGAGCCACGGGTGCAGGCCCCCGCGGGACGGTGTGCCGATCGCGATCCGCGTCCGGCTTCCGTGCCCGTCATGTGGTCCTGCCCCTCGTCGCCGACTCGTGACCGGCAGCTGATTCATCGGCTGCTCGGTATTGGTAACGAAGAGACTCAGCCAGGGTCACGCGCGCACATGTCGTCCCACCGCTTCCGAAAAGACGTCAGACCAATCGGGTACGCGGACCGGCGCGCAACACCCCGGACGGCAGTGTTCGTCCGAGCATTTTCTCCGCCATCGCCGCCACGTCGATCATCGCTTCCAGATCCACACCGGTCGCGATGCCCATGTCTTCCAACATGTGCACGACTTCCTCGGTGGCGATGTTGCCGGAAGCACCGGGTGCGTAGGGACAGCCCCCGATACCACCCACGCTCGAGTCGAACTCGCGCACCCCGAGCTCGTACCCGGTCAGCACGTTGGCCAGCCCGGCGCCCCGCGTGTTGTGGAAGTGCAGCAGGTCGGGCCGCACCACGGACAGCAGGTCCCGGACCCGCCGCGGCGTCGCCATGCCGGTCGTGTCGCCGAAGGCGATGCGGTCCGCCCCGTCGGCGCGAACCCGGTCCACGATGGACGCCACCCGCAGCGGATCGATGTCGCCCTCGAACGGACAGCCGAAGCTGGTCGCGACGATCACCTCGAGCGTCGCCCCGGCGTCGTGGACCAGGGGGATCAGCACGCCGATGTCGTCGAGCGACTCTGCGGTCGATCGGTTGAGGTTGCGCCGGTTGTGCGTGTCGCTGGCCGACACGACGACCTCGATCTCGCGGAACCCCGCGGCCAGCGCCCGCTCGGCACCCCGCTTGTTGGGGATCAGCGCGGAATACCGCACCTCCGGGTTGTGCCAGGCCCGCGCCCACACCTCGTCCGCGTCGGCCATCTGCGGGATGGCCCGGGGGTGGACGAACGACACCGCCTCGATCCGCCGGACCCCCGTCCGCGACAGGGCGTCGATGAGCAGCACCTTGTCGTCGGCCGGAATCGGTTCTTCGTTCTGCAGGCCATCGCGGGGGGCGACCTCGCGGATCGAGACGGCGTCCATCACATCACCTCATCCGGGCCACGATGCCCGTGTCGTAGTCGCCCGACAGGAACTCGTCGTTCTCCAGCAGTTCAGCGAAGAACGGCAGGTTGTTCTTGGGGCCGGCGATCGCGAACCCGGCCACCGCGGCCCGCGCCTTGGCGATCGCGTCCGCCCGGTCGGTGCCGAGCACGATCAGCTTCGCCATCAACGAGTCGTAGAACGGGGTGACCGTGCTGTCGGGGCCGTAGCCGGAGTCGACCCGAACCCCGTCACCGTCGGGTTCGACCCAGGTCACGACCTTGCCGGGACCTGGCAGGAAACGCTTCGGATCCTCGGCGTTGATCCGCAGCTCGATCGCGTGCCCGCTGGTCGGCCGGTCGGCGTCGAAATTCGGCGCCAGCCCGGAGGCGATGCGCAGCTGCTGCTCGACCAGGTCGGTGCCGTGGATCAGCTCGGTGATCGGGTGCTCGACCTGCAGCCGGGTGTTCATCTCCAGGAAGAAGAACTCCCCGGTGGCCGGATCGAGCAGGCACTCGACGGTGCCGGCATTGCGGTATCCGACTGCCTCGCCGGCTTTGACCGCGGCGGCCAGGAAGCGTTCCCGCAGCTCAGGGCTGACTGCTGGGCTCGGGGCCTCCTCGACCAACTTCTGATTGCGGCGCTGCACCGAGCACTCCCGCTCGCTGAGCGCGATCACCCGGCCGTCCGCGAGACCGAGGATCTGCACCTCGACGTGGCGTACCCGGGGAAAGTAGCGCTCGATCAGCACCGAGCCGTCGCCGAACATGCGCTCCGCGAACGCCGTGACCTTGTCGTATTCCTTGCGCAGCCCGGCCTCGTCGGTCGCGACGGCCATACCCATCCCGCCGCCGCCGGCCGCGGCCTTGACCATCACCGGATAGCCGATCGTCTCGGCTGCCGCGATCGCGGCCTCGACGGACTCCGCCGGATCATGGGTGCCGGGAGCGACCGGGACACCGGCCGCCGCCATCAGGTTACGTGCGTTGATCTTGTCGCCCATGGCGACGATCGCATCGGCGCCGGGCCCGACCCACACCAGACCATTGGCCTCGACCGTGCGAGCGAAGTCGGCGTTCTCACTCAGGAAGCCGTATCCGGGGTGGATGGCCTGAGCGCCGGTCGCCTTGGCCGCGGCCAGGATCGCCTCGGCGTTGCGATAGCTTTCCGCGGGGCTGGCCGGCCCGACACACACGGCCTCGTCGGCCTCGACCACGAACGGCATCCCGGCATCCGCCTCGGAATACACGGCGATCGCCCGGATTCCCAAGCGTTTCGCCGTCCGGATGATCCGCCGGGCGATCTCGCCCCGGTTGGCGATGAGCAGCGACTCGATCATTTCCGCCCTTTCTCTAGCACCCGCCGCCGGGCTCCGGGTTGGCCGGCAGCCGTGCGGTGGGGTCAGGTGGGAAGTGCCCGCTCAGCCTCTCAATCGCCGCCCGGTCCGGCAATCCGTGTCGGCCCGGCCTGTGGACAACCTCGGATTGTGGATAACGTCGAGGTGGCTGAGCTGCTCAGCGACCGATCAGGGCGTGGACCGTGGCCTCGCGCAGCAGGACGGCCCGCCGCCGCCGGTCGACCTCGCCACCGAGGAACGGCGTCGAATTCATCAGGCCGAACGCCGAATGGGCGAGCACCCGCGCCTCAGCCGGCTCCAGCTCGGGACGCAGTGTGGCCAGCACGCCGACCCATTCCTCGACGTAGAGCCGCTGCAGGCGACGGATCTGCCGGCGGGGCTCCTCCGGAAGCCGGTCGAGCTCGTGCAGGTGCAGGGCGATGACAGCCGGGTTGGCGAGCGCGAACTCGACGTGGAACTCGATCAGATCGGTCAGCGCGGCCTGGGCGTCGGAGGAGTGCCTGCTGACGCGTTCCTTGCCACCGTGCAGCAGCCCCTCGCTGACCGGGATGAGGGCGGCCACGAGCATGGCCTCTTTGCCGGCGAAGTGGTGATAGAGCGCCGGGCCGGTCACCCCGGCGGCCGAACCGATGTCGTCCATCGACACACCGTGATAGCCCTTGGCCGCGAAGAGCCCGACCGCGATCTCGAGGATCTCGTCCCGCCGGGAACGCCGCCGAGGGGCGGGCGGACCGGGACGTTGCTGCTGATCTACCGTCACCCGGCAACTCTATCCCGCTGTCAAGTCCGAACCTGAACGGCCGTTCAGTCAGTCTCGCCCACCGGGAAATGCCACTTCAGGTGTCACGCGAGGGCTCCTCGCGGCCCACCAGTGGCGGGACAATGCGGCGGCCAGGACCGCCCCCACGGTGTTGATCAGGATGTCGTCGACGCTCGAGACCCGCCCGATCGCCAGGACCCACTGCAGCACCTCGACACCGGTGGACGTCGCGAGAGCCAGCACGAAAACCCGCGACAGCGAGGCAGCCGCGGCGAACCGTACGGGCAGGAAGAACCCGAAGGCCGCGAGCACCAGCAGGTTGCCGCCGACCTGGGCGATGCCGGTGCCCGGATCGCCCGAGAACCACGACGGCACATCGTGCAGGGGAATCAGGTCGACGGACCGGCCGGCGGGCTGCGGCGTGAAGAGCATGACCACCCACGGCAGCGACCCGGCGACCAGGCCCACCTCGGCCCCGGCAAACCGCCGTGACTGCCACCGCCGGCGCCATCGATACGCCACCACGCTCACCGCGGGGAGCAGCAGAACAGCGATGACGACCGTCAGCCCGTGATCCCGCCAGGCGGCTCCCACTCCTTACACCCTCCGGCCGCGGTGCCCGGTCGGGGTCAGGACAGCCCGCCGGGTTCCGAACCTCGGGCGATGGGCGCGCGGACCAGGTTGCCCCACTCCGTCCAGGAGCCGTCGTAGTTGCGGACCCGCGGATATCCGAGCAGGTGATGCAGCACGAACCACGTGTGGCTCGACCGCTCCCCGATCCGGCAGTAGGCGACGATGTCGTCACCGGTGTCCAGGCCCAGCTCGTCGCGGTAGATCGTGGCCAGCTCATCGGCCGACTTGAACGTGCCGTCGTCGTTCGCCGCAGACTTCCACGGCTTGCTCAACGCGCCCGGGATATGGCCGCCACGCAGGGCACCCTCTTGCGGGTACGCCGCCATGTGCGTCAGTTCGCCGGTGTATTCCTGCGGGGATCGGACGTCGACCAGTGGAAGCCCGCTCGCGATGTGCCCCATGACCTGGTCGCGGAACGCGCGAATGGCGCTGTCATCGCGTACCGGAACAGGGTATTCGGCCTCTGCCCTTGAGGTTTTGTCCCGGGTGAGGTCGCGGCCTTCAGCCGCCCATTTCTGCCGTCCGCCGTCCAGCAGGCGGACATCGCGGTGTCCGAAAAGACTGAAGACCCAGAGCGCGTACGAGGCCCACCAGTTGTTGTTGTCGCCGTAGAACACGATCGTGTCGTCCCGGCCGATGCCCTTGGCCTGGCACAGCGCCGCGAACTGCTCGGGGTCGAGGTAGTCACGGGTGATCTGATCGTTGAGCTCGAGGTGCCAGTCGACCTTCACCGCGCCCGCGATGTGACCGGTGTCGTAGAGCAGCACGTCCTCATCGGACTCGACGACAACCAGCCCCGGGGTGTCCAGGTTGGCGGCCAGCCACTCGGTGGTGACCAGCTTCTCGGGGTGGGCGTAGGCCTGCAGCGACGGCGCCGGATCATTCGGAACGGACATGGCACTCACGCTAGCGCGTCGACCGGGCCGAGTTCGGGACGTTTCGCCGTGACGAGATCGCCGGACGAGGCTCCGGCGAGTCGGCGGCGGATCCAGGGGGCGAGGTGCTGGCCGGCCCAGCGCAGGTCGGCACTGCGCGCCAGCAGCCAAGGGGTGGGAGCGGGAGCCGGCGGCACCAGCAACCAGTCCTCCTCGACGCCGACCCCGAGCTTGTTGAGCACGTGAGCAGCGACACGGCGATGGCCGGCCGGCGACATGTGCAACCGGTCGGAACTCCACATCACCGGATGGTGGAACGTGCCGTCGCCGAACAGGTCGATCACGTGTGCGCCGTGTTCTGCCGCGATCCGGTCCGCTCCGTCGTTGAGCAGCGCGGCACGCGGCGCCATGATGCGCTGTCCGGGGAGGTGGGCGGTCACGTCGGCGAAACGGAACAGGATGACGTCAGCACCGGTCTCCCGGAGCCGTCCGACCGCCGACCCGATCTTGTCGACCAGGGTCCGGGGGTCGACCTTGCGCCGCAGGATGTCGTTCCCGCCCGCGGCGAGGCTGACCAGGCCGGGCCGCATCGCCAGGACCGGCTCGAGCTGCTCGGCCATGATCTGGTCGAGGAGTTTGCCCCGGACGGCCAGATTCGCGTATCCGAAGCCGGGCCCGGAGTCCACCGCCAGACGTGCGGCCACGAGGTCGGCCCAGCCGCGGTATGTCCCGTCCGGATAGGCGTCGTTCATGCCCTCGGTGAAGCTGTCCCCCATCGCGATGAAGTTCGCCCAGCTCATGGCGCCCCCTTAACGTCCTTTTACCTGTAACTTCAAGTTAGTTTTCCACCGTCGGGCCGGGAACGGCAGCGTGACGATGGCGACAGTCAGCGGCCCTGTGGATAACTCGATGCCGTCGGCGGCCGACCCTTCTACGCTCTGCGGCATGGCGATGCGAATGTCCACGATGCTGCTGAGAACCCTGCGTGAGGAGCCCGCGGAGGCGGAGGTGCCGAGTCACCGGCTGCTCCTGCGTGCCGGATACATCCGCCGCGCGGCTCCGGGCGGCTACACGTGGCTGCCGCTCGGCAAGCTGGTGCTCGATCGCGTGACGCAGATCGTCCGGGAGGAGATGGCGGCGATAGGTGGGCAGGAGGTGGGCTTCCCCGCGCTGCTGCCGCGTGAGCCGTACGACATCAGCGGGCGCTGGACCGAATACGGCGACGACCTCTTCACCCTGAAGGACCGCCGGGGCTCCGACTACCTGCTGGCACCCACGCACGAGGAGATGTTCGCGCTGCTCGTGCAGGACATGACGAGTTCATACCGGGACTACCCGCTCATCCTGTTCCAGGTGCAGACCAAGTTCCGCGACGAGACCCGTCCCCGGGCCGGGCTGCTGCGCGGACGCGAGTTCCTCATGAAGGACGCCTACTCGTTCGACCTGACCGACGAGGGGCTCGCCGAGGCGTACGCGAAGCACCGTGTCGCGTACCGGAAGATCTTCGAACGGCTCGGTTTGGAACACACCATCGTGGCCGCTATGTCCGGGGCCATGGGCGGTTCGGCGTCCGAGGAGTTCCTGGCGGCGGCAGAGGTCGGCGAGGACACCTTCGTCGGCTGCACGAACTGCGACTACGCGGCCAACACGGAGGCGGTCGTCACTCCCGTGCCGGCCGGCGACGACCGTGAGCACGGTCCCCTGACCGTGCACGACACACCCGGCACCCCCACCATCGCCTCGCTCGTCGACCTAGCCAACGCCCGGGCGCTCGACGGCCGCACCGACTGGACCGCCGCCGACACGCTCAAGAACGTCGTGGTGACCGTGCACCACCCCGGCAAGGACGACCAGGTGCTCGCCATCGGCGTGCCCGGCGACCGCGAGATCGACATGAAACGGCTGGAGGCTGCGCTCAGCCCGGCCACCGTCACGATGTTCGACGACTTCGCGTCCCGTCCCGAACTCGTCCGCGGTTACATCGGCCCGCAAGGCCTGACCCTGCGTTATCTCGCCGACCCTCGGGTCGTGCCGGGCAGTGCCTGGCTGACCGGGGCCAACGAAGCGGGGCGGCACGCCACCTCGGTGGTCGCGGGCCGCGACTTCACACCCGACGGCACGATCGAAGCCGCCGAGGTCCGAGCGGGTGACACCTGTCCGCAGTGCCGGGAGGGTGAGGTGACCATCCGCCGCGGCATCGAGCTCGCCCATATCTTCCAGCTCGGCCGGAAGTACACCGACGCGTTCAAGATCGACGTGCTCGGCGCCGACGGCAAGCCCGTGCGCCCGACCATGGGTTCGTACGGCATCGGCGTCTCCCGGGCGGTCGCCGCGATCGCCGAGCAGCACCGCGACGACCGCGGCATCCTGTGGCCCGACGAGGTCGCCCCCGCCGACGTGCACGTCATCGGTGCCGGCAAGGACGGGCAGATCGAGGCGGCACTGCGCTTGGCGGCGGAACTCGAGGCCGCAGGTCTGCGGGTGCTCGTCGACGACCGCCCGCAGCTGTCGGCCGGGGTCAAGTTCACCGACGCCGAGCTCATCGGCATCCGGCGTGCCGTCGTGGTCGGCCGCCGGCTCTCCGAGGGATATGCGGAAATCCGTGACCGCCGTACGGGTGAACGCCACGACATGCTCATCACGGAGGTTGCCGAAGCCCTGGTCGGGTAACCGCGGAACAGGACGTTCGGGATGCAACGGGGAGGTTCGGAGCCATGGCGAGAACGGCAGTGGCAGATGTGATGACGCGGCGGGTCGTCTACCTACCGGGCGACACGCCTCTCGACGAGGCCGCGCGGGCCATGCGGGACCAGCACATCGGCGACGTGGTGGTGACCAGCGGACCGACGATCGCCGGTCTGGTCACCGATCGGGACATCGTGGTGCGCGCGATCGCCGAGGGTCTTTCACCGAAGACCACCACCCTCGCGGCGATCGCCTCCCGGGAACTGATCATGGTCGAGCAGGCCGCCACCGTGGAGGAGGCGGTACGAGCGATGCGCGACCGGGACATCCGCCGACTGCTCGTCTGCGACGCCGACCGCAAAGTGGTCGGCATCCTCAGCCTCAGTGACGTGGCCCTCCTGCCGGCCTCGGCTCCGGTCTGACCGACGCGACGTAAGGTCTCCAACGTGAGTGACATGCCCCCGAAACTGGCCGAGATCGTCGACGAGTTCGCCTCCGCCCCACGTGAGGTCGTCCTCGAGATGCTGCTGGAATTCTCCGACGAGATGCCCGTCCTGCCCGCCGAGCTCCGTGGCCACGAGGGCATGGAGCAGGTCCCGGAGTGCCAGACCCAGTTCTTCCTGCGCGCCGAGGTCCAGACCGACCAGACGGTGACGACCTGGTTCGACTGCCCGCCCGAGGCCCCGACCACCCGGGCGTTCGCCGGCATCCTCGCCGAAGGCCTGGCCGGGGCGACCGCGTCGGAGATCCTCGCCGTGCCGGACGACCTCTACAACCGCATGGGCCTCGCCACCGCGATCAGCCCGCTACGGCTTCGCGGCGGCACGGCGATCCTCGGCCGCCTCAAGCGTCAGGTACAGGAGCAGACCGGCACGCCGACATGAACGTCGAGGTCTGGTCCGACCTCGTCTGCCCCTGGTGCTACCTGGGCAAGCACCGGCTGGAAGCGGTCCTGCAGGAGTTCCCGGGCGACGTGACAGTCACGTTCCGGGCCTTCCAACTCGATCCGGCACCTGTGCCCCGGCCTCTCCCGGTCAAGCAGGCCGTGGCGGCGAAACTGGGCGACCCCGAGCGCGTCGAGCAGATGTTCACCCAGGTCACCTCGCTCGCCGCGGGTGAGGGCCTCGTGCTGGACTTCGACCGTGCCATCGCTGCCAACACGTTCGACGCCCACCGCCTCGCCGCCTGGGCCGCCACCCAGGACCTCCAGCTGATGATGATCGACACTCTGCAGCGAGCCCACTTCGAGCAGGGCGTCGACCTCGGCTCCCGTACCGAACTGGCCCGGCTCGCCGGATCGATCGGCCTAAACGAACAGGCAGCCGGCATCTACCTCGCCTCGCATGCCGGAACGGACGCGGTGAACGCCGACCTCGCCGAGGCGCGCGAGCTCGGCATCACCAGCGTCCCGACCCTCGTCATCGACGGTAGGTACGTGGTCCAGGGCGCTCAGGAGAAAGCCGTACTGCACTCGGCCCTGGAGGAGATTGCCCGTCGCGAGTCCGTCGACGTCGATCAATGATGTTCCACGTGAAACAACATCGATGAAACTGAGTACGCGCTACGCGGCTGCTGAACGCACCGGCCTGCGCATGGCGACCCGGTCGGCCGGGTCGAGCCCGTGCCGCGCTTCCTTCGCCATCAATGCGACCAACTCGGGTCCCCGCTCAGCGTCGGCCAGCTCCACAAAGCCCAAGCGCGCGTAGTAGGGCGCGTTCCACGGCACGTGCCGAAAAGTCGTCAGGGTCAACGCCTGCATTTTCTGGCCGGCCGCCCAGGTCTCGACGTGGTCGAGCAGAGATGAGCCCAGTCGTCTTCGGGCGTACGCGGGTTCGACACTGACCTGTTCGACATGAGCGAGCCCGTCAACCACGTCGACCAGCACGAAAGCCACCGGAACGTCGCCCGCCGCGGCAACGGCCCACGCCCGCTCAGCGTGCACGAACCGAGCCAACTCATCAGCCGCCGGGACCGGATGCTCCGCGATGTCGGGCATCCCCATCGAACGGAAGAGCGCTCCGGCCCGCAACTCCAGGTCTCGGATCAGCTCGAGGTCCCCCACCCGCAAAGCTCGAATCAACACGCCCGGAGCGTCCCAGGGGCCCTCCCCTCTGTCCACCACATTCCACAACGCCTCTCCACGGCGGCTGCCGCTGCCGAGGTGGCGGGCGGGCACAGCCCAGCCCAGCCCATCCCAGCACGGCAGCCCGGCACGGCAGCTCAGCACGGCAGCCCAGCACGGCACGGCAGCTCAGCACGGCAGCCCAGCACGGCACGGCAGCTCAGCACGGCACGGCAGCCCAGCACGGCACGGCAGCCCAGCACGGCACGGCAGCCCAGCACGGCACGGCAGCTCGGCAGGGCAGCTCGGCAGGGAGGTCCGGCACGGCAGCTCGGCAGAGCGGCCCGGCACGGCGGCTCGGCACGGCGGCTCGGCACGGCGGTTCGGCACGGCGGTCCGGCACGGCGGCCCGGCACGGCGGCCCGGCACGGCGGCCCGGCACGGCCGCCCGGCACGGCGGCCCGGCACGGCCGCCCGGCACGGCGGCCCGGCACGGCGGCCCGGCACGCGGAGCATGGATCGAGCTGGTGTGGCTCCATCGAGTGGGGCTTGGACGGGCGGGACTCCTGCGTCCGCCGAGCGGCCGTCATGGGCATCACCCTCGGCCGGAAGAGCGGCTCGGACGGCCATACGATCGGCGCAAGCCTTCTCGTCGCTGCCTTCGCTCAGCAGCTCGCCGTCCAGCGAACGCCGTCGGCAGCCATCGCGACCAGCCGCGGAAACAGACGCAACGACCCGTAGCTACAGCCGTGAGCCAAACGGTGACAGCAACCGACTACCGGCCGGCGACGGCAGCATGGACGGAGAGTTGATCAACGCGGCGAGGAGAACTGGCGAAGGCCAGACACCTCCGGACCGCCGGCGGGGATGCCGATACCTCGGCGCCCAGCCCTCAGCCGCCCAGCCCTCAGCCGCCCAGCCCTCAGCCGCCCAGCCCTCAGCCGCCCAGCCCTCAGCCGCCCAGCCCTCAGCACCCAGCCCTCAGCACCCAGCGGCAGGCGGCAGGCGGCAGGCAGCAGGCGTGCGGCGGACACACCGCGGCGGCACCGCGACAACGACAGCGGCGGCACCGCGACAACGACAGCGACATCGACATCCGATGGTGGCACCCGGCGTCGGGCACCCGGCGGGCCCAGGAGGTCAGGCCTCGTGAGCCAGGCCTTCGATGACCTCGGCGCCGGGTAGGGCTCCCAGCGCTGGGCCGGCGATGGCGATCTTGCTGTGGCGGACGCCCGAGCCGATGATCACATGGGGTTTGGCGATGACGCGGGCGTCGACCAGGACCGGCCAGTCCTTCGGGAGGCCGATGGGGGTGATGCCGCCGTATTCCATGCCGGTCAGGCGGACCGCGTCGTCCATCGGGGCGAAGCTTGCCTTCCGGGCGTCCAGGTGGCGGCGGACCAGGCCGTTGACGTCCGCCCTGGTCGTGGCGAGGACGACGCAGGCCGCGTACCTGGTGATGTCGCCTCGCCGGCCGGCCACGATCACGCAGTTGGCCGACTCCTCGAGGCTGACGTCGTAGGCCTCGCAGAAGGCCGCGGTGTCCGCCAGCGTGGCATCGATCGGGGCGACCAGCACCTGGTCACCGTCGATGGGTGCCTCGGCGGGCCAGACCTCCAGGGCGGCGGCCACCGGAGCGGCGAGCAGGTCGAGGCGGGAGATCGCGGGTTCGAGCTTCAGGCTTCCGATCACGCACGACATCCTCCCCCGATTCGGCCGCCCTAACCACTCGGGACCGGCAAGGTCGTCGGGTGTTCCGCCTCAGACCTGGGGCGATCCTGCCGACTGTCAGTGGATGTGAGAGAGAGACGTAGCGGCAGAGTCGGGACCGTCAGTGGCCTCGCCCTGTTGGCCGGTGGTACGGCGGTCGCCGCTGTCGCCGGGGGCGCGCACTCGATCTTCGCCACCATTCTGCTCGGCATGCTCGCGGTCGGGATGGGGCATGCCCTGCTCACCGAGGTGCAACGTCAGGCCCGCCGGCGCAACGTCGGCGGCTGGGCCTCCCATGACACGGTCAACACCGTGCTGCTCGCGAGCTGGGCGGGGGGCGCGCTGAGTGCGACACTCCTGGTTGTCGCGCCGGCGACGGTCCGGGCCGTCGGTCTCCTGCTGGCCCTCGCGTACGCGCTGAGCTGCGTCTATTTCGTCGCCGAGCGCTACCGGACCATCTCGGATCCCCCGCCCGCGGAACCGAGGGAGCCGAAGTCGCCGGCGCAGCTCGAAGCGCAGCGACCGAAGCCGGACGTCACCGGCCTGCGCCCGCATCCCGAGGTCACGTCCCAGCGGCAGGAAGCCCCAGCCGAGACGGTCTGACCGTCAGTCCAGACGCATCGCGACGATCATCGGGGGGATCGGCACCAGCCCGTCCTCCCCGGGCAGCACGTCCGGCAGCGGAACCCAGTCCAGTCCGATCGGTTCCGGCCCGTCGACGTGGGGGCCGAGTTCCGGCTCCCCGTCGCCGACAGTGCACGCGAACACCGAGGTCATACCGGACGGGTACGGCATGTCCTGGAGGTAGCGGGCCTCTTTGACCACCAGCCCGACCTCTTCCAGCACCTCACGGCGTACGGCGTCTTCTGCTGTCTCTCCCGGGTCGATCCCGCCTCCGGGCAGTGTCCACCACTCCCGAAGTCCTTCTCGCCGGCTCCGCTCGTGCACCATCAACACCCGCCGGTCCCGCACGATGATGGCAGCGGCTCGTCTCCGTCCACTCACGAGTGAAGGCTACTCAAGCCGGCCCGCCCGGTGTGCGCCGGAACGGGTACGCAAGCGCGAAGAACTGATGAAACCGGTATCAGGGCAGCCATCCTTCTCTGGTCGGCGCCATCCCGCTGGTGCCGTCTCGTGGGGTCTTGACGCAGAGCACCTGGTTGACGCCGATATGCGCCCGCTCGAACGCGATCGCCGATGCGGCCATGTAGAGGCGCCACACCCGCGCGCGGCCGGGCGTCGTGAGGTTCACTGCGGTGGACCAGTCGGCTTCGAGATTACCCACCCACGCGCGCAGCGTCTTGGCGTAGTGCTCCCGCAATGCCTGCACGTCCCGGACTTCGAATCCGGCCGCTTCCAGGAGACTCACGGTCGTGCCGATCGGCGCCAACTCACCGTCCGGGAACACGTACGCGTCAATGAAGCTCCGTTGTCTGCGCCCGGCCGGCGCCGGATCGGGATGCAGGGCTGCGATCTGGTGGTTGAGGAGCCGTCCACCCGGCTTGAGCAGGTGAAACAAGATCCCCGCATAGTCGGCGTACGGCCCGGTGCCGACGTGTTCGGCCATCCCGACACTGGAGATCGCGTCGAAGGCGCCGTCCTCGACGTCGCGGTAGTCCTGCACGCGGATCTCGACGTGGGCGGTGAGACCCGCCTCGGCGATCTGTTTGCGGGCGTAATCGGCCTGCTCGACCGACAGGGTGATCCCGACCACATCCACGCCGTATTCGCGGGCAGCGTGCAGCGCGAGGCTCCCCCAGCCGCAGCCGACGTCGAGCAATCGCATCCCCGGCTTGAGGTCGAGCTTGCGGCAGATCAGGTCCAGCTTGTCGCGCTGCGCATCGGCCAGCCCGTAGTCGCCGGTCCAGTACGCACACGAGTAGACCATGCTCTCGCCGAGCACGATCCGGTAGAAATCGTTGCCGACGTCGTAGTGATGGCTGATCGCCTGCCGGTCCCGGCGCTTGCTGTGCCGGGTGCCCGCCATCGCGATCTCTTCGTCCGGCGGCTTCGGCTGCGGCCCGGCGATGCCGAGTCGCAGCAGGTCGGCAACGTCCGCCGGCGTCGGCATCGAGCGTCCGCCGGGGGCGGAACCCCAGATCAGGCCGGCGGTCCGGTGCAGGGCTTCATACAGATCACCCTCCACATCAAGATCCCCCGACACGTACGCGCGAGCGAGCCCGAGTTCGTTCGGCTGCCACATCAGCCGGCGCAGGGCCCGGCGCCGCCGCACGATCAGGACCGGGGCATCGGGCGGGCCGGCCTCGGAGCCGTCCCAGGCACGTAGCCGGACGGGAAGCGGCGCCCGCAGCAGACTCTCCAGGAGTCCGAGCAGCTTGGTCGCGGTGGAAGAGGACATCGCACCCCTCTAAAGGTTAGTCCTGCTAAATATCCACCCGGCAAACTTAAAGATGTAAGTACCATGCATTACTTTGTGACGCAGAACTCGCCGCCCACGCCATTTAGGCTGGCAGGCGTGTATGCGATCAAGCTGGGAACCGGGGCCGAGCTACGCCCTCTCGAACCGTGGCAGGGCCAGGAATTTCTCGACCACATGGACCGGGCCCGCGACAGCGTGGACCCCTGGATTCCCTGGGCGTCGCTCAGCACCAACCTGGCGTCGGCCACCGCCACTTTGCAGCGCTACGCCGACAAAGCCGCTCAGGACAAGGGCCGCATCTACGGGATCTGGCAGGAGAACGTCCTGGTCGGCGGCGTGATGTTCGTGTCCTTCGACGCCGCCGGCGGCGTCTGCGAGATCGGTTGCTGGCTCGAACCCGCGGCGACCGGCCGGGGTCTCATCACCCGGGCCGCCCACCACCTCGTCGAATGGGCCTTCACCACCCGGGGCATGTATCGCGTCGAATGGCGCTGCGGCACGGACAACACCGCGAGCAGCGCGGTGGCGGCCCGCCTGGGAATGACCCGCGAGGCCGTGCTCCGCGGCAATTACCTGTACCGGGGCATCCGTCACGACACCGAGATCTGGACCCTCCTGGCCCCCGACCGGCCGCCGTCGACCCGGTGATCCCGCGCGGGAACCGCCGGCACCACCTTTGGTCAACCGGCCGATGTCCGACCCGGCCCGGATACCGGGGAGCACCGCCTCGCGGCCGCCCCGCACATCCCTGACCGCCCGCTGTGCACCGCGTCGGCGTTCGGTGTGAGCCGACCGCGGCGACGTCTCTGACCGGCGAGATACCCGGTGTCCGCCTGGATCCGCTGTGTCTGGGCCACCCCAGCAGCCCGTTCGAAACGGCTACCGGTCTGCGCGCCCCCGTCTCGGCATCATGTGCCGGCTACCGGAGGACAGCGAGGCCGATCCCGCGCTGGCGGCCGGTGCGCAGCCCGGTGGGATGCCCCGGAGGCCGAGGGGAACTCCGTTAAACAAGAACGGGACCACCGTGAGGTGGTCCCGGATGACCCGCGTCGCCGAGGGTCTTGGTCGGTGTGGTGGAGCCCAGGAGAATCGAACTCCTAACCCCCGCCTTGCAAAGGCGGTGCTCTGCCAATTGAGCTAGGGCCCCTAGACGGCCGGACCTATCGCAGGTCGGGTGCCGTGGTGGCTTCGTGCCAGAGGGCGCGCTCGTCGCTGGAGGCCTTGACCTTCTTGACGACCAGAGCCGTCACCCCGACGAGGCTGGCGACGATCAGGAGCTTCTTGAGCATTGACGGTCCCCTTGGTGTAGCGGTGGGAGGACTGCTTGGTGGGGCTAGCTGGAATCGAACCAGCGACCTCAGAGTTATCAGCTCTGCGCTCTAACCGACTGAGCTATAGCCCCGCGACAGCGATAGGAAGATTACCGTAACCGCCTCGCCGTACTCAAATCGGGGGCGGCCACCGCGTCACCGCGGCGGCCGCAACCCGTTTGACGTGCAGATCAGTCGCGCTCGGCGAGCGTGAGCTCGATGCCGCCGACGAGGTCGGCGCACACGTTGTAGATGAACGCGCCGAGCGTGGCCAGGGCCGTGAAGAGCACCACGTTGACCGCGCCGATCAGCATGGAGGTGCCGATGACACCCCAGGCCGTGATGCGGAAGCCACCACCGGTGGTGGCCGCCGCGTCGGCGCCGCCGCTGGCGCTCACCAGGGACGCGAGGCTGGTGTTGACCTCACCCCAGACGCCCATGGCGTCGAGGGCCAGGTACAGCACCGAGGTGGCGACGACCACGACGATGAACAGGACCACGGAGACCGCGAAGGCGAACTTCATCACGGACCAGGGGTCGATCCGCTTGAGGTTCAGCCGCGCACGCCGCGGACCGCGGGCCGCGGCCGACGAGACCGTGGACCGGGCCGAGCGGACCGCCTCGGACACGCGTGCGGCGCCCACCGCGGCCGCGCCGCTGGCCGCGGGACCGGCGGGGCGTTTGGGCGCCTCACCGGGCCGCTGAGGGGCCGTCTGGGGGTTGGCCGGCGGCGGGGTCACCGCCGAACGGCCGGCCTGGCTGCCCGGGGTCGCGGCGCCGCCGCTCTTGCCCTTGGTGACGATCGGCACAGTGGCCGAACCTTTCGCCACCGAGGGACCGCCCGGCCGTTTGCCATCGGCCGGGCCCTCGTTGCTGTCAGCGGCGGGTTCACCCGGCGGCGGGGCCATGCCCGGCGCGCGAGTGAACTTCGGCGAGGACGGGGCATCCGCGGGGACAGCCGCACGGCCAGCGGCCTCGCGTCCGTTCGATGCGGCGCCGTCCTTTTTCGGCTCCTCATCGACGGGAGTGGCCGAAGCCCCCGCGCCCGACTTCGCCTGTGTCTCCGGCATCAACTAGTCCTGTTCGTCAGGCTCGTCGGCATTGCGAGCAAGCGCCACGATGGTTACACCTTCTGGGAGGTCCATCAGCTTGACCCCCATTGTGTTCCGATCCCGCGTGCGCCGTACAGGCTTCACGGGAGTCCGGATGACACCACCATTGCTGGTGATGGCAAACAGTTCATCCTCCGGGTCGATCACGAGCGCCCCGACGAGACCACCACGACGCTCGGTGATCTTGGCCGTCAGCACGCCCTTGCCTCCCCGCCCCTGGACTGGGTACTCCTCGATCGGCGTTCGCTTGGCATACCCGCCATTGGTAGCGACCAAAACGTCCAGGCCATCACGAACCACCTCCATCGCGAGCAGCTCGTCGTTGTCGCCGAAGCGCATGCCGATCACCCCGGAGGTCGCCCGTCCCATCGGCCGCAGCGCGTCATCAGTCGCGTTGAACCGGATGGCCTGGGCCTTCTTCGAGACCAGGAGCAGGTCGTTCTCCTGTGCTGCCAGCGCGGCGCCCACCAACTCGTCGTCCTCCCGCAGGTTGATGGCGATAATGCCACCGCTGCGGTTGGAGTCAAATTCCTCGAGCCTGGTCTTCTTCACGAGACCATTCTTGGTGGCGAGCACAAGGTACGGCTCGACCTGGTAGTTCGGGATCTGGATGATCTGCGCGATGTGCTCGTCCGGCAGGAAGGCGAGCAGGTTGGCGACGTGCTGTCCCTTCGCCGTACGGTTCGCCTCGGGCAGCTCGTACGCCTTGGCGCGGTAGACCCGGCCCTTGTTCGTGAAGAACAGAATCCACGAGTGCGTGGAGATCACGAAGAAGTGGCTGACGATGTCGTCCTGGCGCAGGGTCGCGCCGCTCACGCCCTTGCCACCGCGCTTCTGTGACCGGTAAAGATCGACCTTCGTGCGCTTCGCGTAACCAGTTCGTGTGATGGTCACCACAACGTCCTCGCGCGTGATGAGGTCTTCCATCGAGACCTCACCATCGAACGGGATGATCTGGGTCTTCCGCTCGTCACCGAAGCGCGCGACGATCTCGGCCAGTTCCTCGGAGACGATCGCCCGCTGCCGCTCGGGCTTGGCGAGGATGTCCTTGAGGTCGGCGATCTCGAGCTCGATCTTGGCGAGCTCGTCGATGATCTTCTGGCGTTCCATCCCGGCGAGCCGGCGCAGCTGCATGTCGAGGATGGCCGTGGCCTGGATCTCGTCGACCTCGAGCAGCTGCATGAGGCCCTGACGGGACTCCTCGACGGTCGGCGTGCGCCGGATCAGCGCGATGACCTCGTCGAGCATGTCGAGGGCCTTGACCAGACCGCGCAGGATGTGTGCGCGTTCCTCGGCCTTGCGCAGACGGAACGCGGTCCGCCGGCGGATGACCTCGATCTGGTGCTCGACGTAGTACCGGATGAACTGCGCCAGGTTGAGCGTGCGGGGCACGCCGTCGACCAGCGCCAGCATGTTGGCGCCGAACGTCTCCTGCAGCTGGGTGTGCTTGTACAGGTTGTTCAGCACGACCTTCGCGACCGCGTCGCGCTTCAGGACCAGGATCAACCGCATGCCGGTACGGCCGGACGACTCGTCCCGGATGTCCGCGATGCCGGTGAGCTTGCCTTCCTTGACCAGCTCGGCCACGCGCTCGGCGAGGTTGTCCGGGTTGACCTGGTAGGGCAGCTCGGTGACGACGAGACACGGCCGGCCCCGGGCGTCCTCCTCCACCTCGACCACGGCGCGCATGCGGATCGATCCGCGGCCGGTGCGGTAGGCATCCTGGATCGCCTGCTGACCGACGATGAGGCCCTTGGTCGGGAAGTCGGGACCCTTGACGATCTCCAGCAGCGCCTCGAGCGTCTCCGCCTCGTCGACCTCCGGGTGGTCCAGGCACCACTGCACGGCCGCGGCGATCTCGCGCAGGTTGTGCGGCGGGATCTTGGTGGCCATACCGACGGCGATGCCCTCGGAACCGTTGACGAGCAGGTTGGGGAACCGCGCCGGCAGGATCGTGGGCTCCTTGGCCCGGCCGTCGTAGTTGTCCTGCATGTCGACGGTGTCCTCGTCGATGTCCCGCAGCATCTCCATGGCGAGCGGCGAGAGCTTCGACTCGGTGTACCGCATGGCGGCCGGCGGGTCGTTACCCGGCGAACCGAAGTTGCCGTTGCCGTCGATCAGCGGGTAGCGCAGCGACCACGGCTGCCCCATCCGCACGAGGGCGTCGTAGATCGACGAGTCACCGTGCGGGTGGTAGTTGCCCATGACGTCACCGACGACGCGGGCACACTTGACGTAGCCACGGTCCGGGCGGAAGCCGGCGTCGTACATGGCGTAAAGGATCTTGCGGTGCACCGGCTTGAGGCCGTCACGCACGTCCGGCAGCGCTCGGCCGACGATGACGCTCATCGCGTAATCGAGGTACGACCGCTGCATCTCGACCTCGAGCCCGACCGGCTCGACGCGCTGGCTGACACCGCCGCCGACGACGTCCTGCGGCTCCTCGGCGGGGATCTCGGGAGTATCCGTCACAGTTAACCCTTACTCACGGTCAAACCCGACATATGGGCTTGAAACACGCATCTCGCTGTGGATAACGCTGTGGAAAGTAGTGAAACGCTGTGTATAACCCGAGGTGAGCGGCGCCTGACGACGCCGCTCCCGGCGGGATCAGATGTCCAGGAAGCGCACGTCTTTGGCGTTGCGCTGGATGAACGAGCGGCGGGCTTCGACGTCCTCACCCATAAGGACGCTGAAGAGCTCGTCGGCCGTCGCAGCGTCGTCGAGAGTGACCTGCTTCAACGTACGGGTAGTGGGGTCCATGGTCGTGTCCCACAGCTCGAGGAAGTTCATCTCGCCGAGACCCTTGAACCGCTGGATGTCGTCCGGCTTGGCGTTCGCCTTCTTCTGCTGACGCAGGGCGATCAGACCGTCACGCTCAGAATCTGAGTAGGCGTACTGGGCATCGTCACCGCGCTTGTTCCACTTGATCTTGTAAAGCGGCGGGGCGGCGAGATAGACGTGACCCAGCTCGACCAACGGCCGCATGAAGCGGAACAGCAGCGTCAGCAGCAGCGTCTGGATGTGCTGGCCGTCGACGTCGGCGTCCGCCATCAGCACCACCTTGTGGTAGCGCAGCTTGGCGACGTCGAACTCCTCGTGGATGCCGGTGCCCAGGGCCGTGATCAGCGCCTGGACCTCGTTGTTCTTCAGCACCCGGTCGATCCGGGCCTTCTCCACGTTGAGGATCTTGCCGCGGATCGGCAGGATCGCCTGGATCTGGCTGTCCCGGCCCTGCTTGGCCGAGCCGCCGGCCGAGTCGCCCTCGACGATGAACAGCTCCGACACCCGCGGGTCGGTCGACTGGCAGTCGGCCAGCTTGCCCGGCATCGAGCCGGACTCCAGCAGCGACTTGCGCCGGGCCAGCTTGCGGGCCTGCTGAGCGGCGATCCGGGCCCGCGCGGCCTGCGACGCCTTCGTGATGATCTGCTTCGCGTCGGCCGGGTTACGGTCGAACCAGTCGGCGATCTTCTCGTTGGCGACCTTCTGGACGAAGCTCTTCATGTTCGTGTTACCGAGCTTGGTCTTGGTCTGGCCCTCGAACTGCGGGTTCGTCAGCTTCACCGAGATGATCGCGGCGAGACCCTCACGGATGTCCTCCCCGGAGAGCTTCTCGTCGCCCTTGAGGAATTTCTTCTCGGCGCCGTAGCGGTTGACGATGCTCGTCAGCGCGGCCCGGAAGCCCTCCTCGTGGGTGCCACCCTCGTGGGTGTTGATCGTGTTGGCGAACGTGTAGACCGACTCGCCGTACGACTCGTTCCACTGCATGGCGATCTCGAGGGCCATGCCCTCGTCGTTGGCCTCGGCCTCGAACTCGATCACCGTCTTGTGGATCGGGGTCTTGGTGGCGTTCAGGTGACGCACGAAGTCGGCGATGCCGTTCTCGTACATGAAGGTGACCGTGCGGGGCTTGCCCTCGTCGTCGAAGAACGCGGCACGCTCGTCGGTCAGGTTGATCGTCAGGGCCTTGTTGAGGAAGGCGTATTCCTGGATCCGGCGGTAGATCGTCTGCCAGTCGAACTCGACGGTCTCGAAGATCGTCGGGTCCGGCCAGAACTGGACCATCGAGCCGGTCGTCGTGGTGGTCTCGCCCTTCTCGAGCGGACCTGGCTTCGACGCGGTGTAGTGCTGCCGGTACACGTTGCCCGACTTGTTGATCTCCACGAACATCTTGGTGGAGAGCGCGTTCACGACGGAGACACCGACGCCGTGCAGACCGCCGGAGACCGCGTACGCCTTGCCGTCGAACTTGCCACCCGCGTGCAGGACGGTCAGCGCGACCTCGACACCCGGCTTCTTCAGCTTGGGGTGCAGGTCGACCGGGAAGCCACGGCCGTTGTCGGTGACCGAGACGCCACCGTCGGCCAGCAGGACCACGTCGATGGTGTCGCAGTAACCGGCGAGCGCCTCGTCGACCGCGTTGTCCACAACCTCCCAGACCAGGTGGTGCAGACCCCGCTCACCGGTCGAGCCGATGTACATACCCGGGCGCTTGCGGACCGCCTCGAGACCCTCGAGCACGGTGATGGAACCGGCACCGTATTCCTGCGTGTTCTCTGCCACCCTCGGCCACTTTCTCGCACCGGTCCCACGAGGGGCCCGGTCACGGGGTTGACGGGGAGACCGGCGGGCAGCCGGCACGCCGGAGGGACCACAGATGAGGAGCCGCGGAAGACGGATCACCGGTGGAACCGAGCGCGCCGGTCGCCGCGGTCGTCCCGCGGATCGTGATCGGCTGGAAAAATCGCGTAGCGTGACGAACCCCGTCGCGGCCTGGTTGAGGGGCATCGACGCTCTGCCACGGGTACAACTTTCCCGGTCTGCATCGATTCTACTCCGTCCGGGCGAGTTGCAGAGGGTCCGGCACCCTCGTGCGGGCACCTCAGATTGCCGTAGGCCGGAGAAGGGTCTCTCCCGCGAGTCCCCCTACACGGAATGCGACCCCTCCGCAACGGCGAACCATCGGGCGGGTGGCTGCCGGGGCGCGCCTTCCGGGGCCGGACGCCACGCGCTGCGACACTCCTGTGCGACAGCCCGGTCCCCGCGACACTGCCTCGCGCCGGCGTACGACAGTGTCGTAACCTCGCCCGCGCGGGCCGGGGAAGGCCGGACGGTCCGCGACCGGCGGGTAGGTTCCCTGCCGGCCGCTCGCAGCCGGCAGGTCGAGAAAGGGTGGGCCCCATGGCGCACGACAAGGGGCTGGACAACGTGGCTGTGCTCTGGCCACGCACGAACCGGTTCTACGACCCGGTGGCACCGGCGGAGTTCGTCGACTTCGGCGCCGTCGCGGACGCACCGGAGATCGCCGCACCGACCGGTGCACTCGCGCTGCACATAGCCAAGACCGGAACGGTGCGCGCCACCGCGTACACGGAACTCGTCGATCTTCTGCTCGGTCTTGAAGGTGTGCTCTATGCCACTGACGCCGCGGCCGAGGACGAGGACCCGGTGATCGACCCGGACGGGTGTGCCTGGATCGCCGGCGGGCTTGAACGCTTCGTCGAGGGCCACCAGCCGTACGGCGACCTGGTCACGTTCGACACCGTCGCCACCGTGATGCGGGAGGCGGTCGCCAACGGGCGCCTGGTCGAGCAGCAACTGCGCTGGCTCGACCAGCGCATGACCGCCCTGCGCGACGAGGCGGGAAATGCTCCGCACTGGAGTTTTGCCCGCACCGAGCTCGCGGTCCTGTCCGGCTTCTACCGCCGCTGCGCCGACCGCGGATACGCCGTCTTCGCCGATTACTGAGTTCTAGCCGTACGTGTCTCTCGGGCCGCGGCCCTGGACCCGGCGGGGTCCCTTGTTCCAGGAGGGCGCCGCCGGGCCGTGGATGTTGAGCTTCTTGACGACGTTGTGGCCGACCTCGGCCGCGATGCTCTTGAGCAGCTTGCCGGCGAGCATCCGCAGCTGGGTCGCCCAGGCCGTCGACTCCGCCTCGACGGTCAGCACGCCGTCGTCGAGCTTGATCGGCCGGCTGTGCTTGGCGATGTCCTCGCCGACGACCTTCTCCCAGGCCCCGAACACGGTGGCCTCGGCGGCCGGCTTCTGCCAGCCGCGCTGCTTCATGATCCGTTCCAGCATGACGCCGAACAACTGCGGATCGCGCGGGTCCGGCCCCGGACCGGAATAGCCGGTCAGGCGTTTGCCCGAGCCTCCACCCTGATCGGTACGGTGCCTGGGCTGCTGAAAATTCGCCCGGCGCTTGGCGAGAGCGGCGTCCAGCACCGCGCGGGCGAGCTCCGGCCCCGCGGGCCCGGCGTCCTTCCGCGGCTCTGACGGGCCCGCTGACGGCTTTTCCGCACTCTGGTCAGACACGGGTCACCGTTCCTGCTCCGACGTCGTAGCGCGCACCCTGGAGGGCCTCCGGCACATCCTCCGGCACCGCGCACGTCACCAGCAACTGTGCCGCGTCGGCGACCAGGGCCGCCAGCCTTTCCCGGCGACCGGTGTCGAGCTCGGCGAACACGTCGTCGAGGACCAGGACCGGTTCGATGCCGTCGGTGCGGAGCAGGTCGTACGCCGCCAGCCGCAACGCGAGCGCGAAGGACCACGATTCGCCGTGGCTCGCGTACCCCTTCGCCGGAAGATCTCCCAGGGCCAGGGTGAGATCGTCGCGATGCGGGCCGACCAGGGTGGTCCCGCGTTCGATCTCCGCACGCTGACGCTCCGCGAGCGAGGCGAGCAGAGCCTGCTCCAGCGCCGGGCGGTCGGGGGTCAGGCCTTCACCCAGACGGGACGCGTACGTGATGGAAGCGGACGTCCGTCCGGCGGCGACCGCGTCGTAGGCCTTGGTCAGGTGCGGGCCGAGCGCCGCGACCAGCTCGATCCGGCCGGCGAGCAGCTCGGCACCGTGGTGGACGAGATGCTGGTCCCAGACGGCGAGCGTCGAGAGGTCCTGTCCCCGGGTGCCACCGACCTTGCGCGTGAGGTAGGCGGTCCGCAACAGGGCGTTACGTTGCTTCACGACCCGGTCGTAGTCGGCGCGCACCCCGGCATACCGGGGTTGCCGGGCGACGAGCAGGTCATCGAGGTACCGGCGGCGTTCGGAGGGGTCGCCCCGGATCAGTTCCAGGTCCTCGGGAGCGAAGAGCACCATGCGCAGGGCGCCCAGGACGTCACGCGAGCGGCGTACGGGTGACCGGTTGAGCCGGGCCCGGTTCGCCTTGCCCGGCACGATCTCCAGCTCGACCAGCAGCTGTCGTCCATCGTGGACGATCTCGCACCGGATCACGGCCGACGTCGCACCGGCCCGGACCAGCGGCGCGTCGGTGGCCACCCGGTGACTGTCCAGGGTGGCCACATAGCCGAGGGCTTCGATCAGGTTCGTCTTGCCCATGCCGTTCTGGCCGACCAGAACGGCGACACCGGGGTCGAGATCAACCGCCACCCGCTCGTACGAACGAAAGTCGGTGAGCTCGACCCGGCGCACGTACATGGATCAGCGCTTGACGGCGTGGCCGCCGAACTGGTTGCGCAGAGCGGCGATCGCCTTCATTGCCGGCGAGTCCTCCTGGCGCGACTGGAAGCGTGCGAACAGCGACGCGGCGATCGCGTTGGCCGGCACGGCGAGACGCACTGCCTCGTCGACGGTCCAACGGCCCTCGCCGGTGTCCTCCGCGTAACCGCGGATGTTCGCCAGCTCCGGGTCCTCGTCGAGGGCCCGGTCCAGCAGGTCGAGCAGCCACGACTTCACGACACTGCCCTCCCGCCAGCTCTTGATGACCGCGGGCACGTCGTCGACCAGCTCGGCCGCCTTGAGGATCTCGTAACCCTCGGCGTACGACTGCATCATCGCGTACTCGATGCCGTTGTGGATCATCTTCGAGTAGTGACCGGCACCGACCTGGCCGGCGTGCGCGAAGCCGAACGGGCCGGCCGGCTTCAACGCGTCGAAGATCGGCTGCGCCTTGGCGACGTTGTCAGCGTCGCCGCCGACCATCAGGGCGTAGCCGTTCTGGGCGCCCCAGACGCCACCGGAGACGCCACAGTCGAGGTAGCCGATCCCCTTCGCGGCGAGGCGCTCGGCCCGCGGGCCGTCGTCGGTGAACTTCGAGTTGCCACCGTCGACGATCACGTCGCCCGCACTGAGCAGGTCGGCGAGCTCGTTGATGGTGTCTTCGGTGATCTTCCCGGCCGGGACCATCGTCCACACGACGCGCGGCGCGGCGAGCTTGTCGACGAGCTCGGCAAGGTTCGCGACGTCAGTGACATCCGGGTGGTGGTCGAAGCCGACCACCTCGTGGCCGGCGGCGCGCAGACGATCGCGCATGTTGCCGCCCATCCGGCCGAGCCCGATCAGACCGAGCTGCATGGTGTTCCCCCTAGGTGAGTGTTTCTTCAGGCCCAGTATCAGCGAGTTACCCGAATAGGCATGATCAGATAGCGGTATCCGGGCTTGATTTCGCCGTCTTCGTCTGCGGGGGAGATCACAGCGGGCTTGAAAGCGTCGACAAATGAGAGTACGGCGGTGGGGGCGCCCAGGTTCTGCAAACCGTCGATCAGGTACTGCGGGTTGAACCCGATCGTCAGCGGCTCACCGGTGAAGGTCGCCTCCATGGCCTCGCTGGCCCGGGCCTCCTCGGTGCCGCCGGCCTCGACCACGAGCCCGTCCTCGCTGAAGCTCAGCAGCACCGGGGTGGTGCGCTCGGCAACCAGCGCGACACGGCGGACGACCTCGACGAGCCCGGCGACGCTCAGACTCGCCTGAGCGTTCTGCGTCGACGGGAAGATCGAGCGCACCGGCGGGTAGTTCGCCCCGTCCAGCAGCCGGCTCGTGGTGCGGCGGGCGCCACCGGCGAAGCCGACCATGCCCTCACCGGCGTTGCCCTGCGAGAGCGCCAGCGTGACGGAGCCACCGATCGGGCCCATCGCCTTGGCGGTGTCGTTCAGCGTCTTCGCCGGGATCAGCGCGTTGAGGCTGATCTCCGGGTCGTCCGGCGTCCACTCCAGCTCGCGCATGGCCAGTCGGTAACGGTCGGTCGCCAGCATCGTCATCGTGGAACCGTCGAGCTCCACCCGGACACCGGTCAGCATCGGCAGCGTCTCGTCCCGCCCGGCGGCGATCGCTACCTGTGCGACGGCCACGGCGAAGGCCTGGGCCTCGACGGTGCCCGCGCTGGAAGGCATGTCCGGCAGCGCCGGGTAGTCCTCCACCGGCATCACCGGAAGGGTGAAGCGGGCACTGCCGCACACCAGCTCCAGATGAGAGCCGACCGCGGCGATGTCCACCGGCTTGGCCGGCAGCGCCTTGGTGATCTCGGCGAGCAGCCGCCCGGAGACCAGGGCGGCGCCGTCGGCGTCGGCCTGCACCTCCACGCTGACCTGACTCGAGACCTCGTAGTCAAAGCCGGAAACCTGCAGCCTGCCGTCGGTCACGCGCAGCATGACACCCGCAAGAACGGGCACCGACGGACGGCTGGGCAGGCTCTTGGCTGTCCATGCCACCGCGTCGGCGAGTACGTCTCGCTCCACCCGGAACTTCATGCCATGCCCTCCGCGTCACTTTCCTCGACAAACCAGCTTCGGATGTGCTGATGGAGCCCTCTGAACTCTATGGCGAGCGGTGACGCTGGGTACGTCCGGCCCCCCGGTGATGAGTCCCTGAGCCCGGGTGGATCGGGCCGCGAGCGGCCTGTCCACAGCTTCCCCAACCCCCAAGATTTCTTTTTAGATTTTCCGAGAGAGAGAACAGTCGTAATCATCGGCCCTGTGGATTCTGTGGAGAACTCGAGTATCCGCAGGTCACAGGGTTATCCACCGGTGATTCACATGTGGGCAACCGGGGTACAAACCCGGTCCGTTGTCCACAGCCGCCGGGTTGGCCGAGGTTTTCCACCGCTGTCCACAGGCTGTCCACCGGTTATCCACCGGGTTTGTCCCCCGCCCTGGGGATAACGCCGGGACGCTTCAGACCCGTCGTCCCCAGAACCTTCAACAGGAAATCCACAGGCGTCCACAGGGTGTGGGTAAAGATGTGACTCTCTGTGGTTATCCACATCGATTTCCCCAGGAGTTACCCACATCTGTGGGTAACCGGCCGCTGAGTTATCCACCGCTGGGGACAAAACCTGTGAACGCCTGTGAATTAGTGTGGATAACGTTGGCACGAAACGGTGTCGTCCCGACGTTGACAAACTGCCACCCGGATGATTCGTCGCCGACGCCCATCCGAAAGATCATCGAGGGCTGTCGGCACCGGCCTGTGAGGACAGGTGTGGATAACCTGTGTGGAGCGTTGTGTTTTCCCAGGTGAGAGCCATGGCGTGCGGGCCGGATGAGGCGTACGGCACTCTCGCGGCCCAACCGGCCCGGCAAACCGGTCGAGGGGGCGGTTCCGGCTTGTGCACAACGCGATTCGTAGGGACCCGAACGCTCTGAGCAATGGGGAGCGAGGCACCCGGCTGGCACCCGCCGGCCGCTGCCATCTGAGTCGAAGCCATCTGTAGCCCAGGCCAGCCGGATCGTCGCGAGCGCTCAGGCTCTGATGGCTCAGGTCTCAGGTGACTCACGGGCTGAGGTCTCGGGGCTGAGGTCTCGGGGCTGAGTGCTGAGTGCTGACGGCTGAGTGCTGACGGCTGACGGCTGACGGCTGACGGGGTATGGGTTGGCGGCTTGGCGGCTTACGGGCTGCGGGCTGCGGGCTTGGCGGGTTGGTGCGACCGTTTGAGCCGGCTGTCGTTCCGTGGGGTGTGGTCGCCGAGGAAGGGGTCCGCACTGCTGATCGACGGGAGTGGACTGCCGCGATGACCGCCGGTGGCTGACGGCGCGGTGATGGCCGATTCGCTGACGGCGGCGGTTCGCGCGGGACGGTGCCCGGTTCGTGACGGTGGCTGGTGGCCGGTGGCTTTGCGGCAGGCGTTTGCTATGCGGCGGCTCGTTGCATGACGGTGGCTCGTTGCATGACGGTGGCCGTTTGCTTTGCGGTGGCCGATTGCTTTGCGCTGGCCGATTTGCTGGTGGCTGGTGGCTTTGCGGCAGCCGTTTGCTTGGCGGTGGCTGGTCGCATGACGTCGGCTGGTTCCGTGACGGTTGGTCGGCTCGTCGAGCGCCAGCACCTCGGAGTCGACCGGTTCCGTGGCTGGTGGCTGATCGTGCGCTGGTGGCCGATCACCTGCTCGTCCGGGCCGTCTCGGTTGTGGCGCCTGACGTCCTATCTCCCCGGCATCATTTCGAGGGGAGGGCGGGTGGCTGCCTTCCCGTGGCCGGGATCGCAGTCGCCTTGTCGGCACGGAGTTCGCGGCGCTGTGCGGGTGGGGCTCAGGTCCGGACAGGAAGGCTTCCCTGGCGGAGCGCTCGTAGGAGCAGGACCTCACCCGGGCACCTTTTGTCCACGGGCTTGCCAGCTACGAGGCTCGCTACCTGCGACGTGCCCGATCTCGGCCCGGCTGCGGCCCTGTGGGCTCGGAATGCCGGATGGCGTCTTGCCTGCTACCGCTCGCTCAGCGATGACGTGCGGCCGCGACTTCGGTGGGTGGGCGCGGGTGGGACGGCCTGGTGACTTTCTGGGGTCACGTCGCCGCGGGCTGTTACGAGCTAGAGGTTTGTCTGGCGTGAGTGCCTGTGTCCAGCTGTGGACCAATGGCCACTGTGGATCCCGGCGGCGAATTCGACCTGGTTGTCGCTTGTGGACATCTGGGGCCTGCGGGTGAGTTGCAGGCCAACCCGGCGGCGGCGACGGCCCTGAGTGGTTACGGTCCGGGGCGGTGGGGTGGCCAGCCCCGTCGTGCTTTTGGGGGCTCCGGCTCGCGTACCTGTGTCCGTCAGGTGTTCTGTTTGATGCGGTTGGTCAGTTCGGCGATCTGGTTGTAGAGCGACCGGCGTTCGGCCATGTGCTGGCGGATTTTGCGGTCCGCGTGCATGACGGTGGTGTGGTCGCGGCCGCCGAAAGCTTGGCCGATGCGGGGCAGGGAGAGGTCGGTGAGTTCGCGGCAGAGGTACATGGCCACCTGGCGGGCGTTGACCAGGACCCGGGAGCGGGAGTGGCCGCGGAGGTCTTCGAGGCTGACGCCGAAGTAGTCGGCGGTGGAGGCCATGATCTGGTCCGCGGTGATCTCGGGGCCGGCTCCGTCGGGCATGAAGTCGCGGAGGACCTCTTCCGCGAGCGACAGCTGCACCGAGGAGCGGGTGAGGCTGGCGAACGCCGTCACCCGGATGAGGGCGCCCTCGAGTTCGCGGATCGAGCTGGAGACCCGGCTGGCGATGAATTCGAGGACGTCGTCGGGGGCGTACATGCGCTCCTGGGCGGCCTTCTTCTGCAGGATCGCGATGCGCGTCTCGAGGTCCGGGGGCTGGACGTCGGCGAGCAGGCCCCATTCGAAGCGGGTTCGCATGCGGTCCTCGAGCGTGGCCAGCTGGCGCGGGGAACGGTCCGAGCTGATGACGATCTGCTTGTTGGCGTTGTGGAGCGTGTTGAACGTGTGGAAGAACTCTTCCTGCGTGCGTTCGCGGTTTTCCAGGAACTGGATGTCGTCGATGAGCAGGATGTCGACGTCGCGGTAACGGCGCTGGAAGGCCTGCGTCTTGTCATCGCGCAGGCTGTTGATGAAGTCGTTGGTGAATTCCTCGGTCGAGACGTAGCGGACGCTGCGGGCGTGACCGAGCGTCGTCGCGTAGTGACCGATGGCGTGCAGGAGGTGGGTCTTGCCCAGCCCGGAGCTGCCGTAGATGAACAGCGGGTTGTAGGCCTTCGCCGGGGATTCGGCGACCGCGACCGCCGCCGCGTGGGCGAAACGGTTGGACGAGCCGACGACGAAGGTCTCGAACATGTACTTCGGGTTGAGGCGGTTGCCGTCGTTCGCGCTGCGGCCGCCGGACTGCTGGTTGCCCAGCGGGGAGCGGCCAGGGCCGTTGTCGCCGCGCATCTGCAACGTGTCCTCGCGGCGTTCCTGGGCCTGGCGGTCGTCGGCGCGGCGCTGGCTGTCGCGCAGCTGGGACTGCTCGGCGGCGATGCGGCGGGCGGTGTCGATCTGGCCGTCCTGATAGTGCGGGACCTGCCGGGGCGCATCGGCCTTCGGCTTTTCCTCAGCCATGGAGTTTGCCGCCGGCTCCGGGTGACCCATCGGCAGCGGCGCCGCGAACAGCGCCTCCTGGCCGTCGCGGGCGGCGGGGACGCCGTGCGGGAACGGGGCCTGCGCCGAACCGGTCGGCTCGTCGTAGCTCTCCCCGTAGCTTTCGGTGTAGGCGGACGGCTGGGGGTAACGGTCCGGGTACGCCGCGGGCTGCGGGTCCGCGTAGTGCGCGGGTGGCTGGGTCGGCGGTTCGGGCGGCGGGGTGCCGTACACCGTGCCGGGGCGTCCCGACCCGTCCTCGGGCGGGCGGACGGTGACCGCCACCTGGATGGGACGTCCGAGCCGGCGCGACAGGGCCTCGGTGATCGCGAGGCGCAGCCGTGACTCGATCACGTCGCGGGTGTAGGTGTCCGGCACCGAGAGCAGAGCTGTGTCCTCGACGATGGCGCGCAGGCGTGTGAGTCGCAGGTACGCACGCTGCTGAGCGGACGCGATCTCGTCCGCCAGCTCGTCCGTAGCCGCAGCCCAGACCCCGCCAAGGTCCACCGTGTCGGCCACCGCCGCGCCACCCCCATCGCCACCGGTTTCACCCGGGTGGCCTTGTTCGGCTTCCGCCTGACCAGTCACATCACCCTGTCGGGCGACGGACCGGACTTCCCCCAACCAGCACGGCACCTTGCTTATCCACAGGTTATCCACAACCTGTGCACTCGTCGAAGATCGCTCCCCGGCCGGATGGTCGACGGACTTCCCGGAGCCTGTGCGGGCGCGGGAAAACAGGCTCACAAAGCCGAACGATCGACCGGCTCGTCCGGTTTCTGTCCGTCCCGGCTTTCTGTACGTCCCGGCCCGACTGCCGGGTGCTCGTCGGAGAACAGCGCTGGAAGACCGGCAAACGGGCACGCTAACAGCGCGGCCATGCCCACATCAACCAGCGGTACCCACCCCGGGACAGGCTTGGCACGAAAAGATTCACTCCGTGCGCGCCGCCACCGACCTGGGTGACGGACGGTACCGCATCCGGCGTGCCGAACCCGCAAGTAGTTGACCACCGTCACGGCCTTGCGTAGGGTCGGGCGGTTGCTCCGCCGCGTTCTGCTAAAGTGGCGTCTTGCAGCTTGATGCCCCCTGGACGTTGCACGGCGCGTGGCTCTCGGCCACGTCGCTCAAAGCCACGCAGCACTGAAGACGGAGTTAACAGTGAGCAAGCGCACTTACCAGCCGAACAACCGCCGGCGCGCCAAGACCCACGGTTTCCGGCTGCGCATGCGCACCCGCGCCGGCCGGGCCATCCTCTCCACGCGTCGCACCAAGGGCCGGGCCAAGCTGTCGGCCTGAGCCGACGCTGGCCAGGCCGGATGCCTAGGTAGTCGTGCTAGCCGCAGCGCAACGATTGCGGCGCAGCAGCGAATTCGCCGTCGCCATCCGCAATGGCCGTCGTTCCGGCCGCGGCACCGTGGTCGTACACCTGCTTGTCGACGAGCCGGCGCAAGCCTCTGAGGCGCGCGCCGGCTTTGTCGTGTCCAAAGCGGTGGGCAACGCGGTGGTCCGCAACAAGGTCCGCCGACGCCTGCGCCACCTGGTCCAGGCCCGGCTCGCCGACCTTCCCGCCGGTGCCGCGCTCGTCGTCCGGGCACTTCCGGCGTCCGCGACCGCGTCCTCCGAGACGCTCGGTGCCGATCTCGACTCGGCACTCACCGCCGCCCGGTCCCCCCGGCGGCGGCGATGACACCCGTTGCCCGCCTGCTGACCGCGCCGATCGTCGCGTACCGTCGTTATGTGAGCCCGGCACTGCCGGCCCGCTGTCGGTTCTATCCGTCGTGCAGCGCGTACGCCCAGGAGGCGCTCGCGAAACACGGCGCGCTCCACGGGACCGGCCTGGCGATCTGGCGGCTGTCGCGGTGTCATCCCTTCCACCCCGGTGGGTACGACCCCGTGCCCGACCCGATCCGTCACCGTCCTGCCGATGTGACTGGAGCATGAATTGAGTCTCGACTGGATCTACTACGCCATTTCGTGGATCCTCCTGCGCTGGCACGCACTCTGGGACGCGATCGGCATTTCCGACGGCCGGGTGCTCGGCACCAACTGGGCCTGGATTCTCTCGATCGTCTTCCTGGTGGTGACGCTGCGCGTCATCCTCTTCCCCGTCTTCGTCAAGCAGATCAAGTCCCAGCGGGCGATGCAGGCACTGCAGCCCAAGGTCAAAGAGCTGCAGGAGAAGCACAAGGGTGACCGGGAGACGCTCCAAAAAGAAATGATGGAGCTCTACAAGGTCGAGAAGGCCAACCCGCTCATGGGTTGCCTCCCGATGTTCTTGCAGATCCCCGTCTTCCTCGGCCTGTTCCACGTGCTGCGGCGGCTCAACCCGGACAACCCCCGGCCCACGCTGTACGGGTGGACGGCCGACCAGTTCAGCGACGCGACCCACTCGGCGCTGTTCACGGTCCCGCTGCCGGCGAAGTTCGGCTCCTCCGCGGCCGAGCTGTCCCAGCTGGGTTACACCGGCAGCAGCATGACGGTGAAGATCATCGCCGGCATCCTGGTCCTCACCATGATGGCGACGACCTACCTCACCAGCCGCCAGATGATCCTCAAGACCGGCTGGGCCGAGGACCCGCAGCAGAAGATGATCCAGCGCCTGATGCTGTACGGCATCCCGCTGTCGCTGCTCGTCTCCGGCTCGCTGTTCCCCATCGGCGTGGTCATCTACTGGGTCACGAACAACCTCTTCAGCCTGGCCCAGCAGCAGTGGGTGCTCCGCAAGTTCCCGCCGCCGGTCAACGCCAACGCCAAGACCGGTGCCTCGGGCGCCCGTCCCGCGAACGGTGCGGCGGCCAAGAACGGCACGAAGAACCCGGTGCAGCCCGCCAGCCGTGGCCTGTTCGGTCGCAAGCCGGCCCAGCCCGAGCCGCAGACGCCGGTCGTCGACACCAAGGCCCTCGCCCCCAAGCCCGGTGCCAAGCCGACGACCAACGCGAAAAAGGGCGCTCGCCCCGCCAACAAACCCAAGGGATGACGCAGCAGCGGCCCGGCTTCCCGCCGGGCCGCGCGCGGCCCCGTCAGGGCGGCGACACAGACCTCCCCGCACCCGGTGATGGACCCCGCCGGAGCGGGAACAGCGGACCGAGCAGGTCCGGCCCGAGAGTACGGAGATGAACCGTGACCGACACCAGCACTCCCAGCACCGAGGAGACGGCCGTCGAGGCCGCCGCGGAGTCCGCCGGTACCGAGGAGCCCAAGAAGTCGGAGACCGTGACCTCCGACGCGGACCTGTTCGGCCAGAGCGAGATCGCCGCTGACTACATCGAGGGCCTGCTCGACATCCTCGACTACGACGGCGACATCGACGAGCTGGTCTCCGCGGGCCGCCCGATGGTCGAGGTCGTGGGCGACCGCCTGCAGCCCCTCGTCGGCCAGCGCGGTGCCACCCTGGAAGCCCTCCAGGAACTCACCCGCCTCGCGATCTTCCGCGCCTCGGGCTCCCCCAGCCGCCTGCTGCTCGATATCGGCGGCTACCGGGCCAGCCGCCGCAAGGAACTCACGGCCGTCGCCCGCAACGCGGTCGAGAAGGTCAAGGAGCACGGCGACGCGGTCCGCCTCGAGCCGATGTCGGCCTTCGAGCGCAAGTGCGTCCACGACGTGGTCAACGCCATGCCGGGCGTCGAGAGCGAGTCCGAGGGCGTCGAGCCCAACCGCCGCATCGTGGTCCGGCCGGCAGACTGACCGACAATGACCAACCCACGCTACGGCGAGGGACAGACCGGCCCGGGTGCTGCGCCCGGGCCGTCGTCGTCTCCGCCCATTCCTCCGGTACGCGGTGAGCAGCCCCCCGCCGTCCCCACCCCGTCAGCGACGCCTCCCTCGGCCGGCCGTTCCCCATCAGCCACCCAGCCGGGTGCCGGCGCACCCTCGTCGCGTACTGGTTCGCCCGTGTCCCGCACCGGTTCGCCTACGTCCCGCAGCGGTTCGTCGGTGTCGCGCAGCGGTTCGCCTGCGTCGCGCGTTCGTCGGGGTGTCCCTCTGAAAGGCTTCCCCGGTCGGTCCGCAGGCCCGGAAAACCGCACCCGCAAATCTCCGGCCGCGGATCTTGGTCCAGCTGCTGGCCTCGGTCCGGTCGGGACCTCCGGTCCGGCTGCGGATCTTGGTTCGGCTGGCGACTCCGTCTCGGCTCCGGGCTCCGTCGCTGTTGACCGTTCTGTCGCTGCCGGCGGTTCCGTTCTGACTGGTGATTCGGTCCTTGCTGTGGATGCCGACTCTGTGGCTGCTGGCGATTCTGTCGCTGCGGACGGTTTTGTCCCGACCGCCGATTCCGCCGCTGGGATGTTCCCCTCTCCCTCTCTTCCTGAGAGCCTCTCGTCTCCCACCGCGTCGTCTCCTGCGGTGTCGTCTCCCACCGCGTCGTCTCCGGGAGTCAGGGCCGAGGTTGCATCTCCTCCTCCGGCTGCCGCTGTGGCGTCCAACGGCCAGAGTGAGGCGTCTGAGTCGGCCTCCGCGCCTTCGTCGTCCGAGCCGTCCTCCGCGCCTTCGTCCAGCGGGATCTCGGTGCTCACCCCGCCGGACGAACATCTCGCAGCCGCCCAGCGGGTGTTCGGCGATCGGCTCGAGCTCGCCGGGCGGTATGCGGAGCTGCTCGTCACCGATGGCGTACTGCGAGGGCTGATCGGTCCTCGGGAGGCGCCGCGGGTGTGGGAACGCCACCTGATCAACTGTGCCGTTATGTCCGAGATGATCCCGCTCGGCGCTTCGTTGATCGACGTGGGGTCTGGTGCCGGTTTGCCCGGTATCGTGCTCGCAGTGGCTCGACCTGATCTCACGATCACCCTGGTGGAGCCGCTGGCACGACGGACCGCTTTTCTGTCCGAAGCGGTGACAGCGCTCGGCCTCGATTCGACCGTCACGGTCGTCCGGGGTCGCGCGGAAGACTTCGTCGGAGGACCCCCCGCCCCCGCCGATGTCGTCACCGCGCGCGCGGTTGCTCCGCTCGACCGGCTTGCCGGTTGGTGCCTGCCTCTCGCGGCTGTCGGCGGCCGGCTCCTGGCGCTCAAGGGCGCCTCGGCCGCGGACGAAGTGGCAGAGCACCGCGAAGTGATCGCCGAACTCGGCGGCGGCACCCCGAACGTCCGGCTCTGCGGGGCCGGGCTGATCGACCCGCCGACCACGGTCGTCGAGATCGTGCGGGAGCGCAACGTCGTGGCACCACGGCCGAGGCCGTCCCAACGGGCGGCCACCCCGGGCCGCTCCTCCGGTACCAACGGCGGACGCGGACCCGGGAAGAGGAGATCGCGGAGGGGCTAGATGGCCAGGCGGGGCGTGCGGAAACGAATGGGTAAACAACCCCCACCATCAACTCCGCCGCCCGGCCACCACTCCGATCCACCCACCCTCGCGCCCTCTGCGGCACTCACGCTTGCGGCATCTGACGCCGGGCCTTCCGTACGCGTGGTGCGGTCTTCGTCAGTCCGGTCTTCGGCGGCCGACTGGACGGTCCTGGACGGATGGCGATCGGGTGCGAGGGACGCCGTACCCGCGATCGGTGATGGTGATTCTGAGCCGTCTGCGGTCGGGCTTCCGACTGAGATGCCGACCCGCGATCTCAAGCCCGGGACCATTGATCAGGCCCGTTCCGTCGGGGGTCGAGATGCTGTTCGGGGCCATCGCTGGGCGGGCGCGGGCGGAGGTCGTACCGATGAAGGGTTTGAGGTCGGGTCGCCGTCGGCGGTGGGTTGGCCTTGCGGGAGAATCAGAGGCTATGGCGGCCGGCTGCGGCATGTCGCCGGATTTATGGTTTTCGAGACGCCCCGGATGCTGTCGGTCTCAACTCATCAGGCGGACAAGCGTGGCACCCGTCGCCCTACGGCCGTAGGCTGGCCGCGCGTCGATAGTGTGGACCGGATGGCAGGCGCAACACCCGCGCCGCCGTTTCCTGCCGGCCTGCACGCTCGCGGTGCCGACTCCATCCAACCAGGCAGGGATAAAACGGTGCATGAGTATGGCAGGGGGCCCGACGGCAACCCCGGCTGGGACGGTGTTTCACGTGAAACCGAGCCCATCGCCGAGCCCGATCGGAGTGTGAGCTTGACCGTGACCTTCAACAGTGGAGACCCGGGCGTGCCGCAACCGCGCGCAGGTCAAGGCCAGGTGTACGGCACGCCGGTGAGCTCCCCCGACGTGTCCTCTGCCGAACCGCGTCGTCCCGCTCCTGCACCACGTTCAGCACCACCTGTACCCGTGTCCGCCTCAGCTCCGGTGTCGGGCGCTGCAGCCATGCAGCAGCAGACGACCGGAGAGTTCGCCACGGCTTCGCCCACCCAGCCGACGTCCGCGCCTCCGGCGTCGTCGGCTCCGCCAGCTGATTCGGTAGATGGTGCGGCGGCAGCCGAGCATGTTTCACGTGAAACGCCGACTGCGGATGAGGCCGATCCGCCCCTTGCCATGGAAGCGTTGCGAGCTGTGCAGATCCTCAATCCGAGCGGCGAGATCACTATGCCGCGCCCCGACCATCCCCGGGTGTTCTGCGTCGCAAACCAGAAGGGTGGCGTCGGGAAGACCACCTCGACGGTCAACCTGGCGGTCGCGCTGGCACTGCACGGAAACCGCGTCCTCGTGGTGGACCTGGATCCCCAGGGCAATGCCTCCACCGGCCTCAACGTGCCGCACCACGCCGGCGTCCCCGATGTGTACGACTGCCTCATCGACAACGTGCCGCTGGCCGAGGTCGCGCAGGCAGTTGAAGGCATCCCCAACCTGTTCTGCGTCCCGGCCACGATCGACCTCGCTGGTGCGGAGATCGAGCTCGTGTCGGTGGTCGCGCGAGAGTCGCGGCTGGCCCGGGCGATCAGCGCACACCCGGAGAAGTTCGACTACGTCTTCATCGACTGCCCGCCGTCGCTCGGCCTGCTGACCGTCAACGCGCTCTGCGCCGCGCAGGAAGTGCTGATTCCGATCCAGTGCGAGTACTACGCGCTGGAAGGCCTCAACCAGCTGATCAACAACATCAATCTGGTACGGCAGCACCTCAACCCGACGCTGGACGTGTCGACCATCCTGCTGACCATGTACGACCGCCGTACTCGCCTCGCGGACGCCGTTGAGCAGGACGTGCGGAACCACTTCGGGTCGAAGGTGCTCGAGGCGGTGATTCCTCGCAACGTACGGGTCTCGGAGGCCCCCAGCTACGGCCAGTCCGTGATGACCTACGATCCGGGATCGCGGGGCGCCACGAGCTACTTCGAGGCAGCATTGGAGATCGCGATGCGCGGGGTCAACACAGTAGGAGGCGCGGCATGAAGAACCGTCCACGGGGCGGCCTCGGCCGCGGTCTGGGGGCGCTGATCCCGACAGCGCCACCGCCGGCCGAGACCGAGGCTGAAGCGCCTGCGGTGGCCTCGCCGGCGCCCGCGCAGTACGTGGCGCCGGCGGCTCCTGCCATTCCCGTCGCCCCACCTGCCGCCACTCCGGTCATCGTGGACGAGCCGGTGGTCGACGACCGCGGCCTGGCACCGGTTCCGGGTGCACGGTTCGCGGAACTCGCCGTCACGGCCATCGTGCCGAACCCGAAGCAGCCTCGCCACGTCTTCGACGACGACGCGCTCGAGGAGCTCAAGACCTCGATCGAAGAGGTCGGTTTCCTGCAGCCGATCGTCGTACGCGACATCGGCGACGGCACGTACGAGCTGGTCATGGGCGAGCGCCGCTGGCGTGCGGCTCAGGCGGTCGGTAAGGAGTCCATCCCCGCGATCATCCGGGAAACCCGTGATGACGCGATGCTCCGCGACGCCCTCCTCGAGAACATCCACCGCGCGAACCTCAACCCGCTCGAAGAAGCAGCCGCATACCAGCAGCTTCTGGAAGAGTTCGGCGCAACCCATGAGGAGCTGGCCCGGCGGATCGGCCGCAGCCGCCCCCAGATCTCGAACACCATAAGGCTTCTCAACCTGCCGGCCCCGGTCCAGCGCCGGGTGGCCGCGGGCATCCTGTCGGCCGGCCATGCCCGGGCGCTGCTCAGCCTGGACGAGAGCGAGACTCAGGAGTCGCTGGCGCTGCGGATCGTGGCCGAGGGTCTTTCGGTACGCGCGACCGAGGAGCTGGTCTCGCTCGCCATCGCGGACGGACCTGCCAAGAAGTCGGCCCCGAGCCGCCGAGCCAAGGTCCACGCACCGGCCCTCAACGACCTAGCGGACCGTCTCTCCGACCGCTTCGACACCCGGGTCAAGGTCGACATCGGCCGCAACAAAGGCAAGATCACGATCGAGTTCGCCACGGTGGACGACCTCGAACGCATCGTGGGCATGATCGGCGTCGAGGAAGAAGGCGCCGGCCCGACGGACCCCAACGCGGACTGATTGTCAGCAGGCGCACGCACCACCAGGCGAAAACGGCAGGCACGTGATCTAGCGGATCACGTGCCTTCCTCTTTTCTCGCAGCTGTTCGCCCTGCAATCCGTGCGAAGCCCCTGTTTCTGTAGGCCCCGATCCTCGTGCTCCCCCATTGGCGTCCGCCCTATGTTTGAGAACGCGGAACCCCGACCCTCAAGGCTTCATTGCTCCCCTCACATCGGCCACTGGGGAGACTTCCTGTGTAAGTGGGCCTCGTCCCGGGATCCGCCGCAACCCCCTCGTTTCCTCTCGCACCTCGCGTCGGCCGCGGAGACGGTGTTGTCTCAGATCCCGTGTACGCGTCAGAGTCCGTGTTGGAGCCCGAGCCTCGGATGCCGATCCGGTCGCCAGGTTGGAAGGGCTGTCGCCGTCGCTTTCCACGGTCCGAGGTCGCCTACGTCTGAGGTCGTACTGCGCGTCTCTCCGCGGTGCCTACGCCTTTCGTGGCCGTCGTAGCCTTTGCCCGACCAGGAGGCTTCGACCGGCGCGACCGAAGATCATTTCAGCGTTCAACCAGTTCTGTCAGAACGATTCTCCTGAGATTTCGCCACCCGCCGTTTTCCCCCGCCCCGCCATCCCAGAAGCCCGATTCGCCGACTTTGTCGTCAGCGCAGCACGATCCGATTGAGGTCGTTTGCTGGAAGCGAAATCCAATCGCATCTGACAGTCGCTGACTCACGAGACGACTGGCTTCGAAGCCAGTCGTGGCCCTCATGTGCTTGGCAGCTTCTCAGTCCAGGGATCAACGGAGTGACCGAGTAGATGATCTGTCATGTCCGGCCGTGGGCCAAAGGAGCTGTCGCCGTCGTAATCATCAGACCATCGCAGTCATTTGATGGTGGGCTCATCGCGTGTGCAGTTGCCGTGGCTCCCTTAAAGCTGACCTCACCAACGCCAACTCGGGGGACGCTTCAGGCTGAGAGACAAACTGGTCCTCGCCAGCTGCCGCTCTGTGCCTGCCCAACTCAACGTTGAAAGCCCTCAAGCAACACCAGCGCTGGGGCTAACCAGTTGTCGCTGCGATCGATCCGGACGGAGTCCGGTGCGACAGTCCTCTTGGCGCGACTCTGCGGATGCGAAATTCGCGGCCGTTGCACGGATGCCGCCGGCACGGACGACTGGGAAGGAGTTCGTTACTTACCCGCCAGATGGCAGGGGGTCCATGCGACAAGCGCCCCGCGCAAACTTCGCGGCCCGGCTGCCGAAGAGGCGGCTGTCCGAGCACACCCGCGCCGCCTACCGCTGCGAGATCTGCTCACTAGGCCATGAGCCCGCCCCGCGCCCGCCCTGCCTGAGACCGCAGCCATACCCGACCACGCTGGTCCGATCTTGGGCGAGGCTCGGCCGTGTATTGCCTGGCACCTAATGAAACGCGACCCCCAGCCAGGGAGCGTTCATCCTGCTGGCTCCGACGGCGTGGCCGCACTCGACTGATCTTCTTGGGCTAGTTCCACCTAGACCGAGATAGAACGGAACGCACGAATCAGTCGTCGGACTTCTCTCGTCATGGCAGCGATTGGCTGTCTTCCTGTGTCTACGCAGCATGCTGCCTACTGACATTGGGCACCGAGGCTTGCAGCCGCTCCATCTCAAAGATGCCGCAGCCTTATCCAAGAGTCTGGCTGTACCGATCCTGCCTTCTGACCCAGAGGCCACTCAAAGGCCAACGCCGAATCGTCTCTGCCGGCGAACTACGCCTCGCGGCCTAGCCCAATAGCCGGTTCCTGACCACCCACGGCACCTTCCTGGAGGCAGTGCTGGACCAATCCTCCCAGCGAAGGCGTAGGGGCGGGTGTGTCGTTCCACGTGAAACATGTACGCCCGAGTGGCAGGGATGATCCCGAACTCAAGCACCGATCAGTAGGAGAGGCCATGTAGATGATTCGTATGTTGCTGTCGAGCACTCCGTGTTCAATACTTGCCCGGAGCCCGGAGCCCGGAGCCCGGAGCCCGGAGCCCGGAGCCCGGAGCCCGGAGCCCGGAGCCCGGAGCCCGGAGCCCGGAGCCCGGAGCCCGGAGAAGGTCGATCGCATCGGTTCGGATGCGCCAGTGCTCTAGCTATTTTCGATGTTCTCAGAGACGGTGACCGGCAGTTGGTTTCCGACTCGCAAATGACTCCCAGGGCCGGGTTAGGTGCGTTTCACGTGAAACAAGGGCAGTCCTGCGGCCAGTGATACCGCACGCGTCTCAGAAGCCAGCGCGCGTTGATAGACGCGCAACACGCATGAAGGCTTTGCATGCCTGGGGTCTCGGGCTCAACCACGCGGTTTGATGCAGACCTCAGCGTTCGGCTTGCCTGCCGCTGGGCCGCTGGGCCGCTGAGCCGTGCCGGGCCGGGTCGGTGCCTGTTTGCTTTGCTCGCGCTTGCTCTTTTGAGCATTGGCCCGTGGTCATCGGATCCTCGTCGTCCTGGCCGCCACACCGGTCCGTTGATTAGATCCCGCCGGGTCACCTCTGGACGCTTCACCTCGATGCCAGCGGCGGTAGCTTCTGCAGGGCGATGCCGTCCGTGTTTCACGTGAAACGTGCGGGCGGATTCAGGACTCCATCGCCGTAGCGCCGAGTGTCGAACGCGGATCCCCGCCCCTGGATGAGCATCTCGGGATTTTGGGGTGGCCCTTCAGATCTTGAGTTCCGTCACCGTGAGCCAACCACTCTCGGTGGCCTGAGTGGTGGAGCCCTAGGTGGGCAGTCTGGCCGCAGGGAGCGTGATGCCCGCCGGGCAGTGGCCGTATACGCGGCCCATGAGTCTGGAGACCTCTCCGGCGGTGGACCCGGGGGTCCTGTCCCAGGGTCCAGGAGTCCATGGCTCACGGCTGGCGGTGTTGCATGGCCTCGGACGTCGGTTTCACGTGAAACGGTGCAGCGATCGATGCACCGAGCGTCTTGCGGTCACCTGGGTACGCGACAGCCCCGCAGTGATTGCAGGAGGCGTTCCTTCGGACCGCCAGTACCGGTCTGCATCCCAGACGTCTGCTGATCGGGCGCGGACCTAACTGGATTCCGCCTCATGATCGCCACTTCGGGAACCCGCCTGTTTCCTCACGGCGGCCGCGCGAATCGGGCAGGAACGCGGACGCATTCGGCGGCAGGTCTAGAAATCGTCGTACGGCTATCGTCCGGGGCCAAGCAGTAATGCCAGGAGTGGGAGCGCTCATCGGCGAACCTGAGGCCTGTGTGCGCCGACACCTGGGAGGCGCAGAGTCTGTCTGCGTAGCCCGGTGAGTCCGTACAGCTGGAAGAGCCTGGGGCGCACTCAAAGGGCTGATGCGGCATCAGGGTCGGTCTCGCTGCTATCTGGGCTAAGCATGCCGACGACTCGGCGGTGCCCGCAGGCTCGCGAGGCGAACTCGTGAGTGGCCGATCAGACAGATTTGGCACGGCGGTGCTACAACGGTGCGTCCGCTAAACAAGGCGACTCGACAGGGCAGCGACACGGACGGCGGGTTGGCCGGGCGGGCAGTGTGGTGGGCTCCTTGCGGCGAAGCCGGACAGCTGAGCACGTTGAGGTCCTGATTGAGATAGCCGACAACTGTGGAGAGCTGGTTAGCCGGCTGAAGGACGGGCCTAGGCGATGTCCTCCTCTAGATCAAGCCGGATTCTGCTCAGATGCTGGCATCCCTGAACGCCGCGCGCGCATGTCCGTCAGGCAGGCGTACGAGTGAACGCTATAGCCGACTGGGCTCGGTAGCGTGGGCTGCTCAGATCTGCGGAGCGAGGTGAATGCGGGATCCAGCGCGGACGAACAGCGAACCGACGAACGAGCGTCGGACTCAGTGAGACCTGCTCTGCCCGATGGTAGGCGAGCATGGTTGGTAGAGCCGACGGATGAACAGACCGAATGGGCGGTTCTGCTGCGCCTCCCCGGGGGCACCTGCGCACATCCGGAACGGGCTGTCTGTGGTTGCGGATGTGGGCGGGAAGCGCACTGGTATCTGCCGAACGTGGACGGGAACAAGGGCGCGCGATTGCCGGACCTCTGGAGGTGCCGACGGTGACCGAGGGCCCTCACTGCGGGTCCGCCCAAGGGGTTCGAGTCCGGTCGTAGACGTCGGCCTCTCGGCCTCTGCGCCTAGAACGCAATGTCGTCGCGACCGAGAGGGCGGCAATGTGGGTCCTGTGCCAGGGAAGCACGAAGGGATTGCGCGTGCGGTGGTCACGGTGGCAAGCGCGGTGGGGATCGTCGTGAGATGTGGGCCCGGGAACGCAGGAGGATCCGATAGGGATGGGATCGGGATAGCAACCAGCTTTGGCCGGAGAGCCTGTTGGCCATCGTCGGCTGGAGGCTGAGTGACCGCGGCACGGGGTGAGGTTGGGCTCTCTGAGCCGCCGCGGCTTCCTGGTTTTCGTGGACCGGCATCTTCACCCGGAGCGGTGCTTCCCTCTCCATCAGCCGGCTTCCTGGCCGGGTCGCTCTACTTGGTGGCGAGGACACCAGCGGAGACTGAATTGAGCCACTGAGACCTGCGGCGGGAGATGTAGGCGGGCGGGGCGTCCCGGTCGCGGGCCGTGGGTTACCAAGTTGACGTGAGCTCAGCTCGACTTTCTCGAGCCATGCGCTGAGGTTGGCAAGAGGGATCCAGGCACTTTGACCGTGCGAGGAGCGGGTCAGCTTTAGGGCGGATTGATGTCGTGCTCGAGGGGGTCGGCGCATCGGCGATGGGCACTATCCACAAGCTGTGTGCAACCGCTGTTGAACAAAGTTCGAGGTGCCGTTTCACGTGAAACGTTGCCGATGTCGTGGGTGTTGTCCACGGCAGTATCCACAGGGGGTACAGCGCTGCGACGTCGCGTTTCACGTGAAACGGCGGAGCCTGTGGATAACTTCTGTGGATAACTTTGGGGCGTGTGGACGCGTCTACCGAGGGTGATCGGTGTCGACGTGGTGGGCACCTTGAGGACGCCTGATGGGCCAAGCTCGGGGCTCTGTCCACAGGCCTGAAATTGACCCGGGACATGGCTGCCTACCTGGACTAGGGTCAGCGGCGTGCCCGATGACACGCCCTCGCTTCCGGACTTCACCCGCTGGCCTTCCTTCCCGTTCGAGGGCGAGATGCGGGTCAAGCGACTCAACGATGCTGTAGCTGTGGAGCCCCCTCGTCACGGCGAGGACGCTGCTGACTGTGTTGCCTGCAATACGCCTGACGACTCGTACATCTGGGTTAGTGAGCGGTGGAGGGTCCGCGGGATGGACCGGCCGACGGGGTTGCCAATGGTCTTGATCCTTGAGTGTCGTTCGCATCTTGACCTTGGGGATCTTCCCAACCTCCTGGCCGCCGAGTTGGGTGTCATGACGGTGCGGCTGGAGCGGGCGATTCGTTCGCTGGACGGCGTTGCTCGGGTGCACGTGAATCGTTGGGGCGATGGGTCCGCGCACCTGCACATGTGGTTTCTTGCGCGGCCGCTCGGACGGTTGCAGCTGCGTGGCACGTTCCTCTCGCTGTGGGACGACATCCTTCCGGTGATCCCGGAAGAGCAGTGGCTCGAGAACCTTGCCCTCGTTGCCGCATGGCTGGCTGGGTTTGGCGGGCGGGCGATTGCCGAGCCTCCGCATATCCATTGGGAATCGCCATCGACGTTCGGCGCTGAGCCGACTGCGGCCGACGAGGAGGACGCGCAACCGTCGAGCGGGAGCGGTGATGACGGCGGAATCGGTCGGGTAAACGGCGGTGTGTCCGAGGCTGAGGCGGGGCCCGGGGATACGGACGAGGCCGGACATGGAGATGGGGCTCTGGCCGGGTTCGGTGGAGGTGCCAGGGCCGGGCAGGGTGATGCGGCTGAGCTGCGGCCTGAGGACGCGGTTGAGGCAGAGCCCGGAAGGGTGGTTGAGGCTGGGCGGACTCCAGGCCCTCAGAATGTGACAACCGGCCAGCCCTGAGGGTCGGCCGATCGGCAGGGGCTGGCCGAGCCGCAGACGGTTGGTTGACCGCAGGGGTTGGTCTAGCTGTCGGGATCGGTCGAGCGGCAGAAGTTGGTCAAGCGGCAAGGGGTTGGCCAAGCAGCAGGGTTGACCAACCCGCGGGGTCGACCTAGCGGTGGGGCCGAGCGGCGAGGGTCGGGCCATGCGAAATGCAGCTAGCTCGGTGGTGGGACTGGGTCCAGCCGTGGAGGTGGGTCCGTCGGTGGGCCGGTGGCGGGGTCGGATTTAGTGCCGCGGGATCAGCGAGACGGATGCTGCGCCGCGGGTGTGGCGAGCGCGGGTGTGGCGAGCGCGGGTGTGGCGAGCGCGGGAACGCCTGATGAGTCAGATCGCTAGTGACTTTGGGCCGGGTGGCTTTCCGAGGTTCTTTGGGTGAGTCGGGTCAGGTTCGTGGCCGCCGAGCGGTGGGGCTCTGGTTTTGAGGTAGATGCTGGAGTGGGGTCGCAGCCTGGGTGGATTGCTGCGATGTCAGCCGGCGGGTCTAGGCGGGCCTGAGTTCAGCCATAGCCCCATGGGTCATGGGGTGGCGTGTTGTCTGCTCGGTAGGAAGCGTGAGTGGACGGCGGATCGCGGGTTGCGTGGGCATAGTGCGGTAGGTGGTACGGCTGCGGGGCCGGTGGGAGACGCGTGGCCCGAGGTTGCCGCGCGGACGCCACTTGGAGAAACACTGCGGGGGCCACGCGCAGGAAGCGGGAAGCGGAGGCGCGCAGAGAGACCCGCGCCGACGGCACACGGGAAGCGACGCATAGAACCCGCACGGGCCCGCGCTTAGGAGGCCGCGCACGGGAGGCCGCGCACGGGAGGCCGCGCACGGGAGGCCGCGCACGGGAGGCCGCGCACGGGAGGCCGGGTGCGGGAGGCTGCGCACGGGAGGCTGGGTGCGGCGGTGTTGACGGTTGGGCTTTGGTGGTGGTCAGGCTGTGGGGTGGGCCTGGTTAGCGGGCACCGCGGGTGACTGCCGCACCGACCAATTGTTCGAGGACCCTGCCGAAGTCCAGGCCTCCCGCTTGGATCGCGAGGGGCAGCAGCGACGTCTCCGTCATCCCCGGGGAGACGTTGACCCCGAGCACGTGCGGCACCTCGTCAGCATCGACGATCAGGTCGACGCGGGACAGGTCCTGGAGGCCCAGGGCCTTGTACGCGGCCAGGGCCATGGATGCCACGTTCTCGGCCACCGGGGCCGGGTGCCGGGCCGGGGTGTGCCATGTCGTCAGGCCTGCCGTGTATCGGGCCGCGTAGTCGTAGACGCCGTTGCGGGGGACGATCTCCACGGCGGGGAGCGCGAACGGCCCCTCCCCCAGGTCCAGGACCGACACCGCGACCGACGTCCCGGCCACGTACTTCTCGACCAGGGCCGTGGAGTCGTAGGCGAAGCAGCTCACCATCGCGGCCGGCAGTGCCGTCGAGTCGCGGACCACGGATGCTCCGAGGCCGGAACCGCCCTGGGCCGGTTTGACCATGAGGGGCAGGCCGAGGCGGTCCTCGATGCGTTCGAGGACCGCCACCGCACCCAGCTCCGAGAACCGGTCGTGGGGCAGGGCGACCCAGTCCGGCGTACGGATGCTGTTCTCCCTCAGCATGGATTTGGCGGAGGGTTTGTCCCAGGCGAGCCGGGATGCCGCCGCGGTGCAACCGACGTACGGGATGCCGCAGAGGTCGAGGACCCCGCGCAGCGACCCGTCCTCGCCGGTTGCCCCGTGGAGCGCGATCACCGCCGCGTCCGGTGGGTCTTCGCGCAGCGTCGGCAGGAGGGTGACGTCCGCGTCGCGTAGTTCGGCCGAGATGCCGGTGGCCCGGAGTGCGTCCAGGACCCGGCGGCCTGAGCGCAGGGACACGTCGCGTTCGTAGGAGAGGCCGCCGGCCAGGACGAGGACATGCGGTTCGGAGGACGTACCCATGGGGTTGATCATGCCAAGTCGGGGCCGGGGGTGTCCGCGGCGGCCGGGCCACGACGGTGGTGGGGGGTGGTCGGTCCGAAGACCGCTCGCAGCGCGAGTTCCTGTTCCATGACGCCGGCCAGCCGGCGCACGCCTTCGCGGATGCGTTCGGGGGGCGGGAACGAGAAGTTGAGCCGCATGTTGCCGGCGCCGGTGCCGTCGGCGTAGAAGCCGGTGCCGGGCACGTAGGCGACCCGGGCGGCGATCGCCCGCGGCATCATGGCCTTCGAGTCCAGGCCGGGCGGCAGGGTGGTCCAGACGAAGAGGCCGCCGTTGGGGCGGGTCCAGGTGGTGCCGGCCGGCATGTAGTCGCGCAGTGCTTCGAGGAGGGCGTCGCGGCGTTCGCGGTAGATCTCGCGGTACGTCTTCACCTGTTCGCGCCACGGCATGGTCGCCAGATACTGGGTGACCGCGCCCTGGGCGAACGCGCTCGGGCACAGGATGTTCGCTTCAGAAGCCATGACGAGCTTTTCGCGTACGGCGTGTGGGGCGAGGATCCAGCCCACGCGCAGCCCCGGGGCGAACGTCTTGGAGAAGGTGCTCAGGTAGAAGACCCCTTCACGGCGCCGGGCGCGGAGTGGGCGCGGGGCGTCACCCTCAAAACTGAGCATGCCGTACGGGTCGTCCTCGACCACCAGGAGTCCGTACCGCTCGCAGATGTCGAGGATCTCCTCCCGGCGTTCCTCGGTGAGCGTGACACCGGCCGGGTTCTGGAACGTGGGGATCGTGTACAGGAACTTGATCCGTCCCGCGGCGGCCGTGATCGCTTCTTCGAGTGCTGCCGGGATGAGCCCGTCGGCGTCCATTGCCACGTGCCGCACCTGTGCCTGGGCGGCCTGGAACACGCCGAGTGCGCCGACGTAGGTCGGCCCCTCGGCGAGTACCACGTCACCCGGGTCCAGGAACAGCCGTGCCACGAGGTCGAGGGCCTGCTGTCCGCCGACCGTGACGACCACGTCGTCGGGGGAAGCGCCGGTGATCCCGGACAGCGCCATGACCTCGCAGATGTGCTCGCGGAGTTCGACGGTGCCCTGACCGATGCCGTACTGGAGGCTGGTCGTGCCCATGTCGGTCGCGAGTTTGCTCATCATCTCGCCGACCGCGTCGAGCGGGAGCGCGGCGATGTAGGGCGAGCCACCGGCCAGCGACACCACCTCGGGGCGGCTGGCGACGGCGAACAGGGCGCGGATCTCGGAGGTGGTCATTCCCCGGACCCGTCGCGCGTAGCGATCGGTGTAGTCGTCTTGAGTCGTGCCGGTCATGCGGCTTCACCTCGGAACAGTCGGTTGATCACATTGCCGACCATGCTAGTGGCCGGGTCCCCGGGCGCACGGGAGTTGTTCACCGAGCGGGATGGTTCCGCTGCCGTTCACGGCGGTTGCGGCGTAGGATCCCTGCGGGGCGCGGGCAAGCACGTGACGAGTAACCGTGCCGCAGTCCGGACATCTTCACCGATCTCAAGGGGCCCCGCGATGTCGCGACGCCTGGTCAATCTGACCCTCGACACCCTCGAAGACCTCCCCCGGCCGTGCCGCGGCTGCGTCTACTGGGAGCTCGATCCGGTTTCCGCCGAGCGGGCCTGCGCCACCGGCGATCCGGGGCTCGAGAAGGAGGCCTGGGTTTCCCAGACCCTGCTGGAGTGGGGGTCGTGCGGCAAGCTGGCGTACGTCGACGGCATGCCGGCCGGGTTCGTCATGTTCGCACCGCCGGCGTATGTCCCCCGGTCGATGGCGTTCCCCACCTCACCGGTGAGTGCCGACGCCGCGCTGCTGATGACGTCGCACGTGGTGCCCGCGTTCGCCGGGGGCGGGCTGGGCCGGATGCTTGTCCAAGGGGTGGCCCGCGATCTGACCAAGCGTGGGGTGAAGGCGATCGAGGCGTTCGGCGACCAGAAGTTCGGTGAGGCCGGCGAGGGCGAGGAGGGCTGCGTCGCCCCGGTCGACTTCTTCCTGTCGGTCGGGTTCAAGACGGTGCGCCCGCATCCGCGCTATCCGCGGTTGCGCCTGGAGCTGCGGACCGCGTTGTCGTGGAAGTCCGACGTCGAGTACGCGCTGGAGAAGCTGCTCGGCTCGATGAGCCCGGAGACGTTGCTGCGACCGGTCCGCCCGGTCGCAGCAACCACGTCCACGGAAGCGCCTTAGGCGTTGCGGGAGGCGAGCGCGAGCCGGAGCTGGCGCACGTCGATCGAGCCGGTCGGCACGTCGGCTTCGACCGGGAAGTACATCCGCTGGACGGCCGCGAGGATGGCTTCGACGATCTGCTCGCGGATGAGCGGGTCGATGAGGCGCTCGCGGTCGACCGGTGACGAGAGGTAACCGAGGTCGACGCGGACGGCCGGCATCCGGGTGAGGCGCAGCAGCTCCCACGTCTTGGCGTGGATGCGGCAGTCCTGCATGCCGGTGCGCACGACGACCTCGCGCTGGACGAGGTTGGCGAGCCGCTCCCCCACGGTCGAGGTGACGCCGTTGCCGGTGCCGTAGTGGTAGGTCGCCACGCCGTCGGCGGACGGGGTTTCCTGCCCGTCGAGGTGCAGTGAGATGAGCAGGTCGGCGCCGAGGCTGTTGGCCAGCGCGGCGCGTTCCTGACCGGTCATCTGCTGGGTGGGGTGCGGGCCGCGGGTCAGGTGCACGCGCATGCCGGCGGCGGCGAGCCGGCCCTCGAGCCGGGTCGCGATGTCGAAGACCAGGTCGGCCTCGGTCCAGCGCAGCTGTCCGTCCGGCACGACGACGCCGAGGTCGTCCGGGCCGCCGTGGCCCGGGTCGATGACGATGGTCTTGCCGACGAGGCTGGAACCGGACTGCCGGAACGCCTCGGCCTCGCGCAGCCAGTTGGGACGCCCGCCGACGACCTTGCGGCCGAGCCGGCGCAGTGCCTTCATGGTGTTCGGCCCGCAGGAGCCGTCCGGGGTCAGGCCGACCTCGCGCTGGAACTGGGCGACCGCGCGGGCGGTCCGGGGGCCGTAGAGGCCGTCGGCGCGCCCGGTGTCGAAGCCCATCTCGAGCAGCCGCTCCTGCAGCGTGCGGACATCCTCGCCGACCAGGAACGTGGGCACCGAGTGGAACAGGGTGCGGGCACCGAGTTTCCAGCGGGCGCCGTCGAGTGCCGCCCAGGTCTCCGTGCCGACGATGCCGTCCACGCCGAGTCCGCGGCCCTGCTGGAACGCTCGCACAGCGGTCTGGGTGGCATCGTCGAACTCGGTGCCTGCGGTCTCGAGCAGCTCCAGATCCACCAGGATCGACCGGATCTCCTCGACGGCCGGACCGGTGTCTCCATGTCGGATCGAACGCACGCGCGGCTCCCTAACAACTTTGAGGGGGAAGTGCAGAGGGCAACTACCGGGGAGCGTACTACCCGTTGTCCGGAACGGCCGGGTGGCGATAGCGCTCCACGCCAAAGAGCAACGCCCCGCATCCGGGTGGATGCGAGGCGTTGCGAAAAGCCGGTTTAGAGGGCCGACTCGATGAAGTTCACGAGGGCGCCCTTGGGCTTGGCGCCGGCGACGGAGTTGACCGGCTGGCCGCCCTTGAACAGGGTCAGCGTCGGCACGGACATCACCCGATAGGCGCGGGCGGTCTCCGGGTTCTCGTCGATGTTGAGCTTGACGATCTTGACCCGGTCGCCCATCTCGGCGGCGATCTCCGTGAGCAGCGGGTCGATCTTCTTGCAGGGTGCGCACCACTCGGCCCAGAAGTCGACAAGTACCACCTTGTCGGACTGCAGCACGTCACTCGTAAAAGTGGCGTCGGTGACGGCCTTGTTTGCTCCCACTCGGACCTCCTGGTGTGCGGCGCTACTGATTTACAGCTCGATGAACGAGGCGATGAAGTGCTCGGCGTCCAGCGCGGCGGAACAGCCGGTGCCGGAGGCGGTGATGGCCTGACGGTAGGTGTGGTCGACCAGGTCGCCGGCGGCGAACACGCCGGGGATGTTGGTCCGGGTGGACGGGGAGGCGACCGTGACGTAACCGTCGTCGTCCATCGCGACCTGGCCCTTGAAGAGCTCGCTGCGCGGGTCGTGGCCGATCGCCACGAACACGCCGGTCACGTCCAGGACCTTGGTCTCCCCGGTCTGCAGGTTGCGCAGACGCGCACCCGAGACCTTGCCGTCCTCGCCGAGGATCTCGTCGACGGCGGTGTTCCACTCGACCTTGATCTTCTCGTTGTTCATCGCGCGCAGCTGCATCACCTTGCTGGCCCGGAACGAGTCGCGGCGGTGCACGATCGTCACGGTGTCGGCGAAGCGGGTGAGGAACGTGGCCTCCTCCATCGCGGAGTCGCCACCGCCCACCACGATGATGTTCTGCTTGCGGAAGAAGAAGCCGTCACACGTCGCACAGGACGAGACGCCGTGGCCGAGGAATTCCTCCTCGCCGGGGACGCCGAGCCGGCGCCAGGCCGAACCGGTCGAGAGGATGACCGCGCGGGCGAAGTACTGCTTCTCGCCCACCCAGACGGTCTTCAGACCCTCGGTGCCGGCCTCGGTGGGCTTGTCGCCCAGCTCGACGCGGGTCACGTCGTCGGTGATGAACTCGGCGCCGAACTTCTCGGCCTGCTTGCGCATGTTGTCCATGAGCTCGGGGCCCATGATGCCGTCCGGGTGACCCGGGAAGTTCTCGACCTCGGTGGTGGTCATCAGCGCGCCACCGGACTGGACGCCCTCGATGACCAGCGGCTTCAGGCTGGCCCGGGCCGCGTACAACGCCGCGGTGTAGCCGGACGGCCCGGAGCCGATGATGATCAGATTGCGGACCTCGTCCACTGCCGACTCCTCAGTCTGGTTTCGCCGTGAACCGGCGACGTCGCACGCTAGAACGTCATGGTAAGAGAGCAACATTCCCGCGTGTCACGGCTTGTGGGCCGCGGCATAGTGGGCGGCCTCACAACGATGGGATATCCGTTCAGCCTACCCGCAGCGAACCGAGCCGTGCGGCGCCGGAACCGGGCGATCCGCACGCCGGGCCGACGGCCCAGACCCACGCCCCGTTGGCCGCGGTGAAAGCGACGACGACGGCCGCCGAGCCCTGGAAGCGGGCGTAGTCGACGGTCTGCGCGGTGATCGTGGGAGTGCCGTTCTCGGCCGCGATCGCGTCGAGGCACGCCGCCAGCGCCTCCTGCACCCGCAACGGGGTCAGTGCGTCCTCAAGGAGAACGGAGGCGCTGGGGACGGACTTGTTCGCGGTCGTGCCCTCCGGGGCGGAAAGATCGGTCTCCGCCTTCCGGGCCATCTGGCCGAGGGACTGCTCGGTGTAGTCCGCGCCGCTCTCCAGCGTCCGCAGGGGTGCGGCGATCATCGGCTCCGGCGCCGATCCCGCGGCCGAGGTGGCCTCGGAATCCGAGCTGTCCGACACCGCGAGCTGCTGGATGCCGAAGCCGGCGAAAGCCAGGACCGCCGCCGCGATCCCGATCGGAGCGGCCCACTTCAGGCGCCGGGCGGTGGTGGGCCGGGCGGATCCGGAGGGTACGGAGACCAGGTGCCGGACAGGAGCAGCACCGGCGGGTTCAGCGGCCGGCGGGGCTGTGGAAGCGTCGGCACCGGGGGCGAGCAGTGCCGCGTCCAGCCGCGCCACGATGTCCGCGGGCATGGGCTCGGGCTCGGCGCCCCAGGCTCGCAACGCTCCGGAGACGGTCTCGGCGCCGTTGGTGAGCTCGACGAACGCGTCCTGCCAGGCCGGGTCGGCGGCGATGCGCCGGGTCACGAGGGCCTCGTCGGGGGTGCCGTCCAGCGCGCCGCCGACATAGTCGGCCAGCAGGTCGATGTCGACCTCGCTGAACTCTGCCCCGGTCACGGTCGGTCCCCTCTGTCACCCGGGCCAGGAAGCGGCCCGGTCGCACTCGACCCGGTTGAGACGCGCCCGGACGCGCCCGGGTTCCCCGAGTGACGCTGCTCTCCCACGGATTCGGGGTCGGCGCCGGTCCGGAGGTGTTTGAGCGCGATCGCCATCCGGGCCCGGCCCCGTGCGCACCGGCTCTTGATGGTGCCCTCGGCGACCTCGAGGATCACGGCGGCCTCGGCCACCGAGTAACCCTGCACGTCGATCAGCACGAGGGCGGCGCGCTGATCGGGCGGGAGGTCGGCCAGCGCGGCCCGGACCACCAGTGCGGTGTCGTGGTCGCGGACGGGGGCGGCCGGCTCCGGACCGCCGCCGGGTCCGCCCCTGTCGGTGTGGGTGCCGTCGGGCAGCGGGATCGTCGGGTGTGCCTGCCGCCGCCGGATCCGGTCGAGGCAGGAATTCACCACGATCCGGTGCAGCCAGGTGGTGACGGCCGAGTCGCCCCGGAACTTGGCGGCGGCCCGGTGTGCCGACAGCAGCGCGTCCTGCACCGCGTCGGCGGCCTCCTCGCGGTCGCCGATGGTGCGCATCGCGACCGCCCACAGCCGGTCGCGGTGGCGGCGGACCAGCTCGCTGAAGGCCAGCGTGTCACCCTCGACGTGGGCGCGCAGCAGCTCGGCATCGGTCGGGCCGGGAAGGTCCGCACCGCCGGGAGCCCCGCCAGTAGTCACGCGAGCAATCTAGCCGAGTCACGCATCCCGGGGGAAAACAAGAGGCCCCCACCGAGCGATCGGTGGAGGCCTCGTCGAGCGTGGCGGTCAGTTGCCGTAGACCTCGACCTTGGAGACCTCGAGGCGGTACTTCCCGTCGTTGTCCTGGGGCAGCTCGGTCACCCACACCAGGATGTACTGGTATTTCTGCGCCGGGTCGAAGACGTTGAAGATCGAGTTGGTGCCGTCGGTCTTCTCGGTCTCACCGTCGCCGAGCTTGGTGAACGTCTTGGCGATCTTGTCGTCGCCGGTGGAGCTGTCACCCGGGTCGTTCGGCCCGGTGCGGATGTCCATGGCGACGCCGGGAACGGCGGTCTCGACCCGGACGTCGCTGAGCGTGCGCGGGCTGCCGAGGTTGATCAGCAGACCCATGCCGGGCTTGTTGTAGAACTTGGGGCCGTCGTCGAAGCCCGGGGTCCGCCAGACGGAGTCCTTGTCGTCGTCGACGACGTTCTTGGCCTCGGGGGCATCCTCGCGGTCGCCCTTCGGCGGGTCGACGATCCGGACCATGTCGGCGGTCAGCGGGATCTTCTTCGGCGCCGGGTTGTTCGCGTCGTCGGTGCCGGTCGCGGTGCCACCGTCGGAACCACCGGTGGTGCCGTCCTGCTGCGCCGTGGTGGTGTCGTTGGTGGACGGTGCCGGGTCGCCGCCGGAACTGTTGATGGCCTGGATGCCGAAGACCAGGCCGATGATGGCGATCACGGCGAGCGCCGCGATGCCGAGCACGATCTTGTTGGTGCTCCGGACCGGCTCGGACGAGGCGCCCTGGGCGAAGCGCAGCGGCCCGACGTCGTCGTAGTCCTCGTCGGCGGCGTTGAGCCGGGACAGCTCGGCGGTGAGCGCCTCGGCCTCCGGCGACGCGACCCGCTTGTCGAGCAGGTCCATGGTCAGGTCGTCCAGGTAGGCCGGGACGCCGGCGCGGACCTGCCGCGGCGTGGTCAGGCTGCCGTTGCCGTCGCGGGTGGCGTCGGGCACCGTGGACGGGCTGATCTCGGCGTGCGGCCAGTGGCCGGTCAGCGCGTAGTAGAGGACGCCGCCGACCGAGCGGACGTCGGACTCGGTGCTGTCGGCGGAGTCGGCGCGGGCGTCGGCCAGCACGACCCGTCCGTCGTCACCGATGAGCACGCTGCCCGGGTGGATGTTGCCGTGCACCATGCCGGTGGCGTGCACCGCCGTCAGAGCGTCGGCGAGCGAGTGGGCGATGGCGGTGGCTCGTCCCGGCTCCAGCGGGCCGTCCCGGCCGACCAGCTCGCGCAATGCCTCACCGTCGACCCACTCACGCACCACATAGGCGCGTTGTCCCTCGTCGATCGCGTCGTAGACGCCGACCAGGTTGGGGTGTATCACCCGGCTCGCGTCGACCGCGGCCTGCAGCATCTCGGTCGCGGAGTCGCCGCCCGGATGCCGCAGCACGACCGCGACGGGACGCCGGAGGATGACATCGATGCCTCGCCAGACCTGCCGGCCGGCACTGTCGTTGTTGACGTGCTCTTCGAGCTGATAACGCTCGGCCAGGATCTCACCGACGGTGGGCGCACCGAAGGTCATGACCGGTCCGGCCTCGTCGGCCGAGGTCTCGTGGCCTTCGCCGACCTGGGTCACCCGTCCTCCCTCGATGAGTCGCACGTGTCGTCCCAGACCTTACCCGCCCGGGGCCGGAACCCCACAGGTCATCCCTGGGCGCGGCACCCGTCCGGGCCCGCCTTCCAGGGCCCTGTGGGCCGGTTGGGGCGATGAAAATAGCTGTTCAGGGGGTTATCCACACGTTATCAACAGGTCGCTCAGCGCCCGAGTTTGCGGCGCACCATCCCGACGACCTGATTGACTTCCTGAACCTTGAGCAGCGTAGCCGCCACCAGGTAGGTCAGCATGATCGCCCCACCGCCGGCGAAGAGTTGCAGAAGCGCCGCGCCACGTCCGGGCGTGTCGCCTCCGGGAAGCACGTGGAGCACCAGCAGACCGACCCCGGTCGCCACCGCGGCGGCCACCAGCACCTTCACCAGTGCGCGGGCCACCGAGCCCAGGTTGAGCCGGCCGATCCGGCGGCGCAGCAGCACGAGCGAGAGCACCGCGGACAGCAGATAGGAGATGGCGTTGGCGGCGGTGAGGCCGGCCGCGGTCAGCGACTCGGACAGCATCTCGACGACGATGACGTAGCCGACGACGCGCAGCGCCACGACCGGCAGGTTGATCAGTGCGACCGTCTTGTTGCCCTGCAGCGCATAGAACGCGTAGTTGCAGAGGTAGCTGATCGACAGCGGGATCACGGCGAACGCGGCCACGGCCAGCACCCCGCCGGTGGCGTACGACTGGTTGTAGGAGAGCCGTCCGCCCTGGAACAAGGTGACCGCGATCGGGACGCCGAGCACGCCGTACATGACGCAGATCGGGGCGAGCGCCGTCGTGGTGAGCCGGATGCCGCGGCTGAGGTCGCCGCTGACGTCGCTGAACCGGCCCTCGGCGGCGGCCGCGCTCATCTTGGGCAGCAGCGCGGTCATGACCGAGACGCCGATGATGCCGTGCGCCATCATTGTCAGCAGGAAGACGTTGTTGAACGCCAGCAGGCTCGCGTCGTCGTCGCCGGAGACGCCGCTGAGCACCCGGGCCACGACGAAGACCGCCAGCTGGTTGGCACCGACCCAGAGCAGCATCCAGCCGGCCAGGCCGCCGACCTCGCCCAGGCCGAGCGCGCGGGGGTTCCACTGCCAGCTCCAGCTGAAACCGACCTTGCGCAGCGCCGGCAGCAGGCCGATCGTCTGCACGATCATGCCGAGCAGGGTGCCGCCGCCGATCACCCCGATCTCCGCGGCCGACATGTCGCCGGGCTTGAGATCCGACGTCGAGCCGAACACCACGATGAAGACGCCGCAGGTGGCGATGACGACGAGGTTGTTGAGGATCGGTGCCCACATCGGCGCGGCGAAGTGGCCGCGCACGTTGAGCACCGCGCCGATCAGTGCCGAGATGCCGGTGAAGAAGATCATCGGCAGGATCAGCCACGACAGCGAGGTGACCAGTTCCTGGTATCCGGGGGCGGCGTCGGAGCTCGACTGGATCGTGGTGATCACCGGCGCCAGCACCGTGACGATCACCGTCGCGATGCCGAGCGAGACCACCGACAGGGTGAGCAGCCGCTGGGTGAACAGCTGACCGCCGTCCGGGTCCGCCTTGCGCCGCCGGACCAGCAGCGGGATCAGCACACTGGACAGGACGCCGCCGAGCAGCAGCTCGTAGATCTGGTTGGGCAGGAACTGCGCGCTGGTGTACGGGTTACCGATCGCCGAACCCAGCGTCATGCCGATGAGCATGTTGCGGACGAACCCGATGATCCGGCTGACCAGGCTCCCGGCCGCCATGATGGCGCTGTTGCCGACCGCACTGCGCTCCGGTTCCGGCTCCGGTTCGGTGTCCGCGAGATCCCCCGCGGGACTGCCGTAGACGGTGCCGCTCGAGGCACGGACGTCGTCCGGGATCACGCCGGGGGCCAGCGGCTGGTCGGCCGCCGCGGAGGGCAGCGTGGCCGTGCTGTCGACCGCGATCAGGAACGAGCCCTCGTCGGGCCCGTCCGGCTCACTGTCGGGCGCGGCAGCCGCGCTGCGGTAGATGCCGCCGCTCACCAAGACCTCCCCAGGGGTACGAACACAGACGCCACCCTAGCCAGCGACCGTTTCACACGTGATGGCGCAGGAGTGTGCCGGGCGCCGCACCCGCGAGCGTCTCGACCATCCAGCAGGCCTCGATGGGCACCAGTGGCTCGCTCAGGGCGTCCAGCACGGTCGGGTGGTCGCAGCCGGCCTCGGTGAGGACCCCGAGCAAGGCGTTCACCGTACGGAGGTCACCGGTGTCCGCGATGTGCCGGGCGAGCGGGCGCCCCTGGTCGTACACCCGGTCCTCCGGCAGGTCGGACAAACGGCGCACGGCGCTGCGTACCATCTCGGCCAGTCCCTCGTGCGGGAAGCGTTTGTCCGCGCGGACCTGGAGCGGCAGGCCGGCCGGGGCGGTGTATTCCGCGATAGCGGCCTCGTCGAGCACCTGCGGTGACGGCTCCGGTGGCCGCGGCCACCAGTCGTCGGTCGCGAACATCGGCAGCGGGGCCTGCTCCGGACCGGAGGGCTCAGGAGGCGGCACCGCCCGGCGCAACGATCGGTACGCCGCCTCGCGGACCGCTCCGGCCGTGGTCGCGTCGTCCTCGGCGGTGACCGGCGCGAACGGCCCGAGCAGCGCCACGACCAGCCCCGGATGCGGCAGGGTCGGATCCTCCAGGGCGATCACCCGGGCGCAGAGCTCCAGCTCGTGCCAGCGCAGCGCGGCGGGGAACGGACGGCCCGGCGCGACCCAGCCCAGCTGCACCGGCTCGCTGGTGGCCGGGCCGCGCAGCCCCAGCGCCTGCTCGCCGGTGGCGAGGTCGATGTCGAGCACCAGACCGTAACCACCGGTCACCGGCAGTGAGATCCGCAGCTGGCCCGGATCGGGGGCCGAACCGTCGCCGCCCTCCGCCCGCAGCAGGGACCAGAAAGCGGGATCTTGGCTGAGGCGGCGGAGCACCTCGGGTACGGGCACGCTCCCATCCTGCCCGCTGCGCTCGGTGACCGCCACGACCGATACCCTGGTAGTCCCATGTCTGTGTTGAATACGGCCCAGCGCAACGCCGTCCAGGAGCTGTTGCGGGTCTCCCCCGTCGCCGACGAGCTGGGGCGCCGTTTCGGCGCCGCCGGCCATGAGCTGCACCTGGTCGGCGGCTCGGTACGTGACGCGCTGCTCGGGCAGCTCGGCGACGACCTCGACTTCTGCACGGATGCCCGCCCGGAACAGACGCTCGCCGTGGTCAAGGGCTGGGCCGACGCGATCTGGGAGACCGGTCGCGAGTTCGGCACGATCGGTATCCAGAAGAACGGTCTGCGGATCGAGATCACCACCTACCGGGCCGAGTCGTACGACGGGGTCACCCGCAACCCGACCGTGGAGTACGGCGACAACCTGCTCGACGACCTGCGCCGCCGTGACTTCACGATCAACGCGATGGCGGTCAGCCTGCCGGGGCACGTCTTCACCGACCCGTACGGCGGTCTCGAGGACCTGGCGGCCCAGGTGATCCGGACCCCGTCGCGGCCGGAGGAATCCTTCGGCGATGATCCACTTCGGATGCTGCGCGCCGCCCGGTTCGCCGCGAAGCTCCGGTTCACCATCGACCCGCCGGTGCTCGCGGCGATGACCGCGATGGCCGCCGACCTGGACCGGATCACCGCCGAGCGGGTGCGGGACGAGTTCACCAAGCTGATGTGCGCCGCCGACCCGATCGGTGGCCTGCGGCTGCTCGTCGACACCGGGCTCGCCGACCGCTTCCTGCCCGAGCTGTCCGGGCTCAAGCTCGAGATCGACGAGCACGCGCAGCACAAGGACGTCTACGAGCACACGCTGATCGTGGTCTCCAACGCCGTACGCCTCGAGGGTGCTGCGGGTCCGGACTTCATCCTGCGCATGGCGGCACTGATGCACGACGTCGGCAAGCCGGCGACGAAGGCCGTCGGGCGCGACGGCCGGGTCAGCTTCCACCACCACGAGGTGGTCGGTGCCCGGCTCACCCGCCAGCGCATGAAAGCGATGAAATACCCCAAGGACGTGACCACCGAGGTGGTCCAGCTGGTCGCGCTGCATCTGCGCTTCTATGGGTACGGGCGTGGCGAGTGGACCGACTCCGCGGTGCGCCGCTACGTGACCGACGCCGGTGAGCTGCTCCCCCGCCTGCACAAGCTGACCCGTTCGGACTGCACCACCCGCAACAAGCGCAAGGCCGCGAACCTGTCGGCCGACTACGACGCGCTCGAGGAGCGGATCTCCCGGATCGAGGCCGAGGAGGACCTCGCCCGGGTCCGGCCCGACCTCGACGGCAACGCGATCATGGAGCTGCTCGGGGTGCCGCCCGGCCCGATCGTGGGCCAGGCCTGGCGTTTCCTCAAGGAGCTCCGCCTCGACCGCGGCCCGCTGCCGCGTGACGAGGCCGAGGCGGAGCTGCAGCGCTGGGCCCGCGAGCAGGGCCACATCGCCTGACGGCTCACCGCGCCGGGCCGTAGCCCAGCTGCGCGTTCCTGAGCACGGGATCGAGGACCACCCGTTCGAGCACCCGGCCGTCGAGGTCGATCAGCGCCGCGACGCCGTCCTCGACGGTCAGCACCCGGTCCACGCTGACGAAGTACGCGATCGTCGCGGTGAGCTGGGTGCGGATCGTCCCGGTGGTGGCGTCGGCGATCCGGAGCCGCTGGGCCTGGGTGCCGTCGCCACGGATCAGGACGTACCGGCCGCCCGGTGACCATGCGTCGTGGCTGGCCGGCGTGCCGGGCAGCGCCAGGTCACGGGTCCATTTCCCGGTCTGCACGTCGAACACCGACAGGAACCACACGGTGCCCTCACTGGTCTCGGAGCCGTTGACGCCCGGCTTCGCCCACGCGATCTCCTGATCACCGGGCAGCCAGGTCAGCAGGCAGTAGTTGGTGCAGGAGTAGTCGACCGGCCGCCGTATCACCTTCCCCGACGCCGCCTCCACCAGGTAGAAGCGATCCTGACCGGTGGCGAGCAGGCGTTTGCTGTCCGCGGACCAGATCGGCTCGAGGATGTGGCCTGCGGTGGTCCAGCGCACCTTGCCGGTCGCCGTGGTCAGGATGCCGAGCCGGTTGTCGTGCGCCTCGTCGGTGACGGCCACGTACCTGCCGTCCGGGGAGACCGAGAGACTGGTGAACGCGCGGCTGACCGAGCGGTAGGAATTCGTGGCCGGGTTCAGGACCGCGGTCAGTTTCTCGGTCTGCACGCTGGTCACCGCCCAGCCGCCGGGCAGCGCGTAGGGGACCTTCGTCGACCAGTCCGGGGCGGTCGTGGTCACGGCCGGGGGTTGCGGGGCCTGACGCTGGGTGCGGCTCAGGATCGCGTACGGGACGGTGGTCAGCAGGACCAGCGACGCGGCCGCGGCGATCATCCCGGTCCGGCGCCGGCGGCGCAGTCTGCGGCCCCGGGCCATCGCGGCGGCGGCGAGCCCGGACGGCGGCCGGGCCTCCCCGGCGAGCTCCCGGACCGTGTCGCGCAGCAGGTCGTCCGTGGTCATCGCAGCACCTCCGCAGCCATGTCGTCGTCGAGGGCGGGAACCAGGTCCCGTAATTTGGCGAGCGCCCGGGACGACTGGCTCGCCACCGTGCCCGGGCGGCAGCCGAGCACCTCCGCGGTCTCCTCGACCGTCCGGTCCTCCAGGAAACGCAGGACGAGCACGGCCCGCTGCCGGGGCGGCAGGGTGAGCAGCGCCTGGCGCAGCGCCAACCGCAGCGCGATGTCGTCGTCGTGCCGGTCGGGCGCGGCCCGCTCCGGCGGTTCGGCCACTGACAACTCGGCCTGCCGGCCCCGCCGCCGCCAGTTCGACGCCCGGTCGTTGTAGATGATCCGCCGCACGTACGGCTCAGCGTCGCCGCTGATCCGGGGCCAGCGGGCGTACGCCTTGGCCAGTGCGCCCTGCACCAGGTCCTCCGCGGCCCGCTGATCACCGGTCAGCGCGTACGCGACGCGGATCAACGCGTGCGAGCGCTCGGCCACGAACGTCGTGAATTCTTGCTCCACCGGCCACCTCCGTCCGTACAGACGCGGGCGGGCGACGGAACCTTGCATCGATTTCTGTCGGACCCGGGGAGCAGAATCGGGGCATGAGGATGCTCGTGGACTCCCCGATCGGGCCGCTCGGCGTCGAGGTGGACGGCGGCACCGGGGCTGGCGGCACGGTGGTCGGCGTGCGGTTCGGCGCGTCCCCGGCGTGGGATGTCGACTCCGATCCCGAGGTCGCCGGGCAACTCGCCGGCTATTTCTCCGGAGTGGTGACCGATTTCACTGTGCCGATCGAGATGCGGGGCGGCTCGGAATTCGAGCGGGCCGTGTGGGGGCAGATCGCCACGATCCCCTACGGCGAGATGCGCACGTACGGAGACATCGCCAAGGCGCTCGGTGACCCCGGCGCGGCGCGCGCGGTCGGGACGGCGTGCAACCGGAATCCCGTACCCGTGCTCGTGCCCTGTCATCGGGTCGTCGGAGCCGGCGGCAAGATGGTGGGCTTCGGGGGTGGTCTGGACCGCAAGCGCCGGCTGCTCGAGCTGGAGGCCCGGGTCACGCTCGAGCGGACGTGGCGCTGACGGCGTACCGGAAAAGGGCCCGGACCATGGACGGCCCGGACCCCTCTCGGCAGTGCTCTTGATCAGCTCTCGATCTCGCCCTTGATGAAGGCGTCGACCGCGTCCTTGGCGTCGTGGTCGTTGTACTGCACCGGCGGGCTCTTCATGAAGTAGGAGCTCGCGGACAGGATCGGGCCGCCGATGCCGCGGTCCAGGGCGATCTTCGCCGCGCGGACCGCGTCGATGATCACGCCGGCCGAGTTCGGGGAGTCCCACACCTCGAGCTTGAGCTCCGCGTTGAGCGGGGTGTCGCCGAAGCTGCGGCCCTCGAGCCGGATGTAGGCCCACTTGCGGTCGTCGAGCCACGGCACGTGGTCCGACGGGCCGATGTGCACGTCGCTCTTGATCATCTCGTGCGGGATCTGGCTGGTCACGGCCTGGGTCTTGGAGATCTTCTTCGAGACCAGGCGCTTGCGCTCCAGCATGTTCATGAAGTCCATGTTGCCGCCGAAGTTCAGCTGGTACGTGCGCAGCAGCTCGACGCCGCGGTCCTCGAACAGCTTGGCGAGCGCGCGGTGCACGATCGTGGCGCCGACCTGGCTCTTGATGTCGTCACCGACGATCGGCAGGCCCGCGTCCTCGAACTTCTTCGCCCAGACCGGGTCCGAGGCGATGAAGACGGGCAGGGCGTTCACGAACGCGCAACCGGCGTCGATGGCGGCCTGGGCGTAGAACTTGTCGGCCTCCTCGGAACCCACCGGGAGGTAGGCCACGACGACGTCGACCTGGGCGTCCTTCAGAGCCTTGACGATGTCGACCGGCTCGGCCTCCGACTCCTCGATCATCTCGCGGTAGTAGGTGCCGAGACCGTCGAACGTCGGGCCACGCTGCACGGTCACGCCGGTCGGCGCGACGTCGGTGAGCGTGATCGTGTTGTTCTCGCTGGCCACGATCGCCTCGGCGAGGTCCATGCCGACCTTCTTGGCGTCCACATCGAACGCCGCGACGAACTTCACGTCAGAGACGTGGTAGTCGCCGAAGGTGACGTGCATGAGACCCGGGACGCGGTCGTTCGGATCGGCGTCTTTGTAATACTCCACGCCCTGTACCAGGGACGAAGCGCAGTTACCGACACCGACGATGGCGACGCGGACGGAACCCATCGCGTTTGCCTCCTTGATTCATCACGGCCGGTCCTGATGCGGAGCCGGTTCTTCGGGGGGTGTCCCGGTGGCCTTGTCGGCCGCCGGGGCGGAGGGGGTGCGGCCGGAGCGCTCGTTGGTGATGAGCTCCTCCAGCCAGCGGACTTCGCGTTCGCACGAGTCGAGCCCGTGTCGCTGCAGTTCGAGCGTGTAGGCGTCGAGCCGGTCGCCGGCCCGGGCCAGCACGTCCCGCAGGCCCTCCCGGCGTTCCTCGACGCGGCGCCGGCGGCCTTCGAGAATGCGCAGCCGGGTCGCGCGGTCGGTCCGGGAGAAGAAGGTGAAGTGCACGCCGAAACCCGCGTCGTCGTACGTCTCGGGGCCGGCGTGCGCCAGCAGTTCGGCGAAGCGTTCCTTGCCTTCCGCGGTGATCTTGTAGACCACGCGGCCGCGCTTGCTGGTCATCGGCGGGGCGAGGTCGGCCGCGGTGGCCTGCTCGCTGATCCATCCGGCGGCGAACAACCGCTTCAGGGTCGGGTACAGGGTGCCGTAACTGATCGCCGCGCGGATGGTGCCGAGCTTGGTGGCGAGTTCCTTACGGAGCTCGTATCCGTGCATCGGAGCTTCTTGGAGGAGACCGAGGATCGCCATTTCCAGCATGCCCTGATCCTCCTCCTCCAGGATGCGACCGGCCGCCCAGTTTCAGCGACCCACGATGTATCGGTCCGATACATCGCAACCGTAAGCGGAGACCCCCGCGTTGGCAAGATAGTCACGTCATGGCGGTCGGATCGCCACGCTGCGTGATGGCTGTCGCCCTTCGCGTGTGGACCGCGTACTCTCTTCGCCATGCGCACGCAGCGGCAGATCGTCGACTACTCGCTCCAGAAGCGAGTAGTGCTGCGTGACCTGCACAATGGGAAGATCGGGGCACTCGAGGTCTGTGATGCCTCGCCGTACCTGAAAAACGCAGCTCGGTTCCATGGCGAGCCGACCGACGACCGCTGTCCGGTCTGCCGCCGGGACAACCTGACCCTGGTGCACTACATCTATGGCGACGAGCTCAAGCAGTCCGCCGGCCAGGCCCGCAAGCTCGCCGAGCTGCCGGTCCTGGCGATGACTCTGCGTGAGTTCCAGGTCTTCGTGGTCGAGGTGTGCCAGTCCTGCGCGTGGAACCACCTGATCGAGCAGTATCTGCTCGGCCGGGACGCGCTCACCACCGACGAACTGGAAATGGGCGCGACGGCTCTCGCCGCGTCCGCCTCGGGCCGCCACCGCGAGACAGGGTCGTCGTCGTCACCTCGCCGGGAGGGCAGACAGTGATCGCCCTCTACGTCGCTAACGTTGACTCGACCCCGACCGACACGGGCATCCAGCGCCGCAATCGGTCACTCTTGACATCCGACAGGGCGGCTGCGCGGGTGCAGCCCACAAACGTCCGTCCGTGGCGTGGCCCCCGGGAACCCCTCCAGGGTTCCGGGGGCATTCCACTGCGACCGGTAGGTGTAACCGAATGAATTCGTACGGCGATTCGCAGTCTGCGCGAGCCAGGGCCAGCGTGCCCGGGTCGCCCGCAGCCTCCACGCCTAACGACGATCCGTCCGGCTACGACGATCGTCCCGCGCCCGACGCGTACCGGCGGCCGTCCGGCTCCGCGCGCCCGGGTGCGAGCGGCTCGGCGCCTCGCGGTGCCGCGTCCGTCGGGTCGGCGTCCGTGGGCTCCGCCTCGGTCGGCTCCGCCGGCGCCGGCGGGCGGGCCTCCGTGGGAGGACCGGGCCGGGCGCCGGTCGGTGCGGGCACGGCGTCGGTGGGTGGCCGGGCCGCGGTGGGCGGACGTGCCGCGGTCGGTGGCGCCTCCGTGCCCGGCGGCGGTGGACGTGCCTCGGTGGCGCGCGCCGCGGTGCGCCCGGTGGATCCGGCGGCCGGCGGTGGCGCCGGTCCGGACGGCCCGGGTGGCAACGGCAAGAAGGGCAGCGCGGCCAAGATCCTGAACAAGGCGGCCAAGAAGCGCCGCCGGGCCAACATCCTGACCGCCGCGGCGGCTGTCCTGGTGATCATGGCCGGTGGCGGCGTGGTCGTGGGCACCTGGTTCTTCGACGGCGTGGATCTGCCGGCGCCGAAGACCGAGAACCAGATGAACGTCATCACCGACTCCAAGGGCCAGACGCTCGCCAAGGACGGCACCGACCTGATCGTGGTGCCGCAGGCCCAAACCAACAAGTACGTCCAGTTCGCGGTCGCCGCGGCTGAGGACAAGAACTTCTACACGCACAACGGCATCGACATGAAGGGCATCGTCCGCGCCGCGTGGAACAATTTCACCAACGGTGCGCAGCAGGGTGCCTCGACGATCACCCAGCAGTACGCCCGGCATGCGGCTGACCTGAAGGACATCAGCTACAACCGCAAGCTCCGCGAGGCTGTGATCGCGCGCAAGCTCGAGTCCGAGTACGACAAGAACACGATCATGGAGTTCTACCTCAACTACATCTACCTGGGCGAGGGCCGGTACGGCATCGAGGCCGCCGCCCAGGGGTATTTCGGCAAGTCGGTGCTCACGCCGCTGGACAACAAGAACGCCATCACGCCGGAGGAAGCGGCCGTCCTGGCGTCGATCATCAAGCAGCCCGAGCCGGACAGCATCACCGGGCACAAAGGCTTCGACCCCAACGTGAACCTGCCGGATGCCAAGGACCGGTGGGAATACACGATGAAGAACATGCTGGAGATGAAGTGGATCTCTCCGGAGCAGTACGCCGCCCGTAAGTACCCCAAGGTCAAGGGCAAGTCGACCAGCGCCTGCAAGACCTGCGCCGACGGCAAGCCGGTCGGCATGATCATGCGGCACGTCAAGGCCGAGCTCGCCGAGATGAACATCTCCGCGGACGACTACCAGCGCGGCGGCCTGCGGATCACGACGACGATCGACCCGGTGGTGCAGAAGGCCGCCGAGGAAGCCGGTTCCCGCAACAGCAAGACGTCGCCGCTGTACAAGCGCGACAAGAAGTACCAGTCCGCGGTCATCGGCATCGAGCCCGACAGCGGCCGGGTGCTGGGTTACTACGGCGGCGACAATCCGGCCGGTCTCGACTACGGCAGCTACATGAACGGCGACGGCACCGGCTTCTCCGGCAGTGGCCAGCCACCGGGCTCGACGTTCAAGATCTATACCTTGGCGGCCGGCCTGCGCGAGGACATCTCGTTCAAGACCACCTGGGACGGCACCAAGAAGAAGATCGACGGCACCGAGATCAGCAACGCGGGTGGCGACCCGGGCAAGATCTGTGGCGGCAAGATCAAATACTGTGACCTCGAGACCGCGACGATCCAGTCGTACAACTTCCCCTTCTACCAGATCGCCGAGGGGATCGGCGTCGAGAAGGTCGTCGAGGCCGCACGTGACGCCGGCATCAAGCACATCTTCAACAACGACAACAAGGTCGTCGATCTGACCAAGACCGACGCGGCCGACTGGAAGAAGAACTTCGGTCTCGAGATCGGGTTCGGGCAGTACAACATCTCCCCGCTCGAGCACGCCCAGGGCGTTTCGACGATCGTCAACGGCGGGGTGCGCCAGGAGGCCCACTTCATCAAGACGGTGAAGCGGATCGACCAGAGCACCGGCAAGCCCGTCGCGCTGAAGAGCGAGAAGCGCACCGGCAAGCAGGTCTTCCCGCCGGACCAGATGGCCAACCTCGAAGGCGTCATGGCCAAGATCCCCGACCACGCGAAAAATGTGCTTCGCAACGGCCGCGAGTCGATCGCCAAGTCGGGCACCTGGGAGTTCAACGACGGCAAGAACAAGACCGCGGGCAGCGGTGACACCTGGTTCGTCGGCGGGATCCCCCAGCTGGCGGCGACCGTGTGGGTCGGCGGCTCGAGCGGCAAGTTCGAGATGAAGGAGAAGGACGGCGGGGAGATGTTCGGCTCCGGCACCCCCGCCCAGATCTGGGAAGACTTCATCAACGCCGTCACCAAGGCGAAGGACATGAAGAAGGAAACTTTCCCGACGCCGGTGGACACGGGCAACAAGGACAGCGAACTCGCCACCGGCCAGGAACCCCCGCCGCCGCCTCCGGTCGTCCCGCCGACGCCGGAGAACAACGGCAACGCGATCTGCACCCTGTTCCCCGAGCAGTGCCAGAACGGCCAGCCGACGGGAAACACCGGTAACCAGGACAACGGGAACAACAACGGTGGCATCCAGTTCCCCGGCACCACCAACAACGGCATCAACAACGGTCAGAACGATGACGATGACGATGACGGGGACGGCTGACCAGCCCGACTGACGTGAACGGCGTGCCCACCGGCGACGGTGGGCACGCCGTTTCGCTTTCACCCGGTAATGGACCCGGACGGTCCGGGTCGCCCCATCCCGCCGCCGATGCGGCATGATGCCAAGTCATGAGCGCGCCTTCGTCGTCGGAGACCGACCGGACCGACCCGCCGGCCCGGCCAGGTCCCGCCACCCCGGCAGAACCGGCCGACCTTCCCGCCCACTCCGACGGCTTCATCCGAGGGCTGTCCCAGGCCATCGGCGGGCCCGTCGGCGAGCACGCGGTCAATCCCGCCGCTCGCCGCAGCCGCTTCTGGACCGCCCCGCGGATCATCATGGCGCTGCTCTGCATGACGCTGGCGTTCAGCTGGGTGCAGAAATCGCCCTGCCAGGACGGCAACTGGCAGGAGAACGTCCAGTACACCCGGTTCTGCTACACCGACGTCCTCGCGCTCTATTACGCCGAGGGGCTCAACGAGGGCAAGGTCCCGTACAAGGACCACGCCGTCGAATACCCGGTCGTCAGCGGCTACTTCATGGGCGCGCTCGGCCTGCCGGTGCACGAGCTCGGCGAGAAATACCCCGAGATCAACCAGGGCAAGTGGTTCTACAACGCCAACGCGCTGGTCCTGTCCCTGCTCGCGGTCGCCTCCGGCGCGGTGATCCTCGCCCTGCGCCGGCGCCGCCCCTGGGACGCCGCCATCTTCGCCCTCTCCCCGATCCTGCTGGTCACCACCACGGTCAACTGGGACTTCCTCGCCATCGGGCTCGCCCTGCTCGGGATGTACGCCTGGACCCGGCGCTGGCCACTTGTCGCGGGCCTGCTGCTGGGCCTCGGCGGGGCGGCGAAACTATGGCCGCTGTTCATCCTCGGCCCGCTGTTCGTCCTCGCCCTGAGATCCCAGCGCTTCAAACCGTTCCTGCTGGCGCTCGGCGGGGCGGTCTTCGCCTGGGTGGCCACGAACCTGCCGATCGCCGTGCTGTACCGGACGAGCTGGAACCGTTTCTTCGAGCTCAACGACACCCGGCCCATCGACTGGGGCACATTCTGGTACATCGGTCGCTTCCTCGACTCCAAGTGGAACAGCGGCGCACCGGGCGACCAGGGCCCGTTCCAATGGCTCAGCGACAACATCCCCACCCTCAACCACCTCTCGTACGCGCTGACGGTGCTGGCCTGCGCGGCGATCGGCCTGCTGTGCCTGCTCGCCCCCCGCCGCCCACGCCTGTCCCAGCTCGCGTTCCTGGTGGTGGCGGCCTTCCTGATCTTCAGCAAGGTCTGGTCCCAGCAGTACGTCCTGTGGCTGCTCCCGCTGATCGTCCTGGCCCGTCCCCGCTGGGGAGCGATCATCGCCTGGACCGTCGCGGAGATCGGCTACTTCACCGCGTTCTACGCCGAACTCCTCGGCGCCGGCGGCAAACCGGTCATCCCGGAGGGCACGTTCGTCCTGGCGTCGACGCTGCGCCTGGTCACCGTGGCGATCCTGGCCGGCCTGGTGGTCCGGGAGATCTGGCGCCCCGAGCTCGACGTGGTCCGCCACACCTACGACGACGACCCGGACGGCGGCCCCTTCACCGGCACCCCGGACGCGCCCTGGACGGTCGGTATCCGCCGCTGGCTCAACCTGGACCGCACCCCGGCCCCAGCCCCGGCCCCGGCCGACACCACCTCGTGAAAGAGCACAGGCCCGCCGGAACGTACCGGCGGGCCTGTGCTGTTTCTCAGCTCAGTTCAGGCGGAACAGCACCGACTCGTCGTCGAGGTCCTCCCGGGTGATCCCCAGGTTGTCCACCGGCAGGTCCCCCGCACGCGCCCAGGACGTGCCCGGGACCTCGGAACGCAGCAGAACCACCGTGCCGATCCCCTCGGAGCGCAGGAACCGGATGCTCGCCTCATCGGGGAACGACGCCACCGACCGGCGCAGCTCCGCCTGCCGCAGCGGGGCGAACCCGCCGGCGCCGTTGGCCAGATCCTGGAACCGGGTGGTCGACCAGAGCAACACCGTCTGATCGGCGAGCGCCGCGGTCGGCAACACCAGCATCGGTCCCTGCACCGTACGCATCGCGGCCGGCTGCACCGGCATCACCGGATGAGCGGTGGCATTCCAGCCTTCGAGCAGAACCAGCGCCAACGGCACGAACGTCGCCATCCGCAGCCACGGCCCCGGACCCGCCCCGGGCTGCACCCGGGCGGCGGCGAGCCCTTCGGCCCGCCGGACGAACTCGGCGACCGCCCCGGCCGCCAGAATCGCCAGGAGCAGCGTCACCCAGAGCATCAGCCGCCCCGGGATCCGAACCCCGAACGACGCCGGCAGATGACCGAAGAGCGGCAGATAGGTCCAGCGACCCTCGAAGAACGTCGTTCCCAGCGTGAAGATCGCACTGACCACCACGGCGCCGAGCAGCGCCAACCGCTGCCACACCCGCCACACCGAGAAGACCAGACCGACCAGCGCGAGCGCATAGAGCACGAACCCCGGCAGCAACGTCATCTCCGCGGGCCAGCCCAGCGTCCCCCGGGCCACCTCGTGCGGAACCCCCCAGATCCGCGACTCAGCCGGCCCGATCAGCAGACTCCGCACCGGTGCCGAGAAGAACGAGATCTCCGTCCCGGCCGGACCGGTTCCCGCCACCCGGAAGTACGGCACCGCGATGAGCGCACCGACCCCCACGAAGATCAGCACCCCCAACAGGTCGGCGACCAGCAACCGCCACCCGAGCCCAACCCTCACAGGCCCATCCCCGACCCGCTCCACGGCCGCGGGCGCCGGCTCGCTCACGGCCGGATCGGCACCGCCGGTCGCCCGGTCCGCCGCGGGCATCGCCACGGTGTCGTCCCTGGCCGCCTTCTTCTTGCGCGCCGGCTCGCCGGAGACTCTCGCGTGCGCGGGCGCCTTCCCCCGCCGGGACGCCGGTTCCTGACCGGATGCGGTTCCGCGCGCGAAGACGGACCTGCGCTTGCCGGACTTCTTGTCCCCAGGCCGCTTCCCCTGGACTGTCTCGTCAACATCCGGAAGCAACTTCCGGCTCCGCGCCGCCTCCTCACCAGCCGGTGCCTCCGCGCCGGTCGCCGCCCCAGCGCCGGTCGCAGCCCTAGCGCTGGTTGCTGCCTCCGCGCCGGTCGCTTTCTTCAGACCGTCCGCTGTCTCCGGACCGTCTGCTTTCTCCAGGCGGGCCGTCTTCTCCAGGCTGGGTGTTTCCGCCAGGCTGGCTGTTCTCCCCAAGCTGGCTGTCTCTGCCAGGCTGGCTGTTTTTCCCAAGCTGGCCGTTTCTGCCAGGCCGGTTGTCTTGTCGGGGCTGGGTGTTTTTCTCAGGCCAACTGTCTTTCCCCGGCTGGGCGTTTCCTCCAGGGCGGCCGTCGTCTCCGCGCCGGCCGTCTTCTTTGGATCGGTTGTCTCCCCGGCCGGGGGTAGTTCTGAGCCGGCGTTCGGCCCGGGATCGACCTCCTGACCGCGCCGGCGCCGGGATACGGTCTGCCGCCTGTGCCGGAGCGCCTTCCCGAGCCTGAACAGCCACCGGATCAATACCGCGGCCGCGACCACAACGATGATCAACCCGAGCGCGTAGGCGAACGGCAGCCCCAGCGAGAATCCCAAGGTCAGCTGCCAGGTCGCAACAGCCCAGCCCGCGACAGCCCATCCGGTACGCCGTTGAGCAGACCGGAATCCGCCCCGTAGCGACCAGCCGTGGCCTCGCGCCAGCATTGCCAGGGCCAGAGGGATGCCACCGGCGGAGAGGATGTCGAGGTGGCCCTCCTGCGCGAGCCTCCAGGGTGCGTATGCGAAGGCGACCGCCCCGACCAGCGCCGCGGTTCGTCCGGCACCGAGCTGGCGTACCAGCGCATAGCCGCCCATGGTCAGCAACGCGTGAGCGAGCACGAAGAGGATGTTGTAACGCAACACCGCGGCGAACGGTCCTTCGCCGAGCATCCCGGCCGGCGCGTATCCGAGCAGGCTGTCGCCGAAAGCGAAGCTGTAGTGCTCCGGGTAGAACGCGTTGGCCTGCCACAACCGTGCCGGGTCGGTCAGCAGCACATGCCCGGCCCAGGAAATCTGCCACGCCTGCCGCGCCGGATCCCAGATGTCCTGGGGCACGGTGTGCAGCGGATAGCGCAGGGTCGGCCAGGTCAGCACAATGGCGAGCAGCAACGAGCCGTAGATCGCGACGGCGTACTCGTGCCGCAGGGTCCGTCCGACCCGCCGGGCGCCGCGCCGGAACCGGCCGGGCTCGCGTTCGGTGGTCTGCGCGAACACGGTCCAGGGGTCCGGCGGAGACCCGGGAGGCCGGGCGGTGGGCAGCGCCGCCTTCCGTCGCCGCCGGAACCTTCCCCCCACCGAACCGCCCGCGTCGCCATCAGAGCGGGAACCGGCACTCTCAGCGGGTGAGCCAGCGGTGGAGGCTGAGTCGCCCGCAGAGCGTGAGCCGGCAGTGGGAGCCGAGCTTTCCTCCGCAGGTGAGTCGGCCTCCCCGGCCGGGCCGGATCCAGCGTTCGGGCCGGATCCAGCGTTCGGGCCGGATCCAGCGTTCGGGCCGGATCCAGCGGCCGAGCCGGATCCAGCGGCCGAGCCGGACTCAGTGGTCGGGCCGGACCCCGCGGCCGAACCGGACCCAGCGTTTGGGCGGGCGGCAGCGCCGACCTTCGCGGTCGGGTCAACCTCGGTGGTTGAGCCGGCCGCGAAAGCAGTTGAGCCGGCCTCAGCGGTTGAGTCACCCGCGGGGACGGTCGAGCCGGCCGCCGCGGTTGACGCGGCCTTGGCCGGGCTGTCGCTCTTGCCGCTGCGGCCAGCGGAGGCTGCGGCCAGCGGGACCGTTCGGTCCGTCAGCGGTGAGTTCAGGATCGCGGTGTCCGCCTCTGTAGAGGTCTGAGCCGGGTCCGCGCCGCGGTCGGGTTGGGACGGGACTGCCGGCCGTAGCTTCCGCTCGGGTTCGGCCGCCTCCGGCCGCTTGGCGGTGCGGGACCGTCGGAAGCCGGCCCAGCGGCGTACGCGAGAAGTCTCCACAGCGGACACCTCGGCCCCCGCGACCGGGCCGTCCGCGGCATCGTCCGTACGTTGCTGATCGGGGCCGGTTGGGTCCGGGGTTTCTCGGGAGCCGGTTCGCGGCTGGTCGGTCGTCATTCCGCTCCCTTGTGCCGGGCTGGATTCTGGTGCCGGGGCTGGTCAGTTGCCTGCTCTCTCGCGCAGCAGTGCGATGTCGGCGGACTGGCCCTCGATCCCGCCGGGCGTCTCGACGATCGCCGGGGCGCCGGAGGCTCGGATGGCGGCCACCACCAACTCGGGGTCGATCTTGCCATTGCCTAGGTTGTCGTGGCGGTCGCGGCCCGAGTCGAATGTGTCTTTCGAGTCGTTGGCGTGGATGAGGTCGATTCTGCCTGTGATGGCCTTCACTCTGTCCACGATGTCGAGAAGCTCTTCGCCGCCTGCGTGGGCGTGGCAGGTGTCGAGGCAGAATCCGGCTCCGAACTCGCCGACGGCGTCCCAGAGGCGGGCGATGTTGTCGAGGTGCCGGGCGATCGCGTGGTCGCCTCCCGCGGTGTTCTCGATGAGGACGGGGAGAGGGAGGCCGCCTTCCTTCTCCGCGTACGCGAAAGTCTTGCGCCAGTTGTCGAAACCGACCGTGATGTCGTCGCCGGCGTTGACGTGACCGCCGTGCACGATCAGCGCGCGGGCGCCGATCTCGGCAGCCGCGCGAGCGTGGCTGAGCAGCAGTTTGCGGCTCGGGATGCGAATGCGGTTGTTCAGCGTCGCGACGTTGATCACGTAGGGCGCGTGGATGTAGATGTCCACGTCGGACGCCTTGAGGGCCTCCGCGTCGGGGCGGGCCGCCGGGGCCTTCCAGCCCTGTGGGTCGGCCAGGAAGAACTGAACCGCGTCGGCTCCGCGGGCGGTGGCCGCGGCGAGGGGTTCGGCGGGATCTACATGAGCTCCGATGCGCATGGAAAAGAGCGTACGACGTGGGTACGACGCTCACCCGGTGTCGTCGTGGCACCACTGAGCGCGTCACCGTGCTGAACAAGACGTCGTTAACCGGGAGAATCAACCACGAAGCGGGGAGATGTTCACATGGCACGGCAAGTCCGAAACCGGGTGACAGCGATCGTGTTCGGCGGGTTTCTGCTGGGCGCGGCGGTGGCCACCACGGGTACGGCCAACGCCGGGCAGGTCGGGTCCGGCGGCCGCCAGGTCGTGTTCGCGGGTGGGGGCATGATGGGCCTCTCCTGCCGGTCCACCCCCTCGATCGAGTCCTTGACCGTGCCCGCCGAGAGCACGCTGCGGGTGGTCAACCGCACCGGCTGGGGCGCGAAGTTGCTGCTCAACGGTGATTCCAGGGGGACTGTCGCGGATGACGCCACGACCGAGGTGGTGTTCCGTCAGGGCACCACGGCCGTGCTGCTCGATCCCGGCTGTCCGATCGGTGAGCAGACCACGCCGGTGATGGTCACGGCGACCCCGACCACCACACCGTTCCCCGACGAGACGCTGACACCGCCGGAGCCCCCGGACGGTGAGGCCTCCGTCGACCCGTCGGACAGCGTCGAACCGTCGGCTTCCGGGCCGGACTCCGGGACGACGCCCGCGACGGAGTCCCCTGAGCCGTCGCCCACCACCGCCGAGCCGGGGCCGGTCAGCCCGCCGGCGCCGACGACCCACAGTCCGGCGACGTCCGGGACGTCCGGGTCGACGCGGACCGCCGCTCCCTTCGTGCCACTGGGCAGGAAGACCCCCAAGGTCAACACCGATCCCATGACGGGTACGGAGTCAGGTGGCGGTCCGGTGCTCTCCGGCATCCCGGCCGGTGACGAAAAGGTGGCGCTTGACGGCGTACCGGATATCGCACTGCCGGCGACCACGACCGAGGCCGCGCCGCCGCTGGATGCCGGATCCGATCGCCCGGTCGCGGCGGCGGAGCCGGTGATGAGGATGACGCCGATCACGCCGAGCCGGCCGATCGGGTTGCTGACGCTGGTGGCCGTGGTGTGCGTGCTGGGCGTCGGTACGGGGGCGATTCGGGCATTTGTGTCGGAACGTGCATCTCGGGCAAGTCTCGCGTAGACTAGCTGCACAAGCTCCGCGGGGCGGCCGTTCCAACCTCATCGGTGTGGTCGTTCCTCCCCAGGTCCCACCCAGCGAATGCGGACCGGGCGCCCCGCGGCTCCACAATTGAGAGCCTCGTCCACGGACGGGGCTCTCTTTTTGGTTGCCCAGCTCCGCACGGGTATGCTTCTCGGGTTCGCAGTGTGTGCGCCGTGGGGACATCCGACCCCGCGGTTTCTTTCTGCGGACGACACAAGACCTCCTGCCGCGGAAATTCCGTGGCCGTTCAAGCCCACAGGAGGTGAGAACGTCTTGCGTCATTACGAACTCATGGTGATCCTCGACGCTTCACTCGAGGAGCGCACCGTCGCCCCGTCGCTCGACACGTACCTGAACGTGATCCGGACCGCGGGCGGCTCGGTTGAGAAGCTCGATGTCTGGGGCCGTCGCCGGCTCTCGTTCGAGATCAACAAGAAGACCGAGGGCATCTACGCCGTCGTCGATCTGCAGGCCACCCCCGAGGCCGTGGCGGAGCTGGACCGTCAGCTGCGGCTGAACGAGTCCATCCTGCGTACCAAGGTCATCCGGCCGGAGACCCGCTGACGTTCGTTTTGTCGTAGGGGTCTGAGAACCTTTCCGACGAACAACGCCCAGCGGCGAGGAGAAGATCATGGCAGGAGAAACCACCATCACGATCGTCGGTAACTTGACCGACGATCCTGAGCTGCGCTTCACCCCATCGGGTGCGGCAGTCGCCAAGTTCCGTATCGCTTCGACGCCGCGGACCTTGGACCGGCAATCGGGCGAGTGGAAAGACGGCGAGCCACTCTTCCTTGCGTGCAACATCTGGCGTGAAGCCGCCGAGCACGTCGCCGAGTCGCTGCAGCGTGGCGCCCGGGTGATCGTGCAGGGCCGGCTGCGGCAGCGGTCTTACGAGACGCGCGAGGGCGAGAAGCGCACCGTTTACGAGCTCGAGGTCGACGAGATCGGCCCGTCCCTGCGCTACGCCACGGCGAAGGTGCAGAAGGCGAGCAGGTCCGGGGGCGGCGGAAGCGGCGGCGGCTTCGGCGGCGGCGGTGGTGGCAACCGGCAGCCCAGCAACGGTGGCGGCGGCGGTGGCGGGGGCAACTCCTCCTCCTTCGACGACCCGTGGGCCACGGCAGCCCCGGCCTCCGGCGCCAACCGCTCCGGCGGTGGCGGCGGCAGCAGCTCCTCATTCGACGACGAGCCTCCCTTCTAAGCCCCTTACCGGGCTTTTCCGAGTTCAGGAGTAAGAGCAATGGCTAAGGCTGCGGCACTTCGCAAGCCGAAGAAGAAGGTGAACCCGCTCGACAAGGACGGGATCACCTACATCGACTACAAGGACACCGCGCTGCTGCGCAAGTTCATCTCCGACCGCGGCAAGATCCGCGCTCGTCGGGTGACCGGCGTTACCTCGCAGCAGCAGCGGCAGATTGCCCGCGCGGTCAAGAACGCCCGTGAGATGGCGCTCCTGCCGTACACGGCGACGGCGCGCTGAGGGGCGGGACCGACATGAAGATCATTCTCACTCACGAGGTGTCGGGTCTCGGCACTCCCGGCGACATCGTCGAGGTCAAGAACGGCTACGGCCGTAACTACCTCCTGCCGCAGGGCTTCGCGATCCAGTGGACCAAGGGCGCCGAGAAGCAGGTCACGGTCATCAAGCGGGCGCGTGACGCCCGTGAGATCCGCGACCTGGGTCAGGCCAACGAGGTCAAGGGCCAGCTCGAGGGCCTCAAGGTCACGCTGACGGCGCGCTCCGGCACCGGCGGCCGCCTGTTCGGCTCGATCACCCCCGCCGAGATCACCGACGCCGTCAAGGCCGCCGGTGGTCCGTCGCTCGACCGTCGCCGCCTCGAGCTGCCGGGTCACATCAAGACCACGGGCTCGTACAAGGTCCAGGTCAAGCTGCACCCCGAGGTCACCGCGTCGTTCCCCGTGAACGTCGTCGCCTCGAAGTAACACCCGCTACACCGCGAAGAGCGCGCCGACCCTGCCGGGCCGGCGCGCTCTTTCGTCTTTTGCTCGTCAGCTGAGGGATTGACCGGTGATCGCGGAGGTCAGTACGGTCGCCAGCCCGCCGCCCATCACGGCCGCGGCGAGGCCGACGCTGGCCGCCTTCCAGGAACCGCTCGCCCAGCGCAGACCCACCGCGACCAGCATGCTCAGCACCAGGGAAAGCCCGAACTGAGGCGCCGCGTTCGCGAGCGTGGTCAGGGCGTTCGCCTGCTGGCTACCGTTGAGCACGAGCATGTACAGCACGAACAGGACGACCGGGACGCCGTACCAGACAACCGTGTAACCGACCGCCGCGAGCGGACCGCCAGTGTTCTCCTCGATCTCGTCATCCGGCTCGAGCAGATCGTTCTGCCGAGCCGACGCCGACGTCAACGTGCTCACCGGCCGGCGTTCGTACGACCCGGTCGGCGACGTCATCACCGACCCGCGCGGCGGCCACTCGGTGTCCGGCGGATCCTGCCAGCTCGCACCCGTACGAGCGATGAGCGCGGTCGCACCCTGCGAAGCCGAATTGGCCGCCGGAACCTTGACGGCCGCGGACGCCCCGTTCTGCGACGGAGCCCGGAACGGCACGAAGTCACTGGTCCCGAACCGCCGCGACTCCCCGTCGGCGAGATCGCTCTCCGCCCTCAGGTCATCGCGCCAGTCCGCGGCCTGCGGATCGCGGTACCCCGCGGCCGGCGCGCCCTGACCCCGCTCATCCTTGAGCCAGGCCGGCTCGTCCCGCTGAATGATCTCCGTAACGGCATCGCCGGGCCGGGGCGAGCCCCCACCCTGCTCGGCGCGAAGCTGGCTGCGCCAGTCCTCCCCCGGGACCGCCGCCGACCCGCTCGCGGCAGCCGCAACCGGGTCGGGACGTGCGGTCGCAGGTGCGCCTCGGTCGGCCTGGAGCTGACTACGCCAGTCCGCCGCAGGTGCTTCCGGCTGCGCGACGGCCCCGCCCTGGTTCGTACGGGGCCCGGTCGCCGCGGATCCGGCCTGCTCAGCACGAAGCTGGTCGCGCCAGTCCGGGACCGGGTTCGCCGACTGCGCCGCAGGCCAAGGAGAGGCACTCCCCCGTTCAGCGCTCCCCTGTCCAGCACTCCCCTGTCCTGCACCGCCTTGCTCCGCGCGAAGCTGGCTGCGCCATCCCTCGGCCTGGGCTTCGGCCTGCGCCGCGACGTCGCCGGACAGGCCCGGGGGCGTCCCCTGCTCGGCGCGGAGTTGAGTCAGCCAGCTCTCGGTCTGGGCATCCGACCTCGGCGCGGCAGCGCTACCCCGGATCGGTGCTTCCCCCTGCTCCGCACGAAGCTGATTACGCCAGTCCGTGGTCCGATCCTCGGCCTGCGCCCCGGGCCGCCACGCACCGACCTGGGCCTGCCCACCCGGGCCCGCCTGCCCGCTGAAGCCTGCCTGCCCACCCGGGCCTGGCTGCCCGTCCGGGTCCGCCTGCTCATAGCTCAGGCCTGCCTGCCCACCGCGGCCTGCCTGCCTGCCCGGGCCTGCCTGCCCGTCCCGGCCTGGCTGCCCGTCCGGGTCCGCCTGCTCATAGCTCAGGCCTGCTTGCCCGCCGCGGCCTGCTGGCCTGCCCGGGCCTGCCTGGTCGACTGGGCCAGGACGGCTGTCCCGGCCGGCTTGCACGCCGGATCCGGGCCGGGTCGATCCGGGGGCGGTCTGTGCCACTCCGGAGACCGGCCGAACTTCATACCCCTCCGGAGGGCCGGACATCGGCCGGTCGTAGTCCGACGGCCGCTCGTCGTAACCGGAAGGCACGGCGGAAACCGGGCCGTCGTAGCTCGACGGTCCCCACGGCGCGGCCGAGACCGGTGCGTCCCCGGGACCGGGACCCCACGGCGCACCCGACCCACTCGGCGCCGCCGAGGTCGGACGGCCGTCATCACGCCGCCGGCCGGAGGGCCCGGCTTCGAGCTCGCGGGCCCGCCCGGTCAGCGGCCTGGTCGGACCTTCCCGGTCGACCCGGTACGCCTCAGGGTCGACGGGCTGCTCAGCCGGTGCCCGTCGGCGTCCCCCGCGCGGGTCGTCATCCTGCGGCTCGCGCCCACTCTCGAGGGCCAGCGGTGGCCCGTCCAGTGCTCGCCGGCGTCGTCGGGGTCGAGGACTATCGCCTCGGTCATCCTCGTCGTCTTCATCGTCGGCGTCGGCTCGGTGCCACTGGCCGGTGTCGCTGTCCCGGAGCCAGACATCCGAATCCCGGTCGCGGTCCCCCGCCGACTCGAGCTCGTGCTGCCAGCTGGTGTCCGGTTCACGCTTCCCGCCGTACGCACGCTGGCTGTCCCGTCGCGCCGGCGGCATGCCGATGCCACGCTGCGCGTCGAGCCCACGGCGGGGTTCGCGCTGCGTTTCCGGCCCACGCGGCCGGTTGGGACGCCGATCGGGGGCACGAGCCGGACGTCCGTCCGCGCCGTCCCGCTGCCAGGACCCGGTGTCGCCCGGTCCGGGCCGGGCGACACGCGACCGGGAACCGGTGTCACCCGGCGCAACCTGGTCGGCCCGCTGCCAGGACCCGGTCTCAGAAGGCCGTGGTTGGTCGCCGCGCTGCCAGGACCCGGTTTCGGAAGGTCGCGGTTGGTCACGCTGCCAGGACCCGGTTTCAGAGGGGCGCGGCTGGTCACCACGCTGCCAGGACCCGGTCTCGGACGGGCGCGGCTGGTCACCACGCTGCCAGGACCCGGTCTCGGACGGGCGTGGTTGGTCGCCTCGTTGCCAGGAGCCGGTCTCAGAAGGTCGTGGTTGGTCGCCTCGTTGCCAGGAGCCGGTCTCAGAGGGCCGTGGTTGGTCACCGCGCTGCCACGAGCCGGTTTCGGAAGGCCTGGGCTCATCACCGCGCTGCCAGGAGCCGGTCTCCGACGGCAGCGGTTGATGGCCGCGCTGCCACGAGCCGGTTTCGGAAGGCCTGGGCTGGTCCCCGCGCTGCCAGGAGCCGGTCTCGGACGGGCGCGGCTGGTCACTGCGCTGCCAGGAGCCGGAGGCCGAGGGGGACGCGGATTCGATCTCGCGACGCTGCCAGGAACCGGTGGCCGAGGGCGGCGCGGACTCGATCTCGCGGCGCTGCCACGAGCCGGACGGCGGGCCCGACTCGATCTCGCGCGGCCGGGATCCCGGGTCGCGCCGGGTGTCGTCGCGTTGCCAGGTGCCGGTGTCCGTACGGCTCTGCCAGCCGCCGTCTCTGTTCCAATCGCGGGGCTGGTCGGCGGGGCGGGGCGGCACCGGCAGGCCGATGACTCCGGTCTCGGTGGCACTCTGCGCCCACGGGTCCACCGGCGGTGTGGTCCCGGGGTCGCGCCGCCACGACCCGGAGTCGTTCCAGCTGTCCCGGGATTCCTGCCCACGGGCCTGGTCGCCACTGCGCCAGCTCGCGCTGGGCGGTTCCGCCGGCTGCCAGCTTTCGGTACGACGCTGAGCGCCGCGGGATTCGTCGCCGCTGCGCCAGCTGTCGGGGGCCGGTGGGGTGCTCTGCCAGCTGTTGGTGGTCGTGCCGGTGCGCCAGTTGTCGGCCGGGGGCGGTTCGGGCGAGTCGCGGCGCCAGCTCGCGCCGCCGGATTCCGGTTCGTCACGGTATGCGGGGATGTTGCCGGTATCGGTGTGGCCAGCCCAGTTATCCGTTTCGGAACGCGACGTCCAGCCCGTACCCCCGGTGGTCCTTGATCCGGTTTCGGGGGCCCGGCGGCGACCCACCTGGCGTGACCCCTCGTCGAGGCCCGCCTGTCCGGCGGCGGCCTGGCGGCGCCATTGCTCGCGGTCGTCCTCGCGGACGAGGTGCCGGCCGTCGTCGCGCCAGTCCGAGCGGGCTGGGTCGGCGCTGGGCTGCCAGGTGGAACGGGTCTCCCAGGACGGGCGCTCCGAGCGGGTTTCCCAGGACGGGGTGGCTGGATTCGACGGCGTCGCGAAACCCTGCCAGGACGGGCGCTCCTCGGCCCGCTGCCAGCTGGGGGTCGGATCGGCGGGGCGTTGCCAGGACGGCGGGCTGTCCGGCGGCGCCGACTGCTGCCAGCTCGGGAGCGGATCGGCCGGCGGCTGCTGCCAGCTCGGCGTCGGGTCGACCGGGCGTTGCTGCCAGCTCGGGACGTCGCCGGGCTGCTGCCAGCTGGGCGTGGGGTCGGCGGGGCGTTGCTGCCAGCTCGGGGTCGAACCGGGGGCGGGCAGGCGGCTGGAGCTGGCGTCGGACGCCTGCTGCCAGGTGGGTGTGGCATCGCCGGGCCGCGGCTCGCGGGGCTGCTGCCAGCTCGGGGTCTGCTCGGCGGACTCCGGGGTGGGCCACGCGGTGCCTGAGATGGCCGGTGTGCGCGTCAGGGAGTCGGTGGAGGGCAGAGTCGGGGGGAGCGATGATTCGGCGTCAGGGCCGCTCTGCCAGGCCTCCGTGGTGGTGCGCCAGCCGTGGGTGCCCGACGGCGACGACCATTCGGTCGTCTGGCGCCAGCGGGCCGACTCGGCGGTCGACCGCCACTCCGCCGTCGAGGTGCGCCAGCCGACGCCGTCCGCCGGGACCGGGGGGCGGCCGGTCGCCGCGACGTCCGACCAGCGGCTGACCGTGCCGGAGCTTTCGACGGCCTGGTCGTCGTTCTGCGCCCAGGCTTCCGCGCGCAGCGACCATGCGACTGCCTCGGGGATCGGCTGCATGCTCCCGGTGTCGGTCACCGAGCCGGTGCCCCAGCCTGGTGCGCCGGGTTCCTGCTCGGCTGATCCGTCTTTACGGCGCGAATCGGGACTTTCCGGGCGGTCAGTGGGTTGCCAGGAGTCAGCGGCGCTGCGCTCTCGCGGCAGGCGGGCGCCGTAGTCCCACTCCCGTTGGTCCACGGGAAAAGCGTGACGTGCGTTCTCCAGATCTGCAACGCCCTGGCGCGATCGCTTCGTCACCGGCAGCACCTTTTTGTTTTCTCCACACGGTGGGGACGAGGAAAACGCTGGTCACAGCGCTTCGTGACGTAGCGTCTCCGGGGGTTTTACACAGGCTGTGCACAGGGCTGCACACAGGCGCGGCCCGCTTGTCCACAGGTTGTCCCGAGCGCTGTCCACCGTGCCGTTTGGGCCGATGACGTGCAAGTTCGTATTGTTACCGGCGCTGCACCAGGCCCCGGCCCGGTCCAGTCGGGTCATCTCGGCCCGGATCGGAAAAGGCGGGGGATTTCGTGTCATGAATCACTCGCCCGGGCGAGTCCCCACCCGAAAGTGTCATACCAGAGGTGTTCGATCTACCCGGGTGCTCGCCGGTTCCATCCGGCTCGCTGTTCGCTGACCCGCGGTTCACAGGAGGGGAAGGTCGGAGTGTCCATCACCGATGACGCACGGCCCGAGGCTAAAGGACAGTCGTCCGGGCGCCCACCAGGTCCCCCCGCCGGCCCCCCATCGGGAGGCGGCGGCGGAGGGTTCGACAAGACCCCGCCCCAGGACATCGCCGCGGAGCAGAGCGTGCTCGGCGGCATGCTGCTCTCCAAGGACGCCATCGCCGACGTCGTGGAGATCCTCAAGACCCCGGATTTCTATCGCCCGGTGCACGCGACGATCTACGACATCATTCTCGGACTGTACGGACGGGGCGAACCCGCCGACGGCGTCACGGTGGCGGCGGCGCTGGCCGATTCCGGTGACCTCCAGCGCATCGGTGGCGTGCCCTACCTGCACACCCTGATCGAGAGTGTGCCGACCGCGGCCAACGCGTCGTACTACGCCCGGATCGTCTCCGAGCGGGCCGTGCTGCGCCGCCTGGTCGAAGCCGGCACCAAGATCGTCCAGCTCGGCTACGGTGCCGGCGGCAACGGCGGCCGCGACGTCGACGACATCGTCGACCTGGCCCAGCAGGCCATCTACGACGTCACCGAGAAGCGCGTCAACGAGGACTTCATGGCCCTTGGCGACATGCTCCAGCCCACCCTCGACGAGATTGAAGCCGTCGGTGCCTCAGGCGGCATGATGACCGGTGTCCCCACCGGCTTCGCCGACCTCGACCGCCTGCTCAACGGCCTGCACGCGGGCCAGCTGATCATCGTCGCGGGCCGCCCGGGCCTCGGCAAGTCCACCGTGAGCATGGACTTCGCCCGCAACGCGGCCATCCGCCACAATTGCGCCAGCGCCATCTTCTCCCTCGAAATGAGCAAGATCGAGATGGTGATGCGCCTCCTCTCGGCGGAGGCCCGGGTCTCCCTGCATTCCCTGCGCTCCGGCCAGCTCTCCGACGACGACTGGACCAAACTCGCCCGCCGCATGGGCGAGATCAGCGAAGCCCCGATCTTCGTCGACGACACCCCGAGCATGAACCTCATGGAGATCCGGGCGAAGGCCCGCCGCCTCAAGCAGCGCCACAACCTCAAACTCCTGGTGATCGACTACCTCCAGCTGATGAGCTCGCCGAAGAAGACGGAAAGCCGCCAGCAGGAAGTCTCCGAGCTCTCCCGAGGCCTGAAGCTCCTGGCCAAGGAGGTCGAGTGCCCGGTGATCGCGGTGAGCCAGCTGAACCGTGGCCCGGAACAGCGCACCGACAAACGCCCCCAGCTCTCCGACCTCCGAGAATCCGGCTCCATCGAGCAGGACGCCGACGTCGTGATCCTGCTCCACCGAGACGACTACTACGACAAGGAATCCCCCCGAGCGGGCGAAGCCGACTTCATCGTCGCCAAGCACCGAAACGGCCCCACCGACACGGTCACGGTGGCAGCCCAGCTACACCTGTCCCGCTTCGTCGACATGGCCATCAACTAACACCGACACCTGGCGCCGCCGTTCGGAGGTCAAAGCCCCGAACGGCGGTCCCGGCAGTTCTATCGCGTCTGATCAGCCTGGCGCGGAGGGCCGTAGTCCCAGCCCATCCGCTCGCCCTCGGCACACATCTCCAGCAGGACAGCCTCGTTAGGCAGCTCCGACCGCAGAGCCAGCAGAGCGGCCTGTTCGGCTACATGTCGATCAACAGGTTGGATCCTGTCGCGGTATTTGTCGTCGTACAGGAACGACACGGCGAGGGCCGGCGCATAGACCCAACTGTGCCGGGGAACGCTCCAGATCACCGCCCGGAACGGGCTGTCCGGCCGGACCTGATAAGCGATCAGGCTGCTCACGGCGCCTGACAAGTCCGACTTCAGCACCACCTGATAGTCGAAAGCGCTATCGGTCATCGCGACCATCCACTTCGGTGACTTCGAATACGTCAGCCCGGGTGAGCCCGCGCTCTGCCAGTTCGCCATCGAGAGACCTGCCCGACCGAGCCAAGAAGCGAGAGTACTCCCGCCACACCGCCGGCTCGGTCTCGATGAGACGCGCGAGAGTGGTGTCGATGGTCTTGGTGACCGGCAGACGATCAAGGTTGGCGGGCTGGTGCTCAGCGATGTTCAAGGAGTGGTTGACCTGCAACATGTTGAGGAAGGCGCGAACCCGGAGCCAGGGTGGGGCAAGCTTGAACCGGAACGCTTCGTACTCCCGGTGCGTCCGGCTCCCGGCCGCACGCGACAGCGGCGTAGGGAACTGAACTTCGAATCGGAAACCGTCCCGGTCGGTCAGTACGACGTTCAACCCGTTGTGCCGACCACGCCGGGACCAGAAATTCGTGACCTTGCTCGGCGTGAACCCTGACCTGCCGAATTCGGCAAGCGAAGCCATGACCGCCGAGACGTAGCCGTCCTCGGACGTCTGGATCGAGAAGCGGACCCGATCCGTCGTGCCGGCCAGGAACGTATCAAGGTCCAGAGCCTCGAACTGGGACTCGATCGCATACGCGCGGGCAAGCGAATGGGCGGTCTTCACCCGGTGCTCCTCGCCGACGATCTCCAGTGAACCGGCGATGCCGGCAGCACGAAGCCGATCGACAACGCGGTGCAGTCGGGTGGAGAGCACAGCCGCGAGCCGTCGAGCATCACCGACTGACAGGGCGATCGCCGCTCGTTCCTCATCTGACAGCAGGGCGAGGAGCTTGCGTTCCTCCTCGATCGGATCAAGCTCGGACATCGCACCCGAGGAGGAATCACCTACCGTTCGGGTGGGCCGTAGGTCCAGCCCATCTTCTCGCCTTGCTCGATCATCGCTGCCAGCTGAGCCGGGGAGGGGAGGGCGGTGTGGAGCTGTTCCGTGGCCACCTGTTCCGCCGTCCGGCGGTCGACCGGCCTCGTGTCGTTGGTGGATGAATCGTCGAAGAGGAGACTCGCTGCGATCGCTGGGGCGTAGATCCACTCGGCCCGGGTTACGTGCCACATCACGGCTTGCAGGGCCGAGGTGGCCGGTGCCCGGTAGGCGATCAGGCTCGTGACCTGGTTCGACCCCGCGTCGGCCAGGATTGTCTGATAGTGGAAATCCGTGTCGCTCATTTTCGCTGATCAGCCTGTCTATGCCGGGAAGGTCTGCCCAGGTCAGTCCCCAGGCGCTGAGGATGTCTTCGAGGTTGGCCCCATGGGACTCGACGAAATCAATGTATTCGGTCCACGCGCCCTTGCCTCGGCCGGCGGCCCATCGTGGGAGTGAGGTGACCACCGAGACAAAATCGCCGATTGTCGCAAGATCGGATGGCTGGTGCTCGGCCATCTTGTGCATCTTGTTGATGCTGATGATGGCAAGGAAAGCTTCTATTCTCTCCTGGCCCGTTACCGTGTGGGAATCGATACGGAATATCTCGTACAGGTCGTGGGTCAGTTTGCCGACCTTGTGGGATTGCGGGGTGGGGAGCTGTAGCTCCATGCGGAAGCCCTCTGGGTTTCGCATGGTGATGTTCAGGCCGTTGTGGCGGCTGCGGCCATCGCCCCAGAAGCTTGCTACCTCGAGGATTTCGTAGCCCTGGGTGCGGAGTTCGTGCAGTACCTGGGTGAGGGCTGCCGCGTAGGTCTGTTCGGGCAGGGTCATGGAGAAGCGGACCCGGTCGTTGACGTCCTTGAGGAAGTCCTCGACGGAGGTCTGGCTGGTCGCCTGCTTGAGACTGAATTTGCGGGCCAGGGATTCGACGGCTTTGACTCGGTGGTTTTCGTCCACAATGGTCGCCGGGACGGTCAGGGTGTCGGCGAGACGGCGCATGCGGGTGAGTTCTGTTTCGGCTACCTCGGTGGCCGTCGCGCGTGCGGCTAGGAATTCCTGCCGCACCCGGGGATCCAGAGCTCCGAATGCTTCCTTTTGGGCCTGCCTGGCGTGGCTGAGGGCGTCGGGCAGATCGTTGGGCGGGGCTCCGGTCGGGTGGTGGGTGGCTCGGGGCCCGGTGGACGGGCCGGTTACCGGGTTGCCCTGGTTGTCGACCACGAGGGCGTCCACCGAGACGATGTTGGATGGGCCCGGGAATCCGGTGTGGGTGTAGAGCGGGATCGTTTCGGAGAGATGGCCTGTCTGGGGATCCAGGAACAGGATCGTGCCGTTCTGGTTGACCGCTGCCCAAGCGTGGGAGGTGCCCTGTTCGGCGCCGGTGACTATGAAGGCGAACGCGCCGTGGCCGGTTTCCAGCAACTGGTCGTGCAGGGCGGCCAGAGAGGTGTCGACTGCGATTTTTGCTTCACGGTCCGGCAGGGATCCGACGTACGGGCAGAAGCTCTGGAAGTCTCCACCTGTTGTATTTTCTATTCTTGCCAGTCCACCCTTTTCGGCTCCGAGTGGGTGCGTCGGATTGCCCATTGCGTATGAGTCGAACGTCCTAGGGGCGGACACTCTCGGGCGCCCGTGGATGTACGTCTCGTAGAGCGACAGGACGCCGTCCGTGCAGTTGATGCCGCGGGTCGGATCGGCCGCCGGACCGCCGTCGTTCGCCAGCGCGAACCATTTTCCCCGTCGGGGATCGGCCAGGCGTCGCACCCGGCCGTCCGCTTGCCGCGGCATGGCTTCTTCCAGATCTTTCTGGTGTACGGCCAGAGGTGCTCGCAAACCACCCCGCTTCCCGTACCGCCGGCTGCGGTCGATCGGGGCGGGGATGTCGTTGCCGGTCAACGCCGATCGGTCGGCCGTTGTCACGCCGGCATGGGCCAGGGTGCCGAGGTCGTCGTTGAGTCGCGACCAGTCGGGTGGCTCTATGACGGTGCTTTCCGGAACGCGCGCTCCACGGCGTACCTCATCGGAATGGACTGTCAGTTCTTCGGCGTTCTGGTGGGCGAGCCTCGCATCCCTGCGCAATTGATCCGCGAAAACGGTCGAGCCATTGCGGGCGGCATGGTCGGCCCGCTGGTTGAGTTCGTGGCCCCGGGTGCGGTGGTTCTCTGCGGCACGCTGCAGATAGCCGGCGTGATCGGTTCGGCGGTTGTCTTCGAAGTCGGTCCGGATCCGGTCGAGATATTCGCCGTAGACGCGACGCGACGCGCTGTCCGGAAGATGGGGCGGCAGGTTATGGGAACGGGGGCGCCACCAGCCGTCCTCGCGATCGGTGAAGGGGAGCGGATTGGCCCGGCCGTCCACGACAACCGCGTCGAGGGCTACGAGATTGTCGGGGTGGGGTTCGCCCCGATGGCCGTAGAGAGACATTCCCGGTGGGGCCACCCGGCCTGACTGCGGGTCCACGAAGAGGATTTCGCCGTGGTGGTTGACCGCCGCCCAGGCGTGTGCGGCACCGCCTTCCCAAGCGCTCACCAGGAATGCGAATGACCCGTGTCCGCCGGTCGTGAGCTGGGCGGAAACCTCACCCAAGGCTCGGGCTGCCCGTTTCTGCGCTGTCGCGGGAGTGTCCGACGGGTCGGGCTTGCACAGCGATTGCAATTTGGCGCCGGCGGCGTATTCGACCCGTTCGGGACCGATCGCCTCGCCGTAGAGGGGGCGTTGGGGGTCGCCGTCCTGATAGGCGTCGAAGGTGCGGGGTGCGGATACCCGGGGGCGGCCGTGCACATAGGTGTCGAAAAAGGAGAGTACGCAATCCTGACAGTTGATGCCTCGGGTCGGGTCGGCGGCCGGGCCGCCGTCGTTCATGAGCTGGAAGTAGGGCGTGCGCGGGTCCAATTGGCGCATCGGGTTGCCGGCGGCATCGCGTGGAACCGCCTTTTCGAGGTCGAGCTGGTGCTGGGCCAGGGGCGGCCGGAGCCCGCCGGACTCGCCGTACCTGCGGGTGCCGTCGATGGGCGGTGGGTGACCGTTCCCGGTCAACATGGAACGGTCGTCCAGGGAAACGGGGCCGGGGGCGAGGTGTCCGCTGTCGCGGTTCGCGCGGTGCCAATCCTGCGGTTCGACGGTGGTCAGCGCACCGAGCTCGGTGTCGTAGGCCGGGTCGCGCCGGACCCGCGCCTCCGCGTCGGCCAGATCGGCGGCGACGGTCGCCCGCTCGACGTCGGCCTCGAAGAACGCGGCCAGGCCGGGATCGAGTTTCAGGAACTTCGCGATGCGAGCGGAGCGGCGGGCGCTGCGGGCCTGATTGCGAGCGTTCTGTGCCTTTTGCTCCAGGCGTTCGATCGCGTCCTGCCGCCTGAATTGTGCGTATGCGGACCGCTGTTCCCGGGCGAACCGTAGGTATCGGTCCACATCGGAGGAGGTGGCGGGGGCTGGGTGATGGCTCAGAGGTGGCGTGGACCAGGGGCGGCCGATGCGGTGACGACCGCTTTCGATCACTGTGGACGACGGGCTGGGAGGGGTGGATGTCGGTGTAGAAAGGGCGGAAGAAGGCGGCGGGGAAGCGGTCGGCGGTGCGGCAGACGGTGACAAGGGCGTTGAAGCGAGGGGAAGCGGCGAGGGAGGTGGTGAGGAAGGAGGCGATGGAGAGAGATGCGGCGGGGAGATCGAAGGTGGTGCTGAGGGCGGCGACGAGAAAGCGGGAGGTGGCGGGGCGAGGGGTGGTGAGCCGGGAGGTGGGGAGGTGAAGGGCGATACCGGGGAAGGGGAGGTCTGGGTAGTGGGGAGGTCTGAACCGGGGGCGGGGTTCGGGCCGAGGGCGAGGTCTGGGGCTAGGGCGAGGTCTGGGGCTGGGGCGAGGTCTGGGGCGAGGACGGTCAGGGCTGAACGGTCCGGCAGGCCGGCGGGTGGCGCGATGGTGGCGGTCGCTGGGGCCAGGCTGGACAGGTCGGGGCCGGTTGATGAGGGCGAATTGCCGATGGTGGATAGGGGCAGCTGGGGTGAATTCGCAGGTGCTGACTCTGCGGGTGGGGACGACAGCGCGGAGAGGTCAGGCCGGGAGGGATCGGTGAGCGCAGGGCCGCTGCCGGAGAGAGGGCCGTCAGCGGGTGAGGTGACGGGGCCGGTCGAGGGGCCGTCGGGCGAGGTGGCGGGGTCGGTCGAGGGGATGGTGGGTGAGGCGGCGGGGTCGGTCGAGGGGATGGTGGGTGAGGCGGCGGGGTCGGTTGAAGGGCTGCCGGAGAAAAGGCTGTCGGTGGGCGAGGCAGCTGGGCCGGTCGAGAGGCTGTCGGCCGGCGAGTTGTCGGGGATGGTCGTAGGGATGTCGGCCGACTGCCCGGCGAGGCTGTCCGGCGAGGAAGCGGAGGGGTTACCGGCGGCGGGGTCGCCCGTGGCGGTGGCGGAGCCCGTGGCGGTGGCGGAGCTAAGGGCGGTGGCGGAGTCCAGGGCGGTGGCGGAGCTAAGGGCGGTGGCGGAGCTATGGGCGGTGGCGGAGTCCAGGGCGGTGGCGGAGCTATGGGCGGTGGCGGAGTCAAGGGGGGTGGCGGAGTCAAGGGGGGTGGCCGGGCTATCGGGGGGCGCGGGGGCGAGCGCGCTGGAAGAAGGAGCCGTGCCGAGGTCTGGCGCCGGGGATGCCGGGACCGTGGGCATCTTGGCCAGCAGCGCGTCCGTTGCCCCGGTGGTTCCGGAGTGGAGGGCCGAGCCGGTGGCTCCCGAGCTGGCTGATTTGGCCAGGCCTTCCAGGTCGGGAAGGCCTCCGCCGACCGCCGCGCCGCCGAATTCTCCCAGGATCTCGGCTCCGGCTCCGCGGGTGATGCTGTGGTGGGAGCCGCCTCCCACGTGGGCTCCCGAGGCTGCGAAGCCGCCACCGAAACCGCCCGCCGCCGACCACCCGGCATCCGACAGGCTGAGGCCGTGGGCCCGGCCGGTGGTGTTCTGGTATCCCTGGATGGCGCCGTTGGTGATGAGTTCCTCGCGGGCCTCGTCGAAGCCCTCGCGGATCGCGTCCCGGCCCAGGTGCTTCAGGCCCTGCCGGGTGGTCAGCTGCTTGACCGCCCGCTTGCCCGCCGCTTTCAACGATTTCTTGCCGAGCTGTTCCACGAGCCGTTTGAAGATCTGCTGGATGGCCAGCCGGGTGGCCGTGATCAGGCCTCCGGCTGCGGGGGAGGCCGCCCCCAGCGTCATGGCCACCGCTACCGCCATGCCGATGAGTTCGATCAAAAACAGGGTGATCTCCACCCAGGCCTCGATCTTGGCGCCTTCGATGTCGCGGCCGCAGCCTTCGACGAGTTGGCCCAGTTCGTCGGCGATCTCCATCAGGGTGGTCAGCGGTGTCTCGTCCCAGGCTTTGGTGAAGGCCGTCGCCGCGTCGCCCTGGTAGCCGGTGACCACCTGGTTGGCCGCGTCGGCGGCTTCGTCGCTGGGGCCGGCCAGCTGGGTGGCGATGGCGTACCAGCGGTCGGCCACGTCCCAGGTCGTGCGTTCGTTGCCGGCCGGCCAGTCGAAGCCGACCACCCATTCGAGTGCTTCGTAGGCCCAGCCGGGGACGTCGAACGGGCTGAAGTCCAGCGGGTGCGGGATGGGGCTGGGCAGGATGGTCACGGCCGCTCCCGGTACGTCTGCCGCACGCTCATCGAGGCCTGGAGGTCGGTCCGGGTGGCTTCGCGGACCGCGGTGACCACCGCGTCGCCGAGGTCTTCGACGCGGGCGGCGAGGGCTTCCCAGAGCTGCAGGAACTGGTCCTCGACCGGGCGGTAGTTACGTTCGAAGGCGTGGCCGATGCTGTCGGTGCCCCAGGGCTGGGCGTCGCTCATCGCCGCGGCTTCGGCTCCGGAACTCGCGCGCAGGCCGCGGAGGTTCTCGCCCGCGGTCGCCAGGTCGCGGCCGCCGGCGAGGGTGTGCGGAGAGTCCAGCCAGAACTCGTTCATCACCGGCACCCATTCATCGATGAAGATGACTGTAACGGGCAGCACGACTCTGCGTGTTCCGGTAACTTCAGAGCGTGCATATTGGATACACGGAGCGCGAGCATGATCGGCTCAATGACAGTTAGGGAGCGGAATGATCACTAGGGCTGATGCCGAGGAGATCGCCGCCGGGTGGGCGCGCAGCGAGTCCGAGCGCCGGGGGTACGAGTGCATGCCGATGCTGACCGAATTCGATCTCGGCTTCGTGGTGTGGACCCGGCAGCCGCCCGCTGTGCTGCCGGTCCCCGGCGATGGCGCCCGCACCGTCATCGACCGTGAGAACGGTGCCCTGTCGACGTATCCGGGAGTGCCACCCAGCGTTGTCGCCGAGATGTACCGGGAGCGGCGGCCGGAGATCGTCGCGCAACGGCGTACCGTCGCTCCGGAAGTTGAACTGCGGCGCAACGCGCGTCGCCGGCCGGTGCCGACGACGGCCGCGCACATCACAGTGGACGGTCGGTTGTTCCTGGCCCGGGGCGCGAAAGGCGATCAGCTGATCGACCATCACCCGCTGGTCGCGGCTCAGCTGCGCGAGATGGAACCCGCCATCACGGTACGCGGCACCGAGCGTCACGCCGAGCTGATCGTGCTCTCCGATGTGCTCCACGAGGCGGACCGCCGGCGCGAGACGCCGATGACCCTCGACGAGGCCCGGACCTGGTTGCGAACGGCGGAGTTCGAGGCATTTCTGGTACGGGAAAAGGGCGACCCGCTCGCCGGCAGCGCCGCCCGCCCGTGTGAGTCGTGCATCTCGATCCTGGTCGACCTGGCCGTCTTGCCGTGGTCCCACCTGGCGTTCATCGAGCCGTTCCGCCCGTACTCGGCGAACGTCGCGCAGCCGGGCCGCTTCCCGGACCCGGTCGCGGGGGCGCTGGCCGACGCGGGCTGGCGGCCGATGCGGCGCGCGGTGGCCGAGGTGCTGGCCGACGGCATGATCAACGACGTGGTCACGGTCGTGGGGAGCCGGTTCCGGCACCGGGCGTTCCCGGCCGCGCGGGCCGCGGTGATGGACTTCCCCGGGATCTTCTGCGGACTGCGCGCGCCCGGGGTGCGGCGGCAGATTCGCTGGCTGAATCTCGAGCCCGCGGCCGCCGCGCACACCGCCGACCTGCTGGGGGAGTTCGGCGAGGTGCTCGGGTCGGCGTTGTTCCCGCTCGGGGTGGAGGCCAAGGGCGACGCGATCGTGGCCATCGACGAGCAGGGCCGCGTCTTCGGGCTGGATCAGGGCGGCGAGTGGTATCTGGGCAAGGACCTCGACGAAGCCCTGCTGAGCCTGCTCACCGGTGACGGCCCGGCCGAACGGGTGCGCGACGACGGCACCTGGTGAGCCGGGCCGCGCCCCCGAAAGCCGGCCTAGTCGAAGAAGTCGTTGAGGAAGCTCTTCTTCTTGCGTCCCCGGTAGTGGCCGTGGTGGCCGCCGCCGCGGTAGTGCCCGTGGTAGCCCTGCTGGCCGTAGGCGGGCTGGCCGTAACCCGGCTGACCGTACGCGGGCTGGCCGTAGGCGGGCTGCTGGCCGTAACCGGGCTGACCGTAGGCGGGTGCGGGAGCCGCGTAGCCGCCACCGTGCACCGGCGGGGCGGGCGGGGGCGGCGGGGGCGCGTAGCCACCCGGGGCCTGGGCGGGCCGGGGCGGGGTGGGCGCCTGGCTCTTGTTCCAGTTGGCCTCGGCCTCGAAGAGTTTCTCCAGCTCACCGCGGTCGAGGAACATGCCGCGGCATTCGGTGCACTGCTCGAGGGTCACGCCGCTGCGCTCGTAGACCCGCATTTCGCCGCGACACTTGGGACAGGTCATCTGGGGCTGCATGTCATAAATTGTAAGAGGCGGTGTCACTCCGTGGTGGCGTTGTACCTGTGGGTCTGCTGAACGTGGGGGCCGAGGTCAACGAGCCGGCCCAGACCAGCAGCGCGAGCGGGTACATCAGGTAGCCGAAACGGGTGGTCGGCATCAGGAGGATCGCGGCCAGGAGTCCGTACCCGCTGAGGTATGCCGCCGCCGCGGCCGTGCGAGGCGGACGGCGCAGGAGCCGCACCGCGATGGCCAGACCGGCCGTGACCAGCAGACCGAGCGCGAGATAGCGACCGCCCGGCACCGCCTGCGCGATCAGGTATCCGGGGAACGGTGACTGCGCGGGGCTGGTCACCACGCCGTGTCCGAGCGGGAAGCGCAGCACGTTCTCGACGAACGCGTCGCCGTCGACCAGGAACGTGGGGAGCAGGGTCAGGATCGGCAGGCCGATCGCTCCGGGCAGGAAGCGGCGCAGCCCGCCCTGGGTGATCGCCAGGATCAGCAGGACGGCCAGCACCGGGAACGCGAACAGCTTGAGCGCGGCGGCGGCCCCGATCGCCAGGCCGGCCGCGCCGAACCGGCCGGGCACGCAGAACGCGAGGGCCAGCAGGCACAGGGCGAGCACCGGCAGGTCGTCGCCGCCGGTGGCCAGTGTCAGCGCGCAGATGGGGAACACGGTCGCGACCTGCAACGGGCGGACCTGATCGCGGAGCAGACGCAGGGCCGCGATCAGCGCGCCGGCGGTGACCAGGGCGAACCAGATCCGCGCGTCGGTCCACCAGAAGTCACCGAAGGCGGCGCGCGGCAGACCGAAAACGGCCATACCCGGCTGGTACGGCGAGTAGCCCAGCAGCTGGTCCCCCGTCGGCAGCGCGGTGATCGCCTCACGGCTCAGATACGGCGTCCCGGTGTGTGCCAGCCGCTCGCCCATGTGTTCGGCGACCAGCACTTCCTCCTGGGCCCGGTCGGTGCGGCCCGCTGCCCGCTGCACCGACTGCACCACCATCGGCAGCAACGTTGTCGCCCCCCAGGCGAGCCACGTCAGCTCGCGCCGGAAGGCCGGCTTGCGCAGGAGCAGCTGGACGACGACGACCAGGAACGCGGCAAGGTAGCCCCACGTGGCGACCGCACCCCAGGCCCGGTGCGGGAGCAGCGTCGACGTGAGCGCGGTGACCAGCGCGAACACCGCGGAGAGCCCGTAGAGGGCGGCGTCGGCGGCGAGCCCACCGGCAGCCCGGTCGATGCGTTCCGGCAGCTTCACGCAGGCAAGTGTGGCAGAGCGTTTCTCGAGCGGCGCCGTTGTGGCAGGCGAACCACCGCGCCGGTCTCGTGCAGCGGCTCGGCGAGCGCGCCGGATCCACGCTGCAGGGTGGCGAGCATCCGCTCGGCGCGCATCGGCCGGGCGAACAGGTGACCCTGGCCCGCGACGCAGCCGAGTTCCCAGAGCGCGTGCCGTTGCGGCTCGCTCTCGACGCCCTCGGCCACCACGGTCAGGTGCAGGCTGCGCCCGAGGTCGACGGTCGAGCGGATCACCGCGGCGGCCTCGGACGACGTCTCGACCGCGGTGACGAACTCGCGGTCGATCTTGAGTTGGTGCACCGGGAGCCGGGAGAGCACGGTCAGCGACGAGACACCGGTGCCGAAGTCGTCGAGGGCCAGGCGGACGCCGGCGTCGCGGAGCTCGCTCAGCGTGCGGTCCACCACGTCGAGCTGGCTCAGGGTCAGTGTCTCGGCCAGTTCCAGCACGAGCCGGTCGGCCGGTACGGCGTGGGCGACGAGCCGGTCCAGCACCGCGGCCGGGAACGTCGGGTCGAGCAGGCTGCGGGGCGAGACGTTGACCGCAACCGGTAGGTCGAAGCCGGCGTCGCGCCAGCTGACGACGGCGGTCAGCGACTGTTCCAGCACGGCGTCGGCGAAGGCCGCGAGCTGTCCCGAGCGTTCGACCGTGCGCAGGAACTGCATCGGGGTGAGGTCGCCGTGCTCGGGGTGGTGCCAGCGGGCGAGGGCCTCGGCCGAGACGACGTCACCGGAGGCGAGGTCGACGATGGGCTGGAACTCGACGTAGAACTCGTGCTTGGCGACCGCGCGGGTCAGTTCCCCGCCGAGCATGAGCCGGCCGACGTCGGTGGTGTCCTGCGCGTGGGCGTACGTGGCGATGCCCTGGCCGTTGCGTTTCGCCTGGTACATCGCGACGTCGGCGCGGCGCATCAGCTCCTGCACGCCGCCGCTGCCGGGGGCCAGCGCGATGCCGCCGGCCGCCTCGACGGTGAGCTGCATGCCGTCCACCATGATCGGGGGCTCCAGACAGGACAGCATCGCGGTGGCACGGTGGCCGGCGACGGCCGGCGTGGGCAGCCCGGTGAGCAGGATCGCGAACTCGTCGCCGCCGAGCCGGGCGACGAGGTCCCCGGACTGGGCGGCGTCCTCGAGCCGGCCGGCCACCTCGCGCAGGACGTCGTCGCCGGCGGCGTGCCCGAGCGTGTCGTTGACCTCTTTGAAGTGGTTCAGGTCGATGAGCAGCATGGCGGTGATGCCGTCGGTGTGCCGGTCGGCGAAGCTGCGGTCGGCCTGCTCCAGCAGCTCACGGCGATTGGCGAGGCCGGTCAGCGGATCGTGCGCGGCCGCGTAGGCGTTCTCCGCGTTGATGCGCTTGAGCTGTGCGTACGCGCGGGCGTTGTCGATGGCGGTGGACAGCGACGAGGCGAGCGTCTGGAGTTTGTAGCGCTCGGACTCGTCGAGCTTGACCGGTTTGCGGAAGCGCAGCCGCAGCACGCCGATCGGGGTGCCGTCGCTGCCGGGGCGGTCCAGCGGCACCTCGATGGTCGAGCCCTCGTGCCGGGGGGCCTCGGCCACCGGCCCGTCGTAGGCGAGCCGTCCCGCCTCGCCGCGCACCAGCCGGGGCGGGTCGACGTCGCTGAGTTCGATCTCGGCCTGGTCGGCGGAGAAGAGTTCCGGGGTACGCCGGACCGCGGCGTGCAGCACCGCGGTGAGCTCGGTGACGTTCAGCTGGTCGGCGGTGCCCGCGAGGCGTTGCCATGCCTCCTGGTCAGCGCGCTGCCGGACCTTGTTCTTCGTGGCGAACTGCAGCGCCAGCACGGTCGGGATGGTCGCGACGACCAGCAGCGAGTCGTACTCCACCGCGATGACCACGAGCGTCGCGAGCACGATGTTGACGCCGCGGACCACGAGCGTCACGTCCCAGTGCCCACGCATCGCCCGTCGCCACGAGGCGCCGCTGAGCAGGGAGAACAGGGTCATCCCGAGGAGTTCGTCGACCGCCGCGTACGCCAGCGCCGCGCCCAGGATCGCGGCCGCCAGGTGCGGCGGGGCGGGGAGGTCGACGATGAGGTCCGCGGTGGGACCGATGCCCAGGACGGAGATGGTGAACGCGGCGGTGGTCGCCGCGACGATGTCCTTGGACGCGTTGTACGACACCTTCAGCGGATCGCGCATCATGATCCGCGAGGCCAGGGCGCCGACGGTGGTGCAGATGATCACCCAGGGCACCGGCAGCGTGGCGGCGGCGAGCAGGATGGATCCCGAGGTGGCGGCGATGCCGCGTTTCTCCGAGCGGACCCGGACCGAGACGAGCGGGCTGCTCGCGGCGGCGATGATGGTGGTCACCGCAGCGGGGAGGAAGAGCCGCTCGGCGGGCAGGGCGGGTGCGTGGCTGATCGCCCACAGGAGACAGCAGAACCCCGCAAACGCGACGAGACCGACATACAACCGGAGTTGTTTGTCGGCCTTCGCGTCGTTCACAGCGGACGCCCCATGTCTCCATGGTGCCTCGCCGCTCATACGGGCTGTCAATCCCTGATCGCCGTTCCGTGACCGGCGACCGGTGCTTCCGTCAGTGCCACTCGACCTCGCGCATGATGGCCCTCCCTTCTCGTGAATGGTTTTACGCCCTTTTCAAGGCGCTCGATCGACGAATCCTGGTCAACGCCGGCCGCGTTTCCCGTTGATGAGGCTAGGCAAGAAAGACCTATCCGCCAAGAATGATTTGTCGGTCGTTTCACGAAATGCGAGTCTTGCGCACTTCATACCGAATCCGTGACCGTTTAACAACGCTCCGGAGTTGGTCGGTGGCGCGTATTGCCCGGTTCTCGGCCGGGCCAAACGGCACGTACTGGTAGCAGGCCAAACCTGCCTTGCAATGTACGTCCGGACCGGCGCTCGCGTCGCGTCGAAAAAGCGCGCTATGGATCAGTTCACCGCGTGGAACGGATTGCCATCCGAAATGGCTACGGAAAGTGGAGGCGCGCACACTAAGCGCCATTGCCCGGCACGCCGAATATCAAGACCGACTGCGCGCTGGATACTCTGGTAGCCGTGACGAACGCAGCGAAAATGACGCATGTCGACGCCCAGGGCGCGGCCCGCATGGTCGACGTATCGGCGAAAAACGTGACGGCCCGGCGCGCCGTCGCCGCGGGACGGCTGGAGACCACCCCCGAGGTGGTCGCCCTGCTGCGCGCGGACGGCCTCCCGAAGGGCGACGCGCTCGCGGTCGCCCGGCTGGCCGGCATCATGGGCGCCAAGCGGACGCCCGACATCATCCCGCTGTGCCACCCGATCGGGCTGCACGGCGTCACCGTGGACCTGACGGTCACCGACACCGGCGTCGACATCGTGGCCACGACCAAGACCGCCGACCGCACCGGCGTCGAGATGGAAGCGCTCACCGCGGTCGCGACCGCCGGCCTCGCCCTGATCGACATGGTCAAGGCCGTCGATCCGGCGGCCAGCATCGAGGCTGTCCGGGTGCTGCGCAAAGAGGGCGGAAAGACCGGCGAGTGGGTACGCCCCGAGGACCGTCCGTGACCCGCGCGCGGGTCATCGTCGCCTCCAACCGGGCGGCGGCCGGGGTGTACAAGGACACCAGCGGCCCGCTGCTCGTGGCCGGCCTGCGGGAACTCGGCTGCGACGTCGACCCCGACCCGGTCGTGGTGCCCGACGGTGAACCGGTGGCGGGGGCGTTGCGCGCGGCCGTCGCCGACGGGATCGACGTCGTGCTGACCAGCGGCGGCACCGGGGTCACGCCGACCGACCGGACCCCCGAGGCGACCCGTCCGCTGCTCGACTTCGAGATCCCGGGCATCGCCGAGGCCGTCCGCGCGTACAGCCGGGACAAGGTGCCCGCCGCGGTGCTCTCCCGCGGCCTGGCCGGGGTCGCCGGCCGTACGCTGATCGTCAACCTGCCGGGCTCGACCGGCGGCGCCCGCGACGGCCTGGCGGTGCTGGGGCCCGTCCTTGCTCACACCGTGGCGCAGATCGCCGGTGGCGACCATAAGGTTCAAGGGTGACCGCAGAGAGTTTGCCCGTCGACTGGGACAAGGCCCGCACCCTCGCCTACGAGGCGGGCCGGGCCGCGGCGGGCCCGGCCGAGAAACTGCCCCTGAGCGCGGCGGACGGACGCACCCTCGCCGAGCCGCTCGTCACCCTGACCGACCTGCCGGCGTTCCCGACATCGAGCATCGACGGCTGGGCGGTGCGCGGTCCCGGGCCGTGGCGCCCGGTCGGCCAGGTGCTCGCCGGTGGTGTCCCGGCGCCCCTGACCGGCGCCGGCACCTGTGTGGAGATCGCCACCGGCGCGATGGTCCCGGCCGGCGCGGAGGCGCTGATCCGCGTCGAGGCGTCCACCCGGGACGCCGACGGCCTGGTCAGCGGCGCGGCCCGGGCGGAGCCCGAGTGGCGGCTGCCCGGCGACGAGGCGGTGCGCGGCGAGCAACTGCTCCCGGCCGGCACGCCGATCGACCCCGCGGTGCTCGGCATGGCGGCCACCTGCGGTTACGACACCCTTTCGGTACGTTCCGAGCCCCGCGCGGCGCTCCTCGTGTTCGGCGACGAGCTGCTGACCAGCGGTCCGCCGGGTGACGGCCGGGTCCGTGACTCGCTGAGCTCGCTGGTGCCGGCCTGGCTGCGCCGCTCGGGGGCCACGGTGGAACCCGCCGCGATCCAGGGCCCGGTCCGGGACACGCTCGAAGCGCACGTCGCCGCGATCCGCAGCGGCCTGGCCCTGGCGGACGTGGTCTGCACGACCGGCGGCACCATGCACGGTCCCGTCGACCACCTGCACCCCGCCCTGGCCGAGCTCGGCGCCGAGTACATCGTCAACACCGTCGCCGTCCGCCCCGGCTTCCCGATGCTGCTCGCCCGGGTGCCCGGCCCGGACGGCCGGCCCCGCTTCCTCGCCGGGCTCCCGGGCAACCCGCAGTCCGCGGTCATCGCCCTGGTCTCGCTGGTCGCGCCGCTGCTCGCCGGTCTGCGGGGCCGGGAGCTGCCGGCGCTGCCCCCGGTCGAGGTGACCGCACCGGTGCCGGGCCGGGGCGACTTCACCCACCTCGCGCTGGCCGGGCTCGACCCGGCCGGCCGGGCCACCGCGGTCGATCATGCCGGGTCGTCGATGCTGCGCGGCCTCGCCAACTCCCACGGGTTCGTCGTCGTGCGCCCCGGCACCCGGGCCGACGCCGGCGACACCGTGCCCTTCCTGCCCCTCCCGCTGTATCCCGGAGAGCGTCCATGACCAGCACGGACCTGATTCGCATCGCCGAGGTCGGCGACGTCGCCCTGGACCTGGCAGCACACGAGAAGGCGGTCGCCGACCCCCGGGCCGGCGCGGTGGTGTCGTTCCAGGGTGTCGTCCGCGACCACGACGGCGGCCGGAGCGTGACGGCCCTGGAGTACGAAGGCCATCCGAGCGCCGCGGCGGTGCTGCGCGAGGTCGCGGCGGAGATCGCGGCCGACCCGGACGTGTACGCGGTCGCGATCTCGCACCGCGTCGGCGCGCTGCGGATCGGTGACGTGGCCCTGGTCGCGGCGGTGAGCACGGCCCACCGCGCGGCGGCGTTCGCGGCCTGCGCCCGGCTGGTCGACGAGGCCAAGGCGCGGCTGCCGATCTGGAAGCACCAGGTCTTCACCGACGGCACCGACGAGTGGGTCAACTGCCCCTGATCCGTGGCGGCGGTTGCCGCCAGGGCAGCGTGTTGACCAGCAGGATCAGCGCCAGGGCATAGGAGTTCACCGCGAACTGGTCCGACAGGCTCCACATCGGAGCGAGCACGAACAGCAGGTAGGTGCCGATCCCGGCTACCGCGGTCGCGGTGCCCGGGCGGCTCGGCCGGCGCGCCGCGGGATGCCGGGGCGCGGTCCGGTACCCGGCCGCGACGTCGGCGAGCACGAGCAGCGCGGGCAGCACCCACAACAGCTCGTGTGTGCCGCTGATCGGCCCGGCGATCGCCGCGGACAACCCGGCCAGCGAGAACGCCGCGACCTCGTCGCCGTCGGCGTGGGCGGCCCGGGCCCGGATCATCGCGACCGCGGTGATCAGCAGCGCGAACGACAGCCACAGCAGCACCGGGGTGGTGGTCGCGTCGTACAGCCGGGCGAGCACCCCGGCCAGCGACTGGTTGCCGGTCGCCTCGATCGGCCCGGACCGGTCGATCCGCCACAGCACGTCACCGAACCAGGCCGCACTCTCGTGCGGGCTGATCGCGAATGGCACCAGCGCGGTCGCGACGGCGGTCCCGGTGGCGATCAGCGCGGCCCTTCGCTGCCGGCTCACCAGCAGGTAGACGATGAAGAAGGCCGAGCTCACGGTCAACGCCGCGGCCAGCCCGATCCCGACGCCGGCCCATCGCGGCCACCGGGCGACGGGCCCGGCACGGGCCGGCGCGGGGGTGGACGGCCCGGCCGGATGGATCCGGCGCAGGGCGACAAGGTCGGCGGTGACCAGGCCGAACGCCAGCAGGTCGAGGGTGCCCAGGCCGATGGTCGCGCGGATCGGCTCCATGGTCAGCGCCAGCGCGGCGGCCGCGAGCACCACCGGCCACGGGCGCCGGCCGTACCGGCGGGCGATCGGGCCGGCCAGGGCGATCAGGGACAGCGTCAGCGCGGCCACCCCGGCCAGCGCCACCAGCCAGCCCGCGACCATCACCGGCAGGAACGCGGCCGGGGCCATGAACAGCGCCGCGGCCGGGGACAGCGCGGTGCCGAGGTGCGTGCCCGGTTCCCGGTACGCGTACAGGCCGTCGCCGTGCAGCCAGCTCAGGACGGCTCCGCGGTCGCGGGCGAGCGTGCTGAACCCGTACCGCTGGGCGATCGTGGTGATCGCGGCCAGCAACCCGACGCACGCGAGAGTGACCACGACGGATCGGTGGGTCGTCGGGCGTGCCGATGTCCGCGTCGCGGGCATGCCCGACCTCCCACAGCTAGCGCGTCTGGGCCTCCGTCCCGCTTAACGCCTTAACCGCGGTTTGGTGATCTCTAAAAGATCTTTCGGGCGGCCGACGCGGAGCGGGTGGCGATCTTGGCCTCCCGGCGGGCGGTACGGACGGCGCGGCGGGCCGACCGCTGCGAACGCTCCACCGCGCGGCTGACTCCGCGCTGCGAACGGTCGATCGCGTGACTGGTCCGGTATCCGAGGCCGGGCCGGCCCTCGGTGTCGACCGCGGCCAGCAGCAGACCACCGAGCAGGCCGAGGTTCTTCAGGAACTGGGTCTGGTGCTGCTGGCGCTCCTCGCGCGGCCCGGACCAGAACGGGTGACCCGCGATCGTGGTCGGCACCAGACCGGCCGCGAGCACCACCGCCGCGGGCCGGGTGAACCGCCCGGTGGCCAGCAGGAGCCCGGCGGCGACGTCGGCACCGCCCTTGATCTGGACCAGGGTGCGGGCATCGCTGGGCAGACGTGGGTCGACCCGCTCGATCAGCGGACCGGCCTTGTCGGTGACCCGCCTCGCGGTGGGGACCTTGGCGTCGGGATTGATCACGGTGCGGACTCCGCTGACCACGAAGATCGCTCCGAGCATGGCACGGGCGGCGGCGCGTACGGGCTTCATGAACCTGTTATACCCATTCCGGGGATCCCGGATCAGTTGTTGCCGTACTCGCGCAGGCACAGCACGAAATCGAGGCTGTCCAGCTCGCTGTCGTAGAAGTACCACTTCGTGTAGTTCGCCACCTTGCTGCACTTTCCCTCGGCGTCCGCCTCGCCGGTCGTGCGGCCGTCCACCCGCTTGAGCACCTCGTACGTGCCGTCGGTGCACTCCACGACCGTCAGCTGCGGGCTGTCGTCGGCGTGCCCCTCGTTGCGCACGCACTGGCCCTTACTGACGAACCGGGCATCCTGGCTCGGCTGCGTCTCCGGCGCGGCCACGTCCTGGGTCGCGGTGGACGAAGGCGCCGGCACCCCGGCCCGCTCGCCCGCCGCGGAATCCGGCTGGCGCACCAGCCAGGCCGTCGTGCCCAGTCCGCCACAGATCAGCAGGACCAGCACGACCACGATCGCGACGATGGGCCCGTTCGTGCGCTTGCGGACCGGCGGCTCGGGCGGGTGCTGCCAGACCGGGGGCGGCGTGTTGAGCGGGGCCGCCGTGTATGGATCCTGGGCGTAGCCGGGCGGGACCGAGACCGGCTGGCCACCCCACGCATCGTCGGAGACGTGCGTGCCCGCGGCGTCACCCCAGGGATCGGCGGGGGCCGAATACGGCTCGCCGGTCGACCAGCCCTGGCCGTTCTGCGACATCGGGATTCCTCCAGGCGGGGTTTCGCTGTAGGCCACCGTACCGGGCACCCGGGACGCTGAGGTGCCCGGAATCGCGGCGATCGCCGTCCGGTGTCGGTAACAAGACGCGCGACATACCCCTTTCCGGGGATACCGTCGCTGCACATGTCCCTCCCTCTGATCCTCGGCGCGGCGATGTTCGGCGGCGCCGGTGCCACCTTCGTCCCCCGCGTCGCGGACCGCCTGGCGGTGCCCCGCGGCACCCCGGCCCGGATCACCTGCGCTCACTGCGACACCCCCACCCCCGATTGGGTACGCGCGGGAGGTGCCTGCCGATGCCGTCCGGCACCCATGTGGACAGCCGGGGCCGGTGCCCTGGCCGCGGGCCTGCTCAGCTGGGGTCTCGGCGCTTCCCCGGCGCTGCTCGTCCTACTCCCGGCACTGCTGCTCGGGGTCCTGCTGGCCGCTGTCGACGTGCGCTGCCACCGCCTGCCCGACCCGCTCGTCGGGGCGCTGGCACTCGGCACGGTGCTGCCGCTCGGCGCCGGGGCGGTGCTCGCCGGGGATCCCGGCCGGGCGGGACGGGCTCTGCTGGCGGCGGGACTGTGCGGGACGGCGTACCTGCTCATCGCGATCCTGCCCGGCCACGGCCTGGGCCTGGGCGACGTGAAGCTCGCCACCGTCCTGGGTTTTGTGCTCGGGTTCGCCGGCTGGCCGGCGGTCGTCGCCGGGCTGGTCGTCCCGCACCTGATCAACGGGCCGGTCGCCGTGGTGCTGCTGCTGACCGGGCGGGCCCGGCGGCACACCGCGGTGCCGCTCGGACCCTCCCTGCTGGCCGGTGCGCTCGCCGGACTGCTGCTCGCCTAGAGAAGGCGCAGCTGGCGGTCCTTCGGGCGGCTCGGGACGGTGTTGCCCATCCGCTCGAACAGGCCGGCGTCGATCGCGTCGAGGAACGGGCTCGGGTGCTGCTCGCGCTCGCTGCCATGCCGGAACCGCCGGGCCGAATGCGTGACGTACAGCCGGTCCTGGGCCCGGGTCAGCCCCACGAAGAACAGCCGTCGTTCCTCGGCCACCTCGTCGTCGGACGGCGTGCCACCGGGCCAGCGCAGCGGCAACAGGCCGTCCTCGCACCCGACCAGGAACACGATCGGGAACTCCAGGCCCTTCGCCGCGTGCAGCGTCAGCAGGTTGACCGCCTCGGCCCGCGGGTCCAGCGCGTCCACCTCGGCGCCCGTCGCGATCTCCTGCAGGAAGACCGCCGGGTCGTCGCCGATCCGCCGGGCCAGCGGCATCAGCAGGTCAGCCGCGGCCCAGATGTCCTCCGGGGCCAGCTGCTCGGCGTCCAGCGTCGGTGCGGCGTACCGCTGGGCCAGGACCTGCGCGGCCTGCTTGACCCGCGTCGCCAGCGGGCCGGACGTCTTGTCCGCGTGCCGCAGCTCGCGGGCGATGACCTGCACCCCGGGACGGTCCCGCAGGCGGTTGTGCGACCGCTTCTGCACGGGTACGCCGGCCCGGCTGAGCGCGTCCACCACGGCTTGCGACTGCGCGTCGGTGCGATACAGCACCGCGATGTCCGAGAAGGACAGCGTGCCCGGGGCCACCGCCCGGGAATCGATGCGTCCCGAGTCGAGCGACCGGTGCGACAACCCGCCGACCAGCTCGTCGACGGTGCGCACCACGAAATCGGCCTCGTCCGCCGCGCTGCCCGCGAAATAGCGCCCGACCAGCGGCGACTCCGGGTTCACCCGGGCCGGGTCCAGCCGGCGGCCGCTGACCAGCGACGTCGGGGCGATCGCCTGCACGGCCGCGGCCAGGATCGGCGCGGACGACCGGTAGTTGCGGGTCAGCCGGACCAGCCGCGCGTTCTCGAAGTCCTGGTTGAAGCGCAGGAAGTAGCCGACGTCCGCACCCCGGAACGAATAGATCGCCTGGTCCGGGTCACCGATCGCGCAGAGGTTCCCGTCCGCGGGGCTGAGCAGGCGCAACAGCTCGTACTGGGTGTCGTCGACGTCCTGGTACTCGTCCACGAAGATCCACTGCCACTGCTTGCGGTACTTGTCGACCAGCGCCGGGTCGTCGCGCAGCAACGCCACCGGCATGGTCAGCAGATCGTCCAGGTCGACAAGGTCCTGCTGGCGGAGAAGCTTGAGATAGCCGGCGTCGTCGTCCCCGGCCTGCTCCCGCGCGGCGGCCCGCTCGGCGTCGTCGGCGATCCGCCACCCGGCACCCAGCCCGGCCGCCTTCGCGTTCTCCTTCAGGATCCGCAGGCCGATCGAGTGGAACGTGCCCACGGTCAGGTCCTGCACGGTGTCGCCCATCAGCGACGCCAGCCGGTCCCGCATCTCCTCGGCGGCCCGCCGGGTGAACGTGATGGCCAGACAGCGGTGCGGGAAGACGTTCATCTCGGCGCACAGGTACGCGATGCGGTGCGTCAGCGTGCGCGTCTTGCCGGTGCCCGGCCCCGCGACGATCAGCAGCGGCCCACCCGGCGCGGATGCGGCCACCCGCTGCATCGCGTCGAGCCGGTCGAGCAACCCGGTGCCGACCTCTTCCATCCCGGTCAGCGTCGGCTCGAACGGCTCGTGCGGCGACGCGGGCTGCTGGATCGGCGGGGCGGGCGCCTTACGTTTCGCCGGCTCCTTGGCCTTGGCGGGAGCTTTCGGCACGGTCGCACGGCCGACCGCCGGTTCCGCCTTGCGTTGCTGAGGCACCGGGATCATGTCGAACAGTGTCTCCGACTGCGGAGCACTCTGCGCGTTACGGATCTCACCCGGCTCGAACACGGTGATGACGCCATACTCACCGTCGAAGCCGGGCACCCGCCGCACCGCACCGCGCCGCAGCCGGGTGATCGCCTCTTTCAGGTTCTCGCCACCGTGCTGACCGATGTCGTCCAGCGGGACCTTGCGCAGGATGTCCAGCTCCGAACCGAGCGCCGAGACCAGCGTCTTGAGCTGCCCGTCCACGGTCTTCGACTTCGGCCCGACCCCGTTGATCTCACCCAGGATCTCGGCCAGCTGGATCAGGTGCTCGACGGTCTCCTTGCGTTCCCCGCCGTTCGTCCGGTCAGCCAGATCCTCGACCCGGCTCAGCACGCCCACGGTCAGCGGCTTGCCGCACTCGGGGCAGCGCCCGCCGGCCTGCCGGGTCCGCTCGGGCTCCCAGCTCACCCCGCACACCCGGTGCCCGTCGGCGTGATACTTGCCCTCTTCCGGGAAGAACTCGATCGTGCCGGCGAGCGTCTCACCGTTCTTGATCGCGAAGTAGTCCGGCGTCCCGGTGAAGAGGGTGGCCTCCCGGGCCAGCGCGGCCGGCGAGTGGGCGTCGGAGTTCGAGACCAGCCGGTATCGGTCGAGGCTCGAGACCCGCCAGTTCATCTCCGGATCGGAGGAAAGGCCGGTCTCCACCGCGGTGATGTGCCCGGCCAGGTCGGCGTAGCAGTCGGCGATCGCGTCGAACCCGGACTTCGAGCCCAGCGCCGAGAACCACGGCGTCCAGATGTGCGCGGGCACGAGGTAACCGTCGGGGCTGGCCTCCAGCACGATCTCCAGCAGATCGCGCGAGTCCAGGCCGAGGATGGGCCGCCCGTCGGCGGTCAGGTTCCCGATCCGGCCGAGCGCGGTGTTGAACCGGGCGGCCGCCTCGAAATCGGGGAGATAGACGAGGTGGTGCACTTTACGCGTACGGTCATCGCGCTTGTAGATCGTGGAGATCTCGACGCTCAGCATGAACCGGGCGGCATCCGCGGCCTGCAGCGAACCGGGCAGCCGCTTGGTGACGTCGGCTTCCGCGTCGGCGCTGAGCCGGTAAAGCCCGGGCTCGTCGGCGGGCCGCAGACTCTCCCGCAGGTGGTCGAACCATGCCGGATGGGTGAAATCGCCGGTCCCGAGCACCGTGATGCCCTTACGGCGGGCCCACCAGGCCAGATTGGGGAGGGTGAGGTCGCGGCTGCAGGCACGGGAATACCGGGAGTGGATGTGCAGATCCGCGACGTACGTGTCCGCGGCAACCGAGGACCCTGCGCTGTCCGAGGGCACGCTGCATCCTGTCACGAGCGCGCCACAGCCTCGAAGCCGCCACGCGCGAAGTGACATAACCGATCCACGATTGAATCCCGTGGAGGTAACGCCCGTGGCTCAGCCCAATCCACCAAGATTCACTTCCAAGAGGTAATTTCCCTGCCCACCGGACACCACCCACGACCACACCGGGCCGCCCCCAGCCTGCCATCCCCGCCCACCCGCACCGGCCCGGGCCCCAGGCGCGGCCGGGCGTCGCTGTTTCGTTACGGCGCCCGCAGCTCGATGACGCTGACCTGCGGAGGAGCCCCCACCCGAACCGGCGGCCCCCAGAACCCGGCACCGTTGGTCACGTAGACCGGCATCCCGTCGACCGCGCCGAGCCCGCTGACCACCGGCTGTTCCAGCTTGACCAGCAGGTTGAACGGGGCCATCTGCCCACCGTGGGTGTGCCCGGAGACCTGCAGATCGACGCCGTAGGGGGCGGCCTGAACGGCGGCCAGCGGTTGGTGAGCCATCAGCACCACCGGCCGGGCGGTGTCCCGGTCACCGAGCGCCCGGGCAAAATCGGGGGCGTCGCCGTGATCGGCCCCGCCCAGGTCGTTGACCCCGGCCAGATCAAGCCCGTCCAGTTCCAGCCGCTCATTGCGCAACGGCCGCATCCCGAGCCGGGCGACTTCCTCGACCCACTCCTGATACCCGGAGTAGTACTCGTGGTTCCCGGTGACGAAGTACGCCCCCTGCCGCGACTGGATCCCCCGCAGCGGAGCGGCGAACTTCCCCAGCTCGGCCACGCTCCCGTCGACCAGATCCCCGACCACGCAGACAATGTCGGCGTTGACCGAGTTGATGACCTCGACGATGCGCTCGGCATGCCGCATCCCGGTCAGCGGCCCCAGGTGAATGTCGGAGACCACCGCGAGCCGGGTCCCGTCCATCGCCCGGGGCAGCTTGGCCATCGGCAACTGCACCCGATCGATCCGAGGCCCCCCGAGCGCGGTCTGCACGCCGTAGCCGGTGATCCCCGCGGCGGTGAGCCCGGCGAAGATCGCAGCCCCCCGAGCAAGCAGAAGTCGCCGATCGACCCCCCGCCCCGGCTCCCCGCCCCCATCGCCGGCCGCGCGATCGTGGTTGTCAGTGCCGGCTTGGCCATCAACACCGGCTTGGTCATCAACACCGCCTTGGCCGTCAGCGCTGACCTGGTCGGTCGACCGGATGGGCGTTTCCGTCGCGGCCACGTCAGCTGTCGAACTCAGTGCCACGACTGGTGCCGTCTCCCGGCCCTCTCGCGTCTCAGTCAAGGGCTGGGCCTCGGCTTTGGCGCGGTGGCGTAGCCAGAGGTTGGCGGCCAGCCGTGGGATCTCCAGCACCGCGAGCGTCACCAGCAGGTAGAACATGAGCGCGAGCCACATGTATCCCGGCCAGGCCAGCCACTTCAGGTGGCCCGCCCGGACGCCGATGAGGGTGACCGGGACGAGGACGGCCAGGACGATGACGAGGGTGCCACCCGCGCGGCGCGCCCAGACGTTGCGGAGCGTGTCGTGGACCAGACGCTTCCACAGGTACAGATGGATCAGGGTGAGCACGACAATCATGAGTCCGGCGAACCCGAGCAAGCTCAACCCCCAGCGAACGGCGGCAGGACGTCGACTGTCGCCCCGGCGGGCAGTGCCGCGCGACGATCATGGCAGGCGAGGCCGTCCACCAGGAAACTAGCGGCCTTGAGGACCACGGCGAGCCGTTCGCCGTGGCGTTCGGTCAGCGTGTCCGTCAGGTCGTCCAGCGAACCGGCGGAGATCGATTCCTCCCGTACGCCGGCAGCCGCGCGTGCTCCCGCGAAGTAGCGCACCTGAACCATCGGACTCATCCCCCGATCGCGGACATGGGGCGGTCCGGCTGGAGGAATGACGGATCGTCGATGCCGTGGCCGGCCTTCTTGCCCAGCATCGCCGCCCGCCAGGCGTCGGCGAGCTCGGTGTCGGAGGAGCCGTCCCGCATCAATCCGCGGAGGTCGGTCTCACCGGTGGCGAACAGGCAGTTGCGCACCTGTCCGTCCGCGGTCAGCCGGGTCCGGTCGCAGTCCCCGCAGAACGGCCTGGTCACGCTGCCGATCACGCCCACCCGGGCCGGCTGGTCGGCGGCGTCGCGATAACCCGGCACGAGCCACGTCTCGGCCGGCGCTGTTCCACGTGAAACATTGTCGGGAACCAGCCCAAAGGGCGCCAAAGAAGCAAGAATCGCATCGGCGGTGACCATCTCCTGCCGGTCCCACTGATGCTGGGCGTCCAGTGGCATCTGCTCGATGAAGCGCAATTGATACCCATGGTCGAGCGCGAACTGGAGCAGTGCCGGCGCCTCGCCGTCGTTGATCCCCCGCATGAGCACGGTATTGATCTTCACCGGGGTCAGCCCCGCCTCGGCCGCGCCGGCCAGGCCTTTGAGAACGTCAGCGTGCCGGTCGCGATGCGTGAGCTCCTTGAAGCGCGTCGGCGACAACGTGTCGAGGGAGACGTTGACCCGGTCGAGGCCGGCCTCGCGCAGGGGCCCGGCGAGCCGCTCCAGCCCGATGCCGTTCGTCGTGATCGACATCCTGGGCCGGGGGCGCAGCGCCGCGGCACCGGCCACGATGCCCAGCAGGCCGCGGCGGATCATCGGCTCACCACCGGTGAACCGGATCTGGGTCACGCCGAGCAGCTCGACGGCGACCCGGATCAGCCGCCCCACCTCGTCGTCGGTGAGCTGCTGCTCGCGCGGCATCCAGGCCAGACCCTCTTCGGGCATGCAGTAGGTGCAGCGAAGATTGCATCGATCGGTCAGGGACACCCGGAGGTCGGTCGCCACCCGGCCGAAGCGGTCAGCCAGCACTCCGCCACCACGGACGGATCCTCGTGGCGGCACGACGGGCAGGGCAAGCTCAGTCACTGATCGAACGTAGCGCTTGATTCGTCCGATTGCCGTTATGCAAACCACTGCTTGGACGTTCAAGCCCGCAGCGCCGCCTCCGCGGTAGCTCGCACGGCGCCGCGATATGTCTCGCCGAAAGCCGCCGTATGCACCAGCAGCAGGTGCAACTGGTGCAGGGGCACCCGTGCCCGCCATCCCTCGCTCAGCGGCGACACCTCCTGATACGCCGAGACGATGCGTTCCAGATGGGGCGCCCCACCGAACAGCGCGAGCTGGGCCAGATCCGTTTCGCGATGTCCGCCGTGCGCCGCCGGGTCCACCAGCCATCCCCGCTGGTCGGATCCCCACAGCACGTTGCCCGGCCACAGGTCGCCGTGGACCCTCGAGGGCGGTTCCTCCCCGCCGCACGAGCCGATCCGGTCGATGACCCCCTCGACAACCGTGACGTCGGCCGACGAGAGCGCACCGCGGTCGGCCGAGATCTCCAGGTACGGCCGCAGCCGCCGCTCGGCGAACCACTCGCTCCATGGCCCGGTGGCAGGCGTGTTGTCCTGCGTCAGCGGCCCGATGAAGCCCGTCCAGGGCGCCCCGAAGCTCCCCGCTCCGGCCCGGTGCATGCCCGCCAGCTCCCGGCCGAAGCGCTCCGCGGCACCCGGCGTCGGCGGGCCGGCCTCGATCCATTCGAGCGCGAGAATCCCGGCCAGCGCCACGAATACCTCCGGAACGGGCACCTCGCCGGCCTCGCGAAGCCAATTCAGCCCCGCCGCCTCGGTGGCGAAGAATTGCTCCGGAGCCTCGCCCGAGGGCCAGGTCTTCGCGAAGACCGACGAGCCGTCTTCCAAGGTCAAGCGGGTCGCCGTGCATACGTCACCCCCGCCCACCGGTGTTTCCCGAATCCGTTGATGAGTGAGAAATGTCGGGAGATGCTCCGGGTGCGCGCGCAGATATGCCAGATCCACCGCCTTATCTTCCACTTCGGGTTACGGCGTGCCCGGATCGGAGTCAAAATGTCGGCATGACACCTGTCGCGGTGCGTTCGTACCGGCCGAGCGACCACAGCGCCGGCCGCCGCCTGTGGTCCGAGCTGACCTCGGAACACAACAGCATGTACGGGGATCCGTCCGACGACGGCGGCGCGGGTTTCGAGGAATACCTGACCCGGCTCGATCTTGGTGGGCTCTGGGTGGCCGACCACGCGGACGACGGCGTCGTCGGCCTGGTCGGGCTGATCATCCGTGGCCGCGCGGGCGAGGTGGAGCCGGTGGTCGTCACGGCGACCCATCGCCACAAGGGCGTGGGTCGCAAGCTGCTGCGCCATGTGGCTCAGGAAGCCAAGAAGCGCAGCATGCTGTCGCTGACGATCTCGCCCGCGTCGCGCAATGTCGAGGCGATCCGCAGCCTGCACGCGGCCGGATATGACGTGGTGTCGTCCATCGAGCTGACGATGCATCTTGATCATCAGACGCAGGAGTGGCAGCAGGACGGGCTGGAGTTGCACGCGCTTCAATTCCGCTCCTGACCTCGGGGCCGGCTGGGTCCTGGAAGCCTGGCACGGCCGGCGCCGGGTGCCGTGAGTTATCCACAATCCGGCTCTGTCCACAGGGCGCGGAACATCGGGATGCGGACGCCGCCCCGGTTGGTCCACGCTGCCCGGCATGTCGAAGCCGTACATCTCCGAACTGCTCGCCGGACTGCCCTACGCCCTCGGGTTCCACCCCGAGGACAGCCTGGTCGTCGTGGCATTGCCCGGACCCGGCGAGGCGTTCGTCGTCCGTACCGATCTTCCGGAGCTTGACGCCCCGGCCGCGGAGGCCAGGGACTGGGCCGAGTTACTGGTGACGGGTGTCCTGGGGCAGAGACCCGCGGCGGCGATCCTCGTCGGATACGGCCCCGGAACCCGGGTGACACCGGCTGTCCGGCGTGCGTCCCGGGCGCTGAGCGCGGCCGGTGTGCTGATCGAGGACGAGCTGCGCGTCACGGAGGGGCGCTACTGGTCCTACCGGTGCCAGGAGCTGCGGTGTTGTTCCGCGGAGGGCCATCCCTACCCGCCGGCGGACAGCCTGGCGGCGGCCGAGGCGACCTTCGCGGGGGCGGTCGCGTTGCCGCGCAGGAAGGACCTGGAGGCACAGGTGGCTCCGGTGACAGGCAGCGAGCGGCAGGCGATGAACCGGGCCGGCGTCGGCGCCACGGCACGACTGCTCGAGCTGTACAGCAAGGCGGCGGGTCTGCCGGACGCGGTTGAGGTGAGCCCGCCGGTGACAGCGGAACAGACCCGCATTTTCAACCGGGTGCTCCTCAGGATCGGGAGGAAAGCGGTACGCGCCGCTGAGCACCGTTATCGCACCGGTGGCCGGCTGGCCGACGAGGAGGTGGCGTGGCTGGCCCTCGCTCTCCAGGACATCCGCGTCCGCGATTACGCCTGGCTCCGTACGGGGGCCGATGACTGGCAGGTGTCCTTCTGGTTGGACCTGGTGCGGCGGTGCGATCCGGCTCAGGCCGCGGCCCCGGCCGCGATGCTCGGCTTCGTCGCGTGGCGAGCGGGTCAGGGCGCGCTCGCGAACATCGCGGTCGACCGGGCGCGCGATGCCGACGAGGACAACCAGATGGCGCAGTTGGTGGGCCGGATCCTGCTGAACGCGGTCCCGCCCGAGGCGGTCGCCGGCTGGCCCGCCGTCCCGGGGCTGCGGGACTACCTGCGATTCGATCCGGATCGGGACGGCCCGGCGACCGGGGGTGACCACCCGGACCGGTCGAGAACCAGGACGTCACCGGATCCGGGGAATGCGGCTACCGGATCGGCCGCTCCGTCTCCTGACGGACCGTCGCCGCGCCGAGGTCGTCACTCCGCAGTGACGAGACCGCGCCGCCGGGAGTCGGGGTGTCCGCGAGCTGCTGCAGCCCCGGCACCCGGTCCTCGATGACGAAGGTCGCCCGGGTGTGCGCCGGTGCGCCGGGACGGGTCACGTAGGGCAGCACCCGGAAGTCCGCCGTCAGGTCGCCGGGTGTGATCCGGGTGCGTACGTACCCACGCTGGTTGTTGTAAAAGCGCAGGTGAGGGTTCCAGGAGGTCCAGGGATGAGCGGCAGGAACCACATCGACACCGTCGCCGGTAGAGGTGATCGACGAGCAGACCAGCTCGGTGCCGACGGTGGCCGAGGTGGGGTCGGTCCAGTCGAGTTTGAGGTCGTCCGCCCAGTGGGCGTGGACGTCCCCGGTGAGCACGACCGGGTTGCGGACGCCCGCGTCCACCCAGCCTCTGGTGATGCGGTCGCGGGAGGCGGCGTACCCGTCCCAGCTGTCCATGCTGACCACCGAGGCCGGGCCGGAGTTGTTGTCGCGCCGGCCGAAGAAGACCTGCTGGCCCAGGACGTCCCAGCGGGCCGCCGACCGATGGAAGCCGTCGAGCAGCCACCGTTCCTGCTCGGCGCCGGTGATCGAACGGGCCGGGTCGAGGGCGGCCGGGCAGTCCTTGTATCCGTCCCCGCAGCCCTGGTCGTCGCGGAACTGCCGGGTGTCGAGCAGATGGAAGGTGGCCAGCCGGCCCCAGTGCAGACGTCGGTACAACTGCATGTCTATGCCGCGCGGGATGGAGGTCCGGCGCAGGGGCATGTTCTCGTAGTAGGCCTGGAAAGCCGCCGCCCGGCGGGCGAGGAACGCGGGATCCGGCTGCTCCGGCACCTCGTCGGCCCAGTTGTTCTCGACCTCGTGGTCGTCGAAGACCACCGCCCACGGGGCCACGGCGTGTGCCGCCTGCAGGTCGGGGTCGGTCTTGTACTGGGCGTGGCGCTGGCGGTAGTTGGCCAGCGTCACGGTCTCCGGCCCGGCATGGTCGCGGGGGTTCCCGCCCGGGATCGTGTAGCTGCCGGGGGCGTATTCGTACTGGTAGTCGCCCAGGTGCAGGATCAGTTCCGGCTCGTCCTCGGCCAGCCGCTGGTATGCGGTGAAGTAGCCGTGCTCGTACTGCGAACAGGACACGAACGACATGGCGAGCGAGCGCGGCATCGACCAGGGCGCGGGTGCCGTCCTCGTCCGGCCGGTCGGCGACAGGTAGCGCTCGGCCCTGAACCGGTAGAAGTACTCCCGGCCCGGCAGGAGCCCGCTCAGCTCGACGTGGACGGTGTGCGCGGCGGAGGCCCGGGCGATCGTGACACCCCGGCGGACGACGTGCCGGAAGCGGTCGTCCGCCGCCAGCTCCCACGCCACCGGGACATCGCGGGCAGGCATGCCGCCGAGCCCGTCCTCGGCCACCGGGGTGGGCGCGAGCCGGGTCCACAGCACGAAGCCGTCGTGCTCCGGGTCGCCGGACGCGATCCCGAGGGTGAACGGATCGGCGCGCAGCGGCCCGGCGTACGGGGTCGCGGAGGCGGCCAGGGGCCAGGTCGTCGCGGCGGTGGCCGCTCCGACCGCGGCGCCGCTGAGCAGGAGGGTTCGGCGCGACAAGGCCATGTCGGAGCTCCCAGCGTTCCGGGGTTACGGACGCAGGACAGCCTCATCAGCGTGAATGTCTCGGCTACGTGGCGCGGATTAATGGCGTCCGAATACGCAACGAACTCAGACCATGACGCGTTGCGATCCGCTGTAGACGTTCATGGACGGTCCACGCAGAAATCCCACCAGCGTCATCCCGGCCTCGTCGGCCAGCTCCGCCGCGAGCGTGCTGGGCGCCGACACCGCCGCGAGCACCGGGAGGCCGGCCATCCACGCCTTCTGGGTGAGCTCGAAGCTGGCCCGGCCGGAAACCAGCAGGACGTGGCCGGTGAGCGGCAGCCGCCCCTCGCGCAGCGCCCAGCCGATCACCTTGTCGACGGCGTTGTGCCGGCCGACATCCTCCCGCAGCACCAGCAGCTCGCCGTCCGCGGTGAAGAGCCCGGCCGCGTGCAGGCCGCCGGTGCGCTCGAACGTCCGCTGGACGGCCCGCAGCTTGTCCGGGAGCTCGGACAGGGTCCGGGCGGTGACGGTCATCTCGTCCGTGCCGACGTCGAACTGGGATCGGGTACGGACCGCGTCGATACTGGCCTTTCCGCACACGCCGCACGAACTGGTGGTGTAGAAGTTGCGGCTCGGGTCGGTCACCGGCGGTGGGACGTCCGCGCCGAGCACGACGTCGACCACGTTGTACGTGTTCGGAGTGTCGGTGCCGGCACAGAGCTGAGCGGTCAGCACGTCGTCAGCGGTGCGGATGATGCCCTCGGTCAGCAGGAAGCCCATCGCCAGGTCGATGTCCTGACCCGGGGTACGCATCGTCACGGCCAAGGGTTCCTTGCGCAGCCGGATCTCGAGCGGCTCCTCCGCGGCCAGGTCGTCGGGCCGTCGCCGGGGCTCCGCGGCATCGTCGAGATTGATCTTCATGACCGGTCGCCGGTTCATCGTGCGCGCCATACGACGAGCGTATGCCGTGGTGGGGACGCACCCGACGACGCCGGTGCGGCGGGGGTGACAGCACGCAACGACGAAGGCAACAGTCACGCCCGGGGGCTCGGCGGGATACGGTACGTACGTGGGGGGATTCGCGGCGGTGGTGCTTGCCGGCGGTGCGGCGCGTCGGATGGGTGGTGCGGACAAGCCCACCATCCCGGTGGCCGGCCAGCCGATGCTGACCCGCGTGCTGGCGGCGGTGCACGATGCGGACCCTCGGGTGGTGGTCGGCAGGGTGCCTCCCGACCTGCCCGTTCAGGTGTCCTCGACCACCGAGGATCCGCCCGGCGGTGGCCCGGTGGCCGCGACCGCGGCGGGGCTCGCGCTGGTTCCCGAGGGCGTGAGCTTCACCGCTCTGCTCGCCGCGGATCTGCCGCTGCTGACCGGCGAGGCGATCGATGTGCTCAGACTCACGGTCGAATCCGCGCACATGATGCAGGGTGCGCTCTACCGGGACGCGGAGGGGCGCAGGCAGACGTTGTGTGGGGTCTGGCGCACCACTGCCCTGCGCAAGGCCCTCAGCCAGCTCCAGGCGGAGCGCGGTGGCCTGCACGGTGCCTCGATGCACGCGCTCCTCGACCACCTGCAGTTCAGCGAGGTCTCCTGGCGGCGCCCGGGCCCGCCGCCGTGGTTCGACTGCGACACCGACGACGATCTGCGCGCCGCGGAGGAATGGGCCCGGTGAACGTGCTCGAGGAGTGGATCAGGGCAGCGTCCGCCGAGCTGGGGCTCAGCCCCGCGGACGTGCGGCACGAGGCGGTGCTGGACGTGGCCCGCGACGTCGCCCACAACGTGGTGCGGCCGGGTGCGCCTGTCACGGCGTACCTGATGGGGCTGGCCGTGGGCCGTGGCGCTGATCCGGCGGACGTCGCCGAGCGTCTCACCGCACTGGCAGTCGCCTGGCCCGCCGCAGGCGCAGACGAGAAGCCCGCGGAGCAGAAGTAGAAGCAGCAACAACCCGGAATGGGACGCGGCCGATGGGCGGGCGCGCGGCTCGATAGGGTGACGGGGCGGAGGTGACGATCATGACGGCGGAGAACGGTACAGATCAGCCCGAAGGCGTGTTGCTGGACGAGCCGACCACGGCCGACCTGCGGGCCAAGGTGACCGAGGCGTGGCGGGAGTTCGCCGGTGCGTTCGCCGCCCTGCTCCCGAGCCTGAGCGCGGGGGCGTATGTCGACATCACGCTCGACCCGACCGCTTCCGGCACCGGGACGGCCGTCTACTCGGTGAGCATCCGGGTACTCGACGGCGGTGTCGTGGAGGCGCTCGCGGTCGGCAACGCCGGGCTGCCCGAGGGCTACCGGATGGACCGGTCGGCCGTGGCCGACCTGGTCGCGCTGGGCTGGTCGCCGCCCGGGGTGCTGCCGGACTCCGGTGACTCGTTCGGGTTGCGGACCTCGGTCGACGGCGCGAAGCAGCTGGCCACGATCGTGTCCCGGACGCTGCGGGACGTCTATGGCGCGCCGCATCCCGCGTTCCTCGTCTACCTGGTGCACGACGACCAGGACGAGCCGATCGAGACCGCCCCGCTGGCCACCGCGCGGCACGAGCCCAGCATCGACGAGGTGCTCAGCCTCGACGACCTGGACGAGGACGGCGTGCTCTCCGAGGCGCTGGCCAACGCCGCCGACGAGGTCGTCCCGCTCGAGGAGCGGGTGCGGACGGTCGTCGCGACGATGTCCAAGACCACGGTCGACCAGTTGCAGGTCGACACCGACGGCGACATCGGGATTCGGGCCGGGTCCGCGATGGTCTTCGTCCGGGTCCGGGACAACCCGCCGCTGGTCGACGTCTTCTCGCCGATCCTGACCGAGGTCGAGCCGACCGAGCAGCTGTACGTGAAGCTGTCCGAGCTCACCAACCGGATGCCGATCGGCCGCTTGTACTGCGCCCAGGACACCGTCTGGGCCTCGATCCCGGTGTTCGGCCGCAACTTCCAGGCCACCCACCTCATGCTCGCCGTGCAGGTGATGACCGGGCTCGCGGACGAGCTGGACGACCGCCTCCACGGCGAGTTCGGCGGCAAGCGGTTCTTCGGCGAGGGCGACAAGCCGGCCCCGCCGAAGTCCGGCCCGAAGGACGGCGACGACCACCGCCCGGGCATGTATCTCTGATCAGTCGTTGGGCAGCCAGGCCACCTGATCCAGGGTGGACAGGTTCGACGCCTGCAGGCCTCCGTCGGCCACGGTCCATAGCGTGTCGCCGATGACCAGGGAGCGGCGGATCCCCGGGCGGTCGAACGTGCCGACCCGGGTCACGCCCTGGTCGGTCACGCGCAGGGCCAGCGCGCTCGCCCCGCCGCCGTCGAAGGACAGCGACGCGACCGGCACCACGAGCAGCTGCGTCGCCGGCCACCAGAGCAGCGCGTGCGGGTCGTACTCGGCCTCGGACTGGCCGCCCGGGACCTGGTGCTGGGCGAGCCGCCGCGGGGACGCCGGGTCGGCGACGTCGAACAGGGACACCTGGGTGCCCTGGACCCGGCCGGTGGTGTCGGCTTCCTGGCCGATGCCGATGAGGCGGTTGTCGCCGGCCGGCTGCAGGTGCGCCGAGTAACCGGTGATCTTGAGTTCGCCGGTGACCTCGGGCTTTGCCGGCACGCTCAGGTCGAGGGAGTACAGCGGGTCGGTCTGCTTGAACGTCACGACGTAACCGCGGGCGCCCAGGAACCGGACCGAATAGATCCGTTCGCCCTTGCCCAGCCCGTCGACGACCCCGACCTGGGTGAGCTTGTCGCCCTGCTGCTCGAGCACGCGTACCGCTGACTGCTCCCCGCTCGTGGTGGCGACCCTCAGGTGGCCGTCCCATTCGGACAGGGCGTACTGATTGATCAGGAAGCCGGGGACGGTGCCGGCCGCCGCGTACGTCACCGGCCCGGTCGCCTGGGTGGTGAACCGGTAGACCTCGGTCTCCTCACGCACCGGCAGCGCGGCCCGCCCGAGGCCCCGGTCGAGGCGCCAGCGCTGGTCACTGGCCAGGTACAGGCTCGTTCCGGTCGCGTACACGGTGTCGCCGTCCGCCACCACCGCGACCGGATCGCCGTCGCCGAGCGTCGCCTTGCCGAGGTCGAACGTCAGGACGCTGACCAGGGCGCTGCCGGAATACGCGGCCGGCCGGGTGACCTGGCCGCAGGCGAGCCGGCCCGCCGACGACGTCCCCGCGGCGTCGGTGACCGTCCAGGACGGCAGCCAGGCCTCCGCGGCGGCCTTGTCGATCGCCTTCCGGTTGGCCTTGATCCGCTTGCTCTCGTCGTTGACCGTGGGGAGCTCGGGGAACGCGATGCCGGGGGTGGAGCGCAGCACGACCCGGGCGGTGCTGCCGGTCAGCCGGGCGTCGAGCAGGCTGGCCCGCTCCGAGCTGTACCGGCTGATGATCCGGGGCGTCCCGGTCAGGTCGACGAGCAGCAGCTGGGTCTCGGTCCGTGGTAGCCCCCGCTTGTAGGTGATCGCACCGCCCGGACCGCCACCGCCGGCGAGCACGAGCGCGGTGTCGCCGGAGAGCAGCAGGTTGCCGCCCACGGCGCCGACGTCGAGCTTCCCGGTGGGCCGGCGGGTGGTGGCGTCGACGACCCGCAGCGTGCTGCCGTCGAGGGTGACGATCCGTTTCCCGTCGGTCTTGACGATGTTCGGCTCGTCCGCGTCCGCTTCATGGTTGTTTGTGCCCGAAAAAGAAGGAGCCTTGGCGGCGGAGGCCATCGACCGGGCACCGCCGAGATCCATCACTTCGGCCACGGGCGCATCGCCGGGGAAGCCGTATGCGCCGACACTGTCCTTCGCGGCCGCACGCAGGTCCTTCTCGAGCTGCTGACACGAGTCGAATGCGACCAGCCGCATCGCGGACGACGGGCGTGGCGCGGGTGGCGACGAGGTGCAGCCGGCGAGCGACAACAGCAGGACCAGCGCAAGCGAGACACGGTGCGACATGGGGTTAGGACGCCCGGTGACGCCGTGGGGTTCCCGTCAACCCGGTGCGGGAACCGGAGCAGGCGTCTCCACCAGCCGGGACAGCACGATCATGCTGCGGGTCGAGGTCACGAACGGCTCGGCGCGCAGCCGCTCCAGCGCCTGCTCCAGATGGCCCATGTCGGCGGCGCGCAGGTGCACGAGAGCATCGGAGTCACCCGACACCGTGTACGCCCCCACGACCTCCGGGTGGCGCCGGGCGGCCAGGGTGATCTGGGCCGGGGTGGTGCGCCCGGTGCAGAACAGCTCGACGAACGCCTCGGTCGTCCAGCCCACCGCGGCGGGCTCGATGATGGTGGTGAATCCCTTGATCACCCCGTCGGCGCGCAGCCGGTCGACCCGGCGTTTGACCGCGGGGGCGGAGAGCGACACCTTCGTCCCGATCTCGGAATACGAGGCGCGAGCGTCCACCGACAGCAACGCAATGATTCGCTGGTCGACAGCGTCCATGCGCAACGAATTGCCTCCGGCCTGCAAGGGATTGAGCTGTTTCTGTTGTACCAGCGTACCTACCCTTTACTTCATGAGCCAGACGGAGCGGTTGCCGCGAAAGCGGACATATCTCATGTGTCCGCCAGCGCATTTCACGGTCGAGTACGCCATCAACCCGTGGATGGACACCTCCGTCCCGGTCGACGCCGGCCTCGCGCTCAAGCAGTGGACCCTGCTGCGGGACACGCTCACCGATCTCGGCCACTCCGTGCACGTGCTCGACGCACAACCCGGCCTCCCCGACATGGTCTACGCGGCCAACGGCGCGTTCTCGGTCGACGGCACCGTGTACGGCGCGCGGTTCCGTTTCCCCCAGCGCGCCGCCGAGGCCGTGGCGCACGAGCACTTCTACGCCGACGACTGGAAATACACCCACCCGGTGCACGTCAACGAGGGTGAGGGCGACTTCGCGTACCTGCCGGAAGCGTACGGCGGGCTGATCCTCGCCGGCTACGGCTTCCGCACCGAGCCGGCCGCGCACGCCGAGGCCCAGGAGGTGCTGGGCCGCCCGGTGATCTCCCTGCGCCTGGTCGACCCGGCGTATTACCACCTCGACACCGCGCTGGCGGCGCTGGACGACAGCCGGATCACGTACTTCCCGGACGCCTTCTCCGAGCAGAGCCGGCGCGTTCTCGCGCAGCTGTTCCCGGACGCGGTGCTCGCCGACCGGGCGGATGCCGAGGCGTTCGGGCTCAACCTCGTCAGCGACGGGCGGAACGTGATCCTCAACACCGAGGCCGTCGCGATGGGGGCGAAGGTCCGCGCGGCCGGATATCAGCCCGTCCACGTGGAGTTGAGCGAGCTCAAGCGGGGTGGCGGCAGTGTCAAATGCGCCGTGGCGGAGCTTCGACCCTGACGGCGGCCGCTGGGAAACACGAGGCAAGATGGATCGCATGACCGACGAATCCCGCACCGAAGACAAGCAGGAAGACGGCTCCGTCATCGTGGTGGGCCCGGACGGCCGCCCGCTGGGCACCATGGATCCGGACGGCACCATGAAGGCCGAGGAGCCGGGCAACCTCATCGAGCAGCCCGCCAAGGTCATGCGCATCGGCAGCATGATCAAGCAGCTGCTCGAGGAGGTCCGCGCGGCGCCGCTGGACGAGGCGAGCCGCACCCGGCTGCGGGAGATCCACCAGCGGTCCATCAAGGAACTCGAGGACGGCCTGGCGCCGGAGCTGCAGGACGAGCTCGAGCGCCTGTCGCTGCCGTTCGACGCCGACAAGGCGCCCAGCGAGGCCGAGCTGCGCATCGCCCAGGCCCAGCTGGTGGGCTGGCTCGAGGGCCTCTTCCACGGCATCCAGGCGGCGCTGGTCGCCCAGCAGATGGCGGCCCGGCTGCAGCTCGAGCAGATGCGCGGCGGCCAGGGCCGGCCCGCCCTCCCGATGGGCACCACCATCCCCGGCATGCCCACTCAGAACGAGAGCACGGGTCAGTACCTATAGACCGAACAGCCCTTCGAGGTACGCGGCGACGCCGTCCTCGTCGTTCGTGAGGGTCACCTCGTCGGCGATCTCCTTGACGGCGGGGTGTGCGTTGCCCATCGCCACGGAACGACCTGCCCAGGTCAGCAGCGGCAGGTCGTTCGGCATGTCCCCGAACGCCACCACCTCGGCGGCGGTGATCCCCTGCCGCTCACAGACCCAGGCCAGACCCGCGGCCTTGGTCACGCCGGCCGCGGAGATCTCCACCAGCGCCGACTTCGACGAATGGGTCGCCACCGCGGCGTCACCGAGGGTCCGGCTCACCAGCGCCACGAAGTCGTCCGGGTCGTGGTGGGCCGACCGGGCCAGCAGTTTCACGGCCGGCACCGAGGTCAGCTGCTCCTGAGTCGCGAGCACCCGGACGGACTTGTGCTGGTCGTCCCACAGCAACGGCCACTTTTCCTCGTACCAGAAGCTTCTGCCGTCCTCGACCTCGACGGCAAGGGCGACGTCGGGCACCGCCTCGCGCAACCGCTGGGTGATGTCGAGCAGCAGCTCGACCGAGATCGGTGCGGCCCGCAGGATCTCGTCGGTCCCGGGGTCGTAGATCACCGCGCCGTTGGCGCAGACCGCGGGCAGCGGTTCGGCCATCTGGTCGTAGAGCTGGCGCAGCCAGCGCACCGGCCGGCCGGTCACGAGGACGGTCGGGACACCCTGACGGTGGAGGCGGTCGATGGCCTCGGTGGTGCGCGGGCTCAGTGTTCCGTCGCTGCGGATCAGAGTGCCGTCGATGTCCGAGGCGACCAGGCGAAATTCTGACATCACCTGGACAGTAGCCGGTCGAGATAGACCGCGACCCCGTCCTCGTCGTTGGAGAGCGTGACCTCGTCGGCCACCGCGAGCAATTCCGCGTGCGCGTTCGCGACGGCCACCCGCCCCCACCCGGCCCAGGCGAACATCGGCAGGTCGTTGGGCATGTCCCCGAACACGAGCACGTCCGCCGGGTCGACGCCGACGGCCTGGGCGACCACCGCCAGACCGCTGCCCTTGTCGACGTCCGGAGGGCAGATCTCGACGTAGTCCAGACCCGCCTGAGTGACGGACGCCACGTGTTCCGGCACGATCCGCCGGGCCGCGGCCAGCAGGTCGTCGACGTGGCGGTCGAACGAGCGCGCGAACGCTTTGATCACGTCGCCGGTGGTGCATTCGGCCCGGGTCCGCGCCTCGATGGTGACCGGATAACGCCAGGTCGGGTCGTAGTCGCCCCAGAGCGGGGAGTCGTGGTGTTCCAGCGCCTCGACCATCACCGACAGCGGTCCGACCTCGGCCTCCAGGCTCTGCAGCACCAGGGCCAGGTCGCGGCCGGGCAGGCGGGCACTGCGCAGGAGCTGGGACTCGTTCTGGTCGATGACCCAGCCGCCCTGGGCCAGCACGAGGAAGTCGGCGACCCGGATGTCGGTGCGGACGAGCTCGGTGAGGCGGGGACCGCGGCCGGTCGCGGCGACGATGCGGATCCCGGCGGCCCGGACCCGGTCCAGGACCTCGTGCGTGTACGCGGACACGGTGTCGTCGCTGCGTACCAGAGTGCCGTCGAGATCGGTCGCGATGAGCTTCGGAAGGCCGGGTTTGGTCATCAGAACCTCCGAGGGTGGGAAACCCCCGCGGAGGGCGGAAGGAAAACGTTACACGCGCCTGGCTACCAGCAGCTATGACTTTTGGTAGCCAGGCGGTTTCGTGATCGTTAGCGAACGGGTTCGAGGACTTCCCGGCCGCCGAGGTAGGGCTGGAGCGCCTTCGGCACGCGCACCGAACCGTCCGGCTGCTGGTGGTTCTCCAGGATCGGGATCAGCCAGCGGGTGGTGGCGAGCGTCCCGTTCAGCGTCGCCGCCGTCTGGGGCTTGCCGTCCTCGTCGCGGTAGCGGATGTTGAGCCGCCGGGCCTGGTACGTGGTGGTGTTGGACGTCGAGGTGACCTCGCGGTACCGGCTCTGCGACGGCACCCACGCCTCGCAGTCGAACTTGCGGGTCGCGCTCGAGCCCAGGTCACCCGCGGCCACGTCGATGACCCGGTAGGGCACCTCGACCTTGGCGAGCATCTCCTCCTCCATGGCGAGCAGCTTCAGGTGCTCGGCCTCGGCCTCCTCGGGCTTGCAGAAGGAGAACATCTCGACCTTGTCGAACTGGTGCACGCGCAGGATGCCGCGGACGTCCTTGCCGTGCGAGCCGGCCTCGCGGCGGAAGCACGACGACCACCCGGCGAACCGCTCCGGGCCACCGTTCAGGTCGATGATCTCGTTCGAGTGGTAGGCCGCCAGCGCCACCTCGGACGTACCCACGAGGTAGAGGTCGTCGGCCTCCAGCCGGTAGATCTCGCTGGCGTGGGCGCCGAGGTAACCGGTGCCCTCCATCGCCTCGGGGCGCACCAGCGCCGGCGTGATCGACGGGATGAACCCGTGCTCGACGGCCTGGGCGATCGCCAGCTGCAGCATGCCCAGCTGCAGCAACGCGCCCACACCGGTCAGGAAGTAGAACCGCGAGCCGGACACCTTGGCCCCCCGCTCGGTGTCGATGGCGCGCAGCGCCTCACCGATCTCGAGGTGGTCCTTCGGGTTCTCGATCTTGGGTGTCTCGCCGACCTCGCGCAGCACCACGAAGTCGTCCTCGCCACCCGGCGGGACGCCGTCCTGCACGATGTTGGGCACGGCCAGGTGGGCCGCGCGCAGCGTCTCGTCGGCGGCGTTCGCGGCGGCCTCGGCCGCCTTCACCTCGCCGGCCAGCTCCTTGGTGCGGGCCAGCAGCGCGGCCCGGTCGTCGCCGGAAGCCTTCGAGACCTGTTTGCCCAGGGATTTCTGCTCGGCCCGCACGGACTCGAACCGCTGGGTGGCGGCTCGGCGCTCCTCGTCAGCGCGCAGCAGCGCGTCCACCTTGTCGGTGGACTCGCCGCGCACTCGCTGGCTGGCGCGGATCAGCTCGGGGTCCTCACGGAGCAGACGCAGGTCAATCACGATCGTGAGCCTACCGTCCCTACGTGGCGTCCCAGGGCTTGGTGGGGGCCACGGTGAGCTCCAGGGGCGCTTCCGGCAGACCGTCCTCCTCCGGGGCCTCCGGGCGGCGCCAGGACCGGTCCGGCCCGGCCTCCGTCTCCCCGAGGTCGCCCCGCTCCGTGAGGTCGCCCCGCTCCGTGAGGTCGCCCCGCTCCCCGAGGTCGCCCCGCTCCGTGAGCTCGGCCGTCTTCACGAGGTAGGCCGCGAGCAGCACCAGCCCCACGCCCACGATCGCGCACCAGGGTCCACGCCCGACCGACACCACGAGCTGGTCGTCGTCCAGCCCGATCGACTGGACCGCCCCGATGGCCCAGCTGGTGTCCGCGAGCGTCGAATACGCCGCGAGAACCACCGCCAGCAGCGTCCCCGCACCGCCCAGGGCGGCGAATCTCGCGTACACCCGGCCGGCCGGTGGTCCGAAAAGAGCCAGCATCATCGCCATGGCCAGCAGGAACAGCCCGGTCAGATAGGCCGAACCCCACCCGCCCACATCGCCGACCGTGGACTCGAACCGCAGCAATCCGACCTGGCTCTGCTGCCGTTCGGTCCCGTCGATCGCGGTGACCTGCCATTCGGACACCAGCGACGCGAACACCGCGACAGCGCCGAGCGCCGCGAGCAGCGGCACGACCCGGCGATCCCCGGCCAGCGATGTCAAGAAGCGCATGGGAACAATCATTGCCCGCGCGGCGTCCACCGGCCAGCGGGGCGGCTCATGGGCTAGCGTTCTTCGTATGCCTATTCGCACTGCTTCTGCGCGCTGGTCCGGCAACCTCACCGAGGGCACCGGAACGATCAAGACCGGCAAGGGCGGCTACGAGGGGAACTATTCCTTCAAGTCCCGCTTCGAGGAAGGCGAGGGAACCAACCCCGAGGAGCTCATCGGCGCCGCGCACGCCGGCTGCTTCTCGATGGCGTTCTCCAAGGGTCTCGCGGACGCCGGTTTCACCCCCACCTCGGTGGAGACCACGGCCAAGGTGCACCTCGACAAGACCGACGCCGGCTTCGGCGTCACCCGCATCGACCTGGAGACCGTCGGTGACGTCCCGGGCATCGACGCCGACACGTTCCAGAAGCTCGCCGAGGACGCCAAGAAGAACTGCCCGATCTCCCGCCTGCTCTCGCCGGGCGCCGAGATCACCCTGAGCGCCACGCTGTCCTGACGACCGATTCGGTGCTCCGCCCGCCCTCAGGCGGGTGGAGCACAATGGGTGGCGTGCCCGTCGAGATGAGCCGAGACCGTTTCGAGGAGCTCGTGGGCGAAGCGCTCGACGAGGTCCCGCCCGAGCTGCTCAAGACCATGAGCAACGTGGTCATCCTCGTCGAGGACCTGCCACCCGACGGCAGCCTGGGCCTGCTCGGCCTCTACGAGGGCACCGACCTCACCAGCCGCGGCTGGGACTACGCCGGCGTCCTGCCCGACCGCATCACGATCTACCGCCTCCCGACACTCGCGGTCTGCGACACCGAGACCGACGTGATCGACGAGGTCGCCATCACGGTCGTGCACGAGATCGCCCACCACTTCGGCATCGATGACCAGCGCTTGCACGAACTCGGCTGGGGCTGAGCCCTTGCCCGGCGGCCCTAAGCTGAGGGTCCGAACTCACAGGAGGACTTCATGCGCAGCGATCTGTTCTCGGCCGAGAATCTCGAGAAGGAATCGGCCCAGCCCGGCCTGCGGCTGCAGAATTCCAAGCTGCTCAAGGCCGAGCTCAACGGCGATTTCATGGCCCGGGTCGGCTCGATGGTCGCCTACCAGGGCAACGTCCAGTTCGAAGCGCTCGGATCCGGCGGCATCGGCAAGTTCCTCAAGCAGAAACTCACCGGTGAGGGCGTCCCGCTCATGCGGGTCAAGGGCCACGGTGACGTCTTCCTCGCCGAGAACGCCGCGGACATCCACCTGATCGACCTCGAGCCCGGCGACGGCCTCTCGATCAACGGTGCGAACGTCCTGGCCTTCGACTCGACCCTCAACTACGACATCAAAATGGTCCAGGGCGTCGGCATGGCCTCCAACGCGGGCCTGTTCAACTGCGTCTTCAGCGGCCACGGCCGGATCGCGGTGACGACCAAGGGCACCCCGGTCGTCCTCACCGTCGACCAGCCCACCTACGTGGACCCCCAGGCCGCCATCTGCTGGTCGGCCAACCTCCAGACCGGCTACCACCGAGCCGAGCAGATGGGCCTCGGCACGCTCCTCGGCCGCTCCACCGGCGAACGCTTCACGATGAGCTTCGCCGGCCAGGGCTTCGTCGTGGTCCAGCCCTCGGAAGAACCCCCGGGCGGCCTCGCCGGCGCAGCCGGAGGTCAGCAGCAGTCCGGCGGCCTCCTCGGCAACATCCTGGGCAACTGACCACGATCAAAATCTTGCTGTCGTAGCTCGGTGGGGGGTGGCGGACCGCTGCTCCCGCCGAGGGACGGGCCGGGGCCCAGCTTCGCAGGCCCTGGCCCTTCACCTGCGAAAATGGTCACCAACCCCGTGGTGGCTCAGGCCGGTTCGCCGGCTCGGAGGCGGGAGAGCCAGGCGGCGCTGTCCGCGAAGTCCTCGTTGGTCAGTCCCGGCTGCGACGGCTGCGGGTTCTCGCGGGCTGTCGTGGACCAGCGGTGCCGCGGGTAGGACCCGAGGAAGCGGACCTCCGTGCAGATGCGGCGCAGGCCCTGCAACGCCTCACCCAACCGCGGCTCGGCGACGTGGCCGGTGCAGTCCAGGAAGAAGACGTAGACGCCGAGCTGCTCGCCCGTGGGCCGGGACTCGATGCGGGACAGGTTGATGCCCCGGACGGCGAGTTCGGTGAGAACCGAGAGCAGGTTCCCGACCCGGTCGTGGTCGATCATCAGCGCCAGCGAGGTGACGTCATCACCGGTCGGGGGCCCGGGCGGGGTGGGGCGGGACAGCAGGGCGAACCGGGTCACCGCGTCCGGCCGGTCGGCGATCTTCTCGGCCAGCACCGTCAGGTTGTTGCGGGGCACCCCGATCGGGGCGCAGATCGCCGCGTCGTAGTCGCCCGCGGCGGCGGCCATCGCGGCAGCGGCGTTGGACAGCACGTCGACCACGATCGCGTCCGGCATGTTAGCGCGCAGCCATCCCCGGCACTGGGCGGAGGCCTGCGGATGGGCGGCCACCGACCGGACCGAGCCGAGCGGTTTGAGCGACGCCGAGCCCAGCACGAACTCGACCGGCAGCACCACCTCCCGGGTGATGACCAGCGGTGACCCGGTGCCCAGCTCGTCGAGCGTCACCGGCACCGCCCCACCGACGGAATTCTCCAGCGGCACGAGCGCGGCGTCGGCGTCCCCGGCCCGGACCGCCTCGAGTGCCTCGGGAACGCTGCGGGCCGGCGTGCGCAACCCTTGCTCAGCTGCGGGAATGGTGCGCAGTGCCTGCTCGGTGAAGGTGCCTTCCGGCCCCAGATAGACGAAGCGCGTAGGCATCCCTCCACCCTAGTGGTCACGAGAATGGCGGGCGGGAGCCACAGCTCCCGCCCGCGGTGATCAACGTGCGGAACCGGTCAGATCCAGACGCGCAGGGCCTCGAGACGCAGCGACTGGCCGGTGGTGCCGACCTGGGCGTACTTGGTGCCGTGCGAGTACTTGACCTTGCCCCAGCCGTAGTTCTCGACGTGGCCCTGGATGCCGAACGACAGACCGTTCTTCTTGGCGGCACTGATCCGGACAGCCTCGAGACGCAGGGACTGGCCGGTGGTGCCGACCCGTACCGGAGCGCCGTTCTTGGTGGTGCACTTCTTCTTGCCCCAGCCGTAGTTCTCGACGTGGCCCTGGAGGCAGACCCCGCCGGTCTTGGCGGTGGCGATCTCGACGGCTTCGAGGCGCAACGATTCCCCGGTGGTGCCGGCCCACACGAATTCGCTGTCGCAGTCCCAGTCCTGCCAGCCCTCGTCCTGGACGTGCCCGCGGATGCAGATGCCGGCCTCGGACTTGGCCAGGGCAGCCTTGAGGGAAGAGCCTGCGGAGGTCGTCTTGACCGCCGCCGCGGCCGGAGCGGCAGAAGCGGCATTGCTGAGCGACGGGAATGCGAGGGTGGCCACGGCCATACCGGTAACGGCGGCCATGCGGACAAATTTAGTGGCTGTGAACATGCTCAAGAGATACCGCAAAAATAACGTAACAACCGGAAAAGGACAAAAAGTTCAACACTCCTCTTTTGAGTGACAAACCGCCCGGCGTACCAGCTCGCGAGGGGTGCCGGGCGTCCCGGGCATCGAGCTGCCCACGTGCGTCGCGCGCGCGAGGCATTGAATGGCAGGGATTTGCTGCGCGGGCGAGGTATTGAACGGCAAAAATTTGCTGCGCTTTCGAGCAAAGGAACAAAGAGCGGGTGCTATCGCCCCGAGGTGAAGCCGTTGCCTCGAAGTGGGAGGAGTTCTCCCAAGGCGGGAGCCCGGATCGGGGCGGGGTGGGGCCGGAGGGGCGCCGCTGCGGGATGCCAGAGCGAGGTGCTGCTTTGCGGGGCGGGACCTGGGCTCAGGTGGAGGCCCGCTCTCAGGCTCCGCAGGCGTGGACCCGGATGCCGGCTGGGGCCTCGCCCTGGACCCGGACGCTGCAGACATCGGCGCCGGCTTCGACGAGTTGGAGAGCGCTGGGGATGCCGGTCGTGACCACGGACAGGGGTTCGTACCTGGTCTCGCCGCCGGACGCGGCGATCTCCATGATCGAGTATTGCCACGTGCCCGAGCAAAACGGCCCGGAGATGACCTTGAGTGGCTCATCCGGGATGCCGGGCGTCCCCTTCACCGCGGCGATCAACTGTGCCGGGGTGGGACCGTTGGTGCACGCAGGTGCCGGCGTCGCCGTGGGGCCGGTGGTGGTCACGACCGGTGGCGGCGTGTAGCGGGTGGTCGGTGCGGTGGTGACGGCGCCCGGGTACGTCGTGATCGGCCCGACCGTCGGCGTCGCGTAGGTCGGTGGTGGCAGCTCGGGCGTCGGCTCGGTGGTCACCACGGGCGGCGGGGTCGGTAGTGACGCCGAAGGGGTCCCGGCGTTGCCGGTGACCGGTGGCGGCGCGGTGCGCGGCGGTGCGGGTGGTTCGCCGCATCCGGTGAGCGACGCCAGCGCGCCGACCAGTAACGCGCCGGCCGTCATGCCGGTCAGCGGCAGGTGGCGGAGGCCTGCCCGGTGGACATCGCGGAGCACGGCCCCATGGTAGGGCGATATTTGAATAGACGGCTATCTCGATTTGGCGGCAGCTACGCAGGCGGTACAGCGTGCGCAGCGCAACTGGCCAGCGAGAGCGCGGCAAGCAGTGGAGCGGGCTGCGCGGGTGGTCCGGTACAGCAGCGGGTGCGACGGCCGGTTACGCGGCCAGGCGGTGGCCGGCTGCGGTCAGGGTGGCTACCGCCTCGCTGAGGCGGACCTGCGGCACCAGGAGGTAGTCGGTGTCGTAGGTGGAGAAGGCGATGATGTTGACCCGGGCTTCGGCCAGCGGGCTCACCAGGGAGGCGAGCACTCCGGTGAGGGCGAGGTCCAGGGGGCCGACCACCCGGAAGCAGCGCCACGAGGCCTCGGCGATCGCGTCCTGGGGCACCCGGTCGCTCGGGCAGATGATGGAGACCTCGTCGGGTGCCCAGGTCACGGAGATGACCGACTTGTTGTCCGGGCCGCTGCTGAGGGATGGCGGCAGTGCGGATCCGGCGGGTAGCCGGCACACCGCGTACTCCTCGGGTAGCAGATCAAGCTCGAGCATGAAGGGAACCTTACGGTCCGAACCCTGCTAACCCCAATGGGTGACGGGTGCGTTCATCGCCACACGAAAGAGTGGAATCAGTACCGGATGGCCGCGAAGAATGTGAGCGTCGCCACTACCCGGCCGTTCTCGAGCAGCGGGGTCGTGATGGCATCGACCGTGACGGGGCGTTCGTCGCCGGGGGGCTGGATGCGCAGCAGGCCGCGGGCCATCCGTTCCGAGGACATGGCCAGCAGCGGCGGGATCTTTTCGATCTCCTGGTCGGTGAGGTCGCCCGCGCCGGCCGTGAAGTCGATGAGCCGGAGGGTGCCCAGCAGCGGCTTGCCCACCACCTCGGCGCCCTTGCCCAGGCCCAGCAGCTCGCTGCCGGACGGGGACACGGCCACCACCGTGGAGTTCACGTCGATGACGAGGCAGGGTTCCACCGCCTGCCAGACGGTGGCGGCCCATCGGTCGATGTTCGAGACGAACTCGGATTCGACCGGCGTACGCGCCTGGGGCACGAACGCTCCCGAGAGTGAGAGCTCGACGTGCGCCACCCGCACCTCCCTGTTGTCCGTGCCGCCGGGATCGGCAGGACCCCGGCCGGTCACCCGATGAGTGTCCGGCCGGTGCCCGATGCACTGGGAGGAACGTTACCGGCGGGTCGCCCGATTGTCAGCGGCCGTTTGGCCCCCCGGGTACCAACGGTAGTCACCAGCCGGTCGATATGGCGCGTTTGCCCAGGTAGCGGGGTGCTGTGCCACGGCGGAAAGTTTGCTCGCCGTAGCGGGCGAGATGCGGGCGCCACCGGCGATCAGGAGGCGGTCGAGTTCCTTGTGGGTCGCCACGAGACAGTCCTTGGGCAGACCGTGCACGCTGATGACCCCGGTGCCCACGAACGCGAGTACGGGCGTCACGGGCACGCTCAGGCCCACAGCGGCGCTCATGGCGCGTCCGGCACGCTTGGCGTCCCGGCGGGCCTCAGCGACGTACGCGGGCCGCTTTCCGTTGATCTGGACGACGTCCCCGGCGATGAGAACGCGGGCGCGGCCGTGGTCGGCGACCGTCACGGCGTACACGCCTCCGGGTCCGATCGCGAGGAAGCCCGCGCGGTCGTCGCTGGGGTCGTGTTCGTAGCCCAGGGAGTCGGTCCGCGGCCAGTCGACGATGTGCCACGCGGGTCCGAGGCGGTCGAGGCGGGTCAGCGCGCGGGAGCCGGCGGCCTCGAGGCGCCGGGCGTCACGTTCGGCGCGGCGGCGGCGGGCCCACTCGACGGGGCTGGGGCGGACCGGCTCCAGTGCGGTGCCTGGCTGGGACCGGTCCGGGTCGGGGGGTGCGGGGGGAAGGCTTCGGTGTGCGGCGGGCAGGGCGGGACGTGCGGGGAAGACAGTCACTGCGACCTCCGGCAAAAGGTCCATCGGGCTCTCTTTTCACTACGGTAAGTGTTGGACCCGGTACTCAAGCAAGTCATCGGGCCGAAAAGAAAGCGGAATGAGTGGGGATGAATGCCGCATTCACGGACAAGGTGTTTTTCCGTATGGTGCATCACGCGACCTAGGGCTCCCCTGGAATCCGAAACATCCTCCGCCAAGTTAGCGTGCCCTTAGCGTGTGCGCAGCCGTGTCCCGGATCTTGGCGCTACGTCACAGGACCGATGCGGACAGTAGATGACAAATCTGCGGACCGCGAGACAAGCCAGCGCGCCGACGGCCCGAAATCACCCTAGGCTCGTGTTCGTGACTCCTCATGTCGACAGTGAAGTTGGCCGCCTCGCGACCGTCATGTTGCACCGGCCCGGGGCCGAGCTGGCGCGGCTGACACCTCGCAACAACGACTCACTTCTTTTCGACGCCATCCCGTGGGTGGGCCGGGCGCAGGAGGAGCACGACCGGTTCGCGGAGGCGCTGCGGCAGCGCGGTGTCGAGGTGTTGTACCTCGGTGAGCTGCTCGAGGAGACGCTGGCCGTGCCGGAGGCCCGGACCACGCTGACCGCCGGTGTGCTGAATTCCCCGCGCCTGGGCGACAGCCTCCGGACCCGGGTCGGCGCACACCTCGCCGACCTCGACCCGCGCGAGCTCGCCCAGGTCCTCATGGCCGGACTGGCCCACGAGGAGGTGAAACCCGGGCCCGGCAAGCCCGGCGGCCTCGTCTACGAGCTCATGGACCGGCACGACTTCGTCATCGACCCGCTGCCCAACCTGCTCTTCACCCGGGACTCCTCGGTCTGGGTCCGCGACCAGGTCGCCGTCACCAGTCTCGCGATGCCCGCCCGGGGCCGGGAGACGACGCTGACCCGGGCCATCTACACCCACCACCCGCGGTTCGCCGGCACCGAGCTGCTCTACAGCCCGGAGCTGGAGAACCTGGAGGGCGGCGACGTGCTCCTGCTCGCCCCGGACGTGCTGGCGATCGGGGTGGGCGAGCGCACCACGCCGGCCGGTGCCGAGCGGCTGGCCCGCCGGGTGTTCGCGGCCGGCCTGGCGCACACGATCCTCGCGGTGCCGATCGCGCAGGAGCGCGCCACGATGCACCTCGACACCGTCTGCACGATGGTCGATGTGGATGCCGTGGTCATGTACCCCAACATCGCCGACACGCTGATGGCGTACCCGGTGACCGCGGGGTTCGACGGGGAGCCCCGGGTGGGCGCGGCCCGGCCGTTCCTGGAGGCGGCGGCCGAGGCGATGGGCATCGAGCGACTGCGCATCATCGACACCGGCCTGGACCCGGTGACCGCCGAGCGCGAGCAGTGGGACGACGGTAACAACACGCTCGCGGTGGCACCACGGCTCTGCGTCGCGTACGAACGCAATGTCGAGACGAACGCCCAGCTGGAGCGGGCCGGCATCGAGGTGATCGCGATCAGCGGCTCCGAGCTGGGCTCCGGCCGGGGCGGGCCGCGCTGCATGTCCTGCCCGATCGAACGGACCGGACTCTGACGACGCGGGCCCGCCACGGGCCGATGAGCTAGCGGAGCGTCAGCTGCCGTCCGACGAGACCCTGCTTGGCGCGGCGGGCGGCGCCGTCCAGCGGGGCCTTCTCGCCGAGGACGTCGGCGTAACGCTTGGCGAAGTCCGCGAGCGGGGCTTCCCAGTCGGTGCCGTCCGGCTCGCCCGGCACGTCCCAGACCGGGACCAGCAGGCCGTGCGCGCGGAACATGCCGGCGAACTTGGTGCCGTCACCGAGCAGCAGGTCGCCCGCGGCGGAGAGCCGGGCCAGGGCGTCCAGCGCGGCGTCCTCCGGGTCCGGCAGGACCCAGCGGACGTGGGCCTTGTCCGGGACCCGGCACCAGTACGCGGCGTGCGCCGACGACAGCCGTACGGTCGGGTAGATCGAGGCGTTCGCCCGCTCCAGGGACGCCTTGACGTTCGCGTCCTCGGCCTGCTGGGCGTCGAGCCAGTACTCGAAGCCCTCGTGCATGCTGATCTCGAGCGGGCCGTCCACCAGGATGTCCTGCAGGCGTACGCCGGGACCGGGCAGGCCGGGCACCGCGACGGTCTCACCGGGCGTGGTCCGCAGCGCGCACAGGATGGCCACCGCGATGTCACGGGACACGTCGCCGGACTGGACGTGGCGCTGCAGTCCGACGAAGACCCGGCCGTCCTGACGGGTCATCGCGGGCCACGCCATGGGCAGCACCGTGGAGAGGGTGACCTGGCGGTCGCCGTACTCCTCGATGATCTCGGGTTTGAGGGTCAGCGGCGCCGAGGCGGCCGGCACCAGTTCGCGGAGCGCGATCCACTCGGTCTCGTCCGCCAGGCCCTCGAACGGCCGGGCGACGAAGATGTCCTTGATCTTCTCGCGCTTGGGCGCCGCGTCGGCGGCTCGGGGGTTCTTTCGACGCTTGCTCACGGCGAACCAGCCTAGGGCATGGAGTCCGGATCGTGGCGCCGCCGAGACGGAGTCCAGGTTTCGCGTCGCAAGTGGGCCGGGCGATCGGATACCGGGTTTGTATCCGACCGTTCGGACCGCGCAGCGAGGCGCAACCTGGGCCCGTCGCAGGCCGTCACGATCCGGACTCCATGCCCCGGGGCATGGCGGGTTATGCGCGGGGGAAGCGGACCTCGACGACCGTGCCGCCGCCCTCCCGGGGCCGCAGCGAGACCCAGCCGTGCTGGCGTTCCACGATCCTGCGGACCAGATAGAGGCCCAGGCCGGCGCCCGGGTTGCGGCCGTCGGGGTCGGGATCGCCCTGCCAGTAGCGCTCGAAGGCGAGCTCGACGTGTTCCGGCCGGACGCCGATGCCCCGGTCGGCGACCCGGAACGTCACGGTCGACTCGTCGGCCTCCGCGGTCACCGTCACCGGTGTCTCGGCGGGGGAGTACTTGTCGGCGTTGGTGGCGAGCTCGGTGAGGATCGTGGCCATCGAGTCGCGGTCGCCGAACGCCTTGGGCAGCTCGGCCGGCAGGTCGGCGAGCACGAGCCGGGGCCGCAGCGCCTCGGGCAGCTCGGTGACGGCCGCACGGAGCCCGTCCACGAGGTCGAACGGGCCGGGCGGGGAGCCGCCGGCCTCGCCGTCGTCGCTGGTCGCGGCGAGCAGCCGGTCGACCAGGCGGGCGAGCTCGCCGGCCCGGGAGGCGATCACCCGGACCGCTTCCTGGCGGCCGACCTCGTCGAGGGAGCCCCAGTGGTTGGTGAGGGTGTCCGCGTATCCCTTGATCACGGTCACCGGGGTCCGCAGCTCGTGACTGGTCACCGCGACGAACAGGTCGCGGTCCTGCTGGCGGCGCTGGTCGGCGACGGCGGTGCGGTCGAGCACGGCGCCCTTGGGGTCGCCGGGGCCGGGCCGGGCGGCGGCCCGGGCGCCGTAGACGTGGCCCACGTTCGCCGCGAGCAGTTCCAGGACGGCGTGGTGCTCCGGGCCGGGCTCGGTGTCCTCGGCGCCGTAGTAGACGTGCAGGGTGCCCACGACCAGGTCGCCGGCGGAGCAGCGGGCCCCGAGCGCGTGGTGCAGGCCGGCGTCCTCGATGTCGTGCAGCGAGTCGAGGCTGACGAGGCGGGTGTTGCGGCCGGCGAGCAGTCCCTCGTCCTCCCGGTCCACCCGGCGGCCCAGCGCGCTCTCGCAGGCGCCGCTGGCGGCGACGATCCGGCCGTGGCCGGGGTGATACTCGGCGAAGCCCGCGCCACGGCCGCCGAGGACGTGCTGGGCGAGCCGGACGATCTGGTTCAGGACGGCGAGACCGGTCTCGCCCGCGCTGATCCGGCCGAGGAGAGCGATCTGCCCACGCGTGAACGCGGTGTAATCAGGTCGGTCCGGCATATCTGCGAGTCTGCCTCGCTTCCGCGCTTTTTGGCAGAGCGGTAGGTGTGGATCTTGGGGATAATTCTGGCGAGAGTGGCGGCTGTCACACTGGGCGTGCGTTTTCCAGCTTGTCGATCACGAAGCGTGGCCGGTCACTGATGATGCCGTCGACGCCCTGCTCCAGCACGAGGTCGAGATCGGGCTCGTTGTTCACCGTCCAGACGTAGGTCTGCAGCCCGGCCGCCTGAAAGTTCCGGACCAGCGTCGGCCGGGAACGCACCAGGCCGATCCCGGGACCGGCGATCCTGGCCCCGAACGGCAGCCGGCCGCGACCGACCCCGGGAGGCGGTATCTCCAGCAGATACACGGTCGGCAGGCCGGGCGCGAGGGCCCGGATCCGGCGCAGCGCCAGCGCCGCGAAGGACATGACCGTCACCTGTACGGGATCACCCGGCACCGGCTCCGCGAGCCCGAACTTCCGTAACATCTCGACCAGGCGCCGCTCCACCTCGCTGCCGTAGCGTGACGGATGCTTGGTTTCGATGAGTAACCGGACGGCACGGCCGGAATCACGCAGCGCCGACAGCAGCCGGTCGAGGGTGAGCAGCCTGGTGTGCTCCGCGGTCAGCTCGGCGGCGGCCGCCGCGGCGTGCCAGGAACCGAAGTCGAGGCCCTCGAGCTCGGCCAGCGTCTTCGCGCTGACCAGCCCGGTGCCGTTGGAGGTGCGGTCGAGGCGCCGGTCGTGCACGCAGACGAGGTGCCCGTCCCGGGTCAGCCGGACATCGCACTCGACCCCGTCGGCGCCGTCGGCGAGCGCACGGAGGTACGCCGCGAGCGTGTGCTCGGGCAGTGCGTCCGCCCCGCCGCGATGGGCGAAGACCAGGGGCCTCACAGCACCCGGGCCGGCTGCCCGTTCTCACTGACCATGTCGCGCCCCGCGGCGGCCCAGGCCTGCATGCCGCCGTCGAGGTTGCGTACGTTGTCCCACCCGTTGCCCATGAGGTAGGAGACGACCTGGCCGGAGCGCCCGCCGACCCGGCAGACGACCACGACCTCGGCGTCCTTCGGGATCTCGGCGACCCGCGCCGGGACCTCCATCATGGGCAGGTGATGGGCGTCGGGCGCATGTCCCGCCGACCATTCGTCGGGCTCGCGCACGTCGAGCAGGTAGGTCGAGCTCTCGACCTGGGTGGCTGTCACGCTGGGTACCTGAGGTCCGAACACGATTCCAGCGTAGAGCTACTTCTCGTTGGCCACGACGTCCGGGTTGGCAAGGATGAACTCGGCGAGCTTGTCCTTCTTGACCGCCTCGTACATCTCCATGCTTTTCGGCGTGATCGTCTCGCGGCCGGCGCCGTTCCCGGCGAACGTGCCGTTGTTGGTCCGCAGCAGCACCATGTCGTTGGCCGCCACGCCCTTGAGGCCGAAGATGAAGTCGGCGACCGCGACATCACCGGTGTCGAGCACGAACGCGTCGCCCGCCGCCTTGATCAGCCCGTTGACCTTGACCGGGTTGGTGAGCACCCCGCTGTTCGCGGCCTTCTTGGCGATCGCCTTGATGAGCTGCTGCTGGTGGCGCTGCCGGTCGTAGTCGCCGTTCTTCAGGCCGTAGCGCTGCCGGGCGTAGTCGAGCGCCTGCCAGCCCTCCATGTCCTGGCAGCCCTTCTCGTACCAGATCTCCTTCTTGGTCCCGCCGACCTTGCGGGCGTCGGCCAGGTACAGCGGCTTGCCGTCGACCATCAGGATGTGGTGCGACTTGACCCGCTGGTCGACGCACATCCGGACACCCTTGAGCGCGTCGATGATGCCCTTGAAGCCGTTGAAGTCGATGATCGCGGCACCGTCGAAGTTCATCCCGGTGTTCTCTTTGATCGTCTGTGCCATGAGCTGCGCGCCGCCGGCCCAGCCGCCGCCGTTCTGGGCGCCGTGGAAGAACACCTCGGTGGCCTTCGCGGTGCCGCCGGGGTAGCTCGCCTTGGGGAACGCCGGGACGTTCATCTCGGTGTCCCGCGGGATCGACACGAGGTACGCCTGGTCGTGGCTGGCCGGGATGTGCAGCGCGATGATCGTGTCCGACCGCAGGTCGTCGACCGCCCAGCGCTTACGTGCGTCGACGCCCATCAGCAGGATGTCGACCGCGCCCTTGATGTCGCCGCCGCCCTCGGCCTCGTTCTTCTTCGTGCCGCCGAGCAGGTTCTCCTGGGTGACCGCACCGGAGGCGCTGTGCACGAACCACTTGGTGCCCGCGACGCCGGCGCCGCTGGTGAGGATCAGCACCGCGCCGAACGCGACGGTCAGCTTGGCCCAGAGCGGGTCCCGCCTCTTCTTGGCGGGTTTGGGCAATGGCCCCGACGGATGGTCCCGGGTCGGTTTGCCGTCCTTGTCCAGCGCCGGCGGGCGTCTGGTGGCATGGACGGACATACGGACTCCAAGCGTCGGCAGGGAATGGCGGATGTCACTGTACGTTCAACTCGCATCCCGTGCGAGGCCTTGTCTGTTTCAGCTCCATGACATGCGGTGTTCATGCAAACGGCGCGGGTGGCGATAACCGCCGACCCGCGCCGTTTGTCCGACTTAACGCGTGCTTACTTCGTGGGATTCGCCGTCATCCAGTCGCCCACCTTGTCGTCGGTGACCGCTTTGTACAGCGCGAGCGCCTTCTCCCGGTCCGAGACGACGACGCTCTGCCCGTCGATGGTCTCGCTGCCCTTGTTAGGGCTCGTGATGAAGGTGAGGTTCTCCCCGCGGAGGCTGCGGAACTGCACCGCGGCGTCGGTGAGCGAGAAGTCGTTGTCGGCGGTGATGGCCTTGGTGACCGACTTGAGGAAGTCGTCGAGCTTGCCGGGGCTGGCCAGCGTGCCGCTGCTGGCCGCCTTGTCCATCAGCGCCCTCAGGAATTCCTGCTGGTGGCGCATCCGGTCGAAGTCGCCACGGGGGAACTGCTTGCGCTGCCGGATCCAGTCCAGCGCCTGGGCGCCGTCCATGTGCATGGTGCCCTTGGTGAACTTGCGGAACGGCTTGTGGATCGACGTGATGCTGCGGTCCACCGGGAGGTCCACGCCGCCGAGCGCGTCGGTGACCTCCTTGAAGCCGCCGAAGTCGATGGCCAGCACGTGGTCCAGCTTGACGTCGGTCATGCACTCGACCGTGCGCACCGCCCGGGGCAGCCCGCCGAACGCGAACGCCGCGTTGATCTTCGCCCGGCTGCCGTCGCTGCACGCCGCGTCGTTGGCCTTCGGGATCGTCACCCACAGGTCGCGGGGGATCGAGATCAGCTGGGCAGACTTATGGTCCTCCGGGATGTGCATGATGATCAGCGTGTCCGCGCGCCAGGCGTTCGTGTCTTCCTTGGAGGCGTCCGGATCCCGCGAGTCGCTGCCGACCAGCAGGATGTTCAGCGCCCCGTCCACCGTCTTGGCCGGGCGGCCGTTGGTGATGTCGGAGAACGCGTCCGTGCGCTTCAGGTCGTCGTCGAGCCCGTTGGCGTAGCTGTACAGCGAGATGCCGGCGACCAGCGCGATCACCAGGACGACGCCACCCGCGACGAGGGCGATCCGGCCCCAGCGCGGCTTGCGCTTGCCCGAGTACGGGCGACCGCCACCGCCACCGGACCCGCGCGGCGGCGGGGGGCCCACCGGTCCACCCGGTCCGCCACCCGAACCACGGGGTGGCCAGTCGCCGTCGTACTGACGACCGGTGGGAGAAGACTCGCCCCGGCCACCGCCCGGGCGGGCCGTTCCGACCCGGCCGGAAGAGCCAGGCACCGAGGATCGATCCATAGCACCCGGCATACCCACCGGACCCGGCACTGAAGCCCGGCCGGCCGGGCCACCCCAAGGGGACGAAGTCGCAGACATGAGACCAGATTACGAGGCGCGCACCAGGTAAACCCCTCTTCGACACCGGCTGGCACGAAGGCAGGAGACAATTACTGTTCGTGCAACGTTCACTACGGTGCTGAATGACTCACCGGGCGAAGAAGTCGATCGTGCGCCGCAGCCCCTCCTCGGGGCCCACCTCGGGCTCGTATCCGAGCAGCGTACGCGCCAGTGTGAGGTCGGGGCGGCGCTTCTCCGGGTCGTCGGAGGCGCGCTCGACCAGGGTGATCTCGGAGGCGCTGCCGGCGAGTTTCACGATCAGCTCGGCAAGCTGGAGCATCGACAGCTCGTGCTCGGTGCCGCAGTTGATCGGGCCGGTCTCGGTGGAGTCGAGCAGCAGCAGGATGCCGCGGACCAGATCGTCGACGTAGGTGATCGACCGGGTCTGCGTGCCGGTGCCCTGCACGGTGATCGGCAAGTCGGCCAGCGCCTGGCTGATGAACGTCGGGATGGCCCGGCCGTCGTCCGGGCGCATCCGCGGACCGTACGTGTTGAAGATGCGCACGATGGCCGTATCGAGCCCGTGGAAGCGGTGGTATCCCATGGTGGCGGCCTCGGAGAAGCGCTTCGCCTCGTCGTAGACCGAGCGCACGCCGATCGGGTTGACGTTGCCCCAGTAGCTCTCCGGCTGCGGGTGCACGGCCGGGTCGCCGTAGGCCTCGGAGGTCGACGCCATCAGGAAGCGCGCCGAGTCGGCGACGGCCCGGTCGAGCAGGGCCAGCGTGCCGAGCGAGCCGACCTTGAGGATCTCGACGGGCAGCTTGGCGAAGTCGGTGGGGCTGGCGGGCGACGCCATGTGCATGATCGCGTCGAAGCGCCCGGCCAGCGCCGGGTCCGTGGGCAGGCCCGCGGCGAGATCGGCCTCGACCAGGGTGAACCGCGGTTCGTCGGCGAGGTGCGCGACGTTGTCCCGGGCACCGGTGACGAAGTTGTCGACGGCGACGACCGTGCAACCCCGCGCGATCAGCGCATCGACGACGTGGGAGGGCACGAAGCCGGCCCCGCCACTGACCAGAACCCGATGCCCCTTGCCGAACCGCTGCTGAACCGCCATGGGCGCCACTCTAACGCCAGGGGCCGGCGCGCTGTCCACGCGTCGGCCCCCGGGTGGGAACAACAGCCGTCAGTGCGCTCCGTGCCCGGTGATCGACCGGACCTCGAGCTCGGCGTACTTCTCGGGGTCGGTCTCCTTGGAGATGACCGTGCCGATCCAGCCGCAGAGGAAGCCGATCGGGATCGAGATGATGCCGGGGTTGCTCAGCGGGAAGAAGTGCCAGTCGCTGTCCGGGAACATCGCCGTCGGTGAGCCGGAGACCACCGGCGAGAAGAACACCAGGAGCACCGCGGCGGCGAGGCCACCGTAGGTCGCCCACAGTGCCCCGGCGGTGTTGAACCGCCGCCAGAACAGGCTGTAGAGGATCGTCGGCAGGTTCGCCGACGCGGCGACCGCGAACGCGAGCGCCACCAGGAACGCCACGTTCAGGCTCTGCGCGAAGATGGACAGCACGATCGCGACCGCGCCGATGCCGAAGGCCGAGAACCGGGCGACCCGCACCTCGTCCCGTTCGCTGGCGTTGCCCCGCTTGATCACGCTGGCATAGAAGTCGTGCGCCACGCTCGACGAGGACGCCAGGGTCAGCCCGGCGACGACGGCGAGGATCGTGGCGAACGCGACCGCCGCGATGATCGCCAGCAGGACCGACCCGCCGGTTTCCCCACCGAGGAAGTCGATGCCCAGCTTCTGGGCCAGCTGCGGCGCGGCGGTGTTGCCGGCCTTGTCCTGCGCGGTGATCTCCGCGCCGCCCACCAGCGCCGCCGCACCGAAGCCCAGGGCCAGGGTGAACAGGTAGAACGTGCCGATGATGCCGATGGCCCACAGCACGCTCTTACGGGCGATCCGGGCCGTCGGGACGGTGTAGAACCGGGTCAGGATGTGCGGCAGGCCGGCCGTGCCGAGCACCAGCGCGATGCCCAGCGAGAGCAGGTCCATCTTGCTGTAGAACGTGGCCGACGCGCTCGCCGACTCGATGCCGTACCGGAGTCCGGGTTCCAGGAAGGCTTCGCCCTTGCCGGACCGTTGCGCGGCGTCGCCGAGCAGCGTGGACAGGTTGAACTTGTAGTGCGCCAGCACCAGCAGCGTCATGATCAGCGCGCCGGTCATCAGCAGGAACGCCTTGACGATCTGGACGTACGTCGTGCCCTTCATGCCGCCGACCACCACGTACACGATCATCAGCGCGCCGACCAGGATGATGGTGGCGATCTTGGCGGTGTCGGCGTCCATGCCCAGGAACGTGGTGCCGGGGCGGATGCCGAGCAGCAGCGACACCAGAGCGCCGGCGCCGACCATCTGGGCGATCAGATAGAAGATCGACACCACGATGGTGGAGACCGACGCGGCCGTACGGACCGGGCGCTGACGCATCCGGAACGCCAGCACGTCGGCCATCGTGTAGCGGCCCGAGTTGCGCAGGAATTCCGCCACCAGCAGCAGCGCGACGAGCCACGCCACCAGGAAGCCGATGGAGTACAGGAAGCCGTCGTAGCCGTACAGCGCGATCAGTCCGGCGATGCCCAGGAACGAGGCGGCCGACATGTAGTCGCCACCGATCGCCAGGCCGTTCTGGAACCCGGTGAACTGCCGGCCACCGGCGTAGAAGTCGGTCGCCGTCTTGGTCTGCCGGCTGGCCCAGATCGTGATGCCCAGCGTGATCGCGACGAAGACCAGGAAGAGCGTGATCGTGAGGGTACGGCTCGTGGAGTTGCCGGCCTCGGCGGCGATGAGGGTGTTCACTGCGCACCCCCGCCGTCGAGCTCAGCCTTGATCTTGTCGGCGACCGGGTCGATCTCCTTCGCGGCGTACCGCGAGTAGTACCAGGCGATCACGAACGTCGTCACGAACTGCAGCAGGCCGAACAGCAACGCGATGTTGATGTGGCCGACGATCTTGACGGACATGAAGCCGCGGGCGTACGCGGACAGCAGGACGTACAGCGCGTACCAAAGGAAGAACGCGATCGTCATGGGAAAGACGAAGTTGCGGATCCGGCGCCGGAGACCGGCGAACTCGGCGGACCTCTGGACCTCGAGATATTTCTCGCTGGATGTCGCTTCGGTCGTCACGTGGGCTCACCACCTTCGTGGGGGCGGGTGTTTCCGGCACCGTACGAAGGTCGGGACACCGTCACTGACCGCCGGTCGGCGGTTGCGCCGAGTGGCGCTCGGCGTGCGCTTACCGGTCCAACGAGCGGTAGCGCCCGCGGAAATGCATCAGTGGATCACTCGTGTGGGCGCCCGCGGCGACGGTCTCGATCGTGGCCTCGACGAGCAGCGCCCACCCGTACGGCCGGTCCGCGTCGAGCCGGCAGCCCGCCCACGTCGCGGCGTCACCCGGCACCGGGCCGTACTCGGTGTCGGTCCAGTTCCCGGCCGCGAACAGGCCACCGGGCGCGGGCATCAGCCCGGCGAACTTGTCGGCGAGCTGCTGGTCGTCCGGCCCGAGCGGGGTGACCGCGAAGCGCCCGGCGACCGAGACGGCGTCCCAGAAGTCGCTCTCCTCGTCGACGAGCCCGAGCACCCGTCCCGGCTCCCCGTCGGCGACCAGCATCGACGAGACGGTGAGCCCGGACGGACCCGGCGCGGTCCACAGCGTGACCGGCGCGGCCAGCCGTCCGCGCAGCCGGCGTACCGGGGATTTGTCCTGCTCGGGAGTGGCGAACGGGTCACTGGAGTGGATGTGCCCACCCGTATCTGGTTTCACGTGAATCATTCTGCCGGGTAGCCTCGACCCATGAAGAGCGTGCAGAGCTGGCGTCCGTCTTAACGACGGCTACCCCACCCACGCACGCTCGGGCCGTCCAGTCGGACGGCCCTTTCTCGTTTCCGCAGGGCTGTCCGCGAACCCTGAAGGAGAAACGATGACCAAGCGCGTCCTCACCGGCGACCGGCCGACCGGCCCGCTGCACCTCGGCCACTATTTCGGGACCCTGCGCAACCGGGTACGCCTGCAGCGCGAGGGTCTGGACATGATCGTGATCGTGGCGGACTACCAGGTGCTGACCGACCGCGACGTCGCGGAACGCCTGACCGAGACCGTCGACGAGCTGCTGCTCGATTACCTGGCGGTGGGGCTCGACCCGGACACGACCACCGTCTTCACGCACAGTGCCGTGCCCGCACTGAACCAGTTGCTGCTGCCGTTCCTGAGCCTGGTCACGGTCGCCGAACTGCAGCGCAACCCGACCGTGAAGGACGAGGTCCAGCACTCGCGGCAGAGCGCGGTCAGCGGGCTGATGTTCACGTACCCGGTGCACCAGGCCGCCGACATCCTGTTCTGCAAGGGGGAGCTGGTGCCGGTCGGACAGGACCAGATGCCGCACATCGAGATCACCCGGACCGTGGCGCGCCGGTTCAACCAGCGCTACGGCCCGGTCTTCCCGGTGCCGGACGGCCTGCTCAGCGTCGCGCCGCTGCTGCCGGGCACGGACGGCCGCAAGATGAGCAAGAGCCGGGGGAACGCGATCGCGCTGTCCTCGACCCCGGACGAGACCGCCCGGCTGATCAAGGGCGCGACCACGGACGCGGACCGGCACATCACGTACGACCCCGAGCGCCGCCCCGGGGTCTCCGGTCTGGTCCAGCTCGCCGCACTCTGCCTCGACCGGGATCCGCACGAGGTGGCGGACGGGATCGGGGATGCCGGCTCGGCGGCGCTCAAGCGCACGGTCACCGAGGCGGTCAACGAGTTCCTGGCGCCGATGCGGGAGCTCAGGACGGCGTACGCGAAGGATCTGGCCTTTGTCCGTGATGTCCTGCACCGGGGCAACGCGCGGGCGAACGAGATGGCCGAGCGGACCCTGCGGGAGGTGCGGGTCGCGATGGGGACTACGTACTAGCCGACACGGTCGCGAGGAGCTCCGGCATCCGCCTGTCCAGCACCGGGCCGGTCAGGCGGAGGCCGAGCAGGAACGCGGCGGTGCCGTAGCCGATCCCGGCCGGCAGCCCGATCCACAGCCAGACGTCGCCCAGCAGGAACGCCGCGATCTGCAGCGGCACGGTGGCGAGCACCGAGCCGAACAGGGCCGCGAAACCGAGCAGTCCCTTGGCCAGGCCGCTACCGGAGGACATGGCGAACGGGCTGGCCGAGTCGGGCAGGGCGTAGGCGGCCCGTACCGAGATCGGCAGCACCAGGCCCATGGCCACGCCGAACGCCGCCACGACCGTGCCGAACATCGCCGGCACCGCGCCGAACTGACCCGCCACACCACCCACGACCAGGGAGAAGACGAGCAGTGCGGGGAACACGTACACCGCGTAGCCGGCCGCCCGGGCAGCCAGCTCGATCCGCCCCGGAACCCCGGCCACGACGTTGGCCGCGTAGGCACTGCCGTCGAAGCCGAACTGGTTGGCGAGGCTGACCGCCGCCAGCGCCGCGACGAAGACCAGGATCGTCACCGAGGGCGCGGTGGAATCGCTGGTCACGCCGAGGAAGATCGGCAGGAACAGACCGATCACACAGAACGTGATGAACGTGGCCCGGCGTCGCGTCTCGCGCCACCAGTAGCGCATCTCCCTCGCGGCGAGGGCACCGAAACGGGTGCTCGGCAGCCATCGGGGGACCAGCTGGGCGACCGGCTCGAGCTCGGTCGTCCTTGCGGCCCGGCCCCCGCCGCCGGCAGCGCCGAGCATCGCGCGTTCCAGCGACGCCGACCACCACCACAGCAACAAACCAACGGCCACGACCACGATCAGGACCTTGACGGGTACGGCCCAGAAGCGGCCCGCCGCGACGTCGAGCCCGAGCGTGTACGGGGCACCGAACGGGGTCCACGCGACCACATCGGTGACCCGGCCGACCCGGTCCCAGTCCGCCCGCTCGATCGCCGCGGCCAGGCCCAGTTGCAGCGGGCCGAGCAGCCCGGCCGTGCCGGCGAGCGCGACCGTGGCCAGGTCCCGGGCCCGGCGACTGCGCAGTGCGGTGGCGAAAGCGCTGGTCACCGCGCGGCAGAGGGCGGCGCACAACACGATCCCGCCGGCCACACCGAGCAGTTGGGCCAGCGCCGCGACCACCCCGCCCAGCTCGGCGGCGGCGTGCACCGTGCCCAGCGTGGCGCCGAACGTGGCCAGCGCCGGCACCCCGGCCAGCGACGCCGCGAGCAGGCCCCGGACCAGCGTGGGGCGGGGCAACGGGAACAGGGCGAAGCGGGCCGGGTCGAGCGACTCGTCCACGCCGAAGAACACCAGCGGCAGGAACAGCCAGCCGAGCACGAGCGCCGCGCCACCGAGCGGGAGCAGCACCTCCGCGGCCCGTTGCTCGTGCAGCAGGCCGGGCAGGGCGAAGACCACGTAACCCAGGATGCCGAACACGGTTCCGAACAGGACGCCGAGCACGAACATGGTCACCCGCCGGCCGCGCCCGCGCAGGCCGTTCGCGAGCAGGCGCAGCTTCAGGCGTACGAAGTACCGGGCGCTCACAGCCACGACAGTTCCGAGCCGGTCGCCGTCCGCCCGCCGACCACCTCGACGAACACGTCCTCCAGGGAGCGCCCGCCGCGGACCTCGTCCAGCGTGCCCCGCGCCCGGATCTGCCCGTCCGCCATGATCGCCACGTGGCTGCACAGCCGCTCGACCACGGTCATCACGTGACTGGACAGCACCACGGTGCCGCCGCCGGCCGCGTACCGCTGCAGGATCCCGCGGATCAGTGCCGCCGACACCGGGTCGACGGCCTCGAACGGCTCGTCCAGCACCAGCAGCCGGGGTGCGTGCAGCAGCGCGCAGGCCAGCCCGATCTTCTTCTTCATGCCGGCCGAGTAGTCGACGACCATCGTCCGGTTGCCGGCCCCCAGCTCGAGGACGTCCAGCAGCTCGGCGGCGCGCCGGTCGACCACGCCGGGATCCATGCCTCGCAGCAGACCGTGGTACGCGAGCAGCTCGGCGCCGGTGAGCCGGTCGAACAGGAGCACACCGTCGGGCAGCACGCCGATGCGGGACTTGGCGGCGACCGGGTCGGCCCAGACGTCGTACCCCAGGATCAGGGCCTGACCCGCGTCCGGCCGCAGCAGGCCGACGGCCATCGAGAGGGTCGTGGTCTTGCCGGCGCCGTTGGGGCCGAGCAGGCCGAGGAACGAGCCGGCCGGGACGTCCAGGTCGAGGCCGGCGACCGCCACCTTGGCGTCGAACCGCTTGACGAGGCCACGCAGCGCGAGCGCGGAATCGGGGCTGTCGCGCTGATGGGGGACCGTCATGACGCCGAACTTAACGGTTAGTGATCGCCGCGGCCACCCCGCGCGCCGATATGGCCACTCAGCCGACTCGTTCGATCACAGCGCGTCGGATGAGGAATTTGCCCGATTCGCGAACCTGCTCGAACGCGGCGTCATTGAGCAGCACGCAGCTGCCGGACGGGGTGGCCACCTTGACCGTGATGCTCTTGTTGTTGTCCAGGTTGGTGACCCGCAGCGTGGTGCCGATCGGGAACGTGCCGCTGGACGCCGCCGGCGCGCCCGCCTCACCGGAGAGCGTCACGGTCGAGCCCTTGCAGACCACGTCGCCTTTTTCCCCGGCCTGTTCTTCCTCGGCCGGCGCCTGAGTGGCCGGCTTCGTCGCGGCCGGGGGCTGGGCGACCGCCGGGGGCTGGGCGACCGCTGGGGGCTGGGCGACGGCTGGGGGCTGGGCGACGGCTGGGGGCTGGGCGACGGCTGGGGGTTGGGCGACCACGTCACCGGTGCAGCCGGCGGTCGCGCGGCGCTGATTGATCAGGTCGACGACGGCCTGCCGATTGGCGATCCGGGCGTCGGAAAGGGCGTCCGGATTCGCCTTCTGATCGGCGATGAACGTCAGATTGTTCTGCAGCGCGGTGTCGAGCCCGGCGCAGCTCTCGCCGGCGCTGCTCATCCCCGTGCTGACCGCGAACGCGCCACCGGCGAGGGCCGCGGCGGCCAGGCCGATGAGCACCTTGCGCGTCTTGTTTCTCCGGGACATGTCCGCTCCTTCGGTCGACTTCCCTCCAGTACGGAACGGCCACCGGAACAGGTTCAGTAAATAGACCTTAAAGATATTTAATGTCGTCAGAGCCGCAACGATTCCGGGGCGTGCAGCCGCAGCATCGTCGCGCCTATGTCGGCGGGAATCCGGCGTTTGGTCAGCAACGACCCGGCCACCATCACCACGAAAGCGAGCGGCACCGTCCACGCCGCAGGCTGTTGCACGACCTCGGCCGCCCAACCATGCAACGGCGGCCCCAGCACGGTCACCAGCACCGCCACCATCGCCGCGCCCCCACCCGCGAGGATCCCGGCGGCCGCACCGGCATCGGTCAGCCCCCGCCACCAGATGCCCAGCACCAGCAGCGGGCAGAAACTGGACGCCGCCACCGCGAACGCCAGCCCCACCACCCGGGACACGTCCATGTTCGCCACGCCGATCGCCAGCACCATCGGCACGCTCGCGGCGAGCACCGTGGCCAGCCGGAAGTCGCGGACCGAACCACCGCGCCCGGCGTGCAGCACATCGGTGAAGACCACCCCGGCGACGCTGGTCAGCAGCCCGGACGAGGTGGACAGGAACGCCGCGAGCGCCCCGGCGGTGACCAGCGCGCCGAGGAAATGGCCCAGGATCCCGCCGCCCAGTGCGGCCTCCGGCAACAGCAGCACCACGGCGTCGGTCTGCCCGGTCATCAGCAACTGTGGCGTGTAGACCCGGCCGAGCACGCCGTACAGGGTCGGCAGCAGATAGAAGAGCCCGACCATGGCCAGCACGACCAGCGTGGTCCGCCGGGCCGAGGCCCCGTCCGGATTCGTATAGAACCGCACCAGCACATGCGGCAGGCCCATCGTGCCGAGAAACGTGGCGAGAATCAGCGAATACGTCGCGAACAGGCTGGTGTCGCCGCCCGGCAGCAGCCAGTCCGCCCCGATGTCGGGATCCACCGAACTCACCCGCGGCACCGGATCGCCGGCCGCGAAACTCAGCTCCTGTCCTTTCCGCACGGTGACCGCGCCATCGAGCACCGCGTCCTCCTGCACCACGACAACGGTCGCCGCGGGAAAGACCGGGCCGCTGGGCGGGGAAACGGCCGGGCGCCCGTCCGACTGCCATTGCAGGATCAGAAAGATGACGGGTACGGCCAGCGCGGTCAATTTGAGCCAGTACTGAAAAGCCTGCACGAAGGTGATCGCCCGCATCCCGCCCAGCGCCACGTTGGCGGTGACGACGAGCCCGACGAGCAGCGCACCCCACTCGTACCGGCCGCCGGCCACGGTGGTGAACGTGAGCCCGGCCCCCTGCAACTGCGGCACGAGATACAGGCACCCGATGAAGATCACGAAGACGGTGGCGAGCCGTCGCAGGAACCCGGAACGCAGCCGTACCTCGCAGAAGTCGGGCAACGTGAACGCCCCGGAGCGCCGCAACGGTGCCGCGACGAACAGCAGCAGGGCCAGGTATCCGGCCGCGAAACCGACCGGGTACCAGAGCACGTCGACGCCGTAGCGCAGCACCAGCCCGGCGACCCCGAGGAACGACGCGGCGGACAGGTACTCCCCGCTGATCGCGGCGGCGTTCCAGGCCGGGCTCACCGACCGGGACGCCACCAGGAAGTCGGAGGTCGTCCGCGCGAACCGCAGCCCGTACACCCCGATGCCGACGGTGATCAGCACGACCGCGACCAGCCCGGGGACGACGTACGGATTCACGCGTCGGGCCTGCGGATGACCGCGGTGAAGTCCTGCTCGTTGCGTTCGGCCCAGCGCACGTACGCCCAGCCGACGAGCACCAGGAACGGATAAGCGAGGACGCCGAGCAAAAGCCACGGCAGGTTGATCCCGAGCACCTTGACCCGGGCCACCCCGGGGGCCACCGCGAACAGCAGCGGGAGCGCCCCGAGCCCGGCCGCGACCACCAGGCTCAGCCGGACGGCGAGCGCGAGCTGAGCCCGGACCAGCCCGTTGACCAGTGCCTCCCCGATCGGTGTGCCCTCGACCAGCTCGGCCCGCGCCGGATCCGGGGCCGGCCCCCGGACAGCGGCCTCCCCCAGCACCACCCGCACCCGCACCGGCCGCGGCGCATCATCACCCACCCCGGCAGTCTCGCCCCCCGCTCCACAAAGTCAAGACGGCTGATGGGCACCCCCACGCTGCCGCACCCCATACCGCCGCGCCGTGGTCAGCGGCCGCTCCAGACGCCGGGGCAGTTCGTTCCCGGCCTCGGCGGGTCGGCGGCGAGCAGGTCGCGGGCATTTTCACGGGACCAGTTCCACTCCTGCCAGCTCTGCGCCTCGCTCAGGAGGGGCGCCAGCGTGCGAAGCGCGCAGTCCCGGTGCCCGGCCGGAAGCCCGTCCAGCGCCGGCACCGCATCGGCGGACAGCGTGGACAGGTAATAGGTGTCGATGGTGTGCGACTGCTCGAACTGGGCGATGTTGCGTTCTGCGATGACCCGGTCCGGATCGGCCGCGGCGAGGCCGAGCAGCGCCAGCACCCCCACCGCGATCACCGCCCGGGGCAGCCAGGCCGCCCGCATCCGGATGCCGGCGACGAGGATGAGCAGGAAGACCACACCCAGCCAGGCCTCGCAGAGCGCTACCAGGATCCGGAGCCGGGTGAGCCCGTACGTGTCCGCGTACAGATTCATCCGGTGCAGCGCCGATCCCACGATGACCAGGGTGAGCACCGCCAGGGCACCCAGCAGAGCCCGGATCCACACCCGGTCCCCGGTGGTCCGTCGCGATGCCCACCGCGCCGCGCCGGCCAGGACGAGCAGCGTGAGGCCGGTGACGACCAGCAGCTGCCAGAATCCGCCCCGGGCATACTCGGCGTAGGTGAGGCCGTCGGTCGCCAGCACGTGCTCCGAGCCTCCGAAAAGGACGGTCAGCTGCACCCCCACGAACAGGGCGAACAGTGACACCAACAGGAGTAGCGGGATCGCCCACTCGAGCCGCGCGACCCGTCGGCCACTCCGGGTGTCCAGGCCGGACAGATCCGGCGGGGCGGCCCGCAGGAACGCCGCACCACCGAGCGCGAAGACCGTCACCGTGAACAGGAAGATCCACCGCACGACCGAATCCGCCCGCAGGTCCGGCACCACCGCCTCGACAATGCCGGCAAAAGCCGCATCCGCCGACGCGAAGAGCGCACCGAACACCACGAGCAGTGCCACCGAGACCGCAACGGTCGCGACCAGCCGTACGCCGTCCCGCCCCCTACGCAGTGCCTTGATCCCCCGCAGGATCCATGGCAATGACCGGAACCCGGCGATCGGAGCCGCCCACACCGACCGGACGATCCCCTTCGAAGAGCGCCCACCGGCGACGGCCAGCGCCCCGGTCAGGAAGGCGGTGCCGACGCAGAGCATGAAAAGCCAGTCAGCGGCCCGGAAACCACCCACGGCAAGCAGCGCGACAGTCGCCGCCGACCATCCGAACCGGGACCCGTCCAGCGAAGGAGCCCGCCACCCCACCAACGGCACCGGCCCGGCTGCGGATTGCCTGGCAGTAGCCGTCGAGGCCGCCCGCGCTGGCGCACCGGACGCGGCCGTCGAGGTCGCGCCCCAGCCAGGCACCGCCGGCCCGGCCCCAGCGGTCACGGCTTCGCTCACGCCGGGCACCGCCGGCCCGGCCGCGGTGGTCGCGGTGTCGCCTACGCCCGGCGGCGCCGAGCTGGCTTCATCAACCACGGTTTCGCCTGCGCCGAGCAGCGCTGGCTGGGCTGCGGTGGTCGCAGTTCCGCCAGGCGTCACCGTCGCGGCCGCGGTCGTCGCGGTTTCACCCAGGCGGGCCGGAACCGGGCTGGGCTGGGTGGGGGCGGGTGATGCTGCGCTGGGCGAGGTGGGGGCGTGCGATGCTGGGCTGGGTGATTCTGGGTTGGGCGATGCTGGGTTGGGCGGCAGCGGGCTCGGGCGCGGCTTTCGACCGGCGATGATCAGGGCCGCTACTCCCGCGATCGCGGCGACAACCCAGCCGATGCCGGCCTGGTCGAGGGGGACACTGAGGGCGGCGACCGCAGCGGCCGCGGCGATGGACCAGATGGTCGCTGCTGAAGCGGGGCCGGCGGGTCCTCGCCACCGCCGTTCGAGGAACGAGGGGTGGTCGGCCCAGGGGCCGTGCATCAGCGGAGCCTGCGGCGGCAGGGGCAGGCCGGGGCGATGCGGTGCGGGCTGGCTCGTTGTCGTCATGGCTCGTCTCCCGGTCGTTTGGGCATGGTTCAGCCGGCCCCGGGCCTGAGGTCGGCATGGGGGCCTGCGCGTGCGGGTGGATCAAGGGACTCCGGGCGCCGGAGTCAGGCCGCTTCCAACGGCAACGTCACGTGGATGTGGCAGCCGGACCCCGCCCGGACCCCGCCCGGGCCGGACAGCCCACCCGGCGGTGCGTCCGGGGCCGGCGAGGTCGTGCTGGGTGGGTGGCTGGGGTCGACGACGGCGATGGTGCCGTGGTGGAGCTGGACCACCCAGCGGGCGATCGCCAGGCCGAGGCCGGTGCCGCCGTCCTTGGCCCGTTCGCCCCGGGTGAAGCGTTCGAAGACGGTCTCGCGTTCGGCCGGGGGGATGCCGTCGCCCTCGTCGATCACCATGATGCGGATGTGGTCGTCGTGGCGTTCGGCCCGGACCGTGACCGTGCCGCGCCGGGGGCTGTGCCGGGCCGCGTTGTCGAGGAGGTTGGCGAAGACCTGGCAGAGGCGTTCGCGGTCGGCGGCGAAGCGGATCTCCGGGGTGGACACCTCGAAACGGACGTCGTGGCCCGCGCCCTCCGCGGTCACCCGGGCCTCTTTGACCACGTCGTCGAGGAAATCACGGGCGTCGATCGAGGTCATGGTCATGGGGACCACGCCGGCGTCCAGGCGGGAGAGGTCCAGCAGCTCGGCGACCAGGCGGCCCAGGCGTTCGGTCTGGGACAGGGCGACGCGCATGGTCTCCGGTTCGGCCGGGGAGACGCCGTCGACGATGTTCTCGAGGAGACCGCGCAGGGCGGTGATCGGGGTACGCAGCTCGTGCGAGACGTTCGCGATCAGCTCGCGCCGCCGTTGGTCGGCGGCGGCCAGGTCGCCGGCCATCTGGTTGAAGGCCGTGGCGAGTTCGCCGACCTCGTCGCGGGAGGTGGCCCGGACCCGGCGGGTGTAGTCGCCGCGGGCCATCGCCTTGGCGGCGACCGTCATCTCGCGCAGGGGCACGGTGGCGCCGTGGGCCATGACCTGCAGGGTGATCAGGCCGAGCGCCACCGCGACGCCGAACCAGCCGATGTCGACCCGGACCCAGTCGAGGCTCCACCAGAAGATCAGCAGGCCCACGCCGCCGGCCAGGCCGAGTGCGCCGGACAGCTTCGCCTTGATCGACCGTACGGGGTCGAGCGGCCGCGGCAACCTGCCCAGCACCCGCCGGACGACGTCGGAAAGGCCGGTCACCGGGTCACCTCGAGGGCGTAGCCGACGCCGTGGACCGTACGGATGAGGTCGGCGCCGATCTTGCGGCGGAGGCCTTTGATGTGGCTGTCGACCGTGCGGGTGCCGGAGGCGTCGGCCCAGCCCCAGATGTCGGCGAGGAGGCGTTCGCGGGGCAGCACCATCCGGGGGCTGGCGGCGAGTTTGGCCAGCAGGTCGAACTCGGTGGGGGTCAGGTGGGCCTCGACGCCGGCGCGGTGCACCCGGCGCTCGGCGAGGTTGATCTCGAGGTCCCCGAAGCGCAGTGGTGGCGGGGTGGCCGGGGTGTCGTTGCGGGTGGCGCGGCGCAGCAGTGCGTGCAGCCGGGCGGTCAGCTCGCGCATCGAGAACGGCTTGGTCAGGTAGTCGTCGGCGCCGACCGCGAGGCCGACGAGCAGGTCGGTCTCGTCGTCCCGGGCGGTCAGCATGAGGATGGGGACGGGGCGTTCGGCCTGGACGCGCCGGCAGACCTCGAGGCCGTCGAAGCCGGGGAGCATGACGTCGAGGACGATCGCGTCAGGCCGGACGCGGCGGGCGGCCTCGACCGCGCCGGGGCCGTCGAACGCCAGCTCGACCGCGAAGCCCTCGGCCCGCAGCCGGGCCGCGACCGTCTCGGCGATCGTGCGCTCGTCCTCGACCACCAGCACCGTGCGCGTCACCGGTGTCCCGCTCATCTCACACCCCCTCGAAGCTGTACGGGATGCAGCCTATTGAGCAGCCGTGCAGGGGCGGGGAGGGAGTTGTGGATAACTCGTGAAGATGTGCGCCAGCCTGTGGATAACTCTGGGGACAACCCTGTGTGACTGTGGATAACTCTGTGGAATCTCAGCGGCTCCAGTCGTTCTTGACGGCTCTGATCAGGCGATCCTTCAACTCCCGGGTGTGCCGTCGGCTGACCGGGAGTTCCGCCCCGTCGATCGTCACCACATAACCCGACGGGGTGAGCCGCAGCTCCCGGACCAGCCTCATCTGCACGAGGTACGACCGGTGGATGCGCACGAACCCGGCGTCGGCCCAGCGTTCGGCGAGCGTGGCCAGCGACACCCGGACCAGGTGGGAGGCGTCGGCGGTGTGCAGGCGCGCGTAGTCGCCCTGGGCCTCCACCCAGCGCACCGTCGAGCGGGGCAGCAGCTTGGTGGTGCCGGCCAGCTCGACCGGGATGCTGGGTTCGTCCTCCCGCTTGGGCGCCACCACCACCGGCGGGACCCGCAGCCCCACAACCCGGCGCAGGGACTCGCCCAGCCGCTCGGCCCGCACCGGTTTGCGCACGTAGTCGGTCACGCCGAGGTCGAACGCGTCCACCGCGCCGTCGTCGTACGCCGTCACGAACACGATCGCGGGTGGCCGGGCGAAGCGGCGCAGGATGCGGGCCAGCTCCATGCCGTCCAGGCCGGGCATCCGGATGTCCAGGAAGACCGCGTCCACCTCGGTGTCGCGCAGGACCCGCAGCGCCTCGGTGGCGTCGCCGGCCCGGTGCACGTACGCGACCCGTTTGTCGGCGTTGAGCAGATAGGCCAGCTCGTCGAGCGCGGGTGGCTCGTCGTCGACGGCCAGGACGACAAGGCTCACGCTCGTACCCCCGGGTGGAATTTCGGCACTCGCATGCTTATTTTCGTCCCCGCTCCCGGCGCTGTCTCGACCACGAGGCCGAATCGGTCGCCGAACACCGTGCGCAGCCTCTCGTCCACGTTGGAGAGCCCGACGTGGCGCCCGGCGTCGTCGTTCGCGGCCTCCGCGACGCCCTCGGCCAGCGCGGCCGGGTCCATGCCGACCCCGTCGTCCTCGACCGTGATGTGGCATTCGGCCCCGGCGTCCCGGGCCTCGATGCTCACCATACCGACGCCCGGTTTGGGCGACAGACCGTGCCGGACCGCGTTCTCGACCAGCGGCTGCAGGCACAGGAACGGCAGCACGACCGGCAGCACCTCGGGCGCGATCCGCAGGCGCACCTGCAACCGGTCGCCGAACCGGGCCCGTTCGATGGTCAGATAGCGGTCGATGGACCGGAGCTCCTCGGCCAGGGTGGTGAAGTCGCCGTGCGCCCGGAAGGAGTATCGGGTGAACTCGGCGAACTCCAGGATCAGTTCCCGCGCCCGGACCGGGTCGGTGCGCACGAACGACGCGATCGCGGTCAGCGCGTTGTAGATGAAGTGCGGGCTGATCTGGGCGCGCAAGGCTCGCACCTCGGCGCGGGCAAGGCGTTCGCGTGACGAGTCCAGCTCGGCCAGGGCGAGCTGCGAGCCCGCCCACCTCGCGGTTTCCATGGTCGCCTGGACGAGCCCGGGCGCCGGATGGCCGTCCGCGACCGCGACCAGCGCGCCGAGCGCCTGCCCGTCGGCGCCGTTCAGCGGGGCGACCACGGCACCCCGCACGATGCAGTCCACCCGGTCGCAGGGCAGGTCGCCCGCGCCCAGCACGACGGAGTGGTTGGTGGTGACCGCCCGCCGGGCCGCCGTGACGAACTGGTCACCGTGGTGGCCGCCCCGCCCGTCGTAGGCCAGGCCGCGTTCGGTGTCGGTCACCGACAGGCCTGGGGCGCCGACCAGCCGGCGCAGGTGACGGGCGGCTTTCGCGGCCGAGGCGGTGGTCAGGCCGGTCCGCAGCGGTTCCGCGGCCAGCGACGCCGAATGCAGGACGTCGTACGTGGCCCGTTGTGCCGCCGTAGCCACCCCACGCCGGGCCCGCAGCCGGAGCACGGCCACCACCGCGCCGGCCAGCGCGGCGAGCACGGCAACGACGGCGAGGACGGTCACGCAGAGATCCTGACGGCTGGCGCGCCAAAACGCCATGCCGGGGCAGCACGGGGGAGCATCGTGATATGCCGTTGACCGATTACTTTGCCGCGCCCGACGACCGTGCCGCGCTGGCCGGGCTCGAGAGCGGGCCCGAGGCGGCGGACCTGCCCACGGTCCCGTCGAAGAATCTCGATCCCGTCGTCGTCGCGGGCACCCTGGAATCCCTGCTGACCGGCCGGTCCTATGAAGAGGTCATCGAGAGCCCCCGGCAGGGTGATCTGGTCAGCGACGCCATGGAGAGCCCGGAGCAGCACATCGTCTCGGTCACCGACCGGTTACGGGACGCCCTCGCCACCGCGGACGACGCGCGCCTGGCCGAGGTGGCCGCGCTCTGGTCGCGTACCGAGGAACTGGATGGCGCCGACGCCGGAAGCTTGACCGATTTCCTGGTCGATCTCGCGGCTTTGGCTCGGAGAGCGAGCCAAAACCACAGCCATCTGTACTGCTACTGGGCGTTGTAGCTAGTAAGCGCCCTTGCGTTTGAGGACGACCCAGATCGTGCGCCAGAGGATGCCGAGGTCGTAGGTGAGCGACCAGTTGTCGACGTAGTACAGGTCGAGCCGGACCGATTCGTCCCAGGACAGGTCGGACCGGCCGGAGACCTGCCAGAGGCCGGTGATGCCGGGACGGACCAGCAGGCGGCGCCGCACGTCGCCGAGGTAGTCGCCGTCGTCGGCGGGCAGCGGGCGCGGGCCGACCAGCGACATCTCGCCCTTGAGCACGTTGATCAGCTGGGGCAGCTCGTCCATGGAGGTGCCGCGCAGCTTGCCGCCGAACTTGAAGATCCGCGGGTCGTCCTTCATCTTGAAGAGCATGCCGTCGGAGTCGTTGAGCTCCTCCAGGCTGGCCTTGCGTTCCTCGGCGTCGATGTACATCGTCCGGAACTTCCAGACCCGGAAGGTACGCCCCTCGTGGCCGACCCGCGGCTGCCGGAAGAAGACCGGGCCGGGGTCGGAGAGCCGGATGCCGATCGCGATGAACGCGAGCACCGGGGAGAGCAGCACCAGGCCGACGAACGCGACAAGGCGGTCGAGGGCGTTCTTGGCGAGCCAGCCGGGGCCGGAGAGCGTGGGCTCCTCGACGTGCAGCAGCGGCAGGCCCTCGATCGGGCGGATGTGCACCCGCGGGCCGGCGATGTCGGTGAGCTGGGGCGCGACCACCAGGTCGACGCCGGTGCCCTCGAGCTGCCAGGCCAGGCGGCGCAGCTCACCGGGTTCCGAGCTGGCCGAGCCGCAGACCGCGATCGTGTCCGCCTGGACCTCGCGGACCAGGGTCATCACGTCGCGGCCGGCGTACACCGGGACCGGGGTTTCGATGCCCCGGGCGGCCGCGTAGCCGTCGGTGATGTGGATGGCGACCGGGATGAGGCCGGCGGCCGGGCTGCGGGTGACCGCGGTGTAGACCTCGAGCGCCTCGGGCAGCGTGCCGACCAGGACCATCCGGTGTGCGCCGTAGCCGGTCTTCTTGCGGGAGACGTGCAGGATCTGCCGGGCGGAGTAGCGGCAGAACAGGATGAAGACGAGCGCCGCCACCGAGACGTAGGCGATCGTCACACGCGAGAGTTCGGTCTTGGTGCCGAAAGCCAGCAGGGAGACGACCGCGACCAGCGTCACGAACGCGCGGAAGACCCGTTTGAACTCTTCGCTGCCCAGCCCGAGGTAACGCCGGTCGTAGCTGCCGTTGCCCCAGAGGATGATCACCCAGCCCAGCGGCAGGCCGACGAACGCGACCAGAAGGAAGAGCTCACGGCTGCCCTGGAAACCCGAGTTGGACTTCTGGATGAAGGTGACCGCGAGATAGCTGGCGAAGACCGACGAGATCAGGTCAAGGACGATCAGGATCAGGGTGTACGGGCGGTGCCAGCGTGACACGCGCTTGTGGGATCGGGTCCACGCTGATCGGGGGACGCCACTACTCGGTGGCGGCTGCTGCTGCCACTCGAAGCTGTCGTACGGCATGCCGCTCCGGGTCTCGCTGGTACTGGACGCCGGGCGATGGAGGCTCGTTGTCACCTCGCCATGTCCTCCCGCATCACGGACCGCCCACACCGAGAACATTACGCACCGCCACGACCGCCGGGGTTCCGGCAGGCGGCCGATCCCCCTCCGTCGCGAATGGTGCCGCGAACAGAAGCGTGGACCGAGCCACTATACCGATGGAACGACGTAGAAGAAGGTGACGTTGTGGCCGCATTCGACACACGTCTCCGAATCGCCACTCTGCGTGATCGTGGCGGCGCTAACGGATCAACTTCGACAGCCGGCGGTCGGCCAGCGGCTTGCCCCCGGTCTGACAGGTGGGGCAGTACTGCAGGCTCTTGTCGGCGAACGAGACCTCCCGGACCGTGTCGCCGCACACCGGGCAGGGCAGCCCGGTGCGGGCGTGTACCCGCATCCCGGCGCGCTTCTCGCCCTTGAGTTCGGCCGCCTTCTGCCCGACCGACCGGGCCACCGCGTCGGTCTCCACCTGACGGGTGGCCTCGTACAGAATCGTGATCTGGTCCTCGGTCATCTTGCTCGTCAACGCGAACGGCGACATCTTCGCGACATGCAGGATCTCGTCGGAATAGGCATTGCCGATGCCGGCCAGCACCTCCTGGTCGGTCAGCACGCCCTTGATCTGGCCCTTGCGGCTGCGGATCCGCTCGGCGAACTCGTCGCGGCCGACCGCCAGCGCGTCCGGGCCGAGCCGGGCGACGCCGGGCACCTGCGCCGGGTCACGCACCAGATAGGCGGCGAGCGACTTCTGGGTGCCGGCCTCGGTCAGGTCGAAACCGGACCCGTCGTCCAGCCGGACCCGGACCGCGATCGGGCCGCTGCCGGGCTTGAGCGGGGCCGGCGACTTGAAGGCGTCGCGGTAATGCAGCCAGCCGGCCCGGGCGAGGTGCACGATCAGGTGCAGGTCCGGGCCGAGGCTGACGTCGAGGAATTTGCCGTGGCGGCCGGCGTCGGTGATCGGGAGGCCCGCCACCGCGCTCGGCGCCGGGTCGTAGGTCTTCAGCGCGCTGAACGAGGACACCTCGAAGCGCTCCACGGTACGGCCGACCGCACGCTCCCGCAGGTACGCGGCGAGCGCCTCGACCTCAGGCAACTCAGGCACGTCCTCAACGGTAGCGTTTGCCGCCGTGAAGGTTGTCGTTGCGCACAATCGGTACCGGGAAGCGATCCCTTCCGGCGAAAACGTCATGGTCGACACCGAGATCGCCCAGCTCACCGCCGCGGGAGTCGAGGTGGTGCCGTTCCAGCGGGCCTCGGACTCGATCGGTGACCTGCCGCTCGCGGAGAAGGCCCTGCTGCCGCTCTCCCCCGTCTTCGGGCACAGCGCCCAGCGCGATCTCGGCGAGTTGCTCGCCCGGGAGCGTCCTGACGTGCTGCACCTGCACAATCCGTACCCGCTGCTCTCGCCCTGGGTGATCCGGACCGCGCACAAGCACGGCGTGCCGGTGGTGCAGACCGTCCACAACTACCGGCAGGTCTGCTCGTCGGGGTTGTATTTCCGTGACGGCCACAACTGCCACGACTGCCGGGGCAAGGCGCTGGGTTGGCCGGCGATCCAGCACAAGTGCTACCGCGGGTCGGCGGCGCAGAGCGCGCTCATGGCGACGACGCTCGCGGTGCACCGGCCGACCTGGAAGTCCGTGGACCGCTTCATCGCGCTGACCGACCAGATCGCCGCGCACCTCAACGATTACGGCATCCCGGACGACCGGATCGTGATCAAACCCAACGGTCTGCCGGACCCGGGTGCGCCCGATCCGCTCGGTGACGGATTCCTGTACGCCGCCCGCCTGTCCCCGGAGAAGGGTCTGGCCCTGCTCCTCGACGCCTGGCAGCGGCACCCGGTCGGCGCGCTCGGGCGGTTGACCATCGCGGGCGACGGTGAGCTGCGCCCGCTGGCCGAGCAGGCCGCCGCGGCGCGGGCCGACGTGAGCTACGTGGGTGCGCTCGACCGGGCCGGGATGACCGCGGCGCGGCGTGCGGCCTCGGTGATCGTCGCGGTGCCGACCTGGAACGACGTGCTGCCCACGGTGATCCTGGAGGCGATGGCGTCCGGGCGTCCGGTGCTCGGCACCGCCGTCGGCGGCATCCCCTATCTGCTGGGCGGCGACGCGGGCTGGGCGGTGGCGCCGGAGCCGGCGGCACTGGCCGCGGCGCTCCCTCGGGCCCGGGCCGAGGCGGCGTCGCGGGCCCCGGCCGCCCGCGACCGCTACCTGCGGATGTTCCACCCGGATGTGCTGGTCAAACGCTTGATCGAGATCTACGCCGGGCTCAGGACGACCAGCTGAGCTCGACCCGGCGGTTCTTCGCGCGGCCGGCGGGTTGTCGTTCGTGGCGGTGGTCCGCAGGTCGGGGCGCACGGCGGCGACCACCTTCACCACCGCCTGCGCCCGGCAGCAGCAGAACGGCGCCGCGAACACGGCCCAGGCCTCGAACGACGTCCCGTTCCGGCCGCCGGCGCCGAGCGGGGAAGTCATGCCCTGACCGTTGGACCGGATGATGTCGTAGCGCTTCAGGTTGGTGCGGTCGAGCAGGTACGGCGCGAAGTTCAGGCTCGCCCCGACGAACAGGTCGTAGAGCCGGACCTCGGCGTCGGGCTTCTTCGACGCGAGCGTGGGGGTCAGCTGACCGGGGTGGGTGCCTGTGCGCTCTCGTCCTTCGGCGAAGAACAGCCGGACAGCAGCAGAATTGCCGTTCTGACGATGGGGGTCATCGAGACGGTCCCGGGCAGGATTTGCCACCGCCCGGGTGCCGGGCCTGGGTGATCGATCTCGAGGAGAACGACCATTGCTCAGACCCGGCATCCGTGCAGATTTAAAGGCGCAGGGCCTGCCGTCCGGCGAAAGCGATGCTGGCGGCCAGGAAAGCGCCGTTGATGAGTGTGAACGCGCAGATGACCCAGATGATCCACTGGGGAGCGACGGTCAGCACGACGCCGGCCAGGGCGATCACCGCGCCGTAGTCGCGGACCAGCTTGGCCACCCGGACCGGGAGCGACGTGCTGGTCACCATGCTGGAGGCCTGGCTGCCCGACTGCATGACCGAGGTGACCAGGTTGACCATCCAGGTGCCCGCGAACGCCGCCAGCAGCCAGGCCGGGGTGGACGGTACCTGTTTCGCCGCGGTCGACGACAGCGCCGCGACCAGCGCGATCTGGCCGGCCACGTCGCAGAGCACGTCGACCCGCCCGCCGGCCGGGCTGGCCTGGCCGGTGACCCGGGCGAGCTGACCGTCGGAGCAGTCGAGGGCGTACGCGAACTGCCAGCCGAGCAGCGCGAGCAGCCCGATCGGCCACGCCCAGATGCGCTCACCGGCGACCGGTCCGGCGGCGGCGACCACCACGAACGAGACGAGGCAGCTGGAGCCGAGCGCGGCGACCGACAGCACGGTGGGTGCCAGGCGGTGCTTGTTGGCGAAGACCGCGATGCGGGAGCCGATGTGCTGGCTGACCGCCTCGCTGAACAGGCCACCACCGCGGTTGACCGCATAGAAGTCGGCGGCGGTGGGCGCGGCGGCCCCGCCGGCCCTCGGGGGCGGCGGCCCCGGCTGGGTGGGCGGGCTGGACTGGGTGGCGCCGTGTTGGGTGGCGCCGTGTTGGGTGGCGCCGTGGGGGTCAGCGGCTGGCGATGGCGTCGACATATTCGGCCAGCTTCCTACGGATCTCGTCCGGGCTCAAGGCGAGGTGCTCCAGGATCGTGTAACGGTCCGGGCGGGTTTTCGGTGCGAACTGTACGACGTCCACGAACTGCTCCACGTCAAGGCCGACGTCCGCCGGGGTGCGGGGCAGCTGGTGGCGTTCGAGGCAGTCGGACATCTGCGCGAAGCGCCGCTCGTCCCCGCGCAGGAACGTGCAGAACAGCGCGCCCAGCCCGGCGAGCTCACCGTGTGACGCGGTCTCCGGGAACAGCGAGTCGATGGCGTGCATGATCTCGTGGCAGCCGCCGCTGGACGGCCGGCTGCTGCCGCAGACCGCCATGGCGAGCCCGCTGGAGATCAGCGCCTCGGCGAGCACCGTGACGAACGCGTCGTCGGTCATGTCGCCGGGCATGGTGAGGACCGCCTCGGCGCCCATCCGGGCCAGCGACGCGGCGAGACCGTCGACCGGCTCCCCGCGGACCGCCCGGGCGAGCTCCCAGTCGGCGAGTGCGCTGATGTTGCTGATCACGTCGCCGATCCCGGAGCGGTTGATCCGGTCCGGGCCGTTCTCGACGAAATCGAGGTCGACGATCACGGCGATCGGGATGTGTACGCCGTAGGAGCCCTTGATGCCGTCGTTGATCAGGCTGGCCACCGGTGACGCGACGCCGTCGTTGGCCAGGCTGGTCGCCACCGACACCATGGGCATCGCGTAGCGGGTCGCCGCGTACTTGGCGGTGTCGATCGTCTTGCCGCCGCCGATCGCGACCACCGCGTCGTACGACCGGGAGCGCAGCTTGGCGCCCAGGTCGATCGCTGCGTCGAGGGTGCCGCCGCTGGTCGTGTAGACGTCGGCGGACCGCAGGGACGGGCGGATCAGCTCCGCGATCTTCTCGCCCTGCCCGGGCCCGACCACCACGGCGACGTCGCCGCCCGAGGAGATCCGGCCGTCGGCGAGGATCGCGCCCAGGTCGCTGACCGCGCCCCGCCGGACGTCGATGTGCAGCGGGGTCTGGACGCTACGGGCTAGTAGTGGCATGCGATGGTCCGCGCCTTGGCGAGGTCGTCATGGTTGTCCACCTCGACCCAGGGGACGTCGCCGATGCTCGCCGCGCGGATCTCGCCGCCCCTGGTCACGTACTCCTGGTAGCCGTCCTCGTAGTACAGGTCGGGGTTCTTCTCCCAGGTGGCCTTGAGGCAGTCGGCGAGCTCCGCGGCGGCCGACGGCTCGATGACCGTGGCGCCGATGTACTCGCCGAACGCGTCGGCCGGATCCATCAGCTTGGTGATCCGGGTGAGCCGGCCGTCCTCGGAGAAGATCGTCTTCATCTCCTCGTCGGCCAGCTTCTTGACGCTGTCGACGGCGAGCAGGATGCCCGGGCCGCGGTTGGCCAGCAGGGTCTCCTCGACGCTGACCGGGTGCACGGTGTCGCCGTTGACGAGCAGCGCGCCCTGCGCGAAGTGGTCGCGCGCCAGCCACAGCGAGTACGCGTTGTTCCACTCCTCGGCTTTGTCGTTGTGCACGAGGGTGATCGTGACGCCGTACTTCTGCTCGAACGCGTCCTTGCGGGCCTCGACCGCGCCGGCCTGGTAACCGACCACGATCGTCACGTCGGTGAGCCCGGCGGCGGCGAGGTTGCGCAGCGAGATGTCCATGATCGTGGTCTCCCCGTCCACGGGGACCAGCGCCTTCGGCAGCGTGTCCGTGTAGGGGCGCAGCCTGCGTCCGGCGCCGGCGGCGAGTACGAGACCGATCATGGGATGGTTCCTTCCGTGGATCCAGGGGGTGCCAGCCGAGGATAGCGGGGCACTCACAGGTCAAGGGCGTGCAAGACCGCGAAGCCATCCTCGGCGATCGTGCGGATCATCCCGTCGTTGATGTCGCTGCTCTCGTCCAGCAGGTCGAGTTCATCGGGACCCAGCCAGCGGTATTCGGTGTGTTTACCGACCTCCAGCCGCGGATTTTCCAAATCGCCGTGCACGCGTACGAGGAAGTCGGTCTCGAGACGCGTCAGCCCGTCCTCGCCGGTGTAGGTGTAGTCGCCGACCGTGGCCAGCACCGTCGCCACGCGCCACCCGGTCTCCTCGAAGACCTCACGGGCCAGCGCCTCGTCGACCGTTTCGCCCGGTTCGAGGTGGCCGCCGACCACGTCCCAGCTGTTCGGGAAAAGCTTGCGCTGAGCCGAGCGTTTCTGGAAGAAAATCCGGCCTCGGTCGTCCACGACAAGAGCAGCGGCTACCCGCAGGGGTTCATCGGACACGATTAAAAATGATATCGACCCGACTCGTAAGCTGTGCGGTATGACCGCTGAGCAGCTGATCTCATTCGCACGAGGCGCACCGTCGCTCGACATCATCGACGTGGCCGGGCTGAAGGCCGCCGCCGCGCGGGCCTTCGACGCCGATCCGGCCGGGGTGACGGCCTACGGCACCTCCGTCGGCTACCTGCCGCTGCGAAAGTGGATCGCGGACAAGCACGGGGTCACGCCGGACGAGGTCATCGTCACCAACGGTTCGCTGCAGGCGGACGCGTTCTTCTTCAACCACCTAATCAAGCCCGGTGACCACGTGGTGGTGGAGAAGCCCACGTACGACCGCACCCTGCTGGGTCTGCAGAACCTGGGTGCCAAGGTGCACCAGGTGACGATCCAGCCCGACGGCATCGACGTGGACGAGCTGCGCGCGCTGCTGGAGTCCGGGGTCCGCCCCAAGTTCGCGCACATCATCCCGAACTACCAGAACCCGGCCGGTGTCACGCTCTCGCTCGAGAAGCGCCGGGTGCTGCTGGAGCTCGCCGCCGAGTATGAATTCCTCATCTTCGAGGACGACCCGTACGTCGACATCCGCTTCCGTGGCGAGGCGCTGCCCTCGATGCTGTCGATGGACACGAACACCACCGTCGTGCACGCGTCGAGCTTCACCAAGACGGTCTGCCCCGGCGTGCGCGTCGGTTACCTGGTCGGCCCGGCCGCGTTCATCCACGCGATCGCCAAGACGGCCACCAATCTCTACATCTCGCCCGGCATGGTGTCCGAGGCGATCGTGCACCAGTTCTGCGTGTCCGGCGACATCGAGCGCTCGGTCGCGACCGTGAGCGCGGCCCTGGGCGAGCGGTCGCGGGTGCTGGCGGAGTCGATCCGCAAGCACATCCCCGGCGCCACCTTCACCGAGCCGGACGGCGGTTACTTCCTCTGGGTCGACCTGCCGACGGACGTCGACGTGGACAAGCTGTTCCCGGCCGCGATGAAGAAGGGGGTCGCCATCGTCAAGGGCACCGACTTCCTGCTCGACGGCGGCCAGAACTCGGTGCGCCTCGCGTTCTCCGCGGTGACCGTGGACCAGATCGACGAGGGTGTACGCCGGCTCGCCGAGGCCATCGAGGTCGTTCGCGCCGGATAGTCGACCTACTGTCGGGTTTCCGACAGTGAGTGCTTCCCGTCGGTTCCGGGTTTCCCCTGGGACCGGCGGACAGCTCAGAATGCATGCGGCGTCAAAACCGCATGACGATGCGGTGTGACGCGTTGACACCCACCCCGCCCCCTGGCGCCGGGCGGGCCGATCGCACCCTTCACCCCCCGAAATGCGGCCGGTCCGTCCGGCGCCCCCCTAACCGGCGCGCGGGACCGGCGTAACCTCGCCGACGAGAGCGCGCCGGGAAACGTGGGGGAGGCAGTTATGAGCGAAAGCAGCAGGCCGGCCAGTGGGAGCCGGTCGTTGGTGCGAGCTTGGACCGCCCCCGTCCGGGCGATGAACAGGTTCCTCGGCACCGTCGACGGCCGGCCCGCCGAGCCCGGCGAGGTGTTCCAGGGCAGTTCCGTGGTCGACTGCGGCGTCTACGTCGACGGCAAGCGGGAGCCCGGCGACTTCAGCCCCGACGAGGCGCTGCGCGAGGCCTGCAGCCGGGAGAACGCGTTCGTCTGGCTGGGCCTGCACGAGCCGACGCAGGCGGAGATGTCCGCCGTCGCGCGGACCTACGACCTGCATGAGCTCGCGGTCGAGGACGCGGTCAAGGCGGAGCAGCGGCCCAAGCTGGAGCAGTTCGGCCTGGTGCACTTCCTCGTGCTGCGGACCGCCCGGTACGTGCCGCACGGCGAGCTGACCGAGACCTCGCAGATCGTCGAGACCGGCCAGATGATGATCTTCGTCGGCGAGCGGTTCGTGATCACGGTGCGGCACGGCGACGCCACGAAACTCGCGCCGGTCCGGGCCGACATGGAGGCCCGGGGTGACCTGCTCGCGCAGGGGCCGTGGGCGGTCGCCTACGCGGTGACCGACCGGGTCGTCGACGCCTACATCGAGGTCGCCGACCAGGTCGAGGCCGACCTCGACATCATCGAGGAGGGCGCGTTCTCCCGGGACCGCGGCCGCAGCCCGGTGCAGGCGATCTATCAGATGAAGCGCGAGATCGTGGAATTCCGCCGGGCGGTGGTGCCGCTGCAGCGCCCGCTCGCGACGATCACCGCGCCGCAGAGCCGGCTCGTGCCCAAGGAGATCCGGCGCTACTTCCGCGACGTGCAGGATCACCTGACGCGAACGGTCGAGCAGGTCTCGTCGTACGACGATCTGCTGAATTCGATCCTGCAGGCGCGTCTCGCGCAGGTGACCGTCGACCAGAACAACGACATGCGCAAGATCGCCGCCTGGGCCGGTATCTCCGCCTGGTGGACCGCGGTCGCCGGGGTCTACGGCATGAATTTCGTGCACATGCCGGAAACCCAGTGGCTGTACGGCTACCCGGTGGTGATAACGGTCATCGTCGGGGTGTCCGTGCTGCTCTACCGGGCCTTCCGCCGCAACGGCTGGCTCTAGGCGGCCCCCCATGTGACCTCGGGGACCTTTACAGTGACGGGGTTGCACCGGGGAGGTCATTCACGTGCCGTCGAGGCAAGATCAGCTGCATTCGTACCAGTACTCGCAACAGCGGGTGGTGGCGGCGCTGGTTACCCACGATCCGGATCCGCACCGGTCCCCGCTGCGCCGGGCCGGGACAACCGTGCTGGTCAGCCTCGTCGTGGCGGCGCTGGCCGTCGGTGGCGCCGCGGTCTACGGCCTGATCAAGGGCAACGGGACGGTCGACGCCGACAAAGAGGACGTGGTGTGGCTGGAGAAGGGCACCGGGGCCCGCTTCGTCTACGTCGCGTCGGACAGCAAGATCCACCCGGTGCTGAACTACACGTCGGGCCTGCTGATCGCCAACGCCGCGGCACCCCAGCTGAAGAACGCGTCCCGGGAAAGCCTGGCCAAGATCCCGCTGGGTGACCCGCTCGGCATCCCGGACGCGCCGGATTCCCTGCCCGACGCCAAGAACGGCCTGCTGCCCAGCCGCTGGACGGTCTGCACGTCGCTGCCCGAGGGGTCGGAGGGCGGCGGCGCCCGCAGCGTGGTGTCGATCGGCGTCCCGGTCACCGACGGCACGCTGCTGCCGGTGCCGAAGGCCGACACCCCGGGCTCCGAGCTGCGCGGGCTCCTGGTCACCGACACCGCCGGCCGGGCGTTCCTGGTCTACAACAACAAGCGGTTCCTCATCCCGGCCAACCGCCTCCAGCAGACCCAGGTGCGGTTCGGGTGGACCCAGGCCGCGCTCGAGGTCTCGCCGGCGTGGCTCAACTCGGTGACGTTGGGCCCGGACCTCAAGGCCCCGAAGATCGACGGCTTCAGCAACGCGTCGTCGGCGATCAACGACACCCGGATCGGCCAGCTCCTGCAGATCAGCGGCCCGAACGGCAGCGTCCAGTGGGGTGTGGTGCTCGACGACGGGGTGGCCGACCTCACCGAGGTGCAGGCCACGCTGATGCAGACCGAGCCGAACGCGAGCTCGCTGCAGACGATGGACCTCAACCTGTACAGCCAGCTGCCGCACTCGAAGACGAACATGGTCAGCGCGGCCAACGCCGACGGCCTCCCACCGGCGTTCCCGGTGCTGCTCAACGGCCCGGGCACGGTCTGCACCAACTACGACGGCGGCAACGGCGGGTCGATCAGCATCCGGATCGGCTCGGCGGTGCCGCAGGGCACGGCGGTGACCGGTGAGCCGGCCGTCGCGGGCGGCGTGCAGGCCGACGAGGTCCTGGTGCCCCGCGGCAAGGGTGCGCTGGTGGTCTCCGCGGCATCGCCGGACGCCCCGGCCACCTCCGGGACGGTCAGTGTGATCACCGACACCGGCCGGCGATACCCGCTCGCGAGCCGCGACCTGCTGGGCAAACTCGGCTACGGCGGCGTCCAGCCGCAGGCCATCCCGGGACAGCTGGTCGCCCTGCTGCCCCAGGGCCCGGCCCTCGACCCGGTGCGCGCCCGGCTGTCGAACGCCTCGGAGGACGAGGACAAGGACAACGGAAACTAGAAACGGCCCCCCGAGGTGATCGGGGAGCCGTTCCGAGGATCTGTGGGTTACCGAGGGGTCGTCGGGATGACCGGCTCGGTCTCACCGACGGGGGTCGGGAATCCGGACGGACCGGAGAGGTCGGCCGGCTCGAACGCGGCGTCGTCGGCTGCGGCGGTGGCCGTGGTGTCGACCGGGCCGGTGGGGTCGTACTCGTCCCACTGGTCGGTGCGGCGCTTGCGCACGAAGTAGGCGCCCGCGACGCCGACCGCGGCACCGATCAGGGCGAGGCCCACGAGCTTGCTGCCCGTCGAGCCCTGCTTGCGGCCCAGCGCCTTGTTCGCCCGCTTCTCGAGCTTCTTGGCGTTCTTGCGGCCGGCCTTGGTCGTCTTCTTGTTGACCTTGGCTGACTTGGCGCTGACCTGCTTGGCGTTCTCGGTCGCGGCGGCGACCAGCGGGCTCAGCGTCGCGACGGCGCTCTCCCAGCCGGAGGACGCGGCACCCTTGGCGCGATCCGTGGCGGGCTGCACCCGGTCGCGGGCCGCGGAGATCCTGGGCCCCACGGTCGCGCTGGTCTCCTGCGCGGCGAGCGAAACCGCCTGCCTGAAGTGGTCAACGCTCTGACCGAGCTCGTTCTTCATCTTGGCGTTGCGGTTCTTACGTCGCATAGTTGCGAACACCAGTGCCACCTCCTGTGGTCTCTCCCATGTCCATGCTGCCCCCTTGGGTACCCCCGCGTAGCCCGTTCCAACACATGGGGCAGGATCCGAACTGCAAAGAATTTGACCCTGCGCCGATAGGAGTAACCGTGGCTGACAAGCTTTACGCCACCCTGCACACCAACCACGGACCGATCCGGCTCCAGCTGTTCCCGGATCACGCGCCGGCGACCGTGCGTAACTTCGTGGAGCTCGCGGAGGGCACCAAGGACTACGTCGACCCGCGGACCGGCCAGAAGGGCTCGGGCCCGTACTACGACGGCACCATCTCGCACCGGGTCATCGCGAACTTCATGGTCCAGATGGGTGACCCGACCGGCACCGGCCGTGGCGGCCCGGGCTTCCAGTTCGCCGACGAGTTCCACCCGGAGCTGCAGTTCGACCGTCCGTACCTGCTTGCGATGGCGAACGCCGGTCCGGGCACGAACGGTTCGCAGTTCTTCATCACGGTCAGCCCCACCCCGCACCTCAACCGGCGGCACACCATCTTCGGCCAGGTCGCCGACGAGCAGTCCGCCAAGGTCGTCGACTCGATCGGCACCACCGCCACGGGCCCCGGTGACCGTCCCAAGGAGGACGTCGTCATCGAGCGCGTGGAGATCGAGCGGGTCGCCGCTTAGTGGTGAGCCCAGGTACCGTTGATGCATGAGTGAGTCCCCGGTGACGGCGCCCGTCTGCTATCGGCACCCGTCCAAGGAGACCTACATCCGGTGCACCCGCTGTGAGCGGTCCATCTGCCCGGATTGCATGAACGAAGCCTCGGTCGGCCATCAGTGCCCTGAGTGCGTCGCCCAGGGGCGGCGCACTCAGCGGTCGGCCCGCACCGCGTTCGGCGGCAGCGCGGCCGGTAAGGCCGGCACCGCCACCAAGACCCTGATCGGCATCAACGTCGTGGCGATGGTCTTCTCGATCATCTCCGGGGGTTCCGGGGCGGTCGCCGGCGGCGGCATGGGCGGCCTGCTCGGCGGCAGCACCCCGCTGACCAGCTGGGGCGGCGTCTGGACGTATTACATCGCGGGCAACAACGAGTTCTACCGCCTGTTCACCGCGATGTTCCTGCACTACGGCGTGATCCACCTGCTGCTGAACATGTACGCGCTGTGGATCCTCGGCCGGCAGCTCGAGGGCGCGCTCGGCCCGCTGCGGTTCACCGGCCTCTACCTGCTGGCCGGACTGGGCGGCAACGTCGCGGCGTACGTCTTCACCGGTATCGACGGCGGCAACACCGTCGGCGCCTCCACCGCGGTCTTCGGTCTGATGGCGGCCATGCTGGTGCTGCTCAAACGACTCAACCTGAGCGTCGCACCGATCCTGCCGGTCATCGTGATCAACGTGATCTTCACGTTCACCATCAGCGGCATCTCGGTGCCGGGTCACCTCGGCGGCATGTTCACCGGCTTCGCCGCGGCGATCGCGCTGGCCTACGCTCCCAAGGACCGCCGCGGCCTCGTGCAGGGCATCGGCCTGGGCGCGATCCTGCTGGTCCTGGTGGTCATATCGATCGCTCGGACGCTGTCCCTGACGACGTAGCCTCCTCGCGGATCCGCGCGAGGGTCGCGGCCACCTCCGCCGGGTCGGCGTTCAGCTCGTGCTGGCTGAGCAGGTGCAGGCTGTCACCGGCATCGATCTCGAGGTATTCGCTGCGGATGCCGCGGTGCGCCCGGGCGTCGACCCGCACCCGCTCGATCGCCGGCCAGCTCAGGTGACGCCGGGTCGCGAAACCGGTGACCACGGTCACGCCGTCCGGGTCCGCCACCAGCCGGACCGGCCGGATCAGGTCACGCAGCGCCCAGCCGGTCAGCCCGGCCACGGCGAGCAGCGCCAGCGCCCACTGGATCGGGTCGTCACCGCCGAACGCCACGACCAGCGCCGCGAGCGCGGCCGCGCCGATCAGTTTCGTCACGGGCAGAGCGGGCTTCAGCCGCCATTGCATTGCCGACATGCCCACCACTATGGCAGCCCGGCGTACCGTCGGCGGTATGCGAGACGCGGTGATCGTCGCAGCGGTGCGGACCCCGGTCGGAAGGCGTAACGGCGGCCTGTCCGGCGTACACCCGGTTGATCTGTCGGCCGGGGTGCTCCGGGCCCTGACCGGGCGGGCCGGCCTCGATCCGGCGGACGTCGAGGACGTCATGTGGGGTTGTGTGTCGCAGTCCGGCGAGCAGTCGTGGAACATCGGCCGCAACGCGGTCCTCGCGGCGGGCTGGCCCGACACGGTGCCGGGCACGACGATGGACCGGCAGTGCGGGTCCAGCCAGCAGGCCCTGCACGTGGCGGCCGCGACGGTGATCTCCGGCCAGGCCGACCTGGTCGTGGCCGGCGGTGTCGAGTCGATGAGCCGGGTGCCGATGGGTTCGAGCGCCGCGGGCGCCGACCCCTACGGCCCGCTGGTCCACGAGCGGTACGGCACCCGGTCGTTCAACCAGGGCCTCGGCGCCGAGATGATCGCCGAGCGGTGGCACTTCTCCCGGTCCCGGCTCGACGAGTTCGCGCTGGCCAGCCACGAGGCGGCGGCGAAGGCGCAGGACGCGGGCGAGTTCGACGCGGAGATCGCCCCGGTCGGCGCCGTGGCCCGCGACGAGGGCATCCGGCGGGACACGACGCTGGAGCGGCTGGGCGCCCTGAAGACGCCGTTCCGGGCGGACGGCGTGGTCACCGCGGGCACCGCGTCACAGATCTCCGACGGTGCCGCCGCGCTCGCGGTCACCACCTCCGAGTGGGCCGCCGCCCACGGGCTGCGGCCGCTGGCCCGGGTGCACACCGCGGTGGTCGCCGCGGACGATCCGGTGATCATGCTGACCGCGCCCATCCCGGCCACCGTGAAGGTGCTGACCAGGGCGGGGCTCACCCTCGACGACATCGGGGTTTACGAGGTGAACGAGGCTTTCGCACCCGTACCGCTGGCGTGGCTGGTGGAGACCGGCGCCGATCCGGCCCGGCTGAACCCGCGGGGCGGGGCGATCGCCCTGGGGCATCCGCTCGGCGCGTCCGGTGCCCGGATCATGACGACGATGCTGCACCACATGCGACAGAACGGCATCCGGTACGGCCTGCAGACCATGTGTGAGGGCGGTGGAATGGCGAACGCCACGATCGTCGAGAGTCTGTAATCCGTTATTCATCTCGTAACACCCGCGCCCTCCCCTGGGCGTTGCCGTTAGACGCCACATGGACGTGTTCTCCCGTACGTTCCTTCCCGCCGCCGCCGAAGCCGGGGTCACCCTCCCGACCGTGAGCCGGCACCTGCCGATCTTTCGCCGCTGCGTCGACCAGGACGACGCGACGGTGCTGGTCACCCGCTGCGCCGACCCGGACCGGCCCCGATCCGGTGAATTCCTTCTGCTGCTGACCAGCCGCCGGCTCGTCGTCACGCGGGAGACGCGCGTGCTGCGCCGCCTGCGACTGCACCTCAACGCGAACCTGCGTCACCTCAGCGATGTCACCTGGAGCCCGGACCCCATGGGCTCCACGGTGGACATCGCGGCGACGGCGGTGGACGGCGTACGCGAAAGATTCCGGGTCCGGGTCAGCGAGCCCGACCGCGTCTGGCGGTTCGACGCCCTGTTCAAGCAGGTCTTCCGCAGCCGCGTAGCGGTCTAACCGGCCAGGAACGCCACCATCGAGGCCCTCAGGCCGGCCGGATCCAGCCCGTGCCATCCGGCATGATCAGCCGGGGACCCGTAATGCCGTTGCTCGGTCCGGCTGACCCCGAGGTGCAACTCCCGATGGGGTACGTGCGAGAGCGCGGCCGCTACGACCCGGCTCGACGTGCCGGCCAGGTACGGCTCGACCACCACGATCTCCGCAGGTCGCAACGTCACCAGGGCCCCGGTGTCGAGCGGCCGCGGCGTGTTCGAGTACGCGACGGTGACGTCCAGGTCCCGGGTGGCCTCGAGCACGGCGTCGAGCATCGGCCCGATCGCCAGCACCACCGCACCGCTGTCCGACCGCTTCAGCACCGTCAGATCGTTCCCCGGGTACGCGGCCCGGTTCGCCCCGCTCGACAGCCGGATGTACACCCGGTCGTCGTGCCGGGCGGCCGCGCGGAGCAGGCCCGGCACCTCGTCGGGATGCCCCGGGACGTGCACGGTCCAGCCCTCGAGCGTGTCCAGCAGCGCCACGTCACCGGGCGACTGGTGGGTGTAACCCTCGGCCGACGCGTCGTACGAGCCGCCGATGCTGACCAGCACCGCACCCACGTCCTGGTGACCGAGGTCGAGCTTGATCTGCTCGTAGGCGCGGTCGATGACGAACGGCGCGTACGAGTGCACGATGGGCCGCATCCCGGTGAGCGCCAGCCCGCCCGCGACGCCGGTCATCAGTTGTTCGCGGATCCCGACGTTGAGCACCCGGTCGGGGTGGCGGCGCTGGGCCGGCGCGAACGCGTCGCTGGAGATGTCGGCGAGCACGAGCACGGTCCGGGGATCCGCTGCCAGCAGCGCGCTGGTCGTGGCGACGAAGGTGTCTCTCATTTCGGCTCCACCTGTGCGATGACGACCTGGGGTCCGGGCGTGCGCCGCAGTGCCGCCTCGATCTCGTCGTGGTCACGTCCGTCCACGTGCGACACCGACCAGCCCGGGAAGCGCAGCGCGATCCCGCCCGGCCAGCCGTGCGTCGACGACCGGTTGTCGATCACGATCGCGGTGAGGTCCAGGCCGGTCGCCGCCGCGTACGCGATGGCCTCGTGATTCGATCCCTCGTCGAGTTCCGCGTCGCCGAGCAGCACGAACGTCCGGGTCGTGAGGTAGCCCTGGGCGCGCAGCCCGAGCACGGTGCCGACGGCCAGCCCGAGGCCGTGCCCGAGCGACCCGGTGCCGATCTCCACGCCGGGCACCAGCACCCGGTCGGGATGGTGCCCGAGCGGGCTGGTCGCGCTGCCGACGTCGTCGAGCCATTCCGGTGGGAAGAACCCCTTGGCGGCGAGTACGGCGTAGTAGGCGGCCGGCCCGTGTCCCTTCGACAGCAGGAACCGGTCGCGGTCCGGGGCGTCGGCGGTCCCGGGGGACACCCGCAGCACCCGGTCGTAGAGCACCCACAGCACGTCGAACGTCGAGTAGGCGCTGGGCGCGTGCTTCGCGTCCGCGGTGATCCGGCGGAGCAGGTCTGGCGTGGCGCTCGAAACGGTCATAGGCTTCAGGGTGCTAGTTAAAGTTCACTTCAACTCAAGGATTCTCCGCATGGAACTTCTGACCATCGGCGATCTGGCGGCGCGCAGCGGTGTGGCCCAGTCGGCCCTGCGCTACTACGAACGCGAAGGCCTCATCAGCTCGACCCGGACCAGCGGCAACCAGCGCCGATACGAACGCCACGAACTGCGCCGCGTCTCCTTCATCCGGATCGCCCAGCAGGTCGGCGTCTCCCTGGAGGAGATCCGCACCGCCCTGAACGACCTCCCCGAGAACCGGACCCCGACCCGGTCCGACTGGGCCCGGCTGTCCGCACACTGGCGCCGCAAACTCGAGGACCGCATCACCATGATGGAACGGCTCCGCGACCAGCTCACCGGCTGCATCGGCTGCGGCTGCCTCTCCCTGGAACGCTGCAACCTGATAAACCCCGAGGACAAACTCGCCCAGCGCGGCGAAGGCCCGCAGATGATCCTCAACCCGCCGTCGTGAGCACGTCCCAGGCGGCCTTCCCACTGGCGAAATAGTCGCGGACCGACTTCTCGGCCAGCAGCGCCACCCCACACCCGTCACAGCGTGCCTTCACACCCTCGGCATCGATCCCGAGACTGCGGCACAGCGTCACCGCGCGCCGCAGGTGATAGGCCTGCGTGACCACGAGCGCCTTCGTGATGCCGTATTTCTCGTGCGCCCGCGCGCAGCTGTCATAGGTGTCCAGCCCCTGCGGGTCGGCCATCACGAGCGCCGGATCCATGCCCAGCTCCCCGGTCAAGAACCCGGTCATGGCCGCGGTTTCGTCACCCGAGTCTCCGCCACCGTCGCCGGAGACCAGGATCGCGCGAGCCCGGCCGGCGGAGACCAGCGCGGCCGCGGTCCGCAGCCGTCCCTCGAGACGTTTCTCGGGGGTACGACGGTCCGCCGCGACCTGCGTGCCCAGCACGATGACCACGTCGGCAGCCGGCGCGTCGGCCTCGTCGTGCACGTGCCCGACCGCGGAGAGCGTGGTCCACAGCCACGGCGCGCTGACCAGCACCAGGACGGCAGCGGCGACAATCAGGATCTTCTTCTTCACCGCAGGGGTCCCCCGTGAGAGCTACCCCGAGGTGTCATCCGCAGCGGGATGGGGGCAACTCTCGATCTCAATAGTTTTATCGACATGACTTCCCCCGTTGCGAAGAACCGCCTCCGCCAGTTCCGGGTCCCCGTCCTGATCGTCGCGATGGCCGCCGTCCTGGCCGGCACCCGGGGCCTGAACGTACTGGCCGCGCACAACCCGATCACCGCGGTCCTGGTCGGCTTCGCCACGGCGGTCGCGGCGCTCTTCGCGTACAAATGGCTGGCCCGCACCGTCGAGAGCCGCGAGACCGTCGACGAGCTCCCGGACGCCGGCCGCTGGACCAACCTGCGCCGCGGCCTGCTGATCGGCGCCGGCGCGCTCACCGCGATGATGCTGATCATCGGCATGTTCGGCGGCTGGGACCACATCGGCTGGGGCGGCTGGAGCGGCTTGTTCGTCACGCTCGGCATGATGGCCAGCGTCGCGGTCAACGAGGAACTCCTGTTCCGGGGCATCATCTTCCGCATCCTGGAGGAGCGCACCGGCACGGTGGTAGCCCTGGTCATCTCCTCGGTCCTGTTCGGCCTGACCCACCTCGTCAACGACGGCGCGACAATCTGGGGCACCCTGGCCATCGGCATCGAGGGTGGCACGATGCTCTGCGCGGCCTACGCCCTGACCCGCTCGCTCTGGCTCCCCATCGGCATCCACTTCGCCTGGAACTTCACCGAGGCCGGCTTCTTCGGAGTGGCGACCTCCGGCACCGAACAGCACGGCCTCTTCGACACAACGCTCTCCGGCCCGACATTCCTGACCGGCGGCGCGTTCGGCCCCGAAGCCAGCTTCACGGCGCTGCTGGTCTGCCTGGTTCCCACGGTCATCATGATCCGCAGGGCCCGTCGCTCCGGCCAGATCCGCCAGGGCAACGTGAACTTCCGCAAGCTCCGCACCCGCAAGGCCGCCTGAGAACGCCGCTTTTTTCGAAGGCCCAGCTGCAGCTCAGCTGGGCTTCCGGCGTATCCCGTCGGTGATGGCCTTGATCTGCGTCAGAACGGTGGTGACGTTGGCGCGCTCGAGGGTCTCCGGCCGGGCGAGGCAGTCGATGTGCCGGCCGAGCCCGGGGTGGGACAGTGGCCGCAGGACCAGCTCCGGGTGGTCGCGGAGGTCGGTCGTGTATCGGGGCATCAGCGCGACACACCCGCTGGCCTTGACCACCGCGGCCGCGACGAAGAACTCGTTGATCCGGTGCACGATGCGCGCGTCGGCGCCCCCGATGCCGGCGATCACGGTGATCGCCCGCTCGAGCGGAAACCCCTCGTGGACCGCCACCCACGCCTCGCCCCGGAGATCCTCCGGCACGATCGAGGAGGTCGCCGCCAGCCGATGGTCCCGCCGGACGGCGAGGTCCAGGGGCTCGAACAGGAGCGGCTCGACCCGTACCGATGCCGGCCAGGGCGGGCTGCCGACCAGCCGGTGGGCAAGGACAAGATCGTGGTCCGAGGTGAGGGCCGGGAAGCTCTCCTGGGCCACGTCGAAATCGCTCAGGCTGACCCGCGGCTGGTCAGGGGTGTTCAGGGCGGTGAGCAGCGGCCCGAAGACCGCCAGGCACGCACTGTGGAAGGCGGCCACCGAAACCGTGCCGGTCGGCTCGCTCCGAAAGTTCGCCACCGCCTGCTCGGCACGTTCAAAAGCCACTTCCACGTCGATCGCGGCCAGCGCCAGGGCCCGGCCGGCGTCGGTGAGAGCTGTCCGACGCCCATCTTTATACGTCAAGGGGGCCGGCGAGGCACGCTGCAGCGCGCTGATCTGCTGCGAGACAGACGACGGAGTGACGCGCAGAGCAGCCGCGACGGCGGCGATGCTGCCCCGGTCGCCCAGCTCTCTCAACGCGCGAAGCTGACCCAGTTCCATTAGGTCAACCTAAACTATCGGTAGCGAAATTCCTGTCTTGTCTTACCTGATGACGGCCCAGACCATGAAGGCATGATCGCTTCCCTGGCCCGGTTCCGCGTCGACCTGCTGCTGCTCGCGGTCGCCGTCTCGTGGGGATCGACCTATCTTGTGGCCAAGGAGTTGGTCACCCCGGATTCGGTGGTGGCCCTGCTGGCGCTGCGCATGCTGCTCGCGGCCCTGATCATGGCCGTGGTGGTGGCCGCCCGACGGACCCGCGTGACCGCGGCGGAGCTACGCGCCGGTGCGATCCTCGGGGTGCTGCTGACCGCGGTCTTCGCGTTCGAGACGTTCGGGATCGCCCACACCTCGGCGACGAACGCCGGGATCATCATCAGCCTGACCATCGTGTTCACCCCGCTCCTGGACACCGTGGTCTCAGGACGGCGGCTGCCCGGCCGGTTCTTCCTCGCGGCCGTGATCGCCGTGCTCGGGGTGGTGCTGCTGGCCGGCTTCCACACGCTGAGCGTCGGCGACCTGCTCATCCTGGTAGCCGCAGTCGTGCGGGCCGTCCACGTCACCTCCATGCACAAGCTCACGGCCACCAAGCCGATGGACCCGCTCCACCTGACGACGGTGCAGCTGGCGACATGCGCGGCTCTCTTCACGGCGACGTCTGTCTTCCACGGCGAATCGGTCCCGAGCTACGTTGCCCACCTGGATCCCGTACGGATGCTGCTCTTCCTCTACCTCGTCCTCATCTGCACGGTCTTCGCTTTCCTCGTGCAAACCTGGGCGGTCCGCCGCACATCGCCCTCCCGGGTCAGCCTCCTCCTCGGCACCGAACCGGTCTGGGCGGCGGTCATCGGCATCGCCATTGCCCACGACCAGCTGGGCATCGCCGGCTATTGCGGAATCGCCCTCGTCCTGGCCGCAACCGCCTGGGGCCGCTCCATCGAACAAGCCCACCGCCTGTCCCAGCCGACCACGCTTGATCGCCGCCCACCCGCTTCGCAGATGGCGAGACGTTGACCATGCCCGACGAGTCCCAGATCCGACAGGCGAAGAGTCACGGCATCGATACCTTTAGCGATGATGCGAGGTCGGGCGAGGAGGCTTCGATGACCACCGCTGTCCAGCCTTCGGCCATGCCAATCCGGTCACCGGGGACGGGGATGGAAACCGGGGTAGCGTCTCGCTACCTTGCGCCGATGACCAGTGTCGACTCAGTCATCAAAGCCATAGACATCAACCGTCCCGGCCTGTCCGACACAAAGCGGAAGCTGCTGCTGTTCTTCGCCCAAGGCCACTACCTCGCGCGCGGGCACGGCGCGTTGTTCGCCGAAGCCCTGTATGCCACCGACGACGGCGTCGACCTGGACGATCTCCTCGAGTCGGAAGCCCCCGAACCACCGCACAGTACAGCGTTGAACACCATCAACGCGGTCCTGCTGCGGTACGGCGATTTGTCGCCGGCCGACCTGCGCACCCTTGTCCAGGCGTCGCAGCCGTGGCGGCTCGCAAGGAAGTCGACGTCGAGCCCGAGGATCGAGTGGGCCTGGCTGACCGACTGGTTCCTCCGGCCCGAGGAAACCGACGACCCGGATGACGGGCGGCCCACCAACACCCAGCTCGCCGCGTGGGCTGCCCGCAGGAGCACCTGACCGGACCATCCGCCGCACCTCGCCAGGGAGGCTCGATGAGTAGCTCGGACGGACTGTGGAAACTGCACCTGTTCCCGCCGAGGGTCGAGTGCCCGGTTGACGTCGCCGGCGAGGTGCAGCACGCCTACGAGCGGTGGAAGGAATCCCGGAAGATCAACCCTGAACGGGACGCGAAAGCCATGGACGGCGGTGACCGGCACACAGCCGTGGTCCACGGCGCTCGCTACGTCGACGAAAACTTCGTCGAGCACCAGCTGATGTGCGACTACGAGATCAGGCCAGGCCTTTGGGGAGAGCCGGGCACGGTCGTCTTCGTGGAGTACGGCTTCGTCGGGTCGCTTGATTAGCCGCGCCGAGTTCCAGCCGGTCCGCCCGTTCATCCGTGCCGGCCGCCCGTCCGCGCGCGAACCCATGGTCCATACGGCAAAAAGCCCCGCTGACCTACATCTGTTAGGTAGCTGGGTGAGCGGAGGGCGTGGGATTCGAACCCACGGAGACGCGTAACGCCTCACCGGTTTTCAAGACCGGCGCCATCGGCCACTAGGCGAGCCCTCCCGGCAATGTTCGGGTCTCAGTGTGCCAGATGGGGTGGTGGGGCGCTGAGCGGACACGGGGCCCGGCCGCCGCGCCCCCGCGACGGCCAGGCCCCTGTCTTGGGGGACGTGCGTCGGGGTCAAGTTTCTGGGGGTGGGTTCGGCCAGTTCAACGGGGGCGGCCGGGTGTGGCCGTCCTGGGTCGATGTGGTGCCTGATGGGGTTCGATCCCTGAAGTTTGTGTTATCGCCTGGTCACAGTGTGCACAGCGTACGCACGAAACTTATATTAACTGTCTTAACAGGGGTTTGAACTGGGGAAACACCGCTTCACAGCACGGGTGGGGCAGTTGACAGGGCATAGATGGGCATGTTTATTGTTCAGCGCCTTATCAATTGCGGCCAGGCCCCCACCTGCGGCCAAGGAGTCCCATGCCCATCCCCGAAAGACGCACGAGAAGACGAGCGCGGACGGCGCTCATCGCGGCGACCGTCCTGGTCAGTGCCGGCGTCGCAGTCCCCGCTGCGTTCGCCGCGAACGAGCAAGTGCAGGTCTATCTCACCACCACCAGTGACGCCGGCGGGCGGACCGTCACCCGAGGGTTGCAGCAGCAGACCCCGGTCAGTTTCGCCGCGACCTCCGGCAGTGCCAACCAGACGATCACCGTCAACGAGGGAACCACGTATCAGCAGTTCGAGGGCGCCGGCGCCAGCTTCACCGACACCGCGGCGTGGCTGATCAACGGTAGTGGTGCCCTGAGCGCGGCCACCAAGAACGACGTGATGACCAAGCTTTTCAGCCCTACGGCCGGCATCGGGGTCAGCGCCGTACGCAATGTCATCGGATCATCGGACCTGGCGCGGTCGAGTTACTCGTACGACGGCACCTGCTGTGACCTCAACGATTTCACGCTGACCCGGGATGTCGACGTGCTCGCGCTGACGAAGCAGGCTCGGGGCCTGAATCCGAACCTGTCCCTGTTCGCGTCGCCGTGGTCGGCTCCTTCGTGGATGAAGGACAACAACGCGTACGACCAGGGGTACCTGAAGGCCGAGTACTACAAGGCGTACGCCCAGTATTTTGTGAAGTATCTGCAGGGCTACGAGGCTCAGGGCGTACACGTCAATTATGTGACCGAGCAGAACGAGCCTGGCTGCTGTGCCGGATACCCCTCCATGCAGTGGAGTGTCTCGGGGTTGCAGTCGTTCGCCAAGAACGACCTGTTGCCGGCGCTGCAGGCGGCCGGCCTGAGCACGAAACTGCTGGTGCACGACTGGAATTACAGCGATTACGACACGTGGGGTGCGCCCCTGGTCAACGACGCGGCGATCCGCAACCACCCGAATTACGGCGGCGTCGCTTGGCACGGTTACGGCGGCGATCCGAGCAAGGCTTCCTCGGTACGGGCGCAGTACCCGGCCATGAACCAGTATTTCACCGAGCACTCGGGCGGTGTCTGGGTCGGCAACCAGCATGCCGAGGACATGAACAACCTGATCGACTACACCCGGAACTGGGCCCGTTCGTGGACGAAGTGGAGTCTCGCGGTCGATCAGAACATGGGTCCGCACAACGGGGGCTGCGGAACCTGCACCGGCCTGGTCACCGTGCACAACGGGGACAGCCGTAGCGGTCAGGTCGATTACACCGTCGAGTACTACACGATGGGGCACCTGACGAAGTTCGTGAAGCCGGGTGCGGTGCGGATCGATTCGACGGCCAACAGCACCGTGAAGAACGTTGCGTGGAAGAACCCGGACGGCTCGAAGGCGCTGATCGCCTACAACACCAGTGGCAGCACGCAGACCGTCAAGGTGAACTGGGCCGGCCAGTCCTTTGTGTACAGCCTGCCGACGCGGACGTCGGCCACGTTCACGTGGTCGGGGAGCCAGGGCAGAGCCGGGGCTGTCAGCAGCAACCTCGGGACCTGCCTGGACGTGACCGACGGCTCGACCGTGAACGGCAATCTGCCGCAGACGTGGTCGTGCACGGCGGGCCCGAACCAGACGTGGACGCTCGGCGCGAACGGCACGGTCAGTGCGCTCGGGAAGTGCCTGGACGTGAAGGACAACGGCACCGCGGACGGCTCGGTCGTGCAGCTGTGGGACTGCTTCGGCGGCACCAATCAGCAATGGACCGCGACCGCCGGTCACGACCTCGTCAACGTCGCCTCCGGCAAGTGTCTCGACATCATCGGCAGCAGTTCCGCCAACGGCGCGAAGCTGCAGCTCTGGACCTGTACCGGTGCCGCCAACCAGAAATGGAACGTGCCCGCATGAAGCGTCTTCTCGCAGTCTCCGCAGCGACCCTCCTGATCGCGATGATCGGCGTCACCGGGGCCCAGGCCGCGACCACCGGTGCGATCACCGGGCTCGGCGGCAAGTGTCTCGACCTGACCGACGGGTCGACCACCAACGGCAATCTTCCGCAGATCTGGACCTGTGTCGCCGGTTCCGGCAATCAGACGTGGACGGTGGCGGACAACGGTTCCCTGCAGATCAAGGGGAAGTGTCTCGACGTCGCGAACAACGCGACCACCGATGGCGCGACCGTGCACACCTGGGATTGCTACGACACCGTGGCGACCCAGAAGTGGCAGGTCAGCAACGGCAGGATCGTCAACACCGCCTCCGGGAAATGCCTCGACGTCAAGGGCGGCGGTTCCGCGGACGGGACCAAACTGCAGATCTGGACGTGTACGGGCGCCGCGAACCAGGCCTGGACGACATCGGGCGGAACCACACCGCCGCCGAGCACGGGTGGCCCGGGCGCCAAAGCGGTAGCGCCGTACTACTACACGGGGTGGGGCAATCCGCCGAACCTCACCACCGTCAAGAACGCCACCGGGGTCACCTGGTACACGATGGCGTTCATGCTGAACAGCGGTTCCTGCGACCCGAAATGGGACGGCAGCCGCGCGCTGACCGGCGGGGCGGACCAGGCCGCGATCAACACGATCCGGGCGAACGGCGGTGACGTGGTGATCTCGTTCGGCGGGGCTGCCGGGCCGTGGCTCGAGCATTACTGCACGAGTGCCTCGGCGCTCGCGGCCGCCTATCAGAAGGTCATCAACGCGTACGGGCTCAAGGCAATCGACATCGACATCGAGGGCACGCCGTACAACACGCCGGCGGATCAGCAGAAGACCGTCGACGCGCTGAAGACGATCAAGGCGAACAACCCGGGCATCACCACGTACATCACGCTGGGCAGTTACACGACCGGGCCGGACGACTCGCTGATCAAGCGGGCGGCGGCCGCGGGTCTGCAGGTGGACGGCTGGGGCATCATGACGTTCGACTGGGGCAGCACCGGCACCAACCAGGGCGCGCTGACGATCCAGGCCGCGGACGGACTCAAGAACAAGCTCAAGTCGGCGTACGGGTACAGCGACGCCGACGCGTACAAGCATGTGGGCATCTCGTCGATGAACGGGATCACCGATGAGAACGCGGTGGTGACGTTGAACGACATGCGCACCATCACCTCGTACGCGCAGCAGCACGTGATCGCGCGGTTGACCTTCTGGTCCTTGAACCGGGACCGGCAGTGCTCGGGTGCCTACCCGAACGACGACACGTGCAGCGGGGTCGCCCAGTCCGCCTACGAATACACGAAGATCATCGGCGCTTACCGGGGTTGATGTCGTACCCCTGAGGCAAGCTGTTGGGTATGCGCGCGATCGTGATCGAGAAGCCCGGTGGCCCGGAGGCGTTGGTCTGGAACGAAGTTCCGGATCCCGTCCCGGGCCCCGGTGAGGTGGTTGTCCAGGTCACGGCCGCGGCGGTCAACCGCGCCGACGTCATGCAGCGGCAGGGCGCCTATCCGCCGCCGCCCGGCAGCCCGCCGTACCCGGGCCTGGAGTGCTCCGGCGTGATCACCGCGCTCGGCGACGGCGTGACCGGGCACAACGTCGGCGAACGGGTCTGCGCGCTGCTCTCCGGCGGGGGTTACGCCGAGCAGGTCGCGGTGCCGGCCGGCCAGCTGCTCCCGATCCCGCAGGGCCTGTCCGTGCAGGAGGCGGCCGCGCTGCCCGAGGTCGCGTGCACGGTGTGGTCCAACGTGGTCGACATCGCCCGGCTCCGGCAGGGCCGCACGCTGCTGGTCCACGGCGGTGGCGGGGGCATCGGCACGTTCGCGGTGCAGCTGGGCAAGGCGCTCGGGGCCACGGTGCTCGTCACCGCCCGCGAGCCGAAACACGAGCAGCTCAAGGCGCTCGGCGCCGACCTGGCCATCGACTACACCAGCACCGACTTCGTCGCCGCGGTCAAGGATTTCACCGACGGTCGTGGCGCCGACGTCATCCTCGACATCATCGCGGCCAAGTATCTCGACCGGAATCTCGAGGCGGTCGCCACCAACGGGCACATCGTCACCATCGGCATGCAGGGCGGCCGCAAGGCCGAGCTGGATTTCGGCGTCCTGATGGCCAAGCGCGCGTCCCTCTCGGCCACCACCCTGCGGGCCCGCCCGGCCGCTGAGAAGGCCCGCATCGTCAAGGGTGTCCACGACCAGGTCTGGCCGCTGGTCGGCGCCGGCACCATCCGCCCGATCATCGACCGGACGTTCCCGATGGCCGAGGCCGCCGAGGCGCACCGCCTGATGGAATCGAGCGACCACCTCGGCAAGATCCTGCTGCTGACCTGAGACCTAGGCGGGAACCAGGGCGATCCCGGAGAAGATCCGCAGCCGCCAGGTGCAGGCCGGCTCGGTGATGATCTCGAAGAAGCCGTGGCGCCCGCCGGCCAGCCCGTGCATGGTCACGGTGCCTTCCGGGCCGATGTGGCCGGCGGATTCGCCCATGTCGTCACCGTGCCAGACCACGAACAACGGACCCGACCCCATGCATCGGTACGTGACGATCGCCGTATACCGGGCCGTCGGGATCAGCAACGGGCGACCTTTCCAGTCACCGGACGCCGGCCCGTACGAGACGATCTCCTTGGACCGGGGCTGGACCACCTGGACGGCCCGGAGCCGGGCGGCGTTGCGGCGGGTCACGCTGCCCGGGAAGACGGCCTTCCACGTGCCGGTCGTCGAGGCCACGAACCGGCGCGCGAACGTCCCGGCGTCGTTGGCGGTCGTGAAGCCCCGGTAGGCGTACTCGTTCGCGGGTGTGCCGGTGGGGTGGAAGTAGAAGTCGATCCGCGCCCGGTTGCCGGTCGCGCCGACCCACACCCGGCCGCTCAGCGTGACCTCGGCGCCCTTCAGCACCGGCTGCGGCGTGGCCGCGACCACCATCTTCACGGTCAGCGGCGCGGCGTGCGCGGCCTGTCCGGGTGAGACAAGCGCGAGCCCCGCGGTGACCAGGGCGAGCAGGAACAGGGAGGGACGACGGCGCATTGACAAAGCGGCCTTTCGGGTTAATGCATGAGATATCGTCCGAATCCTCGCAGCTCAGCACCCCTGTCGGCCACCGTGGCGTGCGGATTCACTGTGTCCGGTTCGCCCGAAAAGGGAGATCATCCGGTCTGTCGGACAGCTTGGCCTCAACCTTGGTTCCGGTCCTAGCGTTCGGTCATGCAGAAACTGCGGACCGCCGTCATCGCGGGGAGCACCCGGGAGGGCCGCTTCGGGCCGACCATCGCCCGTTGGGCCGCCGCGCAGGTCGAACAGCATGCCGACCTGGAACCGGACGTCGTCGACGTGCTCGTGGAGTGGCGGGCCAAGCCGGTCGCCTTCGTCTCGTACGGGGGTCTGTCCGGCGGTCTACGTGCGGTCGAGCATCTGCGGCCGGTCTTCGCCGAACTGCACGCGATCACGATCCGTGACACCGTCAGCTTCCACGGTGGACGCGCCTGCTTCGACAAGGACGGCGAACCCCTCGGTCCGGAGTCCGCGGTCGCGGCGCGGGTGCTGATCGAGAGCCTCGCCTGGTGGGCGCACACCCTGCGGGACGCTCGCGAGACCCGGCCCTACCCGGTCTAGAGCCGGAACTTCTTGACCTCCTCGCCCAGCAGGTCCGCGCCGATGAGCTCGGTCACCTCGGCGGAGACCATCGCGTGCTGGGTGGCCGTGTGGACATCACGGAAGTGCCGCTGCAACGGGCTCGACTCGTAGACCGCGGTGCCACCGGCGGCGTGATAGAGCAGGTCCACGGCCCGCGCCGCGTTGCGGGCCGCCGTGCTGATGGCCAGGCGCAGGGTGGTCGAGCTGGGCGGGACACCGCCGGCTTCACTGAGCAGGTACGCCAACCCGGACGCGTGCAGGGCCGTGGCCTCGGCGACGGATACCCGTACGGATGACCGGCCCGCAGGTTTGGTCCGGGCCAGCTCGCCGAACTCCTCGATCGCGGCCCGGGCGATCCCCAGGGCCACCGCGCCGATCCCGAGGGCGAGCAGCGACAAGGGTGGGAACGTGTACAGCGGTCCCGGCTGGGTCGGCGGCTCGGCCAGGGAGAAGGCGCGCTCGGCGGGCACGAACACGTCGTCGGCCGAGAAGTCGTGGCTGCCGGTGCCCCGCAGCCCGGCGACGTGCCATGTGTCGTGGATGGTGAGCTGCCCGGCCTCCATCACGAACAGTCGTGGCCGGCCGTCGGCGATCGCGCCGCCGACCAGCCACGTCGCGTGCCGGCAGGCGCTGCCGAACGCCCAGCGGCCGGTCACCCGGAAGCCACCCTCGGCCGCGGTCGCCCGGCCGGCCGGCGCGGCGACGCCGGCGATCAGGAACGCGGGATCGTCCAGCATGGATCGCGCGGTCGCCGGCGGCAGGTGGCCCAGCGCCATCCCGGTCGCGCCGCCGATCATGGCGCACCAGCCGGTCGAGCCGTCCGCGTAACCGAGCTCCTCGAACACCCGCACCAGCGTGCCCGGATCCGCCTCCAGGCCACCGCAGTCCGCGGGCGCGGTCAGGCGGAAGACCCCGAGCGTGCGGAGCTGGTCGAGCAGCGGCTCGGGGACCGTACCGTCCTGCTCGATCCGGGGCGCGAGCGTCCGGATCGACGGCGTCAGGCGGCGGAGATCATCTAAAAGTGAGGTCGGCATGACGCTGAGTATTGCGGATGACGGGAGGCCGGCGGCTCGCCATCATGGACCCACCATGAACGAGAAACTCAAGGAGATGGCCCGCGAGACGGTGGAGATCGCCGGGCGGGGCTCCTACCGGACCGCGGACGGCGCCGAGGTCCGCGTCGACGTGGCCCCCGCGGTGGCCGCCACCCGGTTGTACCTGCCCGAGGATGCGGTCCCCGAGCCGGTCGCCACGCCCGGCACCCTGATCGAGGTCACCGGCGAGTCGACCCTCGCCGCGGCGCGCCGGCTCGGTGGCGACGTCGCCGCCCTGGTCTTCGCGTCCGCGCGCAACCCCGGCGGCGGGTTCCTCAACGGCGCCCGGGCCCAGGAGGAGAGCATCGCCCGCAGCTCCGGGCTGTACCCGTGCCAGCTGGCGGCCGGCGACTTCTACACCCACCACCGGACCCACCCCGAGCTCACGTACTCCGATCGGGTCATCTACTCCCCGGGGGTACCCGTGTTCCGGGACGATCACGGGGCGCTGCTCGGGGATCCGTACCCGGTCACGTTCCTGACCTCGGCCGCACCCAACCTCGGCGCGCTCCGGGGCAACCAGCCCGGCCTGGTCGCCCAGGTCCCGGCAGTGCTGCGCCGCCGGGCGCGGCGCGTCCTCGCGATCGCCGCCGCCCACGGGCACCGGCGGCTGGTTCTCGGGGCGTGGGGCTGCGGCGTCTTCGGCAACGATCCCACCCTGGTCGCGCAGACCTTCGCCGACGCGGTGCGCGACGGCCCGTTCGACCACGTCGTCTTCGCCGTGCTGGGCCCGAACCGCACCGAGTTCAGTGCTGTTTTCGCAGGTGGAGAGCGATAGCGTCGAGAACGCTCACCAGCCCTGCGGGAACGCTCCAGCCTCACGCAATTGGCTCTTGCCGATTAGCTTTCATCAATGTTCCCGGAGTAAACAACACGAACGAGCGACACCCGAATCGGCAGCGGCGGCGGGTTGATTTTGCCAATTCGCCGGTTCGTGGACGCAAATGTGTGTTCGCATGGTCGACGGAATTACCAATTGCCCGGGTTCCCATTGTCGCTGCTCAACGGGCGACAACAGCGTGGCTGGAGGTTCAGTCATGCTCGAATGGGATTCGCGTGAGTGCCCCGGGCCGATTTCGGAGGCTTTCGCTGTCCCGTCCGTCAACCGGCCGTGTCCTGGCCGCCGGCGCTCTCGCGCTGGCCGTGAGCACCTCGGCCCTCGAACCCATTGACCTTCCCGCGGAAGCGCACGGTTCTCCCGTATCGGCGGCCGCGGCCGCCACCGCCGTCTCACCCCTGCTGGACCTCCGGTCCCGCGAACGGGTGGCCTCCCGGTCCGCGGCCCGGCGGTCGGCCACCCGGCCTGCCGCGAGAGCGCTGCGAGCCGCCGAGAACGAAGTCCTGGCCGTACGGGCGGACGAGCTCGAACGGTTCGAAGCCGCCCGCCGAGCGGTGGCCGAGCGTGCGGCCGCCCGCCGGGCCGCTGTCGCCGCCGCGGCTCAGCGTGCGGCCGCTGCCCGCCGGGTCGCCGCCCGTCGCGCGGCGGCAAGCCGGGTGTTCGCCCGGCGCGCGGTCCCGGCGAAGCGGGCCGCGGTCCAGCGGCCGGCCACCCGCCGGGCCACCAGGGCCACCACCCGCCGGGCCCCGGCCGGGATGGCCGCGGTGCTGGCCTTCGCCCGTGCCCAGGTCGGCAAGAGCTACGCCAGCGGAGCCGACGGCCCGAACTCGTTCGACTGCTCAGGCTTCACGAAGCGCGCGTACGCCCAGGCCGGCCTGCAGCTCCCGCACTCCTCCGGCGCCCAGGCGGCCCGGGCCCGCATCGTCTCCCGCGCTGCCGCCCGCCCCGGTGACCTCGTGGTCGGCTCCGGCCACGTGGGCGTCTACATGGGCAACGGCATGATGATCGATGCCGGGAACAGCCGCACCGGAGTGGTCTACCGCCGTCTGTACAGGGGGCTGCACATCGAACGCTTCTGACGAACCCGTGCCGTCGCCAGGCGGGCCCGCCCGCCTGGCATAAACCGTTCGCCGCACCCGGGGCCGGACGACACAATCCAATTATGATCACCGATCACTGGCCGCAGTACGGGCTCCGCCTGCGCACCCCCAGACTCGAACTGCGCCTCCCCGACCTGAACGACCTCGCCCAGCTGGCCGACCTGGCGGTCGCCGGCGTCCACGACCCGGCGGTCATGCCGTTCGTCGTACCGTGGACCGACGGGACACCCCGGGAGCGGGCCGAGGGCACCCTGAAGTGGCACTGGAGCCTGGCGGCGAACTGGTCCCCGGCGAAGTGGTCCCTCGCTCTGGTGGCTGTCACGGCCGACGGCCAGGTCATCGGGACGCAGGAGATCAGCGGCCGGGACTTCGCCACCTCCCGGCAGGTGGAAACCGGATCCTGGCTGGGCCTGGCCCATCAGGGTCAAGGTTTCGGCACCGAGATGCGCGCGGCGGTCCTCGCCCTCGCGTTCACCGGCCTGGGCGCCGTCGAAGCGGCCACCGAGGCCTTCGACCACAACAAGGCCTCGTCGGGGGTGTCCCACAAGCTCGGCTACACCTTCAACGGCACCGACCGGCACGTGGTCCGCGGCGAGGTGGTGACGGGGCGCAGGATGCTGCTCACCCGGGAGAACTGGGCGGCGGCCCGCACCATCGAAACCGAGATCACCGGCTTGGCCCCCTGCCTCCCCGCCTTCGGCCTCACCGTCTGACGGCCGGCCCCTCTCGGTCACTCCTTTCGAGAGAACGAACGTTCTTTCCGGTGGGTCAGGGGTGGGGCAGGGTCAGGCGGACCGTCGTACCGGTCCCCGGCTCGCTCTCGAGATGGATGCTGCCGTGATGGGCGTCGAGGATCGAGCGGACGATGGCCAGCCCGAGCCCAGGGCCCGGAGCGGCCATCGTGTCCGCCGCGGCGCTCCGGAAGAAGCGATCGAAGACGTGCGGCAGCTCGTTCGCCGGGATTCCCACCCCGGTGTCGGTGATGAGGAGTTCCGGTTCCGCACCGGCCGTACTCGTCACCATGATCTCGCCGCCCGGGGCGGTGAACTTGATGGCGTTGACGATCAGATGGTTGAGCGCCTGCTGGAGCCGCTTCGCATCGCCGCGGGCCGGGACCGGGCAGGACGTCCGGTCCCGGAGCTTCACCTCCCGGTGCTCGGCCAGCGGGCGGCAGGACGCGGTGACCTGGTGCGCGAGTTCGGCCAGGTCCAGCTCGGCCAGCTCCAGCTCCATGCCGACATCGTTGAGGCGCGCCACGGTCAGCAGGTCGTCGATGAGGCGCAGCAGCCGATCCGAGTTCCGCTGCATCACGCCGAGGAAGCGCTGCGACGTCTCCGCATCGAATTCGTCCTCCAGCAGCATCTCCAGATAACCCCGGATCGATGACAACGGGGTACGCAGCTCGTGGCTCACGGTAGCCAGGAACGAGTCCTTCATCCGGTCGAGCTGCCGCAGCCGGTCCGCGATCTCGCCGGCGTGCCGGGCATAGCGTCGGAGTTCCAGCTGCACCGACGCGTGCCGGGCGAGGCTGCGCAGGGCCCGGCGCTGAGCCGCGGTCAGCTCTCGTGGCCGGTTGTCGATGACACAGACCGTGCCGACCGAGTGCGTACCGTCGAGAACAACCGGCGCGCCGGCGTAGAACCGGATGCTGGTGTCGCCGAGGACCATCGGGTTGTCGCTGAACCGGGGATCGATCGTGGCATCGCGAACCTCGAGGAGCTCGTGCCCGCGTACGGCATGCCCGCAGAACGAGATGTCCCGATGCGTCTCGTCGATGTCGATGCCGACCTTGGCCTTGAACCACTGCCGGTTCTCGTCGACGAGGCTGACCAGCCCCATCGGCGTACCGCAGATTTCCGAGGCCAGCAGAGCGATATCGTCGAAATCCTCTTCCGGCAGCGTGTCGAGCACCTGGGCATCGCGCAAAGCAGCCAGCCGGGCGGCTTCGTCGTCGGGCAGCGGCGCTTTCACGCCCCGATCGTCTCACCGGCTGCAGCCAAAAAAGCCGGTTTCGTCCCGCCCCGGATCGGCCGAACCCTCCTGGCCTCCGGCATCACCGGCCGGAACGAGGGGATGGGATCCGTCCGCGCCCCTCACGTGCCGGACGGCAATCGGCCCCCGTCCGGGTGGGGGCGGGGGCCGATTCGCTGGCCGGGGGCCACTTGTGTGGTCGACCGATCCCACCGGGCGCGGGGATCTCTGCCGCTCGCACCCGGTCGGATGTCTGACATGACTATCGGCCGGGGTCAGTGCCGGGCCGCGCACCACCTGTGCGTTTTCCGGCGAGATGTGGTCCGGGCGAAAGCTGTGGGACACCTCACGCGATTACTCTCGGCTCGCCGGGGCAGTCTGGGGACCGACCCCGAAAGTAGCTGGGAGGGCTGATGAGTGTGAGCCTGGAGCGGCCGGAAGCGCCGGATCCTTATGATCTTCTGCCGGCGGTGCCCGCTTTCGCGGTGACCAGCACGGATGTGACCGATGGGCAGCCGCTCGACGAGCTGTATGTGCACACCAGCGCGGGTGGCAAGAATCTTTCGCCGCAGCTGGCGTGGTCCGGCTTCCCGGCTGAGACGCGCGGGTTCGTGGTGACCTGTTTCGATCCTGATGCGCCGACCGGCAGCGGGTTCTGGCACTGGGTCGTGGTGAATCTGCCGGCTTCGGTGACCGAGCTTCCCCGGGGTGTCGATCCGCTGCCCGAGGGCGCGCTGTCGATCCGCACCGACTTCGGCTCGGACGGTTACGGCGGGGCCGCCCCGCCGCCCGGGGACCGGCCGCACCGGTATGTGTTCGCGGTGCACGCCATCGACGTGGACCGGCTGGAGGTGGACGGGGAGGCCACCCCGGCGTATGTCGGGTTCAATCTCGCGTTCCACACGCTGGCCCGCGCGGTGATCCGCCCGACGTATCAGGTCAAGGCCTGACCGGCACGACCCTGACCGGCACGACGAAGCCCGCCGGGTGGACCGGCGGGCTCAGGCGTGGAGCGGTGTCCCGTTGCTGGGTGCTGGTCAGCCGGGGACCTTCGCGACGACGAAGACCGACTGGCCGAACGGGGGCTTCACGAGGCTCTCGGCGGCCTTGGTGACCGGGAGGACCACGTTGTCGTAGATCTTCACCATCGGGCCCTCTTTCGGGGCCAGCTTGAAGATGCTGGTCGCGCCGTAGTAGCCGATGAGGCCCAGGGCGTTCGCGTAGTGCAGCTTCTCGATGGTGAGGCCGGCCTCGGTCATCGCCGCGCGCATCGTCTTCTTGGTGTACCGCCGGATGTGGCCGGTGGCGATGTCGACGTGGCTCATGGCGAACATGAAGGCCGGGACGATCAGGATGATGCGGCCGCCGGGGCGGACCAGCTCAGCCATGCTGCGCAGGGCGCCGACGTGGTCCTCGATGTGCTCGAGGACGTTGTAGGACACGACCGCGCTGAACTCGCCGGCCGCGTCGGGCGACGGGAGCAGCATCTGGCGCACGTCGATCGTCGGGTGGTCGGCCAGGCGCTCCTTGAGGAGCACGAGGCGGTCCGGGTCCGCTTCGGTCGCGGTGAAGTGCGGCACGTGCTCGGCCCAGGCCAGCGCGTAGTCGCCGAGGCCGCTACCGACCTCGATGGGGTTGTCCCCCAGGTAGGGGAGGGCCAGCTCGACGAACCACTGACGGTGGTTCACAGCCGTGGCGAGGCCCTCGAGCACTTCGGACTGGACCCTCTGGTCGCCAGTGATGTCTGCCATAAGTTGGTTCCCTCGTCTTGCCGATCCGAGCTGACAGCGGGACCGGACGAGTTAACCATCCGGCGCGCGCAACCGAAAGTTGAGCGGGGGCTGACCGCTCTTTTTTTGCCTGATCGATACATTCCCCCGGCCGCGCCCCGCCGTGATACCCATCATGCACGATGCGCGTCAAGTGCCGGTAAAAGCGGTTAGATATCGGCTCCATCACGCCTCGGCTGCCCGTCACGGCTCTGTTACCTGCCTCGGTTAGGCTCGCCGTTGCTATGACGATTACGGGTATTGACTCGACAGGCCAGACGGCGGGCGGGAACGTTCTGCCACCGGATCGTGCGGCCTCCGCCGAAGACCTGGACGCCGAGCTGCTGGCTTGGGAAAGCGATGTCGCGGACGCGCCGATCGCTGTCATGCCAGTCGATACGACAACGGCGGGTCCCGCTTCCGGGCCGGCGCCCGGCCGGGGGTCGCGCCGCAGGTGGTGGCGGTCTCTCACCTGGCGAGACGTGCTCGCTATCAGCACCTACATCGCGGTATCGCTGTTCGTCACGGGGCCGTTGTGGCTCAATCTTGATCATGAGTTGACGAACAATCCGCCTGATCAGGCATTCTTCGAGTGGATGTTGGCGCACGGTGCGCGCGTCGTTACGGATGGCGTTTATCCGTTCTTTTCCGACCGGATGAATTACCCCGATGGGGTGAACATGATGGCCAACACCTCGGTGTTGGCCGTTTCGTTGCCGATGACGCCCGTCACTGTCCTGTTCGGTCCGCACGTGTCGTTCAACGCCTTTATTACGCTGGGCCTGGCCGCCACCGGCATCTCGTGGTACCTGGTGCTGTCCCGCAGGTTCGTCACCTCGCGGCTGGCCGCCTGGGTCGGAGCGCTGTTCGCCACGTTCGCGCCGAGCATGATCGCCCACGCCGGCGGCCACCCGAACATCGTCTCCCAGTTCCTGGTGCCCCTGATCATCTGGCGCACGCTGGAGCTGCGCCGCCCCGGCCGGGCGGTGCGCAACGGTCTGGTCCTGGCCGGTCTGCTGGTGTGGCAGGCGTTCATCAACCTCGAGATCCTGTTCATGACCGCGGTCGCGCTCGGGCTGTTCTGCGTGGTCATGGCGGTCGCCCGGCGACGTGAGCGCGCCGAGTTGTTCGCGTTCCTGCGGGCGCTCGGTGTCGCGGCGGGGGCCACGCTGATCGCCCTGGCCTATCCGCTCGGCGTGCAGTTCTTCGGGCCGCAGGCTTACCACGGGCTCCCCGACGGGGTCCGGGGCTTCGGGGCCGATCTGGGCTCCTTCACCGCGTACGCCCAGAGCTCTATCGCCGGCAACAGTCTGACCGCGGGCCGCCTCGCCCAGAATGCGGCCGAGCAGAACGCGTTCTTCGGTTGGGGCCTGGTCATTCTGTTCGCCGGTCTCGTGGTCTGGATGTGGCGCAGCGTCGCCGTCATGACGGTGGCCGGCATCGCGGTGTTCTTCGGGGCGTTGTCGCTCGGCCCGGTCATCCGGGTCAACGGTGTCGATACCGACGTCGCGGGCATCTGGTCGGCGCTGCACAGCGTGCCGGTGCTCAACTCGGTCGTGCCGACCCGGTGGGCGCTGGCGATCGCGCCGATGGTCGCGATCGTGCTGGCGCTCGGCTGCCAGAAGGCGGCGGAGCTGATGGACGCGCAGCCGGCGGCGCGCGGGCCGGTCCGGGTCGCGATGATCACCGCGGTGGCGATGGCGCTGGTCCCGCTCGCACCGACGCCGCTGCCGACCACGCCGATGGAGCCGGTGCCGGAGTTCGTCACCGCGGGCACCTGGAAGCAGTACGTGGACGACGACCACACCATGGTGACGTTGCCGCTGCCGGACGCCGGTTACCCGGATCCGATGCGCTGGAGTGCGTACACCGGTCAGGATCTGCGGATCGCCAGCGCGTACGCGTTGCTGCCGAACAAGAATCCGCTGGACCCCGCCGATCGGTACGCGGTCTTCGCGCCGCCGTGGCGGCCGACCAGCGGGCTGATGGCGTCGATCAAGATGGGGAACCCGACGCCGGAGATCACCGACACCCGGCGGGAGATGACGCTGGCGGATCTGCGCTACTGGAAGGCCGGCGTCGTGGTGCTGACGCCGCAGGTGCGTGACATCGAGATGCTGCGGGCGATGACGGACCTGCTCGGTTTCCAGCCCACCTGGACCGGCGGCGCGTGGATCTGGGACGTGGGCGGGATCGTCGACGACCCGAAGGCCGTACTTTAAAGCGCTCTAGCCCTGCTTGATGCAGCAGCCCATGCAGACCTTGGGCTTGGGCAGCGTGAACGCGAGGCAGCAGGTCTTGCGCTGTACGTCGAGCTTGCCGTTGCGGCCCGGCACGAGCTCGATCAGGTCGTCGACGCCGAGCGCGGTCAGCAGGGTGGCGATGCTCTCGGCGGACGAGCCGGGCAGGACGTCGGCCGAGCGGATCACCGCGTAGGCGACGCCGGAGGCCAGCGAGCCGAGCAGGGTGCGCTTGCCGAGCCGGACCCGGCTGTGGATGGCGTCCAGCATCGGGGTGAGGTGCTCGTCGAGCAGGGAACGGCGCAGCTCCTCGAGCAGCGCGGCCTCGTCGGTGACGACCCGGACCTGCTTCAGGCCGCGCAGCGCCAGCGGGTCCTCCGGGAGTACCGCGACCGTGATGTCGTCGCGCATGCCCAGGGTGACCAGCGGGCGGGGGTCGTCGAAGTGCATCAGCGTGTCGGTGCCGGTCAGCAGCGGGACCCGGCGGGCCGAGGCCCAGCCCAGCACCGCCGGCAGCGTCAGCCAGTAGGTGTAGGCCTTCCACGCCATGGCGGCGGCCGCGTGCGGCTGGGCCTGCCAGCGCCGGCCGGAGGATGCGAGCAGCGTGTCGAGGGCGTCCCCGGCCAGCGCGGCGGTCGGCGTCCACCCTGTGGTATCCGTCACCAGAAGATCCGGGGCGAGGCCGGGGAGCTCGGTCGAGGTGCCGAACATCGCGCGCAGCGTCGCGTTCACCGGCGCGAGGGGATGCTCGGCATACGCTGAGTGATCGGTCAGTGCCCGATCGAGGGTGGTGGTCACCGGCGCACGCCAGTCCGGCAAGCGCAGTCTCGCTGCTTCTTCACCGATTCCCACCTCGCCGGTCGATGCCTGGGGCCGCTAGTTGTTCATGGTGACCCACCGTGCACTGCTAAGGCTAGCCTAACCATGCCCCACAACTGAGGGTTTCCCGGCCCCAGAGAGGTATTTCTTGAACAAATACCCCATGCAAGGGTGACCTAACAGAACGTTGTGGTCTTGTTCGCTACGTCAAGGGATCTGTCGGCAACGCGCTACAAGCCCCATGCGGCCCCGGGAAGACGTGACACTGAGGTTCCTGTCGCAAAGGGGACATCCGTGATGACCACCTCGCCCGTCGAGAGGGCCGCCGACCAGTTCGTGACGGCGCTTGCGCAGTGGCGGGCCGAGCGCGGGATGACGAAGAAGCAACTCGCCGCCCGCATGGGCTTCGACCCTTCCTACGTCAGCCATGTCGAGGGACGCCGGCACAAGCCCACCGAGGACTTCGCCCGGCGTGCGGAAGCGGTCCTGGCCGCCGGCGGCGTCATCTGGCAACGCTTCCAGGAGTACGACGAACTGCGCCACGCCCGTGGTCCCGTCCTGCACCGTGACCCGCCGGTACCGGTCCAGTGGATGCCACCCGGCACCGGGCTCATCGTCGAGCAGGAGATCGCCGAACTCACGTACACGCGCGGGGCCTACCGGTGCCGGATCCGGCGCGCCCTCTACAACGCCGGCGTCGAACCGGTCACCCGCTACCTCGTCAAGATCGCCGTGGACCGGTTCCCGCACGACCCGGCCGGCTCCAACCGCCACCACCGGCGCTACCCGCTCAGTTTCGAGGAGATGGACCTGCGCGCGGTCGCCGGTGAGGGCGACGCCGCCGAGCCCATGCAGTGGCGGCTCAAACTCGACCGCGACGCCTCCAAGGAAGTCTGGCTGCTGTTCGCGAACGACCACGGCCAGTTCCCGCTGTACCCGGGCGAGCGGACCACGATCGACTACGCGTACACGGTCGGCGAGGAGAAATGGGGCCAGTGGTTCCAGCGGGCCGTGCGCCTGCCCACCCGCAACCTCACCGTGCGCCTCGACTTCCCGGTCGAATTCGAGCCGCAGGTGTGGGGCGTCGAGACGTCGCTCGCGGCCGAGGTCCCGGTCCGTACCCCGCTGGAAAGGCACAACGACGACCAGCGCGCGGTCTTCGAATGGTCGACCGACGCGCCCCTGCTCAACGCCCGCTACCGCCTCGAATGGCGGTTCCGCGGACAGGGTGCCCCCGCCAACGGAGATGAGGGAGCCAGAACCGAGCTCAACGGACACGAGCTGAGAGCGAGTCAGCGGATGCGCGGAATCGGCATCGTGCAGCGCGGCGCGGATCTGCTGCGCCAGCGCGCGCGTCATTTCCAGTTGCCCCGCGAGGAGAACGAGGCCCGCGACGCGGTCTCCGTTCTGCGCGACACCCTGGACCGGCTGGAGGCTCTGCACGACTTCAGCAAAGGCGTGGGTCTGGCCGCACCCCAGATCGGCCTCGGCGTGGCCGCCGCGATGGTCCGCCCGCCCGAACGCGGCGCCGATCCCATCGTGCTGCTGAACCCGCGGATCGTCGACGAATCCAGCGAGACCGACGAACAGTACGAAGGGTGCCTCTCGTTCTTCGACTACCGCGGGCTGGTCGTCCGGCCATTACGGGTCGACGTGGAACACGCCCGCTACGACGGCACCCGCATGATCACGTCGTTCGAGCTGGCGATGGCCCGGCTGGTCAGCCACGAGATCGACCACCTCGACGGGCGCCTGTATGTCGACCGGATGGCGGCCGACGCCACGCTCGTACCGATCGAGGAATACGGGCAGACCGGCCGGCCCTGGCGCTATTAGGTGCCGGAGAAGCTGTCGTACTTGATGCGGATCGACGGCACCTGCAGCTCCGCCAGCGTCTTCAACGTCGCTTTCACCATGGTGCCCGAACCCGAAACGAAAAAATCGTGCTCGTTCCACGGGCCGTACCGCGCGACGACGTCCGAGATGTTGCCCTGCTCCCCGGAGAACGTCGGATCGTCACTGCACGCGGTCACCACCGACAACCACGGATAACGGGCCGCCAGGCGATTCAGGTCGGCCAGGTCGTACAGGTCGTCGCGGTTCCTGGCGCCGAAGAACACATGCACCCATCTCGTACGGTTGTAGCGCGTCAATTCCTCCAGCAGCGACTTGATCGGGGCCAATCCGGTGCCGCCGGCCACGAAGACCGCGTCCCGGGTCGAACGGCGATCCAGGTTCATCACCCCCATCGGCGCCGCCAGCCGGATCATGTCCCCGACCTCCAGCCGGCGGACCAGCGCACTGGACACCCAGCCGGCCCCGATCGCCCGCACGTGGAACTCCAGCGAATGGTCGCGGCGCGGTGCGTTCGCCGGCGAGTACGTCCGCCACAACCGCGGCTGGAATTTCGGGCACTCGACACTGAGATACTGCCCGGCCCGGTATTCGAGCGGCTGCATCGGGATGACGGTGAACACCGCTATGTCGTGCCCTCGGCGCTCATGGGACACGACTTCCGCGTACCAATAGGGGGGATTGGTGTCGGCTTCCGCACCGGCCATCATCTTCGCGGCGATGACCGCGTACGCGTCGGCCCACGCCTGGTCGTACTCGACACCCCACTGCTCGCCGGCGAACTGCCGCATCGCCTCGATCAGCGCCCCGCCGACCACCTCGTAATGCTGCGGTTCCACGTGGAACTTGCGATGGTCGCGGCCCAGTGCCCGCAGATAGCTGTCGAACCGCTCCGGATCCTCCAGCGTCTGCACCGCGGTGATGATCGCCCCCAGCAGCCGCGACCGCTGCACATCCATATGAACCGGAAAAAGGTCCCGCAGATCGGGGTACGACAGGAAGACGCGCGCGTAGAAATAGCCGGCGACCTTGTCCTGGTGCTCCTCGACGAGGCTCCAACTCTCCTTGAGCAAGCGTGCCAGGTCTCCCATGCCCCCAGCGTGGAGAGAGGGAAAGGATACGCATCGCACGTAAAGTGCGACGTTGCATGACCCGCTGGTCCTTCTACAGTTGTCGCGTGACGGCGACCCTGGAACGGCCCCCGGCGACGCGAAGCCAGCTGCGCTGGGAGATCGCGATCGTGCTCCTGCTCTCGCTCGGCAGCTCCGCCGTGTACGCGGTCGTGTCGCTCATCGCGAAGCTGACCGCCGGCAAACCACTGTCACAACAGACCGCCACACTGAACGCGTCACAGTCCGCCCGGCCGTACCTCGATCTCACGTACCAGCTGCTCGGGATCTTCTTCGCCCTTGTGCCCGTCATGCTGGCGCTCTATCTGCTCAACCGGGAACGCCCCGCGCTCGGCATCGACTTGCGCCGGCCGGCCCCCGACGCGGGCTGGGGCACCCTGCTGGCCGCGGCCATCGGCCTTCCCGGCCTGCTGCTGGTGTACGTGGCGGCCACGCTCGGCCTCAACGCCCAGATCGTGCCCGCCGCGCTGAACCCGGTCTGGTGGGCGGTGCCGGTGCTCATCCTGTCGGCGGTGCAGAACGCGATCCTCGAGGAAGTGATCGTGGTCGGCTACCTCATGACCCGTCTGCGAACCCTCGGCTGGCGCCTCTGGTGGATCGTCGCGGCGAGCGCCGTCCTCCGCGGCTCCTACCACCTGTACCAGGGCTTCGGAGCCTTCGTGGGCAACGCCGTGATGGGCGTGGTGTTCGCCCTCTTCTTCCTCCGCAAGGGCCGGGTGATGCCGCTGATCGTCGCGCACGCCCTGCTCGACATCTGCGCGTTCGTCGGTTACACCCTGCTGCCGGACAGCTGGCTCAACTGGCTCTGACGCGATAGTAAAGAGTCGCCCGTGCGGCACTGGTCCGAGCCGCGGCCCGGCTGCTCAACGTGGCGGCCAGCAGACTCGTGCCCGGGAAGAACCGGTTCACCACCCGCAGCGCGGCCCACACCCCGGCCTGCGACGTGATCATCCGCCCGAGCCGCCAAGCCGCATCGGTCAACCCGGTGCTCTCGTACGAGAACTCCTTCGCGGCAGTCAGTGCGGCGACGGCATCCTCCCGGCTCGGATGCACCCGGCTCAGCACCAGAAGATCGACCGCCCGGGCCTCATCGGCCGGATCCAGCCCGTAAGCGGCGGCAACATGGAGTGAAAGCTCGGCGTGCGTGAGAGCGGAAGCCCCGACCAACGCGACCGGCGCATACGACCCGGCCACCGCGGCAAAGACCCCACTGACACTGCCGAACCGCGTGAACTGCCGAACCGCCAGCCGTGCAACCGCATCTGAGGTGGCGGCCGGATAGGCCTCCCGAACCTGCTGAGCCCACACCGAGGCCCGAGGCCCGAGCGTCTGCACCGCGGCCAGGGCCAGCAGCTCCGGTGAATGCCCAGGATCGGCAAGCAACCGAGCCCAGGACCCCTCGACCTCAGTCGGCGAGTTCCCAGCCTGCGTAACGCCGCCCGCTGGCGAGGCCCCGGACCGAGCAGCCGAGATCGCTTCCGTAGCCGCAACAGCCTGAGCCGCCGCAACCACGTCCTCCGCCTGCTGGGCGTCCGGGCGTTCCGCAGCCTGCGTTGCCGGGTCGTCCGCCTGCTGCATGGCTGGTTTGCCTGCCTGCGGGGCGACTGGGTCCGCTGCTGGCTGCGTGGCCGCAACGTCCGGTGCCGAGGCGGGTGATGCGGCGGTAGCCGGTGCCGCAGTCGACGGCTTGGCGGCCTTTCCCTGCTCGACCGCCGCGGCCTTTTCCTGCTCGACCGCCGCGGTTGGTGCCGGTGTGACTGCCGCCGGTGATGTGACCGGGTCTGTCGCCGCGGCTGGCTGAGTCGCGGTCGCCGGCTTCGCCGAGGGTGCGGTGGCCGATGTCGGCTGCGTGGCCTGAGCCGGAGCGGATCCCGCTTCCACGCTCGCCGAGGAAACGCCCACGGCACCTGCGCGACCTTGCCTGGAAGCGCGCCTGGCCGACGCAGCCTTCTTCAGCGGCCCGGCCCCCTTCCCCGTGGGGCTGGTCCCTGCGAGGCGGGCTTCCGTAGGCCCAGCCGTCGCCGGCTCGCCCTCGGCAGGCGCAGCCTTTGCCGGGCTGCCCTCGGTGGGGCCGGCTTTCGCGGGCACAGTTGGCCCGGCCGTCGCGGTTGTGGTCACCGACGGCGCGGCTTCGGCGGGCGTCGGCACGGGCTTTGCGGGCCTGTTCCTGGCCCGGGTGGCTTTCTTCGCGGGTTGATCCTTGCGGGGAGTGGGATTCGTCACGCTGTTTTCCGGCTCGTTCTGGGAGGCGGCCGGCGAGGCCTCGGAAGTGGGAGCCGGGGTTCGTTCCACTGGATCAGCCGCTGCCGTGGCCTTCTCGACCGGCGTCTCCTCAGCCGTGGCGCCCGCTTCGCTCGGGGCTGGAGCCCGGCCTGAGGCACGCTTGCGAGGGCGCGGAGTGCTGGCGGGTGGGGGCGCGGCGGGTGCTCCGGGCGTACCGGAAGGGGTTGCTTGATCTTCCGTTGGTGGGCGGAAGGTGACAGCCGGCGCGGACCGGGCCGGGGTCTCGGTGGATTCCGGCTGCTCAGGAGTGCTGAACGAGGGCCGCGGCGCGCGCGGCCGACGCGGCGTCGGCGGGTTCTCCTCCATGCCGAGCGAGCCTAGCCCCAAAGTTTGAATTTCACCTGTTGGCGGGCGCGGCGCGCGAGGGGTGTACCAGTTTGAACGTGAGCCATCCGGTCCGGTATCCTCGACGATCGGTGGCCTTGCAGCTGCTGGAGGAGACTTCGCCTAGTCTGGTCTATGGCGCCGCACTGCTAATGCGGTTGGGGTTTTATAGCCCCTCCCGGGTTCGAATCCCGGAGTCTCCGCTCGTGTTCATGAACCGGCCGTGATCTGCGAAAGTGCAGCTCGCGGCCTTTTTCATGCGGTGCTCAGCTCAGGCACGACGTCGTGACACCACCTCGGTGGGCCCGCCGCTGTCCGACCGCGGCATCGACGAGGTGGCGAGCTGGGCGGGCCCGTCGGGCGCTGATTTGTCGGGCAGGCCGCACGGGGACCGGCGCAGCGTGTGCGGACCCGGACCACCCCGGCAGGAGTTCCACATCAGACGGTGACCATGAGCCCGCGCTGACATACAGCGTCGCGCTGCTCTACGCCCTCACCACCCGCGTCGGCCCGGCCATCGACCGAATCCTGGCGCCGATGGGCCGGATGGCATTGACCAACTACGTAAGCGCGACTCTTCCTGGCCATTGCGGGAGGCGCGGCCCTCGGACTACACAATTCAGCACACTACGGTCGAATGCTCGCTTTGGCGACGCTGATCCTCGCGCTCCAGGCCTGGGCCAGCTGGTGGTGGCTCAGCCGGCACCGCTACGGCCCCCTGGAGTGGCTCTGGCGAAACATCACCTGGTGGACCCGGTCACCCAACCGCCCCTGACCCCACGCGGACGCCGGACGGCACCATGCTAAAGTCGTTACTCGCAGGTCCGGAAGCGTAAAAACCTCCGGGCAAGCGAGGTAAGCGCCCGTAGCTCAATGGATAGAGCATCTGACTACGGATCAGAAGGTTAGGGGTTCGAGTCCCTTCGGGCGCACTTCTTGAAAATGCCGTGACCTGCGGAAACGCGGGTTGCGGCATTTTTGTTTCCCATTCCAGGCCTGCCGAAATCCCGGTATGTGGGATGTGGTGATCCTGTGGTGATCGGTTGTTCTGGATCGGCCTGTCCGTCCTGGTGCCGACCAGTGCCTTTGCGTCCGGGCGCGACCACGGTCGTGTCAACAGTCTGTCGTCAGGGCTGGACAGAGGGGGGATTGCGCCGCTCGGGCGACGGGTTACACGGCGGCCAGGCAAAGGCGTGTGGCCTGCATTGATGCTGGCCGAGTGAGCCCGAGTGGGGCCGACGGGCTGGTCAACACTGGCGCGGTAAGCCGCATCTGATCGCGAGTCTTTGTTTTCGCCGCATTCGATTGCCGGGTCGACCCTTCCCGGAGGCGGTGATCCAGCGGTGATCCGCTGTTGAAACAGCGCCGTTGTCACAGAGCGCGTGATGAATGCCTTACGCCATAGCATCGACATGACTTGATCTATGCGGCGAGTCGCGCAATGGTTCGTGCACCGGCCGGAGTGCTGATCTGACCCTGCCGGCACCGTGGCGAACGGACCACACGTGGACCCACGCCGTGGCAGCGCTGCCGGGCTCCTCGTCAGGGGAGTCCGGCACGTGGCGCTCCTTGGTCACCTCTCTACCTTGTTAGGTCGCCAAAGGCGATGAACTCGTTGGTGGGTGTCTCGTCGGCAACGCCTCTGAACTGCGCGTTCAGTACCCAGCGGGCGGGCGTACGGTCCTCGTTCTGTTGGAGCCAGAGCACCCGGGCGCTTGTCAGCACATGGCCGACCCGGCGTCGTGTCGTGAGCCAAGTCTGGAACTCGGGGTGACTCCACACCGGAAGCGGAATCTGGCGCTCGACGGAGCTTCGGCGCGAGCCGTTCCCGATCATTGCCATCGCTGCTGTTGCGGCGTCGTCGAGGGTGGCGGTGACTGGGGCGCCGTTGCGGACGGCGCATTCTCGGAGGTATCCGACGTGCATGGCGTTGGGCGGAGCGCCGAGGACGATTCGGCCGCTGGCTTCCCACCGGCCGAACTCCACGTTCGTGGTCAGACCTGGCAGGTGCTGCATGTCTCTGGGCACCCAGAACAGGATGACGTCGACGATGGCAAGCCAGCGATCTTCCCAGGCGTGATGGTCGTACTTCAGCGGCTTGCCATCACGCGGTTCCGGCACGAATACGACAAGCTCGCCGGGCCCCGTCCAGGCGCCCTCAACCGCCTTGAGCGCGTCGGGGCGCCACGACGGGACGTCCGTTGTTCGCGGCATCGGTCCTGCGATGAACAGCGACGCATCCCAGGCCTCGGGTGGCTGCTCGTTGGCGTAGACGACGGTGACGCGGCTGCTCACGGGCTGACTCCGACGCGCTCGCATAGGGCTCGTAGCTCGGTCCATCCCGTTCCCCGTCGGGACTTCTCCAGTAGGTGCCGCACTGTTTCGGTGACCAGCGGAGACAGCCGCACGCGTTGTGGCGCGAGGCGTTCGGCGTTGAGGAGCATGCGCAGGGCTTCCGTGTCCTTGTTGATGTTGCTGAGTGCGCGGGCGGTGTCGATGTAGAACGCGGCCTGTCGCGAGCGTGAGATTGCTGCGATGCCGGTGGGGTCGATGTCTCGGGCGATCTGGACGGCGGCTCGTGGATCGCCGGCGTCGGCGTTCATGCTGACGCGCCATACGTCGATAGCTGTGGGCCCGAAGTTCAGTCCGAGTGCTGGGGATTGGCCGGTGAGTTGCGCGATGCGCTCGGCTTCTCCGATGGCGGCGTCTGCCGCGTTGGTGTCGCCGAGCGCCAATTTGGAGAATCCGGTCATCATGTAGAGCTGGCCGAGCATCTCTTTGCCGTGAGGCTTGTCGACGTGGGGTTCCAACTCTGTTGTGGCTCGTTCGGCGATCCGGAGCGCCCGGGCGTACAGCCCGCATCCACTCGCCGCGTGGGCCTGTGACCATGCGGACAACCCCAGCATGACGGGGTTTTGGAGGTACGTCGCGGCCTGGCGGCCGCGGTCGGCAATCAGCACTGCGGAGGCGGAGTCGCCGAGGTATCTGATGACGAATGAGGCGGTGTCCTGGGCAAGGACCAGCGCTTCGAGAGCCCGCTCGCGCTCGATGCCGAATGCCGCAGCGTGCAGATCGCGAAGCAGTGGCGGGATGAGCTTCGCGGCTCCGCTGTAGTCGCACTTGAGGCGCAGGTCCATGACGAGGTCGAGACGCTGAATCAACGGCTCCAATGGCGTCTCGGTGATGGCGGGCGGATCCTCGAGATCGGCTTCGATGGCCGCCTGCATGATGTGGTAGATGGCGCTCTTTGTCTCTGTTTCGCCGTGCTCAGGGCCGATGACGCCGGTGCCGGTGAGTTCGGCGAGGGGCACGTTGAGCGCCTTGGCCAGAGCGGCAAGCATGAATCGGTTGTCGGCGCTGCGTTCGCCGCGTTCGAGGCGACCCCATTGCACGTGGCTGATGCCCGCGCGGGATGCAGCATGGCGGATGGACCAGTTGCGCTGGAGGCGCAGCATTCGGAGACGTTCGCCGATTGGTTCCGTCGCGATACGCGGAGATCTCATGCCTGCTCCTGGGGCGTTTCGGCCCCTGCGCGTCGAAACTGCCGGAACCACTTGGTACCAGTGTGGCACGCACCCCTCGCTAACTTCCACACACGATCAGTAGCCGAATACCTCACCGGTTGATGCCGGTGGAGTGCCGACTTGGCTGGAGATCGCGTCAGGACGGAAGGGAGAGCGATGGCGGGGGCGACCGCGTACTACGCGAAATCGGCGACGGAGCCGCTGGCCCAGGCGCAGCAGATGTTGGACCGGCATGTGACGTCGAGCGCGACGGGCCGTTGCCTGGAGTGCGGTTCGCTGGGGCCATGTGGGCAGCGAGAAGGCGCGGTGGCGATCTTCGCGCGAAGTCTGCGATTGCCGGTACGTCAGCCGGGGGCGAGTCGGCCTGAGTTGGTGGGCGCGGTCCGGGTCGGTGTGCCCTTGCTTCCGCCGGCGAGGCAGCGGTGAACGCCGGTGCCGCGCAGCCGAGTGAAAACGATGATCAAGGCAACCGTCGCGGAGTTCGCGCCGCCTGACGGGACTGACGCGGGCGTGGCGGGCTCTTCCCGTGTGGACGGTCACGCCAGCTCGGTCAACCCCTCTCCTTCCGTACTGCGGCGTCGCTGGTTGCGCCGAGACACCAAGCGTCCTTTCCCGATCCTGTTCCGGCTCTCTGGAAGGAAGTCCCTTGATGACCACCACCTCCGTAAACCCGACGACACTGCCGGCTGACGTCGCCGCTCTGCGGCGGCTGGATCCCGGCTTGATGGAGCGGCTACGCCACGAGGCGTTGACCATTCCGCAGGACTGGGTCGTGGAGTACGGCGACTACCAGAACGGCGGCTGGCACACGCTGTCGCTGCTCAACGACTCCGGCGACCCCCGCGACGTCACGATCCGGGACTGTCCGCAACCTCAGCCCACGGCCCTGCTCGAGCGGATGCCTGCCGTGCAGGAGCTGATCGCCGAGCTGGGCGTACGGGTCATGTGGGCACGGCTGGCCCGCCTGGACGCCGGCGCGTTCCTATGGGAGCACCGCGACTACGGCGAGCTGACCACGGCCGAGCGGCACCGGCTGCACGTGCCGCTGGTGACCAACTCGTCGGCCTACCTAGTGCTGGGCGGCACGAAGGTGCACATGAGCGTGGGCCGGGTATGGCGGCTGACGCCCACCAGCCCGCACGGCGTCTGCAACCGCTTCGGACCATCTCGGATTCACCTGATCATCGACTGCTACGCCGACGACACCTTCACATCGCTCAACCACGCCGAGGCACCGGAGCCGGGTGACGCCGAACCCCTTCCCGAACCGGAACAGGCGCAGATCGATGAGGCGGTCGCCACCGCGACCGGTCTCGCGGAGCTGGGCTATGACCACGCCGCCGAGACGACGCTGCTGGAGCTGTTCTACCAGCAAGCAATGCCGGAAGGCCTGGCGTACGACCTGATCAGCGGCATGTACGACACCCTGCACCGCGACGACGACGCCCAGCGGTGGAAGGCAAAGAAGAACGTGATGCTCGGCCGCGCCTGACCACCGTCCCGCAAATCCCCTCGTTCGTTCTCCAGGAGGTTCCGTTGTGAGTACCCGTCTGCTCGATGACGTCGCCGCGGTCAATCTGCCGCGCCAGTTCGGACTGCTGCAGAAAGCGATCGACGTGATCGGCCGCAGCAACGCCGTGCACTCGCTGCACGTGCGCGGCTCCCTCGCGGCCGGCACCGCCGACCGGCTCTCCGACCTCGACTTCATCGTCGCGGTCCACGACCCCAGTTTCGGCCCGTTCCTGCGGGTCATCGACACCCTGATGAGCGCCGAACTCGGCGCTCTGCTGCCGGGCTGGCGGGACACGATCGTCGCCCGGATGGGCGGGCTCGGCTACGTCTTTCTCGTCCCGCACGAAGGCGCCCTGCACCAGATCGACCTATATGCGGTGCCGGTCTCGCGGCTGGACATCGTGCTCGCCCGAACCAAGGCGATGCCGGTCTACCAAGCCGACGGCGAGCGCCGCGAGCGCAACAGCCAGGTCGACTGGCTCATCAACAGCACCCTTGACCGGCCCTACACCACCCAGGAACTACTTGTGGAGATCCTGGTCCTGGGCCACATGATCGACAAGCGGATCGCGCGGGGCCAGCGGTACGTCGCGTACGCGGAGATGTTCGCCCTGCACACCGCGGCGAAGAACCTCATCAAGACGGCACTGGCGCCCGGCTCGGCCTTCTACGGCTGGTACCAACTCGCCGAGGAGATCGGCACCACGCCGATCGGCCGGCAATGCCTGGCCGACCTCGACCGGCTGATCTCTGGCCAGCCAATTCCCGACTCCTACGACCTGACGGCCGCGCTGACCATCGCCCTGGAACTGGCCAACCGTGCCGCCCTGGACGCTGTCACTGCACTACGCCCGGCGATCACCGCCTACTGGCACTACTTGGAGCAGATGTGAACACCGCCGGATCGATAGCGGTGTTCTTCGGCGGCTGCGTTCCGGCCTCACCACACGAAGAACACCTCGCCCACGACATCGGCGTCCTCCTCGCCGAGTACGGCTACACGCTGCGGCACGGCGGCTACAACGGGCTGATGGAACACGCCGCGAAAGGCGCGGCCGAGCACGGCGCCTCAGTAGTAGCGGTCAGCATGCAGAACATGCCGTGGGGCGGCTTCAACCCGCACGTCACCGACACGATCCTGCTGCCCACCATGGGCGAGCGCATGCACGCATTCCTCGACACGGCGGACGTCGTCGTCGCCATGGGCGGCGGCGTCGGAACCCTGCATGAGCTGACCGCAGCGCTCTGGTACGCGAGCAACATCCGCCCGCTACCCGTCGTGATCGCCGGCTCGACTGCGAGTCGGTTGATCAGCTTCCTGCGGGCCGAGCGATGGGTGTACGAGTCACCGACCCGTCCGCTGCAGTTCCTGCACCAGATCGACCGGGCAACCGACCTGATCCCGTATGTCACCGCCGCCGGCGATGCGCATCGGAGCGACCAGTGACGCCCGCGACCACGGCGCTGGCCGAGCGGGTCCTCGCCGTCGGCACGATGAACGGCCCCTACTGGCTGCCCACCGGCAGAGTCCTCGACTTCTACTTCGACGAATATCGCGTCGCCGCGGACCCCGCACTCCTGGCCCAGACCGGCGAAGCCCTCGCGGGACTGCTGCCACCGGACATCGACGTGATCGCCGGGCTAGAGCTGGGAGGCGTGCCGTTCGCGCTGGCTGTGTCGGCGGCCACGGGATTGCCGGCCGCGCTCGTTCGTAAAGCGGCCAAGTCCTACGGCGCCCGGCTGCAAGTCGAGGGCCAGCCGCCGCCGGGAGCCCGAGTGGCAATGATTGACGACGTGATCCGCTCCGGACGACAGATCACCATCGCCGCGACCGCGCTGCGGCACGCCGGAGCCGATCCAGTCGCGGCGGTCGCCATCCTGATCCGACCTGGCAACGCCAAAGCCCTGCTCGACGGCCAGGGCATCGCTGTAGCGGGTGTCATCGACGAGAACCGGACGGTCCGGGCGCGGCAGGGGCAGCCATGATCCATGCCGTGCTGTACGACCTTGACGGTGTGATCGTGGATAGCCAAACCGCCGTCGTCGAAGCGCTCCGCGAGGTTGCCGGCATCGCGCTCGGAATCCTGCCGCCACCTGAGCAGGTTCGCCGCTTGGCATACCTGCCCCCGGTGCAGGCGCTCACCGAACTGGGCGTCGCCGATGCCTCTCGGGTATTCGACGCCCATTTCGACACCGCGTACGCCGCGCACGCACGCAAGTCGCGGCTGGTGCCCGGCATGACGGCCGCTATGTGGCGCATCCGGATGGCGGGACGAAGACAAGCCATCGTCACCTTGCAACGCCGCCGCCGCGTCAACCTGCTCCCACTGGGCGAGGTCCACGATCTGGTCGACACCATCGTGTGTTTCGAGGACGCCACCCCCAAACCCGCACCTGACCCACTCTGGCTCGCCCTCGACCGCCTGCACATCCCACCGGGGCATGCGTGCTTCATCGGTGACACCGCTTCCGACATCCAAGCCGGGAAAGCCGCAGGTGTGCCCGTCTACGGTGCGGTCTGGGGCTACCGAGACGCCGCCGCGCTGGCCGACGCGGGCACGGACGGGCTGCTCTCCCAGCCCGCCGACATTGTCAGCCTGGTCTTGGCCGAGCGGCCGGTCACGGTAGGCTACGATTCCAGCGCGATAAGCATGACCGTGCGCTCCGGCAGTTGCCCGTGAGTCGCAGCGTAGTCAACCGCAGGACGGAAGCAGGAAACGGGCATGGGCATGGTGGGGCGGCGAGCTAGCCGCGCTGAGCTGGGGAACGAGGACCGCGTCCTCGCCTGACCCCCTCGGCCCGGCTCGGCGTGACCAGACACCAGCTTTCCCACCGCTGTTTTCCTGCGCGAACCTGCCTGGACGGACACCGGCGAGGACCCCACACCGCCCTTCCGCGCGTCTGCGCGTGATCTGCGGTGGTGTGGGGCGCCAGGTGCGTTCGCCACCTCATCACCTGTGAGGCTCTGCCGTGCGTTCCGCCGACATTCGCAAGATCTTCTTCGACTACTTCACCAGCAGGGGCCATACCCGCGTGCCGTCCGGCTCGCTCGTCCCCGCCGACCCGACGTTGTTGCTGGCCAATGCGGGCATGAACCAGTTCAAGCCGTACTTTCTCGGCGAGGTACCGCCGCCGTATTCGCGGGCCACCAGCGTGCAGAAATGCGCCCGAACCTCTGACATCGACAACGTCGGCCGGACCACCCGGCACGCCACGTTCTTCGAGATGCTCGGCAATTTCTCCTTCGGCGACTACTTCAAAGCCGACGCGATCCGGTACGCCTGGGAACTGCTCACCGAGCACTACCGCCTCGACCCCGAGAAGCTGTGGATTACCGTCTACCAGGACGACGACGAAGCCATTGAACTCTGGCGTCAGGTCGGCGTCCCCGCCGAACGGATCCAGCGCCTCGGCATGGACGACAACTTCTGGTCAATGGGCGTACCCGGCCCCTGCGGACCCTGCTCGGAAATCTGCTACGACCGGGGCCCCGCCTTCGGTCCCGCCGGCGGCCCCGAAACAAATGGCGAGCGGTACCTGGAGATCTGGAACCTCGTCTTCATGCAGAACCTCCGAGGTGAAGGCGCCGGCGGTGGCAAGGGCGACTTCCCGATCCTCGGCGAACTGCCCAACAAGAGCATCGACACCGGCCTCGGCCTCGACCGAATCGCCGCGATCCTGCAAGACGTCGACACCGTCTGCGAGACCGACCTCCTCGCGCCCACCCTGGCCGCCGTCGAACGCCTTGCCGGACGACGTTTCCCCGGCCGCAACGGCAGCGACGAATCAGTCTCCTTCCAGATCGTCACCGAACACGCCCGCTCCACCGCCTTCCTGATCGCCGATGGAGTGCTTCCCGCCAATGAGGGCCGCGGCTATGTGCTGCGCCGTCTGATGCGCCGCGCCATCCGCCACGCGCGGTCCCTCGGCATCGACCAGCCCGCCCTGGCTGATGTCGTCGGCAGCGTCATCGACAACCTCGGCGACGACTGGCCCGACCTGCGCGCCCAACGCGAACTGATCACCGCCGTGGTCAGCCGCGAGGAGGAAACCTTCGGCGTGACCCTGCGCCAAGGAACCCGCCTGCTCGATGCCGCGATCACCCGTACTCGAAGCAGCGGCGGCACCCAAATCATGGGAGAGACCGCGTTCGAACTGCACGATACGTACGGCTTCCCCATCGAACTCACCCTCGAAGCAGCCCAGGCCGCTGGTCTCACCGTCGACGAGGACCGCTACGCCACCCTTTTGGACGAGCAGCGACGCCGGGCTAAGAAGAGCGGCAAGGCCCAGACCGCAGCCGCGATGCGCCGCCAGGACACCTACCGCGAGATCCTCGCCCAGCACGGCCGCACCGACTTTGTGGGCTACACCGACACCAGCGCCGACACCGAAATCCTCGCACTGCTCGCCGACGGAGAACCGGTCCTCGAAGCGAGTGAAGGCCAGCAGGTCGAAATCGTCATCGGTCGGAGCCCGTTCTACGCCGAACGCGGCGGGCAAATCGGCGACATCGGAACCCTGACCACGAGCGACGGCACCACCATCGAAGTCACCGACACCACCTATGGCCTCGACGGCTTCCACGTCCTCACCGGCCAGGTGACTGCTGGCCAGGCGCGGCCCGGCCAGCTGGCCCACGCCGTCGTGGATGCCCAGCGGCGCGCCGCGATCGCCCGATCCCACTCAGCCACACACGTCCTGCACGCCATGCTGCGCCGCAACCTCGGCGACCACGCCCGCCAGCAAGGCTCCCTCGTCGCCCCGGACCGGCTGCGGTTCGACTTCACCCATTTCGCGCCTGTCGAGCCGGCTCGACTTCAGGCGATCGGCACCATGATCAACGACTATCTACTCGCCGACCCTGCAGTACGGGTGTGGCATGCCACCCGTGCGGAGGCCGAAGAAGCCGGAGCCATCGCCTTTTTCGGCGACACCTACGGCGAGCGTGTCCGCATCGTCGACATCGGCGACGCCTCGCGCGAACTCTGCGGCGGCACCCACGTCGCCCACGGCGCTCAAGCCGGCCCGGTCCGCATCCTCGGCGAATCCTCCATCGGCGCCGGACTGCGCCGCATCGAAGCCCTCACCGGCCGCGACGCCTTCCAACGAGCCGACCACGAACGCCGGCTCCTCGACGAGGTCACCCACCTGCTCGGAAGCCGACCTGACGACCTGATCACCACCCTCACCAAGCGGCTCGCCGCACTCGCCGACGCCGAGAAGACCCTCGCCGAATACCGACGCCGAGAACTGGAGAACGTTGCCACCAAACTGGCCGGGCAACGTCGCGTACTCGACCACGGAACCCTCGTGGCCGCAACGGTAAACGACGTGACCACCGCCGAACTCCGGACGCTCGCTGTAACGGTCAGAGAGCTCCTGCCACAAGAAGCCGCTGCGGGCGTCGTCCTGGCCACCGTCAGCGACGGCAAATCGCACCTGGCGGCAGCGATCAACCGCGTCCTGTTGGACCACGGAGTCCAAGCCCGGCATATCCTCGCCGAGGCTGCCACCACGATCGGCGGCGGGGCTGGCGGCACGGGCCCGCTCGCCAGCGCGGGAGGACGCAACACCACGGCCCTAAAGGCGGCCCTGACCCAAGCCGAGGAATCCCTCGCTGCCGCCATCAACCGGTAACGCGCCCGCACCGAACCGCAGCAACCTGCTCAGCTCCGAGTGCTCTGGTCAGCGAGACACTGGCCAGAGCACTCGTTTCAGCCGGAGCAAGCTGTGTGCTTCGGGCGGACAGCGAACCCGTAATCGTGCAGCTCCACGAGCGCTTCGGACCAGAGGTCGCCAGCGACCATCGGACAGACCCAGCCCAACGTTTCCAACCCGCCACTGCGAGCTCGTGTCCTGGCTGCAGCCTTTGTCCGCCGTGGCCGTAGCCTCTCCGGCGAAGTGACGGCATTCCAACGGATTCTCATGCCGAGTTGAGTACGTTAGATCAGGCCGTACCCGAGAACCGCCGGCAATCAAGCGCATCAAACCTTCTCGTAGCCTGGCCGCCTTTGCGGCAAAAGGCGGAGTCGCCTAGGCATACCCCTGCAAGTCAGCTTGTCGGCCGTATAGCTGAATCTAACAGCCTATCAAGAAACGAGCCCGCGCACCTCAAATTACGCCTAGTGCTACCGCATTCCGGAAGTTTGAGTCGGGCCATGATAGAAGATGTAGATTCCTCGTGAACGCCAGCTAATAGACTACGCAAGGATGCATCGATGGATCTCGTGGCGCTTGTCGGGAACGGGCTCTCAATCGCCTGCGAGCCTCGCTTTAGCTGCAGCTCCCTGACGATCGGAATGCAAGAGAAGTTCAAGAATCTCGGCCTGGATGGCGCGGACACTGCGCTCCGGAAATTTGCCGAAAAGCTAAACAATTCCAGAAGTATTGACAACGCCTTTGAGGAGATGCTCGGTCCACTCGAGGCTGCGAGTGGGGTTTTAGGTGGACTCTATGAAATGGCGTCCGCTCTAAGGTCAAGCATGCCCGGCAATGGGGATAAGATTCTCGAATCCTTGCGGCGAGCCGAGCGATTCTCGGATCTCTTCTATCGCCTCGGAAGCACGGGGATCTTAGAACTCATTGAAGAAGTATCCGAAGGCGTCGATATTTCGATTCCGAAGGCTCTGGTGGAGGGTCTTGTCGAGGTCGCAGCTCCAGGGAAGTTAACCATCGGCACGTTGAACTACGATGCCCTGCTGCTCAGCGCGGTACTTGCTATCGACGAGGAGCGGCGGACCGCCGGCGATCTTCACTTTGCTGCGGACATGGCTGACGGGCGAGTCGAGATGTTCCATGAGGTTACTCCAAGGAAGGAAATTCGCGGTCACAGAATTCGTCGCAGCATTAGCGACTTTCCGTCCTGGCCTTTAACGCTTCTTGCACTCCATGGATCACTTACTTGGCTACGGGATACCCGGAGTGGCGATGTCTGGAAGTTCGAACTTTCGGACATTCGTAGTAATCCAAATTACTGGAATGATATTCTACAATCCTCGGACTGGAAGCCCGCTGTCATCATGACTAATCAGTCAGGAAAGGCTTCGCGGGTAACCGAGCAACCCTTCAAATTGGCCTACGAGGCATTCCAAGAACGTCTCGGCGGAGCTTCGCGTTGGATGATCGGGGGGTACGGCTTCGGCGACGAATGTGTAAATTCCGTGCTCGCAGAGGTGGCAGCGAAACGCCACGGAGTAAATTGCCTTGTGGTTACTCATGCAGGATCCCCCACGAGGGACAAAGTTGAGGAAGTTTTGCGCGGCGTTAGTAGCTGCCATATTTATGACGGGGACCTCAAGGACCTTCTGCGAGCCGACGAATGGCGAGAATGGAGGAGATAGCGGCGACGTCCTCTTCCGCGCTTAGCGCGTTGACCTTCGTTGGGTGGTCCTTGGCATGGCATCCGAGGCGCTGATGGTCGATGAACGAGTGCCGCCCGCCGGTATAGCGTTGGCGGGTGAGGGAGCATTGCTACAGCGCGGCGAACATCACGGTCCTGACGATGGCTGACTCTGTCCGTAAGCGGCCAGGCATGTATTTTGGTGTCGGTCGGGGCGATCCGCGTCTGGCAACCGAGGTGCTGTGCGCGGTCGTCGGCCACGCGTTCCATCCGGCAGCCAAGGTGGCCGCCAGCCACACTCCGCACGTCGTTGCGGACATCACCGCGGACCTCGCATTCGCGGTGACCGACGACCAGGCGGGCACCCTCACCGGGCCCGGCGCGCCCCGGCTGGGTTACGAGGGGTCGTTGCTGACGGCCGAACGCTGGTCGATCGCTGCCGCGGCAGCGGTGAGTTCGCAGGCTGTTGTCGAGGTCTGGCGAGCAGGCCGGGGTTTCCGTCAAACTCTCCATCAAACCCGTGGCTTGACAACCCGTATAACTGACGTCGCATCCGTAGTTGCGCCCCGGCTCGCCAGCGAACCATGGACGTGGCGTCCGGGGCACGACCCGCTGCTGAGGATCGGACCTTGTCGCCCACACGAATCGCCTACTGGCAACTTCCACCATCGGTTCGCTACCGGATCGGCGAAGCCGTCGGTCCGGTCATTGCCGCTGACTCGATCAGCGACGGATTGAACAGCTCTGTCGCCGCGATACTCCAGACGTCCGCCGGTTCCTACTTCGTCAAGGCCCTGCCGGTCGAGCACCGCTGGGTATGGACCCAAGAGCGCGAGGCCGAGATCGCCCCGCACGTCGAGACGGTGGGCTCCGGCCTGATCGCCCGGATCACCGATGACGCCTGGGACGTGCTGATCTTCGACGCGCTCGACGGACATCATGCCGACTACTCGCCGGACTCCAAGGACCTCGGGCACGTCGCCCGGCTCATCGCGCGCATCGGTGAACTACCCTGCCCGGACCTGTCTCTCCGGCGAGCAGAACAGCGGCTCGCCTCGTACACCAGCGCCGGCATGCTTCACCACTTCCAGGGCGGCAGTCTCCTGCACTCCGACCTCAACCCGGCCAATGTCATCGTGAGCGACGACGAGGCCCGCATCGTCGACTGGGGCTGGGCGACTCGTGGAGCAGCATGGCTGGACGCCGCCTACTGGGTCAGCTGGTTGATCGCGGCGGGACACACGCCGAAGCAGGCCGAATGGTGGGCGGAGCAGGTGCCGGCCTGGCGTATGGCGACTGTCGAGGGCGTGACGGCCTTCGCCGTAGCGAACGCACGGATGTGGGCCGCGTCCGGTGACGGCAGTACCGACCCGTGGACGCGGGCGATCATGCACGCATCCGAGGTATGGCGTCGATACCGAGAGCAGGAAGCGATTTAGCGACACGATGTATCGCGACATCATTGGCAGCGCTCCAAAGGTGCTTCCAAGGAGCTCCGTTCCTGGTCAGACAGCACTTGACCATTCCGAAGAGTCACGCGATCGTTCGTGCACCTGGTCAGGTGGCTACGCAACCAGACTGGTACCACGGTGGTCGGCCCAGTGGCCATCGCTATGGCAGCGCCGCCGGGCCTCCCGATGAGGGAGGTCCGGCACGTGGCGTTCGGCCGGTGTCGTGCCGGCCTTCGATGGAACGAAGGCCGGCCCACCCTGTTGCGGTGGACCGGCCTGTCGGACTTACCGCTATGCGGCTTCGCGGGGAATTAGGTTGGCGGCTGCGTCGGCGTTCGGGCGTCGTAGTTCGAGGATGACCGAGGTGTAGGTGTCGGAGGTCAGGCCGATGGTGGAGTGGCCGAGGACTTCTTGGATCTCTTTCATGTCGGCGCCGCCGTGGCGCAGGTAGGTGGCGGCGCAGTGTCGGAGGTCGTGCAACCTGACCGGCGGTAGGCCGCTCTTGGTGACGAGGTAGTCGAAGCGGTCGCTGATGGCTTGTGGGTGCCAGGATTGCCCGTCGGGACGTACGAAGAACAGCCCTGTGTCCGGCCAGTTGTCGCCGCTGACCTGCTGCCAGCGGTTGCGCATGTCGAGGTAGGCGATGAGTCCAGCGACGGTGGTGGGGCCGAGGGGGACGATCCGGTCGCCGGCGTCGCTTTTAACTTTGCGGGTGACTGGGGTGTAGCCGACGGTGGTGATCTGTTGGACGATGCTGAGGTAGGCCTCGTTGAGGTCGACGTCGTAGTCGCGGAGTCCGATGGCTTCGCCGCGGCGTAGGCCGCGGTGCAGGATCAGTTCGAACAGTGGGTAGAGCACGGCGTCGTGGCGTTGGGCGTAGTCGAGGAACTGTCCGGCCTGTTCGGGCCGCCACACCATCACCGGGCTGGGCCGGTCACCGGTGGCCTTCCACAGTTCGATCGCTTTCGGTGTCCAGACCCGCGCCTTCGGGCGGGTGCCGGATTCGAGTTCGATGCTGAGGGCCGGGTTGGTGGGAATGAGGCGGGCGCGGCGGACGGCGTCGTTGAGTGCTACCCGCAGGGTGGCGTACAGGCGGACCATGCTGGATGCGCCCATCGGCCGGACGCCACGAAACTGTTGACGTACGACCGGATCGGTGTCGGTTCGTGCGGCGCGGATCTGTTCGTTGCGGGCGTCGAGCGCGGTGAACATGACTTGGATGTGGCTGGTCCGCAGGCTCTGCAGTGGGATGTCGCCGAGGTACGGGATCAGGTAGGAGCGGATGTGGTCGTCGTACCCGCGGATCGTCTTGGGTGAGAGCCCGCGCCGTCCGGCCAGCCATTGGAGGAGGTATTCGCCGGTGGTGGTCGGGACGGCGGCGGGGACTCCGGCGCGGACGCGGTCGGCGACGGTGTCCCGGTCCGGTAGCGGGATGCCGTTCCTGCAGGCTTGCAGGAGGTCGCCGATCTGTACGGCGAGGCCGGTGTCGTCGCCGGCCAGGGCGAGCAGCGACCGGGCGTGGTCGAGTTCGGCGCGGGTGGTGTCGCGGTCGTCGAAGCCGCTGCGGCGTAGTAGCCGCCGTCCGCGGCCGGGTGCGGCGGGGAGTTCGAGTTGGTATCCCCAGACTCCGTGGGTGGTGCTCCAGGATCCGCCGGGGCGGCGCAGTTTCGGGCAGCCGCTGTTGAGTCGTCTTCCGGTGGTGGTGTCTTTGCAGCCGCACCGTTTGGTGATGGATCCTTCGCTGGTCACGGTTCTCCCTGCTCAACGTGGTCGTCGACGGCGGGCGTTCTGATTCCGTCGTGGTGATCCACGCTTCGCATCGCCGACGGCGTCAAGTCGCCGCCGGGCGGTATGCCGAGGGCGGTGAGGATCCCGGCGATCGGTACGCGGTAGCGGGTGCCGGCGCGGATGACCGGTGCCGGGAACTCGTCGGTGCGGGCGAGGTCGTAGGCCAGGGACCGGCCGAGGCCGAAGATCCGTGCGGCGGTGGGGAGGTCGGTGACAGCACCCAGGGCGAGGATGCGTTCTCCGGTCCACACACCGTCGTGGTGGCCGGTAGAGAGGTTCGGGTTCGGGGTGGCGTTCAAGGTGAGAGTGCTCCTGTCGCAAGAGACGGGCCGACGCCGGGCGCATTCCTCGTCGCCGCTGGCGCGGGCGGGATGCGTTGGCACTCTCAAACCGGCTCTTGTCAGCTCCGGCGAACACTTGCCGATCTAACAGGTTTCTGACAGCGCCTGACGAAAGTCTGACAGTGCAGCTCAGCGCCTTGATCGACAGCCGAGGCCGAGTCTCTGACAGACCGGTACGGCGACTTGCGAAATGCGCTGTCAGTCGGTTGTGTACAACCGACTGACAGTGAGCGACCATGCTGACGCTCCGCGCCAAATCCCGTCGGGATGCCGCTGACCTGCACTGTCAGACATCCTCAGCGGCCTGTCAGAAAACTGTTAGACCGGAGAGTGTTCGCCGGAGCTGACAAACCCCGTTTTGAGGATGACGTCGCCGGCACGTTCGGCACACAGGCGACCGGCCGGACAAAGCTCGCGCCGGGCCTCCGAAGGCCGCGTCCTCCGCCCGCACCCCAGGCGTAAGGGCCGACGCCGGCCTCACCCGCGGCCGTCACCGAACGCAATGGCGTCTGCAGCAGGACCGCCATCGATGCCGTGCACGCCGACTCTCGCCAGCACCAGGCCGACCCGACGGAGCAGAGGCTCTGGACGGCCGCTACCACTCCCGTCACCTTTCGAAGATCGAGGAGATCTCTGTTGCAGTCCTCGTACTCACCACCGACGACGGTTCGGCCGTCAGTGCGGATGTCAGCCTTGCCGTCAGTGTTGACGTCAGTCTTCAACCGGACCCCCGAACCGACCCTCGGACCCGTCTCACAGTGCAGGTCAGGGCGGCTGTCGCCGCCGGGGACCTGTGCTCCGACAGACCCTGCAATCGTTCGGGTCTCCCCGGGGGTACGCCATGGATGATCCCGTTTTGCGGGTGCAGTCCCAGCTCACCGCCCGCGACCGGATTCTCCTGGGCTGGCTCTACGACCACGGCGTCCTCACCACTTTCCAGGTCGCCAACGCCCTGTTCCCCTCATTGGGCTTCTGCCAGCGCCGGATGCGGACCCTCTACCAGCTGCGGCTGATCGCCCGCTTCCGCCCTCAACGCGCCGACGGCGGTTCCTTTCCATACCACTGGCTCATCGACCAACTCGGCGCCGAAGTAGTTGCCGCGGCCCGCGACGAGCGCCCACCGCGCCGCGACCACGCCCGCCTCGAACGGCGTCGCTGGACCTCCACTCGCACTCTCGACCACCGGCTCGGCGTCAACCAGTTCTTCACCAACCTCGCTGGCCACGCCCGCACCCACCCCGAGGCCGAACTCCAGCAGTGGCTTCCCGAAGCAGTCTGTCAGCGGCCCGGCACCTTCGTCACCGACGACGATCCGGCACTACTCCGCGCCTACGAACCACCGGTACGCCCAGACGGATACGGGCTCTGGACGGAGAGCGGCCGCCAGGTGCCGTTCTTCCTCGAGTACGACACTGGCACCGAACAGCTCGGCGTTCTCACCGCCAAAATCATCGGCTACGCCAGACTCTTCGCCACCCTCGACCGGTCCTGGCCGATCCTGTTCTGGCTGCACTCCGCCGCCCGGGAACGCAACCTCCGGGTACGCCTCGCTGAAGTACCCGACCTATTGCGCGTCGCCACTGGCACGCGCGAGGACTCAGCCGGTCCAGCCGGCCAGGTCTGGGCCAGCGTGGGATCGAGCGAGCGCTGTCGCCTGTCAGGTCTATGACTAGCGACGTTGGCAGCGTCGGGCCTGCGGCACGCCTGGATCACGGCGGCAGCGGCCTGATTCATCAGCCGGGTAGATGATCACCCTTTGCTCTGACGGTCCAGTGCAGCGAAGGCCACCGTTATCGGGCTACTGAGCTCGGGGTGGCTACCGCCCACGCTGCAGTGAAGCACGCAATGTTGTCGCAGAATCACTTAGCGTGCACTATTGAGTGATAAGCGTGGATGGCCAGCGAAGGGTGCGCCGTGGTCTACATGCCCATACTCAAAGGCAGGGAAGGCGAGCTCAAAGCCATCGACCATCTGCCGGAAGTGCTGGCAGCGAGGGTGATGCCGATCTTCGAGGTACCGCCAACCAGTGGGGATCCGATCAAGGATGCCCACAGCTTCGCCGAGAAGGCCCGGAACGTAATACCGCGGGGGATGAGCGTGGCGGTCGACGCTCGTTATCTGGCCGATCCGGACGGAGGCAGGCGGGGGCCGCTGCAAGCAATTGCCGACGATTTCGCCGACTGGTGCGTCCCAATCAGGCCGGTTCTCCACCCGAACGACTCCGAGCGCCGTCTGGCAGAGGCGCGACAGGCTGCGGAGATGCATGATGGGCAGGCTGTCATCCGGCTCGGCGGCGACATCGCCGATCCTGACGAGGATGAAGCCGAAGCGGCGCTGGCTAAGCTCTGCTGGCGGGCCGGGACGACGATCGAGAAGTCGGCACTCGTTCTCGACTTCTTCGACGTTCGCTCAGAACGTGACATCGGCAGAGTCGAAGCGCTGGCGCGAAAGTGCCTGGTCTGGGCGCGGCGCTATCCGTGGGAATCCATCACGGTGGCTTCAGGTGCGATGCCGGAGTCGATCGGTGACCTTCCGTACAACATTGCCACCCCCATACCTAGACGCGACCTGGCTCTCTGGAGACGACTCCAAGACCCCGACATCGTCTTCGGGGACTACGGCATTGCCCACCCGAAGATGGGCGTCAAGGGATGGCCCCCGCCTCCGAACCTTCGGTACACCGACGAAGACGTGTGGTGGATATACCGATGGGCGCGCGACGGCAACGGCCACAAGAGCATGTACGACCTTTGCGCCTCGCTGGTGGCGGCGGATCACTGGCCGGCAGAAGGCGCCGCGTACTCCTGGGGCGATGCCGAGATCGCACAACGCGCCGACTTGGTCGGAGGCCCGGGGAACGCGGCAGGATGGCGAGCCTGGGGCACGGCACACCACCTGACCCACGTGCTGAAGATGCTCGAAGACTCGCACGACGATCCCGGCGGCTGACTTCCCGGTTCCCGCTTCGCCGATCGTCTGTGAAGCCTAGCGTCACGCGTTGACCTGGTACGGAATGAGCAGCCAGCGGACGAGACGATCTCCAAGCGGACCTAACGTACAGATCATCCCGGATGATTTTGAACTGCTAGGCCGCTCGGATTGTCTCGTGGACGTTCGTTGCCGGACAACGCGTCAACGCAATGCGACACAACCCGTGGCCAATACTCGGCCAACACCGACAACTGCAGTTGCCAGGAGGCGCTCGCCAACACCCGACCCATAACCCGGGCGGCTCGGTCGAGGTCGCCGGCGGTCGCGACCGCGCGGACCACCGCGGTCAGTGCCTGTACCCGCTGGCCCGGGTAGGTAATCGAGTCGGCCACGGCTTCGGCCCGATCGAAGTCTCCGTCGGCCGCGACCGCCCCGGCCACCTCGGCCAACGCCTGCGCTTGCAGGTCCGGGGCGGCGCTTGAGCGTGCCACGGTCTCGGCCAGGTCGATCAGTTGCCCGGCACGGTCAAGGTCACCGACGGCCCTAACCGCTTGGGCTACCTCGGTCAGTGCCCGCACCTGCGGGTACAAGTAGGTGATCGAGCGTGCCACGGCCTCGGCCCGGTCGATGAGCTGCCCGGCGCGGTCAAGGTCACCACCGGCCGCGACCGATCGGGCCACCGCGGTCAGTGCCCTCGCTTGCTCATCCGGGTCAGTGATCGAGCGTGCCACGGCCTCGGCCCGGTCGGTGACCTGCCCGGCGCGGTCGCGGTCACCGCCAGCCGCGACCGCCTCGGCCACTGCAGCCAGCGTCTGCGCCCGCGGGTAGGGGTTGGTGATCGTGCGTGCCACGGCATGGGCCCGGTCGGCGAGTTGCCCACCCCGGTCGAGGTCACCAGCGGCCGCGACCGCCCCGGCCACTGCGGCCAGCGCCCGCGCGTGCTGGTACGGGCTGATGATCGTGCGTGCCACGGCCTCGGCCTGATCGAAGTCACGGGAAGCCACAAGCGCCTGGGCCACCACGACCAGCGCCCGCGACTGCAGGTACGGCCCGGTGCGGGCTTGGCTGCCGCCGAGGACCAGGATCGAGCGGGCCACGGCTTCGGCCCGATCGAGGTCACCGGAAGCCACGAGCGCCTGGGCCACCACGGCCAGCGCCCTCGCCTGTTGGTCCGGGCCATCGATCGACCATGCTACGGTCTCGGCCCGGTCGAAGTCACCGGCGGCCGCGACCGCCTCAGCCACGTCGACGAGCGCCCACGCCTCATGGAGCGGATCGGCGATCGACCGGGCCATGGTCTCGGCCCGGTCGAAGTCACCGGCGGCGGCGACCGCCCCAGCGGCCTTACTCAGCGCCCACGGGTCCGGGTTGGTGATTGTGCGTGCCACGGTCTCGGCCCGATCGGCAAGCTGCCTACCTCGGTCGAAGTCACCGGCGGCGGCGACCGCCCCGGCTATCTCGGCTAGCGCTGATGCTTGTTGTTCCGGGTCGGTGATCGAGCGTGTCACGGTCTCCGCCCGGTCAAGGTCACCGGCAGCCACAGCCGCTTGGACCACCGTAGTTAGCGCCCGCGCCTGCTCGTCCGGGTCGTCGATCGAGCGGGCCGCCGCCTCAGCTTGTCGGGCGAGCTGCCCGGCCCGGTCGAAGTCACCGGCAGCTGCGACTGCTCGGGCCACCATGGTTAGCGCCCGCGCCTGCTCGTCCGGGTCGTCGATCGAGCGGGCCGCCGCCTCAGCTTGTCGGGCGAACTGCCCGGCCCGGTCGAAGTCACCCACGGCCGCGACCGATCCGGCCACCTCGCTCAGCGCCCGCGCCTGCCAGGACGAGACATCGATCGATCGAAGCAGGATTTCGGCCCGATTGAAGTCACCCGCAGCCGCGGCCGCCCCAGCCACCGCGGTCAGCCCGTGCACCCGCTCAAACGGGTAGAAAATCGAGTCGGCCACGATCTCGGCCCGATCGAAGTCACCGGCGGCTGCGACGGCCCCGGCCATCTCGACCCGCACCCGGGCCTGATTAAGCCGGTCAGTAATCGATCCGGTGACGGCCTCGGCCTGGTCGACGAACTGCCCGACCCGGTCGAGGTCACCAACAGCCGCGACCACTCGGGCGACCTCGATCAGCACCCGAGCCTGCTGGTTCGGGTTGATGATCGAGTCGGCCATGATCTCAGCCCGGTCGGCGAGCTGCCCGGCCCGATCGAGGTCACCGGCAGCCACGACCGCTCGGGCCAGCGCAGTCAGCGCCCGCGCCTGCTGGTCCGGGTCGGTAATCGATCGGGCCACGGTCTCGACCCGGTCGAGGTCACTGGCCCCTGTGGTCATCGCCAGCACCTGCATATACGGGTCGGTGATCGAGTGAGCCACGGCCTCGGCCCGCCGGAGGTCGCCAGCAGCCGCGACCGCTCGGACCACCTCGATCAACGCCTGTGCCTGCCGATCGGGGTCGGTAATCGAGCGGGCGAGGGCTTCAGCACGGGCGGGTTGGCCCAGGCTAGCCCAGACTGCGGGCAGGGTCGTGGGGATGTTCTCGTTGCGGTCGGTGAGGTTGGCGCGGCGAATACACAACCGCAGCATCGCCCCGAGGTCGGGCTCGGGCATGGCGAGGACAAGGTCTTGGCAGGCAGTGATCTCGGCGAGAGCGGCAGCGTCACCACCGGACAGGTCAAGCATCCGGTCGTGCCGTTCCGGATCGGTGACCAGGTTGACCAGCCGGGACGCCTCGCCGGTGGTGCTCAGCAAACGGGGGTAGCCGATCAGCAGGTAATCCGGGGTGCTGGCCGGCCACGGCGGGCGGCCAGTGGTCGGGATGCGGTAGGTGTCGGCCCAGGCGTGCAGTCGGGTGCGGTATCCAGCCAGCCGGCGTTCGCCGATGTAGGTCGTGGCAGCCTGTTGCAGTTCCCCGTGGCCGAGCAGATACACCTCAGGTCCAATGTCCGGATCCCAGCGGGCGGTGCGGCGCGTGAAGGTCCGCCCGGCCACGGTGTGCAGCACGTCCTCGATGTCGACCAAGCCAGCCCCGGTCAGTTCTCGCAAATCGGGTCCGGACAGGCCACCGCGAGCCGCGGTCAATAGACCGAGCAGGTCGCGCTCGATCGGGCTGCCTTTCAATAGGAGTTTGAGCTCGGCCTGGCCGAGGCGCTGCAGATCCTGCGCGTAAGCCGACGCAGATAGCCGGCGCACGATGCCCGGGTCATGGAGCGGATGCCAGTGCGGCACGTCGTTGGGGATCGGCGGGTTCGGCCGTCCGGCCACGATCACCCGCAGCCCGGTCGGCGGGTCGGCCGGCAGCAGCCCGGCGATGCTGTGCGTGCCCACATCGTCGGTGGTGCTGCGATCCTCATCCAAGCCGTCGACCAGCAACACCAGCCGAACCTGCCGCCGCAGGCACGCCTCGGCTACTTGGCCGAGCAGATCCAGCAGCCACGCCTCCCGTAACCCCTCATCCGGTACGGTCGGCGGCTGCTGCCCGGTCAACGCGCCCAATTGCTCGGTCACCGCCGCGACGAACGCCGCCCGAGTGTCCTGACCAGCCAGCCGGGAGGTGATAAAAAACGCTACCACCTGCACATGCTTCTGAATTTGCGCAGGTGGGTTCAGCACGAACGTCGACAGCAATGCCGACTTTCCCGCCCACGGACCCGCCTGCCACCACACGTACGGACCCCGCCCCGAATCCAGGCAGAACTCGGCCAACTCGGCTAACTCCTGTACACGGTCCGCCAACATGGGCGGAGCAATCCGGCGCACCTGCGCCAGATACGCCGACCGAGACGTCACCAACGGCCCCGGCCCGGACAGGAACACATTCACCGTCCCTGCCGCTCCGACCCCGACCCGCACGCCATGCCCGAGAACTCCCGGTCCAGCCGCAGGCCGCCACCCCCGCGCCCCCGCAGAAGCGCCGTTCTCACCGGGTCCGGTCAGTGGCCGGGCCGACCCGGCGGGGAAGGGTCCGGGTCTCCCCGACGCCGGTCGCCGATATTCACCACGCCGGCCTGCCCGATCGCGGTCGCCTCATCATGTGCGGTCGCGGTCACCGTACCGGTGAACACCGTCGACCCCGACCCGGCCAGCACCTGCGTACCCGACGCCTGCTCAGCCGCCTGCAACTGAGCCAGCAGATCGGTAACCGTCTCGGCGAACGCCTCATCCCGGCGCGCGGCCGCAGCCACCGCCAACTCGACCTGCTGCCGCGTCAATTCGCTGACCATCCCCGACTCGCCAGCCGCCTCTAGTGCAAGATCCTCACGCACCGGCTCACCCAACCTGGCCAGGACCACCTCGTGCAGCCGGTCCGCGCCCGCGTCGATCGCCGCGTCGACCGTCTCGTCCATCCGGCCCGCAGCCCGTCGCGCCTTGTGTACCGCCCACGTGATCACCATCCCGGCGATCAACGAAGCCTCCACCACCGGCACCAGAACCTCCCCGAACAGGTCGCCCCCACAGTGGACCAATATCTGTACCACCGTACCGAGCACCCACCACGGCTGTCCTCCGAACGGCTCCTCAAGAATCCCGTCCGTGGCTGCCCGCGATAGCTCCGTGAGTGCTGCTCGCGTACCGCTACGCCGGTGCTGTTCGACCGCCAGAGGATTCAGCCGCTGGTTTGAGTGTCCGCTGGCGCTTATCGAGCTCACCAGCCAGTTCGGCAAAGATCGCCTTGATGTCATCTTCACTGGTCGGCGGCTCAGGTGACGTGGGTGGTTGTGGATGAGTGTCCAGCCAGCGACGCTCCACGCCGTACCCGTCGGCGATCACCTCATAGGTCATCATGAATTGCGGTAACTCACCGCCTGTCTGGACGGCAGGTTCGGCCTGGGCCGACGGGTCATGCTTAGGGTGGAAGAACACGTGCCGGACTGCGGTATCGATCACCATGGAGTTGAGGCCGATTGCTAGGCCGGGATGCACCTTGAACCGATGATCGGTACGGATCTCACGGTCACCAGCGGATCCCAGCCCGGGAAGATACAGGCAGCGGTGGGAGTCCAAGGGCATGTAGATGTCCCAAAACTGCACGGCAAGGTGCTGGTCCGAGTGGTCTTGTCCGTTGAGCACAATGACAGGAACGTCACCGGTCAGCAGGCAGTAGTCGCTGAACCCGACGCCCCAGGGGCGGTAGAAGATGGCGGCGGCGAGGCGCTCGATCATCTCTGCGATGTACTTGATGTGCCTGTTGGCGCTGTCGAACTGTTGAGGCAGATCGAGGCGCTTCTTCGGCTTCGGGTCAAAGGCTTGGCCGTGATGGGTCAGCTCAAGGCGCGTTCGCTGCCGAAGCGTACGGAGGATCTGCGCCGCGATCCACCAGGAGATGGAATGCCGAGTAGCGGTACGTGGCGGCCATGGAGGAAGTGCGTCTTCTGACGGAAACTTGCCGGTATCGAGAACTCGCCTAAATGCCGTGGTCGCGTCGTTTTCAAGCGCGGTGAAGAACTTTTCCATGTCGTGATGAGGCACGCCGTCGATGTCGCTGCCCCAGTAGAAGCCTCGTTCGACGGCCACGTCATTGATCGATGCCGGAAACCGGGTTTTGAGGTCTGGGCTCATGGCGATTAGTTGAGCGCCGCCTGGACGGTGCTGGGCGAAGCGGCGCAGGTACATGCGTGGCACGTGGTGGTCGCGGGTGTTCGTCGCGTTGGTCTTCATGTCAGCAGTCCGTTCAGGCGGTGATCATCGCAGTTGGCTCGTTCAGCCAGTCAGCCAAGACCCGCTTCTCGTCGCGTTGTTTTACTCCCCAATGGCCCTGGAACGGTAGGGCGTCGTCCGGGAACGGATGGGTCGCAAACGGGTTATCGAAGCGGGTAGTCCGCGGCAGGTAAGGTCCGCCGGGGAACCATTCGTGGATCGAGAACACCGATGACACTTGCTTACGCTTCCCGGCGGGATTGTTTCGTCCGACGCCGAAGAAGCCGTCGCCGAGCCGGACGGCCTGACCGTTGGCGATGACCACCGCGGAGCTGCCCACCAACGCCTCATGAATCTCGTCGATGGTGCACCACGAATCACGGACGCCGATGACGAGGGCGAAGGGTCTGTCGTCGAGGTCGTACTTGCCGGCCTTTGCGTCGAGACGGCTTCGCAGCCTGACGGCTGAATCGATCATGCCGCCCATGGCTGGACCGCCAATGACCGACGGCTCCTGGCCCGTGGGCTGGAAGTGGCGTGGCAGCGGGTGGAATTGGAAGGTGATCTCGGCATACCTGCCGACGTAGCGCTTCTCAGGTGTGCCGGTCTCGTCGCGCTGCAGAGCGTCGGGGTCCTGCTTGAGTTCTTCCAGGGCAGCTTTCAACCAGCGCTCGAGGTGTCTTACGTTCGGGGTGCTCGCCCAGCTGTGAACGTCGAACGTGAGCGAGTGCGTGGAGAGCGGGACGAGGCGGTTGATCTCGCCCTCGAGCCAGGCGTGACAGCGTGCTTCCTTCTCCCAGTCGTCCCGTTCGAACAGCGTTAGCACTTCGACGGTCCCGACGTACTCCTGGTCACGGTAGAGACGAAAATCAGGCTGGGTCCTGGCACCTTGCTCGTAGCCGACGCGGTAATGCTGAATCAACTGCTCATGCACATACAGCTCGTCGAGTGCCGAGCAGAAGCGTCGATCGTCGGTGGAGCGCAGATCGTCGAGCATCCGACCGGTAGTATCCGCGAACCTGGCATAGAACTCGTTGATGATGCGCCGCCCTTCGACGGCTGCCGGTCGGGTGACCTCAGCGAACCACGTGACTGCCGGCTCAGCCCCGCTCAGACCACGGTCACGGCGAACCTTCGGCTCATCGAACACCTGTCGCATCACGGCAGGCGACACTAGCGCGAAGTACGAGTTCTCGCTATCGCAATAGCCGTGCGAGACCACCCATTGGAGCGACACCCGGCCGGTATTCCGAGTTCTGAAGCCATGTCGGCGTCTCCGCGGGACCGCTACCGAGGCTCCCCAGGAGGCTGGTGGACGAGATTGTCAGACCCTGCCTGCACAATCGTGTCCTAAGCCAAGCCCATTCCACGGGCCGGCACGACTAGGGAGCCTTGGTGCCGCAGAACAACGAGAACCGCGGGCGCACCTCAGCGCAGCGCATCCACGAATCGGAGCGCAGTCAGAAGCTCGACCCCGGGGGCGCGGCCATGCCGGTCCTGACTACCAGCACCCCGCCCCCGCCCCCACCGCCGCCCTCCGGCGCCACGCAACAGAAGGCCTAACGGTGATTCCTTCCACGCCCGTCGGCGTGGCACTGCTGCTCCTCCTGATCGCCCCGGGACTGGCCTACGTCTTGCGGCGAGAGAAGGCCGTGCCGACCGGTCCGCGCACGGCATTCCGGGAAGCGCTGCAGGTGGTCTTCGTCAGCGTCGCCAGTTTGACCGTCATTGGTCTGCTGGCGACGCTGCTTCGCACGATCGCCCCAGAACACACCCTTGACGTCAGACGTCTGATCCAGGCGCCGGGACCGTTCGCTCGCGGCCACCATGTCCAGGTGGCGTGGTGGTCGTTCGGCGTCCTCGCCTCCGCCACATTGCTCGCGTGGGTCATGGCCGACCCTCGGATCATCCGAGGACTTCACTGGCTGAGCACCCATAGACCCTTTACATGGCTAACCGGAGCCAGCAGCTCCGACATCGCCGAGATCAGCGGATGGTGGCGAGTCTTTGACGACCGCCGGCCCAAGTACACAGCCAAAGTCGACGTCGGAGTCTTGAAGGACGACGGAACCTACATCCAAGGCACCCTCGTCTCGTGGACCGCCGGCGGCCTCGATTACGACAAGCGCGAACTGGTCCTCAAGGAACCCCTGCGCTACCAGACCACAGACGGCAAGCAACACAACCTGCCGGTCGACATGGTCGTCATCGCAGGCCGCGACATCCGGCGCCTCGACGTCAAATACTTGATGGAGGCAAACAGACAGGACGTGGGCGAACCGACTGAAGAAGCCCCAACCCGCCGACCAAGCGACGAATCTGACGATGCCAGCCAGCCGTAACCCGGTCGAGTATTTGATCTGATGCCGGACAGGGGCCGTGCTGCAGCCGCACAGCACGGCGAGATATAGATCAGATGCTTTCCGTCGCGGGCGCTGTCAGCGACGGACTTCGGCAACAACTCAGGATGGTGGACCGCGGGTATGTCGAGGATGGTGATCCGCAGGTGATCGGATGTCGCTGCGGCGGGTCCTCGGCGCAGTAGGTCCGGCGGGAGCAGCACCGGCTCTTCGCCCTGACCAGCGCTGATTGAAGCGGGGCTTACGCTGTGTGATGGCGGTGCGTGGTGATCCGTGGGTGATCGGATGTCGGCGACCGTCTCAGCACGGTCGCGACTAAACCAGCACGCGTGATGGCTAGCGATCGGTGCGGGAGGCGAGCCAATCATGGACTCGGCCCCGACCTGCGGAAACGTAGAGCTGCTTTGAGCTGCTAATATGTCTTCGGAAACGGCTTTGAGTCCGAAGGCTACAGAGGGTACTCGCGACCACTAGGCACCTGACTACGGATCAGAAGGTTAGGGGTTCGAGTCCCTTCGGGCGCACAGCCAGAAACAGCCTCCCACCAGTGGTGGGAGGCTGTTTCGTTTTCCACCTGAGTTCGCTGTATGAGGCGACTGCTCACACCGCGGTGCGCTTGGGCTGATGGCGGGTCAGAAGCTTCGACGATTTCTCTACCTGCTTGGCTGTCTCCTTCCGCATGAGGGCTTGTACACGCACCGGGTCACGTCAGGGCTGGCGTGCCCCCGGATCCCGCCGGCGAAGCCGAGCTTGTGGACGGTGACCGCCCGGCTGATCCGCCGCTCCAGCACCTCGGCGATCACCTGGGGTGGTCTCAGCCGCGCAGGTTGACCTGCCGGTTGAATGCCGCGCGCGCCTGCCCGGATCCCGCTTGGTCGAGAAGCGCCTGCAAATGGTGATTCGACACTGGCTTCGCCGCAGACCCGGCCATCACTTTAATTTTCTGTTATGGATTCTCATCATAGAGCGACATCATCGTGTGTCGTTGCGTACGCAAGTCCGCACAAGGCCCACAACCGTACGTATGAAAACAGGTGTTGCTCGTCGCCGGTCTGGCTGTAGATCCGGGGCTGGTTGCGTTTCGTGTCCTCCGATCGGCCTCCTCCCCTCATCGTGCCGCGTCGCCACGATCACTACCGTTCATGGCACAGGCTCGATGAATGATGTGACGGTGCTTGAGACCCTGCTTGAGACCCTGCTGCCGACAGCCTCCTCGCCGTGGCTCTACCTGATCGTCTTCCTCATGGTCGCGATCGATGGATTCCTCCCGGTCGTACCGTCCGAGGCCACGGTGATCGGCCTGAGTGCGTTGTCGGCCACCGGCTCGCCGAACCTCGTCGCGCTTGCCACGGCCGTGACAGCCGGAGGGGTAGCCGGTGACCAGATCTCCTACCTGCTCGGCCGGCGGGCGGGCAGCCGGGTGACGACGGGCAAGCTGGCCGCGGCCAGGGCGAAGGCCGAGCATGCATTGCTGCGGTACGGCGCGGCTGCGATCCTGGCCGGGAGGTTCCTTCCGTGCGGGCGTGCCGCGACCACGTGGACGTCCGGGTCGGTGTCGCTGCCGCTGGGCCGTTTCCGGCTGTTCAGCGCGCTGGCAAGCATGGCCTGGGCGGGATACATGATCGGTCTCGGCTGGCTGGGCGGCTCGGCGTTTGCCGACATGCCGCTGCTGGGAGCCGCTATCGGTCTCGCGATCGGGGCGGTACTGGCTGGTGCGCATTCGCTCATCGAGAAGCGGCGAGCCACCTACGGATCAAGTACTCCCAACCTGGCTCGGGCGGGTGACGGCGGTCATGGTGATGCGACGGTGATTCCGTGTCGAATCCAGCCAGAAGGCTCGTGGGGCACTCCGGCTGTCCGGCCCGGGTACTTCGCCCCGACCGGCGCCATGGTCTCGTGACTACGACTGCGTCTCTTCTGACGGGTTCGTCTGCCGGGGTGGTTCGTTCGGCGGGCCACGGTGTGCTCGTCCAAGGCGATGGCCCCGTGCCCGGCGGCGATCTACGCAGGCCGCGCCGGGCGGTGAGCCCTCAGAACGCGAACAGCGAATCTACGACAGCCGCACCGATCGCTGGGCCGTCAGCAACGCGGAAGAGGTTGCCGCCTCCGACCAGCGGCGCCTGAGCTCCGACCGGCAGGCATCCGCCCGGACGCTGGAGCAGGGACGCGGGCGACAAGAAAATCTATGGCGAGCTGACTAGACTTTCTTGGCAGAGTCGGTTAACGTTTCCCTCGTTGACAGCAGAGATCGTCGAAGACGCAGACGTAGCAGGCCGAGCGTCAAGCAGGGCCCGGATCTTTCGTGGCTCGCTCGGCACCGCGATGGAGTGCACTACCGCACCCCAGCAGGACAAGACCCTGACGTAGTTCCAGGTCAGGGCACGCAGCAGGGCCGATGCACGTTCGGGGCTCTGGCTGATGGCACGACAGTAGAAGTTAAGACCTTGACGTAATTTCAGGTCAGGGCATGGCCAGGCAGGGCCGATGCGAGTTCAGGGTTCTGCCTGATGCAAGAAGATCTGGCGAACGTATGCGGGGCCATGAAGTTTGCGTGGGGCTCCGATACCGGCAGATGGCACCACAGCAGTTCAGGTGAAGGAAGCAGAGGAAAGGGAGGGTTCAGCACCGTTGGATCGCCCGCCGGCCAGGACGCAGTTCCCGGTTCTGGGGGTGGACACCGCAGTCTCCATCGAACGTGAGGTGGTCTCCGGTCACGCTTATGCGATCCTCGCACCGCAAGCCGCTGAAGTTCGCGGCCGGTGTGGATACGACAAACCGACGAACCTGTCGGTAGATGGTGTAGTAATCCGTAACCCTGGGCCCCGGCGCTTCTGCGCCGGGGCCCTCGTCATGGAGGTACCTGTTGGCCCAACCGGATGACATGCTCGACGATGACGATTACCCCGCCTACACGATGGGTCGCGCCGCGGAGATCACCGGCGCCTCGCCGGACTTCCTGCGCCGACTGGACCACGCGAAACTGATCACACCGCTCCGGTCCGCGGGCGGGCACCGTCGCTACTCCCGCTATCAGTTGCGTCTGGCCGTACGAGCTCGGGAGATGGTCGGCCGCGGCACCGCCCTGGAAGCCGCCTGCCGGATCATCATCCTCGAAGACCAGCTCGACGACGCTCTCCGGCACCATCAGAGCGACCACCATCGCCGGCACGCCGACGCCGCCTGACCGTCCTTCACCACCACGAGCGAAACCGTTTGCCGCACCCGCTCTCGCCGATCTGCACCGTGCGCCGAGCGGACCGCTACCCGCACGTCACCTTCGGGCGCACCACCCCGACAAGGCCCTCCACCAGCCACAGCGGCTAGGCGGAGGGTCTTTTTCATGCCCGGGAGCCAGCCATCGGTCGGCGCCCACCAAACCGGGCAGCGAGGACTCCGGTCGATATCTAAGATGTCCGGGACACGGGAGGAAAACTGCATGCAAAACACCACGGCCCGGCGCTTGTTCGCTGCCCTGGCCGCTCTTACCGTCCCCCTCGCCCTGGCGGCCCCCGCGCGGGCTGACGACCGCTTGCCCCTGGCGGCGGGCGCGACGGTGCAGGCCGCAGCCACACCGGGCGGCATCTTCACGGCGCCGTTGTCGGTCACCTACACCGGAACGGTCCCGCTCGACGGCGTGGTGGTCTCGTTCTTCGGGATCGATGGTTTCGCGACCGAGAGCCGGTACCAGAACTGCACCTATGACATCCTCGGGCAGTTGGAGGCCTGTGTCTTCGACCGGACCCTGGAGCCGGGCCGGTCGTACCGGGTGGATCTGCCGTTCCGCGCCCCGGCCGACGCCTACGCGCCGAGTGCCATGAGGACCCAGTTCACCTGGGAGAAAAAGGCTTTCCATCACCCGTACGGCACGCCTGGTGACGGCGCGGTTATGCCGCTGCTCGATGATGTGACGCCGGCGAAGGTGGGCGTCTATCCCTGGCAGTACGTGGATCTCGCGATCACCGGCCGGCAGAGCGCGGATCTGGTCGCCACCGGCAGCAAGGTCTACGGCGCGGCCGGCGACGTGGTCCAGATCAAGGCTGGGGTACGCAACGACGGCCCCGCCACGCTCAAGTGGATCGGCACCGGTGTGCCGCACGGCCTCGTGGTCGTCACGATCCCGCCGGGCACGTCCGTGCAGAGCTCGCCGTCGAGGTGTGCGCCTGCCACGGCCGCGCAGCAGACCCGGGCCGACGCGGTGCAGTACGCGTGTGTCCTCGACGGATCTCTCAAGATCGGCCCGAACTACGCCCTGAACCTGCCGTTCAGCCTGCGGATCGACACGGTGATCGAAGACGCGGCAGGTCTGGTCGAGGTGAACCCGGCGTGCACGTGCGACCGCTTCGCCGACGACCTCGACACGTCCAACGACACCGCGCCGCTGATCCTCAACCCGGCGCCGACCGCTCCGGGCGGCAAGGACGCCAACCCGCCGGTCGTCACCTCCACCGGGCTGACCGATGGCCAGTGGCTCGGCCGGTACCCCGACATCACCCCTTCCTGGTCGGACGACGTCGCGGTCACCAAGGTGCAGGTCCTGGTGAACAGCAAGGAAATCGCGACCTATGAGAGCCCGCTACCCCGCGAGGTCCGCTTCGTGCTGCCGAGCGAGGTGCACGGGCAGGAGCCGCTCGTCACCATCCGTGTCTTCGACGCGGCCGGAAACACCGCTGAGAAGACGACGAGGGTACGCGCGGACGTGCTCAGTCCCGATGCGGCGCTCACCCCGGCGTTCGGGTCGCGTGTCCGTGGTGTGGTCACGTTCCGGGCCACGAACGTCTCCAGCGACACCGACCGCATCGAGCTGCTCGACGCGTACGGTCAGATCGTCGCCCGCAGCACCGCAGCGCCGTGGACGATGACCTGGGACACCCGCCGCGTCAGTGGCGCGCAGTCCGTTTCGGTCCGTGTCTTCGACCGTGCGGACAACGGCAGCTACGACTCGGGCACCTACCAGGTCGACAACTCCGGCCCGGCGGTCAGCTCGATCACCCCGGGCAACCGGGCGCTGGTACGTGGCAGCGTGCGCACCACCGCGAAAGCCTCCGACCCGAGCGGCATCCTCTCGGCGCGGGTGACCGGCGCCAAGGCCACGAGCTCGCCGTGGGCCTGGACGGTGACCCCGAAAGCGCAGGGCAACCACACCATCGAGTGGGTCGTGACCGACAAACTGGGCAACACCACGATCGCCCGTCGCGTCGTCGTCAACGACACCGTCGCGCCCACGCTGAAGCTCACCAAGGCACCGAAGAACAACGCGAAACTGACGAAGAACACGCCACTGGCCGCGTCCGCGAGCGACAAGAACGGCATCGCGAAGGTGCAGCTGATCGTCAACGGCAAGGTCGTCGCCACCGACACGAAGGCCGGCTACAGCTTCACCCTGAACCCGAAAAAGTACGGCAAGAAGTTCACCGTCCAGCTCCGCGCGTACGACAAGGCCGGCAACGTCAAGACGCTCGGCAAGCGCACTTACCGCCGCTGAATCTGCCGCGCCTCCGCGGCGGGGCGGCACGCCGCGTGCGGAGGCTGGGCATACTGCTTGACCATGAGTGAGTCGTTTGTTCTGGGCGATCCCGATGGCGATCGGTGGGTGGTGCACCCGCCGCAGGATTCGTACGGGGACGACTACATCTACTCGGTCGGGTCCGAACTGCACCTGGATGGCCTGACCGCGGCGACGATTGCTCAGATCGACGGGATCTTCGCTGAGCGGGCGGTGCTGCTGTCCGGCTTCGTCGAGGGACTCGCGGCCGGCTGGCGGGGCTGGGACGGCGTCCGCACGTGGCAGTCGATGGGGCGGGAGCTCATCATCGACGCCCGGCATGACGGTCGCGGGTACGTGTCGCTCGGGGTCACGTTGCGCGCGGCGGATGCGTACCCGGAGGAAACCGCCTGGTCGGCCAGGGCGGTGTTCATCCTGGAGGCGGGGGAGGAGATGACCCGGCTCGCCGCGGATCTGAGCCACCTGTGCTCGCTCTCTCCGTAAAACGTGCCACAAGGCGTGCGATGGCCACTGTTCCATTCCGGAACCGGCAAACATGGTCCACATCGCACCGCACGTCGATCGGAACGAGGAACCATCATGAAGAAGCTGCTCATCAGCGCCCTTGCCGCCGCTGCCGTACTCGCCCCGTTCACCATTTCCTCCGCCGCTTCCGCCGCGGCTGCCGACCCCATTCTGGCGGGCAAGCGTCAGGTCGTGATCGCGCCGCTCCCGTCCTTCGAGTCGATCGTCGGGATCGACGGCAAGGGCCGCCTCCACGTCACCGACGGCGAGCCGAAGTTCTCGCTGTTCGTGCTCAGCCCGGTCGGCAAGAAGTTCCAGATCAAGACGGCGAAGGCGGGCGATGGCAAGAAGGCCGCCTGCATCGGTCTCAAGAACAATGGCAGCAAGCCGGTCACCGCGGTGGCCACGACCTGCAACACCAAGCGGGCCGGCCAGCTGTTCACCATCACCAAGCTGAAGGCCAAGGACAACGGCCGCCCGACATACTCGATCAGCAACGGCGGCGCTTTCCTCCAGTACTTCCCCAAGACCGGCCTGATCGTCAAGAAGCTGGGCGGCGCGAGCCTGAAGACGTCCTACGCCTTCGTCGACAACGGCCCGGCGCCCAAGCTGGGCTGACCCACAACCGGGGCGCGCACCGAGCTCAGGTGCGCGCCGGCAATTGGCATCGCCTCGGCGCAGCCGACCACAGCTGATGGAGATGCCGGACCCGTACGATAAGACTGCGCTGGGTGGTCGAAGCGGGGGTGCGATGCCTGACGATTTGTTGAGCGGTCCGACGGTTGACCGGATCGACCAATGGGAGCGCGGCTTCATTGAAAGGGCGGCGCAAGCCAAGGCGCTGGCAGCGCGAACGGCTGAGCTGTCCGCCACTGTCCGGGCACCCGGTGGGCTGGTCGAAGTGACGGTTGGCGCCGATGGTCAGATTACCCGTCTGCGGCTGGACGAGGAAATTCGCAGGCAATCGGCGTCCACGACAGAGCAGCAGATCATGGCTGCTATTCGCGCGGCCCAGTTGGACCTGATCCGGCAGTACGGCGAGGTCATCGCAGAGACGGTCGGTGCTGAAAGTGAGACGGGGCGGGCGGTTCTTGCCGGATTGGCCGAGAGGCTCCGTGCCAACGAAGACGAGGCGTCTTCGTGAGCGCGGCAGACGGCCAGATGCAGGTCAACCCCAACGACCTCGTTGCGCATGCCCGGAAGATCGATGAGATCGGCGACGGGTTGGCCATGGCACAGGAGGCCGGCGCGGCCGTCCGCACCGATGCGGGAGAGTATGGGCAACTCTGTCAGTTCGTGCCGAGTCTCCTGAACGCGATGCAGAGTCAAATGATCGATGGTCTCGCGACGGCGGCGAGGTCGGTCCATGACACCGCAGACGGGCTGCGTGAAGTCGCAGCGGCATACGACGACACAGATCACAATACGGCCGACCGCATCCGGAATGCGCGGTGAGCGCGCCCAATCCGCTGATAGCCGGCAAGACGAATACCCCCGTTGATCCCTGGGCCGGAGTGTGGATCGCCGAGGACATCGACCAGCTCTGCCGTGCAGTCAAAGACGGTAGTTGGATCGATGGATCTCTTGCAGCGGTCTCGGCCGGCTTGGACTCACTTGCCTTTGCTTTCGACCCGGTCGGTTCACTGCTGCAGTACGGCGTCGCGTGGATCATCGAGCATGTCAAGCCGTTGACCGAGGCCTTGGACTGGTTGGCCGGGGACCCGGGTCAGATCGCAGCCCACGCACAGACGTGGCGGAATATCGCGGTTTCGCTCCACGACCGAGCCTCGGAGCTGGATCGAGCGGTGCGCTGGGACACCACGGAATGGACCGGATCAGCCGCTGACGCGTACCGGGCGTGGACGGGCCAGCAGAGGGGCGCTCTCGATGGCATGGCTCAGGCAGCCGAGACGCTGGGGGCGATCACCGAAGCCGCAGGTCTCCTGATTGCCGGTGTACGCCTGATGGTGCGCGATGCCATTGCGACAGTGGTCTCCCGTCTGGCTGTCTACGCGGCTGAGTTGGTTGGCTCGTTCGGGCTGACGACACCGCTGGTCGTCGAACAAGTGAGCACTCTGTACGCCTCCTGGGCCGCACGAATCGGCAAGTGGCTCAAGGACCTGGTCAGCAGTCTGAGCAGACTGCGGGGTGTCGCCGGCAAGGTGGGTGAGCTGATCGAGAAACTCAAGGAGTTGCTCGGCCGAGGTGGGCCGGGTACCGGGGGCGGTAAGAGGAAGCCGAGCAAGGCCGCCGAGCAGATCGCGAACGGTCAGGAGTTCAGGGGCCGCAAGCTACCGCACATGAACGGGCCGCCCGACGGAACGCTCTACAAACGCGATCCGCAGTCCGGGGAGATCACGAACTACACGGTGTACGACGCTGATGGGAACGCCGTCAAACGGGTGGATCTGACCGGACGCCCCCACGCGGGCGTCCCTACGCCCCACGTCGTTGAATACGATAAGAACGTCAATCCGAGTACCGGAGAGGTTTTCGTGCGCGAGCAGCGACACGTACGGCCCGCTACGCCGGACGAGGTCCCATGATGGAGCCGCTGACTACCGGTGGCACCGGTGAGCGTGGGCATGATGGGCCGCGCCCACTGCCGGAATTTTTCCTGAACTGGCGGTCGGGGTGGGGCGACGCGGCAGCGTCTTGGACGCCCACCGACTACCTCAACCAGGACAGCGCCATCGCTGCCACCGTTGCGGCCGGCTGGCTCTTCAACCCGTCAACAGTGCGCTATCGGGGTGCGATATTCCTGGCCGAGCGATTCAATGCCCCGAACGTCGACGAGTGGTTCGAGCGCTATCCGGAAGAGTCGGCCCGTGTCGAGGCGGTCGTCAACACGGTGGCCCTTTACGACTTCTTCGTCAACGCTGACACCGATCCGTACGAGAACTCCCTGCCTGGCCTTGCCGCTGATGTGGGCGTGTGCTGGCGCGGAGTCCTGACGTTGCGTTACCCCGATCTTGACGTGCACGTCGAGACCACCGATGGGTCCGGCTCCGGTGAGTACGGGCCTTCAGTCACATTCTGGACCAGATTGAAGCCGTGAGGCCGGAACCCTTTGCGGGTTCCGGCCGTCGCGGGTCGGGTCACCAGGGCAGCTGGGTCTCGCAGGAGATCAGGTTGTCCTCGGCCTTGGCCACGCACACGTCGCTGTTCGGGCCGCCGTCGAGGAGGCTGATTCCGTACGCGATGCGCAGTGTGTCGTTGCCGGCCTCGCCGTAGAGCTTGTTGCGGCCGTCCCAGCCGTTGATTTTGTCGTTGCCGGCGCCGCCGCGAATGATGTCGTCGCCGGCCAGACCGTCGATCTCGTTGGCTGCCTTGTTGCCGGTCAGGCGGTCGTTGGCGCTGCCGCCGACCAGGTTCTCGATGTCTGAGCCGAGGCTGTCGTGTTCGCCGGCGATGCCGTCGTCGCGGTTCGCGCCGTCCAGGTCGACGGTGAGCATCTTGGTGTAGGCCGAATAGTCGACGACGTCCACGCCGGCGCCGCCGAGCAGCACGTCGGCCGCGACTTTGCGGTCATTGTTGTCGCCGCTGAGCTGGTCGTTACCGGCGCCACCGACGATGCGGTCCGCACCGGCACCGCCGACGAGATGGTCGTTGCCGTTCTCGCCGTACAGTTTGTCGGCACCGTTGTCGCCGTACAGATAATCGTTGCCGTTGTTGCCGTGCAGGACGTCGTTGCCGGAGCGGTCGCGGGCATTGACGCAGTCGCTGTCGGCAACGATCTGGTCGTTGCCGTCCCCGCCGGAAACATAATCAGCGCCGTCGCCCGCGTCGATCCGGTCGTTGCCACCGTTGCCGTAGATTTTGTCGTTGCCGGGCGACGGGTCGCAGATGTCGTCACCGTCGAGCACGTCCGCCTTGGGGCCACCGACGAGCTTGTCGCTGCCGGAACCACCCTCGGCGTTCATTTTCAGGTCGCTTTTGTTGACCACCGTGTCGTTCTTGTCGTACAGCTTGATGGTCACCAGGGTGGGTGCCTTCGTGGTCGTGCAGCGAACCCTGGTCTTGTCCCCCTTGACCTGCTTGCAGCCCTTGCCCGGCTTGACCGCGACCCGGTCGTCGATGGTCACGATCCGCCCGGAACGGGTGACGACGACGTTGTTCTTCGCTTTGTGGTCCGCGGTGAATGTGACCTTTGTGCTGTTCGCGGTCGCGTAACCCGCACTCGCCGCGGCCGGGGCCGGCCCGGCGACGGATCCCGCGGAGATGATGATGAGAGAAGCGATCCCGGCCCGGTACGACCAGAGCTTTCGTGGCATGCGCGCATCGTAGAGATAGGACAGTGCATCCCGCGACCCCGTCAGGGGGTGAGGCGGAAGCTTTGGGCGGGTGTGCCGTTGCAGGTGTATTGGACCAGCTGGACGCTGTTGGCGAGGGACGCGCCCGGGACGTCGACGCATTTGCCGCTGTTGCGGTTCACGAAGTGGAAGTAGCCGTTGCCTTCGCTGACCTGCTGCCATTGCTGATTGGCGCCGCCGCCGTAGGTCCAGGTCTGGATCGGGGCGTTGTCGGCCGTGGACACGTTGGTCACGTCCAGGGCCTGGGTGCTGTTTCCCCGGTTGTTGATGCGCGCGTAACCGTCGGTCGCCGGGGCGATCTCGTACTGCTGGGCGTTCGACCCGTTGCAGGTGTACTGCTGGATCGCGGTGCCGTTCGTGGTGCCGGCTGACCGGGCGTCCAGGCATTTGGCGCTGTTGCGGTTGACCAGGGGATGCCACGACGGTTGCCCGGTGCCGGATTCGCCGGCCAGCCAGCGGATGCTGGAGATCAGCCACTGGTTCTGCTGGGCGCTGGCGAACGTGGCGGACGTCCGTGTGTTGGTCTCGTAGTTCATCGCGTTGTGCCCGAAGTTGGTGTAGATCATTTTGTAGTTCCGATTGGTCCAGATCAGCGGGTAGAAACCGCTGCGCCACTGCTGGTTGGGGTCGGTGCCGACCGGGAAACTGCTCGCGTCGATCGAGGCCAGGATGTCGATGTCCGGGTTCTGGCGCAGGTCGCGGCTCCACGAATACCACTCGCTGACCGAGGACTGGATCGTCGCCGGGAGGTCGGCGGTGGTCGGATGGCCCCGGTCTTCGATCTTGAGTGTCTCGGCGGTCGGGCCCCAGGTGTTGGTGGCGAAGTTCCCCGAGCCCAGGAACGCGTTGTGATACCAGCTCCAGTCGTCGGCGGCGGTGGTGAACGCGCTGACGTGGAAGCCCATCCAGGCCCCGCCACCCTGCATGTACTGCTGGAACGCGGCCCGGCGGCCGGCCGGCGGGGCGTCGTCCAGGAACATGATGACCTTGTAGTCGGCGAGGCCCGCGGCGCTGAGCCGGCTCCAGTCGGTGGTGGCTTCCCAGGTGAACCCGTTCTGGGCGGCCGCCTGCGGGAACCACTCCTTCGCCTCCTTGTCGAAGTCGATGTGCGCGGCGTCCCAGGTGCCGTTGTAGAAAGCGAGCACCTTGAATGAAGCGGCGGCGGCGTGGGCGGGTACGGGGGTGAGGGTGGCGGTGAACAGGAAGATTGCCGTTACGAGGGCGCGTTTGAGCAGACTCATGGCAGGGTCCCCCAGGCGGTGAGGAGAGCGGATCCTCATCCTGTGGCATCGCCAGGCATCGATACAAGTAACTGTTAAATAAACTTCCGGAAGGGAAGGGCGCCGGCCGAATGTGACCCGGGGTGGGGGAAGATCACCGGATGAACAAGTATGCGTGGAGCTCGATCATCACTGTCCTGGCTGGACTCGTCGTGGTGCTGGTCGCCAGTGATGACCTGAATTCGGGGGTTCGGTATGGCCTCGGCGCCGTCGCCGTCGTGGGTATCGCTGTGGGGGCCTATCAGCTGCGCCGTCAGAGTTTGCGGTAGCGGGCCTGCACGAACGAGAACAGGCCGTAGGCCGCGATGCCCGCCGCGGTCAGGGCCAGCAGCCAGGGGCCGTAACTGCGCTGGGCCATGGCGTTGAGGGTCGCGTCGAGGCCCCGGGCCTTGTCCGGGTCGTATTGGACCGCGGCCACGATGAACAGGATGCCCGCTATGCCGTAGGCGGTGCCCTTGGCCGCGTACCCGATGGTCCCTAGTTTTGCACTGAGTTCGCGTGTCTTGGCGGTCATCCGGCTGACCCTGAGGTGTTTCTCGAATTTCCTGGTCAGGCCGTAGAAGACCAGGCCGGCGCCGATGGCCGCGATGATGAGGCCGGCCAGGCCGACGGTGAGGCGGCCGGCTCCGGTGTCCATCAGATCTTCGCTGGCCTTCTGCTGGGTGTCGGCGCTGGAGGCGTTCTTGCCGCGGAGGACCTTGATCCCGGTCCAGGTCAGGTAGGCGTAGAACGCGGCGCGGCCGACCGACAGGATCCGTTCGTCGCCGAAGACCGCTTCGAGGGCCTGCCAGAGGACCATGGCGGCGAGGCCGATCACGAGGACGGTGATCAGCGTGGTGCCGAACGGCTTGGTGGCCAGGCGTTGCAGCGCGCCGGACTGGTCGCCGTCGGTGCCGGAGCCGTCGAACGCGATGCGCAGGATCAGCCAGGCGAACAGCAGGTGGATGACGCCGTACCCGACGAGGCCGCCGCGGGTGAGGTGTTCCAGCCAGGCCGAGTGGCGCGCCCGCGAGGTCAGGGAGGACATGCAAGCGTCTTGTCCGAACCGGAACATTGTCAAACCCCGTACGTCAGCGCCGCGGCGCACGGGGCGCAGGTGATCAACTGCCCGTACACGGATCCGCCGTTGAGGGTGAACCGTCGTTGATCGCCGCCCCCGGATCCCGGGGCGCGGCGATCATGTGTTCATGGGCACATGGTGGAGGAAAGTCGCGTTGATGCTGGCCGCGGGCCTGATCAGCGTTCCCGGGGCCGCGTCCGCGAAGGTGGCACCGACGTGGACGCACGACGGCTACGGACCGGGTAACACCGGGTACAACCCGGCCGAGTCGGTGGTGAACGCCGCCACGATCACGAAGCTGAAGCTCCGCTGGCGGGCGGTCCCCCGGGCCGGCACCGAGGGGTGTCAGCAGCAGACCACCCCGGTGGTGGCCGGCGGCCGGGTGTTCCTCGTCGACGGTGACGGGGTCGGCGCGTTCGACCTGCGGACCGGGCGGCGGCTGTGGAGTGACACCACGGTCATGGACGCGATGGTGCACCGCACGATGACGGTCGCCGGTGGGCTGGTCATCACGTCGGGCTACTCCTGTTACGGCACCAGCGATCCCGGCGGTCACATCGTGGCGCTCGACGCCGTGACCGGGAAGGTGCGGTGGAGCCGCATCGAGGGCAGCGCCACGATGACCGTGCTCGTCGACGGTTCGACGCTGGTCAGTTTCTCGGCGTGCGAGGTCTGCTCGAGTTACGTCGTCTCGGGGTACCGGCTCACCGACGGCGTACGGAAGTGGAGCCGGGACGGCCTGCTCGCCACGCCCGTCTCGGCCGGGGGCCGGTTGCTGCTGAGCGCCGGCGCGTCCGGATCGTTCGCGGTGTCCGCCGCCACCGGTGCGCAGCTGTGGCAGTCCGGGATCGCCTGGAACGTGATCGCGGCGAACCCGGCCGGCAGCCAGTTCTACGTGCGGGGTCCGAAGGGCCGGTTCGCCGCGGTGAACGCCGCGACAGGCAAGGTGCTGTGGTCGGTTCCGGCGGCGGCCGGGGAGCTGGCCGCGGACGGCACCCGGGTGTACGTCTCGCGTGGTGACCGGATCACGGCGTATCGGGCCGGGGACGGGCGCCGGCTCTGGTTCCGGACCGGAATTGCCGAGAGCCGGCCCGTACGAGCCGGGGGTCTGTTGTATCTGGCGGGCAGTGTCCTTTCTCCTGTGAACGGGTCGCTCGTCCTGAGCGCGACCTACAGCACCCCGTTCCAGCACGCGGTTGTGGCCGACGGCAAGGTTTTGCGGGTCAAGGGGCTCGAAGTGCAGGCCTACGGTCCCTGATTTCCACACCGTCGGAGGAGTGCGGTCCGGGTCGCGGAGGCGAAACATTGCAGCTCGGAGGTATGCATGGCTTCACGCGACAGTGACTGCTCGCAGTTCGCTGAGGGGTGGCGCCCGGACACGCTGCTGGGTGGGTTGTCCGCGCCCTTACGGGCCGAGATGGTGTGCCTGGGGGACGAGCGCGATTTCGCCGCCGGCGACGTGCTCGTGCGCCAGGGCAGCGACCGGCGCGAGACCCTGTTGCTGTTGCGGGGTTACGTCCGGGTGACCGCGTCCTCCGGCGGGCTCACCGAGCTGCTGACGATCCGGGCGCAGGGTGACGTCGTCGGCGATCCGGTCACGACGGTCATCTCGAGCACACCGGTGGTCGCGCGCGTGCTCCCGCCGGACGTCCTCGAGGGGTTCCTGGCCCCGCGTCCGGAAGCCGCCGCGTTGCTCCAGGCGCTCAAGGTGGCCCAGCTCGCCGGCGCCAACCGCCGACGCGTCGAGTTCGCCACGCTGACCGTGCGTGAGCGCCTGGCGTGGATGCTCATCGAACTGATGGCCGTCCTCGGCGAGGACGGCCCCGGCGGATCCGTACGCATGCCGTCGTGGTTCGGCAAGGCGGACCTGGCCGGGCTCACCGGCGCCCTGCCCAACGACATCCGGCGAGGTCTGCGGAGCCTGCACGCCGAGGGCCTGATCGACGCCGGCGAGGGGCCGCTGACGGTCCTGGCCCCGGCGAAGCTCGACGCTATCCGACTTCGTTGACCTGGGCGAACGGCTTATCGGCCTGCCAGACCACGTGGATGATGAAGCTGTGGTTGGTCTCGTTGAAGTAGACCGCGAGGTTGTCCGGCGTGTCCTGCACCGTCGCCACCGAGAAGCCGTCGGCCGGCGTCGCGGTCACCAGCTTGATCACCCCGGCGGACGCGCGGATCACGGTCTGCCCGCCCTCGACCCGGAAAGACCGGACATAGGTACGCGTACCGTCACCGTCCGTCGACACCGTCCAGCCGTCTTCCGTCGTGGTGGCGGGGGCCTTCGTCGTGGGCGCGGTGGTGGTGGTCGGCGGCACGCTTGATGGGGTACGGGACGGGGTGCGCGATTTCGACGGCGACTTCTTGGGCGTCGTGGTCGTGGTCGTGGCTTGCGGTGACCGCTCTTCCTTGGGCGGCTCCGGGGACGGCTCCGGGGTGGGCTCCGTCCCGCTACCGCCGGCGTTCCCGCTGTCACTGTCGCGCAGTTGATCGACCGACATCAGCGTGCCGGTGTCGGCGGTGGCCGTCCGCAGCACCGGGAGCATCGCCACCGAGGCGAGCGCGATGCTGGTCAGCGTGGCGGCGCACCAGCCCAGCACGGGGATCCAGCTCCGGGAAGATCGCACGTCGGCCATGGTCTCACCTCTGGCAAGTTTCCGCCCTGGCCCTATGGTGTTGCCCATGGCGTTGATCCTTCTGGTCGAGGACGACCGGAACATCTCCGGTGCGATGGTCCGGGCCCTCACCGATGCCGGGCATGTCGTGCGGCCCGTCGCGCAGGCGACCGAGGCGCTCAAGATCCTCACCGAGGAGCAGCCCGACCTGGTGATCCTCGACCTCGGCCTGCCCGACATCGACGGTGCCGACGCGCTGCGGATGATGCGCTCGATCTCCATGGTCCCGGTGATCGTGGCGACCGCCCGGCGCACCGACGCCGACATCATCGGCCTGCTCAGCGCCGGTGCCGACGACTACGTGACGAAGCCGTTCTCCAGCGGTCACATCCTCGCCCGGATCACGGCGGTCCTGCGCCGTACACAGACGGCAGTCGACACCGCACCCACCGTGATCACCGTCGGTGAGCTGGAGATCAACCCGCGGCAGCGCAAGGTCATCCTGCGCGGGCAGCCGCTGCAACTGACCCGCCGCGAGTTCGACGTGCTCACCTACCTCGCCGAACGCGTCGGCCAGGTGATCAGCCGCCGCGAGCTGCTCACCGAGGTCTGGAACCAGTCCCGCATCGGCGAGGAACAGACCATCGACGTCCACATCTCCTGGCTGCGGCGCAAGCTGGGCGAGACGGCGGCGGCCCCCAGATTCCTGCACACGGTACGAGGTGTCGGCGTGATGATGGTCGTCCCGCAGTGAGATGGGAGCTCAACCGGCTCGCGCTCGCCATCACGTCGATGGTCGCGCTCGCGTTCCTCGTCCCCCTGATCTACGCCACCGGCAAGATCGCCCACGACCGGGCCCTGAGTGACGCCCGCCAGCAGGCCGCCGCGATGGTCGCCGCGCTCGCCGTCGACCCCGACCCGGCGCTGCTGACCAGCGCGATCGCCAGCACCTCCGCCGGCAGCAGCGGCCGCCTCGCCATCCACCTCCCGTCCGGCGACCCGGTCGGCACCACCCACGTCGAGGCGTCCGCGATCGGCGAGGCCGACCGCTACCGGCGGGCGATGACCGCACCCGTGGCCGACGGCCTCGCCTACCTGCAGCCCAGCGTGCTCAGCGACGGCAGTTCGGCGGTCATCGAGGTCTTCGTCCCCGATGAGGAGATGCGCCGCGGCGTCTGGCCGGCCTGGCTCGCCCTGTGCGCCCTGGCCGCGGCCCTGGTCGCCGGGTCGACCCTGATGGCCGACCGCCTCGGCGGCCGCCTGGTGCGCGCCACCCGGGATCTGGCGGGGTCCAGCAGGCGTCTCGGCGGCGGCGATTTAGCGGTACGGGTAGAGCCCTCCGGCCCCCGCGAACTCCAGGACGCCGCGCACGCGTTCAACTCCATGGCCGCCGACCTGCGCCGGCTCCTCGACGCGGAACGCGAGCTCGCCGCCGACCTGTCGCACCGGCTACGGACCCCCCTGACCGCGCTGCGCCTCGACGCCGAGACCATGCCGGCCGGCCCGATCGGCGACCGGATGCGCCAGGCGTGCGACATGCTCGACGAGGAACTCGAGGCGATCATCGCCGGCGCCCGGCTCGGCGTCGAAGCCCGCGGCAACCAGCAGTCCGACCTGGTGGAAGTGCTCGCCGACCGGCTGGCGTTCTGGTCGGCGCTCGCCGAGGACCAGCTGCGCCCCTGGGAGGTCGTCGGCGGCCAGACCCCGGTGCCGATGCCCCTGCCCCGCACCGAACTGATCCTCGCGGTCGACTCCCTGCTCGGCAACGTCTTCGCACACACCCCGGAAGGCGTGGCGTTCCGCGTCACGGTCTCCCCGGCCGGCCTGCTCGTCGACGACGCGGGCCCCGGCATCGCCGACCCGGCCGCCGCCGTGCAGCGGGGCGTCAGCGGAGCCGGCTCCACCGGCCTCGGCCTCGATATCGTGCGCCGCGTGGCGGAAGCCGCCGGCGGACACCTGGAGATCTCCCGCGGACCACTGGGCGGGGCCAGGATCGGGATGCTGCTCCGCGTACCGGAAATGGCACCGCCGGAAGAACCGGTGAGCAAGAGCGGCGGACGGCGCCGGCGCTCTTCATGAGTCTTTCCGGTCCCTTTAAGGGTCTGTTATGGAAAGGCTCAGTACGTTCTCGTCCGTAAGCAGCCGGACGAGCACAGGGAGCACCACACATGCGCAGGTCGATCGCCTATCCGCTGGCAACCCTCGGAGCAATCGGCTCGACGCTCGTGGTCACCTCCCCGGCCCTCGCCCACGGCTACGTCTCGGCCCCGCCCAGCCGCCAGGCGCTCTGCGCCGCGGGAACGGTCAAGGACTGCGGCCCGATCCAGTTCGAACCGCAGAGCGTCGAAGCCCCCAAAGGCTCGAAATCCTGTGACGGCGGCGTAGCCCAGTGGTCGGTCCTCTCCGACGAAAGCCGCAACTGGCCGGCCAAGGCAGTGGGCACCAACGTCACGTTCACCTGGGTCATGACGGCCCGCCACAAGACCAGCAACTGGGAGTACTTCATCGGTGGCAAAAAGGTCGCCACCGTTGACGGGGGCAACCAGCAGCCGGACGCCGTGGTCACCCACAACGTGAATCTGTCAGCATTCCCGGGCAAGCAGAAGGTCCTCGCGGTCTGGAACATCGGCGACACCCCGATGGCGTTCTACAGCTGCATCGACCTCAACGTAGGCGGCGGCGCTTCTTCCCCCACGGCTGCCCCCACCACCCCGCCCCCGGCCTCGCCGCCGCCTTCCGCGGCCCCTTCTTCCACCGCGCCTTCCCCTTCTTCCGCCGCGCCTACTACTTCGTCCGCGGCTCCGGTCACCTCCTCCGGTTCCTGGGCCCCGGGCGTGGCCTACAAGACCGGCGACAAGGTCACCTTCGACGGCAAGACGTACGAATGCCGCCAGGGCCACTCGTCCCTGCGCAGCTGGGAGCCGTCGATCTACACCCTCGCCCTCTGGCTCCCGCTGTGAAGCGCCTCCTGCTCCTGGCCGCGGCAACCTTGACGCTGGCCGCCTGCGGAACAGCCACCACCCCGACCGCGAAGGCCACATCCGCGACGGCCGAGGTGCGAGCCGAAGGCAACCACAACGACACCGACGTGATGTACCTGCAGATGATGCTGGCTCACCATGAACAAGGTCTGGAAATGGTGCGCCTCGCCGAGCAGAACACCGACCGCGAAGACCTGAAAACTCTGGCCCAGGCGGTAGACGTCACCCAGTCGGACGAGTCAAAAATGATGACCACCTGGCTCACCGACTGGAACCAGCCCACCACGGTCGACCACGCCCCGAGCGCCCACGCCGACCACGGCGGCCTCCCGGCAACCGGCCCGGAAGAGATCGCAGCCTTGAAGAAGGCCAAGGGCAAGGACTTCGAGACGGCCTTCATCAACCTCTTCGTGGCCCACCAGCACAACGCGGTCGAGATGGCCCAGATGGAAGCCGCAGGCGGCTCCAACAAGGAAGCCAAGGACTTCGCCACCCGCGTGAAGGAAAGCCGCACCGACCAGATCCAGCAGATGCTCACGATGCTGAACACCTGATCCACCCGTCCCACCACTTTCCCCGACCCGGCATCCCCAGGCTGGTCTGCACCACCAGTCGCCGGGTCGGCAAAGCCGGGCCCTAAAGGTCTCCCCTTCAAGACTCGCAGAGCCCGAACCTCCGGCCGGCCCCTTCTTCAGGGGGCCGGCCGGAGTCCGTCTCAGCCCGCGACGAGCCGGGCGGCGTGATAGATATCCGCAGGCAGCGGGTGGTCCAGCCGCCACTCAATCCGCATGGGCCGATCGCCGGTGTGCCGCTCATAGGTCATCGGACCCGCGTAGAGATACGGCCGAACCCCGAGATTACCTGCATGCCCCGGGCGATGATGTGCTCGTAGGCGCTGTCGGCGAGATCCATCACGCCGGCAACATAGCGCCAAGGACCGACAACTTTCGGTCCGATAGCGTGACCTGCACAGGCGTAGGTCAGGCTAAGGGGAAATCGTGGAACTGCTGCACTCGGGGAAGGTCCGGGACGTTTACCAGGATGGGGACGACATCCTCCTGGTTGCCTCGGATCGAATCTCGATCTATGACGTCATCCTGCCCACGCCGATCCCGGACAAGGGCAAGATCCTCACCCAGCTGTCGCTGTGGTGGTTCGATCAGCTCGCGGACGTGGTGCCCAACCACATCATCTCGGCCACCGACGTGCCAGCTGAGTTTGCAGGGCGGGCTGTGCGGTGCGAGAAGCTTGAGATGGTCATGGTCGAGTGCATCGTTCGGGGCTACCTGGCCGGCTCGGGGCTGAAGTCCTATGAGCGGGACCGAGCGATCTGTGACGTGCCTCTTCCGGACGGGCTGATCGAGTCGTCGAAGCTGCCGGAGCCGATCTTCACGCCGACCAGCAAGGTGGCCGTCGGGGCCGGGCACGATGAGAACATGACCTACCCCGAGGTCGAGGCCAAGGTGGGGGCCGATGTTGCTGCCGAGCTGCGTAGGATCACGCTTGAGGTCTACCGGGGTGGGTCTGAAGTCGCGGCCAAGAGCGGCATGATCATTGCTGACACGAAGCTGGAGTTCGGGTTCGCTGCTGATGGCCAGCTGAAGCTTGGCGATGAGCTGCTGACGCCGGACTCGTCGCGGTTCTGGGCTGCTGACGAGTGGGCGCCGGGCACGACTCCTCGCTACCTGGACAAGCAGTTCCTGCGGGACTGGTCCTCGCAGTCCGACTGGGACCGGACCGACCCCGGCCCGGCGGTCCCCGAGGACGTTGTCGAGGCCACCCGGGCTCGCTACGTGGAGGTCTACGAGCGGCTCACCGGCGACAAGTGGCGCTGAGTCTGACAGGAACGAACTACTGAAACGGCCGTGGGCACTTGTGTGCCGCGGCGGGGTTGATGCCTGCATGGCGGGCGGGCCGATGGCAACGGTTCGACCGACGCTTGTGAGGCGCGGGATATCGCTTCGGCTTTAGCTCCAGTCGGTCACCAGGTCGTGCTGCTCGTGGTGGGACCAGGCCGGTTGGGTGTCGCGGGTGTTGCCGCTCAGCTGGCCGCCACAGTGGGCGCACGTGTCGTTGGTGCGTCGCAGACGCCAGCCTATGGCCATTCCGGACAATAGGCCGGCCACGGCTATGAGAGCGGCCACGGTGATGGCTGCGGCCATCAGAAGGCCAGCATCGTGGCTCCGTCGCCGCCCAGACGGGGGCGGCGGAAGATGAGGGCGTTCTCCTGGCGGCGGTCGAGGGCCGGGTCCTCGTCCGTGCGGGTGGTCACGTACTGGGCGGTGAAGGTGTCCACGCCGGTGCCGAAGTGGGTGCCGGGGCGGTAGGTCACCGTGACGGCCATCGGGGATGAGGCCTCGATGACGCCTGCTCGCCAGCCGTTGCGGTAGACCCAGACCGGGTCGGCCTTGTGGTAGCTCGCGGCCGGTGCCACTTCCGCTGGGTTGCGTTGCGGTGGGGCGATGGACGGTGTCGACATGACAAGCCTCCTACATCCGGGTCCCTGAGCGGGTGCTGCGCGCGGATCAGGGAGAAAAGCACTCTGCGTCAGCACAACAACAACCGCCTGTCAGCTATCATGCTCGGGATCGAGTGCGTTCGCAAGGCCGGATGCACGTGCATCTGCTTCGTGCCGTTGCTTGAGAGGATGTCCGAACGTTCGGTTTTCTGCCGGACGATCTCACCCTTAGGATGCACTGGGCAACGGATCTGCAACTTGCAGGATTCGCTGGACATGATGACCAGGATTCGCCGGACGTGAGGACAAGGAGCCAGGTGAGCGTGGGTACGCAGGAGGAGGCGCCGAACAGCGGCCCTACCGTGCTGCGCATCCTGCTCGGTGCGCAGCTGCGTCGGCTCCGTGAAGGCAGAGGGATCAGCCGTGAGGACGCCGGCTACGAGATCCGTGCCTCGGGCTCGAAGATCAGCCGCATGGAGCTGGGGCGTGTCAGCTTCAAGGAACGCGACGTCGCGGACCTGCTGACCATGTACGGCGTGAAGGACACCGCCGAGCGGGAAGCGCTGCTGGGCCTGGCGCGACAGGCGAACAACCCCGGCTGGTGGCATCACTTCGGCGACATCATGCCGACCTGGTTCCAGTCGTATCTGGGGCTCGAGGCGGCCGCGTCGCTCATCCGTACGTACGAGATCCAGTTTGTGCCCGGTCTTCTGCAGACGCCGGAGTATGCCCGCGCGGTGATCATGCTCGGTCACGCCGGAGCCACCGCGGACGAGATCGACCGCCGGGTGGAGCTGCGCCGTCAGCGGCAGCTGCTGCTCAAGCGGGCTGAGGCGCCGCAGCTGTGGGCCGTGATCGACGAGGCGGTGCTGCGTCGCCCGATCGGTGGGGTCGACGTCATGCGGGGCCAGATCGAGGCGCTCATCGAAGCGTCGAAGAAGCCGAACGTGCGGCTCCAGATCATTCCGTTCAACGCCGGCGGTCACGCCGCGGCGGGCGGGCCGTTCGCGATCCTGCGGTTCCCCGAGCCGGAGCTGCCCGACGTCGTCTATGTCGAGCAGCTGACCAGTGCTATCTATCTGGACAAGCGGGACGACGTCGACCAGTACGCGATCGCCATGGAGCGCGTGTGCATCGACGCCGACCCGCCGAACCACACCCAGGAGATCCTCGGCAAGCTCCTGCACGAGATCGGCCGTCCGGCCTGATTCCAGGTTGTGAGTCAGTGACCCTCTGTATTTAGTTTCCCGGGTTGTCACCCGGATGATGCACGCGATTCACCCCAGCAGGTGGTCGAAGTCCCCATCGCGGACGCCGCCGAGGAACGCTTCGATCTCGGCGGGCGTGTAGACCAGCGCCGGGCCCTCCGGGTCGCGGGAATTCCGCATGGCGACGCTGCCGTCGGGCAGGGCAGCGCATTCGACGCAGTTGCCGCTCGGGTTGCTGCGGCCACTCTTTCGCCAGGTCACATCTGACAGCTGGCCTGCGGGCATGCCGTTGAAGATGTGCGTCATTACTTGCTCCCTAACGGTGAGACCGATCCGAGGACCGGCGATGTGTGTCGCGCCGGCTACCTGCTGTGCAAATGCACGTGCATTTGGCCTTGCGTTCTCACATGATTGTGAGCATGATAACGCACGTACCCCATCAAGTGGGGGTCACGGAGGGTGACATCTTTGAGTGACGGGTCGGTCGCGGAACGACCGCTGCGACCACTGACGCGAGGCTCTCTGGCGGGAGCGTCCGAGCGGAGGAACCACATGTCTGTCCCGAACATCGGCCCGGAAACCTGGACACTCACCAACCATGACGGTTCCGAGGCGGCCGGGCGTTGCAACCCGGCCCCGAACTATCGCAACGAGCAGGGCTCGGACGGGATGCGGTCAGCCAGCACTCGTGCGACCACAGTGTCCCACCGCTTCGGTGGGGTGCGCCACGCATTGACCCGGAAGGATGGCTTCCGTCCGGGTTCGCCCCTTCCGGATGACGGTGGTGATCCTCACGCGAGTCACTGAGCATGTCCACTGCGCACGCCGGCGCCGGCCCGGGGAAGCGACACGCTTCCGCGGGCTGTCTCCCGCGCCCCCGATCATCCGTCGCGGGCGCCTGCAGCCGAGCGTCACCCGCTGGCCGGTGCACACCTTCGAGGAGACGGACTACTGCTACGGGATCGGCCCGCTGGCCTTACGGCTTAATCGGGTCGAATGGCGCAAACCCATTCCGTACGAGGGTGACATCTGGCTGGAGGTCGAAGGTCGCGTGATCAACGCTCGTACCGGTGCGACCGGCCCGGTCCGCCAGGTTCTGGTGCGGGCCTGTCGCCTTCCGGAAGCCCCGGCGCTGAAAAGGCCACATCTGCGCCCCTGACAACGTCATAGAACACGAGCGACGCCGGTCCCGCGGCGTCGCTCACCGCGTGCCCCCAGGGGGTGCGCAGCCCGGACCCCGGCCGGGCGGTCCGGTTCCCCCGTGCTGGATCGCTCGGCCGGCCGGTGCTCACGAGGCGCCGGGCCGGTGCTCGCGCGGGGTGCTGGGCCGGTGGGGCGAGGGGGCGGCCCGGTCGGCGATCATGGCGGGATGACACTTCTCGGACTTGATGCTGATCAACTGCTGTCGACCACTCGCGCCGTACGGAAGCGGCTTGATCTTGATCGGGCGGTGCCGGACGAGCTGATCCGCGAGTGCGTGGCGATGGCTCTGCAGGCGCCCTCGGGGTCGAACGTGGTGACCATGCGATTCGTGGTGGTTCGGGACGAGGCCAGGCGGCAGGCCGTCGGGCAGGTCTATCGCGAGGTCTATGCCGGGTACAAAGCGTCGCCGTACTACCCGGGGCGGCCGACCGGGGACGCCGAGCGGGACGGCGTGCAGGCTCGCGTCGCCGACTCGGCCGACTTCCTCGGCGAGCACATGGGTGATGCGCCGGTGCTGGTGCTCGGCTGTACGGAAGGGCCGAACCGGGCCGTCGCGGAAGCCGGCCTCGGCAACATCCTGCCCGGGATGTGGAGCTTCATGCTGGCCGCCCGGGCCCGCGGGCTCGGAACCGCCTGGACGTCCATGCACCGGGCCCGGGAGCAGGAAGTGGCGGACATCCTCGGCATTCCCTATGAGACGGTCGCCCAGGCGGTGCTGACGCCGCTCGCGTTCACGAAGGGCACCGACTTCAAGCCGGCGAAGCGGCCCGAGCCGGAATCGGTCATCCACTGGGACTCGTGGTGACCGCTCAGGGTTTGCGGGCGACCCCGGCCCAGTAGTAGGTGGCCTCCGGATTGTCGACCGGGGCGTCCGGGCGCCAGGCCGAGGTCGGCACGATGCCGGGGCTGAGCAGCTCCCAGTCGCCGAAGAAGCGGGCGACCTCGTCCTTCGTCCGGGCGACCAGGGTCATGCCGGCCGACCGGGCCGAGGCGACCGCCTCGCCGACCGCTTCCGGGTTGAAGTCCGCGGTGGGGTGGGTGATCGCCAGGACGCTGCCGGACGGCATCGCGTCGCGGAGCTCGGCCACCAGGGCCCACGGGTCGTCCTGGTCCGAGAGCAGCATCAGGATGGCGATCAGGGTCAGGCCGACCGGCTGGGTCAGGTCGAGCGTCTCGAGGAGTGCCTTTTCGGACAGAATCGAAGCAGGTCGGCGGATATCGGCGGCGATGTACTCCGAGCGGCCCTGCTCGCTGCTGACCATCAGGGCGCGGGCGTGCACCAGCACGATCGGGTCGTTGTCCACGTAGACCACCCGGGTCTCCGGGGCCAACCGCTGGGCGATCTCGTGCAGGTTCGGCCGGGTCGGGATGCCGGTGCCGATGTCCAGGAACTGCCGTAGGCCCTGCTCGGTCACCAGGTCACGGGCGGCCCGGTGGACGAACTTGCGGTTCTCGGCGGCCATCGCGCGCAGCTCCGGGATGGCCTTGACCATCGCGTCGCCGACCTGCCGGTCCGCGGCGAAGTTGTCCTTGCCGCCGAGCCAGTAGTCGTAGATGCGGGCGGAGTGCGGCACGTCCGGGTTGACCCCGGGCGGTGCGGGCTCGGCCGGCGGGGAAGTCTCGTTGCCCTGCGTCATCGCGACAGCCTCCCTCAGGCCACCCCTGGCCGTCCATCCCACATTCGCGGTTGTCAGCGTAGCGCCCGGAGATGATCAATTTCAGCCCCCGTCGCCCGGTGGGGTCAGGCGGCGTTGGCGCTGTCGCGGTAGGACCGGTGCGGGCCGTCGAGGTGCTTGCCGGACACCACCCGGTCGCGGCCCGCGTGCTTGGCCACGTACAGGTTGCGGTCCGCTGTGGACAGCAGGGACGCCTGGGTGCGGGTGCTGCACTCGGCCGGGCCGGCGAGGCCGATGCTGACGGTGATCGGGAGGCCGTGGGCCAGGGCCGACCAGTCGTACGCGGCAATGGTGGCCCGGATCGCGTCGAGGTGGACCGCCGCGGTGGGGGTGTTCAGGCCGGGGAGCGCCATGAGGAATTCCTCGCCGCCCATCCGGGCCACGAAACCGTCCGGTGCCACCGCCGCGAGTTCGGTCTCGAGGAGCGCGGCGACCCGGATGAGGACCTGGTCACCGATGTCGTGGGAGAGCTGGTCGTTGACCCGCTTGAAGTGGTCCAGGTCGACGATGGCGACCGTGACCTCCGCGTACGTCTCGATCAGGGTCGGCAGTTGCTCGTCGAGGTAGCGGCGGTTGTGCAGCCCGGTGAGCGGGTCGCGGCGGGCCTGCTCGCGGAAGCGCTCGGCCTCCTGGCGGGCCTCGGTGGTCTCGAACATCGCCTGACGGGTACGGGCCTGGGCTTCACGCTGGGAGGAGTGCAGCGCGTAGTGGGCGGCGAAGAACGTCTTGTGGGCGGCGAACGCCTCCGCGAACTCGCCGCGGGCCGCGTGCAGCTCGGCCTGCTCCTGGTGGACCCGGACGAGGACGTCACCCAGGTTGCGATCGACGCACAGCTCGCGGGACTCGTCGAGGCTGGCCTGCGCACGGTCGGTCGCACCCAGGAAGCGCTGGGCGCTCGCGAGGCTGAGCATGTACTCGGCGAGCGCGTCGGCGTCCTCGTACTTGCCGAGGCGGTGCCGGCGGACCGCTTCGAGGAAGAGGCGTTCGGCCTCCGGGTAGTTGCCGTTCTCGATCTCGATGGAGCCGATCGTGTCGAAGGCGGCCGGGTCGAGCTCGAGGTTGTGCTGCCGGGCGAGCAGCTGCATCCGGTCGGTGACCTCTTGGGCGCGCTTGTTCTCGCCGGCCGCGTGCTCGGTGTACGCCTGGTTGTTGAGCACGCCCAGGAGCAGGTGCGCCTGACCGGTCTCGGCGGCCAGTTCCTCGGTCTGCCGGTAGCGCGCGCGGGCCGCGTCCATCGACCCGGCGAGCCCGAGGGCGTCGGCGAGCTTGGTGCGGTGCCAGACGTGCATGTACGCGGTGGCGGTGTCGTCCAGCAGCTCGACGGCGAGCACGGCGTGCTCCAGGCACTGGGCGGCGTCGCCGAGGTGCCGGTGGATGTTGGACCACACCAGATGGGTACGGGCCTGCACGCAGTTGTCGCCGTGGTCGGCGGCCCAGCGGTGGATGGACCAGATCTGCTTGGCGGCCGCCGCGACGTCGCCCTTGCGCATCAGCATGTTCGCCTGGCAGAGCCGGGCCCGGGTGATGAGCCGCTGGTCGCCCAGGGCGTGCGCCTGCCGCTCGTACGTGAGGGCCGCGTCGTACGACGAGTCGGCGTCCCACAGATACTGGTCCTCGAGCTCGGTGAGGGCAGCGTGCAGCCGCTCCGCGTCGCTCTCGCGCCCGTTCATCGGCCTGCTCCTCTCGCTGTCACCGCGATCCATCGACATTTCCGGTCCCCGCTGAAGAACATCGCGCCAAGCAAAAACGTTGCGCTCTGTTTCGGAAGGTTAGCCGTGTGTGAACAACTGGACACACAGTCACGCACGTGATCCACGTCGCCGCGGTTCATGATGTACGTCGTACAGTTGGTGGATGGCCAAGCAGAGTCAGCGCCTCAGCCGGGATGTGCTCATCGACTGCGCGATGACGCTCGCCGACGCCGAGGGTCTGGGGGCCGTGACGATCCGGCGCCTGGCCCAGGAGAACGGCGTCACCCCGATGGCCATGTACTGGCACTTCAACGACAAGGAAGCCCTGCTCGACGCGATGGCCGCGCATCTGGTCGGGGCCGTCAAGCTGCCGGCGGCGACGGATGCGCCATGGGACGCGCAGCTGCGTGACGTCCTGGACGCGATCGCGGTCGCCCTGCGCCCGCATCCGACCGTGGCCGGGATGGCGGCGCGTCAGGTGCTGATCGCCGAGGCCGGCCTGGAGCTGACCGAGCGGGTGCTGGCGCTGCTGGCCACGGCCGGGCTGGAACCACGCCGCGCCGCCGAGGTTGCCACGTTCCTGTTCTGCTCGGTCGTCGCGCTGGTGGCCGGCGATCCGGGGCAGCGTGAGGTCGCGACCGACGAGGACCGTGAGAGTCGGATCCGGTACAAGACCGCGTCGCTGGCCGCGCTGCCGCCGGCCCGCTTCCCGCACCTGATCGCCGCGGCTCCGGGCCTGGTCAGCTGCTTCGGTCAGGACGACTTCTTCGACCTCAACCTCGACCTGCTGGTCCAGGGCGTGCGAGGCATCCGCTAGAGCAACATCACACCTCACTTGACGCTCCTGTACGGCGTACATATACGGTGTACATGTACGCCGCATAGGGCAGCGTACGTGGAGGTGAGACCGTGCCCCGCAATCCCTGGCCGACCCTGGCCGTAGTGGCGGTCGCCCAGTTCATGGTCGTGCTCGACGTGACGATCGTGAATGTGGCGCTGCCCGACATCCAGCAGGACCTGGGGTTCAGCGCCTCCGCCCTGCAATGGGTGATCAGCGCGTACACCCTGCTGTTCGGTGGATTCCTGCTCCTCGGCGGCCGCGTCGCCGACCTGCTCGGCCGGCGCCGGATGTTCGTGGCCGGCCTGGTCCTGTTCGGCGTGACCTCGTTGCTCGCCGGGCTCGCCCAGTCGCCCGACCAGCTGATCGTCCTGCGGGCGGTGCAGGGCCTCGGCGGCGCGCTGCTCTCCCCGGCCGCGTTCGCGATCCTCACGGTCACGTTCGCGCACGGCAGACAGCGCAACATCGCCATGGGAGTCTGGGGCGGCCTCGCCGGGCTCGGCGGCACGCTCGGCGTCATCGCCGGTGGCCTGCTCGTCGACTCACTGACCTGGCGCTGGATCTTCCTCGTCAACGTGCCGTTCGCCATCGTGCTCGCGGTGCTGACCCCGTCGATCGTCGCGGAGAGCCGGGCCCCGCAGACCGGGCGCCGCACGTTCGACGTCGCCGGCGCGCTGCTCAGCACCGCCGGACTGCTCGCCATCGTGCTCGGCGTGATCCGGGCCGAACCGCTCGGGTGGTCCAGCCTCGAGGTCATCGCACTGCTGGTCGGTGGCGTGGCGTTACTGACGGCTTTCGTACGGGTAGAGGCGCGCTCGGCTGCTCCGCTCGTACCGCTGACGTTGTTCCGGTCCCGCAGCATGACCCTGTCGACGCTGGCCCTCGCGCTCAACGGCGCGGCGTTCCTCGCGATGTTCTTCCTCACCGCGATCTTCCTGCAGCAGGTCCGTGGCCTGACCGCACTCGAGACCGGCCTTGAATTCCTGCCCATGGGCTTCGCCGCGATCGCCAGCGCGGTGGTGGCCTCGCAGCTCGTCACCCGGTTCGGCACCAAGCCGGTGCAGATCGCCGGCGCGGCACTGAGCATCGCCGGACTGGTGCTGCTCTCCCACGCCGACGCCACGTCGTCCTACGTCGCCACGGTCCTGCCGGGCCTGGTGATCTTCGGGATCGGCATCATCGCCACGGGCACGCCGGCCCAGATCGCCGCGGTCGCCGACGTCCGCCACGAGCAGGCCGGGGCGGCTTCCGGGGTGGTCAACGCGGGTTACCAGGTCGGTGGCGCGCTCGGGCTGGCGATCATCACGACGCTGTCGACCTCGCACGTCGAGGGCCTGATCGGGGATGGGGCGCAGCCGCAGGACGCCCTGGTCGGCGGGTTCGAACGGGGGCTGTTGCTGGCGGCGGTCTTCGCGGCGGCGAACATCGTGCTCGCGCTCGCGGCGCCGCGGCTGCACCCGACGGAGGAGCAGATCGCCGAGGCTGCGGTCGCGGCCTGAGGAGTCACCGCTCGGGGAGAACGAACGTTCTTTCCGGCGAAGAATGCCGGCGGAGGCGGCCGCGCGGGGCGCGGGGTGGCGGTGTCCGCGCGGGGCATGGGGCGCGGGGTGGCGGTGTCCGCGTGGGGCGCGGGGTGGCGGTGTCCGCGTAGGGCGCGGGGTGGCGGTGTCCGCGTGGGGCGCGGGGTGGCGGTGACCGCGTGGGGCGCGGGGTGGCGATGGCCGCGTGGGATGGGGATGTGCGGCGGGGGGGGGGGGGGGGGGGGGGGGGGGGGGGGGGGGGGGGGGGGGGGGGGGGGGGGGGGGGGGGGGGGGGGGGGGGGGGGGGGGGGGGGGGGGGGG